>NZ_MVID01000045.1 GCF_002086815.1 Mycolicibacterium parafortuitum
GAGGGGGAGGGGGGAGGGGGTGCCGGGCTAGAAGCGGCCGCCGCCGCCGCTGAAGCCGCCTCCACCACCACCAAAGCCGCCGCCGCCGCCGAAGCCGCCGCCGAAGCCTCCTCCGCCGAGGCCGCCGCGCAGCACCCCGGAGAGCACGTTGCCGATCAGGATGCCGCCGATCACGGCACCCATCTGACCGCCGCCCCCGCCGCCCCCGTAGGGGCCCCGAAAGTGCTGCTGGGCGGCGGTGACGTCCGCGTTGGCCAGGGACTGCGCCTGCGCCGCCAGCATCGCCGCGCCGTTGGCGTGCGCGATCGCCTCGGTCAGGTTGATGTCCTGCTTGTCCCGCGCGGCCTGAAGTTGGCGCACGGCCTCGGCGAGCCGGGTCCTGGCCTCGGGGCCGATCGCGCCGCGGCGGGTGTCGATGTAATCCGATACCGCGCGCACCCGCGATTGCGCGTTGAACAGCGCCTGATCGAAGGTACGGCTGAGCCGCTCGGCCGTCTCCCGCTCCTGCGCGACCTCGGCCAACAGCCGGTCCAGGTCGGCGTCGGCCTGGGTGAGCCGGGTGAACGCGCCGAGCGGGTCGCTGTCCCCGGTGCTCTGGGCGTGTGACACCGCTTGCACCGCAGCGTCTCTGGCGTCGCTGAGCTCGGTGGCCACCGCGACAGAGCCGTGCTGGAGGCCCTGCGCGAGCTGGGCCCCCGCCTGGTTGATGCCGTTCTGGATGTCGGCGATCACCGCGGGCAGCCCCGCGACGGCGCGGTTGATGTCGGTCGACGCGCTGTCGACGGCATCGAGCAGCGTGCGCGCCTGACCGAGCGCGGCTTCGGCGGCGTGGATCGCGTCGACCAGGCCGCCCTGTCTGTCGGCCGGACGCGACACCAGGTTGCGCGCGGTGCTGATGCTCTGATCGGCGAACTCCAGGCGCTGCCGCGCCTCGTCGATGTTGTCCGACACCGAAACCAGTGCGGTCTCGGCGAATTGGGACTTCAGCTGTGCCAGGGTCTGCTCGGCCGGGGTGAGCCGCGCGGTCAGGTCCACCATCTGCTGGGTCAGCGTGTCGAGCCGGCTCGGGGCGTTGATCACCAGATCCCGCAACGCGGCGAACGCCTCGCGCTGCGCTTCGAGTCCGTCGTCGGCCTTGGCCGCCGACACGATCACCCGGGTGAGCAGTTCCCGCCGCTGCGCGGGGGTCTCGGGCACCGCGTCGTCGAGGATGTGCCGCACGTTGAGCGCCTCGGCCAGCGTCGCTTTGGCATTGGCCACCGCGCGGGTGAACGGTGCGGTGTCCTGCGGGCCGAATTCCTCGACCGCCAGCGCCAGTTCGCTCTCGCTGGTGCGCACCTCGTTGTCGACGTCGACGACGATCTTGCGGGACAGGTCGTCGAGGGCGTCGAGCGGAACCGAGGCCAGCGCGTGGGGATCCGACGGGTCCACCCGCTGTGCGGCGGCGAAATCGGCCTCGCGGCGCTTGCGCCGGCGGCGCCGCTGCCACAGCACCAGGATCGCCAGGGCCAGCGCGATCAGCGCCAGCAGGATCAGCACCGCGAACCAGCTGACCGAACTGCCGGAGCCGGCCAGACCCTCGGCGGCGGCCACGGCCGCACCGGCCCAGTCGCCGTTGCGCAGCAGCGGTTCCACCTTGTCGCGCCGGATCTCGTCGACGTCGGCGCGCACCGCACCGCCCTTCGGCGCGAGCAGCGCGTACGCGCGGTCGACGGTCGCCACCGCGAGGATCACGTCCTGGCTGCCCAGATCGCTGCGCTGGAAGGTGGCCTGCGCCCACGACTGGGCGCTGGTCCCGGAGAAGCTCTCGACGTACACCACCCACAGCCGGATGCGCTTGTCGTCGTAGAGCCGGTTGATCGCGGTCTGCACCTCGTCGACGCCCGCGGCGTCGAGCGCCCCGGCGTTGTCGGTCAGATAGGTGGGCAGCCGCATCGGTGGATCGGCCACCGCGGCGGGCGAACACAGAAGTCCGGCGGTCAGGACGGCGAGCAGCAGGGGCAGCAGGCGGGCGACACGCATGTCCGCCAATCTAGTGCGGCGCACCAGCACACCTGCGCTTCGCAGGCCATCGGCCCTGGCAGACTGTGCTTCGGTGTCCACAGAAATCACGCAACCCGACCCCTACGGGGAGTTCGACCGCCAACGCTGGGTGGCCGAGCATCCCAAGGCTGCCGCGTTGCCGGGCACCGCCACCGAACACCGCACCGACTTCGCCCGGGACCGGGCCAGGGTGCTGCATTCCGCCGCGCTGCGCCGGCTGGCCGACAAGACCCAGGTCGTCGGCCCGCGGCAGAGCGAGACGCCGCGGACCCGGCTGACGCATTCGCTGGAGGTCGCCCAGATCGGGCGCGGTATGGCCGTCGGGCTGGGTGCCGACCCCGACCTGGTGGATCTGGCCGGGCTGGCGCACGACATCGGGCACCCGCCCTACGGCCACAACGGCGAACGCGCGCTCAACGAGCTCGCCGCGGCCTGCGGCGGATTCGAGGGCAACGCCCAGAACTTCCGCATCCTGACCCGGCTGGAGCCGAAAGTCCTTGACGGTCAACAGCGCAGCGCGGGGCTGAACCTGACCCGCGCCGCGCTCGACGCGGTCACCAAGTATCCGTGGTTCCGCCCGCCCGAGGGTGGCAAGTTCGGGTTCTACGACGACGACGCCGAGATGGCGGCCTGGGTGCGCGGGGATGCCCCTGAGCGCCGGCAGTGCCTGGAGGCCCAGATCATGGACTGGGCCGACGACGTCGCGTATTCGGTGCACGACGTCGAGGACGGCGTGATCTCGGGCCGCATCGACCTGCGGGTGCTCGCCGACGACGACGCGGTCAACGCGCTGGGCCGGCTCGGACAGTCGCACGGGATGGGCGGCGGGCTGGCCGCGGCCGATCTCGTCGAGGCCGCCGAGCGGCTGTCGGTGCTGCCGGCGGTCGCGGCGGTCGGCAAGTACGACGGCACGCTGGCCGCGTCGGTGGCGCTCAAGACCATGACCAGCGAGCTGGTCGGGCGGTTCGTGTCGTCGGCGATCGCGGCGACCCGCAACATCACCGGGCCGGGCCGGCTGGTGCGCTACCGGACCAACCTCGAGGTGCCCACGGTGGTGCGGGCCGAGGTGGCGGTGCTGAAGATCCTCGCGCTGCAGTTCATCATGTCGGATCCGCCACACCTGGATCTGCAGGCCCAGCAGCGCGAACGCGTCGAGGCGGTGGTCGAGTTCGTGTCCGCCAACGCGCCGGCGTCGCTGGATCCGCTGTTCGTCCCGGAGTTCAACGCCGCCCCGGACGACGCGGCCCGGCTGCGGGTGGTGATCGACCAGGTGGCGTCGTACACCGAGGGCCGGTTGGAGCGACTCGAACCCGCATAGCGGCGCGCCGGCCGGGTTCTAGACTGACCGGGTGGCGGCCGAAGCGACTCGAGGTAGGGGCAGGATCCCCGATCGCGACATCGCCGCCATCCGCGAACGCGTCAACATCGAGGAACTCGTCGGCGACTACGTCCAGCTGCGCCGTGCGGGTGCGGATTCGCTCAAGGGGTTGTGCCCGTTCCACGACGAGAAGTCCCCGTCGTTCCACGTGCGCCCCAACCACGGCCACTTCCATTGTTTCGGATGCGGCGAGGGCGGCGATGTCTACGCGTTCCTGCAGAAGATCGAGCACGTCAGCTTCGTCGAGGCCGTCGAACTGCTCGCCGACCGGGTGGGTTACACGGTCACCTACACCGGTTCGTCCACCACCAACGTCCAGCGCGACCGGGGCAGCCGCAGCAGGCTGCTGGCCGCCAACGCTGCCGCGCAGGAGTTCTACGCCGAGCAGCTGACCAGCGAGGAGGCCGCGCCCGCCCGCCAGTACCTGCTCGAGCGCAACTTCGACGCCGCCGCCGCGGCCAGGTTCGGCTGCGGGTTCGCCCCGTCCGGGTGGGAGACCCTGACGAAACACCTGCTGCGCAAGGGCTTCGAGTTCAAGGAGCTGGAGGCCGCGGGCCTGTCGCGCGAGGGCAGGCGCGGCCCGATGGACCGGTTCCACCGCCGGCTGCTGTGGCCGATCCGCGCCGGCGGCGGTGAAGTCATCGGGTTCGGGGCCCGGCGGATCTTCGACGACGACCCGATGGAAGCCAAGTACGTCAACACCCCCGAGACCGTGCTGTACAAGAAGTCGTCGGTGCTGTTCGGGCTGGACCTGGCCAGGCGGGACATCGCCAAGGCGCACCGCGCGGTCGTGGTCGAGGGCTACACCGACGTGATGGCGATGCACTTGGCGGGGGAGACCACCGCGGTCGCGTCGTGCGGCACCGCGTTCGGCGAGTCGCACTTGGCGTTGCTGCGCCGGCTGATGATGGACGACAACTGGTACCGCGGCGAGCTGATCTTCGTGTTCGACGGCGACGCGGCAGGGCAGGCCGCCGCGCTGAAGGCGTTCGACGGCGACCAGCAGGTCGCGGGCAAGTCGTTCGTGGCGATCGCCGCGGACGGGATGGACCCGTGTGACCTGCGGCTGAAGTCCGGCGACGGGGCCCTGCGCGACCTGGTGGCCCGTCGGATCCCGATGTTCGAGTTCGCGGTGCGCAGCCTGATTCCGCCCGGCGACGTGCTCGACAACGATCCGCAGGCGCAGGTCGACGCGCTGCGGCAGTGCGTTCCGCTGGTGGCCAGGATCCGCGACTACGCGCTGCGCGACGAGTACGCGCGCCGGCTCGCCGGCTGGACGGGCTGGCGCGACGAGGGGCAGGTGCTGACCCGGGTCCGCGAGGTGGCCGGCCAGCGCGGGATGCCGGACCGGTCGCGGCGGCGCGGTGCGGCCCAGCCTGCCCAGGCGCCACGCGCGCAGGCCGGGCCGACGTCGGAGACGACGCGCCCCGACCCGGCCGATCCGACGCTGTGGCCTCAGCGGGAAGCGCTCAAGTCGGCGCTGCAGTTCCCGGCGCTGGCCGGTCCGGTGTTCGACTCGCTGACCGCCGACAGTTTCACCCATCCCAGCTATGCCGAGGTGCGCGCGGCGATCGAGGCCTGCGGCGGGACCGTGGCCGGGCTCAGCGGCGCGCAGTGGATCGAGGCGGTGCGTGAGCAGGCGGTCTCCCCACAGACGGCCACCCTGGTCAACGAGTTGAGCGTCGAGGCGATCAACGCCGACGACGAGAAGCTGCCCCGCTACATCGGTGGCGTGCTCGCGCGCCTACAGGAGGTGTGGATCGGTCGGCAGATCGCCGAGGTCAAGTCCAAGCTGCAGCGCATGTCCCCGGTCGAGCAGGGTGACGAGTATCACGCGCTGTTCGGGGACCTGGTGGCGATGGAGTCCTACCGCCGCAGCCTGCTGGAACAGGCCAGCGGTAACGACATGACTGCGTGATGGCGATAGGCGGGTTAAGGTGATGACAGCTGTAATCCGTCGGGGAGAAGGTGAGCGTCTCGTGCTCGTAGGCAAGATCCAGACGAACAAGTCTCGTGTGATCGCCGGGGCCATCGCGGCCGCGGCCGTCGCGTTCCCGCTCTATGCGTCCCTGACCACCGCCGACGGTGCGGTGGAGACCACCGCGGCCCCGCGCTGCCTGGCGTGGTTCGGTAACCAGGCCGACGGGCACTGCCTGTCGTACTCCAACGGCCAGGGTGTCGCGATCGGTTCGCCGAACGTCGGCATCGGCTACGGCGGCTCCTACGGCGTCTGGGGCGTCCAGACCGGCCCGCTGCTGCCGGGCACCACGATCACCCAGCCCATCGGCTAGCGGTTCTTCGTCACTGATTTTTCTTCACTGGATTTTCTTCACGATCGGCTCCGGCTCGAGGACCTCGGTGCCGGAGTCGATGCGTGTCAGCTTCACCATCGCCGGGTCGGGGGACACCCGCTCGGCGATTTTGCGTCGCCCGGCTTCGATGACGGCCTTGGCCGCCGGGCTGCTCGTGACGGCGCGGTAGGTCCCTGAGATCTGCTCGAAACGGCGCCGTCCGGCCTTCGTTCCCATCACGTAGCCGACAGCAGCTGCGGCGACATACCCGATCACAGGTGCCCTCCAGAGTCTCGATGGGTCAGCATGGTTGGTCTGTGGTGTCGGTGTCCATCCTGCCTCACATGCCCGGCGGTCGGCTCACCGCCGGACGCATTGGCACCCGCGTACCGACGTAGGTTAGAGTGCTCTCTGGCTCGCGGCGCAGGCCGCCGCGGGAGGGTAATCCCCTGTAGCTCAATTGGCAGAGCATTCGGCTGTTAACCGAAGGGTTCCTGGTTCGAGTCCAGGCGGGGGAGCCACGAAACCGTCCGTGCCGGAGGGTATTTGCGCCCGTATCCTGGGCCCATGCGAGTCATGCGCGCTCGGGTAGGGCATCTGACCTCGGCGATGCTGTTGGCGGTCGCGATCTCGGCGGCCGGCTGCGGCGCGAGCCCGCCGGCACCGGAGCCGACGAGCAGCGCCACCGACTGCGGGCCGGGACCGGCAGCCCAGGACGTGGAAGCGGAGTACGCGCTGCTGCCGCCGGGGCCGTGGCGGGAGGTCGGCAGGGGCAGCGCGGCCGACTGCGGTCTGCAGTGGGTCGTGGTCACTTCGGGTGATCAGCCCGACAGCCCGCAGCAGGTGCTGTTCTTCGGCGAGGGCGTCCCGGTGGGATCCCCGACCATCGACCCCCGGCCGTACATCACCGTGACGCCACAGGGCGAGCACGACGCAGTCGTGCAGTACCAGTGGCGTCAGGGACAGGACGAGCCGTGCTGCCCGAGTGGGAGCGGCAGCGTGCGGGTCACGATCGAGGACGGCAGGCTCACCGTCCTCGATCCGATCCCGAACGAATGATCAGATGACGCCGGCGCTGGTCGCATCCTTGCGGGTGTGCTCGTCGGCGTCCGGAATCTTCTCGGGGTGCAGCATCTCGGCGTAGCGCAACGACTCGGGGATGCCGAACCCGTCGACGAGCAACTGGGCGTGCGGCCGCAGCCGGCGGCAACGGTCGTTGATGCCGCGGGTGACCGCCTTGGCGCGTTCGGTGGACAGGAAGCGGTGTTCGACGAACCACGCCTTGTCCTCTTCGATCACCGACAGCGCGTACAGGTCGCACACCAGCCCGAGGACCTCACGGGCCTGGCGGTCCTCGCATGCGTCGATCCCGGCGACGAAGGCCTCCAGCACGATGCGGTCGATGTGGGCCTGGGCGACGTGCAGCACGTGGTCCTGTACGGAGTTGAACGCGTCGAACGCGCTCATCTCCTTGGACTTGGCCTGCAGCCGGCGCGCCACCGAGGCCACCATGTATTCCTCGCGGTCCTCGAACATCTGGACCTGGGTGCCGCGGTTGAACAGGCTGCCCTCTTCCTCGTTGTCCTCGCGGGAGTCCAGGATGGTCTGCATGATCGTCTGCGCCGCAGTGCGTTTGAGCACCCGCTCGCCGGCGAAGTTCGCCGCGAACCGCACCCATTCGACCGGGCTCATACCCTTGATGTCGTCGGCGTAGGCGGTCAGCAGCTCCTTGGCCACCAGCTGGAACAGCACGTGGTTGTCGCCCTCGAACGTGGTGAACACGTCGGTGTCGGCCTTCAGCGCGATCAGCCTGTTCTCGGCGAGATAGCCTGCGCCGCCGCACGCTTCGCGGGCCTCCTGGATGGCGCGGGTGGCGTGCCAGGTGTTGGCGGCCTTCAGGCCCGCCGCGCGCGATTCCAGCTCGCGCTGCTCCTCGGGGTCGGGATCCTCGGCCGTCTGCAGCTCATGGCATTTGGCGACGAGCTCGTTCTGGGCGAACTGCAACGCATACGACCGGGCGATCAGCGGAAACAGCCGGCGCTGGTGGACCAGATAATCCATCAGCAGCACCTCGCCGCCGTCGGGATCTTCGAACTGCCTGCGCTGCAGCGCATATCGGGTCGCGATGTCCAGGGCCACGCGTGCGGCCGCGCCGGCGCTGCCGCCGACGGTGACCCGGCCGCGGATCAGGGTGCCCAGCATCGTGAAGAAGCGGCGGTTGGGGTTCTCGATGGGGGACGAGTAGGTGCCGTCCTCGGCGACGTCGGCGTACTTGTTGAGCAGGTTCTCACGCGGAATCCGGACCTGGTCGAACTGGATCCGGCCGTTGTCCACGCCGGGAAGCCCACCTTTGTAGTGGCAGTCCGACGTCGTGACGCCGGGGAGGTCCTCACCGTTGTCGTCGCGGATCGGCACGACGAAGCAGTGCACGCCGTGCTTCTCGCCGTCGGGCGTGATCAGCTGTGCGAAAACCGCTGCCACCCGGGCAGTTTCGGCCGCACCGCCGATGTAGTCCTTGCGGGAGGTCGGGGTCGGGGAGTCGATCACGAACTCCTGGGTGGCCGGGTCGTACGTCGCGGTGGTCTCCAGGGACTGCACGTCGCTGCCGTGGCCGGTCTCGGTCATCGCGAAGCAGCCCAGCAACTCCAGGCTGATGAGCTTCTTGACGTAGGCCTCGTGGTGGCGCTCGGTGCCGAGGTTCTCGATGGCGCCGCCGAAGAGCCCCCACTGCACACCTGCCTTGACCATCAGGGACAGATCGCTCATGGCGAGCATCTCGATCTGGGTGACCGCGGCGCCGACGTCGCCGTTGCCGCCATGCTCTTTCTTGAAGCCGTCCTCGGCCGCGCCGCGGGCGGCCATGATCTTCATCTGCTCAGCCACTTTGGTGCGAGCGATGACGGTGTTCGGGGTGTAGTGCGGGCGGAAGACGTCGTTACTGAGTTCCTGGCGCACGCGGTTCTTCACGTCCCGGAATCGGCCGTCCAGAGAGTTGCGCAGATGCTCCGCAGTCGTGGTCATGCTTCACGGTAGCCCCAATGCATGCTCCGCAAACTGTGATGTGGCAAACCGAGGTGAACCTTGCTTTTCAGCCTGTTTGCCCGCGGTGTTCAATCAGTCCATGACAACCGCTGACGGTCCGGTCTCGCCGACCGGCAAGCCGCACGTGGCCGACCACACCCACGCCGACGTGTCCGGGGGATGGCTGCGCGCCGCGACGTTCGGCGCGATGGACGGTCTGGTCAGCAACACCGCGCTGATCGCCGGCGTGGGTGCGGCCGCCGATGCGCACACCGTGGTGATCACCGGTGTCGCCGGATTGCTGGCCGGGGCGTTCTCGATGGCGCTGGGGGAGTACACGTCGGTCACCACGGCCAACGAGCAGATCGAATCCGAGGTCAGGGTGGAGCGCAGGTCTTTTCGCGCCGATCCGCAGGCCGAGCGCGCCGAGTTGGCCGCGATTCTCACCGACATGGGGATGACCCCGGAGACCGCGGCGAAGGCCACCGACGAGATCCACCGGGACGAGACGAAGGCGATGAACTTCCACCTCGTGCAGGAGCTCGGAGTCGACCCGCAGGAGAAGCCGTCGCCGTGGGTGGCCGGGGGTGCGTCGTTCCTGATGTTCGCGATCGGCGCGGTGATCCCGTTGATCCCGTATCTGCTTGGCTACGAGTCGCTTTGGGCCGGGCTCGGGTGTGGCGGGGTCGGCCTGATGGTCGCGGGCGCGCTCGCGTCGCGTTTCACCCGTCAGCCGCTCGTCTGGGCGTCGTTGCGGCAGTTCGTGCTTGGTTTCGTCGCGGTGGCGGCCACCTACGCCGTCGGCTATCTGATCGGCGTCAGCGTCACCTGAGCCGGGAAGTCAGCGGGCCGCGACGCTCGGGTTGGTCGCATCCTCGATCAGGCGCCGCATGATGTGGACGGACTGTTCGAGGATCTGGCGGTCGGATTCGCTCAGTCGTTCCAGGTAGGGGTCGACGGCCGCGCCGCGGTCGGCGCGCGCCTGGCGCAGTGCGGCGACGCCCTCGGGGGTGATCCGGATCAGCACCGCGCGCGCATCGTTGGGGTCGCCGGCGCGGGTGACCATGCCGGCGTCCTCCAGGCGTCGCACCTGGGTCGTCATCGTCGGCTGCGAGCAGTGGTCCAGCGCGGCGAGGTCGGAGATCCGGGCCTCACCTCTATCCTCGATGGTGGACAGCAGGCGGGCCTGGGCGAACGGGACGGGCATCCGCACCCGCTGGTTCGCCAGGCGGTTGATCCGCGCGACCACCGAGAGCAGGTCCGATCCGAGCGTCGACGACATCGCCCCAGGTTACATAGCTTTACTATGTGTGCCAAATGTGACACGCCTAGTGGGGGCCGTCACAGACCGGCCCGCCGATGCATTCCCAGCCGACTGGCAGAATCAGGAGATGACCTCGGGCAGCCCGGAGAGCCCCGCTCGACGGACTGGTCCACTCCAACCGGTCGAGCTCGCGCAGGCCGCAGTGATGGCCGCCCTGTGCGCGGCCATCGCGATCATCGCTGTTGTGGTCCCGTTCGCCGCGGGGCTGTCGCTGCTCGGCACCGTCCCGATGGGGCTGCTCGCCTACCGCCACCGACTCCGGGTGCTGCTGGCCGCGACCATCGCGGGCGGCCTCGTCGCCTTCCTGATCGCCGGGATGGGTGGGCTGATGACAGTGGTCAACTGCGCCTACATCGGTGGCCTGACCGGCATCGTCAAACGCCGCGGACGCGGCACCCCGACGGTGTTCCTGTGCTCCCTGGTGGCCGGTGCGCTGTTCGGGATCGTGATCGTCGCGGCCCTGGGGGTGCTCAGCCGGCTGCGCAATCTCATCTTCGACTCGATGACGGCGAACATCACCGGCGCCGCCGCGGTCCTGGAACGAGTGCCCGGCTTCGCGCCCGCCGCAGAACGGCTCACCCGGGACTTCGCCACCGCGCTGTACTACTGGCCGTTCCTGTTCTTCGGCATGGGTGTGCTGAGCATCACGTTCGTCAGTTTGGTCGGCTGGTGGGCGCTGTCGCGCGTGATGAAGCGCCTGGTCGACGTTCCCGACGTGCACAAGCTGGAGGTCACCCCGGACACCGCGCCGGTCGCCCCGGTCCCGCTGCGCCTCACCGACGTCTGCTTCCGCTATCCCAACAGCGACCACGACGCGCTCGGGCCGGTGTCGCTGGAGGTGCGCCCGGGTGAGCATCTCGCCGTCACCGGCGCCAACGGCTCCGGCAAGACGACGCTGATGCTGGTGCTGTCGGGGCGGGAAGCCACCTCGGGCACCGTCGAGCGGCCGGGTGCGGTCGGACTGGGCAAGCTCGGCGGCACCGCGGTCGTGATGCAACACCCGGAAAGCCAGGTGCTGGGCTCCCGGGTGGCCGACGACGTCGTGTGGGGGCTGCCGCCGGGCACCGACACCGACGTCGAGAAGCTGCTCGGCGAGGTCGGCCTGGACGGGCTCGCCGAACGCGACACCGGCGGTCTGTCCGGTGGTGAGCTGCAACGTCTGGCCGTCGCGGCCGCGCTGGCGCGGGAACCGTCCCTGCTGATCGCCGACGAGGTCACCAGCATGGTCGATCAGGACGGGCGGGAAGACCTGATGGCGGTGCTGTCCGGGTTGACGCGGCGGCACCGGACCGCGCTCGTGCACATCACCCACTACAACGACGAGGCGGACGCGGCCGACCGTACCGTCGCGCTTGTCGGCAACGGTGCGAGCTCCGACAACACCGAGATGGTGCAGACCGCCGATGCGCCGCCGGCGAGCGGTGTCGCCGAAACCCCGCGCGGAAAACCGGTTCTGGAGCTCGTCGGCGTCGGTCACGAGTACGGCAGCGGCACCCCGTGGGCCAAGGCAGCGCTGAGCGGCATCGACCTCACCGTCCACGAAGGCGACGGCCTCCTGATCCACGGTCTGAACGGGTCCGGCAAATCCACGCTGGCCTGGATCATGGCCGGGCTGGCGCTGCCGACCTCCGGCTCGTGCCTGCTGGACGGCAAACCGGTGTCCGATCAGGTCGGCGCGGTCGCGATCTCCTTCCAGGCGGCGCGGTTGCAGCTGATGCGCAGCCACGTCGGGCACGAGATCGCCTCGGCGGCCGGGTTCTCGAAGCGGGACCGCGACCGCATCAACGCCGCGCTCGGAACCGTCGGGCTGGACCCGGCGCTGGCCGACCGTCGCATCGATCAGCTCAGCGGCGGACAGATGAGGCGTGTGGTGCTGGCCGGGCTGCTGGCGCGCTCGCCGCGCGCGTTGATCCTCGACGAGCCGCTGGCCGGCCTGGACGCCGCGTCGCAGCGCGGTCTGCTGCAGCTGCTGGTGGATCTGCGCAGGCGTGAGCGGCTGACCGTGGTCGTCATCTCCCACGACTTCGCCGGGCTGGAGGAGTTGTGCCCGCGCACACTGCATCTGCGTGACGGCGTCCTCGCTGCCGAGCCGACGACCGCCGGAGGGATGTCGTGACCGCCGCCGCGCCCCGGCGCAAGCCGCGTCGCCAGGTCGTGCTGCTGCGGCCGGTGCCCGGCCGCACCGTGATGCACGACCTGTGGGCGGGGTCCAAACTGCTCATCGTCGCCGCGATCGGGGTGCTGCTGACCTTCTATCCCGGTTGGGTGCCGATCGCCGCCGTCGGGGTGCTCGTCGTCGTCTCGGCGCGGATCGCGCGGATCCCGCGCGGTGTGCTGCCGTCGATCCCGGGATGGCTGTGGTTCCTGCTGCTGCTCGGAGCGGTCACCGCGACGTTCGCCGGCGGCAGCCCCGAGTTCACCGTCGGCTCGGTCACCGTCGGGCTCGGCGGCCTGCTGAACTTCCTGCGCATCACCGCGCTGTCGATCGTGCTGCTCGGCCTCGGCGCCATGGTCTCGTGGACCACCAACGTCGCCGAGGTGGCGCCCGCGGTCGCCAAGCTGGGCCGCCCGCTGCGGGCGTTGCGGATCCCGGTCGACGAGTGGGCGGTCACGCTTGCGTTGGCGCTGCGGGCTTTTCCGATGCTGATCGACGAGTTCAGTGTGCTCTACGCCGCGCGCCGGTTGCGGCCGCGCGACGTCGACGCGCGCCGGCGGGCCCGGGTGAGCCAGTGGGCTTCGGAGATGATCGACCTGCTGGCAGCGGCGATCACGGTCGCGTTGCGCCGCGCCGACGAGATGGGCGATGCGATCACCGCCCGCGGCGGCGCCGGCCAGATCTCGGCCGTTCCATCGGGACCCAAACGGCGGGACTGGATCGCGTTCGCGATCGTGCTCATCGTCTGCGGCACCGCGCTGGCGCTGGAGCTGACCATCCTGGGCACGAGCGGACCGCGTCGCTGAATTACGGTGTGAAACCGTGACGACCCGAACCGTGGACGCGGACTTCCTCGCGCTGCCGCGTCATGCCCTGGCCGACGCGGCGTTGACCGCGGCCGCGCAGGCCGGCGCCAGCTACGCCGATCTGCGCATCCATGCCATCACCACCGAGAGCGTCCAGATGCGTGACGGCGCGCTGGAGGCGGCCGTCACCGACTACGAGATCGGGCTGGCGGTGCGGGTGATCGTGGACGGCACATGGGGGTTCGCATCGCACGCGCAGCTCGACGCCGCCTCGGCCGCCGACACCGCGCGCAGGGCGGTGCGGGTCGCCACGACACTGGCCCCGCTGAACGCCGAGCGGATCGAGCTCGCGCCCGAACCGGTGTACCGCGACGTGTCCTGGGTGTCGTCCTACCGCGTCGACCCGTTCGCGGTCCCCACGCAGGACAAGATCGAGGTGCTGGCGGACTACTCGGTCCGGCTGCTGTTGTCCGACGGCGTCGATCACGTGTCGGCATGGCTGAACATGGCCAAGGAGCAGACGTTCTACGCGGATACGTTCGGTTCCACGATCACCCAGCAGCGGGTCCGGGTGCTCCCGCGCCTGGACGCGGTCGCGGTCGATCCGTCGGCCGGATCGTTCGAGTCGATGAGCACGCTGGCGCCGCCGATGGGCCGCGGGTGGGAGGCCGTCGCCGGGGACGATGTGTGGAACTGGTCCGGTGAACTCGCGGCACTGCCCTCTCTGCTGGCCGAGAAGGCCAAGGCGCCCAGCGTCGTCGCGGGCCCGACCGACCTGGTGATCGATCCGACCAACCTGTGGCTGACCATCCACGAGTCCATCGGACACGCCACCGAGTACGACCGCGCCATCGGCTACGAGGCCGCCTACGCCGGAACGTCGTTCGCCACACCGGACAAGCTGGGGCGGATGCGGTACGGCTCACCGGTGATGAACGTGACCGCCGACCGCACTGTCGAACACGGCCTGGCCACTGTCGGTTTCGACGACGAAGGGGTGCGCGCGCAGAGCTGGGACCTGGTGCGCGACGGGGTGTTCGTCGGCTATCAGCTCGACCGGGTCTTCGCGCCGCGGCTCGGGGTCGGCCGGTCCAACGGCTGCTCCTACGCCGATTCCGCCCACCACGTGCCGATCCAGCGGATGGCGAACGTGTCGCTGCGGCCGGGCGCCGAAGATCTCAGCACCGACGACCTGATCAGCCGGGTGTCGGACGGGCTGTACATCGTCGGGGACAAGAGCTGGTCGATCGACATGCAGCGCTACAACTTCCAGTTCACCGGCCAGCGCTTCTACCGGATCAGGAACGGCCGCCTCGACGGGCAGGTGCGCGACGTCGCCTACCAGGCGACCACCACCGATTTCTGGGGTGCGATGGAAGCCGTTGGCGGGCAGTCGACGTGGCGGCTGGGCGGGGCGTTCAACTGCGGTAAGGCACAGCCCGGCCAGGTCGCGGCGGTCAGCCACGGCTGCCCGTCGGCGCTGTTCCGCGGGATCAACGTGCTCAACACTCGTGAAGAGGGCGGGCGGTAGACATGATCGGTGCACAGCAGGTGATCGACGTCGCCCTGGCCGAGGCGCGCAGGCGGGGCCGGGCCGACGAGACGATCGTGGTGGTCACCGACCGGGTCGACGCGTCACTGCGGTGGGCGAACAACACGATGACCACCAACGGCGAGTCGACCGGCCGCACCACGACCGTCATCTCGGTGGTGCGGGACGGTGATGAGGCCACGGTCGGATCGGTGAGTTCCAGCGCGGTGGACCCCGCCGGGATCGGTGATCTGGTCGCGGCGTCCCAGAAGGCCGCCGCGACAGCACCTCCGGCGCGTGACAACGCCCCGGCACTGCCCGGCGGGGATGCACCCGCGGACTGGCACGACCCGATCCCACGCACCGGCGCCGAGGTCTTCGGCGGTGTCGCGGCATCGCTGGCGCGTGGATTCCACGGCGCCGACACACTGTTCGGGTTCGCCCGGCACGTGCTGGAGACGACGTTCGTCGCGACGTCATCGGGGCTGCGGCGGCGGTTCACCCAGCCGACGGGCTCGGTCGAGATCAACGCCAAACGGGACGGCGCCAGCGCCTGGAGCGGGGTCAGCACAGCGGATTTCGCCGATGTGCCGACCGACGCCATGCTCGAGGATCTCGGCACCCGGCTGTCGTGGGCGCAACGCAGGGTGGACCTGCCCGCCGGACGGTACGAGACGATCATGCCGCCGTCGACGGTGGCGGACATGATGATCTACCTGTCCTGGACGATGGGCGGGCGCAGCGCGCAGGAGGGCCGCAGCGCGCTGTCCGCGCCCGGCGGCGGCACCCGGGTGGGGGAGAAGCTGACCTCGCTGCCGTTGACGATGTACTCCGATCCGGCGGCGCCCGGGCTGGAGTGCTCGCCGTTCGTCGCGGCGACCCGCTCGTCGGAACGGGCGTCGGTGTTCGACAACGGGATGGCGATCGAGCGGGTGGACTGGATCCGCGACGGCGTGATCAACGCGCTGGCCTACCCGCGGGCCGCGGCGGCGGAGTTCGGCGCGCCGGTGGCCGTCGGCGCGGACAACCTGCTGATGACCGGCGGCACCGCGAGCCTGCAAGACATGATCGCCGGCACCGAGCGCGGACTGCTGCTGTCGACGCTGTGGTACATCCGCGAGGTGGACCCGTCGGTGCTGCTGCTGACCGGGCTGACCCGCGACGGGGTGTACCTGATCGAGGACGGTCGGGTCAGCGCCGCGGTGAACAACTTCCGGTTCAACGAGAGCCCGCTGGACCTGCTGCGCAGGGCCACCGAGGCCGGGGTCAGCGAGGTCACGCTGCCGCGCGAGTGGGGCGACTGGGCCACTCGCGCCGAGATGCCGTCGCTGCGGATTCCCGACTTCGCCATGTCCTCCGTCAGCCAGGCGCAATAATCGCGGCATGAGCGATGCATCGGCAGACCGGCTCGCCCGGCTGGTGACGCTGTCGTCCGGCGACGACCGCGCCGACACCCTGATCCGGCTCACCTGCGGGCGGGCGCTGTCGCTGCCGCCGCTGCCGTCGCCGGTGGACCCGCCCGACGGGCACACCGACGCCGAACAGATCCTGACGGCGTTCGCCGAGCAGTTCAGCGTCGACGTGACGGGCATCAGCGACAACCAACGCAACCGCTTCATAGGGGCCTACGGCGACAACGCGTTTCGGGTCGTCGTCGCGATCTTCGTCGCCGATTTGCTGCCGCGGGTGTGGGCCGGGTGCGCGGCGCTGGGGCTCGGGAAGCCGGGCTGGACGGCCGAGGCGGTGCTCGACCGTGACGCGGATCCGGTGGCGGTGGTGCTGGGCGGTTTCGTGCCCGCGGTCGCGCGGATGCGCGAGGTGGACGCGGTGACCACCGAGGTGGTGCGGCTGCGCGGGGCCGAAGCGCACAACTGCAGGCTGTGTAAGTCGCTGCGGGAGGGACACGCGCTGGATGCGGGCGGCTCGGAGGATCTGTACAGCCAGATCGCCGACTTCGAGCGCGCCGAGGGTCTGACCGACGCGCACAAGGCCGCGCTGCGCTACGTCGACGCCCTGGTCTGGTCGCCGTCGCGGATCGAGCCTGAGGTGGTCGACGGGATGCGAAAGCACTTCTCCGGCAAGCAGATGCTGGAGATCACGCTCGACGTGATGCGCAACGCCGCGAACAAGATCGCGGTGTCGATGGGTGCGGACGCCCCGCGGGTCGCCGAGGGCACGGAGCGCTACGAGGTCGACGAGCAGGGGCAGACCATCTTCGCCTGACCCGGGGTGTGCGAACATGATGGCCGCGCAGTGCGCGCCGGGGGCGGTAGCTCAGTCGGTTAGAGCCGTGGACTCATAATCCATTGGTCGCGGGTTCGAGCCCCGCCCGCCCCACTTCAGAGGGTGTTTTTCAAGATCAATTTTTGGAACTCATCGTTTATTCACCGTTTATGAGGGTCTGTGCAGGTCGTACTGCCCACCGCCACGCCTCGCGCACCGCGACGAGCGCTTCGGCTGCGGAGACGTCGAGGCGCGTCTGTCCGGCCAGCTGCGCCTGCCACTCGGCATCGGTCGGGGCCCGGTCGAACATGTGCTGCGTCGGCGCCTTGTTGGTCGGTCCGTATCGCCGAAACAGGGCGGCGGCGTCCGCGTCGATCGCGCCGACCCGGCTCAGCGCCCACAGGTCCCAGAGGTCGCGGGCTGCGTGCCGGTCCGTCCATGTCGCCGTCTTCGACGCCGCGAACGCGGGGAGCGTCGGCACAAGCAGTTCGGCAGAGGGCGCATCCCCATAGCGCTGAAACAGATCGCGGCGTTCCGTCGGCCAGACGACCCGGTCGCGCGCGGACAGCAATTGGAGGCGGACCGGGCGTCCGTCCGAGGGTCGCAACAGCACCGGCAGGGTGTCTGCGGTAGCGCTGAGCGCGAGTTCGACGGTCAGCCGGCCGTGGGTGCGCGCGACGGCGCGGGGGAGTGCGGCGTCGAGCGCGGCGGCCACCTGTTTGCGGCTGCCGATGGCGATGAGGTCGATGTCCTCGCTCAGCCGTCCGTCGGGGAGATGGGTGCGGGCCAGGGCGGTGCCGCCGATGAAGTGGACCCGGTCACCGAACTCACGGCTGAGGAACGCGAGGAGGTGGGAGATGAGGTGGTCGCGCTCGACCTGCTCGGCGGATACGCCGAACTGCGTTGCGACCGTGTCGCGTTCGTCAGGATCCATGGTCGACCCCGGCCCAGTCTTCCGCCCGGCGCAGGGAGGCCAGGCGGCGCTGTTCGGTGGCGAGCTGGCGCAAGCGGTCTGGATCCGCTCGTGCGTAGAGGGCTTTGACGGCGGTGGGGACGTCGGTTGCGCTGTCGCCGAGGGTGGGACGGTGCGCGAGATCCAGGATCGTTTGTTCGGGCGTCGTCGTCAGTGTGGGGCCCAGGTCGGTGCGGATGCGTTCGGCGTCGAGTTCTGCGGTGTTGCGTTTGACGAACCGTATGACCGCCGGTCGGTCGGTGAGTGTGATGGGACGGTGTTGGCGCGGTGTCGCCACGATGGCCGTTGCCAGAGCGCGGGGGATTGCGCCGTGCAGCCGCGCGGCGCTGAGTCCCATGACGACGATGTCGTCATGGCCGTAGATCGTGGTGGCGATTCCGGCGGCGGCGGCTTCCAGATCGGGAATCCATTTGCGGCCCAACATTTCTTGGGGGATTACGACGTAGTAACCGTGCGCGAGGCGATGGAGCAGGCCGTGATCGTGGAGTCGCGCGATCTCGGGGCCCGGATGCGCGTAGATGTCGTCGGCCTGCCCGGTGCGGAAGGTGCGCAGTGGGCGCGCGGCGAGGCCGGCGGGGACCGCCGTGCTGTGTTGCCTTGCCACAATCCGCCCTCCAGTATGCGAATCATAGGCTATTAACCTATAGAATGCATACCCATAAGTTTTCATCGACCATCGGGCTCTTCACAGCGCGGTCAGCAGATCGGCAACCTGGGTGTGAATCCGGCCGCGGCCCATGTGGCGGTCCTGAGCCATGCTCACGTGGCTGTGCCGGGTTAGCGGGAGAGGCAAGTCCAAAATTCTTCAATATCGCCGATTCCGCGATCGATATGCGGACAGTATGGCGAAGGGGAAGTCGCGCGCTCTGCTCGGTACGGAAGGGAGGCTTGATTTGACGACGCCTAATGGTTGGTATCCGGACCCGCAGCAGCCAGGGGTGCTGCGCTATTGGGACGGACAACGGTGGACTGGACACACCTCAGAGACGGGCGCAACACCGGCGGCGCCGGCGAGTTCGCCTGATTCGACATCCGACGACGGCGGCGCAATACCGTTCTTCGGCGCCAGGAAGCGTGCCGAAGAATTGCGGCAGACGAATGCTCAGCTGCGGGCACAGCTTGAAAAGCTTGAGCGTGTCAATGCGGAACAGCGCGCCGTTATCGAACGAGTGGGAGCGCTGTCGCTCATCGAAGTCGAGGCCGAAACTGAACGGCTCCGCGTCGAACTTGCTCAACTGCGCACGGATAAGGCCGACATAGAACGACGGATCAGCGACGAACAGCAGCAACTCGTCGAAGTCCAGGGGCAGCGCGAACTGCAGGACGTAGGCCTCTACGAGTACCACCATCCCGCGGAATCTTCTGTCGACCTGCGCACCAAGCTTGACAGAGTGCGATCAAAGATCAAAGACGCGGTCCGGGAAAAGCTGGCGATACATGCCGCCACCGGCTTTCACTTCAATAACTCAGCCGCGCAGGGCCGCAAGTTCGTCAACGAGATGTCACGAATCATGCTGCGTGCCTACAACGCCGAAGCAGAGAACTGCGTCAAGACCGTCAAGGCAGGCAACCTTCCCACGGCAGAAGCCCGTATAGCGAAGGCAAAGGATCAGATCGAAAAGCAAGGGCGAATGATCGACCTGCGCGTCACCGACTATTACCACCAGCTCCGCGTCCGTGAACTGGAGCTCGCGGCTGAATTCCACATTCGGGTTCAAGAGGAGAAAGAGCTTGAGCGCGAGCGCAAGGCTGAACTTCGCGAACAACGCAAGGCCGAACAGGAACTCAAGGCAGAACGAGAGCGTCTAGAGCGCCAGCTCGCCAAGGAGCAGGCCCACTACTCCAACGTGAAAGCCATGCTGGAGGCCAACGGAGACCTGGACGGGATCAGGCGGTTAGAGGACAAGCTGGCCGACGTCCAACGCGCGATCGACGACGTCGACTACCGGGCGGCCAACATCCGGGCTGGCTTTGTCTACGTCATCTCGAACGTCGGATCCTTTGGGCCTAACATGGTCAAGATCGGACTGACCAGGCGCCTGGAACCCTTCGATCGCGTGCGCGAACTCGGAGATGCGTCAGTGCCGTTCCGGTTCGACGTCCACACGCTGTTTTTCGCCGACGACGCGGTGACGGTAGAAACAAAGCTGCACCAGGCCTTCGCCGCGCGCCGCGTCAACAAGGTCAACCTTCGGCGCGAATTCTTCTATGCCACACCCGAAGAAGTCCTCGAGGTACTGAAGTCCACAGTCGGCGAAGTCGTTCAGTACACAGCCCACCCGGAAGCCGAGGAATACCGCCTCAGCCAAGGCGCCCCCGACGTCACGCTCTAAACCCACCTCGTCGGTCTTGTACAGCCGGAACCGCGAAGCCCAAGCGATCTCCACAGGTGTACTTGATTATCGCTGCGGTTTAGCAGGCACGCCTTTCGCCTCTCCGGTCGCCGTCTCGGCTGGCCAACCGACGGCCAATTCGTCCTGTGCAATACATGGCCAGCATCAGCGGTTGACTCCCACAAGCGCTAGAAACCTAGCGAATCGTAGATGCCACCATTGTTTATTTGCGACGATGGTGGAATGGGCGGCTGTGTGCATTGGGGATGCTTTGGCAATCGGAAAACTTAAAGTTGGAGACTCTGAATTGTGGTGGCTCCGCGAGGGGTCGGGTTCGCACGGTGACACCCCGCGAAGCCCAGATGAGGTCAACAACTCATTGCGACAAGCCTTTAACTTCGTCGAAGAGTCCGTAGAGGGACCCGGGTTACGCCCACCCCAACTTGGTGCGCTGCACGCCATATTGGCGACGCGATCAACCGGCAATAAGGACGCTTCAACGGTCGTGATGCCGACGGGTACAGGCAAAACGGACACAATGTTGGCGGCGTTCTGTCATTCACCGAAGTCAACCCTGGTCATGGTGCCGTCCGACACGTTACGCGTTCAGATTGCGTCGAGCTTTGTCACTCTCGGCAAGCTGCCGGATATTGGCGCCGTCACAGGCGAATTCCGCTGCCCGACAGTGCTTGTACTAACTAGCGCTCTCGGAACTGAGTGAAACGCCCTGGGTTTCCCGGAGGCTCGGGCTATTGGATTCCGATCAAGGGTTG
>NZ_MVID01000046.1 GCF_002086815.1 Mycolicibacterium parafortuitum
AACACCTCGGCACCACCGCCGGCATCCCGTCGGTGCGCGCGATCAGCCTGCAATCGCCGCAATACCCCCAACACCTCCCCGAACTACCCGACATCGCCACCGACTCCACCGCCGTGATCCCCGGCCCCGACCGCGTCTTCAAAGACCAAATCCTCGACGCCGCCTACACCGAAGCCGGCATCGGACCCGACGACCTCTCCCTGGCCGAGGTCTACGACCTGTCCACCGCCCTCGAACTCGACTGGTACGAACACCTCGGCCTCTGCGCACGCGGCGACGCCGAACACCTCCTACGCTCCGGCGCCACCACCCTCGGCGGCCGCATCCCCGTCAACCCCTCCGGCGGCCTGGCCTCCTTCGGCGAAGCCATCCCCGCCCAAGCCATCGCCCAAATCTGCGAACTCACCTGGCAACTCAAAGGCCAAGCCACCGGCCGCCAAGTCGAAAACGCCACCGTCGGCATCACCGCCAACCAAGGCCTCTTCGGCCACGGCTCCTCCGTCATCATCGCCCGATAAACACCGGCGAGCGTCGGCCCCGCGAGCGCGCGCGTCTGCACACCAACACACCGCACTTTTTGGCATGCACCGCGCACTCGTCGCCGACTCAGCGTGGCATCACCACCGATCCACAACGGCCAAGCGGCTCATTCACATTGGCATAGTGGGCGATTGCGCACACTCGACAGCACCGAGCGCGCGGTGCATGCCAGAAGGAGCGGCGTGTCGCTGAGCAGACGCGCGCGCTCGCGGTGCTAACTCGCGGTGCCTCAGACCGGGTCGAAGGCGGAGACGAGCCAGTCGTCGCCGACCTTGGACACGGTCACGACCACACTGTTGGCGGTCACCGCAGGTTCGGGCCGTTCGCGGCTGGCGGTCTGCTGTTTCAGGAACACCAGCACCTTGGCCTGGTCCGGATGCAGCTCCATCAGCGCGGAGTCGATCACATGGGCCTGCGCCTGGACGCCGCGGTCGCGGGCCGCCGGGGCCACCACGTCGGCGGTGAATTTCCCGTAGTAGGTGGCGAATTCGCCGGTCATCATCGACCGGGCGGCCTCCAAGTCGGAGTCGATGGTCTCCGGCGCGTACGACAACAGCGCCGTGGTCGCATTCGATGCGGCGGCGACCACCGCCTCCTGTGCGGCCGGTCCGGTCTGACTGTCGGCACGGTACTGCGTGACGTACAGCGTCGCCAGAACCGCGGCCGACGCGATCAGCAGCACCGCGGCGGCGATCAGACCCCACCGGTGCACACGTCGGCCGGACACACCGGCGTGCTCGACTGTCATTGCACGAAATCCACTTCCGCCATCTTGATCCGGTCCCCGTCGCGGCGCAGGTCGAGCCTCAGCTGCCAGGTGCGCGGCGGTTCGGCCACCCCCTCGGCATCGGTCACCGTCGTGGTCGCGGCGACCAGGACCGTCGCCGCATCCGCGGTCGCCGACTGCACCGCCGCGGCATCGACCACGGCTTTGGTGGAGACCTTCGCGTCGGCGGTCAGCTTGACGAAATCGTCGCTGCTGTTCTGGAATTCGGTGCGGAACGGGTCGACCGCGTTGTCCAGGATGCGCTGCATACCGGTCTGCGGGTCGGTGAAGTCGATCGACAACAAGGTGACGGCGACCTGTTTGGCGGCCGCGGCGAACTCGGCCCGGTTCTGCTGGTCCCGGACGGTGTCGCGGTGCCCCGACCAGATGAGCACGCTGCCAATCGCCATCGTGAGCGCGCACAGCACCGCGACGATGCCGGCGACCGTCTGCCACCGCGGTCCACGTCTCAGGCGTCGACGGGCAGCGGCTGCGCGCGACCGCGCCTGCGCCGCGGCGGTCTCCGCTGCGGCAGCCTCGGCCTCGGCCTGTTCGAGGACCCGGTCCACCTCCTGCGGCGTCAGCCCGGACAGGTCCTCGACACCGTCCGGCGGAGCCGCTGCGGGCTTCGACATCTGCACAGTCCCTTCGTCGCCCGGTTGTGACGGCGACCCGACGCAACGGTAGGCGGTCGCTCACGGTCGCGACGGGTGCTCTCCCGCCCAGTGGGCAGCGACTACCAGTGCCGCAGCGAGCACAGCGCGCCGCGCGGCCCCTCACCGGTCGCGACCACGACACCGTCGACGGCCAGTTCGCAGCGGAACCCCGGTTCGGCCGGCAGGCGGCCGCGCGTCGCCGACACCATCGCCCAGCGGTCCGGGTCGGCCAGTTGGACGGTGAGCACCCAAGGCTGCTGCGGTCCGATGTCGACGGTGACCTTCGGGCTGAACTGGTACGGGTTGTGGCTGTAGTCCGCCCAGGTCGGCGGATCGACGTCGCGGTAGTAGATGTCGGCGCTGACCGGCTGCTGCGCGGTCACGGTATAGGTCACCTGATGTGCGGCCGCCGGTGCCGCCGCCGCGACCGGAGCCGGGATCACCGCCGCGACAAGGACCCCGGCGACGAACAACCTACTTGTCATCGCCGCGCCTCCACAGGGGTGCGCCGTCCTTGGACTGGCACGCCAGGAACAGCCCATCGGGGCTCTGAGCGACCCAGTTCTCGTATCCGGCGCAGTTGGCGCCGAACTCCTTCACCCCGGCCATCGACGGGGACCGGAAGTAGCGCGGCTCGTAGCGGCGCGGCGATCCGCAGAACACCAGCCGGCCCCAGGACGTGGTGCCGAACACGAAGTTCGCGGTATCCGCGCACGGCGCGCCCAGGACGACACCGGGTCTGATCCCCGGCGTGCAGAACGGGTCGTCACACGGCGCGGGTTGCGCGACCGCAGGCGCGGCACCGCACAGCCCGGCAACCAATGCCGACACGATCACGACGATTCCCCTGTGCACGGGGCCAGCATCCCAGCGGCCACGCCTCGGCGGTTGCGGAACGTCCGCTCAGCGGACACTCCCCCGAAGACGGGCCGGTTCTCGGTGTTAGCCTCGTGCGCCGCCGACGCATGCCCGGCGGTCGCGTGAGGAGCAGGCGATGACCCGTGTATCCGCCCTGGCGAACACTGTTGCGGCGACCGCGATCTGCGGCGCGGCGTGGGGTGTGCCGACCGCCGCAGCCGAGAGCCCGGACTGGGGGCTCAACGGCACCTACATCGCCACCTCCAACGGTGAATGGGCCAGGAAGAACGAGGTCTTCACCGACCTGCCCAGCCTGCGCAGCACCTGGACGGTCCGCACCCAGTGCAGCTACCCCGGCGAGTGCACCGGCACCGTCGACAGCGAATGGGGCTGGAGCGCACCGATCTACGCCAAGAGCAGCGTGTGGTACGTCAAGCACACCATCGAGGACTGGGTGCCGTGCCCCGACGGCACCACCGCGCCCGGGTTGCAGGTGTTTCGGTTCAAGGCGATGAACGCCGAAGGCGCGGTGGCTGATCCGACGTCGACCACGCTGGTCGGCGAGGACGTCACCACCGGCCCCAGCGGTGCCTGCGGGGTGAGCCGACCGGTCTACATCAACATGCCGTTCAAACTCGTCAAGGTCGGCTGAGCACACTCACCGCACTTACCGTGGCAGCAGGTCCTGCCAGCCCTCCGGTTGTCCGGCAGCGATATCCGACTGGGTGAACACCGTGCCGTCCGGGGCGGCGACCTGACCGGTCTCCGGGTTGTACGTCGCGACCGCGACCGGCGCGTCACCCGCAGCTGGGGCGACCGGTGCGGACGCCGGCGCTACGGGCGCGGGCGGCGGGGTGCCCTCGACCGGCCCGAAGATCTGATCGTTGAAGCTGACGCGGTCATCCGGCGCCACGCCTTGGGCGATCAGCGCCGGGTCGATCGGGTAGGGGCCCAGCACGTGCTGGCGCATCGCGAGCGGCTCGAAAGGCCGGTCGCTCTCGCAGATCTCGACGGTCGGTGCCCGCTTGCCGGGATTCTCGATGCACGGGAAGTTCCTGGTGCCGCGCACGCCGATCGGCGAGTCCTGGGGCAGCTTGCAGTACAGGCCGTCCGGGGTGTCCACGTCGGTCAGATCGGCAGGTGAGCGCCACGACGACGGCGGCAGGAAGCCGACCGTACAGGCGGGCGGGTCACCCAGGGTGAGGCTGAACTCGGACAGCGCCATCCCGGTCGGGTTGTTCAACGACGATCCGTAGGACTGGGTAGCGGCCAGGTACGGCGGCAGCAGGACCAGCAACTGCTCGAGTGACGGGTAGTAGGCGACCCCGACCTGACCGACGGTGGTCAGATTGGCCAGCAGCACCGGCAGTGTCGGCTTGAGGTCGGTGAGCAGCCGGGACGCCTCATCGGCCGCCCCGGAGCCGGTCTGCAGGATGCTACGAACGGCGGGATCGTCGTCGGCGATCTGGCCGCTGATCCCGGCCAGGCTGCGCGCCCATGTGGTGATCGCGTCGGCCTTCTCGGCCTGCCCGTCGAGAAGGGGCCTGCCGTCCTCGATCAGGGTGCGGAACTTCTCGCCCGAGGCGTTGGCGTCGGCGGCCAACTGCGACGAGGCGTCGAACAACGCGGCGAGCTCGTAGCCGCTTCCGTTGAGCGCGTCGAAGGATTCGTCGAGCAGACCGCTGAGCGTGCCGGTGGGGATGCTGTCCACCAGGGCGCTCATCTGGTCGAGCATCGGACCGACCGGCTGCGGTATCGACGAGCCGTCGGCCACGATGACCGAGCCGTTCTGCAGGTAGGGACCGTCGTCGGTGCGCGGTTCCAGGTCGACGTACTGCTCCCCCACCGCGGAAACGCTGCGCACGTGGGCCTTCAGGTCGGCGGGGATCTTCGACGCCGATTTCAGCGACATGGTGACGGTGACGCCGTCGCGGTTGGGCGTGATGTCGGTGACCTTGCCGACCTCGATCCCGCGGTAGGTGACATTCGAGAACTGGTAGAGGCCACCGGTGTTCGGAAGCTTCAGGGTGACGGTCATCCGGCCGATGCCGAGCAGCACCGGGGCCTGTAGGTACACGAACACCATCGCACCCAGCCCGACCACCGACGCGATGGTGAAGATGATCAGCTGGATCCGGACGAAGCGTGTCAGCATCAGTTGCCGCCTTCGATGGGTTGGTCGTTAGCCCCCGGCGCCAGGTCGATCAGCGGCGGCATCGTGGCCACTTCGGCGGGCACCGGTGTGATCGGCGCCTGCAGCGGGTCCAGCGTGTACGACGAGTACCACGGGTCACCCGGCGCGGGCACCAGCGAGGCGCCGGGTTCGCCCCATCGGGTGCCGAGGAAGATGCCGCTCTTGAGGCGCGAGATGGTGAAGTCGAACACGATGAACTGGTTCATGTAGTCGCCGCGGATGCCGCGGTCGATGAACTCCTGGGTGTACGGATAGGTCGGCAGGTACGACAACGCGGTGGCCAGGTCGGGCCCGACGTCGGCCAGCGCCCGCACCGCCGGCTCCAGGTTGCTCAGGTTACGTACGATGTCGTCGTGCGACTCGTCGATCAGATCGGTTGCGGTGTCGCTGAATTCGCCGAGTTTTTGCAGCGCGGTCACGATGCGCGGCCGCTGCTGGTTGAGCACCTCAAGGGCGGCGGGGATCCGCTTCAGCGCGCCGGCGAGCACGTCGCGCTGACCGGCGAAGGTCTCGCTGAGACGGTTCAGCGAGTCGATGGTGGCGTTGATGTTGTCGCGCTGGTTGTCCAGGATGCCGACCACGTCGTTCATCCGGGTCAGCAGGCTCCGCACCTGGTCCTGCCTGCCGTCCAGCGCGGCGCTGAAATTGCCGATGATGTCGCCGATCTGGGTCAGCCCGCCGCCGTTGACGACGACCGACAGCGACGACAGGGTCTGCTCGGTGGACGGGTAGGTGGAGCTCCGGTTCAGCGGGATGTTCGCCCCGGGTTGCAACCGCCCGGTCGGCTCCTCCCCGACGGGCGGGTCCAGGGCCACGTGCATCGATCCGAGCAGGCTCGTCTGGCCGACGGTGGCGACCGCGTTCGCGGGTACCACCACGTCGGGCCGGACCGACACCGCCACGTTGGCGTGCCAGTTGTCGAACGTCATCTCGCGGACCGCACCGACCACCACGTCGTTGAGCATCACCGGCGAATTGGATTCCAGCGTACCGACATTGGCCAACTGGAGGTGGAAGGTGTGCGCGTCGGCCCCGGTTCCGACGGTGCCGGGCAGCGGCAGGGAATTCAGGCCCCGGAACTCGACGGCCGAACATCCCGTAGCGGTGACCGCGACACAGCACGCCAGCACCGTCCATCGGCGTGCCTGCCCGAGGAAGAAACGTCCCGTCACGGGTTCCCTCCCGAGGTCGGCGCGGCCTCGGCGGGCAGCAGCATGTCGGCGATGGTGGCTGGTTGCGGCGCGGGCGGCAGCGGCGCGCCCGGATAGAGCGCCTGCGACGGGTTCGCGGGCAGCCCGTGCGGAGCGAACGCTCCCGGCGGTTGCGGCGGATTCGACCATCCCGGTGGGGGCGGCACGTCGCCGGCCCCGGTGTAGGCCGACACGGCGGGCGGGATCTCGACGGGGGCAGGCGCGGTGCCGGCTCCGCCGGGGGCCAAGCCCGGATCGGAATAGATCACGTTCTGCGGCGCCGGCCCGAGGTAGGCGTTGAACGGCAGCGGCAGGTAGTTGAAGTTCATCAAGCGCAGTGCGGGCCCGAGGTATTCGGCGCACGCCTTACCGGACTGTTCGGCGGTGACGTTCTCCACCGCGGCGATGGCCGAGCAGATCAGGGATACCGGGTTGGCGAATCCGTTCATCGCGAACGAGCCGCGCGGGCCGCCGGTGTCGGGGTTGTAGATGTTGTAGCCGTTGACGAGGGCGTTCGGCGCGGCGTGCAGGATGTTCTTGAGCACCATGCTGTCGTCGGCCAGCACCTGCGTCACCGAGGCGAGTCGCTGCACCTGTTCTGCGGTCTGGTTTCTCGCCCCTTCGACGAATCGCCGGACCTCGCCGACCGCCTCGGAGAGTGTGGTGATCGCCGAGCCCAGCTCCGAGCGGCTGCCGTCGACGACCTGGGTGACGTCGGCGAGCCGGTCCTGGAACTGCACGATCTGCACGTTGCTGTCGCGCAGCGCGGTGACGAACGTCTGCAGGTGCGTGAGGATCTCGACGATGTCGCCGCTGCCCTCGCCGAGGATGCGGCCGACACCGGACAGCTGGGCGATGGTCTCACGCAGCTTCTCACCGTTACCGTCCATCGCCGCGGCGGTGGTGTCGATGAACCGGCCCAGCGAGGTCTCCGAAACCCCGCCGCGCGGTCCGAGTTCGGTGGCCAACCGGGTGAGCTGGGTCTTGATCTCGTCCCATTCGACCGGTACCGCGGTGCGGTCCTGGTCGATCATGCCGCCGTCGGCCATGGTGGGTCCACTGGTCTCGGGGGTGGCGCCCCATGCCGGGGTCAACTGCACGTAGCGGGCCGACACCAGGTTCGGCGCGACGATGATCGCGTCGGCATCGACGGGGATCGGGACATCGCGGTCGATGGCCATCGTCATCTTGGCCTGGGTGCCCACCGGCTCGATGGACTCGATCGTGCCGACCCGCACGCCGGCGACCCGCACCTCGTCGCCCGCGTAGATCGCCGTGGCGGTCCGGAAGTACGCGGTGATCCGGTAGGGGCTGAAGAAGTGCTGGTAGGCCAGGATCCCGGCGCCGGCGAGCGCGAGCACCGCAAGGCCCGCCGCGAGCAGGGTCCGCGCCGACGTCTTGATTCGTTTCGTCATCGCGACCCTCCGGGGATGCCGTTGTACGGCCACGGGAACTCGGCGCGCGGCCCGGCGTTGTCCGGCGGCTGCCCGGCGTTCACACCGCGGCGGAAACCGAGGGCGTAGTCCAGGAACGGCTGAATCGCCGGTCCGGGAAGCAGATTCGACGCGAAGCCGTTGTAGAAGAACCCGTTGTTGACCGCCTCACCCTGGGTGACCTGGTACTTCGCCAGACCCCTCAGCGACTCGGTGATGTTGTCCCGGTTGCGTTCGAGCATCTCCGAGACCGTGTTCAGCTTCTCCAGGGTGGGCGCGAGTTCGGCCTCGTTGTCGGCCACCATGCCGGTCAACTGTTGCGCGACGGCGGTGGTGCTGGAGAGCAGGTTCACGATCGCGTAGCGACGGTCCCGCAGCACCGCCAGCAGGTCGTTGGCGTTGAGCAGCAGCGTGTTGACTTGGGCGCTGCGCTCGGAGAGCACGCCGGTGACATCAGAGGCGGCGTCGAGCAGCGCGCTCAGCGACTCGTTACGGTTGTTCAGCGATTTCGACAGCCGGGACACCCCGTCGAAGGTCGGTGCGAGCTGCGGGGCGAGGCGCTCGATGGTGTCGGACAACGTGTCCAGCGACTGGTTGATCGCGGCGGTGTCGGTGCCACCGGTGTTGGTGGTGAAGTCCCCGACCGCGTCGGTCAGCGAGTACGGCGAGCCGGTGCGGCTCAGCGGAATGACGCCCATCGAGCCGAGACCCTGGCTGCCGGCCGGCTTGAGCACCAGCACCCGCTCGCCGAGCACCGTCGAGATCCCGACGGTGGCCGTGGTGTCGCTGCCCACCCGCACCCCGCTGTCGACGGAGAACGTGACCAGCGCGGTGCCGCGGGCGAGTTCGACGTCGGAGACCGAGCCGACGGTCACCCCCGACACCTTCACGTCGTTGCCCGGTGCCAGCCCGCCGGCCTCGGCGAACACCGCCTGGTAGCGCACCGAGGTCGCCATCGCCCACAGCTGCTGCGGCTGCAGGCCCACCACGATCACCAGCGCGATGAGCACGGCGCCGATGAATCCGGCACGCACGAGGGAGGATCCGCGATATTTCTGCATCAGGGCTCACCGCACCTTCCGGTGTTCTGGATGACCCACGGGAAGTGGGCGGTACGTCCCTGCAGGTCGGTGACCCGGATCGACACACCGCAGATGTACAGGTTCAGCCAGCTGCCGTATGAGCCGAGCCGCACCAGCTTCCGGTAGTTCTTCGGCGTCTTCTGCAGCGCGAGATCCAT
The DNA here is from genome assembly GCF_002086815.1 of Mycolicibacterium parafortuitum. Taxonomy (GTDB): domain Bacteria; phylum Actinomycetota; class Actinomycetes; order Mycobacteriales; family Mycobacteriaceae; genus Mycobacterium; species Mycobacterium parafortuitum. Next base: position 8,878 of record NZ_MVID01000046.1, read on the forward strand.
TCGGGCCAGGTCGGTTTCGTTCGACAGCAGCGGGGCCAGCCGGTTGAGTTCGTCGACGGTTCCGGCCAGCGGCGGCCTGGCGTCGGTCAGCAGGCCGGCCAGCGACGCGGTGCCGGCGTCGAGCGCGGTGATCGCCTCACCGATCGGATCACGGTCCGCGGCAAGGCCGGTCGCGAGCCGCTCGAGTTGATCGATGGCAGTCGAGAAGTTCTCGCCGTCGTCGGCGACCGTGGTGATGGTGTCGTTGAGGGTGTCGATGAGCCGCTCCACCGTCTGGCCGTTGTCCGCCAGCGCGTTGGTGAACGACGCCGTCCTGCTGAACAGCGATTCCAGGTTTCCGTCCTGACCCTGCAGGATCTGGATCAGCGAGCTCGTCAGCGCGTTGACGTCGTCGGGGTTGAGTCCCCGGATGACGGGTTTGAGGCCGCCGAGCAGCAGGTCGAGGTTCAGCGCCGGCTCGGTGCGGTCGGTGCCGATACGGGAACCCGCCGGCTGGATCGTCGCCGGACCCGGCTCGTCGAGCAGCTCGAGGTAGCGGTCGCCGACGAGATTGAGGTAGCGCACCGCCACCCGGGTGCTCTCGGTCAGCCTGACGTTGTCGTCGGCGTCGAAGTCGACGACAACGGTGGTGTCGTCGGCGAGCTTCACCGACCGGACGGTCCCGACCCGGATTCCGGCCGCCCGCACCGAATCCCCCGGCTGCAGACTGGAGGAATCCTCGAACACCGCGGAGTACCTGTTGGCCGAACCCGACCGGTACTCGCCGAAGATCATGAACAGCGCTGCTGTCAGCAGCACCATGACCGATCCGAACACGCCGAACTTCGTCGCAGCCCTACCCACGTCCGTCATCCCGGGTGTCCGATCTGCCCACCGTTGCGCGGCGGTCCGTCGATCGGGCCGAACAACATCTGTTTGAGTCCGTCGGAGTTCAAGATGATGCCCTGATTTCCGTACTGCGCCGGGTTGGCGTTGACATCGGTGATCACGAACGGCGGGTGCTTCTGGAACGGCACCTTCGGCAGATCCGTGCATTGCGGGCCGCCCTTGGCCGCGACCTTCGGCAGGTTCTGCGGGTAGCGGTAGCGCTCCTGGCCCAGCACGATGGTCTGCAGCAACAGCCCGCCGGGGACCGGGGTGCCGGGCGCCTTGGCCAGCTGCACCGCGCCGCCGATGCCGCAGTTGAGCGCCTCGTGGTACTGGTTGAGCAGGTCGGTGGTCGGCACCAGCAGATCCATCACCGTGCTGATCGCCTGCCGGTTACCGCCGATCACGTCGGTCCCGACATCGGACAGCCCGATCACGCTGACCAGCAGGGTGTCCAGACTGCCCTGTTCGGCCACGATGGTCTCGCTGACGGTGGTGGCGGCGCCGAGGGTGTCGACGAGGTCCTGCGCGACGTCGGCGTAGGTGCCGATGACCGTCGGTGCGACCGCCAGTTCGTGTTCCATCGTCGGCAGGCTCGGTTCGATGGTGCCGAGGAACGCGTCGAAATCGGCCATGGTCTGCCCGATCTGGTCACCACGGCCGTCCAATGCGGTGGCCAGCGCACCCAGCGTCTGGTTCAGTTTGGCGGGCTCCACCTTGGCCAGCACCGCCGACAGCTGCTCGAACACCGTGTTGATCTCGACGGTGACGTGCTCGACGTCGAGGACCTGCCCCGGCCGCAGCGAATCCGCCGACGGCCGCGCGGGCGGCACCAATTCGATGTACTTGGAACCGAACACCGTCGAAGACGCGATGTCGACTCCGACGTCGGACGGGATGATGTCCATGTAGGCGGGGTCCATCGCCAGGTGGATCGCGGCCTTGCCGTCGGGCAGGGACTCGATGGTGTGCACCGAACCGACCTGTGCGCCATGCAGTTTCACCTTGGCATCGGGGTCCATCACCAGCCCGGCGCGCTGCGACACCACGGTCACCGGGACGGTGGTGGTGAAGCTTCCGCGGAACAGACCCACCGCGACCGCGACCACCGCGGCCAGGACCACCACGGTGGCCAGACCGATCAGCGGCCGCCGGGCCGGCGTGTTCGTCGACATCGTTGCCCCCGCTATCCCGACAGATTGAAATTGCCGTTGGCGCCGTAGACCGCCAGTGAGACCAGCAGCGTCACCGAGATGACGACGATCAGCGACGTCCGCACCGCGTTACCCACGGCGACCCCGACCCCCGACGGACCGCCGGTGGCGAAGTACCCGAAGTAGGTGTGCACCAACAGGATCGCGATCGCCATCAGGATCGCCTGGAGGAAGGACCACAGCAGGTCCTTCGGGTTGAGGAACGTGTTGAAGTAGTGGTTGTACAGACCGGCCGACTGCCCGAACAGCACCACGGTGGTGAGCTTGCTCGCCGCGAACGACAACATCACCGCGATCGAGTACAGCGGGGCGATCGCGACCATGCCGGCCACGATGCGCGTCGACACCAGGTACTCGACCGGTCGGATCCCCATCGTCTCCAGCGCGTCGATCTCCTCGTTGATGCGCATCGCGCCGAGTTGCGCGGTCACCCCGGCGCCGAACGTCGCGGCCAGCCCGATCCCGGCGACCACCGGTGCGGAGATCCGCACGTTGATGAACGCGGCCAAAAATCCGGTCAACGCCTCGATACCGATGTCACCGAGGGAGCTGTAGCCCTGCACCGCCAGCGTGCCGCCCGCGGCCAGGGTCAAGAAGCCGACGATCACCACGGTGCCGCCGATCATCGCGAGAGTTCCCGCGCCCATGCTGATCTCGGCGACCAGACGGATGATCTCGCGCCGGTAGTGCACGGCCGCGTGTGGGACGCCGGCGATCGCCCGTCCGTAGAACGCGGTGTGGTCACCGATGCGTCCGAGAAGCGCGACGGGACGCCCGGCCTGCTCGACCAGGCGCGGGTGTAGTGCGCGTATCGCAGCCATCGCCGTCCCCTAGCCCGACGTCATCTGGATGCCGATGGCCGTGACGACCACGTTGATCACGAACAGCGCCATGAACGCATACACCACCGTCTCGTTCACCGCGTTACCGACGGCCTTGGCGCCGCCGCCGGTGATGCACAGCCCGCGATAGCACGCCACCAGCCCGGCGATCAGACCGAACAGCGCGGCCTTGATGCACGAGATGATCACCTCGGGCACCCCGGTCAGCAGCGTGATCCCGGCGGCGAACGCACCCGGGTTCACGCCCTGGACGAACACCGAGAAGAAGTAGCCGCCCAGGATGCCGATGATCACCACCAGGCTGTTGAGCAACAGCGCGACCAGACCCGAGGCCAGCATGCGTGGGGTGACCAGACGCTGGACGGGGTTGACGCCGAGCACCTCGAGGGCGTCGATCTCCTCCCGGATGGTCCGCGACCCCAGATCGGCGCACATCGCCGTGGCACCGGCGCCGGCGACGATCAGCACCGTCACCATCGGCCCCACCTGGGTCACCGCGCCGAACGCCGCACCCGCCCCGGACAGATCCGCCGCACCGAGCTCACGCAGCAGGATGTTCAGCGTGAACGACACCAGCACCGTGAACGGGATCGCCACCAGCAGCGTCGGGGCCAGCGACACCCGCGCCACGAACCAGGACTGCAGCAGGAACTCCCTGGTCTGAAAAGGCCTCCGGAACAGGAACTTCACCGCGTCGGCCGACATCGACAACAGGCCGCCGACACCCTGCATCGGGCCCGAGATCCCGCCGCGCAACGCAGGCAACGCGATGGACCCACGGTCCGCGGCCTTGTCCGCCATATGCCGCCGAACCCTTCTCGAAACCAACTGTAAGCGCCGCCACAGCAGCGAGACACACGTTGACAGCTGCGCTCGGTGCGAGACACACGTCGTCCCATCCACCGGGAAGCGCCCGGGCTCATCGCCGGGATCGGCCGTGAACGTGGAGAACCGGTGTCACACTCGAGCGCGACGTCTCGATCTGACAGGAGTTCTCCGTGTCCACCACCCCCGCCGGGTTGTCACCCCTGTTGCGTTACGCCGACCGCCGAGTGCTCATCACCGGTGGCGGTTCGGGCATCGGGCAGGCGTGTGTGCTGCGGGTGCTCGCCGAGGGCGGCCGGGTGGTCGCCGCCGACATCAGCGCCGACGGCCTGGCCGACACCGTGGACAGGGCCGGTGACGCCGGCGCACGGCTGTCGACAGTGGTGATCGACGTCGGAGACGAGGCGTCGGTGCGCGCCGGGGTGGCCGAGGCGATCAGCACGCTCGGCGGGTTGGACACTCTGGTCAACGCCGCCGGGATCCTGCGCTCAGCCCATCTGACGGAGACCTCGCTGGCCGACTTCGAGCAGGTGCTGCGCATCAACCTGACCGGGACGTTCCTGATGACCCGGGAGGCGATCACCGCGCTGCGCGACGGCAACGGCCCCTCGGTGGTCAACTTCAGCTCCACGTCGGCACACTTCGCCCACCCGTACATGTCGGCCTACGCCGCGTCCAAGGGCGGGGTGCTGTCGATGACCCATGCGTGGGCACTGGAATTCGCCAAGGCCGGCATCCGGTTCAATTGTGTTCAGCCCGGGTCCATCTCGTCGGGGATGACCGACGGGACCGGCGCGTCGAAGCAGAGCGTCGGGCCCGGCCTGCCCGAGGACGCCGACTACGCGCTGTTCGGTAAGGTCGCACCGATGCTGCCGCTCGACGGCGGCGCGATCTTCGCCGCGCCGGACGCGGTCGCCGGGGTGGTCGCGATGCTCGGCAGCAACGATGCGTACTTCATCACCGGCACCGAGGTCCGCATCGACGGCGGCTCGCACATGTAGTTCACCCGCGCCCCTGACAGGCCCAGGTCCCACCATCCCGGAGCTCACCGATGAAATTGCGTACCGTCGCGACCAGCCTCGTGCTGGCCGCAGGCACCCTCCTGCCCGCCGCACCGGCGCAGGCCGCCCCGTTCTTCGCGAACTACTCGCTGAACGTCGAGGGCCGTTACGACTTCCACACCTGGACGTGGGCGGTGACCTACTGCATCCCGGCCGCCCCGGACTGCGCGCACATCAAGGCGATCCCGATGCCCATCGCGAAGGCGTTCGAGTACAGCGGCGACGCCCGCCTGACCGACGGAAGGTACACCCTGACGGTGGATGTGCCCGACGGATTGCGCTGCGGGAACGTGTATTACGGGCCGATCATCCCGACCCGGGATGTGTACGAGTGGGATGCCGAGACCCTGCGGGGGACGTTGACGTCCTCGTTCGCGGCGGGCTGCGACGGCGCGCCGGGCGGGGCGTTGCGCTATCCGTTCACGCTGGTGCGGCTGTAGCCGCACCAGCGTCGGTCAGGCCCCCTTCAGCAGCGAGAAGCCCTTGTAACCGGCCGCGGCCACCTCGGCGCAGATGTCGAGGTAGGCGGCGAACCCGCCGATGAACAACATGAATACCCGGGGCTTGCCAGGGACGTTCGCGCCCATGTACCACGAGTTGGCCTTCGGGAACAGGGTGGCCTCGGCACGCTGATTGCATTCGGCGATCCAGTTGTCGACCGACTCGGGGGTGGCCTCCAGCGCCGCGTAACCGTGGTCGTCGAGGAAGCCGATCGCGTCGGCGATCCAGTCGATGTGGGCTTCGGCGTGCAGCACCATGTTCGCCAGCACCGCAGGGGCTCCGGGGCCGGACACCAGGAAAAGGTTCGGGAACCCGTCGACACCGAGCCCGAGGTAAGTGCGAGGACCGTCGGCCCAGTCCTCACGCAGACGCCGGCCGTCGCGGCCGACGATGTCGATCTTGTCCAGGGCACCCGTCATCGCGTCGAACCCGGTGGCCAGCACCAGCGCGTCGATGTCGTAGTGCGTATCGGAGGTGGCGATTCCGGTCGGGTCGATCGATTCGATCGGGGTGTTGCGGACACTGACCAGGGTCACGTTCGGCCGGTTGAACGTCTGGAAGTAGTTGGTGTCGGTGCAGATTCGCTTGGTCCCGATCGGATGGTCGTTCGGGATGAGCAGATCGGCCAGCGCGGGGTCGTCGATGACGGCGCGCACCTTCTCCTCGTAGAATTTGCGGGCCTCCTCGTTGGCGGCCTCGTCGATCATCTGGTCGCTGAACGTCTTCGAGAACAGCACCCCGCCGAGATCCCAGCGCCGCTCGAAGGCCGCGCGACGCTCCTCGGCGGACACCTCCATCGTCAGCTTCGGGTGCGCGATGTGCGGGGATCCGCCGCCGCTGCGCCAGGACAGCCTGCGCCGCTCGGCGTAGTTCGCCTTGATCTCGGCGACCTCCTCGGCGGTGAGTGGCCGATTGCCCGCGGGCACACTGAAATTCGGTGTCCGCTGGAACACGTACAGGTGCTCGGCCTGTTCGGCGATCAACGGGATGGACTGGATGCCCGAGGAGCCGGTGCCGATCACGGCGACGCGCTTGCCGGTGAAGTCGACGGGCTCGTGCGGCCAGTGCGCGGTGTGGTAGACCTCCCCGGCGAAGGTGTCCAGGCCGGGGAACGCGGGGGTCAGTGCCGCCGACAGCGGCCCGGTGGCCATCACCACGAACCGTGCCGTGACCGTCTCCCCGGTGTCGGTGACGACGGTCCAGCGCAGGGACTGCTCGTCGAGGGTCGCCGAGGTGACCCTGGTGTTGAACGTGATGCCGCCGCGCAGGTCGAGCCGGTCGGCGACCCAGTTCATGTAGCGCAGGATCTCGGCCTGCGTGGCGTACTTCTCGGTCCAGGTCCACTCCTGTTGGAGTTCCTCGGAGAACGAGAAGCAGTAGTCGACGCTCTCGACGTCGCAGCGGGCGCCCGGGTAGCGGTTGAAGTACCAGGTGCCGCCGACCTCGGGGGCGGCCTCGAAGACCCGTACCGAGAGGCCCTGCGACCGGAATTTGTGGAGGGCGTACAGGCCGGCGAAACCGGCTCCGACCACGACCGCGTCGACGACGTCCAGCTCTGCCGAATTGCTCACGGCGCCAACCGTAGAGGTTGGGCGTCGCGCCATCGCCCGGTTTCCCGGTGACCGGACGCCGGGTATCGGCGGCCATGCCCGCCCGGCACACTCGGACCCATGTCGTCTGCCGAACCCCTCCGCGATGCCGCCACCGTCCGCATCGACCTGGACGGCGCCGTGCACCGGTTGAGCTGGCCGCAGGACAAGACCCTGGTCGAGATCATGCTCGACGCGGGCATCGACGTTCCGTACTCGTGCCAGGAGGGCCGGTGCGGTTCCTGCGTGGTCACCGTGACCGGCGGCCAGGTCTCGATGGACAGCTGCGAGATCCTCGACGAGAGCGACCTGGCGGATGGGCTTGTGCTGGGCTGCCAGGCCCGGCCGGTCAGCGAAGACATCAGCGTCGAGTACTGAGCGGCCCGCTGATCGGGACAATCCCGGGACTGCGGACCGCTCGGAGATAGACGATGGTCACACCCACACAGTGAGGACATCAAGAAGATGAGTCAGCGCGTACTCGACCGGTTGGCGGATCTGGCCGACCAGTTCAAGGAACAGGCCGTAGAGGCCGAGAAGATCGGCAAACTGCCCGACGCGACGGTCAAGAGCATGAAGTCGATCGGGTCGATCCGGCTGCTCCAGCCCAAGAAGCACGGCGGGATGGAGGTGCACCCCCGGGAGTTCGCCGAGACCGTGATGGCCACCGCCGCACTCGATCCGGCCGCCGGCTGGATCAACGGTGTCGTCGGGGTGCATCCGTACCAGCTGGCCTACGCCGATCCCAAGGTGGGCGATGAGATCTGGGCCGACGACATCGACACCTGGGTGGCCTCGCCCTACGCCCCGCAGGGTGTCGCGGTGCCCACCGACGGCGGTTACATCTTCACCGGCCGGTGGCAGTTCAGCTCCGGAACCGACGCGTGCGACTGGATCATCCTGGGCGCCATGGTCGGTGACGCCAACGGCGCGCCGCTGATGCCGCCGCAGATGCTGCACATGATCCTGCCCCGCTCGGACTACCAGATCGTCGACGACTCCTGGGATGTCGTCGGGCTGCGCGGCACGGGTTCCAAGGACGTCATCGTCGACGGCGCGTTCGTCCCGTCCTACCGCACGATGGACGGCATGAAGGTGATGGACGGCACCGCCCAGCGCGAGGCCGGCATGACCGAGCCGCTGTACCTGATGCCGTGGTCGACGATGTTCCCGCTCGGCATCAGCTCGGCCACCATCGGTATCGCCGAGGGTGCGCTGGCCGCCGCGCTCGACTACCAGCGCCAGCGCGTCGCCGCCAGCGGCGTCGCGGTCAAGGACGACCCGTACGTGATGTACGCGATCGGCGAGGCCGCCGCCGACATCAACGCCGCACGCCAGGAACTGCTGGCCAACGCCGACCGCATCTACGACATGGTGGCCGCGGGCAAGGAGGTGTCGTTCGAGGACCGCGCCGCCGGCCGACGCACCCAGATCCGGGCGGTGTGGCGTGCGGTGTCGGCGGTCGACGAGATCTTCGCGCGCTGCGGCGGCAACGCCGCGCGCATGGACAAGCCGCTGCAGCGCTACTGGCGGGATGTGCACGTCGGGCAGGCGCACGCCATCCACGTTCCCGGCACCGTCTACCACGCCGCGGCGCTGAGCTCGCTGGGCGTCGACCCGCAGGGCCCGCTGCGGGCGATGATCTAGGAGGGTCGCACATGGCTGACATCAAGGGCCTCGGCTACGTCAAGGTGCAGGCCACCGATCTGCCCCGGTGGCGCCGATTCGCTTTCGACGTCCTGGGTTTCGCGCAGGGCTCCGGCCCCGAGACCGATGCGCTGTATCTGCGGATGGACGAACGCGCGGCGCGCATCATCGTGGTGCCCGGCGATGTGGATCGCATCGTCACCGCGGGCTGGGAGGTCCGCGACCATCAGGGGCTGGAGGCGGTCAAGCGGGCGCTCGACGTCGTCGGCACCCCGTACAAGGAGCTCTCCCTGGCCGAGGCCGACGCCCGCCGCGTCGAAGAGGTGATCGCGTTCACCGATCCCGCCGGGAACTCACTCGAGGTGTTCCACGGCGCGGTACTCGACCACTCCCCCGTCGTCACCCCGCACGGCGCCCGGTTCGTCACCGGCGCACAGGGTCTGGGCCACGTGGTGATCCCGGCCGTGGACGTCGCCGGCCTGTTCGACTTCTACACCACGGTGCTGGGATTCCGGTCGCGCGGTGCGTTCCGGGTGCCCGCCCCGCCGGAGTTCGGACCGATCCGGGTCCGTTTCCTCGGGATCAACCAGCGCCACCACAGCCTGGCCATCTGCCCGGCGGCGACCGTCCGCGACCCGAAGCTGATCCATCTGATGGTCGAGGTCGACTCGCTCGACGCGGTCGGTGCGGCGCTGGACCGGGTCAACAAGGACGGCTTCCAGCTGTCCTCGACGCTGGGCCGGCACACCAACGACAAGATGGTGTCGTTCTACGTGCGCGCCCCCGGCGACTGGGACATCGAGTTCGGCACCGCGGGAATGCTGGTCGACGAGACGTACTACACCGCCGAGGAGATCACCGCCGACAGCTACTGGGGCCACGAGTGGGTCAGCGATCTGCCCAAGGCCATGCAGCCGTGACGGTGACACCCGTTCCGGTGTCGTCGGTCCCGGCCTGGGATGACGAGGCCGACGTGGTGATCGCCGGCTACGGCATCGCCGGTGCCGCGGCCGCGGTCGAGGCGGCCCGCACCGGTGCCGAGGTGCTGGTGCTCGAACGCACCGGATCGTGGGGCGGGGCGGCCGCGATGGCCGGCGGCTTCATCTATCTGGGTGGCGGCACCCCGATCCAGAAGGCTTGCGGTTTCGGCGATTCCGTCGAGAACATGGCCGCGTTCCTGAACGCGGCCATGGGTCCGGGAGCCGACGAGAAGCGCATCGCCGACTACTGCGAGCACAGCGTCGCGCACTTCGACTGGCTGGTCGAGTGCGGGGTGGTGTTCAAACCGGAGTTCTTCGCCGAGCCCGGCTGGGAACCGATGGGCGACCAGGGGTTGATGTACAGCGGTGGGGAGAACTCCTACCCGTTCAACACCATCGCGACGCCGGCGCCTCGCGGCCACGTCCCGCAGATGCAGGACAAGAAGCAGGGCGAGGCCAGCGCCGGCTTCATGTTGATGAAGCCGCTCGTGGAGACGGCCACCGCCGCGGGCGCGCGGGCCCGCTACGACGTGCGGGTGCAGGCACTCGTCGTCGACGACGGCCGGGTGGTCGGGATCCGCGCCCGCCAGTACGGCGCCGAGGTCCACATCAGAGCCCGTCGAGGAGTGGTGCTCGCGATGGGCAGCTTCGCCTACAACGAGGCGATGGTGGCCCAATACGCACCGCGCATCGCCGGCAGACCCGCTGCGTCGGTGGAACAGCACGACGGCCAGGCGATCCGGATGGCGCAGGCGCTCGGCGCCGACCTCGCCCACATGGACGCCACCGAGGTCGCGATCTTCGTCGATCCCCAGCAGCTGGTCCGCGGCATCCTGGTCAACGAGCGCGGGCAGCGCTACGTCGCCGAGGACACCTATCCCGGCCGGGTCGGGCAACTGACGCTGTATCACCAGAACAACACCGCGTACCTGATCATCGACGGTGACGCCCAGGAGGAGGCGATGGCGGCGCCGTCGCCGGGGCTGATGATGCGGCCGGCGACGTGGGTGGCCGACAGCATCGCGGACCTGGAGTCGGAGATCGGCCTGCCACCCGGCTCGTTGCAATCCACCGTCGCGGCGTTCAACGACGCCGCCGCTCGCGGCGAGGATCCGCTGCTGCACAAGAAGGCGCAGTGGATCAAGCCCATCGGCACCCCGGTGGGCGCTATCGACCTGCGCGAAAGCACCGGCGGCTTCACCCTGGGCGGCCTGATGACGACGCTGGACGGCGAGGTCCTGCACGTCAGCGGGGAGCCGATCCCCGGTCTGTTCGCCGCCGGCCGCTGCACCGCCGGGCTGGCCGCCTGGGGCTACGCCAGTGGCGTCTCCCTCGGCGACGGCAGCTTCTACGGCCGCCGCGCGGGGCGTAGCGCGGCCCGCTGACGGCTGAGCCGTCGATTCAACCGAGAAAGCACGTTCCACCCAGCCCCACCGGCCCTGCCGGTGGGGCCATCGGGCGTTGCGTGTCAGAAATGACGTTTCGGCGGTTCATGTGACAGCGCGCACAGGCTTGTGGTACAAACAGTCATATTACTAATAGTCATATGGCTGTTAGTACGAGTGCAGCCCGGAGGAACCTATGACAGTCGAAACCCCCAGCGCGGTCATCGATCGCGTGTCCCTTGTCCTGGATGCCTTCGACGGCCCCGGCCGCCTGACCCTCGCCCAGATCGTCCGGCGCACCGGCCTGCCGCGCTCCTCGGCGCACCGCATCCTGGAGCGCCTGGTGCAGCTACGGTGGTTGCGCCGCACCGGACGGGACTACGAGCTGGGGATGCGTCTGGTGGAGCTCGGTTCGCTTGCCGTGCACCAGGATCGGCTGCACCGTGCCGCCACCCCGCTGCTTCACGACCTGCACCGCGCGACCGGACTGGTCGTCCATCTCGCGGTGCTCGACGGCGCGGATGTGGTCTTCCTGGAGAAGATCGGCGACAGCATGACCGCGGCCATCCCGACCCGCGTCGGCGGCAGGCAGCCCGCGCACTGTACGGCGGTCGGCAAGGCGATGCTCGCCTTCAACGACGACGACGTCGACGTGGATCTGCAGATCCGCAAGACCAAGTATTCGGTCAGCACCGCGGCACAACTGGCCACCCAGCTGGCGAAGGTGCGCGCGCACGGTGTGGCCTACGAGCGTGAGGAATCACTGCTCGGTTTCGGCTGTGTCGCGGCCGCGATCGGGCGCCCCGGCGAGGCGGTCGCCGCGGTCTCGGTGTGCGGACCGATGAACCGGATGGCGTTCGAGCGTCTGGCCGCCCCGGTGCGGGTGACCGCGATGGGAATCTGGCGCAACGCCGAGGACGGTCCCGCTCGGGTCACCCCGACCCTGCAACCGCTGCGCCCGCTGCGCGGTGGCCCCGCCGCGCGCCCCGCCGC
>NZ_MVID01000047.1 GCF_002086815.1 Mycolicibacterium parafortuitum
CACCCGCCCCGGTCCCCGACGCGTCGCCGGCCCCCGAGGGAGCCGCCGAGACGGAGGGCACCGAGACTGAGGGGCCCAAGACGGTGATCGACGCCGGCGGGACCTACGCGGTCGGCACCGACATCCTCCCGGGCGTGTGGCAGTCGGCCGGCCCGATCGAGGGCGGTGCCTGCTACTGGAAGCGGACAGCGGGCGAGAAGCTCGTCGACAACGCGCTGACGAAGAAGCCGGCGTCCGTGCAGATCATGCCGACCGACACGTCGTTCACCACCAGCGATTGCCAGACCTGGCAGCTGACCAACGCCCCGATGCCCCCGCCGCCCTCCCCGGCGTCCCTGCTCGGTGAGCTGACCAAGGCCATCGGCAGCGGCATGTTCTCCGGGGGTCCGCCGCCCTGATCGACGCGATCACCGCCGTCGGGCCCGAGGACCACTCCGAGGTCGACCTGGCAGCCGTCGAGCGGATCTGGCAGGCCGCCGTGCACTGGTACCGGGCGGGTATGCAGCCCGCGATCCAGGTGTGCCTGCGCCGCGACGGGCGGGTGATCCTCGACCGCGCGATCGGTCATGCCTGGAACGACGTCCCGGTCCGCACCGACACCCCGTTCTGCGTGTACTCGGCGGCGAAGGCGATCACCACCACCGTCGCCCACATGCTCGTCGAACGCGGCGTGTTCTCCCTCGACGACCGGGTCTGCGATTACCTGCCGGAGTACACCAGCCACGGCAAGGACCGCACCACGATCCGGCACGTGATGACCCACAGCGCCGGCATCCCGTTCGCGACCGGTCCCAAACCCGACCTCAAACGCATGGACGACAGCGCCTACACCCGCGACATGCTCTCGCGGATGAAACCGGTGTACCCACCCGGCCTGGTGCACATCTACCACGGAGTGACGTGGGGTCCGCTGATGCGCGAGATCATCGACGCCGCCGCGGGACGCAGCATCCGCGACATCCTGCACGACGAGATCCTGGCCCCGCTGGGGTTCCGGTGGACGAATTACGGTGTTGCGGCAGAGGATGTTCCGCTGGTCGCACCGAGCCATGTCACCGGTAAGCCGCTGCCCGCCCCCGTGGCCAAGGCGTTCAAGACCGCCGTCGGCGGGACACCGCAGACGATCATCCCGTTCTCGAACACCCCGCGGTTCCTGACCAGCGTGATCCCGTCCTCGAACACGGTGTCCAACGCCAACGAACTGTCGCGGTTTGCCGAGATCCTCTGCCGCGGTGGCGAACTCGACGGTGTCCGAGTGCTGTCGGCGCAGACGCTGCGGGCGGCCACACAGCAGGCCCGCAGGCTGCGCCCCGACCTCGCGACCGGCCTGCAGCCGATGCGCTGGGGAACCGGATACATGTTGGGCTCCAAGCGGTTCGGGCCGTTCGGCCGCGACGCCCACGGCGCGTTCGGGCACACCGGGCTGACCGACATCGCGGTGTGGGCGGATCCGGAGCGCGCCCTGTCGGTCGCGGTGGTCAGCAGCGGCAAGCCGGGACCGCACCGCGAGGCGCGGCGTTACCCCCAGCTGCTGGACCGGATCAACGCCGAGATCCCCCGGATCTGACCTCGGGCTCCGGCCGCCCCAGCGCCCGGCGGATGTCGGGTTCGCTCGGCGCCGGCGGCAGCTCGTCGTCACGGCCTCCGGTCACGCCCGCGAGCCACAGGGCGACCAGCCGAGCGCTCGACGGCGGAGCATCGTCGACGGTTCGGTGGATCAGGCCGGCATTGGCCATCAGGAGTACGGCGAGGTCGACGGGCGAGACGTCGCGGCGCACGCCGCCGCTGCGCACCGCCCGAGAGAAGACGGTGGCGATCGCGCGGTGGTGACGGCGCCGCAGTTCTTCGACGTGCGGCGTCATCGGCTGCAGCGAGGCCAGCAGATCCGCCAGGCCCCGGTTGGTCGCCTGCAGCGCGCACGTCGCGGTCACGCAGTCGCGCAACGCGGCGACGGGGTCGTCGCCGTCGGCGGCCGCCTCGGCCAGGCCGCAGTACTGCTCCAGGTGTCCGCTGAAGACCTCGGCCAACAGCGCTTCCCGCGTCGGAAAGTGGCGGTAGAGAGTGGCGTTGCCGATGCCGGCGCGCCGCGCGATCTCGTTCAGCGACACGTCCACGCCCTGCTCGGCGTACACCTGCTCGGCGGCGGCCAGCACGGCCGACCGGTTGCGTTCGGCATCGGCTCGCACCGATTCTCCTCCCCCGTCGAGAAACTCGGAATAACCGAGGATATCTCCCCGTTTAGACCGATACCGGAATAACTGGGGAGCATTCCCCGGATAGAGGGCAGTGATATGCGGGCAGTTGTCGTCACCGAATACGGCGGACCAGAGGTGTTGCGGCTGGTGGAGGCCGAGGCGCCGCACGCGGGTGCGGGAAAGGTGCGTATCCGCGTCCATGCCGCGACGGTCAATCCCGCCGACGTGCTGTTGCGGATCGGCGATATCGACGAGGCGCTGCGGGCCAGTGGCCTGGCGGCGCCGTATCGCCCCGGCATGGAGGTCGCCGGGATCATCGACGAGATCGGCCCGGATACCGGCACCACCCTGCGCATCGGCGAGAGGGTCATGGCGATCGTCATCCCCGTCGCCGACTCCGGCGGCGCGTACGCCGAGTACGTCGTGGTCGATGCCGACCAGGTCGTCGCCGCACCCGCAGGCAGCAGTCACGCCGAAGCGGCCACAGTGCCGATGAACGGGCTCACCGCCCGCAGGGCGCTCGACGTGCTGGACCTGTCGCCCGGGGACACGCTCGGTGTCACCGGCGCCGCGGGCGCGGTCGGCGGCTACGTCGTCCAGCTGGCCAAGGCCGGCGGCCTCCGGGTGGTCGCCGACGCGTCCCCTGCCGATGAACAGCTGGTGACAGCACTGGGTGCCGACCAGGTCGTCACGCGTGGAACCGCTGTGGGAGAACGGATCCGACAACTCCACCCCGACGGGGTCTCCGCCGTCGTCGATGCCGCGCTGCAGGGCGATGAGGTACTGCCCGCGGTGACAGACGGCGGCCGGGTCGCGATCGTCCGTCGGCCCGGTGAGCGAGGTACCTCGACCATGCACCCCACGCGCGGAATTCAGATCCGGGACGTATGGGTGCCCGACTACACCCATGCGACCGACAAGCTCGACAGCCTCCGCGTACTCGCCGAGCAGGGCAGGATCACGCTGCGCGTCGCCAGGACCTTCCCCGCCGCCGACGCCGCCGCGGCGCACCGCGCCCTCGAAAGGGGCGGTGTGCGTGGCCGTCTCGTCATAGTCTTCGACTGAAGGAGAACTCATGCGCGCTGCAGTTCTGACCGCCTACAACTCGCCGCTTCAGCTCGTCGAGCTCGCCGACCCGGTCCCCGGCCCCTACGAGGTTCTGGTGCGGGTGATGGCGAGCGGCGTCAATCCGCTCGACATCAAGATCCGCCACGGCCAGGCCGCACATGCGCAGGTGAGCCCGCCGGCGATCCTCGGCATCGACATGGCCGGAGTTGTGCAGGCAGTCGGATCGCAGGTCGACCGGTTCCGGGTCGGCGACGAGGTGTTCGGGATGACGGGCGGCGTCGGCGGGCTCCAGGGCTCGCTGGCCGAGCTCGTCGCGGTGGACGCACAGCTGATCGCGCCCAAGCCGGCAGCGCTGTCCATGGTCGAGGCCGCGGCAATTCCCTTGGGATTCATCACCTCGTGGGAAGGACTCGTCGACCGCGCCGATGTCCGTGCGGGCCAGACGGTGCTCGTCCACGGCGGAGCGGGTGGGGTCGGGTACCTGGCGGTACAACTCGCGATAGCCCGCGGCGCGCGGGTGTTCGCCACGGGCAGCCGGGCCAGCCAGGACGTCATCGGCCGCACGGGTGCGACTCCGATCGACTACACCGCATCCACCGTCGACGACTACGTCGGCACCTACACCGGCGGGGAGGGCTTCGACATCGTGGTCGACAACGTCGGTGGCGCAACACTGGACGCGTCCTTTACCGCGGTGAAGCGCTACACCGGCCATGTCGTGAGCGCTCTGGGATGGGGCGAGCACAGCCTGGCCCCGCTGTCGTTCCGCGGGGCCACCTACTCGGGGGTCTTCACGCTGATGCCGTTGCTGACCGGCGACCGCCGTGACCACCACGGTGCCGTGGTCGCCGAAGCCGCCGCGCTGGCCGACGCCGGCAAGCTCGTCCCGCGACTGCACTCGACCACCTATCCGCTCGAGGCGGCCGACGAAGCGCACGCCGTCGTGGAAAACGGCGCGGCGACAGGAAAAGTCATCGTGACGCCCGATCGCTAGCACTACCGGGTAGCCGGTAGCACTCGGTGGGGGCGAACCCTGACGACACCGGCCACGAAACAGAGGATTCTTCGACACGACCGCCACACAGCACGCCACCGAGAAGGGCACTCAGATGAACATCCACCGAAGCGACACCGCCGTCGTGTTCATCGACCCGCAGAACGACGTGCTCAGCCCCACCGGGATCAACTGGGGGGCCACCGGTGCCAGCGTCACCGAGAACGGCACCGTCGGGCACATGCTCGACATCTTCAGGGCCGCCAAGGAAGCGGACTTCGGGATGTTCATCTCGCCGCACTACTTCTATCCGACCGATCACGGCTGGCTGTTCAACGGCGCGTTGGAGGCCGACGAGTTGCGCACCGGAACCTTCGACCGCTCCGGACCGCTGAACCTCGACGGACTGCCCGGATCCGGTGCGGACTGGCTCGAAGAGTTCAGGCCCTACATCGAGGATCCGGCAACGGTCGTCGTCAGCCCGCACAAGGTCTTCGGGCCGCAGACCAACGATCTCGTGCTGCAGTTGCGCAAACGCCGGATCAACAGAGTTCTCCTCGGCGGCATGCTGGCCAACATGTGCGTGGAATCGCACCTTCGTGATCTTCTCGAGCAGGGCTTCGAGGTCTACGTCGTGCGTGACGCCATCGCCGGGCCCCGCCATCCCGAATGGGGAGACGGCTATGCGGCCGCGCTGGTCAACTACGCGTTCCTGGCCCACGGCGTGGTGTGGACCGAGGACGTCGTCGCCGAGATGCTGACATGAACCGTCTGACAACCCCGTTCGGGGTTCACCTCGACCGCAGCCGACGTCCTGGCCGACATGAACCTGCGCGGCAAGCGCGCGGTCGTCACCGGCGCGACGTCCGGCATCGGCGTGGAGACCGCGCGGACGCTCGCGGCCGCTGGGGCCGCCGTCGTCCTCGGCGTGCGGCGCCCCGATGTCGGCAGCGTGATCGCCGCCGAGATCGCCGAATCGACGGGCAACCCGGCTGTCACGGCCGCAGCACTGGATGTGTCCGATCTCGGGTCGGTGCGGGACTTCGTGAACCGGTTCGGCGGCGAACCGATCCACATGCTGGTCAACAACGCCGGCATCATGGCGTTGCCGGAACTGTCGCGCACCGCTGACGGCCGGGAATTGCAGTTCGCCACCAACTACCTCGGCCACTTCGCACTCACCGTCGGATTGCACAGCGCGCTGCGCTCCGCCGGTGGCGCGCGGGTCGTATCTGTCAGCTCCAGCGCGCACCTGCTGTCCCCGGTGGTGTTCGACGACCTCGACTACCGCTTCCGGCCCTACGACCCGTGGACGGCGTACGGCCAGTCGAAAACCGCTGACATCTTGCTCGGCGTCGGCATCGCCCAGCGATGGAACGACGACGGGATCGTCGGCAATGCCGCCAATCCCGGTGCCGTCGCCACCGGCCTGCAGAAGCACACCGGCGGGCTCAAGACTCCCGTCGAGCGCCGCAAGACGGTCGAGCAGGGCGCCGCGACCTCAGTTCTGCTCGCGGCGTCACCGCTCGTCGACGGTGTCGGTGGGCGCTACTTCGACGACTGCGCCGAAGCCCCGGTCGTCACCGAACGCAACGACGACTTCACCGGGGTCGCGCAGTACGCCCTCGATCCCGGCAACGCGGCCCGGCTGTGGGACATCGGGATCGCCGCGATTCCGCCGTTCTAGCGCAGCTTCTCGCCGTAGACCTTCTCGACGGTCATCGCCATCAGCACGCGACGGTCCGACACCATCACCGAGCGGTACTCGTCCCAGTCGGGGTGCTCACCCGCGGCACTGCGGTAGTAGTCCACCAGCGCCTGTACCTCGGGGCCGTCCGGGTCGGTGCCGGGGCCGGTCAGCGTCACAGGTCCCTCCGCGGTGGCCCACGCCCAACCGTCGGGGCTGGTGACCTCGAGTGCGGCGCGCGGATCCCGGCGCAGGTTCGCGGTCTTCGCGCGCCCGTCGGTCATCGACACGTAGACGACCCCGGCGCCGCGGTCGTAGAACGGTGTCACCGGGGACAGTTGCGGCATCCCGCTGGACTTGATGGTGGCCAGCACGCCGAGGCGCGCGGACGCGAGCAGTTCGTGGGGGTCGAAACTCATGTGGTCTCCTGTCGCACACCGCGATAGATGCCCCGGCGGACGATCCACGGCATCAGCACCCGCTCGAACGCCCAGGCCGGGAACCGGAACGCCGTGCCGTTCGGCGCGAACACCTCCAGCCCGTCGGGCTGGATACCCAACACCGAACCCCAACGCCGGGTCGGGGGACGGTATTTCCGCAGCGGCTCGCCTGCGAAGTGCGCGCGGATGTTGCGGGCCAGCAGACCGTCGGCGCGATTGCGGGCCGAACTGCGCAGCGGGTCGGTCGCCGCGACGTCGCCGACGGCGAAGATCTCGGGGTGCCCGGGCACCTGCAGCTGCGGCGTCACGCGGACGAAGCCGTCCTCGTCGAGCAGGTCGGCGGGCAGCCAGCCGGTATTGGGCCGCACCTTGCCGACGGCCCACAGCACCACGTCGGCGGCGGCGGGCTGTTGGCCGGTGCTCCACCGCACCGGGCCCACGGTCAGCTCCTCACCGGTGAATCCCGGCTCCAGCGCGGCGCGGTGGCCGGGGTGCAGGCGCACCCCGGCGGCGAGCAGCCGGGACCGGACCTTCTGCCACGTGCGGGGGTGGTGCCCGGCCAGCGCGCGCTCGCCGGGGAAGTACAGCGCGACCTGTTTACCGGGCCACGCCGTCGCGATCTGCGCGGCGCTGCTGACCGCTGCCGCGCCCCCGCCGACCACTGCGACAGATGTTGCGGCGGAGAGCTTCTCGTGCGGGTCGCGTAGGGACCGGCCGACCTGGTCCGGTGTCTGCAGCGCGGCCCTGCGCCAGAATCCGTTGCTGACGCCGGTCGCGATCACCAGCACGTCGTAGGGCACGTCGGCGGAGGTGCCGTCGGCCCGCGTCACCGCGACGGTCCGCGCGGCGGTGTCCACCCCGGTCAGGGTCCCGTGCACGGTGCGAACCCGGTCGAGCCCGCGGAAGCGGGAGAACGGGATCCAGTTGTGCCGGGCCCAGTCGTCGGGCCGCGCCAGCCGCCAGCCCAACTCCTGTCCGCTGACCAGGCCGGGGTTCGCCGAGATCCCGGTCACGTCAACATGTCCGGCGAGTTTGATGGCGGTGAGCACTCCGACGTCGCCGAGGCCGGCGATCACCACGCGGCGCCCCGTCACCGCAGCTCGACCCGGAACGTCTTCGGCCAGTCCTTGCCGGTGAGCAGGAACTCCGAGCCCTGCACATGGGCGATACCGTTGAGCACCTGCGCAGTCGGCGGGATCCCCCGTTCCCGCAGCGGCGCCGCGTCGACGACCAGCGTGACCGTCCCGGTGTCGGGAGCGATGCGCACGATGGTGTCGGTCGGCCACACGTTGGCCCACACCTGACCGTCGACGCACTCCAGTTCGTTGAGCCCCTTGACCACGCCGGAGTCGCCGGTGACCTCGACGCTGCCCGTCTCGGCCAGCGTGTCCGGGTCGAGGAACTGCAGCCGGTTGGTGCCGTCGCTGCGGATCAGCCGGTTCCCGTCGTAGCAGAGCCCCCATCCCTCCCCGGGCAGCGGGACCTCGCGCACCGGGGTCAGGCTCTCCTTGTCCCATTCGACGGCGATCTCGTCCTGGTAGGTCAGCTGCCAGATCCGGTCCCCGACCACGGTGATGCCCTCACCGAAGTAGCCGCCCGGGATCGCGACCGCGCGCGCCACCTCCCCGGTCGCGGGGTCGAGCCGACGCAGCTGCGACTGCCCCGCCAGACCCGTGCCCTCGTAGAGCACCGGCCCGCTGATCTCGAAGCCCTGGGTGAACGCACCCGGATCGTGCGGGATCTCTTCGAGCACCACCGGCTGGATCACCGGCGCCGGGCCGGCCTGGGCGGCCGGTGGGGAGGCGCAGCCCGCCACCACCGCAAGCATCAGAGTGGCCCACAGGGGCGACTTGCTCATACCGCCGTTCTACCGTGCGACGATGGCGCAATGAAAGCGGTCAGTTGTTTTCACGGCGATCTGGAGGTCGTCGACCTGCCGTCCCCCCGCCCCGACGACGCCCAGCTGCTGCTCGACGTGCTGCGCTGCGGGATCTGCGGATCGGACCTGCACGCCAAGGACCACGCCGACGAGCTCACCGAGGTGTTCGCCGAGGGCGGCTACCACGACTTCGTCCGCAGTGACACCCCCGTGGTGATGGGTCACGAGTTCTGCGGTGTGGTCGCCGAGCGCGGCCGCAAGGCGGGCAAGGAGTTCACACCGGGCACCACGGTGGTGTCGTTCCCACTGCTGCGCGCCCACGGCGGCGTGCACCTGACGGGGCTGTCGCCGAAGGCGCCCGGCGGCTACGCCGAGCAGGTGCTGGCCGAGGCCGCGCTGACGTTCGTGGTGCCCAACGGCCTGGATCCGTCCACCGCCGCGCTGACCGAGCCGATGGCAGTTGCCTATCACGCGGTCCGGCGCAGCGACATCACCGGCAAGGACGTCGCGATCGTGCTCGGCTGCGGCCCGGTCGGGCTGGCCGTGATCTGTCACCTGAAGGCCAGGGGCGTGCGCACGATCGTCGCCAGCGATTTCTCGCCGGGCCGGCGCGCGCTGGCCACCCGCTGCGGCGCCGACATCGTCGTCGACCCCGCCGAGGATTCGCCGTACGACGCGGTGCCTGCCAAGCAGCGCGGCCTGACCGAGCTGCCCGCGCTGTACGAACTCGGTATCGGCGCGATGGAGAAGCTGCGCAAGATCCCCGCCTGGTCGCACGTGTACCGGGTGGCCGACCGTCTCGGCGGCACCGCTCCGAAGCGTCCGGTGATCTTCGAGTGTGTCGGTGTCCCCGGCATGATCGACGGCGCGATCAGCGCCGCCCCGCTGGCGTCACGGGTGATCGTGGTCGGTGTCTGCATGGGTGAGGACAAACTGCGCCCGGCGATGGCGATCGGCAAGGAGATCGACCTGCGCTTCGTATTCGGTTACACACCTCTGGAATTCCGTGACACCCTGCACATGCTCGCCGACGGCAAGGTCGACGCGTCGCCGCTGGTGACCGGCACGGTGGGACTGGACGGGGTCGCGGGGGCGTTCGCCGACCTCGGGAACCCGGAGAAGCACGCGAAGATCCTCATCGACCCGTCTCGGTAGCCGCCAGCGAGCCGAGCAGCGAAAGCGCCTCGGCGCTCGTCGATCCGGCCTCGGCGTGGTAGACCACCAGCTCCTGGCCGGGGCTGGACCGCACGTCGAAGGTCTGCATCGTCAACGTCATCTCACCGACCCGGGGATGGCGGAACCTCTTGCTCTGCAACGACTTCCGCCTGGCGTCGTGGCGGGTCCACAGGTCGGCGAACTCGGGGCTGGCCTCGAGCACCTCGGCGAGCACCGCGCGTATCCGCGGATCATTGGGCGCCTGCCCGTAGCCGTGCCGGAAGCCGGCGACCGCGTCCTCGGCGACCGCGGCCCAGTCGGCGTAGAAGCTGCGTGCGGCCGGGTCGGTGAACACCACGTGCAGCAGGTTCGTCGAGTGCTCCCACCAGGAGAACATCGCGTCGGCGATCTGGTTCGACGCGAGTACGTCGTAGGCGCGGCTGTACACGATCGCCGGGTGATGCGGCCACATGCTCATCAGCTGCAGCAGCGCGGGGTCGACGTGGGCGGCGGCCGCGGTGTGCACCCGCGGGCTCAGCGCGGCCAGCCGGAACAGGTGTTCCCTGCCGTCCTCGGGCAGCCGGAGTGCCGCCGCGAGCGCATCGACCACCTGGGCGGACGGATGACGTTCGCGGCCCTGCTCCAGGCGGGTGTAGTAGTCGACGCTCAATCCGGCGAGCAGCGCGACCTCCTCGCGCCGCAGCCCGCTGACCCGGCGCTGCCCGACCGAGGGCAGGTCCACCTCAGCCGGGGTGACCTGCGCGCGGCGCGCTCTCAGGAACTCGCCGAGCTCGTTTCCGGCCATACCCCCGCAGCGTAATCGGCCGGGCCGAGGTGTTCCTGGGTGCAGCACTCCCAGGACCACGGCGTCCTCGCATCTTCGGCGGTACGCGGCGACAGTGGAGGTATGAACAATCCCCGAATCGCTCTGGTCACCGGAGCAAGCAGCGGAATCGGTCGCGCGGTCGCGGCACGGCTGGCGGCCGACGGGTTCACCGTGATCGCCGCGGCGCGGCGCACGGACCGGCTCGACACGCTCGCCGCCGAACTCGCCGACAAACCCGGCACCGTCGAACCGTGCGCGCTCGACGTCACCGACCGGGACGCGGTGCGCGATGCGGTCGACCGCATCGTGTCCCGGCACGGCCACATCGACGTACTGGTCGCCAACGCGGGTGTGATGCCGCTGTCGCGACTCGACGCGGGGCTCGTCGACGAGTGGGACCGGATGATCGATGTGAACATCCGCGGCCTGCTGTACGGAATCCACGCGGTGCTTCCGCATTTCACCCGTCAGCAGCGCGGGCACGTGGTCACGGTGGCCTCGGTCGGCGCCCATGAGGTCGTCGCGACCGGCGCGGTGTACTGCGGGACCAAGCACGCCGCGTGGGCGATCACCGAAGGGCTGCGGCTGGAGTCCCCGCCGTGGCTGAAGGTCACCACGATCTCCCCCGGTGTGGTGGAATCCGAACTGGCCGACACGATCAGCGATCCGGTGGCCCGCGACGCGATGGTCGACTACCGCCGCGACGCGATCGGTCCGGAGGCCATCGCGGGTGCGGTCGCGTACTCGGTCGGCACCGCGGCGGACGTCGACGTCAACGAGATCGTCATCCGGCCGACTCGGCAGCGTTGATCGCCCGGTAGATGCGCTGTTCGCTGACCGGCCGTGCGGTGCCGAGCTGCTGCGCCCACAGGCTGACCCGCAGTTCCTCGATCATCCAGCCGATGTCGACGATGTCGGGCGCGGCGGCCCGGGCCGGTGACAGTGCCGCACGCAGGTCGTCGTACGCGCCCTGCACCGCGGCGACCCGGTCCATGCGCTCGCGGTCGGCCGCGAGGCCGTGCGGCAGCCGCTCCAGCCTGCGGCTGATCGCCGTCAGGTAGCGGGTCAGGTCGCCGAGGCGCGCCGCGCCGGTGGCGGCGACGAAACCCTTCGGCACCAGCCGGGACAGCTGCGCGCGGATGTCGGCGATCGCGTCGGCCTGGGCGTGGCTCGGTTGTTTCGGCAGTGCGAGCTCCACCTCGTGCAGTACGGCGAGCACGCTCTGCACGCGCCGGACGACGTCGCCGGTGGTCTTGGCCAGCCCGGCCGCCAGCCGCTGCCTGGCAGCCGCGAACTCACCCTTGGACCACACCGGTTTGGGGGCCAGGACCTGCACCGCGGCCTGCGCGCAGTCGTCGAGCAGCCCCTGCAGCGATCCGTCCGGATTGTTGCCGAGTAGCAGTCGGGTGCGGGTATCGAGTTTTCGCTCAACACCTTTCGTGACCGACGGGATCGCGAGCAGCAGCAGCCGCTGGGTGCCGCGCACCGCGGCGGCGTCCTGTTCGGCCTTCGTCGCGAACACCCGGATGTCCACCGCGGCACCAGCGGGAACCAGGGCGGGGAATCCGCGCACGAGATGCCCGGAGGCCCCCGCCCGTTCCACCATCTTGGGCAGTTCGTCGAGATCGGCGGGCCAGTCGCGCAGCCCGGTGCGTTCGAGATCGCCTGCGACCGTCGCCGCGACCGCATCCCGGGTCGGGGCGGCGAGCTTGCGCTGCAGCGCCTCGAGATCCTTGCCGCGTTCGACCACGGTGCCGTCGCCGTCCTCGACGGCGAAGGTGACCCGCAGGTGGGCGGGCAGCTTGCTCAGATCGAACGCGTCGATCGGAACGAGAATGCCGGTGCGGCGCCGTAATTCGCGCTGCACCGCATCCAGCAGCGGCCCGCTGTCGGGGGTGATCGAGTGCAGCAGCGCGCGGGCGGTGTCCGGGGCGGGCACGAAGTTGCGGCGCAGGTCCTTCGGCAGCGATTTGATCAGCGCGGTGAGCAGTTCCTCGCGCAGTGCGGGCACCTGCCAGGCGAAGTCGTCACCGCCGAGGCGCGCCAGCACGTCCACCGGCACGTGCACGGTGACCCCGTCGTCGGCGGCGGCCGGGTCGAACCGGTAGCTCAGCGGCAATGCCAGGTCCCCGGAGCGCCAGGTGTCGGGCTGATCGTCGCCGGTTTCATTGCGCAGCAGGTCGTTCCGGGTCATCGTGAGCAGATCGGGGTGGCGGTGCCGCTCCTTGCGCCACCAGCCGTCGAAATGCCGGCTCGACACCACGTCGGCCGGGATCCGGGCGTCGTAGAACGCGAAGATCTCGTCGTCGGAGACCAGCAGGTCTCGTCGCCGTGCCCGCTCCTCGAGGTCGGCGAGTTCCTCACGCAGCCGCGCGTTGTCGCGGAAGAAGTGGTGTTTGGTGCGCCAGTCGCCGTCGACGAGAGCGTGCCGGATGAACAGGTCCCGCGCCACCTCCGGGTCCACCTGCGCGTAGCCGACGCGGCGACGCGCCACCAGCGGCAGCCCGTACAGCGTGACCCGTTCGTAGGCCATCACCGCGCCGCGCTCGGAATCCCAGTGCGGCTCACTGTAAGTGCGCTGCAGCAGATGTCCGGCGACCCGCTCGACGGTGTCGGGTTCGATGCGCGCCGCGGTCCTGCCGAACAGCCTGCTGGTCTCGACGAGGTCGGCGACCACGACCCAGCGCGGCGGACGCCGGGTCAGCACCGACCCCGGGGCGAGCACGAACTTCGCGTTGCGGGCACCCTCGTAGGTCCGGCCGTCCTGGTCGCGCATGCCGACGTGCGACAGCAGCCCGGCCGTCAGCGCGGTGTGCACCGCGCGCGGGTCGGCCGGCTCGTCCTGCTCGCGGATGTTCAGGTCACGGCAGATGCCGCGCAGCTGGCCGACCAGGTCCTGCCATTCGCGGATCCGCAGGTAGTGCAGGAACTCGTCGCGGCACATCCGCCGGAAAGAGCTGCCGGAGCGCTCCTTTCGCTGATCGGTCAGGTATCGCCACAGGTTCAGGTAGGAGGTGAAATCCGAGTGCTCGTCGGCGAAACGGGCGTGCTTCTGCCGGGCCGCGTCCTCGCGGTCGGCGGGGCGTTCGCGGGGATCCGGGATCGACAGCGCCGCGGTCAGCACCAGCATCTCCCGGACGCAGCCCTCCCTGTCGGCTTGCAGGATCATCCGGCCCAGCCGCGGGTCTACCGGGATCTGCGCGAGCTTGCGGCCGGTGTCGGTGAGCTCACCCTCGCGGTCGAACGCGCCGAGCTCCTGCAGCAGCGCCACCCCGTCCCGGATGCTGCGCGCATCGGGCGGGTCCAGGAACCCGAAATCCTCGATGTCACCGAAGCCCAGCGCGGCCATCTGCAGGATCACCGCGGCCAGGTTGGTGCGCAGGATCTCGGGATCGGTGTAGCGGGGCCGGGATTCGAAGTCCTCCTCGGAGTACAGCCGGATACACACGCCGGGCGCGGTGCGGCCGGACCGGCCCGCCCGCTGAGCCGCCGAGGCCTGCGAGATCGGTTCGATCGGCAGCCGCTGCACCTTGGTCCGCCGGCTGTACCGGGAGATCCGCGCGGTCCCCGGGTCCACCACATACCGGATCCCGGGCACCGTCAGCGACGTCTCGGCGACGTTGGTGGCCAACACGATCCGCCGCGCGGTGCGGCCGGGCTGGAACACCTTCTGCTGTTCGGCGGTGGGCAGGCGCGCGTAGAGCGGCAGCACCTCGGTGTGCGCCGGGTCGGTGACGGCCCGCAGGGCCTCCGCGGTGTCGCGGATCTCGCGCTCCCCGGACAGGAACACCAGTACGTCGCCGCGCGGCTCGCTCTCCAGTTCGGCGACGGCGTCGATGATCGCCTCGACCGGGTCGCGCAGTTCGGTGCGGACCACCTCGTGGTCCGGGTCGTCAGGATCCTCGTCGTCGCCCGCGGGTACCACCACTTCCAGCGGGCGGTAGCGGATCTCGACGGGATAGGTGCGTCCCGAGACCTCCACGATCGGGGCGTCTCCGAAGAACCGTGCGAACCGCTCCGGTTCGATCGTCGCCGAGGTGACGATGACCTTCAGGTCGGGCCGGCGTGGCAGCAGCTGACGCAGATAGCCGAGCAGGAAGTCGATGTTGAGGCTGCGTTCGTGCGCCTCGTCGATGATCAGCGTGTCGTAGCGAAGCAGCCGGCGATCGCGCTGCACCTCGGCGAGCAGGATGCCGTCGGTCATCAGCTTCACCAGGGTCCGGTCGCCGGCGTGGTCGGTGAACCGGACGGTGTAGCCGACCGCCTCGCCCAGCGGTGTGCCGAGTTCCTCGGCGATGCGGGTCGCGACGGTGCGCGCCGCGAGCCGGCGCGGCTGGGTGTGGCCGATGGTGCCGCGGATGCCCCGGCCGAGTTCGAGGCAGATCTTGGGCAGCTGCGTGGTCTTGCCGGAGCCGGTCTCGCCGGCGACGATCACGACCTGGTTCGCCTCGATCGCCGCCGCGATCTCGGCGCGGCGCTCGGTGACCGGTAGTTCCGGATAGCGGATGTCGGGGACGGCGGCGCGCCGCGTCGCCACCAGTGCCTCGGCGGCGGTGAGGCGTTCGGTCAGCTTGGCGAGTTGCTCAGGGCTGGGGTCGCGCAGTTGCCGCAGCCGGCGGCCCAGCCGCGCGGCGTCGCTGATCGTCAGACCGTCGAGGCGCGCACGCAGCGCTCGCACATCGGTTCTGGACGGTTCGGGCACCCGGCAACGATAGGCGGTACAGCACGATGGCGGCGAACACGATCTCGGTGGCCGCCACCGCGGTGGCCAGTTGCATCGCGGTGCCCATCGGCGCTTCCCCGGCGGTGGCATCGCCGTGCCGGTGGCCGGCCAGCGGCAGGTGCACGGCGATCATCGCGAGGTTCATCACGGCGACCAGCACCCAGCTGCGCACGGTGTCGAACCGCCACACCTCGTACGCGCAGTACAGACACGCGGCCGCCATCACGGCGGTCCACGGGGTGGGCGAACTGGCGTGCAGGACAGCCGAACTCACCGCGAGCGCGGCGCCGGTCCCGCGCACGACGGGACTACACCGTCCGAGCGCCGCACCGTCCATACACAAGTAGACCCCGGTGAGGCCGAAATCTCATCCCGAGATGTCAGGCGCCCAGTAGTCGAGCATCGCGGCCAACGTCTCGAACGCCGCGGTGTTGATGCCGTAAGTGGCCTCGAAGTGCACGCTGAGCGGGAACCCCAGCTCGCCGACCCCGTCGATGACCCGCTTGTACAGGTCGACCATCATCCGCCGCCGGCCCTCCGGGTCGGTTTCGGCGAGCGTGCGGACGAAGTCCTGCTCGCGTTCGACGGCCTCGTTGCCGGGGTCCTGGATCAACCAGTTGATCAGCCCGACGCGGCTCTCCACCTTCGGGACGAACCCGAACGACAGCAGGATCTCGGGCCGGTGATCGGTCTTGTCGGCGAACTCGGTGAGCATCCCGACGATCGCGTCCGAGTACAGGAGCTGCGTCATGCCGTAGGTGGCGCCGCGGTCGCATTTGAAGTTGAAGCGCCCGTACTCGCCCTCGCGGGTCGGGATCAGGATCACGCCGCGGTTGTCCACGACGTTGTCGAAGATCGACAGCGCATCGGTCGGCGCGACGCCGGTGCCCTCACCGTCGCTGAGGGTGCGCGGCACGCCGACGAACGCGATGCCCTCGAAGCCGCTGTCACCGAGCCGGGTCAGCCGGCCGCGCAGGGCGTCCTCGTCCATGAACGCGGTGACCTGGGTGCACAGCCCCTTGATCCCGGGCAGTTCGGGCTTGATCATCTCCCAGAAGTCCAGGACGTCGAGCTTGGGCTTCATCTCGATGGGACGGTCGCCGTCCTCCTCGATCATCCCGGGAATCATCACGTGGCGGATGCGGCCGGCCAGGCCTGCCTCGGCCGAACAGCGCACCACTTTCTCGGCGTCCTCGAGGGCCTGTTCGCGTCCGCGGTCGACATTCGGCGGCACGAGTTCCAACGCGATGGTGTTCAGGCTCACAGCGGCGCTCCACATCTGCTGACGACTTTTCCCCCGGGCTGACCTGCGACGACGTCGTCGCGGCCACGCATTCCCCCGTGAGTCGGGAAAAATCACCATACCTGGGCGACGTTTGTGCGCCGTGTGAGCTTTCATGGGGGAGATCCCCATGACTGCGATGCTGATGACAAGACCCTCCCCCGTGTCCCGACCATCCCCGTTCCTCGTCGCCGTGCTGGCGCTGCTGACGTGTGTTCTCGCAGCGTGCACGGGCGTGGAGCCGACCCCCGGTTCGACGACGCCGGCGACCTCGACCTCGACGTCGCGTTCGCCGTTCGAGCCGACGACGACCAATGCGGCCCCTGACACCTCCATTCCGCTGCTGGCCTACCGCGCGGCCGACGAGATCGGCATCGTCGAGGGCACCACGGTGGTCGCGACCGCCGAGGGGGCGTTCTCGCCGTCGAACGACCTGATCACCACCGAGGACGGCAAGTTCGTGTTCGCGCGGACCGTCGACGGGCAGCTGGCGGCACTGGAGGTCGCCACCGGAGAAGGTGGGACGCGGGACTTCCCGGTCGGGCCGTCTCTGGGCACCGCGGGCGGCAGCACTGTCGTGTGGTGGGAGCAGCCGAACCGGCTGATGCGCGTCGACCTGGCGGATCCGCAGGCGCAGCCCGAACTGCACCAGATCGTCGCGCTGCCGCCCGTCCCCGGTATCCGGCCCGGTGAGCCGCGGCTGGTGGTGGCCCGCGGCGGGACGACGGTGTTGGCGCGGGTCGAGGCGCCGCCGTCGCCGTTCGGCGGGCCGGACACCTTGTACGCGATCCGCGGGCCGGGCCCGCCGACGCCGCTCGGTCAGGTCGATGCGAACAGCCCGGTGACCGTGGCCCGGCTGAGCCCGGACGGCGCGACGCTGTCCTACGCCCTGTACCGGGCCACCGACAGTGCGTGCGGCACCGCGGCGGTGGTGACGTCGGATGCCGACGGCGCGCAGCAGACGTTCGACGTCGCGGGGCCCGATGCCGACGCCGGGTCGCGGGTCACCAAGCTGTGGTGGCCCTCCACGGGTCCGCCGAAGCTGAGCCTGACCACGTGGACGTGCGGGCAGCCGCAGACCTATCCGCCGCTGGTGTGGCAGGTCTCCGGTGAGCACATCGCCCAGTCGGATCCGCCGACGTCGGCGCTGCAGACCGCCGAGGTGGCGCCCGGCCAGCGCGCCCTGGTCCTGCCGAGCACGGCCTCGCCCGCGGATCCGGCGGGGACACTGGTGTTCGAGGAGAGCTCGCGCCGGATCCCGGTGAAGGGCCTGGAAAAGGGCTCTGAAAGCGGCACGGCAATGGGCCCTGTCGACGCGATCGCCGTGATCCCCCCGTCTCCGTAGTCTGGATGGGGTGAGTATCGCCCTGCACAGCCGGTTCGCCGCCGAGTTGCCCGAACTGACGGTCCGGTGGAAAGCCGAGGAGGCTCCCCAGCCGCGGTTGCTGGTGGACAACGACGCGCTCGCGGCCGAACTCGGGGTGGACGTCGACTGGCTGCGCGGCCCTGACGGGGTGGCCCTGCTGACCGGCACCCAGGTCCCGGCGGATGCGACTCCCGTCGCGCAGGCGTACGCGGGGCATCAGTTCGGCGGGTTCCAGCCGCGGCTCGGTGACGGCCGGGCGCTGCTGCTCGGCGAGTTCGAAGGCACCGACGGCACACTGCGCGATCTGCACCTCAAGGGGTCGGGCCGCACACCGTTCGCCCGCGGCGGTGACGGGCTGGCCGCGGTCGGCCCGATGCTGCGTGAGTACGTGATCAGCGAGGCGATGCACGCTCTGGGTATCCCGACGACACGGGCGCTGGCCGTGGTGGCCACCGGCCGCCCGGTGTACCGGGAGACCGAGCTGCCCGGGGCGGTGCTGGCCCGGGTCGCGGCGAGTCACCTGCGGGTGGGGACGTTCCAGTTCGCACCGCTGCTGATGCAGGCCACCGGCAACACCGATCTTCTGCAGCGGCTCGCCGACTACGCGATCGCGCGACACCACCCGGCGGCCGCCGACGCCGAACAGCCGTATCTGGCGCTGCTCGAATCCGTCAGCGCGGTGCAGGCCCGGTTGATCGCGCAGTGGATGCTGGCCGGCTTCATCCACGGGGTGATGAACACCGACAACATGACGATCTCGGGCGAGACGATCGACTACGGGCCGTGCGCGTTCATGGAGGGCTTCGACCCGGAGACGAAGTTCAGTTCGATCGACAGCTGGGGCCGCTACGCGTACGGCAACCAGCCGTCCATCGCACTGTGGAACCTGGCCCGCTTCGCCGAAGCGCTGCTGCCGCTGTTGGGCGAGGACACCGAACAGGCGATCGCGGCGGCCGAGAAGACGCTGGGCGGTTTCCAGGGCGTGTACGAGGCGGCGTGGACCGACGGCATGCGGGCGAAGCTCGGGCTGTCGGGTGCACCCGACGAGGCGGTGGCGCCACTGATCCAGGATCTGCTGACGCAGCTGCACCAGAGTCGGGTCGACTTCACGTCGTTCTTCCGTCGGTTGGCCCGGGCCGCGCGTGGGGACGCCGAACCGGTCCGGGGCGAGTTCATCGACCTCGCCGCGTTCGACGCGTGGTTGCACCGGTGGCAGGCGCTCACCCCGGATCCGGAGGCGATGGACCGGGTCAATCCGGTCTACATCGCGCGCAACCACCTGGTGGAGGAAGCGCTGGCCGCGGCCACCGCCGGCGACATGGCGCCGGTGACGCAGTTGATCGATGCGATCCGGGCGCCGTTCGATGAGCGGCCGGGTTTCGAGCGGTATGCCGAGCCCGGGCCGAAGGAGTTCAGCGCCTCCTTCCAAACGTTCTGTGGAACTTGACGGCTGCGGTTAGCGTGCACCCGTGAGCGCGAACAGTGTCCGCCTGGGGCTCCAGGATCTGATGTTCATCTACGGCGAGACGTCGAAGTCGAAGATGCACGTCGCCGGGCTGCTGCCGTTCACGCCACCCGCCGATGCGCCGAGCGACTATCTGCGCCGGATGATCGACGACGCCCGGCGCCAGGAGATCCAGGCGCCGTGGAACCGCAAGCTCGCGTACCCGAGGTTGCAGTTCAGTCCGTTGCACAGCTGGGTGGTCGACGAGGACTTCGACTTCGACTATCACGTGCGCCGCTCGGCGCTGGCGTCGCCGGGCGACGAACGAGAGCTGGGCATCCTGGTGTCGCGGCTGCACAGCAACCCGTTGGACCTGACCCGGCCGCCGTGGGAACTGCATGTGATCGAGGCTTTGGAGGGCGGCCGGTTCGCGTTGTACGCGAAGGTTCACCACGCGCTGGTGGACGGGTACAGCGCGATGCGGACGCTGGCGCGCAGCCTGTCGACCGACCCGCAGACGCGGGATCCCCGGCTGTTCTTCAACTTCCCGCCACCGTCGCGGGAGCGCCGGGCCGGCGCGGCCGGTGATGCGGCGTCGTCGAATCCGGTGACGGCGACGCTGCGCGCCCTGGCCGGGGTGGGGTCGGCGGTGACCGGGGGCGTCGGCTCGGCGGTCGATCTGACGTCGGCGTTGGTGAACACGCAGATCCGGCGCGACGGCGACAATGTGAAAATCTCGGGTTCGGTGTCGGCCCCGCACAGCATCCTCAACGCACGGATCAGCCGTAACCGCCGATTCGCCACGCAGCAATACGATTTCGACCGGCTGAAGAAGCTGAGCTCGCAGCACGGTTCGACGATCAATGACGTGGCGCTGGCGATCCTCGGGGGCGGGCTGCGAAAGTTCCTGTTGGACTTCGACAAACTGCCGGAGCGCTCGCTGGTCGCGTTCCTCCCGGTGAACGTGCGCCCGAAAGGCGATGAGGGCGGCGGGAATGCGGTCGGCGCGATACTCGCGCCGATGGGCAGCGACATCGAGGACCCGGTGGAACGGCTGGACGTGATCACCGCGGCGACCCGCGCTGCGAAAGCGCAGTTGCAGTCGATGTCGCCGACGGCGATCCTCGCCTACAGCGCGGCGCTGCTGGCCCCGGCGGGCGGGCAGATCGCCGGGGCGGTGACGGGGGTTCAGCCGCCGTGGCCGCACACGTTCAACCTCTGCGTATCGAATGTTCCGGGCCCGCGAGAGCCGTTGTACTTCAACGGTTCCCGGCTGGAGGCAACCTATCCGGTGTCGATCCCGATCCACGGGATGGCGCTGAACATCACGCTGCAGAGCTATGCGGACACCGTCAACTTCGGGTTCGTCGGCTGTCGCGATCGCCTGCCGCATCTGCAGCGCCTCGCGGTGTACACCGGCGAAGCCCTGAGCGACCTCGAAGCCGCCTCCGAGGCATAACTCCGACGGCCCTGTCAGAAGGGTGGTGGTTCGTCGGGGTCGTTGTTCGGTGGTGGTGGGGGTT
>NZ_MVID01000048.1 GCF_002086815.1 Mycolicibacterium parafortuitum
CGGTCACTACCGAAATCGTTGAGCCTCACCCAAAACACCCTCTGAGCAGGCAAAAGCGCCCACTAAAACCCTAGGAGCGCCACACTAGTTCGAACCACCGACAGCTCGATCCCGACTTGAGGCCAGAGAAACGCATGTGACAGAAGAAATTTGAGAGTCCAGCGGATCGACCGCGGCAGCCCGACCGCTAGGGTGAGCCCATGCGAGTCGGAGTGCTGGGCGCCAGGGGCAAAGTGGGCGCGACGATGGTGGCGGGTGTCGAGGCCGCCGAGGATCTCACCTTCACCACCGGGGTGGACGCCGGGGACGCGCTGTCGGGTCTCGTCGACAGCCGCACCGAGGTCGTCATCGACTTCACCCACCCGGACGTCGTCATGGACAACCTGAAGTTCCTGATCGACAACGGCATTCACGCCGTCGTGGGCACCACCGGCTTCACCGACGAACGCCTCGAGCAGGTCCGGGAATGGCTTTCGGCCAAGCCGGACGTCTCGGTGCTGATCGCACCGAACTTCGCCATCGGCGCGGTGCTGTCCATGCATTTCGCGCAGCAGGCCGCCAGGTACTTCGAATCCGTCGAGGTCATCGAACTGCATCACCCGCACAAGGCCGACGCCCCGTCCGGCACGGCCGCGCGCACCGCACGTCTGATCGCCGAGGCGCGAAAAGGCATGCCGCCCAATCCCGATGCCACCAGCACCGGCCTCGCCGGGGCCCGCGGCGCGGACGTCGACGGCATTCCCGTGCACTCGGTCCGACTGGCCGGCCTGGTCGCCCATCAGGAAGTGCTGTTCGGCACCACGGGGGAGACGCTGACCATCCGCCACGACAGCTTCGACCGCACGTCCTTCGTCCCCGGCGTCCTGCTCGCCGTGCGCAAGATCCGCGAGTTCCCGGGCCTGACGATCGGCATCGAACCGCTGCTCGACCTGACATGAGCGGCGACGGGCGGGCGCTGCGCACACAGCTGGCGATCGGCTTCATGTGCGTCGCGCTCGTCGTGTACTTCGTGCTGCTCGGCCGCACCGCCGTCGTGCTGATCTCATCCGGCGAGGCCGCCCCGATAGGGCTCGGCGTGGCCGTGTTGATCCTGCCGTTCATCGGGTTGTGGGTCCTGGTCGCGACGCTCAAAGCCGGTCTGGCCCATCAGCGCCTGGCCCGCAAGGCCCGCGAGACCGGCATGGAACTCGACGTCAGCGAGCTGCCGCGCCGCGCGTCGGGCCGGATCCAGCGCGACGCCGCCGATGCGCTGTTCGCGACGGTGCGCACCGAACTGGAGAACGACCCGGACAACTGGGTGCGCTGGTACCGGCTCGCGCGCGCCTACGACTACGCCGGTGACCGGTCGCGCGCCAGGGAGACGATGAAGAAGGCCGTCCAGATGGAGGAGGCCGCGCCGTGAGCGCGACGCTGCTGATCGTCCATCACACGCCCTCGCCGCACTGCCACGAGATGTTCGAAGCGGTGCTCTCCGGGGCGACCGACCCGGAGATCGAGGGCGTCGACGTCGTCCGCCGCCCGGCGCTGACCGTCTCGGCCGCCGAGATGCTCGACGCCGACGGCTATCTGCTCGGCACCCCGGCCAACCTCGGATACATCAGCGGCGCAATGAAACACGCGTTCGACTGCGCCTACTATCAACTGCTGGACGCGACCAAAGGCCGCCCGTTCGGGATCTATCTGCACGGCAACGAGGGCACCGAAGGCGCCGAACGCGCCCTCGCGGGCATCACCGGTGGACTCGGCTGGGAGAAGGCCGCGGAAACCGTCGTCGTGGCGGGCAAGCCGACCAAGGACGATCTGCAAGCCTGCTGGAACCTCGGCGCGACCGTCGCGGCGCAACTGATGGGTTAGGCGGTTTCCGCACCTTGCGACATTAGGCTGAGGCCCGCCCGTGTTCACCAAGCAGCAACGGACGGAGAATCCACATGCCGGGTATCGCCGAATTCGCCCTCGCCGGTGCGCCGATCGCAGGTGGCGCGCTGCTCGGCATCGCGGCGGGCAACCTGAAGGCCCCTGACATCCGCGGCATGATCGCCCAGGACATGGACCTGCTCGAGCGGATCCCGCCGGACCAGGTCGAGCGCCGCGCCGAACTGCAGCGGGTGATCGACATGCGCATCGACGACCTGATCACCGGCGTCGACAAGAATCGCGAACTCCGCCAACTCGCGGCGTCCTACCAGGGCAACTGGCGCGACATCGTGGTGTTCATCTGCGCGGTGCTGTTCACCATCGTGTGGTGGAACGTCGAACACGAACGCACCAACTGGGTGCTGATGTTCGTCGTGCTGATCGTGCTGTCCATCCTCGCCGGCGTCTACGCCGCCCGCGGGCTGCTGCGCGGACTGTCGTCGATGCTGCGGTCGAGGCGCGCCGAGGCTGCTGAATAGTCTGCCCCGGCAGCGGGGTTCAGCGCAGGTGGGCGCCGAAGAAGCTCTCCGCCGCGGCCCAGTGTCTGTCGGCCGCGGCCTCGTCGTACGGCGCGTTGTCGGGCACCGCGAACCCGTGTAGCGCGGGGTACCACTCGATCGTGTGCTCGACCCCGGCCGCGGTCAGCGCCTTGTCGAGCGTCTCACCGTCGGCAGCGGTGAACGATTTGTCCTGGCGGGCCGCGCCGACGTAGACCGCCGCGCGGATCCGCTCGGCCAGCAGGTGCGGGCTCGTGGGTTCGTCGGTGACCAGTCCGCCGCCGTGGAACGACATCGCCGCCGCGACGCGGTCGGGCACCCGGCCGGCCACCACCAGCGACGTGCGCCCACCCATGCAGTATCCCGTGGTCCCGAACGCGTCGCCGGCGACCTCGGGACGCGACGCCAGGTAGTCGAAGAACGCGGCCGCATCGCCGGCCATCCGCTCGGGCGTCACCTTCGCGATCATCCCGTACAGCCGTTGCCGCTCCGAGGCGTCCCCGAACACGGTCGCCATCGCGAACGGCTGCCAGTCGCCCTCGCGGTAGTACACGTCGGGCAGCAGCACCGCGTATCCGTAACCAGCGAGCCGGTCGGCCATCGCGCGGAACGTCGGGCGTACACCGCCGGCGTCGGGATACATCACGATGCCGGGCCACGGCCCGTCGCCGTCGGAGGTGTGCAGGCTGACGGGGCAGGTCCCGTCGGTGGTGGTGACGTGGTCGGTGATCGTCGGCATGGGTTCCGTTCTACTCCGCGGCGCTGCACGTAAGCTGAGCGCGTGCCGATCGCCACCCCGTACGAGGATCTGTTGCGCCTGGTGCTCGACACCGGTGTCCCGAAATCCGACCGCACCGGAACCGGCACCCGCAGCCTGTTCGGGCACCAGATGCGCTACGACCTGAACGCGGGATTCCCGCTGATCACCACCAAGAAGGTGCACACCAAGTCGATCGTCTACGAGCTGCTGTGGTTCCTGCGCGGCGACTCCAACGTGCGCTGGCTGCAGGAGCACGGCGTCACCATCTGGGACGAATGGGCTTCTCCGACAGGAGATCTCGGACCGGTTTACGGTGTGCAGTGGCGTTCGTGGCCGACCCCGTCAGGTGAGCACATCGACCAGATCAGTGCCGCGCTGGAGCTGCTCAGGCGTGATCCGGACTCGCGGCGCAACATCGTCTCGGCCTGGAACGTCGGCGAGATCGCGCAGATGGCGCTGCCCCCGTGCCACGCGTTCTTCCAGTTCTATGTCGCCGACGGTCGACTGAGCTGCCAGCTGTACCAGCGCAGCGCAGACCTGTTCCTCGGGGTCCCGTTCAACATCGCCAGCTATGCGCTGCTGACCCACATGATGGCCGCCCAGGCCGGCCTGGGGGTCGGGGAGTTCATCTGGACCGGTGGGGACTGCCACATCTACGACAACCACGTCGAGCAGGTCACCGAGCAGCTGTCCCGCGATCCCCGCCCATACCCGGAACTTGTTTTGGCGCAGCGAGATTCGATTTTCGACTACATCTACGAGGACATCGTCATCAAAAACTATGACCCGCACCCGGCCATCAAGGCCCCGGTGGCGGTATGAGGACTGCTTGCAGGTCCGAATCGAAGATGCAGCGGACTGCTTGCAGGTCCGAATCATGAGTATGAGTGACCTCAATCTGATCTGGGCGCAGTCCAGTTCCGGGGTGATCGGACGCGACAACGGGATCCCGTGGCACGTCCCCGAGGACATGGCCCGCTTCAAGGAACTGACCATGGGGCACACCGTGATCATGGGCAGGCTGACCTGGGAGACACTGCCCGCACGGTTCCGGCCGCTGCCGGGCCGCAGAAATGTCGTACTCACCCGCCAAGCTGACTACATGGCAGACGGAGCAGAGGTGGTCACCTCGCTGGAGGACGCACCGCTGGACGACGCGTGGGTGATCGGCGGATCCCAGGTCTACGGGCTGGCGCTCCCGTTGGCGACGCGATGCGAGGTCACCGAGGTGGACGTGGATCTGCGCAGAGAGGACGACGACGCGCTCGCGCCCGTCCTCGACGACGCGTGGGCCGGGACCGCAGGGGAGTGGCGCGACAGTTCGTCGGGGCTGCGCTACCGGTTCTATACCTATCTGAGGCGATGAGACTTTCCGCTGCGCAGGCGCGGCGGGTGGCGGTCGCGGCCCAGGGCTTCCACGAGCCCCGACCTGCGGGGCCGGTCACCCGTGCGCACCTGAAGCGGCTGATCGCCCGGTTGCAGGTGCTGCAGCTGGATTCGGTGTCGGTCTCGGTGCGCGCGCATTACGCGCCGGTGTTCAGCCGGCTGGGGCCCTACGACCGCGACATCCTCGACCGGGCGGCGTGGAGTCATTCGTCGCGCGCGCCGCGACTGCTGGTCGAGTACTGGGCGCACGAGGCCGCCCTGATGTCCGTCGACGACTGGCCGTTGATGCGGTGGCGGATGCGGGAGTACGAGCACGGCCGCTGGGGACGCGAGATCGTCAAGAAGAACGGAAAACTCGCCGAGTCCGTGATCGAGGCCGTCGCGGCTCTCGGGCCGTGTACCGCGGGTCAGATCGAGGAGTACCTCGACGCCGAGCCGCGCGGCCGCAAGGGCCCGTGGTGGGACCGCAGCGACACCAAGTGGGTCGCCGAGGCGCTGTGGTCGGCGGGCGTGCTGACCACCGCGACGCGCGTCGGCTTCGCCCGGCACTACGACCTGACCGAGCGGGTGCTGCCCGCCGAGGTGGTGGCGCGCCAGGTGGACGAGCCCGATGCGGTGCGCGAGTTGACCCGCCGGGCGGCGACGGCCCTCGGTGTGGCCACCGAGGCCGATCTGCGCGACTACTTTCGGCTCGGCGCGCGACAGGTCAAGCCCGCGATCGCAGATCTGCTCGACGCCGGCGACCTCGAGCAGGTCGAGGTCGAGGGGTGGTCGGCGCCGGCGTATCTTCGTGCGGGCCAACCCATTCCGCGTCGTGACCGCGGCACCGCGTTGCTGTGCCCGTTCGATCCGTTGATCTTCTTCCGGCCGCGGGTCGAGCGGTTGTTCGGCGGCTACCACTACCGGATCGAGATCTACGTGCCCCAGGACAAGCGGCGGTACGGCTACTACGTGTGGCCGTTCCTGCTCGACGGTGATCTGGTCGGGCGTGTCGACCTGAAAGCCGACCGGGCCGCCGGCGCGCTGCAGGTCCTCGGCGCGTTCGGCGAGGACGGTGCCGACCGGGCGCAGGTGGCCTGCGCGCTGGCGGCCGAACTGCACGCGATGGCCGGCTGGCTCGGCCTCGGCGACGTGGTGGCGGGCGAGCGCGGCGATTTGATGCCGGAATTGCGGTCCGCCTTGGTTAGCTGAGGCCATGGACGTCCTGCGCACCCCTGACGAACGCTTCGCCGACCTTCCCGGTTTTCCCTTCGCCCCGCACTACGTCGAGGTGGACGGGCTGCGGATGCACTACCTGGACGAGGGCCCGGCCGACGGCGAGGTGGTCCTGCTGCTGCACGGCGAACCGTCGTGGAGCTATCTGTACCGGAAGATGATCCCGGTGCTCGTCGACGCCGGGCTGCGGGCCGTCGCGATCGACCTCGTCGGCTTCGGTCGCAGCGACAAGCTCGCCCGCCGCGAGGACTACACCTACCAGGCGCACGTCGACTGGACCTGGGCCGCCGTCGAGGCGATCGGGCTGACCGGGATCACCCTGGTCTGCCAGGACTGGGGCGGGCTGATCGGGCTGCGCCTGGTCGGCGAGCACCCCGACCGGTTCGCCCGGGTGGTCGCAGCGAACACCACGCTGCCGACCGGCGATCAGCATCCCGGCGACGCGTTCCTGGCATGGCAACGTTTCAGCCAGGAGACCCCGGACTTCGCCGTCGGACACATCATCAACGGCGGGTGCGTGTCCACGCTGCCCCCCGAGGTGATCGCGGCCTACGACGCCCCGTTCCCGGACGACACGTACAAGGCCGGTGCGCGGCAGTTCCCGACGCTGGTGCCGACCAGCCCCGACGACCCCGCCGCGCCCGCCAACCGGGCAGCCTGGGACGTGCTGCGTGGCTTCGACAAGCCGTTTCTGTGCGCGTTCTCCGATTCCGATCCCATCACCCGCGGTGCGGACGCCGCGCTGCGCAAGCTCATCCCGGGCGCGCAGAGGCAACCCGAGGTGACGATCGCCGGAGGCGGGCACTTCCTTCAGGAGGACAAAGGCGAAGAACTCGCACGCGTCGTCGTGGACTTTGTGAGAGACACCCCGGCTGACCCGCCGAGGGAGAAATGACGTAGACGTCAAAAGCGGGCAAACTGGCGGGGTGCCTGGGTCGGATCGCCAATGGTGGCGGCAGACGGATCAATTCGATTGGTTCAGTAACTACCTTCGGGAGCGCGGTATCGACGCGCCCTGGAGGTGGGCGACCTTCGTGTTCACGGTGCTGCTCGCGACGTTGCCGCTGATGATGCTGGCCAGTCCGGCGGGCCCCGACACCGCCCTGGGCCGCGGCGCGGTGATCGCATCGGCGGCCGCTGGGGCGGGTGCGTCGCTGTTTTGGTTGTTCCGCTGGCCCAGCCGCAGGCAGGCACTGGTGTACAACGTGCTGTGCTGTACGGGGATCGCGGCGGGCTGCCTGGCGCTGTCGAACCCCTACGCGGGACTGATGGGCTGCACGCTGTTCGCGGTGATCGGCGGATTCCTCGCCTACTTCCACTCGGTCGGCCACGTCGCCGTCAACTTCCTGGTCGCCGTCGGGTGCGCCGCGATCACCGCGGCACGGCTGATCGCCGATACCGGGGACGTGGCGCTGACGGCCGCCGCGGCGGTCAACGTGATCGCGCTCAACGCCGGCGTGCCGTTCGGTATCCACTCGCTGCTGCACTCGCTGCACACCG
The DNA here is from genome assembly GCF_002086815.1 of Mycolicibacterium parafortuitum. Classification (GTDB taxonomy): domain Bacteria; phylum Actinomycetota; class Actinomycetes; order Mycobacteriales; family Mycobacteriaceae; genus Mycobacterium; species Mycobacterium parafortuitum. Next base: position 7,273 of record NZ_MVID01000048.1, read on the forward strand.
ACCTGCGCGCCGCCGACCGCGACCCGCTGACCGCGCTGCTGAACCGGCGGTCGTTCTACAGCGCGGTCAACACGCTGCTCGCCGACACGCATGCGGTCGACGCCGCGATCAACGTGATCGTCATCGACCTCGACAAGTTCAAGAGCCTCAACGACACCCGAGGCCACGCCATCGGCGACGCCGCGCTGGTCGACGTCGCCGACGTGCTGCGCCGGCACGCCGGAGTCAATGCCGCGATCGGCCGGCTCGGCGGCGAGGAGTTCGTGATCGCCGACGTCGACCTGCCCGTGCTGCAGCGCAGGACCGCCGAGCTGATCCGCCAGGGCATCGCCGACAGCCCGTTCGACATCACCGCGAGCCTCGGGGTGTGCAGCGCGCGGGTGGACTGGGGCGCCGGCATCGAAAGCGATTACATCGACAGGCTCATCGAGGCCGCCGACGCGGCGATGTACGTGTCCAAGCGTTCGGGCGGCAACCGTGTGGTGCACAGCCACCTCGACGGAGCCGACCTCGCCGAGGCCTAGGTTCCGCGCGATCGGGTGGTCACCCTTTAGGCTCAGCCGGTGGCCGAGATCGCGCCGCTGCGGGTGCAGCTGATCGCCAAGACCGAGTTCTCGGCACCGCCGGACGTGCCGTGGAGCACCGACGCCGACGGCGGCGCCGCGCTGGTGGAGTTCGCCGGCCGCGCCTGTTATCAGAGCTGGTCCAAGCCCAACCCGAGGACCGCCACCAACGCCGGCTACGTCCGCCACATCATCAATGTCGGGCACTTCTCGGTGCTCGAGCACGCGTCGGTGAGCTTCTACATCACCGGCGTGTCCCGGTCCTGCACCCACGAGTTGGTCCGGCACCGGCATTTCTCGTTCTCCCAGCTGTCGCAGCGCTACGTGCCCGAGCACGACGCGGAGGTGGTGGCCCCGCCCGGGATCGAGGACGATCCGGAGCTGCTGGAACTGTTCACCGCGGCCGCCGACACCAGCCGCGCCGCGTACATCGAGTTGCTGGACAGGCTGGAAACGAAGCTCTCCGAGCAGGGGATGTCGACGCTGCGCCGCAAGCAGGCCCGCCAGGCCGCCCGCGCGGTGTTGCCCAACGCGACCGAGACACGCATCGTCGTCACCGGCAACTACCGCGCCTGGCGGCACTTCATCGCGATGCGAGCCAGCGAACAGGCCGATGTCGAGATCCGCAGGCTGGCGATCGCCTGCCTGCGCGAGCTCGTCGAGGTGGCGCCCCAGGTGTTCTCAGACTTCGAGATCACCGCTCTGGCCGACGGCACCGAGGTGGCGACCAGTCCGCTGGCAACCGAGGTGTAGCCGAAAGGCATTCGTGTCGCGAAACAGCGACGGGGTAACCTTGGTGCCCGTGAGTACCAGCGGATTCGACGCCCCGGCCCGGTTGGGCACCTTGTTGACCGCGATGGCGACTCCGTTCAAGCCCGACGGCTCTCTGGACCTCGAAACCGCTGCCCGGCTGGCCACCCACCTCGTCGATGCCGGCTGCGACGGACTCGTCGTGTCGGGCACCACCGGCGAGTCGCCGACCACCACCGACGACGAGAAGATCCAGCTGCTGCGCACCGTGCTCGACACGGTCGGAGACCGGGCACGGATCATCGCCGGCGCCGGCACCTATGACACCGCACACAGCGTCCATCTGGCCAAGGCCTGCGCCGCCGAGGGGGCGCACGGTCTGCTCGTGGTGACGCCGTATTACTCGCGGCCGCCGCAGGCGGGCCTGGTCGCGCACTTCACTGCCGTCGCCGATGCGACCGATCTGCCGAACATCCTCTACGACATCCCGCCGCGCTCGGTCGTCCCGATCGAGTGGGACACCATCAGGACGCTGGCCGAGCACCCGAACATCGTCGCGATCAAGGACGCCAAGGGCGATCTGCACGGCGGCGGCCAGATCATCGCCGAGACCGGCCTGACCTATTACTCGGGTGACGACGCGCTGAACCTGCCGTGGCTGGCGATGGGTGCCATCGGTTTCATCAGCGTGTGGGGCCACCTTGCGGCCGGTCAGCTGCGAGACATGTTGAGCGCGTTCGCTTCCGGCGACGTCGCGACGGCCAGGAAGATCAATGTGACGCTCGGCCCGCTGGCTGCCGCGCAGACACGGCTTGGCGGCGTCACGCTGTCGAAGGCCGGGCTGCGGCTGCAGGGTTTCGAGGTCGGCGATCCGCGGCTGCCGCAGATCCCCGCCTCCGAGGACCAGCTGCAGGCGCTGGCCGCCGATATGCGCGCCGCCGCGGTGCTGAGGTAGTGGTCGACTAGTGGATTCAGGACACACTTCGCCGGGGCCGCTGGCCCCGGGTGGCCTGCGGGTGACCGCGTTCGGCGGCATCGGCGAAATCGGCCGCAACATGACAGTTTTCGAGCACCTGGGCCGGCTGCTGGTGGTCGACTGCGGCGTGCTGTTCCCGACGCACGACGAGCCCGGCGTCGACCTGATCCTGCCTGATCTGCGCCACATCGAGGGTCGCCTCGACGACGTCGAGGCCATCGTGGTGACCCACGCCCACGAGGACCACATCGGCGCGATCCCGTTCGTGCTCAAGCAGCGGCCGGACATCCCGATCGTCGGTTCGAAGTTCACGCTGGCCCTGGTGGCGGAAAAGTGCCGCGAGCACCGGCTGAGCCCGAAGCTCGTCGAGGTCTCCGAAGGCACGAAGAGCACCCACGGTGTCTTCGAATGTCAGTACTTCGCCGTGAACCACTCCATCCCGGGCTGTCTGGCCATCGGCATCCACACCGGCGCCGGCACGGTGCTGCACACCGGCGACATCAAGCTCGACCAACTCCCGCCCGACGGCAGACCGACCGATCTGCCCGGGATGTCTCGGCTCGGCGACGCCGGTGTCGATCTGTTCCTGTGTGATTCGACGAACTCGGAGATCCCCGGCGTCGGCCCGTCGGAAAGCGAGGTCGGTCCCGCACTGCACCGGTTGATCCGCGGGGCCGAGGGCCGGGTGATCGTCGCGTGCTTCGCGTCGAACGTCGACCGGGTGCAGTCCATCATCGACGCCGCGGTCGCACTGGGGCGGCGGGTCGCGTTCGTCGGCCGGTCGATGGTGCGCAACATGGGCATCGCCCGCGAGCTCGGCTACCTCAAGGTCGCCGACGAGGACGTGCTCGACATCGCGGCCGCCGAGATGATGCCCGCGGACCGCGTTGTGCTGATCACCACCGGTACCCAGGGTGAGCCGATGGCCGCGCTGTCGCGGATGTCGCGCGGCGAGCACCGCAGCATCACGCTGACCGCCGGCGATCTCGTGATCCTGTCGTCATCGTTGATCCCCGGTAACGAGGAGGCGGTGTTCGGGGTGATCGACGCGCTGGCCAAGATCGGCGCCCGCGTCGTGACCAATCAGCAAGCGCGCGTCCATGTTTCGGGCCACGCATATGCCGGCGAACTGCTCTTCCTCTACAACGGGGTGCGTCCACGCAACGTGATGCCCGTGCACGGGACCTGGCGGATGCTGCGGGCCAACGCGGCACTGGCGGCCAGAACCGGTGTGCCCGAGGAGAACATCGTGCTGGCCGAGAACGGCGTCAGCGTCGACCTGGTCGGCGGCCGGGTCAGCATCGCCGGCGCGGTCCCGGTCGGGAAGATGTTCGTCGACGGACTGGTCACCGGTGACGTCGGGGACGCCACGTTGGGGGAGCGGCTGATCCTGTCGTCCGGGTTCGTCGCGGTCACCGTGGTGGTGCGGCGCGGAACCGGGAAGGCCGCGGCCCCGGCACACCTGTACGCGAAGGGCTTCTCCGAAGACCCCAAGGCGCTCGAGCCGGTCGCCCGCAAGGTCGAGGCGGAGTTGGAGAACCTGGCGTCGCAGAACGTCACGGATCCGACGCGCATCGCGCAGGCGGTGCGGCGCACGGTGGGCAAATGGGTCGGCGAGACCTATCGCCGCCAGCCGATGATCGTGCCGACCGTCATCGAGATCTGAGCGACCCGACGCGTTCCGTTGGTGTTCGGCGCGCCGCGCTGCGACGGGACCCAACCCGTCGAGCTATCACGATTACCCCTCGTGAACCGTGGCGCGGCGGCCGAACCAACGCGGACCTCTTTGTCGTTGCTCCGTGAATAGTAGGCACGGCGCAATGATGATCGCAATATTTCCGCACATATCGTGAACCGGGCATAAATATGAATGTACGTAAATTTTCGCTTTGTGCTGATACAGCGAATTTGTAGCTGTGCTTAATTCCTTGATTCTGCAGGTAGTAAGGCTATAGCGCCAATAGCTAGCACACTTGATTGCACTTGCAGATAAATACGCAACAGATCACTTCCGTAAATGGCGCAGGTCGGCGGGGATATTGCCGGCCCCATCCCCCCGAATTGATCTTGAGAATTTGCTAGCGCATGCCACGAAGTCGGGGGTCGGCTAGCGTCCGGCTTCCAGGCGGTACCCCATTCCGCGCAGCGTCGCGAACCGGCTCGCGCCGAGCTTGCGGCGCAGATATCTGACGTAGACGTCCACCACGTTGGATCCCGGCTCGTAGTCGTCGCCCCACACCTGGCGCAGCAACTCCTCCCGCGTCAGCACCTGCCCAGGGTGCCGCAGGAACGTCTCGGCCAGTGCGAACTCGCGCGCGGACAGGTCCACCGCGTAATCCCCGACATGGGCCCGGCGGGTGCGCAGGTCCAACCGCAGGCCCCCGTAGGACAGCGTGGCCATCTCGATCGCCCGGCCCGATGCAAGCGCCAGGCGCACGCGTGCGAGCAGCTCCTCGAACCGGAACGGCTTGGCCAGATGGCCGTCGCCGCTGCCGAGCTTCGCGGCCGCCTCGGTGGCGCCTGCCCGCGTCGTCAGCGCCACCACCGGGATCAGGTTGCCCTCGGAGCGCAGGCGGCGCAGCACCGTGAACCCGTCTATTCCGGGAAGCCCGATGTCGAGCACCAGCAGGTCGAAATCGCCGGTGCGCGCATGTCCGTACGCCGCCGGCCCGTCGGCGACCACGGTGACCGAGAAGCCGTTGGTGGACAATCCTTTTCGCACGAACGAGGAAATGCGGGGCTCGTCTTCCGCGACCAGGATGGCGGCCATGGCGGCTTGCGTCCCCCCTGTCGTGTGCGCTGCGACTGCTCACGCGGGCGAAACCGGTCAAAGCGGAAACCTCGGCTCAGCCGGTCGTCCGATACCCGCGATCCTACGCCGATCGCGCGATCGCTCCTGGTGAGAGGATTCAGCGCTCGGCCAGCACGGTCCATTCGATGGGGGAGGCGGCCACGGACCGGCCGGTCGGGCGGATGTAGGTGTCGCGGTAATAGCTCGGTCCGGCCTGTTCGACCAGCCGCCAGCCGTGGTCGGCGAGCAGTTCTCCGACGGCCTCGGGGACCAGGCCGGATTTCCACACCGGGTTGCGGCCGCGGAACCGTCGATACACCGACTCGGCGCCGTAGAGCTCGGTGCCGTCGACGAAATCCTGACGGATGTAGGTGAACACCAGCTTGCTTCCCGGTGCGGCGGCACTGAGCTGGCCCAACGTGGTGCGCACCGCGTCGGCGCTCAGGTACTGGGTGACGCCCTCACAGATGAAGAACGTCCGGTGCTCAGCGCGATACCCGTGCGCCTGCAACGTCGGGATCAGCGCATCGCTCTCGAAGTCGACGGCCACCAGGCGCACCGACGGCGGGATCGCCCCCAGCGCGCGCTCCACGACAGCCACCTTGCGGTCGATGTTGACCTGCTGGTCGACCTCGAACACCGGCATGTCCCCGTGCCGGGCGATGCGGTAGGCGCGGGTATCCAGGCCCGCACCGAGCACCACGACCGCGTCGATGTCGGTGAGCGGATCCGAAAGCCGCTCGTCGATGAAGTGCTTACGGCACGCGATGCCGGCCCACAACCCGGGACCGGACCGGTCCGACAGCGCGCCGACCGCCGACCGGATCGCCCCGTTGCGGGTCAGTGCGACGAGCGCACGAAACCTCCTGGGCAGGAATGACTCTGCGAGATCGTCGTCGACCAGGCGGCGCTGCGGCGGTTCGTTGTGCTCGATCGCCGCCAGCAGCATCGGCCCGAGGGCCGTTTCGGCGGCGGCGTCTCGAGCCGTCATCGTTTGTTGACGAACCCGGCGTCGACCGGCAGCGTGATACCCGTGACGTAGCGCGCCGCGTCGGAGACCAGCCAGAACACCGCGTTGGCGATGTCCTCGGGTTCGAGCGCCTGCACCGGCAGCGCATTGCCCATATCGGGGCCGCCCTCGCTCTGCTGGGCCATCCCGTCCAGCCAGGACCGGGTGAACTCGTTGTCGATCATCGGGGTGTTCACCCCGGCCGGGTGCACGGAGTTGACCCGGATGTTGAACTGGGCCAGAACATTCGCATACACCCGCATAATCCCGACGATGCCGTGCTTGGCGGCGGCGTATCCGACCGAACCGCCGACCGGGGCGCCGATGCCGACCAGCCCGGCGACCGAACTGGTCAGCACGATCGCACCGCCGTTGCCGAACTTCACCATCGGCTTCATCGCGACGTCGACGGTGTTGTACACCCCGGTGAGGTTCACGTCGATGACGTCCTGCCACGCGTCTGGCGCGGCCATCGGCGCGATGCCGGCGTTGGCGACGACGATGTCGAGCCGGTTGCCGAACCGCTCGGTGCCGTCGCGCACGGCGGCCTTGACCGCGTCGCGGTCGCGGACGTCGGCCTCGTAGGTCGCGATGCGCGCGCCGGCCTCCTCGACGAGCTTGACCGTGGCGGCCATGTCCTCGGGGGTGGCCAGCGGGTAGGGCACCGAGTCGATCTGCGCGCACAGGTCGAGCGCGATGATGTCGGCGCCCTCCGATGCGAGCTTGACCGCGTGCGCCCGGCCCTGGCCGCGTGCGGCGCCGGTGATGAACGCGACCTTCCCGCTGAGCTCACCCATCTGCATTCCGCCTTCGTTTCCTCGCGCGAGCGCTCGTCAGGCCCTCAGCTGACCCTTGGCCGGATCGCCTGCGACGACCGCCTGCAGCACCTTGATGTCGGGCGCACCGTCGAGGTGATCGCCGACGGCGCCGAACATGGTCGAGACCGCGGGGGCGGCGCTGTGCTTCTGCAGCGCGTCGGCGTCCTCCCACTGCTCGACGAACACGAAGGTGTTCTCGGACTCGTGCAGCGAATACAGCTGGCAGCCCGGCTCGTCGTGGACCGCCTCGACGGCCTGCTTGCAGGCGTTGCGCACCGTGTCGACGGACTCGGGCTTGGCGGTCAGGGTGGCGACGACGACGATCGGCATTTGGACTCCTCGGTGAGCTTGGCTGGACAGCTGTCCACCCTACTTCGGCGGCGTGGCGCCCGTCACATCGCCTCGACCCGCCTGGTCAGGGCGGCGGAGGGTGCTGGTCAGGGCGTTGAGACCAATCTGTGACTAGTGTGGCAGATGGTGCATTTGAGGTTGATGCGACTAGGCTTGCCGGCATGGCGAGTAAGACCGCGGCCCGCTCTACTGCACGTCAGACCAGGTCGAAAGCCCCCGCGCGGGGCAAAGGCAAGTCGGCGCGCCCGGCCGCGCCGCGACGCAAACCGGCTCGGCGCACCGCGTCGCCGGTCGCGTCCGCGGGCAACGCCGTCGGCAGGGGAGTGCGGGCCGGCTGGCTGATGCTGGCCAAGGGTGCGGGCAGCACCGCCCGTTCAGTGGGCCGCGCCCGCGATCTCGAGCCGGGGCACCGCCGCGACGGCATCGCGCTGGCGCTGCTCGGGCTGGCCGTCGTGATCGCCGCCAGTTCCTGGTTCGACGCCGCGCGCCCGGTCGGCGAATGGATCGACACCGTGGTGCGGATGCTGGTCGGCGGCGCCGTGGTATTGGTGCCCGTGGTGCTCGCCGTCATCGGTGTCACGCTGATGCGCAGCGAGCCCCACCCGGAGGCGCGGCCCCGGCTGATCCTCGGCTTCGCGATGATCGCGCTGCCCGTCCTCGGGCTGTGGCACATGTGGTCCGGCGCGCCGCTGGACCCCGTCGCGCGCCGGCACGCCGGCGGATTCCTCGGATTCGTGATCGGCGGTCCGGTCGCCGACGGGCTCACCGTGTGGATCGCGGCGCCGCTGCTGATCATCGGCGTGCTGTTCGGCCTGCTGCTGATGTCCGGCACCACGATCCGCGAGTTGCCCGAGACCGTGCGCGACATGTTCGCCACGCGCTGGCAGGACTACCGGGACGAGTACGACGACGAGTACGACGATTACGAGGACGACGAGCAGGTCGCGGCCGACTCCGACGACTTCTCCGACGACTTCTCCGACGACTTCTCCGACGGCTACTACGACGAGCCGGTCGGTGATGCGGGCGACGCGGCCGAGGCATGGCCGTCGGCCGCCCAGCCGACCGTCCCGCTGACCCGCTTCGCCGGTCCGGTCGGCACGCCGATGGACAACTACCCCCTCGACGAGGACGACGCCGTCGAGGCGCCCGTCCCGGCTCCGGTTGCCAAGCCGCGCAAGAAGCCCCGCAAGGAGGAGGCGGCCAAGCTCGTCGTCGACCGTGTGGTCGAGGGGCCCTACGTGCTGCCGTCGCTGGACCTGTTGATCGCCGGCGACCCGCCGAAGCGCCTGACGGCGGCCAACCAGGCGATGACCGACGCGATCACCTCGGTGCTGCAGCAGTTCAAGGTCGACGCCGCCGTCACCGGCTGCACCCGCGGACCGACCGTCACCCGCTACGAGGTCGAGCTCGGCCCCGGCGTGAAGGTCGAGAAGATCACCGCGCTGCACCGCAACATCGCCTACGCCGTGGCCACCGAGAGCGTGCGCATGCTCGCCCCGATCCCGGGCAAATCCGCGGTGGGCATCGAGGTGCCCAACACCGACCGCGAGATGGTGCGCCTGGCCGACGTGCTGACCGACCCGGTGACCCGGTCGGACCACCACCCGTTGGTGATCGGCCTCGGCAAGGACATCGAGGGCGAGATGATCTCGGCCAACCTGGCCAAGATGCCGCACCTGCTGGTGGCGGGTTCCACCGGCTCGGGTAAGTCCAGCTTCGTCAACTCGATGCTGGTCTCGCTGCTCGCGCGTGCCACCCCGGACGAGGTCAGGATGATCCTGATCGACCCGAAGATGGTGGAGCTGACGCCGTACGAGGGCATCCCGCACCTGATCACGCCGATCATCACCGAGCCGAAGAAGGCCGCCGCCGCGCTGTCCTGGCTGGTCGAGGAGATGGAGCAGCGCTACCAGGACATGCAGGCCTCCCGGGTGCGCCACATCGACGTCTTCAACGAGAAGGTGAGATCCGGCGAGATCACCGCGCCGCTGGGCAGCAACCGCGTGTACAAGCCGTATCCGTACATCCTCGCGATCGTCGACGAGCTCGCCGACCTGATGATGACCGCGCCGCGCGACGTCGAAGAGGCGATCGTGCGGATCACCCAGAAGGCGCGTGCGGCGGGCATCCACCTCGTGCTGGCCACCCAGCGGCCGTCGGTCGACGTCGTCACCGGTCTGATCAAGACCAACGTGCCGTCGCGTCTGGCGTTCGCGACGTCGTCGCTGACCGACAGCCGAGTCATCCTCGACCAGCCGGGCGCCGAGAAGCTGATCGGCATGGGCGACGGGCTGTTCCTGCCGATGGGCGCGAACAAGCCGCTGCGTCTGCAAGGTGCGTTCATCACCGACGAGGAGATCCACGCGGTCGTCACGGCCACCAAGGACCAGGCCGAACCCGAGTTCGTCGAGGGCGTCACCGCCGTCAAGGCCGGCGAGCGCAAGGACGTCGACCCCGACATCGGCGACGATATGGACGTCCTGCTGCAGGCCGTCGAACTCGTGGTGTCGTCGCAGTTCGGCTCGACGTCGATGCTGCAGCGCAAGCTGCGCGTCGGGTTCGCGAAGGCAGGCCGCCTGATGGACCTGATGGAGACCCGCGGCATCGTCGGCCCGTCGGAGGGGTCCAAGGCGCGCGAGGTCCTCGTCAAACCCGACGAGCTGGCCGGCACGCTGGCGCTGATCCGCGGGGGCAGCGATGCGAACGGCTCCGACGCCGAGGACGACGAGCCGGACTTCTGAGGCTTCTCGACTAGGGCGTGTCTGACAAATGTTTCGGATGTTGCGGCTGAGACTTAGGGCATGTC
>NZ_MVID01000049.1 GCF_002086815.1 Mycolicibacterium parafortuitum
AACACAACGCCGACCACCGCGGCGACACACCCCGCGGCAACGACCCACCACCGTTCTGACCGACGGCTCAGGCAACCTGGCCCTGCACCACCGGAAGTCCGGGATCACTTGCCGCGTCCAACGGGGACGGTGCGGCGCCGGCCGCGATCAGATGTGCGGCGAACGATGCGATCATCGCCCCGTTGTCGGTGCACAGCCGGGGCCGCGGAATCCGCAACGTCATCCCGGCCTCCTGGCACCGCTGCTCCGCGAGTTCTCTCAGCCGCGAATTCGCCGCCACGCCACCGGCGATCAACAGCGTCGACACGTCCAGATCCTTCGCCGCCCGAACCGCCTTCGCGGTCAGCACGTCGGCCACCGCCTCCTGGAAGCCCGCCGCGACATCCGCCTGCGACGCCTCCGGATGGCTTTCCACATACCGCGCCACCGCCGTCTTCAACCCGGAGAAGCTGAACGCGTACGGATCATCCCGCGGACCCGTCATCCCGCGCGGGAACACGATCGCCTTCGGATCCCCTTCGCGCGCCAGCTCATCCAGCACCCGGCCGCCCGGATAACCGAGCCCCAGCAGCCGCGCGATCTTGTCGTACGCCTCACCGGCCGCATCATCGACCGTCGAGCCCAACTCCACGATCGGCTCCCCCAGCGACCGGACATGCAGCAGGTTCGTGTGCCCACCCGACACCAGCAACCCGATACTCTCCGGCAGCGGCCCATGGTCGTACACGTCGGCCGCCAGATGCCCGCCCAGATGGTTCACCGCGTAGAACGGCACCTGCCACGCCGCCGAATAGGCCTTCGCCGCAGCCACTCCCACCAGAAGCGCCCCGGCCAAGCCTGGCCCGATCGTCGCCGCGACCACGTCCGGCCTCTCGATTCCTGCCGTGGCCAGCGCGCGTCGCATCGTCGGCCCCAACGCCTCCAGGTGCGCCCTCGACGCGATCTCCGGAACCACACCACCGAACCGCGCGTGTTCGTCCACACTCGACGCCACCTCGTCGGCCAGCAACGTCACCGAACCGTCGTCGCCCAACTCGGCGATACCGACTCCCGTTTCGTCACAGGAACTCTCGATGGCAAGGATGATCATCGCCGCTCCCGCTTCATCGTGTACGCATCCGCGCCGCTGACCCGGTAGTACCGCTTGCGAACGCCCATTTTCTCGAAACCTTCACTCTCGTACAGCCCGATCGCCGCCGCGTTGTCGGTCCGCACCTCAAGGAAGATCGCGCCGCCGTCGGCGTAGTCGAACAGTCGGTGCAGCAGCTGCCTGCCGATCCCGTGCCCCTGATACGCCGGATCGACACCGATCGTGTGGACCTCGTACTCGTACGGCTTGAATCGCCCCAACCGCGCGATCCCCGCGTACCCCACCAGCTTGTCGTCAACCCGAGCGCCGACATAGTGGTTGTGTTTCGCCGCGAGTTCCGCCAGGAATGCCCGCTCCGGCCATGGATCGTCCCCATCGAACAGCTGGGATTCCAGTTCCGCGCATCGTGCCGCATCGGCCGGCCTCAGCGGTCCGTACTCGACATTCACCGCTTCACCGCCTGCGACGGCTTCGCATCGGGACGGCGCAGATACAGCGGCACGAGCGGCTCCGGCTCGGCGGACCAATCCGCCACGGCGGCAACCAGTCCCGCGGTGGTCGGGTAGACGGGTGCCAGCCTCGGCAGGTCGAACAGCGCAGCGTGGTCGATCGATCCCGCGACCGCTTCCGCCCCGGCGGGCACATCGCCCGGCGCGTTGACCGCAGGCCCATCGAATCGGCGCCCGTCCCGATAGCGCGCCCAGTACACCTCGCGACGACGGGCATCGGTCACCACCAGCACGTCACCGGTGGTCCCCACGGCGATGGCGTCCAGGCTGCACACACCGTGCACCGGAAGGCCCAGCGCATGTCCGAACGCCGCCGCCGTCGCCATCCCGACCCGCAACCCGGTGAACGGGCCCGGTCCGCACCCGACCACCACCGCGTCGAGCTGCTCCACCCCGACACCCGCCTCCCCCAGCGCCCCGACGATGTTCGGGGTCAGCTGTTCGGCGTGGGCGCGCGCGTCCACCGTGACGTGCTCGGCAAGCACCGCGAGTGCATCGTCGTCGACGCGGACCACGCCTGCCGTCACCGCCGGCGTCGCGGTGTCCAGCGCCAGCACCAGCCGCGTCACGGCCGGCTCCACTGCCAGATCGCGGTGCGCGCGTCCGTGTCGGCGCAGCGCTCCAGCCGGATGTCGAGATGGTTGTCCGACAGCCGCTCGGCCACACCCTCACCCCATTCGACGACCACGACCGCGTCGTCCAGATCGGTATCCAGATCAAGTGAGTCCAGTTCGGCCAGCAGGTCCACCGAGGACTCGTCGAGCAGCCGGTACAGGTCGACGTGCACCATCGCCGGTGCCCCCTCCCGTCGGGCGCGATGCACCCGCGCCAGCACGAACGTCGGCGAGACCACCGGGCCCTCGACGTCGAGCGCCTGAGCGATCCCCTTGGCCAGCACAGTTTTCCCCGCGCCCAGCGGGCCTGAGAGCACGACGACGTCCCCGGCGCGCAGCTCCCGGCCCAACGAGTCGCCGAGCGCGATCGTGTCCTCGGGGGTGAGCAGTTCGGCGGTGCCGCTGCGATCAGCCATTCGACCGCACCCGCTCTTTGACCCGGCGGGTCAGCGCGACCAGTTTCGACGGCGTCGCCCGCTCCACCAACCGCACCAGCGCGTCGTCGATCAGGTCGGGGTGCTCCAGTTGGACGAGATGTCCTGCGCCGCCGACGATCACGAGTTCACACTTGTCCAACGCATCGGCCATCTCCTGTGAGTATTCCATCGGTGTCAGCAGGTCGCGGTCGCCGCACGCCACCATGGTCGGAATCTTGTTCAACGTCTCCAGCCCGGCGGTCTCGTCGTGCACCTCGAGGGCGTGGAGGAACTCGACGAGCGTGGTGATCGGAGTGTCGTGCATCATCCGTTCGGAGAACGCGACCACACTCGGGCTGATCTTCTCGTCCCCGTAGGACGCCGCGCGCAGGATCGGCCCGATGACGGAGCGGGCCGCGCCACGCCCCCGGTGCATCATCCTCGGCGCGTATCGGGCTCCGAACCGCACCGCCTCCAGCGCGGGGTTCTTCAGGATCTCGCCCAGCGGGGAGCGCGAAACACCTTCGGCCGCCGAGGAGATGAGTGCGGCGCCGACGATACGGGTCGGGTAGCGCTTCGGGTACTGCCGCGCATGCGAGAGCACGGTCATTCCGCCCATCGAGTGGCCGACCAGCACCACCGGACCCTTCGGCGCCATCACCGCGAGCACGCTCTCCAGGTCCTGGCCGAGTTGTTCGACCGTGTAGGTCTCCGGTGGCGCCTCACCCGACTGACCGTGCCCGCGCTGGTCGTAGAACACCATGCGGACCTGATCGCCCCACTGCTCGGTGAGGCGGGCGCGCTGGAAATGGAACGACCCCATCCGAAGACAGAACCCGTGCGCGAAGACCACGGTCAGCGGCGCCTCCTGCGGCCCCACCTCGCGCACCGCCAGCGGCACCCCGTCGGGTGTGGTCACCACGCAGCTGCGGTCGGCGTCGAGCAGCTCGAAATCCTCGTCCCGGTAGGGGTCGTCCTCGGTGAGCCTGCGCCGCAACGACCGCGCCGCGGTCACCCCGGCGGCTGAGCCGACCGCTACCACACCCGCCGCCCCGGCCAGCCATCCCGCGCCGCGGCTCACGGCTGCCCACCTCCGACGTACCGGCGCACGATCCGTCCGCGCGGGCTCGTCACCACCTCATAGTTGATGGTGCCCAACACATCCGCCCAATCCTGCGCGGTCGGCTCACCGTCGGCACCGGGCCCGAACAGGATCGCGTCGTCGCCCTCGGAGACGTCCGTCGCGCCAGGTCCGAGGTCCACGACGAACTGGTCCATGCACACCCGCCCGACGTTCGGGTAACGCCTGCCGTTGATCGCCACCTCGAACCGGTTGCTCAACAGCCGGAACACCCCGTCGGCGTAGCCCGCGGGGATCACCGCCAGCGTGGTGGCGCGCTCGGCGATCCAGGTGTGCCCGTACGAGACCCCATCCCCGGCATGCACCGAACGGACCTTGGCGACAGGGCATTTCAGCGTCATCGCCGGCCTCAGACCCATGTCACCGCGCTCGGGGATCGGCGTCTGCCCGTACACCGCGATACCGGGGCGCACCATGTCGAACGCCAGATCCGGCCTGGTCAACGCGGCCGGCGAATTACTCAGGTGCACAACGTCGTACCCGATACCCGCGGCCTTGGCGGTGGCGGCCATCTCAGTCAACCGGCGGGCCTGCTCGTCGTTGAACGGATGATCCGGCACGTCCCCGTGTGCGAGGTGCGACATCAGGCCGCGCACCGCCACCGCACCGTCGCGCTGGGCGCGCACCAGCGCGGCCACGACGTCCGGGTAGTCGGCCGGGCTGACGCCGTTGCGACTCAGACCGGTGTCCGCTTTGACGGTGACCACCGCGGTGTGACCGGTGCGTGCCGCGGCGTCGAGCAGATCGCGCAGCTGGCGCAGGGACGACACCGCGACCTCGATGTCGGCCTGCAGCGCGGGCGCGAAGTCGGTGCCCGGCGGATGCAGCCAGCACAGGATCGGCGCCGTGATCCCGTCGCGGCGCAGTGCGAGCGCCTCGTCGACCGTGACGACCCCGAGTGCGGCGGCCCCCGCGGCCAGCGCGGCCCGCGCCACCGGGGCGGCGCCGTGGCCGTAACCGTCGGCCTTGACGACGGCCATCACCGCGGCCGAACCCGCGCTGTCGCGCACCACGCCCACGTTGTGGGCGATGGCGTCGAGGTCGATCACCGCGCTGGGTGTGTTCATGAGCCTGTTCTCGGTAGTGGTCACCGCCCCCGATTGTCCCAGGCGCACGTTCAGTGGGCGAAATGCTCCTCGTCGGAGAACCCGCCGATGCCCACCTTGTCGAGTTTGCCCAGCACCTCCACCAGGTCGTCGCGCAGCGCCCGGGCAAGGTTGGCCGAGAAACCCTCGCGCACGACAATGCGCAGGACAGAGACGTCGGTGGCGTCCTCGGGCATCGTGTAGGCGGGCACCTGCCAGCCGTAGCTGCGTAGCAGCGACGAGATGTCGAACACGGTGAACTTCACGCCGTCGACCAGCTTGAACGCGACCACCGGGATCGCCGATCCGTCGGTGATCACCTCGAACAGCGGCTTGCGGTCGGGTCCTGTGATCCCCTCGAGCTCGTGGGACAGCCATTGCGCGGTCTCCGACAGCGTCCGCATGACCTGGGTGTAGCCGTCCCGCCCGAGGCGCAGGAAGTTGTAGTACTGCCCGACGACCTGATTGCCGGGCCGGGAGAAGTTCAGCGTGAACGTCGGCATGTCCCCACCGAGATAGTTGACCCGGAACACCAGGTCCTCGGGCAGGTGCTCGGCATTGCGCCACACCACGAACCCGATGCCCGGGTAGGTCAGCCCGTACTTGTGCCCACTGACGTTGATGGAGACCACCCGGGGCAGGCGGAAGTCCCACACCACATCGGGGTGCAGGAACGGCACCACGAACCCGCCGCTGGCCGCGTCGACGTGCACCGGAACATCGTGACCGCCGGAGGCGGCCAGCTTGTCGAGCGCCGCGCAGATCTCGCCGACGGGCTCCAGTTCACCGGTGTACGTCGTCCCGAGGATCGCGACCACACCGATGGTGTCCTCGTCGACGGCGTCGACGACCTGTTCGGGGGTGATGACGTAACGGCCGTCCTCCATCGGCAGATAGCGCGGCTCGACGTCGAAGTAGCGGCAGAACTTCTCCCACACCACCTGCACGTTCGACCCCATCACCAGGTTCGGGGTCCTGGTCTTCCAGTTCTTGCCGACCTTTTCCCGCCAGCGCCACTTCATCGCCAGGCCGCCCAGCATCACGGCCTCGCTGGAACCCACGGTGGAAACCCCGATCGCGGTCGACGGGTCGTCGTCGCGCAGGTTCTCGGCGTGAAACAGGTCGGCCACCATGCACACGCAGCGCTGCTCGATGGCCGCGGTGACCGGGTACTCGTCCTTGTCGATCATGTTCTTGTCGAACGTCTCCGACATCAACTGGCCCGCTTCGGGATCCATCCACGTCGTCACGAACGTCGCGAGATTCAGCCGCGAGCTGCCGTCGAGCATCAGCTCGTCGTGGATGTAGCGGTAGGTCAGCTCGGATTCCATCGACTCGTCGGGCAGCCGCAGCGCCGGGATGGGCGAGGCGGACAGCCGGCCGGTGTAAGCAGGGGTCAGCGACGAATGACGCGAAACGTTGGGCATGTGTCCTTTCTAGAGGATCGAGGCCAGCGCGGGTCGCAGATGGGCCAGGATGCGCGAGGCCGATGTCGGGGCGGCGGCCGGACCGGGGTCGCGCGCGGACAGATCCGCGGCGCGGGAGTGCACGAACGCCGCCGCGGCCGCGGCGTCCCCCGGCGCGACCCCGGCGGCCAGCAGCGCCCCGATCACACCGGACAGCACGTCTCCGGAGCCTGCGGTGGCCGCCCACGCGTTCCCTGCCACGTTGAGGTGCACGGCGCCGTCCGGTTCGGCGACGACGGTGACGTTGCCTTTGAGCAGCACGGTGACACCGAGGCGGTCGGCGAGCCGGCGGGTGTCGGCGATGCGGTCGTCGCCCGGCGGTGAACCGGCCAGCCGAGCGAACTCGCCGGCGTGCGGGGTCAGCACCGTCGGGGCGCTGCGCCCCTGGACGATCTCGGGATGGGCCGACAGGATGGTCAGCCCGTCGGCGTCGACGATCACGGGTAGGGCGGTTTCGAGCGCGAACACCAGCGCCGCGGCCGACGTCTCGTCGGTGCCGAAGCCGGGACCGACGACCCAGGACTGCACCCGCCCGGCGCTCGCGTGGCTCGATGTGGCGATCACCTCGGGCCAGTGCGAAACCACCTCGGCGGCAGCGGTTCCGGCGTATCGGACCATGCCGGACGTGGCGGCGACGGCCGCACCGGTGCACAGGATGGCCGCGCCGGGATAGATGGCCGAACCGGCCATGACGCCGGTGACCCCCTGGGTGTACTTGTCGTCCTTCGGCCCCGGGACCGGCCACAACGCGGCGACGTCCTCGGCGTCGAGGGCACAGACGTCGCTGGGTGCGAGGTTCAGGCCGATGTCGACGAGTTCGGTCCGGCCGCAGCGACCGAAGGCGTGGACGGGCTTGAGCCCGCCGAACGTGACGGTCAGGGCGGGCTCGACGTGCGGGCCGGGCGCCGCACCGGTGGCGACGTCGACGCCGCTGGGCAGATCCACGGCCACGACCGGGATACCGGCGTCCGACACCGCGCTGAAGACGGCGGCGGCATCGGGTCGCAGCGGGCCCGAGCCGGAGATGCCGACCACCCCGTCGATCACCAGATCTGTTGCTGCGGGCACGGTTTCGACGACTCGGCCGCCGGCACGCCGGAAGGCGGCCAGCGCCTTCCGGTGCGCCCGTCCTGGGTTCAGCAGCACCGCGGACGCACCAGCCCCGCGGCGCCGGAGAAATGTCGCCGCCCAGAGCGCGTCGCCGCCGTTGTCCCCGGAGCCGACGACGGCGCACACCGTCTTCCCCGAGACGGTGCCCAGTTCTCCGGCGATCGCGGTGGCCAGCCCGAACGCGGCCCGGCGCATCAGCACGCCGTCGGGTAGCGAGGCCAGCAGGGGCGCTTCGGCGTCGCGGATCGCGTCGGCGCTGTAGAAGTACCGCATTCGGATAACGGTACGTGGGTACTCCGTGCTCATGGCTCTGCGTGACGAACTGCTCGAACTCGAACATGCCGGCTGGAAGTCGCTGTGCGACGGCACCGGCGACACGTTCTACGGCGGCCTGATGACCGACGACGCGGTCATGGTGCTCGCCAACGGCATGGTGATGGACCGCGAGACCGTCGTGTCCGCCCTCGGCCAGTCACCGCCGTGGGCGCGCTACGAGATCAGCGACGTCCGGGTGGTGCCGATCGACGACGACACCGCGGCGCTGGTGTACACCGGTACGGGCTGGCGGGACGGCGCGGACGAACCCTCTGACAAACCCTTCGTCGGCGCGATGTCGTCGGTGTATCACCGCACCGCGCAGGGTTGGTCACTGGCGCTGTATCAGCAGTCGCCGGTGGCCTCCGCCAGCGATGGATAGAGATCGATCACCTCGTCGATGCGCATCATCCGCAACGGCCGGCTCGTCGCGGGTCCGTCGGCGACCACACGCAGGGAGATTCCGCCGCGCTCGGTCAGCCGGTGCGTCTCGACCAGCAGCCCGATGCCCGCCGACGACAGGAACGTCACGTCGGTGATGTCGACGATCACCACCGAGGGCGCGGAGGCGAGACCGATGTCGAGGTAGGTGCTCAGCGTGGGCGCAGTCAGCACATCCAGATCGCCGCGCGCGTGCAGGACCAGGATCTCCCCGTCCCTGCGCGGCGTCACGGTGAACCTGCCGCTTCGCGTCTGTTCCATTGCGTTCATTGCCGTCCCCCGGCCTGTTTCTGCAGCAAGACGCTTCTGTACGTGTTCGCGAGTCCGCTCGGTGATCGGCGACGTGACGACGTCGCACGGCGGCGCTGGCCATTGCTGCACAGCGGTTAATTACCCGGTATATCGGGCAATCCACCTCGAGCGTTTCACCGATCGCCAGAATTCTTTGCTAGGTGGGCTAAAAGTGAGCCGCCCTAGCATTATTCGACGGTGACCGACTTCGCCAGGTTGCGCGGCTTGTCCACGTCGTAGCCGCGCGCCTGCGCCACGCCCGCCGAGAACAGCTGCATCGGGATGGTCGACAGCAGAGGCTGGAAAAGCGTTGACACAGCAGGAATCTCGATCAGGTGATCGGCGTAGGGCCGCACCGTGTCGTCGCCTTCCTCGGCGATGACGATCGTGATCGCGCCGCGCGCCTGGATCTCGCGGATGTTCGACAGCAGCTTCGAGTGCAGCGTCGCGGAGTTCTTCGGCGACGGCATCACCACGATGACCGGCAGATCGTCCTCGATCAGCGCGATCGGACCGTGCTTGAGCTCGCCGGCCGCGAAGCCCTCGGCGTGCATGTACGCCAGCTCTTTGAGCTTGAGTGCGCCCTCGAGCGCCACCGGATATCCGACGTGTCGGCCCAGGAACAGCACCGTCTGCGACGACGCGAACTGCTTGGCCAGTTGCACCACCGGCTCCGACGACGCCAGCACCCGGGCGATCATCTCGGGCATGGCCTCCAGATCGTGGTACTCGCGGGCCACCTCATCCGGGTACTTGGTACCGCGAGCCTGCGCAAGCGCAAGCCCGACAAGGTAATTCGCGGCCACCTGGGCCAGGAACGTCTTGGTCGACGCGACGCCGATCTCCGGCCCGGCACGCGTGTAGAGCACCGCGTCGCATTCGCGCGGGATCTGGCTGCCGTTGGTGTTGCAGATGGCCAGCACCTTGGCCTTCTGCTCCTTGGCGTGCCGGACCGCCTCCAGCGTGTCCGCGGTCTCGCCGGACTGCGAGATCGCGACGACGAGGGTGTGGCTGTCCAGCACCGGGTCGCGGTAGCGGAACTCGCTGGCCAGCTCGACCTCGACGGGCAGCCGGGTCCAGTGCTCGATCGCGTACTTGGCCAGCAGTCCGGAGTGGTACGCGGTGCCGCACGCGACCACGAAGACCTTGTCGATGTCGCGCAGTTCCTGATCGGACAGGCGCTGCTCGTCGAGCACGATCCGGTTGTTGACGAAGTGCCCGAGCAGGGTGTCGGAGACCGCGGAGGGCTGCTCGGCGATCTCCTTGAGCATGAAGTACTCGTAGCCGCCCTTCTCGGCGGCCGACAGATCCCAGTCGATGTGGAACGGGCGGGCACTGGCGGAGTCGTCGTTGCCGTAGAAGTCCGTGACGCGGTAGCCGTCCGCGGTGACCACGACGGCCTGATCCTGGCCGAGCTCGACGGCGTCGCGGGTGTGCTCGATGAACGCCGCGACGTCCGAGCCGACGAACATCTCGCCGTCGCCGACGCCGAGGACCAACGGCGTCGAGCGGCGGGCCGCCACGATCGTGCCGGGATCGTCGGCGTGGGCGAACACCAGCGTGAAGTGCCCCTCCAGCCGCGGCAGCACCGCGAACACCGACTCGGCGAAGTCCCCCGCGGTCCTGCCCGCGGCGTACTCGCGGGCCACCAGGTGCACCGCGACCTCGGTGTCGGTGTCGCTGGCGAACTCGACGCCGTCGGCCTCCAGCTCGGCACGCAGCGCCGCGAAGTTCTCGATGATGCCGTTGTGGACCACGGCGATCTTGCCGGACGCGTCGCAGTGCGGATGCGCGTTGCGGTCGGTGGGCCTGCCGTGGGTCGCCCAACGGGTGTGTCCGAGCCCTGTCGCACCGGCAGGGCTCTCGGCCCCGCTCTCGGCCAGGGCCGCCTCCAGATTGGCCAGTCGCCCCGCCTTGCGGCGGACCGTCAGGCCGCCATGTCCGTCGAGTAGCGCGACACCGGACGAGTCGTACCCCCGGTATTCCATCCGGCGAAGCGCGTCGACGACGATGTCGCAGGCAGGGCGCTGCCCGACGTAGCCGACGATTCCACACATAGGCATCCAGGGTACGGCAGCGGACGCCCCGAACCCGGTTGGGCTACGGTCATCAGGTGGCCAGCACGAAGAAGCTCTTTGCCGCGTTGACCCGTCGCGGACCGCACCGCGTTCTACGCGGTGACCTGGCCTTTGCCGGGCAGCCGGGCGTCGTCTACACACCCGCGGAAGGCAAGAATCTGCCCGGTGTGGCGTTCGCTCACGATTGGATCACATCGGCCGGGCGCTACCACGGAACGCTGGAGCACCTGGCGTCCTGGGGCATCGTCGCCGCGGCTCCGAACACCGAGACAGGCCTGGCCCCCTCGGTGCTGAATCTGGCGTTCGACCTGGGCACGACGCTCGACATCATCACCGGCGTACGGCTGGGCGACGGGGCCCTCAGCGTGCATCCGGGCAAGCTGGGGCTGGTCGGACACGGTTTCGGCGCGTCGGCGGCGGTGTTCGCGGCGGCGGGCCTGCCGGTCAAGCCGAAGGCCGTGATCGCCGCCTATCCGACGATCTCCAGCCCGGCAGCGGAGGATCCGGCGGCCGGGCTGACCGTGCCGGGGCTGATCCTGACCGATCCCGGGGATCCGATGTCGCTGCGGTCGAACGCCGTCGAGTTGGCGCGGGCATGGAAGTCCGCGACCCTGCGCGCGACGTCGAAGACCAAGTCCGGCGGCCTGGTCGAGGGACGCGGGCTGGCCAAGGTCGTCGGCCTGCCCGGGGCGGACCGCGGTACCCAGAAGATCGTCCGCGCGCTGATGACCGGATATCTGCTGAACCTGCTCGCCGGCGACAAGACCTACCGCGACTTCGCCGACCCCGAGGCCGAACTACCGAGGGCCGAGGTGATGGATCCGTTCGCCGGCGATCCGGTGGACCTGGAGAACAAGGTGATAGCTCTTCTGAAGCCCTAGCGGCTTCCCAACCAACCGGTTGGCTGCTATACCTGTGCTGTGACGACTTCGATGCGGACCGGGATGTTCCTCAGCTACGCCGGCGGTTTTCTGGAAGCGGTCGACGAGGTCGTCGAGTGCGAGAAGCTCGGCGTGGACATCGCGCTGGTCGCGGAGGCCTACTCCTACGACGCGATCAGCCAGCTCGGCTTCCTGGCGGCCAGGACGTCGCGGATCGAGCTCGGTACCGGCGTCGTCCCGATCTACACCCGCACCCCCGCGCTGATGGCGATGACTGCGGCCGGCGTCGACTACGTGTCCAACGGCCGGTTCCGGCTCGGACTGGGCACGTCGGGACCTCAGGTCATCGAGGGCTTCCACGGCCTTCCGTTCGACGCGCCGCTGGGCCGCACCCGAGAGGTCGTCGAGATCTGCCGCCAGGTCTGGCGCCGCGAGCGGGTCAGCTATGACGGCAAGTACTACCAGCTGCCGCTGCCGGCCGACCGCGGCACCGGGCTCGGCAAGCCCTTGAAGCTGATCAACCATCCTGTGCGCGAACGCATCCCGATCACCATCGCCGCGCTGGGCCCGAAGAACGTCGAGCTCACCGCCGAGATCGCCGAGGGCTGGCAGCCGGTGTTCTTCTACCCCGAGAAGGCCGATGACGTCTGGGGTGACGCGTTGCGCGCCGGCGCGTCCCGCCGCGACCCGGAACTGGGCCCGCTGGACGTGATGGTCAGCGCGACGCTGGCGATCGGTGACGACGTCGACGACCGATTGTCTTGGGCCAAACCGCAATTGGCGCTCTACATCGGCGGCATGGGCGCGCGGGGCAAGAACTTCTACCACAACCTCGCCACCCGGTACGGCTTCGGCGAGGTCGCCGACCACATCCAGGACCTCTACCTGGCCGGCAAGAAGGCCGAGGCGATCGACGCGGTGCCCGATGACCTGGTCCGCAAGGTGTCGCTGATCGGACCCAAGGGCTATGTCAAGGAACGGCTCGCGGCATTCGCCGAGGCCGGTGTCACCACGATGCTGCTGCACCCGATGGGCGTCGACGCCGCCGAGCGCGTGAAGTTCGTCGAGGAGCTACAGTCGCTCCTATGACGGAGCTTTCCGACGACGTCATCGCTTTCCTCACCGAAGGCACCCGCACGGCCAAGTTAGGCTTCGTCGCCGCCGACGGCAGACCGCTCGTCGCACCGGTCTGGTTCATCGTCGACGGTCAGGAACTCGTCTTCAACACCGGCAAGGACACCGCCAAGGGCCGCGCCCTCGCCCGCGACCCACGGCTCGTCGTCTGCGTCGACGACGAGCGTCCGCCGTACTCGTTCGTCCAGATCCAGGGCATCGCAACCCTCGGCGAGGATCCCGCCGACCTACTCGACACCGCCACCCGGATCGGTGGCCGCTACATGGGCGCCGACCGCGCCGAGGAGTTCGGCCGCCGCAACGGGGTACCGGGCGAACTCGTCGTGCGGGTCACGCCGACCAAGGTGATCAAGGCTTTCAACCTGGCCGACTGATCCCGGCGCTCAGGCCTGGATGCCGCCGGTGAGGATCGCGGCGAGTTCGCGGTAGGCATCCGCGTCATCGAGTCCGGTGTTGGCGCGCACCGTGCGTTGCTGGATCCGCACCATCACCCCCGCCACCAGGTCGGCGGCGAATGCGGCGTGCACATCCCTGAAGTCGCCGGCGGCAACGCCTTCGGCGATCAACTCCTGCACCCTGCGCGCGGCGATCCGGGTGTTCCTCTCGTAGATGGCCCGGGCCGGTGCGAACGCATCGAGGTCGGCCATGAACTGGTCCGAGGCCGGGTCCAGCGCGGCGCCCACGGCGGCGAGATACGCCGCGATCCGGTCCCGCGCCCCCGACACCGCATTCACCCGCGATTCCACCGCATCGGTCGCGGTACGGAAGAAGTGCACCGTGGCGGCCTGCACGAGTTGCTCCTTACTGGGGGCCAGCGCGTACAGCGTGGACTTCGAGCACCGCAGCCGCGCGGCGATCTCGTCGAGCGTCAGGTGCGCGAAGCCGTCGGCCAGGAACAGCGCCACCACCGCGTCGAACAGTTCGGTCTGCCGTGCGGTCGCGAAGGCGGGCCTGGTCATGAGCCGATAGTACTGAAAAGAGTCCTGTAGTACTGTGCGGCGTATGGCTGTGGACCGTCTTCTCCCGTCCGACGACGCACGCGATCTGGTCGATCTGGCCCGCCAGATCGCGGACAAGGTGCTCGACCCGATCGTCGACCAGCATGAGAAGGACGAGACGTATCCCGACGGGGTCTTCGCGACACTCGGCGAGGCGGGGCTGCTGAGCCTGCCGTATCCCGAGGAATGGGGCGGCGGCGGCCAGCCCTACGAGGTGTACCTGCAGGTGCTCGAAGAACTCGCCGCGCGCTGGGCGGCCGTCGCGGTGGCCGTCAGCGTGCACAGCCTGTCGTGTCATCCACTGATGGCGTTCGGCACCGACGAGCAGAAGCAACGCTGGCTGCCCGAGATGCTGGGCGGGTCGACGATCGGCGCCTACAGCCTGTCCGAACCGCAGGCCGGTTCCGATGCGGCGGCGCTGTCGTGCAAGGCGACCCCGGTCGACGGCGGCTACCGCATCACCGGATCCAAGGCGTGGATCACCCACGGCGGCATCGCCGACTTCTACAACCTGTTCGCCCGCACCGGCGAAGGCTCACAAGGCATTTCCTGCTTCCTGGTACCCAAGGACACCGAAGGTCTGACGTTCGGCAAGCCCGAGGAGAAGATGGGGCTGCACGCGGTCCCGACCACCGCGGCGCATTACGACGACGCATTCCTCGACGCCGACCGGCGCATCGGCACCGAAGGCCAGGGACTTCAGATCGCGTTCAGCGCACTGGATTCCGGACGGCTCGGGATCGCGGCCGTCGCCGTCGGGCTCGCCCAGGCCGCGCTCGACCAAGCCGTCGCCTACAGCCAGGAGCGGACCACCTTCGGCCGCAAGATCATCGACCACCAGGGGCTGGCGTTCCTGCTCGCCGATATGGCCGCCTCGGTGGATTCCGCGCGCGCGACCTACCTCGACGCGGCGCGGCGCCGCGACGCGGGTCTGCCGTACTCACGCAACGCGTCGGTGGCCAAACTGGTCGCCACCGACGCCGCGATGAAGGTGACCACCGATGCCGTGCAGGTGCTGGGCGGCGCCGGATACACCCGCGACTACCGGGTGGAGCGGTACATGCGCGAAGCCAAGATCACCCAGATCTTCGAGGGCACCAACCAGATTCAGCGGCTGGTGATCAGCCGGCACCTGGCCCGCGGTTGATCGTGTCGCACACCGGGTCGGCGATCCGCGGCCTGCGGGCGACGGTGAGCTCCCCGATCAGCGCGGCGACGACACCGAACGCGAAGTAGAGCGGCACCAGGAACGGCGCGACGCCGAACAGCTGATCCGCGTCCGGGCTGTAGGCGAACACGCCGAGCTGCACCAGCGCGATCTCGACCGCGGGGCCGACCACCGCGATCGCCGCGCCGCATGCCACCGACGGGCCGTCACCGAGCGCGCACCACACGATGACGGCCCCGGCCGCGATCAGCGCGGTGACGGGGACGACCGGACCGGTATGCGTCAGCGCCGTCGTCACGTACAGGCCCACGACGGCGGCGACACCGGCCAGCGCCTGCCGGGCAGTGACCCCGTCGCGCAGCCCGGGGAAGTGCAGCCGCAGTTCGGCGAGGATCACGGTCGCGCCGCCGACGAGCACGGGGAACCAGAGCGGGCTGCTCCAGATGAACGGCACGGCGTCGGTGTAGTAGACGGTGGTGCCGGTCGCGACATGGCTGTGGTCACCGATCAGCGCCGCGACCGCTCCGAGCAGGAACAGCGCCAAGGCTTCCGGGATACGCAGCTTCACATCGCGTGACGCTACCCGTCGGCCTCGCCGACCTGCGGCACCTCCCCGGCGGCGATCTCACACGGCGTCTGCGGTTCGGCGACGGGCTCGGCGGGTGGAGGCGGGGGCGGGGGTTCCGGTGG
>NZ_MVID01000005.1 GCF_002086815.1 Mycolicibacterium parafortuitum
GCCTGGCGGGGAGGTGGCGCCTGGCGGGGAGACGGGGTGAGCGGCGGACGGTAGTTCGGGTCGCGCCGGATGACCTCCGAGTGCTCGCGGCGCCACGGGGTTCCGCGCGGAGGAGGCGGCGGCACCGGCCCCGGGAAGGGTGGCCGCTTGTCGGTCACCCTAAGAATGTACGTGTTAGAGCAGCCAACTCAGCCGACCCGCCAGTAGCGAGTATCCGACGAACGCGACGACGTCGATCAGTGTGTGCGCGACGATCAACGGCCACAACCGGCCGGTGCGCTGCCATACGTAGCCGAACACCAGTCCCATCGCGACGTTGCCCAGGCCCGCGCCGAACCCCTGGTACAGGTGATAGAGGCCACGGAGCAGAGCCGAGGCCGCCAGCGCCACCCACGGATTCACGCGCAGCTGGCGCAGCCGGGTCATCAGGAACCCGACGACGATCACCTCTTCGGCCCAGCCGTTGCCGAACGCCAGCAGCAGCAGAACCGGGATGCGCCACCAGGTGTCGTTGAGCTCGGCCGGCTCGACCGACGCGTTGGCGCCGAGGAGGCGGGCGATCTGATAGAGCGCCAGGCCGGGGACGCCGATCAGCAGCGCGAGCCCGACGCCGCCGAGAATGTCCTGGCGCCAACGGATCCGGGCCAGTCCGATGCGGGCCGGGCCGTCGCCGCCGCGCCAGAGCAGGTAGACCGCGAGCGCACCCCAGGCGAGCAGCTGGAACAGGCTGGCGAGGTTCAGTCCCAGATCGATCAGATCGAACGGGGACCTCTTCGGATTCAGCGCGACGGTCTGCCCGGCCAGGCCGAGCAGCACGCCCTCGATGATCCTCAGCAGCGCCGTGTACGCGCTGAGCCCGAACGTGACCGCCAGCACGACGGCGATCTCCAGTCGTAGCGCCCGGCGTTGCGGCTCGGTCAGCTCGTCGTCGGTCGCGCTCACCGCAGTCACGGTAGTGGCTGTCAGGCTCCCCGCGCGCGCAGCCCGTTGAGGAACGGGCAGCCCATCAGCACCCGGATCGCCCGGCTGAGCCCGGTCACGTCGTCAACGGGTTTGCCGAACGGCAGCCGCACGTCGTGGTCGCCGTTCTCGCTCTCGACCCGCAGTGAGACGCCGTAGCGGTCCAGGCCGAGCGGGCGGACCCGGCCGCGCTGCAGCGAGGTGGGCAGTCGGGTGGCGAGGCGGTCGACCATGTCGCGATGTGCGGACTCCATGTGCTGCAGCCAGCTGGATTCCATGGCGCAGAACGGGTCCGGGCGTGCGCCGAGCAGTTCACCGACCGCGACGGACTCCGCGCCGGTCGAATCGGCGACCACGACGGACTCGATCTCCAGGCGCAGCAACGCATAGCGGGTCTCGCCGTCCCGGTTGTCACCGGAATTGACCTGCAGCAGCGCTGGATTGGGCTCGGATGTGGCGATCAGGTCGAGCAGTCCGGCGACCTCGGAGCTCGCGACGTCGCGCAGCACTCCCTGGATCCAGACCAGCGAGCGCACCGGTTCGCGCAGCGGCAGCGGCGAGTAGTCGGTCATCTCCAGCACGGCCTGGATGCCCGCGTTGCCCGAGGACACCACCGCCGCGGCCAGCGCGCCGTGGCCCGGCACGGTGATCGCGAACGACCCGTCGTCGAGGAGGTGGTGCACCGGCGTGGTGGCCGGTTCGAGTCCCTCGACGGCGAGCATCGCGCCGCCGGCCCGCGCGCACGCGCTGCGGATCCGCTCCGCCGTCGTGGGAGCTGCAGTCAGTGCCGGAGAAGCCATCATGCCCGCCTTTCACTTGGTAAGGTGAGCCTAAGTTAACTTGGGTGCCCGGCGGAGCGCAAGGCCTTCCCGCAGCGGAACGGGATTACCGCGCCGACAGATAAGGTGGGGCGGTGCCCGGCATCGCATACCTCGGTCCCGAGGGGACCTTCACCGAGGCAGCGCTGCGCGCACTCGCCGCCATCGGCATGATCCCGTCGGCGGATTCGGGCGCCGAGGCGCTGACCCCGGTCGCGACCGACAGCACGCCCGCCGCGCTGGAGGCGGTCCGCGCCGGCGCCGTGCAGTTCGCCTGTGTGCCGATCGAGAACTCCATCGACGGCCCGGTCCTCCCGACGCTGGACAGCCTGGCCGAAGGTGACCCGCTGCAGATCTACGCCGAACTGACCCTGGACGTGTCGTTCACGATCGCGGTGCGCCCCGGTCTCGCCGCGGCCGACGTGCGCACCGTCGCGGCGTTCCCGGTGGCCGCCGCCCAGGTGAAGAAGTGGCTGAGCGCCAACCTGCCGAACACCGAACTGGTTCCGTCGAATTCGAACGCCGCCGCCGCGCAGGACGTCGCGGCCGGCCGGGCGGACGCGGCGGTCAGCACCGCGCTGGCCACCGAGCGTTACGGCCTCGACACGCTGGCGTCGGGCATCGTCGACGAACCGAACGCCCGCACCCGGTTCGTACTCGTCGGCTGCCCCGGTCCGCCGCCGCCGCGCACCGGCGCCGACCGGACGTCGGTGGTGCTGCGACTCGACAACAAACCCGGTGCGCTGGTCGGTGCGATGAACGAGCTCGCGATCCGCGACATCGACCTGACCGGTATCGAATCCCGGCCCACCCGAACGGAATTGGGCACCTACAAGTTCTATCTCGACTTCATCGGGCATATCGACGACGATTCGGTGGCCGAGGCGATGCGGGCGCTGTACCGCCGCTGCGCCGACGTCCGCTATCTCGGGTCCTGGCCGACGGGGGACGTCGTCGGCGCCCTGCCGCCGTCGTTCGACGACGCGGCGGCGTGGCTACAGCGGCTGCGGGAGGGCAAACCGTGAGCGGACGGCTTGTCCTGGTCCGGCACGGTCAGTCGCATGCCAACGTGGAACGGCGCCTCGACACCCGCCCGCCCGGTGCCGAGCTGACCGGTCTCGGCCGCGATCAGGCACGCGAGTTCGCGCGGGGCCTGACCCGGCCGCCGGCGATGATCACCCATTCGATCGCGACCCGCGCCGTGCAGACCGCGGCCCAGATCGCCGAGGAGATCGGCCGGACCTTCGCCGGCGCGGGACCGGTGCCGTTCGAGGGCATCCACGAGGTCCAGGCCGGTGAGCTGGAGGACCGCTCCGACGAGGCCGCCCACGACGAGTTCAACGACGTCTACCGGCGGTGGCACGGCGGCGAACTGGACCTCGCCGTGCCCGGCGGCGAGACCGCGCGCCAGGTGCTCGGGCGCTACGTGCCCGTGCTCGACCAGCTGCGGATGCACTAC
This sequence comes from Mycolicibacterium parafortuitum, assembly GCF_002086815.1. Taxonomy (GTDB): domain Bacteria; phylum Actinomycetota; class Actinomycetes; order Mycobacteriales; family Mycobacteriaceae; genus Mycobacterium; species Mycobacterium parafortuitum. Next base: position 3,238 of record NZ_MVID01000005.1, read on the forward strand.
CTCGACGACGCGGCATGGCGCGGCGACATCGTCGTGGTCAGCCACGGCGCCGCGATCCGCCTCGTGTCGGCGGTCCTGGCCGGGGTCGACAGCACGTTCGCGATCGACCACCACCTGGCCAACACCGAATCGGTGGTACTGGCGCCCGTCACCGGCGGGCGGTGGAGTTGTGTGCAGTGGGGCACGCTGACGCCGCCCTTCGAACCGGAGGCGCCGGTGACGACGGCTGACGCGCGCTCAGCCGACCCGATGGGCTGATTCGGCGGCGAACTCGTCACACAGGCATCCGACCGCGCTGCAGTCGAGGTGCATGTCGTGGTCGGAGGCGGCGACGAAGCAGTCGTCCTCGGTGCATTCGGGGCGCCGGACGGTGTGGTGGATCAACGCGCCATGGCAGTGCTCCAACCCCGTACGGCAGGCGCGGCACTGTTCGGTCATGTGCCGTTCATAGCACTCGGGACCGACGAATCACAGCGGGCGCGCGGTCATTTCGCCGGCCGGTCAGCCCCAGCCCAGTTCGTGCAGACGTTCGTCGTCGATGCCGAAGTGGTGCGCGATCTCGTGGATGACGGTGATCGCGACCTCGTCGACGACCTCCTGTTCGTCACCGCACACGTCGAGCAGAGCTTCGCGGTAGATGGTGATGGTGTCCGGCAACGATCCGGCGTACCAGGAATCCCGCTCGGTCAGCGCGACGCCCTCGTAGAGGCCCAGCAGATCGGGCTCGTCCTCGTTGCGGTCGGCGACCAGGATCACGACGTTGTCGATCGCAGACGCCAACTGCGGCGGAAGGAGATCGAGCGCGTCGCCGACCAACTCTTCGAACCGTTGCGGGCTCATCCGCACGGCCACCCGGCTACACCCCGGGCGGTAGCGGCGGCGCGGGCGGCAACGGTTCCGCGGGCGGAGCCGGCGGCGGGAACAGCGGCGGCGGTGGTGGTACGGCCTCGGGTGGTGGCGGAGGCAGCTGATCGGCGGGCGGAGCCGTACCAGGCGGAGGCGGGGGCCCGTTCAGGAACGTGTTGCCGCCCTGTTCGGGCAGTGGCTCGGCCGGTGGCTGGGGTGCCTCGGCGACGGGTGCGGGCGGGCCGTGCACGGTCTGCTGGTCGCTGCTGTCCGACGTCGAGGTCGACGAGCCCGAACCGGACGAACTCGAGGACGAACTGGAGCTCGACGAACCGGAACTCGACGACGAGCTCGGTGAGTCGGGGATCGGGATCGGCGGGAGGTTCAGCCGCTCCTCCGGGATGTCCGGCGGCGGGACCGGAGGCTGGCCGTTGATCATCAGCGGCCCCTTGGCGCTGTTGAGCAGCGTGGACCAACCGCCGTTGCCCAGCGTCGCGCCGATGCTGCACGACACCTGGCGGCTGCCCGCCGACCAGCTCGGCAACGACACCGTGCTGTAGACCAGGGTCAGCGTCGTCTCGCGCAGTTTGATCGGCGCCAGGTAGGCGTCGGTCATCTTGGTGCACTCGTCCTTGATGAACGTGTCCTGCTGGTTCTCCGCGGGCAGGGCGTCCGGGAACTTCGCGGCGAGGTCGACCGCGCCGGTGACCTCCATCGCGTGCGGCGCGGCGCAGTCGACCGGGATGTCGGTGGGCTGATTGGTGGCCGGGTCGATGCCCAGGCACGTGCCCGCGGGCCAGACCTTTGACTGGTCGATCTCGGCGACCTTGCCGGTGAACGCGAGCTGCTGATTGTTCGGGCCGGGCAGTTGCAGTCCGCACAGCATCCGGCGCTCGCCGGACTGCCGCCAGGCCTTGTCGCCGGACCACAGCATGCTGACGCTGAAGCGGCTGTTCGGGTCGAAACGCGGGCCCAGGTAGCGCTGGACCGCCGCCGAGCACTGCTCCTGGCTGATCTGCTGGATGCGCGCCGGGGACGGCGGCGCGGCGTCGGGGCCGTACTCGCTGCCCGGGAAGGTCCGCATGTCGACCGACTCGGCCACCTCGAACCGGTGCTCACCGGCGCAATCGACGATCTCGGCCGCGTCCGGGGTCCGTTCCGGCCAGTTCAGGCAGTCACCGGATTTGGCGTGGTCGAAGGTGTCGTTGCCGCGGGGACCCAGCGAGATCGAGTTCGCGGTGAGCCCACCGCTCGGGGAGGTCTCGGGGAGCACGGTGATCACCCCGGCGATCAAGAGCCCGCCGAGCGCCGTCAGAAGGAGGGCGCGCCGCGTCGAGGCGGCTTGCAGGCTCCTCCACCAGGGACCGGAAGACTCAGACATCCGCTCCATTGTGACAGGCGTGTCAGGTGCTGTGACAAGTGATGCAGTTGTAATGTGATGCGACTGAAGCCGCGCCGGTGACGACGGCACACGGTTGTGCCGGGCGGCTGTCGGACACCGTAGGGTTGGCCCGTGATCGACCTCAAAGTGCTGCGAGAGAACCCGGATGTCGTGCGCGCCTCGCAACGGGCCCGGGGCGAGGATCCCGGTCTCGTCGACGCGCTGGCCGACGCGGACACCGCTCGGCGCGCGGCGATCTCGGCCGCCGACAACCTGCGTGCGGAGCAGAAAGCGGCCAGCAAGCTGATCGGCAAGGCCTCCCCGGAGGAGCGGCCCGCACTGCTGGCCAACGCGAAGGAACTCGCCGAGAAGGTCAAGGCCGCCGAGGCCGAGCAGGCCGCCGCCGAAGCCGCGTATGCCGCGGCGCACATGGCGATCTCGAACGTGATCATCGACGGAGTCCCGGCCGGGGGCGAGGACGACTTCGTGGTGCTCGACACCGTCGGTGAACCGCCGGTCATCCCCGACGCCAAGGACCACCTCGAGCTCGGTGAGGCGCTGGGACTGATCGACATGGAGCGCGGCGCCAAGGTGTCCGGCTCGCGGTTCTACTTCCTGACCGGCTACGGCGCGCTACTGCAGCTGGGCCTGTTCCAGCTCGCGGTGCGCACCGCGACCGAGAACGGTTTCACGCTGGTGGTGCCGCCGGTGCTGGTGCGGCCCGAGATCATGCGTGGCACCGGGTTCCTGGGTGCGCACGCCGACGAGATCTACCACCTCGAAGAAGATGATCTGTACCTGGTCGGGACGTCCGAGGTGCCGCTGGCCGGGTTCCGCTCCAACGAGATCCTCGACCTCTCCGACGGTCCGCTGCGCTACGCCGGATGGTCGTCGTGCTTCCGCCGCGAGGCGGGCAGCTACGGCAAGGACACCCGCGGCATCATCCGGGTGCACCAGTTCGACAAGGTCGAGGGCTTCGTCTACTGCAGGCCCGAGGACGCCGAGGCCGAGCACGAACGGCTGCTCGGCTGGCAGCGGCAGATGCTGGCCGCGATCGAGGTGCCCTACCGCGTCATCGACATCGCCGCAGGTGACCTCGGCTCGTCGGCGGCGCGCAAGTACGACTGCGAGGCGTGGGTGCCGACCCAGCAGACCTACCGCGAGCTGACCTCGACATCGAACTGCACCACGTTCCAGGCCCGCAGGCTCTCGGTGCGCTACCGCGACGAGAACGGCAAGCCGCAGACGGCTGCGACGCTGAACGGGACGCTGGCCACCACCCGCTGGCTGGTCGCGATCCTGGAGAACCATCAGCAGCCCGACGGCAGCGTGCGGGTTCCCGAGGCGCTGGTGCCCTACGTCGGCACCGACGTCCTGCGCCCGAAAAGCTAACGGGCGGCCAGTAGCCGGTCGAGCACGCGGACGAACTCGTCCGGGTCGGCCGGGGTGCACGCCGGTTTGAACCGCACTCCCTCGACGTCGAGGGTCACCAGCGTGGACCGGAACGGCCTGCTGGTGTCCAGTGGCAGCCAGCGGCGGAAGTCGGAGCTGCCCCACACCCGGAAACGGTGGGTGAACGTGCCGAGCGGGTCGGCGGAGTAGCTCCGGATCTTGCGCAGCGGAATGACTTTCGACGTGCCCGACGGAAAGTGGTAGCGCCGCAGCGTCAGTGCCTCGTGATCGAGCTGGATGCGTCCGTCGTCGTAGTAGAGGGTCTGCGCGCCGGCGTCTGTCATAGCTTCTCCGACCTCAGTTCGTGGCCTTTGGTGGTCAGGCATCTCCCGTTGGGCAGGTTCCACTGCCAGCCGTGCAGATTGCAGGTCAGGGTGTCGCCCTCGACGACGCCGAACTTGGACAGATCGGCCTTCAGATGCGGGCAGCGGCGCTGGATCTCCCAGCCGTCGAGCGTGATCGACGCGCTGTCGTCATGGGCCTCGGCGAACCAGCCGTCGGCGTAGGCGATGCGCTCGTCGGTGAGGCACTTGAAGAACGTGTACAGGTACTCGTTGTATCCGCCGACCCGCCACGCGGTGAACCGGGTCGACAGGAAGATGGTGTTCACCCAGTCGGGTTCGTTGTCGCGCAGTACGGTGCGCACCAGTTCGGGCGCGATGCCGAAACCGTAGCGGAACTTCTCGTCCGGGATCGGTTCGCGCACAGCGCGTTTCGGGAAGTCCAACACCACTACTTCTTCGCGGTCCCCGGATCGCAGCCGCAACTCGACGGGATAACCGATGCCGTCGCAGATCTGATCGGACTGCACCATGATCGGTTCGAACAGCTCGCGCAGCGGCTCCAGCAGCGGCTCACCGGTGGCCGGCGCCCAGCCCGCCTTCTCGGCAGCGAGCACGGGCGCCATCCGCTCGGCGAAATCCTCGATGTAGGCGGCCTTGCCGGTCGTGAAGATCGCCTCGACGTCGGCCTCCGGGATCGGGTGTGTCAGCGAATTCAGTTGCGAACCGGTCAGATCCGCGGTCGAACCGGGGATCATCAGCAGTCCGCCGTGGTGGCCGTGGCTGCGCATCTGGTCCAGGAACACCATCTGGTCGGGGAAGATGTTCGCCGGGTCGCCGTGGTCGTCGTTGAGGTCGCGCAGCTCCGGATCCAGGAAGCACGGGGGGCCGGCGGACGGGATCACCCATGTCGCGCCGACCTGGGCGATGTACTGGCGGCAGCGGTCCATCTGTCGTTGCCGCTTCTGCACGCCGAACGCCTCCTTGGCGCGGGCCGGCATGTCGTAGACCATCGGGTACCAGATCGCCCCCGAGTACTGCAGCATGTGCACGTCGACCTGGCCGAAGTCGGCGTGCACCATGTCGAGATCCACGGGGCGCGCGTCGTTCATGTTGAACGCGACCGTCTCGCCGTCGTCGACGATCAGGCCGGAGTCGCCGATCGGGCCGTCGGCGGGCGCGCGCAGCGCGACGATCATCACATCGAGGTCGCCCTTGGGGCCGCTGACCCGGTGCTTGACCGAATCGGTGGTCTCGAAGAACGTGTGGAACCCGAGTTTCTCCAGTTCGCGGCGCAGATCCGGCACCGGGAAGTCCGGCAGCAGGACCACCGCGTCCTTGTTGACGTTCTCGCTGAGGTTCTTGGGGTCGAAGTGGTCCTTGTGCAGGTGCGAGACGTAGAGGTAGTCGACGTCGCCGAGCGCGGCCCAGTCCAGTCCGGTGTTGTCGGGGAACGGAAACCAGGACGCGAAGTAAGCGGGGTTGACCCACGGGTCGCACAGAATGCTGCCCGCTTTGGTGTCGATGCGGAAACCCGCATGCCCGACGCTGGTGACCTGCACAGATGTCCCTTCCGGGCCGGATACCCAAACTCCTTGCCCGTCTGGCAGTTTAGCCGGGCGCAAGGGGCTCCTCGTGCCGGCGAACGCCTCCGCTTGCCTCGGGTGTGCCCCAGCGCACTACGCTGGCGGCTGTGGAACCGGTATATGGCACCGCCATCCAGATCGCTCGGCTGGTCTGGCGGATCCAGGGGCTGAAGTTCACGATCACCGGCGTCGAGAATCTGCCCAAGACCGGTGGCGCGGTCATCGCGATCAACCACACCAGCTATTTCGACTTCACGTTCGCCGGGCTGCCCGCCTACCAGCAGCACCTGGGCCGCAAGGTGCGGTTCATGGCGAAGAAGGAAGTCTTCGACAACAAGATCAGCGGCCCGTTGATGCGCGGAATGCGCCACATCCCGGTCGACCGGGACAGCGGCGCGGCGTCCTTCGACGAGGCCTGCCGCAGGCTGGCCGCCGGGGAGTTCGTCGGCGTCTATCCCGAGGCGACGATCAGCCGCAGCTTCGAGATCAAGGAGTTCAAGTCCGGCGCGGCGCGGATGGCGATCGCGGCGAACGTGCCGATCGTGCCGCACATCGTGTGGGGCGCCCAGCGGATCTGGACCAAGGGCCATCCGAAGAACATGAAGCGGCCGAAGGTGCCGATCCACATCGCCGTCGGCACCCCGATCGAGCCGACGCTGCCCGCGTCCGAGTTGACCGCGCTGTTGCACTCCCGCATGCAGCATCTGCTGGAGCAGGTGCAGGACGCCTACGGCCCGCACCCGCCCGGTGAGTTCTGGGTGCCGCACCGGATGGGCGGCGGCGCGCCGACGCTCGCCGAGGCCAACCGGATGGACGCCGAGGAAGCAGCGCAAAAGGCCGCCCGGCGCGGCGGGACGCCCGGACTGGACGCCGGAGCCTCCGAGGCGCCGGGGTAGCCCAGATGGAACCGGTCTTCCGCGCGCTCGAGGTCACGGCCAAGTTCGCGGTGTGGGCCACCGGCACGAAGATCACCTTCCGCGGCCTCGACAACCTGCCCGCCACCGGTGGCGCGGTGGTCGCCATCAACCACACCGGCTACGTCGACTTCCTGCCCGCCGCACTCGCCGCGAACCGGCGGGGGCGCCGCATGCGGTTCATGATCAAGGCGGAGATGAACGAGGTGCGGCCCATCGGCTGGCTGATCAAGCACACCAGGACGATCCCGGTCGACCGGCAGGCCGGAGCGGGCGCCTACGCCGCCGCGGTCGCCTCGCTTCGCGACGGAGAACTCGTCGGGGTTTACCCGGAGGCGACGATCAGCCGCAGCTTCGAGCTCAAGGAATTCAAGTCCGGTGCGGTCCGGATGGCCCGGGAGGCGCAGGTGCCGATCGTGCCGCTGATCGTCTGGGGCGCCCAGCGGATTTGGACCAAGGGTCACCCGAAAGCGGTGGGACGCAACAAGTTCCCGGTGACCGTCATCGTCGGTGCGCCGATCGATTCGTCCGGTGATGCGGTGGCGCTGGACGCGACGCTTCGTGCCGAGATGAACCGTCTGCTGCACCGGGCGCAGGACGGCTACGAACAGCCGCCGGGAGCGTTCTGGCTGCCGCGGCGCCTCGGCGGTGGGGCACCGACCCCGGCGGAGGCGCGACTGATAGAGGAGGCCGAGATGGCAGAGCGCGCGCACAGACGGGGCGAGCGCCGATGACGCCGCTGCTGATCGCGACGGACGTCGACGGCACCCTGATCGACGACGACGAGAACGTCACCCCCCGCACGCGGTCGGTGGTGCGCGCCGCCGTGGACGCGGGTACGCGATTCGTGCTCGCGACGGGCAGGCCGCCGCGGTGGGTGCAGCCGATCGTGGACCAGCTGGGGTTCGCGCCGATGGCGGTGTGCGCCAACGGCGCGGTGATCTACGACCCGGCCACCGACCGGATCGTGTCGGCACGCACGCTGTCGACCGACGAACTCGGTGAGCTCGCCGAGATCGCGACGCGGGTGATCCCCGGAGCGGGTCTGGCCGTGGAACGCGTCGGCCAGAGCGCGCACGACGCGGCCACCCCGCAGTTCGTCAGCTCACCGGGCTACGAGCACGCGTGGCTGAACCCGGACAACACCGAGGTCTCGGTCGAGGACCTGCTGAGCGCACCCGCGGTGAAGCTGCTGATCCGTAAGGCCGGGGCGCGCAGCGCCGACATGGCCGAGGTGCTGGCCCGACACGTCGGCCTGGCGGGGGACCTGACGTATTCGACCAACAACGGGCTGATCGAGGTGGTGCCGCTCGGGGTCAGCAAGGCCACCGGTATCGACGAGGTGGCCCGCCCGCTGGGCATCGACGCGGCCGACATCGTGACGTTCGGGGACATGCCCAACGACATTCCGATGCTCGGGTGGGCCGGCCTCGGCGTCGCGATGGGCAATGCGCACCCGGAAGCGATCGCCGCGGCCGACGAGGTGACCGTGACGAACGCCGAAGACGGTGTCGCGCGTGTCCTCGAACGCTGGTGGCGTTAGACACCGGGATACGACAGGAACCGGCAGGTTCGCGTCAGGCCGGGTTGCTCGGCGGGGTGAACCGCTCCAGCTGAACGGGATTGAGATCGGCGGGCGGCAGTTCGACGGGCACCCCGTCGGTCACTCGTGTCACCCTGCCGTTCTCCCGGTCGAAGTTCAGCGTGCCGTGCTGGAAGTTCTGCACGATCCACAGCGGTTCCGGGATCTCGCCGCTGGTCGGCAGTCCCAGCGCGCCGCGCTCGAACCCGAGCGCACCCCAGGCGCGGTACAGCTCACCGGTGATCGGCTGCGCCCCGGTCTCTGGGGACCAGTACACGGCCCCGTGCTCGAAGGTCACATAGCGCGTCGCGCCCAGCCCGGAGGCCTCCGGCGACGTGGGCCGGCCGAGGTAGCTGTTCATCCCGCCCATGGCCTCCCACTTGGCGTGGATCGCGCCACCGCGCAGGGTTTCGGCGAGTTGCTCCGGTCCGGGCGGATCGTTGAACCGCGCGGCGATGTTGCGGATCTCGGGCATCAGCGCATACGCGGCAGCGCCAGGGCACTCGGTGTTCCCGACGTCGCGGTGGGTGAAGATCGTCGGCAGCGTCGGGGTGGCGCCGAACGGGAACTTGGTGAACGAGCCGCCCTCGGACGGCAGCACCACCGAACCCAGCGGGTCGACACTGGACTGGCCCAGCACCCAGCCGAGAAGCCGTGCGGTGTTACGCAATTGCACCGGGGTCGGCGGCACGGTCTCGAAGTTGCCGAGCATCGCGACGCCCCAGGTGTTGTGGTTGAAGCCGCCGGTGTGCGCACCCTCGACGGGCCGCGTCATACCGCCCGCGCGGCCCTCGAAGACCTGGCCGTACTTGTCCACCATCGCGTTGTAGGCGATGTCGCACCAGCCCAGCGTCCGGGTGTGGTACTCGTAGATCGATCTGATGATGCCCGCGGAATCCTCCGGCGCGTACTCGTTGCTGCCGGCCGTGTGGTGGACGACACCGGCGCGAACCTTGGTGTCGTAGCGCGGCTCTCCGCACCGCATCCCCTCGTCGGCACCCCACTGCGCGCGGTTGATGATGTGCGGAGGCTGGCCGGCGGGGGTCAAGGCGTTGGGCAGCGGGCCGAGATCCGGCGGCGCCTCGGGCGGGCTGATCAGCACCGCGGTGATGTTCTGGGCGAACGACTGCTCGACGTTGGCGGGCACGTACCCGAGCTCCGGGCCGTCGGTCTCGGGGGCCGCCGGCGCGGTGACCGGGGCGTCGTGCGGGCGCGTCACCGCGATCTGCACGGTCGTGGTGCGGCCGATGAACACCGGTTCGGTGCCGCGGGGGCCGGGCAGGTCGGCGCCGACGCCCTCGAGGGGTTCGGCCTGGTACCACGGGCCCCAGGTGCCGTCGTCCTTCTTGGCCCGCACCCGTGCCGACGTGCCGGTGAGATCGTCGGAGGTCAGCGCGACCATCGAGAACGGGGTGTCCTGGTGGAGCTCCCGGATGGTCTCACCGCCGCCGAGATCGGGCAGCGGTTGCTGGGCGAGTTGGGGCGCGGACGCGGCGGGACGGTCGTCCTCGCCGGGGAGTCCGGTGATCGCCCACGGCAGCAGCAGCACTGTCGCCGCTAGCGCGGTGAACAGCACCGATGGTGCGCGGCGCGGATACAGCACGGACTGATGTTACGTATGTGACAACTGATACCCGTGTTGCGACACACCGAAACCGCAGGACCCCTTACGCGCGGGGCCCTCTACACGCAACGGCACCGCAGAGCGTGCTGGCGCTTCTGCGGTGCCGTTCCGTGACAGGACTGAGAAGGAGTCTGGCTCAGGCTCCCGGCTCGAAGCTGGCCTCGGCGGCACCCAGGCCGGCCTCGACCGGGGCGGCCTCGCCGACCTCACCGGCGGCGGTGGCCAGCGGCGCGGCCGGGACCGGCGGTACGGGCGGCTTGACCGCCGACATGATCGCGGGCATCAGCACGCCCTTGAGCAGGTCGATCGCCTCGCCGGCACCCAGCGAATCGGCCGCGCTGGCCAGATCGCCGAGCAGCCCGCCGCTGCTGGTCGACACCGGCTGCGTCGCGGCCAGCGTCGGATCGCCGAGCACCGGGTAGGAGCCCAGCGCCGGGTCGAGGCCGATCGGCGCCGAGATCGGGATCTCACCGGGGGCCGTCAGGCCCGTCGAGATCGGCGAGACACCGAGTGCGGGGTCGGTCAGGCTCGGCGTGGTCAGTCCGGGCGTACTCAGTCCGGGCGTGGACAGGGCCGGGTCGGTCAGCGACGGGGTCGTCAGGCCGGGGGAGGCCAGCGCCGGGTCGGTCAGGCTGGGCGTGGTCAGACCGGGCGTGGTCAGACCGGGGGAGGCCAGCGCCGGGTCGGTCAGGCTGGGCGTGGTCAGACCGGGCGTGGTCAGACCGGGGGAGGCCAGCGCCGGGTCGGTCAGGCTGGGCGTGGTCAGACCGGGCGTGGTCAGGCCGGGGGAGGCCAGCGCCGGGTCGGTCAGGCTGGGCGTGGTCAGACCGGGCGTGGTCAGACCGGGGGAGGCCAGCGCCGGGTCGGTCAGGCTGGGCGTGGTCAGACCGGGCGTGGTCAACCCGGGCATGGCGCCGGTCGGGCTGGTCAGCGCCGGATTGGTCAGGGCCGGATTGGCCAGGCTCGGATCGGTCAGCGACGGGGCCGCGGACAGCCCGGGCATCAACCCGGGGGAGGTGAGCCCGGCGGTGCCCAGTCCGGGCATCAGCGTGGTCGGCGACGAGCTGGTTCCGGTCAACAGGCCGGTCGGAAGCGGAGGCAGGTTGATACCGAACTGGGAAAGGCCCTGCGACAGCGCCGTCATCAGCTCGCCGGGTAGGTCGGCGATGCTGGCGGCCTGGACGAACTCGCGATGCTGCGGCTCGTTGTCGAGCGCTCCTGCGGCGGACAATTCGGAAACGGCAATGACTGCAACTGGACTTGCGACGGCCAGAGCGGCGACTGTGCTCAGGGCTGTCGAGAGCCGGCGGCGACGTCGGTTCGGCACGGAAGTCTCCCTAATACATGGATTACGCGGATACGGTTCTGGCGTACGTGACTGATGCTACTGATGTGACAGCTGTGACTAGAGTGACGATATGGAATCGTGAGCGAATCGCGACCTGGACGGCTCGGCCAACTCGGGTGATCAGTGCGCGGTCGGATACCCTTGCTGCCGATGAACTCTGGATTCGATCTCTTCGTCGTGGGCTCCGGGTTCTTCGGTCTCACAATCGCCGAGCGGGCGGCCACGCAGCTCGGTAAGCGTGTTCTGGTCGTCGAACGGCGCCCGCACATCGGCGGTAACGCCTACTCCGAACCGGAGCCCGAGACCGGCATCGAGATCCACAAGTACGGCGCGCACCTGTTCCACACCAGTAATCAGCGGGTGTGGGATTACGTGCGCCAATTCACCGATTTCACCGGCTATCAGCACCGCGTCTTCGCGCTGCACAACGGTCAGGCCTACCAGTTCCCGATGGGGCTGGGCCTGGTCAGCCAGTTCTTCGGCCGGTACTTCACGCCGGACGAGGCGCGCGCGCTGATCAAGGAGCAGTCCGCCGAGATCGAAACGGCCGACGCGCAGAACCTCGAAGAGAAGGCGATCTCGCTGATCGGGCGCCCGCTGTACGAGGCGTTCGTCAAGCACTACACCGCCAAGCAATGGCAGACCGACCCCAAGCAGCTGCCCGCGAGCAACATCACCCGGCTGCCGGTGCGCTACACCTTCGACAACCGGTACTTCAACGACACCTACGAGGGTCTGCCCGTCGACGGCTACACCGCGTGGCTGGAGAACATGGCCGCCGACGAGCGCATCGAGGTGCGGCTGGACACCGACTGGTTCGACGTCGGTGAAGAACTGCGGGCCGCGAACCCGGACGCCCCGGTCGTGTACACCGGCCCGCTGGACCGCTACTTCGGCTACGCCGAGGGCCGGCTGGGCTGGCGCACGCTGGACTTCGAGCTCGAGGTGGTGCCGACCGGAGATTTCCAGGGCACGCCGGTGATGAACTACAACGACGCCGACGTGCCCTTCACCCGGATCCACGAGTTCCGGCACTTCCACCCGGAGCGGGACTATCCCGACGACAAGACGGTGATCATGCGGGAGTACTCGCGGTTCGCCGAGAACGACGACGAGCCCTACTATCCGATCAACACCGACGCCGACCGCGCGGTGCTCGCCGCCTACCGGGCGCGGGCCAAGGCGGAGACGGCGTCGTCGAAGGTCCTGTTCGGCGGCCGGCTCGGCACCTACCAGTACCTGGACATGCACATGGCGATCGCCAGCGCGCTGAATATGTACGACAACGTCCTCGCGCCGCATCTGCGCGACGGCGCGCCGCTGGCCGACCCCGAGACAGAAAGCAGTTGAGCATGAGTGACATTCCGTCCGGTGCGCTGGATACCGGGCAGTCACGCGCGGTCAGCCCGTTGGCCCGCATCATCCTGCCGCGGCCAGGCGAGCCGTTGGACGTCCGCAAGCTCTACGTCGAGGAATCGGAGACCAACGCCCGCCGCGCACACGCCCCGACCCGAACGTCGCTGGAGATCGGGCCCGAGTCCGAGGTGTCGTTCGCCACCTACTTCAACGCGTTCCCGGCCAGCTACTGGCGGCGCTGGTCGATCCTGGAGTCGGTGGTGCTGCGCGTCGAACTGTCGGGCAGCGCCCGGGTGGACGTGTACCGCTCGAAGGCCACCGGTGCCCGCATCACCGTCGGCGGGGCCCCGGTCGTCAGCACGGTCGAGGGCGAACCAGCCGTCGCCGAGTTCGAGATCGAACTGGCCCCGTTCGAGGACGGCGGCTGGATCTGGTTCGACATCACCACCGACGCGAAGTCCACGCTGCACCACGCGGCCTGGTACGCGCCGCTGCCCGCCCCCGGACGGGCGAGCGTCGCCGTCGGCATCCCGACCTTCAACCGGCCGGCCGACTGCGTCAGCGCGCTGGCCGCGCTGACCTCCGACCCGCTGGTCGACGAGGTCATCACCGCGGTGATCGTGTCCGACCAGGGCAACAACAAGGCCAAGGACCATCCCGGTTTCACCGAAGCCGCCGCGGCGCTCGGTGACCGGTTGTCCATCCACAACCAGCCGAACCTCGGCGGGTCCGGCGGCTACAGCCGCGTGATGTACGAGGCGCTGAAGAACACCGACTGTGAGCAGATCCTGTTCATGGACGACGACATCCGCATCGAACCCGATTCGATCCTGCGGGCGCTGGCGCTCAACCGGTTCGCGAAGGTGCCCACCCTCGTCGGGGGCCAGATGCTCAACCTGCAGGAGCCCTCGCACCTGCACGTGATGGGCGAGATGGTCGACGCCGCGACCTTCATGTGGACCGGCGCGGTCAACACCGAGTACGACCACAACTTCGCCAAGTACCCGCTCAACGACGAAGAGGAATACCGCAGCAGGCTGCTGCACCGCCGCATCGACGTCGACTACAACGGCTGGTGGATGTGCATGATCCCGCGGCAGGTCGCCGAGGAACTCGGCCAGCCGCTGCCGCTGTTCATCAAGTGGGACGACGCCGACTACGGCCTGCGCGCCGGCGAGCACGGCTATCCGACGGTGACGCTGCCGGGTGCGGCGATCTGGCATATGGCCTGGAGCGACAAGGACGACGCGATCGATTGGCAGGCGTACTTCCACCTGCGCAACCGGTTGGTGGTCGCGGCGCTGCACTGGGACGGCGACATCAAGGGCCTGCTCGCCAGCCACGTCAAGGCGACGCTCAAACACCTTCTGTGCCTTGAGTATTCGACGGTCGCCATCCAGAACAAGGCGATGGACGACTTCCTGGCCGGGCCCGAGAACCTGTTCTCGATCCTGGAGTCGGCGCTGCCGGACGTGCGCAGGATGCGTCAGGACTACCCCGACGCCGTCGTGCTGCCCAGCGCGACCACGCTCCCGGCGCCGTCGGACAAGCGGTGGCGCAAGAAGGTCACCATCCCGACCAACCCGCTGGCGATCTCGACCCGGTTGGCGCGCGGCGTCGTCCACCAGTTGCGTCCGCACGACCCGATCCATCACCAGCGCCCGCAGATCAACGTCGCGACGCAGGACGCGCGCTGGTTCTCGCTGTGCAAGGTCGACGGTGTCACGGTGACCACGGCCGACGGACGCGGCGTCGTGTTCCGCCAGCGGGACCGCGACAAGATGTTCGAGTTGCTGCGTGAGTCGCTGAAGCGGCAGGCGTTGCTGGCCCGCAAGTTCAACCACATGCGCAAGGTGTACCGCGCCGCGCTGCCGACGCTGACGAGCCAGCAGCGGTGGGAGAGCGTGCTGAACTCGGCGCCGGAGTCGGTCAATGGCTGAGAGCCCACGCGGTGAGGACGCCGTGCTGGTCGCGGTGCAATCCGCGGTGGCCGAGCGGCCCGGCGTTCTGCCTGCGGCGCGGGCACTTTCACACTTCGGTGAACACAGCCTGGGCTGGCTCGCGGTCGCCGGCCTGGGCGCGCTGCTGTCCAAGAGCAAGCGCGACGAGTACGTGGCCGCCGGGGTGGGCGCCTTCCTGGCACACGCGGCCGCCGTGGTGATCAAGCGGGTGGTGCGCCGCGAGCGGCCGCATCACCCGGCGATCGCGGTGAACGTCGGAACGCCGAGCCGGCTGAGCTTCCCGTCCGCGCACGCGACGTCGACCACGGCGGCGGCGGTGTTGCTGGCGCGCCCCACCGGGCTGCCGCTGCCCGCGCTGCTGGTGCCGCCGATGGCGTTGTCGCGTCTGGTGCTCGGCGTGCATTACCCGACGGATGTGGTGACCGGTGTCGTCGTCGGGGCGGCGGTGGCAAAGGCGGTCGAAAAAGTGAGGCGGTCATGAGTACGTCCGAGGTCGCACACGGCACCAGCTCCACCGCGGGCCCGCCGAAGAACATCTTCACCGGTGTCATCAAGGCGATGCGGCCACGTCAGTGGGTGAAGAACCTGCTCGTGCTGGCCGCGCCGGTCGCCGCGCTCGGTGGCGACGTCCGATACGACTTCGACGAACTGGCGATCAACATCCTGATCGCGTTCGTCGCGTTCTCGCTCGCGGCGTCCTGCATCTACCTGGTGAACGACTCGCGCGACGTCGAGGCCGACCGCCAGCACCCGACCAAGAGATTCCGGCCGATCGCCGCGGGCGTGGTCCCGGAATGGCTGGCCTACACGCTGGCGGTGGTGCTGGCCGTCGTGTCGCTGGGTATCTCGCTGCTGGCCTCGGTGAACCTCACGATCGTCATCGCGGTGTACATCGCGATGCAGCTCGCCTACTGCTTCGGCCTCAAACACCAAGCGGTGCTCGACATCTGCATCGTGTCGTCGGCCTACCTGATCCGCGCCATCGCGGGCGGGGCGGCGGCGGGCATCCCGCTGTCGCAGTGGTTCCTGCTGGTGATGACGTTCGGTTCGCTGTTCATGGTGGCCGGCAAGCGCTACGCCGAACTGCAACTCGCCGAGCGCACCGGGGCCAAGATCCGCAAGTCGCTGGAGAGTTACACGGCGTCGTACCTGCGGTTCGTGTGGACGGTGGCCGCCACCGCGATGGTGGTCTGCTACAGCCTGTGGGCGTTCGAGCGCGACGGCTCCGCGGCTTCGTGGTACGCGGTCACGATCATTCCGATAACCATCGCGATCCTGCGCTACGCCGTCGACGTCGACGGCGGACTCGCCGGTGAGCCCGAGGAGATCGCGCTGAAGGACCGGGTACTGCAACTGCTGTTGCTGGCATGGATCGGGACCATCGGTGCGGCAGTCTTCCTCGGCTGAGACCGGCTCGTCCGCTTCGGTGCGGATCAGCCTGTGGATGAGCACCGCGGTGGTCGCGGTGCTCTTCGGCTGGGGCGCGTGGCAGCGGCGCTGGATCGCCGACGACGGGCTGATCGTGCTGCGCACGACGCGGAACATGTTGGCGGGCAACGGCCCGGTGTTCAACGCCGGCGAGCGGGTGGAGGCCAACACCTCGACGGCGTGGTCCTATCTGATGTATTTCGGCGGCCTGGTGGCGGGGCCGGCCCGGCTGGAGTACGTCGCGCTGACGTTCGCCCTGATCCTCAGCGTGCTGGGGGTCGTGTTCGTGATGCTGGGCACCGCGGGGCTGTACGGCCCGGTCCTGGGCGGGCGGTCGGCGGTGATGCTTCCCGCCGGTGTGCTCGTCTACATCGCGATCCCCCCGGCGCGCGATTTCGCCACCTCCGGTCTCGAAAACGGTTTGGTGCTGGCCTATCTGGGCCTGCTGTGGTGGATGATGGCGAGCTGGGCGCTGCGTCGCGACAAACCGGCTTCGACGTGGTTCGACATGACGCTGGCGTTCGTCGCCGGATTCAGTGTGCTGGTGCGCCCGGAACTCGCACTGGTCGGCGGGCTGGCGTTGGTGATGATGCTGATCGTCGCCTCCGGCTGGCGCAGGCGCATCCTGATCGTCCTCGCCGGAGGCCTGCTTCCGGTCGCCTACCAGATCTTCCGGATGGGCTACTACGGACTTCTGGTGCCTGGGACCGCGGTGGCCAAGGACGCCACCGGGTCGAAGTGGCATCAGGGTTTCATCTACCTGGCGAACTTCAACCAGCCGTATCTGCTGTGGGCGCCCGCGGTCCTGCTGATCGGGCTGGCGCTGATGGTGATGCTGCTGTGCGGGCGCTCCCCGCGGGTGCACCGGCCGACCGCCACGGGGTCGGGCCGGTTCGCCCGGATGGTGCAAAGTCCCTCTGCGGTGGTGGCTTTCATGCTCCTCAGCGGATTCCTGCAGGGCCTGTACTGGATCCGCCAGGGCGGCGACTTCATGCACGGTCGCGTGCTGCTGACACCGTTGTTCATGATGCTGGCCCCGGTTTCGGTGATCCCGCTGATGCTGCCCGACGTGCGCAGGATGGCGCGCGGTGCCGGCTACCTGTACGCCGGCGCGACCGCGCTGTTGTGGCTGGCGGTCGCGGGCTGGTCGCTGTGGACCGCGAACTCGCCGGGCATGGGTGCCGATGCGACGCGGGTGACCTACACCGGCATCGTCGACGAGCGACGGTTCTACGCGCAGGCGACCGGCCACGCCCACCCGCTGACCGCCGCCGATTATCTGGACTACCCGCGCATGCGCGCGGTGCTCACCGCGATCGAGAACACCCCGGACGGCGCGTTGCTGCTGCCGTCGGGCAACTACGACATGTGGGATGTGGTGCCGGCCTATCCGCCGCCCCCGGACGCGCCGCCGGATTACCGGGGGCCGCACACCGTCTTCTTCACCAACCTGGGCATGGTCGGCATGAATCTCGGCCTCGACGTCCGCGTGATCGACCAGATCGGTCTGGCGAATCCGCTTGCCGCACACACCGAACGGATCGAGAACGGCCGGATCGGCCACGACAAGAACCTGTTCCCGGACTGGGCGGTCGCCGAGGGACCGTTCTTCAAGGAACGGCCCTACATCCCGAGGTACCTCGACGAGGACTGGATCCGGCAGGCAGAGGCGGCGCTGCAGTGCCCCGAGACCCAGGAGATGCTCGACGCGGTCCGCGCCCCGATGGGGCCGCGCCGTTTCCTGTCAAACCTGGTGCACGCCGCCGAGTACACCAGCTACCGCTTCGACCGGGTGCCGCGATACGAACTGGCGCGCTGTGGTGTGCCGCTGCCCGAACCGGTCCATCCGCCCTACACCGGGATGCCGCCGACGGGTCCGTGAGGCGCCGCGCTCGGTTTGGTCACTCCCGCAACAGCTGTCCGCTTCGCAGGTGCTCAGACGTGTGACGGGTGTCTGACGGATCCGGATTGTGCCGCTGCTTGTGTCTTTGAAATGCGATCACGCGATTTGCTGGCAGAGCGGTCTTTCTGATTTCGTAACGCTGTAGCCATGTCGGTCGGATAAGGCATGTGACGCAATGTCTGCGGCTTCGCAGCGGTGTTACGGAAATGAGAGATCACCACAAAGGTGTGGTTGACTACAAGGCAACTGGGCCGGACTCGGGGATCGCTCTGATGGAGCTCGTTCCTTCACAGGAACGACGGGCCTGCTGCCGTTGAACGACAGATGGGAAAAACTCAAGCATGAAGTTCGTTGGGAGGCTGCGTGCCGCAGCCCGCCGATTCACGGTGGTCGCTGCTGCGGCTGTCGTGCTGCCCGGCCTGATCAGCGCGGTGGGTGGCTCGGCCACTGCCGGCGCGTTCTCGCGTCCGGGTCTGCCGGTCGAATACCTGATGGTGCCCTCGGCCGGAATGGGCCGTGACATCAAGGTCCAGTTCCAGAGCGGCGGGCCGAACGCCCCGGGTGTCTACCTGCTCGACGGTCTGCGCGCCCAGGACGACTTCAACGGCTGGGACATCAACACCCAGGCGTTCGAGTGGTACCTCGACTCCGGTCTCGCGGTGATCATGCCCGTCGGCGGCCAGTCCAGCTTCTACAGCGACTGGTACAGCCCGGCCTGCGGCAAGGCCGGCTGCCAGACCTACAAGTGGGAGACGTTCCTGACCCAGGAGCTGCCTGCCTACCTCGCCGCCAACAAGGGCGTCGACCCGAACCGCAACGCGGCCGTCGGTCTGTCCATGGCCGGTTCGGCGGCGCTGACGCTGGCGATCTACCACCCGCAGCAGTTCCAGTACGCGGCGTCGCTGTCGGGCTACCTGAACCCGTCCGAGGGCTGGTGGCCGTTCCTGATCAACATCTCGATGGGTGACGCGGGCGGCTACAAGGCCAACGACATGTGGGGCCGCACCGAGGACGAGAGCAGCGCCTGGAAGCGCAACGACCCGATGGTCAACATCGGCAAGCTGGTCGCCAACAACACCCGCATCTGGGTCTTCTGCGGCAACGGCAAGCCCGCCGAGGTCAACGGCAGCGTGGCGGGCGACAACCTGCCCGCGAAGTTCCTGGAGAGCCTCACGCTGCGCACCAACAAGACCTTCCAGGAGGAGTACATGGCCGCGGGCGGTAAGAACGGCGTGTTCAACTTCCCGGCCGGCGGTACGCACGACTGGCCGTACTGGGGTCAGCAGCTGCAGCAGATGAAGCCCGACATCCAGCGGGTGCTCGGCGCCGTGCCGCAGCCGTCGGCTCCGGTCGACGCCGCGGTTCCGGCCGAGACCGCGGCCACGGGCGGCTGACGCACCGATAGGCTGACGCACCGATAGACGGCACTGACGGCGGTGATCCCCAGGGGTCACCGCCGTCAGTCGTTTTGGCCTCCAGCCCGTGCAGGTGATGTGATTCACTACGCCAGGTAGGAAGCCAGGCAGGAAACGGACGGCGAGAGAGGTCGCAGATGCGCGGGATGTTTCGAGCGGTAGCCGCTGCGGCGATGGCGGTGCTGCTGTGGTCGGGTGTGGCGGCACCGTTCACGCCGTCCACTCCGGTGGCCCGGGCCCAGGGCGTCGAGATGCTGATGGTGCCCTCGGCGGCGATGGGCCGCGCGATCCCGGTCGCGTTCCAGGGCGGCGGCCCGCACGCGGTCGTCCTGCTCGACGCGTTCAACGCCGCACCCGACGTCAGCAACTGGGTGACCGCCGGCAACGCGATGAACACCCTGTCGGGTCTCGGTATCTCGGTGGTCGCGCCCGCGGGCGGCGCCTGGTCCATGTACACCAACTGGGAGCAGGACGGCAGCAAGCAGTGGGAGACGTTCCTGGCCGACGAGCTGCCGAACTGGCTGGCCGCCAACAAGGGCCTGGCCCCGGGCGGGCACGGGATCGTCGGCGCGGCCATGGGCGGCACCGGCGCGATGACGATGGCCGCGTTCCACCCCGACCGGTACCGGTTCGCCGGCTCGCTGTCGGGCTTCCTGACCCCGTCGGCGACGGCGATGAACGGTGCGATCACCGCGGGCCTGGCCCGGTTCGGCGGCGTCGACACCCGGAACATGTGGGGATTGCCACAGCTGGGCCGGTGGAAGTGGCATGACCCGGACGTGCACGTGCAGCTGCTGGCCAACAACAACACCAGGCTGTGGGTGTTCAGTCCGGCGACCACCACCTGCACCGACGTGCCCGCCATGATCGGGTACTGCGACCAGGCACAAGGCAGCAACCGCACCTTCTACCAGCACTACCGCGGGGTCGGTGGCGGCAACGGTCACTTCGACTTCCCGACCTCGGGAAACCACGACTGGGGCAGCTGGAGCGGACAGCTCGCAGCGATGTCCGGCGAACTCGTCGCGACCATCGCCTGACCCGGTGTGGCCGGCGCAGGCCGGTACGTTGGAGTCGTGCAACACGGCTCACGCTCGGCGATCGCGGGATTGGCAGGACTGTCCGCGCTGGTCGCTCTCCCCGCGGCGTGGCTGACCGGCTGTTCGAGCGACATGATGGCCGGCATGGGCTCGGAGGTCGAGACAGCGCCCCCGCACGCGCAGTCCAGCGTCCAGCCGCCCGGGCCCGGTAATGCGGGCGCGAAGTCCAACGCCCTGGTCGTCACCCCGAACCAGCAGGACTATCTCGACGCGCTGGGCGCGGCGGGTGTGACGCCGTCGAGCGAGTTGTCGGCGCTGAGCATCGGCTCCTACGTGTGCCAGGCCCGCGCGGCCGGCCAACCCGACCAGGCGGTGTGGGATTTCGTCGCACCGCTGGTCCGCAACGACCTCCGCGGCGCCGAGGAGTCCGACGGCGCGCGCGCCGAGTCGCCGTCGGCGGATGACACCGACGCCGCGACGGCCGACTACATTCGGATCGCGACCGAACGACTCTGTCAGTAGGAGCTCCACACCCTCATGGCGAAGACCAACCGGCGGAAACGCCATCGCATCCTCGCGCTCGCTGCCGCCGGGGCAGTGGCCCTTGTCGTGGTGCTGATCGTCGCGATCGTGATCGTGGTGCTGCGCCGCCCCGACGCGCCGCCGACCGCGGTGCCGCCGTCGGCGGTACCGCCGGCCGGGGTGCCCCCGACGTCGAAGCCGCGCCCGGACTTCCAGGATGCGAGCTGCCCCGACGTCCAGCTGGTGTCGATTCCGGGCACCTGGGAGTCGTCGGTGGTGCTGGATCCGTTCAACCCGGTGCAGTTCCCGGCGGCGCTGCTGCTGAACGTCACCAATCCGATCCGCGGTGCGTTCGACAACCAGCGCCTCGAGGTCTACACCGTCCCGTACACCGCGCAGTTCCGTAACCCGTTGTCGGCGGACGGGCAGATGTCCTACAACGACAGTCGCGCCGAGGGCACCCGCAACGCGATCCAGGCGATCACCGACATGAACAACCGGTGCCCGCTGACCAGCTACGTGCTCGTCGGGTTCTCGCAGGGCGCGGTGATCGCCGGCGACATCGCCTCCGACATCGGCAACGGGCGCGGACCGGTCGACCAGGACTTGGTGCTCGGGGTGGCGCTGATCGCCGACGGCCGGCGCCAGGCCGGGGTCGGCCAGGAGATCGGGCCGAATCCGCCCGGGCAGGGCGCGGAGATCACGCTGCACGAGGTGCCGACCCTGTCGGCGTTGGGGCTGACGATGAGCGGCCCGCGGCCCGGGGGCTTCGGGATGCTCAACGACCGCACCTTCGAGATCTGCGCCAGGGGCGACCTGATCTGCGCGGCCCCGGAGTCGGCGTTCAACATCACCCAGCTGCCGCAGACCCTGCAGGTGCTCTCCGGCGGGGCGGGCCAGCCGGTGCACGCGATGTACGCGACGCCGGATTTCTGGAACCTGGACGGTTTACCCGCCACAGGATGGGCATTGAACTGGGCGCAGGGTTTGGTGGACAACGCGCCGCGACCGAAGCACGGCTGACGTGAGCCTCGTAACGTTTCGAGCAAAATTCGTCAGGTCGACGGCAGGTTGATTTGGCCTCGGTTGCGCAGGTCGCCTAGCATATCGTCAGATTAAGGAAAATCTAAGAGCGGTCGCCGGTGGTTGATGGGTTGGGGGCCTCCTCCCCGGTACGATTTTCCGGGGTTTCCGGGATCCCGCTTGATTGGAGTTTAAGAAAATGGCCTTCCACAATCCGTTCCTCAAGGACGGTTTGATCAAGTTCCCGGACAACGGAAACCTGGTCAAACACATCGAGCGATGGGCAAAGGTGCGCGGCGACAAGGTCGCGTACCGGTTCATCGACTTCTCGACCGAGCGCGACGGTGTGGAGCGCGATCTGAACTGGGCCGACTTCGGCGCCCGCAACAAGGCCATCGGTGCACGGCTGCAGCAGGTCACCCAGCCCGGTGATCGCGTCGCGATCCTGTGCCCGCAGAACCTGGAGTACCTGGTGGCCTTCTTCGGCACGCTGTACTCCGGGCGCATCGCGGTGCCGCTGTTCGATCCGAACGAGCCCGGACACGTCGGGCGGCTGCACGCGGTCCTCGACGACTGCTCGCCGTCGGCGATCCTGACCACCACCGCCGCGGCCGAGGGGGTGCGCAAGTTCTTCCGGACCCGGCCCGCCAAGGACCGTCCCCGCGTCATCGCGGTCGACGCGGTCCCCAACGAGGTCGGCGCCACCTGGGAGCCGGTCCACGTCGAGCACGACACGATCGCGTACCTGCAGTACACGTCGGGATCGACCCGGATCCCGACGGGTGTGCAGATCACCCACCTCAACCTCGCCACCAACGTGGTGCAGGTGATCGAGGCGCTGGACGCCGAAGAGGGCGACCGCGGGGTGTCCTGGCTGCCGTTCTTCCACGACATGGGGCTGATCACGGTGCTGCTGTCGCCGATGCTCGGCCACTACATCACCTTCATGACGCCCGCCGCGTTCGTCCGCAGGCCGGGTCGCTGGATCCGGGCGATGGCGCGCAAACCCGACGACACCGGCGGTGTCATCTCGGTGGCCCCGAACTTCGCGTTCGACCATGCCGCCGCTCGCGCGGTGCCCAAGGACGACGAGCCGCCGCTGGACCTGTCGAACATCAAGTGCATCCTCAACGGCAGCGAGCCGATCTCGGCGGCCACCGTGCGCCGGTTCAACGAGGCGTTCAGCCCGTTCGGCTTCAAGCCCGAGGCGATCAAGCCGTCCTACGGCCTGGCCGAGGCGACGCTGTTCGTGTCCACCACCCCGATCCACGAGCATCCGAAGATCGTCCTGGTGGATCGCGACGAGCTGAACAACCACCGGTTCGTGCCGGTGCCCGACGGTTCGCCCAAGGGTGTCGCGCAGGCAGGCGCCGGCAAGGTCGGCGTCGCGGAATGGGCGGTGATCGTCGACCACGAGACCGCCACCGAGTTGCCCGACGGCCAGATCGGCGAGATCTGGATCAGCGGCCAGAACATGGGCACCGGGTACTGGGGGAAAGAGGAAGCGACCCGCGAGACGTTTCACAACATCCTCAAGTCGCGCACCACGCCGTCGCACGCCGAGGGTGCCACCGACGACGCCACCTGGGTGCGCACCGGTGACCTCGGCGCGTACTACGACGGCGAGCTGTTCATCACCGGCCGCGTGAAGGATCTGGTGATCATCGACGGCCGCAACCACTACCCGCAGGACCTGGAGTACTCCGCGCAGGAGGCCACCAAGGCGCTGCGGACGGGGTTCGTCGCGGCGTTCTCGGTACCGGCGAACCAGTTGCCCGACGAGGTGTTCGACGATTCGCACGCCGGCCTCAAGCGCGACCCCGACGACACCTCGGAGCAGTTGGTCATCGTCGGTGAGCGCGCGCCGGGCGCGCACAAGCTCGACGTCGGGCCCATCATCGACGACATCCGCGCCGCGATCGCGGTCCGTCACGGCGTCACGGTGCGTGACGTGCTGCTGACCGCAGCGGGCGCGATTCCGCGCACCTCCAGCGGCAAGATCGGCAGGCGGGCCTGCCGGTCGGCGTACCTGGACGGCAGCCTGCGCAGCGGCCGGGTGGCCAACGCCTTCCCCGATGAAATGGACTGACGCTCAACACATCTGCGGCCGTGCCGGTCGCTTCGCGATCGTGAGGTAAACGAACATGGCTGAAGCACAAGACGACTCGGCGAAGACCGGTCCGGATATGACCGTCGCCGAGATGCGTGAATGGCTGCGCAACTGGGTGGGCAACGCGACGGGGCAGTCCCCGGACTCGATCAACGAGAGCGCACCGCTTGTCGAACTCGGGCTGTCGTCGCGCGACGCGGTCGCGATGGCCAGTGACATCGAGGACCTCACCGGGGTCACGCTGACCGCGACCGTCGCGTTCCGGCATCCGACCATCGAGTCGCTCGCGACGGTGATCATCGAGGGCGAGCCCGAGGAAGATGAGGTGGACACTTCCTTCGACTGGTCGCGCACGGTCGACGAGGGCATCACCAACATCGCGATCGTCGGTGTGGGAACCCGTTTCCCGGGCGATATGAACACCCCCGACGAGATGTGGAAGGCCCTGCTCGAGGGTCGTGACGCGATCACCGACCTGCCCGAGGGACGCTGGTCGGAGTTCCTGTCCGAGCCGCGGGTGGCCGAGCGTGTCGCCAAGGCCCGCACCCGGGGCGGCTACCTGTCCGATATCAAGGGGTTCGACTCCGAGTTCTTCGCGCTGTCGAAGATGGAAGCCGACAACATCGATCCGCAGCAGCGGATGGCGCTCGAGCTGACGTGGGAAGCGTTGGAGCACGCGCGGATTCCCGCATCCAGCCTGCGCGGGGAAAGCGTCGGCGTCTACATCGGCAGCTCGGTCAACGACTACATGTTCATGTCGGTCGCCGACCCCGCCGTCGCGCACCCGTACGCGATCACCGGCAACTCCAGCGCGGTGATCGCCAACCGGGTGTCGTATTTCTTCGACTTCCGCGGCCCGTCCATGTCGATCGACACGGCCTGTTCGTCGTCGCTGGTCGCCGTGCACGAGGGCATCAAGGCGCTGCGCGCCGGGGATGCCGACGTGGTGGTGGCCGGTGGCGTCAACGCGCTGATCACCCCGCTGGTCACCCTCGGCTTCGACGAGGTCGGCGGCGTGCTGGCCCCCGACGGCCGGATCAAGTCGTTCTCCCAGGACGCCGACGGATACGCCCGCTCCGAGGGTGGCGGCATGGTGGTGCTCAAGCGCCTGGCCGACGCGCGCCGTGACGGCGACCAGATCCTCGCGGTGATCGCCGGTGGCGCGGTCAACCACGACGGCCGTTCCAACGGCATGCTCGCACCGAATCCCGATGCGCAGGAAGAGGTGCTGCGCAAGGCCTACAAGGATGCCGGCATCGACCCGCGCAGCGTCGACTACGTCGAGGCGCACGGCACCGGCACCATCCTCGGCGACCCGATCGAGGCCGACGCGCTGGGCCGCGTCATCGGCCGCGGCCGCGCTGCCGACAAGCCCGCGCTGCTGGGCGCGGTGAAGTCCAACATCGGTCACCTGGAGTCCGCCGCCGGCGCGGCCAGCCTCGCCAAGGTGGCGCTGTCGTTGCGCAACAACAAGATTCCGCCGTCGATCAACTACACGGGCCCGAACCCGTACATCGACTTCGAGAAGGAACACCTGAAGGTCACCGACACCGCGACCGACTGGCCGCGCTACAGCGGCTGCGCCATCGCCGGCGTGTCGGGCTTCGGGTTCGGCGGCGCGAACGCGCACCTGGTGGTGCGCGAGTTGCTGCCCACCGATCTGGTCGAGCCGGCTCCCGAGCCGGACCTCGCGGTGGTCTCGCCGGCCAACGACGACGCCAAGGCGGTCTACGTCGGTGGCGTCCGGATGGACGAGTACGGCGAGTTCATGAACGACGACAACGACGACGACCGCGGGGACGACGAGTTCTACGGCCGGATCGCCGACGACGAGCCGGAACTGCCCGGGCTGACCGACGAGGCGCTGCGCCTGCTCGAGGTCGCCCGCGAGGAACTGGCCGCGCAGGAGGCCGCCGAGCCGCCGGCAAGGATTGTGCCGCTTGCGGTTTCGGGATTCCTGACCTCCCGTAAGAAGGCCACCGCCGCCGAGCTCGCCGACTGGATCGACAGCCCCGAGGGGCGCGCCGCGTCGCTGGAGTCGATCGGACGGTCGCTGTCGCGGCGCAACCACGGCCGGTCCCGCGCCGTGGTGCTCGCCCACGACCACGACGAGGCGATCAAGGGTCTGCGCGCGATCGCCGAGGGCAAGCCGAACCCGATCGTGATCACCGCCGACGGCCCGGTCACCAACGGCCCGGTGTGGGTGCTGGCCGGATTCGGTGCCCAGCACCGCAAGATGGCCAAGAGCCTGTATCTGCACGACGACACGTTCGCCGAGTGGATCAACAAGGTGGACGCGCTGATCCAGGACGAGCGCGGCCATTCGATCGTCGAGATGATCCTCGACGACGCGATCGACTACACCGACGAGACCACCGACCTGCCGATCGAGAAGGTGCAGCTGGTCATCTTCGGGATCCAGATCGCGCTCGGCGAGGTGCTCAAGGCGCACGGAGCGAAACCCGGTGCGCTGATCGGGCAGTCGCTCGGCGAGGCCGCGGCCGCGTACTTCTCCGGCGGTCTATCGCTGGAGGACGCGACCCGCACCATCTGCTCGCGCGCCCACCTGATGGGTGAGGGCGAGGCGATGCTGTTCGGCGAGTACATCCGGTTGATGGCGCTGGTCGAGTACTCGGCCGAGGAGATCGAGACCGTCTTCGCCGATTACAAGAACCTCGAAGTGTGCGTGTACGCCGCACCGACCCAGACCGTCATCGGCGGTCCGCCTGACGAGGTGGACGCGATCATCGCCCGCGCCGAATCGGAGGGCAAGTTCGCCCGCAAGTTCCAGACCAAGGGCGCCAGCCACACCACGCAGATGGACCCGCTGCTCGGCGAACTCGCCGCCGAACTGCAGGGCATCGAGCCGCATACCGTGCAGGTGCCGTACTACTCGACGGTGCACGAGGGCTCGCTGGTGCGGGCCGGCTCGGACCCGATCCACGACGTGGACTACTGGAAGAAGGGTCTGCGCCACAGCGTGTACTTCACGCAGGGCATCCGTAACGCCATCGACAACGGGCACACCACGTTCCTGGAGCTGGCGCCCAACCCGGTGGCGCTGATGCAGGTGGGTCTGACCACCGCCACGGCGGGACTGCATGACGCGCAGCTGATTCCGACGCTCGCGCGCAAGCAGGACGAGGTCGACTCGATGACCACGGCGATGGCGCACCTGTTCGTGCACGGGCACGACCTGGACTTCCGGACGCTGTTCCCGCTGCCGAAGGACCGGGCGCTGGACCCGGCGGTGGACTACGCCGACATCCCGCCGACCCGGTTCCGGCGCAAGCCGCACTGGCTCGACGTGCGCTTCACCGGCGACAGCTCGACGGTGATGCCGGGCAACCACGTCGCCACCCCGGACGGCAGGCACGTGTGGGAGTACGTCGGGCGGGGCGCCGTCGACGCGCAGACCCTGGCCGCGCTCGTGAAAGCCGCTGCCGCAGCGGTGCTTCCGGATGCCAAGCTGACCGCGTCCGAGCAGCGCGCGGTGCCCGCCGAGGGGGCCCGGCTGGTGACGACGCTGACCCGTCACCCGGGTGGTGCCAGCGTGCAGGTGCACGCCCGGATCGACGAGTCCTTCACGCTCGTCTACGACGCGATCGTGACGCGCGGCGGTGCGCAGACCGCGCTGCCGACCGCCGTCGGTGCCGGCGCCGTCAGCGAGATCGCCGCTGTGGCACCGGAGCCCGAGCCTGAAGAGGACAATGCGGCGATCCTGCAGGACAACCTCACCGCGGGAGCGGGCCTGGCGGCCGGCTTCGCGAAGTGGTCGCCGGACTCCGGGGAGACCATCGGTGAGCGGCTCGGCGCGATCGTCGGTGCGGCGATGGGTTACGAGCCCGAGGACCTTCCGTGGGAGGTGCCGCTGATCGAGCTCGGGCTGGATTCGCTGATGGCGGTGCGCATCAAGAACCGTGTCGAGTACGACTTCGACCTGCCGCCGATCCAGCTGACCGCGGTGCGCGACGCGAACCTGTACGCGGTCGAGAAGCTGATCGCCTACGCGATCGAGAACCGCGACCAGGTCGAGGAGATCGCCGAGGCGCAGAAGGGGCAGACCGCCGAGGAGATCGCCGCGGCGCAGGCCGAGCTGATGGGCGGCGCGACCACGGTCGCCGAACTCGAGGCGAAGCTGGCCGAGGCCGGTCATCCGATCGCCGCCAAGCCTGAGGACTTGGGCGACGAGGTCACCCAGGCCGCGGGAACCGAAGCGCCGCCCAGCATCCCCGCGCCGGCGTCTGATGTCGCGGGCGTCCCCGCTCCGCCGTCGGATCCGTCGGGGCCTTCCCTCCCGCCGCCGCCGAGCAACCCGGCCGGACCCGCGGCAGCCGAGCGCTCGTCAGCCGCAGGCATGGCCGCCAAGGTCCTCACCCAGGAAGCGGTCGCCGAGGCGCTCGGCGCCGACGTGCCGCCGCGCGACGCGGCCGAACGCGTCACGTTCGCGACGTGGGCGATCGTGACCGGCAAGTCGCCGGGCGGCATCTTCAACGAATTGCCGTCGATCGGCGACGACGTCGCCGAGAAGATCGCCCAGCGGCTCTCCGAGCGTGCCGAGGGCACCATCACCGCCGAGCAGGTCAAGACGGCTCGCACCATCCAGGACCTGTCCGTCGCGGTGCGCGATGAGATGGACGCCGGTGAGCTCGACGGGTTCGTCCGCGTCCTGCGTCCCCGGCCCGAAGGGTCCACCCGCGTCCCGGTGTTCGTGTTCCATCCCGCAGGCGGCACCACCGTCGTGTACGAGCCGCTGATGAAGCGGCTGCCCGCCGACACCCCGGTGTACGGCATCGAGCGGGTCGAGGGCTCCATCGAGGAGCGGGCCCGCGAGTACGTGCCGAAGCTGATGGAGATCCAGGGCAACGGCCCCTACATCCTGGCCGGCTGGTCGCTGGGCGGGGCGCTGGCCTACGCCTGCGCGGTCGGGCTGAAGAGCCAGGGTGCGGACGTGAAGTTCGTCGGTCTGATCGACACGGTACGCGCGGGTGAGGAGGTGCCGCAGACCAAGGAGGAGATCCGGGCCCGCTGGGACCGCTACGCCTTGTTCGCGCAGCGCACCTTCAACGTCGAGGTACCGCCGATCCCGTACGAGGAGCTCGAAGCGCTCGACGACGAGGGTCAGGTGAAGTTCATCCTCGACGCGGTCAAGGCCAGCGGCGTCGACATCCCCGGCGGCATCATCGAGCACCAGCGCACGTCCTACCTGGACAACCGCGCGCTCGACACCGCGAAGATCGAGCATTACGACGGGCACGTCACGCTCTACATGGCCGACCGATACCACGACGACGCGATCATGTTCGAGCCGCGCTACGCGACCCGTAAACCCGATGGTGGATGGGGTGAATTCGTCGACGACCTGGAGGTCGTGCCGATCGGGGGCGAACACATCCAGGCCATCGACGAGCCGTACATTGCAAAGGTCGGTGCCCACATGAGCGAGGCGATCAGCGCGATCGAGAGCGAGAACAAGTGACCGAACGAACGACTGCCGAACTCCTGGCCGAACTCCGCGAGAAGCTGGAGATCGCCAAGGAACCCGGTGGTGAGAAGGCCGTCGCCAAGCGGGAGAAGAAGGGCATCCCGAGCGCCCGCGCCCGGATCCACGCGCTGCTCGACCCGGGCAGCTTCCTGGAGATCGGTGCGCTGGCCAAGACCCCCGGCGACCCGGACGCGCTCTACGGCGACGGTGTGGTCACCGGTCACGGCACCATCAACGGCCGTCCGGTCGGCGTGTTCAGCCACGACCAGACGGTGTTCCAGGGTTCGGTCGGAGAGATGTTCGGCCGCAAGGTCGCCCGGCTGATGGAGTGGGTCGCGATGGTCGGCTGCCCGATCATCGGCATCAACGACTCCGCGGGCGCGCGGATCCAGGACACCGCGACGTCGCTGGCCTGGTACGCCGAGCTGGGGCGCCGCCACGAGCTGCTGCGCGGTCTGGTCCCCGAGATCTCGCTGATCTTCGGTAAGTGCGCCGGCGGTGCGGTGTACTCGCCGATCCAGACCGACCTGATCGTCGCGGTGCGCGACCAGGGCTACATGTTCGTCACCGGGCCCGACGTGATCAAGGACGTCACCGGTGAGGAGGTCACCCTCGACGAGCTCGGCGGCGCCGACGCCCAGGCCCGCTACGGCAACATCCACCAGGTCGTCGAGTCCGAGGCCGCGGCGTTCCAGTACGTCCGCGACTACCTGAGCTTCCTGCCCGCCAACACCTTCGACGATCCGCCGATCGTCAATCCGGGTCTGGAACCGGAGATC
The DNA here is from genome assembly GCF_002086815.1 of Mycolicibacterium parafortuitum. Lineage (GTDB taxonomy): Bacteria > Actinomycetota > Actinomycetes > Mycobacteriales > Mycobacteriaceae > Mycobacterium > Mycobacterium parafortuitum. The sequence continues at coordinate 33,274 of NZ_MVID01000005.1, forward strand.
ACGCCGCACGACCTCGAGCTGGACGCGATCGTGCCGGACGCCGACAACCAGGCCTACGACATGATGGAGATCCTGCTGCGGATCTTCGACGACGGCGACGTGTTCCAGGTCGGCGAGCAGTCCGGGCCCGCGATCATCACGGCGTTCGCGCGCGTCGACGGCCGTCCGGTCGGCATCATCGCCAACCAGCCGATGTACATGTCCGGTGCGATCGACAACGAGGCGTCGGACAAGGCGGCCCGCTTCGTCCGGTTCTGCGACTCGTTCAACACCCCGCTGATCTTCGTGGTCGACACCCCGGGCTTCATGCCGGGCGTCGAGCAGGAGAAGGGCGGCATCATCAAGCGCGGTGGCCGCTTCCTCAACGCCGTGGTGGAGTGCGACGTCCCGAAGGTGACGATCACCATCCGCAAGTCCTACGGCGGCGCCTACGCGGTGATGGGCTCCAAGCAGCTCACGTCGGACTTCAACTTCGCGTGGCCGACCGCGCGGATCGCGGTGATCGGCGCCGAGGGGGCCGCCCAGCTTCTGGTCAAGCGGTTCCCCGATCCGACGGCGCCCGAGGTGCAGAAGATCCGGGCCGACTTCATCGAGGGCTACAACACCAGCCTGGCCACGCCGTGGATCGCGGCCGAGCGCGGCTTCATCGACGGCGTCATCGAGCCGCACGAAACCCGCCTGCTCATCCGCAAGTGCCTGCACCTGCTTCGCGACAAGCAGATCAATCGCGTGCAGCGCAAGCATGGCCTGACACCCATCTAGAAAGCGGATGCGGTTGGATGGGGTCTGTGTCTGCTGATTTCACCGGGTTGAGGCGCGCGGCGCCGCTCGGCGACCCCCGCTTGGACCTGTGCGATCTGTACGTGTTCCAGTCACCCACCGATCCCGAGCGGACCACGCTGATCCTGACGGCGAATCCGGAAGCGGGTCCGCTGCACCCCAAAGCGGTGTACCGCATCGGCATCGACAACGACGGCGATCTGCGCAACGACATCGCGTTCAACTTCGTGTTCTCCGAACCGACCTACGACGGCGAACAGCCGCACCAGCGCGTCGACGTCCGGCTGGCGTTGCAGGCCGAGGCGAGGGTCGAGTCCGCGTGCGGGTCGGAGATCTTCGGCAACGTCGACGTGTCGTTCCACGGGGATCCGCACATCTGGCGGTCCCGCGGCGGGGGTTTCGTGTTCTTCGCCGGCGCCCGCCGCGACGCGTCGTTCGACTCGAACGTGATCGCGATGGCCGTCGAGCTGCCCACCAGCTATCTCGGGGCCGCCCCCGACGTGCGGATCTGGGCGCGGTGCACGCTGCGCCAGGACGGCCGCTGGGTACACGCCGACCGCATCGGCCACCCGTGGGTGAGCGGTTTCTTCAGCACCGACGAGGAACTGGCCGAGTTCAGCTCCGGCGAGCCGAACATGGACCGTCCGCACTGGATGGGTCACCTGATCGAGCTGATGGCCGAGACGGGCGGCTACAGCCGTGAGGAGGCCATCGACGCGATCGAGGCCGAGGGCACGCTGCCGGACGTGTTGACGTTCAACCCGGCCAAACCGGCCGCGTACCCGAACGGGCGGGCGCTGACCGACGATGTCGCCGACTACCGGTCGCGGTTCCTGACCAAGGGGCAGAAGGGCTTCTCCGGGCTCGGTGCGCCGACGGATCTGCTGCCCGAATTCCCGTACCTGAGCGATCCTCGGTAAGCGCTTATAGGATGCGCGCATGCCGCTGAGCGACGGCGAGGTCATCTCCGGATACACGATCTCGCGCATGTTGGGAGCCGGCGGTATGGGCGAGGTGTACCTCGCCAAGCATCCGCGCCTGCCGCGCTACGACGCGCTGAAGGTGCTCTCGGCGGCGGTGTCCACCGACAGCGAGTACCGGGAGCGGTTCAACCGTGAGGCCGACATCGCCGCGTCGCTGTGGCATCCGCACATCGTGCAGGTCCACGACCGCGGTGAGTTCGACGGCCGGTTGTGGATCTCGATGGACCATGTCGAGGGCACCGACGCGGCCAAGCTGCTCGCCGACCGGTATCCCGGCGGGATGCCGCCGGACCTGGTGGTCCGGCTGGTGACCGCGGTCGGGGAGGCGCTCGACTACGCGCATCAACGGGGTCTGCTGCACCGCGACGTCAAACCCGCCAACATCCTGATCGCCGACCCGGAGACCGAGAACGAGCGGATCATGTTGGCCGACTTCGGCATTGCCCGCCGGCTCGGCGAGGTCAGTGCGTTGACCGGGACGAACATGACGGTCGGCACCGTCGCGTACTCCGCCCCCGAGCAGCTGACGGCCGACGAGGCGATCGACGGCCGCGCCGACCAGTACGCGTTGGCGGCCACGGCGTTTCAGTTGCTGACCGGGACCCCGCCGTTCCAGCATTCGAATCCGGCGATCGTGATCAGCCAGCACCTCACCGCGCAGCCCCCGTCGATCGCGGTGCACCGGCCCGAATTGTCGGGTCTGGGTGAGGCGTTCACCAAGGCGCTGTCGAAGTCGCCGTCGGACCGGTTCGACCGGTGCGTGGATTTCGCCCGTGCGCTGGGGAATCGCAGTGGCGTGACCGGGCGGGGGAGTTCGGTGGACCACGACGCGACGACGTATTCACCGGCCGCCCCGGCCGGCCCCCGGCACGCCAAACCGGTGCCGGCCGCACCGGCCGGTTCCGGTATGCGCAACCGCATCCTGATCGGCTCGGCGGTGGTGCTGGCACTGGCCGCGGCGGCGGCGGTGGCCCTGCTCGCGGTGTTCGAGAAGGACGAGATCCGCGCCGGCGCCAAGGGACCGTCACTGCCGGTGGTGGTGGTCGGCGCGGACTGCGCGACGCTCGGCGGGGCCGGGATCACCCAGGACGGCAAGTCCGCCTACTGTGCCCGGCTGTCGTCGACGGGTGAGCCGCTGTGGTCGCTGTACGACGGGGAGATCCCGCACCCCAGCGCCACACCGGAACCCGGAAGCACCGCGCCCGCGGACGCCCCGGTGCTGGTGTGCATGGAGCAGACGGGCCAGAGCCAGAACGACTGTCACAGCGACATCCAGCAGGAGAACTCCGACCCGACCGCCAACGACAACCAGGGCGGCCAGAACTAGCCTCGCGTCACGGCCGGAATCGCATCGGCCCCGGCGAGTACAGACCCGAGTGGGTCGTCGACCCCAGTTCGATCTCGGCCGGCGTGGCGTCGACGATGGTGTCGAAGCGCCGCAGCGAACCCCAGTCCTGACCCCAGTCGTTCGACAGGTAGGTCGACATCACCGACGCCCGCAGCAGCAGGTCCGTGATGCCCAGCAGGCCGCCGTTGAGGCCGTCCTGCCAGGTGTCGGTGCTCTGCAGCTTCGCGTAGTAGTCCGGTGAGATCCTGAATTTGGGTACTTCGGTGACACCGTTGGCGTGCAGCATCGGCTGCTGGCACGGGAACGCCAGCCCGACCGCCCAGTCCATCAGCACCGGCTGCTCAGAGCCGACGTATTCCTGCACCGAGCGCAGCTCGGGAACCCGCGGCGGGGTCACCGCGACCCAATCCCCTTGTCCCAGCGACAGATCCTCGGCGACGACACGCACCGCGACCGCGTCGGCGGGTATCGCCGAGCGCGGGTAGCGCAGGTTGCGCCACGACGGGGTCGGGCCGATGTCGTACGGGCTGACCCGTCCCGCGGGCACCGGCGCCCCGTCGGGGCCGGCCACGGCGTACTCCAGATCCACGGTCTGGCCGGTGGTCAGGTTGTTCGCGACGCTGGTTCCGGTGATGGTGCCGGCGGCGGTGATCACCACCAGCGGGTGCGCGTCATCCGGTGCGGGCAGCTCGTACCATGCCGACGCGAGGCGGCTTTCCTGTTGCGGCCCCGTGGAATACGTGCCCGCCACCGGTACCCGGGCCGGGTCGAGCCCGTAGGGCAGCGGCACCGTGGACCCGTTCACGCCGGGCCGGGACAGCTTGATCGGACGGTTCCAGTCGTAATCGGTGCCGGGCTGCGGATTGTTCAGCCGGATCGCCTCGGCGATGATCCGGTCCGGAACTCCGTTGGGGGAGAAGCCCGTCGGCTCCTCACCGCCGAGCGCTCCGAGTGGGCCCCAGGAGGGTTGACCGGGGCCGTCCGGCAGGGGTGACAGGAAGCCGTCGTTGGAATCGGGTTCGACCAGCACGTCGTCGGCGAGGCCGCAGCCGCCGGCGAACGCGCGGATGTTGGCCCAGCCGTTGGAGTACGTCGGGTACTGGCGAACCACCCCGATGGCCATCGACGCCACCATGAACAGCACCATGAAGCCGGCCGCGATCGGGATCGGCGCCGCGGTCAGCACGTCGACGACGCGGGACTGCTGCTTGCCCCGCAGGTGCAGCCAGAACGCCGCGAACGCGGCGACGAAGAACAGTACGAAGAACACCGTGCTGGCGGTGACCCCGCCCAGTTGCGGTACCGAGTTGTTGAACGGCGCACCGAAATTCGACACGTACCACCACCCGTTGGTGGACGCGAAGCACAACGCCAGCACGAGCAGCAGCCCGGCCAGGAACGCCATCCGGTTGCGCGCCGAGCGCAGCACCGCCGGGGACACCAACACCGTGGCCAGTGCCGCCATCGCACCGCCCACAGCCGCGAACAGTCCGAAGTGGTGGATCCACTTGGTGGGGGTGAACATCAGGAAGAAGATCGTCGCGAAGATCACGCCCATCAGCCGCCACGCCGGCCCGCGGGCGACGCCGGGAACACGCTTGCGGCGCAACATGATGAACAGCGACGCGAACAGGCTCAGCGCGGTGAACAGGAACGCCACCCGGCGGGCGATCGCCCCGTCGGTGGTCGGCAGGATCAGGTAGTAGTAGCGCAGGTTCTCGGTCCACCACTCCTGGCTCGGACCGATCGCGGTGCGGATCTTGGTCGCCTCCAGCACCGTCGCCAGCGTCTGGTCGGCGAACACCACGGCCAGGATTACGGTGCCGGCGGCCAGCAGCGGCGCCAGCAGCGGCCACAGCCCGACGCTCTGGCGGCGCCGCATCAGGATCCGCAGGATCGGGCGGCCGCCCGCGAGCAGCGCGGCGACCGCGATCAGGCCGGTCGGCTGGATACCGAGGGTGAACGCCGCGGTGGTGATCGCCAGCGCGGCCGGGGTGAGCCGGCCCGAGGTGATCGCGCGTTCGATCAGGACGTAGGTGATCAGCGCGCCGGTGGCGATCTGGCCCTCGGGGCGCAGCCCGTTGTTGAACGGCATCCACGCGCCCAGCAGCACCAGCCCGGCCGCCCACAGCGCGGGGCGGCTCGCGATCACCGCGGGCCCGAGGCGGGGCAGCACCTCACGCGACAGCAGCAGCCAGCAGATCACCGCGCAGATCAGGTCGGGCAGCCGCATCCAGATGCTCGCGGTGCTGACCTGGCTCATCAGCGCCAGCACGTTGTAGTACCAGCCGAACGGGTCCTCGGGGCTGCCGAACCAGCGGAAGTAGTTCGACATGTAACCGGCGTGTTCGGCGACCCGCGCCATCTGCAGGATGTAGCCGTCGTCGGACGAGTTCGCCCCGATCACGTACCAGATCGCGAAGCCGCCGAGCACCACGCCGTCCACCGCGGTCACGGTGCGCCAGCGGGTCGGGATCAGGTGGTGCATCCGGCGCCCGTCGAGGCGGTCGAGCCGCCACAGCGCCAGGATCGCCAGGATCGTGCACACGACGGCGAGCACCATCGCGGCCAGTTTCAGCGCGGTCGGGTGCGTCGTGAAGCGGGTGTCGATCTCGGCGGAGAACTGCAGGCCGGGCGGGGCCGGGCCGGTCAGGTCGGTGAAGACGCCGACGATCGCGGGCCGCAGGTTCGGGTCCGGGTAGCCGCTGCGCTGCGGTTGGCCGGCGTCGGCGCCGTCGGTCTTGGTCAGACCGACGAACTCGGCGTAGGTGCCGTCGTGATTCGACGTGATCTCGATGCTGGAACAACCGGGGGCACCCCCGGTTCCGGCGACCCGATCACGCTCGACGCTGGCGACCACGACGTTGCGCACGATCACGTCGACGCGGTCCTCGGTGACGTTGAGCAGCATCGCGTTCAGCGCGGCGTCGCGGCCCTGCGCGGGGGCGGTGCCGAACACCAGGCCGCCGTCGGCGGGCATACCGCGCACGACGTCGCAGGGCACCGTCGCGGTCAGACTGACCGGGGCCTGGGAGATCAGCGGCGCGGTGACGTTGGCGAGCTGTCCCTGCTGCGGCCAGTTCAGCGTCGCGGTGGTCTGGGTGACCGGCAGCAGCGGCACCGCGACGGCCATCACGAAGCCGAGCAGGCCGGCGATGGTGGCGACCCAGCGCGCGATCTTCACGTCATCTTTCACGGGAGTGCCCTGATCGGTCCGCCGCGGCTCCAGCCGAACACTCGCTTCGACCCTTCCTCGATCACCGCGTCAGGTGCCTGCTCGGGCGGCACGACGCGCAGGTAGCGCTCCAGCGAGCCCCAGTCGCGGTACCAGTCGCCGCTCAGATAGCTCGGGATCGACTCGGTCCGCAGCAGCGCCTGGATGAACAGGAACGGCCCGCCGTCCTGGGCGGCCTGCCACTGGTTCGACGACACCACGATCTGCTTGAAGTTCGGCATGATCCGGTACTGCGGCAGCTCCGCGATGCCGAGGTGCTCGGCGAACGGGCGCTGGCACGGGAAGTTCGCGGCGGTGGCGATGTCCATCAGCACCGGGGTCTGCGTGCCGAGGAACTCGCTCGCGGTCTGCAGCACCGGAACCCGCGGCGGGGTGAACCCGAACCACTGGTCCTCCGACAGGTTCGGGTCGTCGGCGACGATGCGCGCGACGTTGGCCTCCGGCGGTGCGGTGTCCAGCGGGAAACGCAGGTTGCGCCAAGCCTTCTGGGCGAAGATGTCGATCGGGTCGACCTCGTTGAGCGCCTCGTACGAGCCGTCGGGGCGGTGCACACCCCACTGCAGCTTCAGCGACTGGCCGTAGTTGAACGAGCCGTCCTCGTTGTAGTACCAGATCGCGCCCGCGGCGGCGACGGCCACCAGCGGCCGGTCGGGGGTGCGGGGCGGCAGCTGATACCAGGCCGAGGTGGCCTTGGCGGCGATCCCGGCCTCGTCCGAACCGGGCTCCGCCCAGCTGCCCATCACCGGGGTGGTCTGCGGGTCGAGCCCGAACGGCAGGAACACCCGGGATCCGTTGACACCTTCGGGGCCGTAGCCGCCGCCGGTGCCGGCCGCGTAGCCGACACCGATGTTCGGCTTGTCGACGGGCCCGTCGGAGTTCGGGGTGCCGGGGTTGGCGGCCACCGGTTCGGCGGGCTCGAGGGTGTCGCTGACGCCGTTGGGGGTGAAGCCGACGGGGTTCTCGCCGCCGAGCGGGCCGTACTCACCGAAGCGCTGCCCCGGAACCGGTTGCAGCATCCCGGCGTTGGTGTCGGCTTCGACGAGGACGTCGTCGGCCATCGCGCAGCTCGTGCCGCCGGAGCGCAGCGCGGCGATGTTGGCCGCGCCGATGGTGTAGACGGGGTAGCGGCCGACGGTGGCCTTGACCATCGAGCCGAGTTCGAGCACGACCATGATCACCGCGACGATCAGCAGCGGCGTCGAGGCCAGCGCGCGGTTGCGGCCGGTGTCGGCGACCTGGGTGTGGCCGGCATAGTCCATCCGGAAGTGCAGCCAGCCCGTCAGCAGGCCGCAGGCGATGGCCAGCACCAGGAAGATCGTGGTGACGGGGTAGCCGACGATCACCGGCTGCTTGTCGAACCACGGCACGCCGTAGTTGGCGTTGTAGAACCAGCCGTTGATGCCCGAGGTGGCCCAGGCCAGCACGAACAGCAGTGCGGTCACGTACAGCGCCAGGTTGCGTCGGCTGTGCAGCCCGACCCGGGCGAACGCGAACGCGGTGACCGCGCCGAGCGCGCCCGCCAGCCCGGCGAACGCGCCGAACTGCACCGCCCACTTCGTCGGGGTCGGGATCAGCAGCAGCAGCCCGATCCCGGTGGTGCCGACCAGCCGCCACAGCGGCCCGTTCACCGCACCGGGCACGCTGCCGCGGCGCAGCAGCACCGCGATCACGCCGAACAGGCACAGCAGCAGGATCAGCACCGAGAAGCGCCGCGTCAGTGAGCCGTCGACGCTGTCCTCGACGGTCAGGTAGTAGTAGCGCAGGAACTCCTGGTACCACGGCACCGTCGGGCCGACGACGTACTTGATGCGCACCGACTCGGCGACCGAGGCCAGCGTCTGGTCCCGGAACACGACCACGAACAGCAGCGACGTGGCCGCGGTGAACGGTGCGACGGCCGAGAGCAGTCCGTCGGTGGCGCGCCGGGCCGACACCACGCGGGCGACGGCGCGCGCCCCGACCAGCAGCGGCGCGACCGCGACGAGGCCCTGCGGGGCCAGCGTCACGCAGAACACGGCGACGACGATCGCCACCGCGTAGGGCGCCAACTGCCGTCGCGCGACGCAGAGTTCGACCAGCATCCACACCGCGATCACACCGAACGCGATCAGCGGTTCGGGGCGCAGCCCGTTGTTGAACGGCAGCCACGCGGCCAGGAACACCGCGCCCGCGGTCAGCACCGCGACCCGGTTGTCGGCCAGCCGTTTCCCGAGCCGGGGCAGCACACAGTGGCTCAGGATCAGCCACGTAGCGATCGCGGCGGCGGTGGCGGGCAGCCGCAGCCACACACTGGCCGTGCTGATCGACGCCATGTGGGCCAGCACGCTCTGGTACCAGTCGAACGGCGCTTCGGACGCGCCGAAGTACCGGTAGTAGTTGGTGGTGTAGCCGGCCTCGGCGGACACCCGCGCGATGGTGGTGTTGTAGCCGTCGTCGGAGGTCTGGGCGCCGACGATGTGCCAGATCAGCAGGCCGCCGACCACGGCGGCATCGGTCAGCCACGTCCACAGCCCGGCGCGGCGCCCGCGGCGCAGCTCGCGCGGGATCCGGCGCCCGGACCGGCGGTCCAGGACGGCCAGCGCGACGATCGACGCGAGCACGCAGAGCACGCCGAGGGTCATCACGGCCAGCTTCAGCGTGGTCGGCGACGTGATGAACCGGGTGTCGACGTCGACGTGGGCGCGCAACCCGGCGTCGAGCCCGGTCTCCAGGTCGGTGAACATGCCCGACACCTGGGGCCGCTTGTCCGGGGGCAGCGTGCCCGCGGCGCCGGGGATCCCGACGAAGTCGGCGCCGACCGCGCCGACGTCGGCCCACACCCGCAGTTCACTGCACTCGCCGGCGTCGACGGCCTCGCGCGGGGCGACCGCGGCGACCGTGTCTCGGAACGCGACGTAGACGACGTCGGCGTTGGCACGCACGAACAGGCCGTTGCGTCCAGCGTCGATGCCGTCGGCCGGGTTGGTGGAGAACACCACGCCGTCCTCACCGGGCAGGCTCGCCACGGCGCGGCACGGGATGGTGACGTCGAGCGAGCGCGGCGCCCCGGACACCAGCGGCGCGGTGACGTCACTGACGTAGCCGTCGGCGTCCACGCTTTGCGGCCAGCTGATGGCCGCGGTGGACTGGGTGACCGGAAGCAGCGGGGTGAGCCCGCACAGCACGAGTCCGGCGAGCCCCGCGATGACGGCGACGAGGCGGGCGGACGGGGCAGGCACGAGGGTCGATCGTAGGCGACGTTCTTAAGCGGCCGGGTCCGGCGTGCCGGGGTTCAGCCCAACCGGCTAGCTCAGGCGAAGCGGCGCCGGGCTCCACAGGCCGCCGCGCTGGACCGTGCCGAGGTCCAGCCGCGCGGGTTCGGCGTCGGGGTAGAACGGCACCAGCCGCTGCAGCGCGCCCCAGTCGCGGAACCAGTCGTCCTTCAGGTAGGTCGGCACGCTGACCGGCCGCAGCAGCAGCTCGGTGATGCCGAGCGGGCCACCGCCGAGGTAGTCCATCACCGGTGAGTTGGCCTCGGCGCCGAACCTGTCGGGCAGGATCCGCCACTTCGGCACCTCGACGACTCCGTTGCGGTGGCCGAACGGCCGCTGGCACGGGAACGCGAGCCCGACCAGCCAGTCCAGCAGCACCGGGTCGGAGGATCCGACCACGTCCTGCAGGGTGCGCAGCTCGGGGATCCGCGGCGGGGTGATCGCGATCCAGTGCTCGGGGTTGAGGTCGTCGTCGCTGGCGACCAGCCTGACGCGGGTGGCCTCGGCCGGGATCGACGACAGCGGGACCCGCAGGTTGCGCCACGCCGGGGACGCCCCGACGTCGCCGAGGCTGATGTCGCCCGCCGGTTCGCCGTCGGCGCCGGCCCACTGTACGAGGACCTCTCCGGTGTCGAAGCGCCCGGCGGCGGCGACCACGAGCAGCGCGTCGGACGGGTCTTCCTCGTTCCAGCCCGCCGGCAGCTGGTACCACGCCGACCGCAGGAACGCCGGTTGCTGAATGTTGCTGCTCCAACTGCCCATCACCGGGACGCGGGCCGGGTCCAGCCCGAACGGCAACCGGGCCCTGGAGCCGTTGATGCCCGCCCGGGCGGTTGTGCCGCCCTCGGTGCCGGGTTCGCTGCCGCTGGCGGCGTCGCTGTCGGAGTCGGCGAAGTTGTCCGAGCCGGGCTGGTCCATCACCGGGTCGGCGGACAGATCCGACGGGATGCCGTTGGGACTGAAGCCTTCCGCGGTCGTGCCGCCGAGCGCCTCACCGACGGGGACGCCGTCGGCCGGTGCCAGGACACCCGCGTTGACGTCCTGCTCGACGAGGACGTCCTCGGCGAGCCCGCACGTCTTGCCGGTCAGGGCGCCCAGGTTGGAGCGCCCGACCGTCCAGGCCGGGTACTGGCCCAGCATCGCCGTGGTCAGCGACACCACCTCGAAGGTCACCAGCGCCCAGGTGGCGACCGCCAGCGGTGCCCGGGTGACGCGTTTCCAGATCGGTGGAGTGCCCGGCGGGGGCGGCTTGTCGCGGCCGGTGAAGTGCAGCCAGGCGGCGATCAGCAGCGCCAGCAGCGAGGCGCCGAGCAGCATGGTGGTGAAGCCGAACTTCCATTCCGGGAACGCGTTCGACCACGGCACCCCGAAGTTGGACACGTACCACCAGCCGTTGACCGTCGCGAACGACAGCGCGGTGATGAACAGCACCGCGGCGGCGAACACCGCGCGGTTGCGCGGTGAGCGCATCGCGGCCGCCGACACCGCGACCGCGGCGAGTGCGCCGAGCGATCCGGCCAGCCCGGCGAACACCCCGAAGTGGTGGGTCCACTTGGTCGGGGTGAACATCATCGCCAGGAACGAGATGATCGTGATGCCGATGATGCGCTGGCTCGGTCCCGCGGCCGTGCCGGGGATGCGGCCCTTGCGCAGCGTCATCGCGAGCGCGACGGTCAGCGACAGCAGCACCGCGAGCACCGCGAACCGGCGCGCCACCGAGCCGTCGGGGCTGGTGGTGAACAGCCGCGAGTAGCGGATGTGCTCGTCGAACCAGGCCAGGCTCGGGCCGACGGCGGACTTGAAGCTGCTGGCCTGCATCTCGGCGGCCAGGGTCTGGTCGCGGAAGATCAGGAAGATCGTGACGGTGCCCGCGGCGGCGATCGGCGCCAGCAGCGCCCAGTAGCCGAAGCGTGAGACATGGGCGGCCACAATGGTTTTCAGCGGTCCGATGGCGACCAGTAGGGCGCCGACGGCGGCGATGCCGGTCGGCCCGGAGAACAGGGTCAGCGCGCCGATGATGATCGCGACGGCGACCGGCAGCAGCCGGCTGGTCGCCACGCCGCGCTCCACCGAGCACCAGGTCAGCAGGATGCCCAGGGCGATGATCGGTTCGGGGCGCAACCCGTTGTTCAGCGGCAGCCAGAACGCGAGGAACAGACCGGCGGCCGTCCACGCCGCGGCGCGGCTGTGTTTGACCGAGGTGCCCAGGCGCGGGATCACCTCGCGGCTGATCACCCACCAGCAGGCCAGGGCCATCAGCAGTGTCGGCAGCCGCATCCACACGCTGGCGGTGCTGACGTGCGACCACAGCGCGAGCAGGTCGTAGTACCAGCCGAACGGGGCCTCGGGGGTGCCGAACCAGCGGTAGTAGTTCGCCATGTAGCCGGCGTTCTCCGACACCCGCGCCATGGTCAGGATGTAGCCGTCGTCGGCGGTATTGGCCCCGACGAAGTGCCACCACACCAGCACCGCGGTGACCAGCCCGTCCAGCGGCGACATCGACCACCAGCGCGGCGGCAGGAAGCGCTTGTGGCGGCGCCCGTCGGCGCGGTCCAGCACGTGCAGCGCGCCCAGCGCGATCACCGTCATCGCGACGCCGAGGATCATCGCGAGCAGCTTGATCCACGTCGGGGAGGTGCTGTAGCGGGTGTCGATGGTGGCCGAGAACTCCAGGCCGGGCGGGGCGGGGCCGGACAGGTCGGTGAAGACGCCGACGATCTGGGGCCGGAAGTCGTAGCCGCCCCGCTCACCGCGCAGCGGTTCGGGTCCGTCGGTGTCGGGCTGGCCGGCGCGGTCGGATTCGTCGGTCAGGCCGACGAACTCGCCGGTCACCTTGTCGGCGTGCGCGGTGAACCGCAGTTCCCGGCAGTCCGGGCCGAGCACCTGGTCCAGCGGGGCGCTGACGACCGGGGTGTTGCGGACGATCACCAGCAGGTCGTTGTTGACGCGCTCGATCAGCAGCCCGCGGTCGACGGCCTTGGGCGCCTGCTTCGGGACGGTGGACAGCAGCACGGTCCGGCCGGGCCGGTCCAGGCCGGCGGCGGCGCTGCACGGGATGGTGATCTCGAGATCGGTCGCGACATAGCCGATCAGCGGCGCGTCGACGCTGTTCAGCACGCCGTCCTGCGGCCAGTTCAGTTCTGCGGTGGTCTGGTCGACCGGCAGCAACGGGGTTGCCACAGCGAGCACCGTGCCGAGCAGCCCCGCGATGATCGCGATGAGGCGCGCGGTGCGGTGGTTGCTACCTGCAACGGGCTTGACCACGGGGCTAGATGGTAATTGGCTTGCGGATGGCCAGTACGAACGGCCCGATGGTGGACACGTCGAACCGCGGGTCGTCGAACAGCGCGTCGTCGAGGGAGACGTGGTAGCGCCGGACGTTCGGCTGGTTCGGATAGACGTCCTCGGCCAGGCGCAGCGTGTAGGTGTCGTTGGCGCCGCGGCGCATCAGGAACACCGCCGGCGGCTCCCACGGCATCGCGTCGAGTTCGGCGATGAACCGGTCGGCGTCGGTCAGCATCGCCCAGCTCTCGATCGCGCGGGCGCGCTGCTCGAACTCCGCGAGCGGGTTCGCGTAATGCGAGGTCAGGCCCTGGAAACCGTAGTACGGGTAGTACGACAGGAAGCTGTAGTCAGCGGTCAGCACCACCGTCTCGTTGCGGGGCCGGCCGGTGACCTCCTGGATGCGGGCGTCGACCTCGCGGTAGTACTGCTCGGCGCCGGGCGGGCGGCGGTCGGCGCGTTCGCCGTAGCCGTCGGTGTCGGTGTAGGCGACCACGATGTCGGGGCGCAGCACGTCGGGGATGTCCTGGGCGAAGGTCAGTGCGCCGAGTGTGCCGATCGCGGTCGCGGCGGCGACCACCCGCGGCGCGTTCTCGGCCTTCACCCGGGCCGCGACCATGCGGGTCACCTCGATGAAGCCGAACGCGCCCGCGGCGGCCAGCAGGATCGTCAGCGTCGGCTGCAGCCGGAACGACAGCAGCGTGGTGCCCAGCAGCGTCGTCAGCATCGACAGCAGCGACCACGCGTACACCGCGAGGACGGCGACCGTCAGCGCGCCGGCCCGGGTCGAGGAGCGGGCCCGGATCACCAGCCAGATCGTGCCGAGCATGCACAGCGCGCCGAGCAGGGTGAACTGCAGCATCGGGAACGACAGCTCGGCGCCGTCCTTGGGCAGGTAGTGCTGGGCGGTGCCGGACTCGGCGGGGGTGCCCCGAGCGGCCGCGAGCAGGTACGGACCCCAGGTGAGCAGCATGATCAGGCCCGAGACGACCGCGATCACGGCGACGCGCAGCAGCGGATCCCAGCGCCTGCGGGCGACGGCCAGCAGCACCGCCATGATCGCGATGGTGAACGCCGCGTAGCCGAACAGCAGCGTGTAGAACAGGCCCGCGACGCCGAGGAAGATGCCGGTGCCCAGCACGGCCGCCCAGCCGCCGTGGGGTCGGTCGCCCCCTTGCAGGCCGGACCACGCCAGCACGAACACCGGCGGCAGCAGCACCGCGATGATCGCGGCGTACGGCTCGGCGGGGGAATAGGCCAGCGCGGCGGCCGCGGTGGCGGTGGCGACCACCAGCGCGTACTCGAAGCGGATCATCCGCGCCCACAGCACGAACGCGAGCACGATCGCGATCGTGATCGAGACGATCGACCAGGGTTTGAACATCTCCCAGGCCGGCGTCCCGGTCAGCGCGGCGAGCCGGCCGCCGATCCAGAACCAGCCGGCCGGGTAGAACGGCGGCAGCCCGATGTAGGTCATGTCGTGCAGGCCGGGCGCATCGGCGAGCCGGGTCAGGTATTCGGTGCGGAACTGCTGGTCGACGGAGATGCCGAACAGGTAGAGCCGGGTCGCGCCGAGCGGCATCGCGAGCGTGACGACCGAGAACGCGGCCAGGAACAGCACCGCCGCGATCCGCGCCACCAGCTGGCGGCCCCGTCGCCACAGGATTCCGGCGGCGAGCAGGCCGATCAGACAGCCGACCTGGCCGACGGTGGTCAGCGCGTGCAACTGATTCGACGAGTTGTAGGCCGGCCACTCGACGCGTGAGATCGCGACGAGGCTGACGGTCGCGACGAGCGCGGCCACGACCGTCGCGACGAGCATCTGACCGAGCGTGGCCAGCGCTGCGCGCATCAGATAGGCAGCTTGCGGAAGATCGGCCGCGGGATGTGGCGCAGCACCATCATCACGAACCGGAACGCTCCCGGCGCCCAGATCAGGTCCTTGCCCTTGTTCGACGCGGTGACGGCCAGTTCGGCGACGTCCTCCTTGTCGACGGTGAACGGCGCCTCCTTGGCCCCGGTGGACTTCCAGTGCTCGATCGTCGTGGTGGTGCGGACCTGGCCGGGACGGATCACCAGCACGCGAACGCCGTACTCGCGCAACGCCTCTCCGAGGCCGAGGTAGAAGCCGTCCAGCCCCGCCTTGGTGGAGCCGTAGACGAAGTTGGAGCGGCGCACCCGCTCACCGGCGGCCGAGCTCATCGCGATGATGCGGCCCGAACCCTGGGCGCGCATCTTCTCTCCGAGCAGCACGCCGACCGAAACCGCTGCGGTGTAGTTGATTCCGGCGATCTGCACGGCCTTGCGCTGGTTCTGCCAGAGCTCCTCGGCGTCGCCGAGCAGACCGAACGCGACGACGGCGACGTCGACGTCACCGTCGGCGAACGCGGCGTCGATCACCTTCGGGTGGTTCTCGGTGTCGAGGGCGTCGAAGTCCAGCCACTCGACGGACTTGGCGCCGGCAGCGGCGATCTGCGCGAGCGCGGCGTCCTTGCGGGGGTGGTTCGGCAGATCGGCGAGGATCACCCGGGCCTTCGCGTTGCGCAGGTAGCGCTCGGCGATCGCGAGGGCGATCTCCGAGGTGCCGCCGAGAAGCAGGATCGCCTGGGGGTTGCCGGTGGCGTCAAAGACCATCTAGAGGAGCTCCAGTCGTCGGGCCATGTCGGAGGCGAACACCCCGTCGGGATCGACGCTGCGGCGCAACGCGATCCATTCGTCGATCCGGGGATACATGGCGTGGAAGGTTTCTGCGGTGGTGCGCGAATCCTTGGCGGTGTAGAGGCGTCCGCCGAACTCGAGCACCCGTTTGTCGAGACCGTTGAGGAATTCGTTCAGGCCGGCGGTGATCGGGAAGTCGACGCACACGTTCCAGCCCTTCATCGGAAAGCTCAGCGGCGCTTGATTTCCGGGGCCGAACAGCTTGAACACGTTGAGGAACGAGTAGAACCCCGAGCGTTGGATGTCGACGATGATCGCCTTGAACTCGTCGACCGCGTCGGTGGGCACCACGAACTGGTACTGGCTGAATCCGGCAGAGCCGTAGGCGCGGTTCCACTCACCGAACATGTCGAGCGGGTGGTAGAACTGCGTCAGGTTCTGCACCTTGCCGCGGTAGGTGCCCGATTTGAGGTACCAGAGCTCGCCGATCGGGCCGAACGTGTACTTGTTGGCCAGGCCGTTGGGGAACACGTCGGGGAACGTCAGCAGTTGTGGCGCATCGAATTTCAGCGGATTCTTCTGCAGCTTCTTCGGGAGCTGGTCGAGGGTGGCCAGCGATCCGCGCGAGATTGCGGCGCGGCCGAGCTTCGGGGGTGCGCTGATCGCGTCGAACCACGCGCTGGAGTAGGTGTAGTTGTCCTCGGTGCCGTCGCTGTGGAACGCGATGGTCTCGTCGAGGGTTCTGGTGACGTCGCCGTCGGCGATGAAATACGCGGTCTCGGTGGGGGTCATCTCGATGGTGGCGCGCAGGATGATGCCGGTGAGTCCGTTGCCGCCGACGGTGGCCCAGAACAGTGCGCTGTCGTCGCCGTCGGGCGTCACGGTGCGGATCCGGCCGTCGGCGGTGAGCAGGTCCATCGAGCGGACGTGGTTGCCGAAGCTCCCCGCGCTGTGGTGGTTCTTACCGTGGATGTCGCAGGCGATGGCGCCGCCGACGGTGACCTGGCGGGTACCGGGCAGCACAGGGACCCACAGTCCCAGCGGGAGCGCGGCGCGCATCAGTTGGTCGAGGTTGACGCCGGCATCCACGTCGACGAGGCAACTGTCGGAGTCCATCGAGTGGATGCGGTCGAGCGCGTTCATGTCGATGACGAGCCCGCCGCCGTTCTGGGCGTTGTCGCCGTAGGAACGGCCGAGGCCGCGCGCGATCACCCCGCGGCGGGATCCCTTCGGGCCCTCGGCGACCTGCGCGACGGCCTTGGCGATCACCTCGGGATCCGGCGTCGACAGCACCTGCGCGACGGACGGGGCGGTACGGCCCCACCCGGTCAGCCGCTGGGCGGTGGTCGGAAACTCGGTGCTCAACATCGTCACAGAGGGTACCGCCTGCGGCAGGTGGTCAGCGGAGCCGGAATATCACCGCTCGCTGGACGATGAAGTTGATCACGGTCGCGGTGCCCTGCGCGATCACGAACGCGACCGGCACCCGCCAGGGCTTTTCGTCGAACTCCATGTAGAAGAAGTAGTTGATGCCGACCTGCACGGCGTAGGTCAGCGCGTAGAGCACGCAGACCGCGATGAAGCGGGCCTTGCTCGGGGGCGCCTGGAACGTCCAACGCCGGTTGATCAGGTACGCGGTGGTGGTTCCCGCGATGAAGCTGAGCGTCTTGGCGATGTTGACGTGCAACCCGGCGGCCAGCATCAGCACGTACAACCCGAAGTCCACGACCGCCGCCAGCCCGCCGGTCACGAGGAACCGCCAGATCTGTGTCTTCAGGCTCAGCTGGGGTGACATCGGAGGCTCGGCCACCCGCGCAGCTTACGGGTTCAGAACGGCGGCGGGTCATCGCCGTAGTCCGGGTGATGTCGGTATCCGGGAATGGCGACACCGGGTAGCGGTGTGCGTCCCCGGGCGGCAGGTTGGCGTGCCAGGGCGGCGCGCTCGGCGGCGTTGCGCCGGCGTTCGGCGGTGATCCGGGCGGCCCGGTTCTGGCTGCGTGTGCGCCGCCGGGTGGGCATCGACAGGTGCCGTCCGGCGCGCGGCGGCGGCGTCTCTCCGGCGGGCGGCGGCGGTGGGGTGGTGGTGTCCCAGTCGGCAAACAGCAAGCCACTCAAGGGGTGTGTGGTGTACGTGTGCCCGGTCGGTGTGGTGATCGTGACACGGCCGTCCGGGTACTGGGTGTCGCTCCAGCCGGCCCAGAAAGTCTTGAGGAGATGGTGAAGACGGCAGTAGCACTTGGTGTTGGCGGGGTGGGTGACGCCCGCGGGCCACGGCACGGTGTGGTCGATGTCGGCGGTGTCGGCGGGCCGGTCGCACCCGGGGAAGCGGCACGTCAGGTCGCGTGCGCGGATGAACTCCTGCAGTTTCGCCGACGGCCGGTAGTGATCCTCGGTGCCGGTGGGGTCGCCGACGAATCGGACCGCGGCGCCGTGCGCGATGAGTTCGGCCAGCATCGGCGCGGGCAGCATCGCCCCGCGGGCGGTATAGATCAGGGCGGGCTTGGGGCGCGGTGGGGGCCCGGGCGTCTCGGGCGTCTCTGGCCCGGGTGTCGCGGCGTCCTCGCGGGGTTCCGCGCCGTGCAGCAGCGGGTCCTGGTCGGCGTCGATCGACTCCCGATCGGCGACGACGTGGATGACGAAGCTGGAGGCGCGGCCATCGTCGCCTTTGGCGGCGCACTCGGGGTTGTCACATCGGCAGGCCAGGAACGTCGCACCCGCGCTGATCGCCCCGGCCGCGTCGCTTCGGCGCTGATCGAGGGTCCGCGGATCGTCGGGGCAGACTCCGCGGGCGAACGTGGCGACGCGATGCTCAAGCAGTGCGGCATCGGAGACCGACATCCGGCCGTGCACGCTGGTGGTGCCCGCGGCGTCGGTGTGGGAGCCGACGGTGAAGTAACGCCCTCGGCTGCTGTGCTGGGTGCGCTTGACCGCATCGGGGTCATAGCGGTCGACCCAGGTGTCCACGGCCTGCTTCAGCTTGTACTTCGACAGCGGGCCCCACTTCGCCGCCCGCTCGGCCAGCGCGGTGTCCAGTTCGGCCAACGCCGTGGGGTCGGTGACCAGTTCCGTCCGCTCCAGGATGACCGTCACGGTCCATACCGGGATGTCTCCTGCCAGGAAGCGGGCGCCGAGTTTCGGGAAGCGATCATGCACCCCGACCGCAAGCTCGATCTGCTCGATCGCCCGCCCGTGCCCCAGGTTCAACGCGCACGCCAGCTGCGCGGCCAGCGCATCGCAGTCGTCGCACACCCAGAACGGATGATCCGCGCCCGCCTCGTCGCACAGGCGGCGGTGCAGTTCGGCGATCGCGGCCGTCTTGCGGGCCTCGGCCGCTGCGGCGGTGCGCGCCCAGGCGGTCACGGCGTCGATGAGCTCGGCATCCGAGCGCCCGGCGAGGTCGCGGAGCTCTGGAGCCGATCCATCGAACATGTGTTCGAGTCTACCTGCTCCTGCCGACAGGCCACGGCACCGAAAGTCAGCGGACCAGGCGGATCAACGGGATCGTCCGATTGCCGGCGCGCACTTCGTAGTCGCTGTAGCCCGCGTACATGTCGAGGGCTTTGTCCCATGCCGCCGAGCGCTCAGCGGGGTCGGTGATCTCACTGGCGGTATACGTGCCGCTGTGCTTGCCGGCGAGCACCTCGACGCGAGGGTTCGCTGTCAGGTTGCGGTACCAGGCCGGATGTCCGGGGCGACCGTAGTTCGATGCGATCAGGATCAGGGAATCGCCGTCGACGGCGTAAACCAGAGGTAGCTGGCGGCGCAACCCCGATTTCGCCCCCGTCGTCGTCAAGAGCATGACGGGAAGTGGGTAGACGCTGCTGACCCTGCCGCCGGTGAGTTTCAGTAGCGGTGGATCGAGCTTCGGTGCGACGCGGGTGGCGAACCACATGCCGGTACGGGTGCGGCCGAACTGCTCGATCGCCTTCCGGTACACGTCGAGCGCAGCCATGCCAAAACGCTACAACCCGCTGGCGCGCAGCACGTCGCATAACGCGGAAACCGCTGCGGCGAAGGCATGTTCGGCCGGGGCCGCGAAGCCGATGACGAGCCCGTCGCGGTGCGGGACGTCGGGTCCGGCGTGCGGGTGGCGCATGAGGGACAGGCCGACCAGCGTGATACCGGCCTCTCCGCACCGGTGCATCACCTCCGGTTCGGCGCCGTCGGGGAGCGTCACCAACAGGTTGAGCCCGGCATCCAACCCGCCCACCTCGACCTGAAACCGGGACAGCGCGGAGACGAGCGTGTCGCGCCGCCGCCGGTAGCGGTTGCGCATTCGGCGGATGTGGCGGTCGTAGTGCCCGCCGGTGATGAAGTCGGCGAGCGTCAGTTGGGTGATGGCGTCGACGTAAAACTGTTGTCCGCCAGCGGTTTCCACGACACGATCCACGAGCTCGTCCGGTAGCACCATCCAGCCCAGCCGCAGCACCTGGGTCAGGCTCTTGCTCGTCGAACCCAGATACGCGACGCGCTCCGGCCGCAGCGCCTGCAGTGCGCCCACCGGTTGGCGATCGAAGCGGAACTCGCCGTCGTAGTCGTCGTCGAACACGAAACCCCCGGTGCGGTCGGCCCATTCGACTGCTGCCATCCGGCGTGCCGGGTCCAGCGGCACGCCCAGCGGGTTGTGGTGCGCCGGTGTCAGGAGCGCCGACGTCGCGGTGCTGGACTCCAGGTCGGCGACGACGGCCCCTTTTTCGTCGATGCCGATCGGCACCGTGTCGACTCCGCACGCGGCGATCACGTCGCGGAAGATGAACAGGCCGTAGGCCTCCACGGCGATCGGGCCACCGAGCGTGCGCGCCAGTAGTTCGACGGCATGACGCACCCCGGCGCAGATCACGATGGAGTCCGCGGAAGCCCGCACCCCACGGGCGCGGGCGAGGTATTCGGCCAGCGCAGAACGCAATTCGGGCCGTCCCCGCGGATCTCCCATGCGGAGCGCCTCGGTCGGTGCCGCGCTCAGGGCCCGACGGGTCGACGCGGCCCACTGGGTACGCGGGAATTCGGAGACGTCGGGGGTGCCTGCCATCAGGTTGTGCACCGGAGCGACCCGGGCGCCGTGCGGGCGCGGCGGAACCGGACTCGCCGGCGCGGACACGTGGGCGGTGTCGACGACCCACGTTCCCGCGCCCTGCTTGGCGGCCAGCCAGCCTTCGGCCACCAGCTCGGCATAGGCGTCGGCGACGGTGTTGCGGGCCAGCCCCAGGTCCGCGGCCAGCGTGCGTGACGGCGGCAGCACGGTGCCCGCCGCCAATCGGCCGGACCGCACGGCGTCGCGCAACGCCGCAATCAACGTGTCCTTGGTGCCCCGGGCCCCCGGCCGCAGCACCCCGCGCAGATCCAGGTGCAGATCCCGGGCACCAGAATTGGACCATGAAGTCACGACGCAATTGAACCATCATTGTGGGTCAATGACTCCTAGTGTCGAAGACATGACCGCCACACTCAGCACCCAGTCCCGACTCAAGATCTACAAGTCCTCGCCAGAGCTGTACGACGCCATGATGGCGCTGTCCACGGCAGCGGCCAAGGACGTGGACCCGAAACTGGGCGAACTCATCAAGATCCGCGCGTCCCAGATCAACCGGTGCGCTTTCTGCCTCGACATGCACACCCGCGACGCCCGCAAGATCGGCGTCAGCGAGCAGAAGCTGGACGTGGTCGCCGCCTGGTCGGAAGCCGGTGACCTGTTCGACGAGACCGAACGTGCCGCGCTCGCGCTGACCGAGGCGATCACCGTCCTCGGCCCGCACGGCGTCCCCGACGACGTCTACGAGGACGCCGCGGCCGCGTTCTCCGATCGCGAACTCGGCCAGGTCATCGCGCTGGCCGTCACCATCAACGCCTGGAACCGCATCAACGCGGCCGTGCACACCGCGCCACCGCGCCGCTGACCCGAAGCCCGAGCGCGGGAAGTGTCTTTGGACCCTAGGGGGCGCCGGCGACAGCGACGAGGCTGAGTGGCATGGACGTCAAGACCTCTACCGATGCCCCGGTCACCGTGCTGTCGGACAGCGAGAGCTGGGATCTGCTGGGCAGCGTGTCGCTGGGCCGGCTCGTCACCACGGTCAACGGCTGGACCGAGATCTTCCCGGTGAACTTCGTCGTGCAGAAGAACACCGTGTTGTTCCGGACCGCCGAGGGCACGAAACTGCTGACCACCGCGCTGAACGAGTACGTCGTGTTCGAGGCCGACGACCACAACCTCGCCGAGGGATGGAGTGTGGTGGTGCGGGGCAAGGCCAGGCTGCTGGCCACCTCGACCGAGATCGCCGAGGCGCGGCGGGCGTCCCTGTACCCGTGGATCGCCACCCAGAAGGAACGCTTCGTCCGCATCACACCGCAGACGGTGACGGGCCGTCGCTTCGTCTTCGGCCCCGAACCCGACGCCACCGGGCTGTCGAGCTGAGCGTCACACCCAGTACGCGACGCGGGCGCGGTACTGGCGCATGGCCAGTGCCGCGAAGCCCCAGCCGACGACGGTGAGCACCAGCACCACGATCCAGTGCCGCAGTTCCTGATCGGCACCCAGCAGTGGGGCGCGGACGATGTCCAGATAGTGCAGCAGCGGGTTGAGTTCGACGATCTTGGCCCATCCGCCCGCGCCTTGGGCCTGCAGCGTCGACTCGTTCCAGATGATCGGCGTCATGAAGAACAACAGCTGCACGAGGCTGCCCAGCAGCGGGCTGATGTCGCGGTAGCGGGTGGCCAGGATGCCGAAACACAGGGCGACCCAGACACAGTTGAGCGCCAGCAGCATCAGGGCGGGGATCACCGAGAGGTCTGTCCAGCTCCACGGTTTCGGATAGATGATCGCGATGATCACGAAGATGATGATGTTGTGCGCGAACAGCAGCATCTGGCGCCACACCAACCGGTACACGTGCACCGACAGCGGTGTCGGGAGCTGTTTGATCAGACCCTCGTTGGCGACGAACACATCGGCGCCCTCGAGGATCGATGCGTTGATCAGGTTCCAGACGATCAGGCCCAGCGTGACGTACGGGAGATGCTCGGAGAGTTCGAGTTTGAACAGCATCGAGTACAGCCCGCCCATCGCGACGGCCGTCGTGCCGGTCGCGATGGTGATCCAGAACGGGCCGAGCACCGACCGCCGGTAGCGCTGCTTGATGTCCTGCCAGCCCAGGTGAAGCCACAGCTCGCGCTTGCCGAAGCCCGCCACCAGGTCGCCCCACGCCCGCGCGAACGTCCTGGACTGCGCGGCGGCATCCATGATCGTCATCGTCCAAACCTTTCGCGCCTACCCAAGCGGCGCAAGCGAATCCACTCGCGCAGGCCGGCGGGGTCTCGCCGGGAGATCAGAAAGTACCAGCCGTAGCGCAGCCACTCCTGCAGCAGCAGCTTGCGCATACCGGGCTGCGCCTGAAGGTAGCCGCGGTTGCGATAGGTGAAGTAGCGCTTCGTGTCGTTGTCCGGGTACTGGGCGTGCATCTTGCCACCGAGAATCGGTTTGAACTCGTCGCCGCCCTGCGGATGCAGGTACACCGCTTTGAGACAGGTGCCGAACGGAAGCCCGGAGCGCTGCAGCCGCCGATGGAGTTCGGTCTCGTCGCCGCGGAAGAACAGTCGCAGGTCCGGCACGCCGACGGCTTCGAGCGTCTCGGCGCGAAACAGCGCGCCGTTGAACAGATGTGAGATGCCCGGCATCAGGTCCGGCAGGCTCGATTCCACCCGAAGCTCGCTGACGTACCGCCGCCACGACAACCCCCGCCGTAGCGGGAACGCGAGCTTGTCCGGGTTGTCGAGATCGCAGATCATCGGTGAGACCTCGGCAAGGCCGTGCCGTTCGGCGCAGTCCAGCAGCGTGGCCAGCACGTCGGAATCCGCCGGACGGCCGTCGTCGTCGGCCAGCCAGACCCAGTCGGCGCCCAGGCTCAACGCGTGCAGCATTCCGAGCGCGAATCCGCCTGCCCCGCCGAGGTTCCGGAGGGACCCGAGGTACGACGTCGGCACCGGTTGGCCGGTGACGAGGTCGCGTACCCGGTCGTCGTGGTCGTTGTCGACGACGATCAGGTGGTCGGGGCGGCGGCTCTGCGCGCACACCGCGTCCAGGGATTTCGCGAGCTCGTCGGGCCTGCGGTGGGTGACGACGACCGCGACGATGGTCTCCGTCATGCGGACCGGTTCTCCCGCTTGTTCTCTTCCAGCACCTCACGCACATGCCGAGCGGCGTCCTCGCCCTCGTACGCCCGCACGACGTCCTCGATCTCGCCCTGCATCCTGATCGTGCCGTGGTCGATCCACATCGCCGTATCGCACAGCCGGGCCAGGAACTCGTTGGAGTGGCTCGCGAACACCAGGATCCCGGAGCGCGCGACCAGATCGGACAGCCGTGACTGCGCCTTCTTCAGGAACTCCGCGTCGACCGCGCCGATGCCCTCGTCGAGCAGCAGGATCTCCGGGTCGATGCTGGTGACCACGCCCATGGCCAGGCGCACCCGCATGCCGGTGGAGTAGGTGCGCAGCGGCATGTTCAGGTAGTCGCCGAGCTCGGTGAACTCCGCGATCTCGTCGACCTTGGCCATCATCTGCTTGCGGGTCTGCCCGAGGAACAGGCCGCGGATGATGATGTTCTCGAACCCGGAGATCTCCGGATCCATCCCGACGCCGAGGTCGAAGACGGGGGCGACGCGCCCGCGCACCGAGGCGACGCCGCGTGTGGGCTCATAGATGCCCGACAGCAGCCGCAGCAGCGTCGACTTGCCCGCTCCGTTGTGGCCGACCAGGCCGACCCGGTCACCGAGCTTGAGGGACAGCGTGATGTCGCGCAGCGCCTCGATGACCACCACGTTGGACTCGTTGCGCCCGATCGCCCCGCCGGCCTTGCCCAGGAAGGCCTTCTTCAGGGAGCGCGTCTTGGCGTCGAAGATCGGGAACTCGACCCATGCGTTGCGCGTCTCGATACAGGGTTCGTCGGGACTGGTCACGCGGCTCTCACAGGTACTGGCCGGTGCCGTGTCCCTGACCGCCGCGCTGGTTGGGGATCACCACACCGGGCGGCAGCGCGCCCTGACGCATCTGTTCCAGCTGCTGGCGCGCGGCCATCTGCTGGGCGAACAGCGCGGTCTGGATGCCGTGGAACAAGCCCTCCAGCCAGCCGACGAGCTGGGCCTGCGCGATGCGCAGCTCGGCGTCCGACGGCAGGGACTCGTCGGTGAACGGCAGGGTCAACCGCTCCAGCTCGTCGCGCAGCTCGGGGGCCAGGCCCTCCTCGAGCTCCTGGATGCTGGTGCGGTGGATATCGCGGAGCCGGCCGCGGCTGGCCTCGTCGAGCGGAGCGGCGCGGACCTCCTCGAGCAGCTGCTTGATCATCGTGCCGATCCGCATCACCTTGGCGGGCTGCTCGACGAGCTCGGTCAGCGACTTGCTGTCGGCGTCCCGCTCGGACTCGAGCTCGCCGTCACCGATCACCTCGATGTTGTCGTCCTCGGAATTGGTAGCCATGTCCTTAAGAGTGCCCCAGCTTTTCTGACCTGTTGCGTCCGGGCTCCAGGTCGGTGGCGGACGCGGCGTCACCCGCTGCGTAGATCATCTCCCACCGCGGCGATTTGTCCAGCGAAGCGGGCCCGCCGAATGACGTGCGGGACGGCCGGCCGAGGGGCCCGGGCCTGAGACGAACGCCACAGGCGCGCACCCCGAGTGCGTCCAACCGGGCGCGGCCGGGCGATTTCGGCAAACCTCATCGTGCTGCGACAAAGGGGCCGTGGGGTGCTCGCCGCAGCGGGTGCGACCAGCGAATTCGTCTGGCGTGCGGACAGATTGCCGGTCGGCGCACCAGCAACGGGGCTTCCACAGACCCTCCGTGCTTGTCGGTGACTCGACTAGTATGGCTGCGCAGATGACCTGTGCTCGATCGGGCACGGGCGGCAAATAGCGAAGTCAGGCAGAGCCGGACCGCCCTCTCGGCGGCGGCACGGCTAATTTCAAAGACGCACGAAGGTGGGCTGGCATGGCATATGACGTCGCCCGGGTGCGTGGTTTGCATCCTTCGCTGGGCGATGGCTGGGTGCACATGGACCCCCAGAACGGCATGTTGCTTCCCGACTCGGTGGGCCGGGCGGTCTCCACCGCATTCCGCGGCTCGATGCCGACGACGGCCAGTGCCCATCCCGCGGCCAGGCGCAGTGCAGCGGTGCTGGCCGCGGCCCGCCAAGCGGTGGCCGACCTCGTCAACGCCGATCCGGCGGGTGTGGTGCTGGGCGCCGACCGGGCGGTGCTGCTGACCTCGCTGGCCGACGCCGCATCGGGTCGCGTCGGCCTGGGCTACGAGCTGGTGGTGACCCGCCTGGACGACGAGGCCAACATCGCGCCGTGGCTGCGCGCCGCCGACCGCTTCGGCGCGAAGGTGAAGTGGGCCGAGGTCGACATCGAGACCGGTGAGCTGCCCAGCTGGCAGTGGGAGGGCCTGGTCAGCCGGCCCACCCGGGTCGTCGCAATCACCTCTGCCTCAGCGACTCTGGGGACCGTCACCGAATTGCGCGAGGTGACCAAGCTGGTGCACGAGGTCAACGGCATGGTGATCGTCGACCATTCCGCCGGCGCGCCGTACCGGCTGCTCGACATCAACGAGATCGATGCCGACGTGATCGCCGTCAACGCCCAAGCCTGGGGCGGCCCGCCGATCGGGGCGTTGGTGTTCCGCGACCCGTCGGTGATCGACAACTTCGGTTCGGTCTCGCTGGATCCGTACGCCACCGGTGCAGCCCGTCTCGAGCTCGGCGCCCACCAGTTCGGCATGCTGGCCGGGGTGGTCGCGAGCATTGAATACCTTTCCGCTCTTGATGACTCGGCTCAGGGCACGCGCAGGGAGCGGCTGGCCCTTTCGATGCGGTCGGCGGCGGCCTACATGAGTGGGTTGTTCGACTACCTGCTGACGTCGCTGCGCTCGCTGCCGACGGTCACGGTGATCGGAAGCCCCGAGGTCCGGATCCCGGTGCTGAGCCTCGCGATGGAGAACGTGCCGGCCGAGCGTGTCGTGCAGCGACTGGCGGACAACGGGATTCTGGCGATCGCGAACGCGCAATCGCGGGTGCTGGACGTGATCGGGGTCAACGACGTCGGCGGTGCGGTCACCATCGGGCTGGCGCACTACAGCACCGCGGCCGAGGTCGATCAGCTGGTGCGCGCACTCGCCTCGCTCGGTTGATCCTCGCTAAACGTCAACGCGCAGAATGACTTTCCCGGACACGTCGCCGGAGGCCAGCAGTTCGTGGGCGGCCTTGGCCTCCGACATCGGGAACTCGGCGCCGATCACCGGACGTACCTCGCCGTCCTGAACCAGCGGCCACACGTTCTCGACCACCTCGGCGACGATCTCGCTCTTGCTGCCGGGCCCGTCGACGGGCCGTGAGCGCAGCGCGGTGGCGATCACGCTGCCGCGCTTGGCGAGGAGCTTGCCGATGTTGAGTTCTGCTTTGACGCCGCCCTGCATGCCGATGATCACCAGCCGTCCGCCGGTGGCAAGCGCGTCGATGTTGCGGTCGAGGTAGGCCGCGCCCATGATGTCGAGGATCACCCCGGCGCCACCGGCCTCGCGGACCACCGAGACGAAGTCCTCGTTGCGGTAGTCGATGGTGATCTCGGCGCCGAGTTCGGCGCACAGATCGAGCTTGTTGCGGGAGCCCGCGGTGACGGCGACCGGACAGCCCAACGCCCGCGCGACCTGGGTGGCGTGGGAACCGATACCGCTGGCCCCGCCGTGCACGAGGAACAGTTCGGGAGCGGTCAGGCGCGCGGTCATCACCACGTTGGACCAGACGGTGCACGCGACCTCGGGCAGCCCCGCGGCGTGATGCAGCGGCACCCCGTCCGGAACCGGCATCACCTGACCGGCGGGCACCGCGACGTACTCGGCGTAGCCACCGCCGGCCAGCAAAGCGCAGACCGGCTGCCCCTCGGTCCAGCCGGTGACCCCGTCGCCGAGCGCGGCGATCGTTCCCGCCGCTTCCAGGCCGAGAACGTCGCTGGCCCCGGGCGGCGGGGGGTACTTTCCGGCGGCCTGAAGCAGGTCGGCGCGATTCACCCCGGCCGCCACGACCTTGATCAAAATCTCGCCCGATTTGGGGGCGGCGTCTGTCACAGACTGCCAATTCAGCTGGTCAGGGGCCCCCGCCACGATCGCACGCATTCCCATAACGCTACTACGCTGGGGAAAGTCCCTGAGAATTTCCCACGGGCAACACCTTTGCGGCCCTACTATGTGGCCATGGAGGGGATCATCGGGGGGCGCACGGCGAGCGATACGCCGGGGCTCGACATTGCTGAGCAAAGAGCGTGGCAGAACTTTCTGGACGCCGCGCTGAGGTTGTACGCGACCATGAACCGGTCGCTTTCGGACGAACACGGGCTGACGCTGAACGACGTGCGGCTGCTCGACATGCTGGCGAAGTCGCCGACGGGGTCGGCGCGGATGGGGGACGTGGCGGAGACGCTGATGTCGCTGCCCAGCCGGGTGACACGCCAGATCCACCGGCTGGAGGTGCAAGGCCTCGTGCTGCGCGGCGCCAGCCCGGACGACGGGCGCGGGGTGCTGGCCAGCATCACACCCGACGGCAGGACGGCTCTTGCCAAGGCGTTGCAGACGTACGGGTCCGCCGTGCGCGCGCACTTCCTGGACCGGCTCAGCCGGCCGCAGGTCACCGCCATGGGGGAGAACTGCCGGCGGATCAGCGCCGGGCTGAAAGCCGGTGGCCCGGCCGCGAAGATCGGTCGCGTCTAGACTGTCCCGCGGTGGCGTGGCAGAGCGGCCTAATGCACTCGCCTTGAAAGCGAGAGACGGCTAACACCGTCCGGGGGTTCAAATCCCTCCGCCACCGCCAAGGGTCTGGTGTCCCCCGATCGGTGGACACCAGCATCAGCCGATCAACGGCTATGCGCGCGAGGCGATCTCGGCGACGATAGCGCCATGCAGACGAGCGCACCGTTGGCCGGGGCCACCGATTTCGGCACCGATTCCGGCACCGATCGCGAGCTCCGGAAGATCTCGGTGGCCGGCTATGTCGGCTCGGCGATCGAGTTCTACGACTTCTTCATCTACGGCACCGCCGCGGCTCTGGTGTTCCCGACGGTGTTCTTTCCCGACCTCGGGCACACCATGGCGATCACCGCGTCGCTGGGCACCTTCGCCGCGGCCTTCGTCGCCCGGCCCGTCGGCGCGGCGGTGTTCGGCCACTTCGGTGACCGGATCAGCCGCAAGCAGATGCTCGTCGCGACGCTGATGCTGATGGGTGTCGCGACCGTCGGCGTCGGCCTGATCCCGAGCACCGCGAGCATCGGGATCGTCGCGCCGCTGCTGCTGCTCACGATGCGGCTGGTGCAGGGCTTCGCCGTCGGCGGCGAATGGGCCGGGGCAGTGCTGATGAGCGCCGAGAATGCGCCCGCGCGCCGCCGCGGCTTCTACGGCATGTTCACCCAGCTCGGGCTCGGCACGGCGCTGGTGATGTCGAACCTGGTGTTCCTGGCCGTGCACGTCGCCGTCGGCGACGCGACCCCGGCGTTCATGCAGTGGGGCTGGCGCATCCCGTTCCTGCTCAGCGGGGTGCTGATCGTGACGGCGCTGGTCATCCGCCTCAGGATCAAGGACGACGCGATCGATGCCGGATCGTCCACGCGCTCAAAGGATTCCGGTATCCCGCTGGTGGCGTTGCTGCGCCGCCAGGGCAAGACGGTGCTGCTGGCCGGGGGCGCGGCGATGTGCGCGCCGATGCTGGTGTTCCAGGCCGGGACCTTCATCACCCACTACGCGGCCGACCACATGGAGTACTCGACCAACGTCGTGCTGCTCAACAACGTGGTCGGCGGAATCTGCGCGATCGGGTGCGCGGCGCTGACCGCGATCCTCAGCGACACCCGCGGCAGGCGCCGGGTCATGCTGATCGGGCTGTCGCTGGCCGCGCCGTGGTCGTTCGTGGTGATCCCGCTGATCGAGACCAACAACGAGATGGTGTTCGGGCTCGCGGTGGTGATCACCTACGCGTTGATCGGGACGTGCATGGGCCCGCTCGCGGCGTTCGTGCCGGAGGTGTTCGCCGGCGAGTACCGCTACACCGCGGCCGCGCTGGCGCACACCGGCGGGGCGATCATCGGCGGCGCGCTGCCGCCGGTGGTGTCGCCGGTGCTGATGGACACGTTCGGCGGCTGGGTGGTCGCGGTGATGATGGGCGGGCTCGCCGTGATCAGCGTGCTGTGCGCGGCGGCGCTGCCCGAGACATTGCCGCGGTTGACTGCTCCCCGGTGATCTACTCGCCGGTGAACTGAGGAGGCCGCTTCTCGAACATCGCCTTGATGCCCTCGGTGAGGTCCTTCGACGGCAGGAAGGCGGAGTTCCACGCGGCGACGTAGCGCAGGCTGGCCGCGACCTGGGCGGTGCGCTGCTCGTCGAGCACGTCCTTGACACCGTGCACGGTGTGCGGCGGGTTGGCGGCGATCTCGGCGGCGGTGGCCCGCGCGGCGGCCAGCGACGCGCCGGCGTCGGGGTAGACGTCGTTGACGAGCCCGATCTTCTCGGCGCGCGCGGCATCGATGTCCTTGCCCGTCAACGCCAGCTCGCGCAGATGCCCGTCGGACAGGATCAGCGGAAGCCGCGCCAGCGAGCCCACGTCGGCGACGATCGCGAGCTTGACCTCGCGCACCGAGAACTTGGCGTCGGCGCTGGCGTAGCGGATGTCGACGGCCGAGATCAGGTCCACGCCGCCGCCGATGCACCAGCCGTGCACCGACGCGATGGTCGGGGTCCGGCAGTCGGCGACCGCGGTGATCGCGTCCTGCATCGACTTCAGTCGGGCGTGGAAGTCGGCGCGGGGCTTCGACGAGCCCGCGTCGGACATCATCGAGCCGAGGGTCTCGCCCATCGCCGCCAGGTCGAGGCCGTAGCTGAAGTTGCGGCCCGAACCGGTCAGCACGATCGCGCGGACGTCGGGATCGGCGTCGAGCTCGTTGAACACGACCGGCATCTCGGCCCAGAACGCCGGGCCCATCGCATTGCCCTTGCCCGGTCCGATCAGCGTCACCGTAGCGATGTGGTCGCCGATCTCGACGGTGACCGATTCGTAGTTACTCATGGGTAGCAGGCTAGCTACTCACGGCGGCGAGCCGCCTATCGGGCACGGCGGCGAGCCGCCTATCGGCTAGGGCGGCGAGCCGCCCATCAGGACGTCGCTGACCTTCGCGCTCGGGATGAACTGGCAGGCCGCATCGGCGAGCACCTGCCCGATGAACTCCCCGTCGGGGCCGAGCGGATTGCCCTCCTGCGACAGGATCTCGCGCACCACCGCGACCCGCGTCGCCTCGTCCAGCGCGTTGTACTCCCGGCACGGCATCTGCAGCGAGTTCGCCGGAGCGGGCACCTCGGGCACGTCGGTGTTGCGGGTCGGCAGCGGCAGGTTCGGGATCTGGATGTCCGGCAGGCCCGGGATCAGCGGTTCGCGGGTGCTGGGGCTGCGTTCGGTGGTCAGCGGCGGGCCGGGTTCGGTGGTCTGCGCGACGACCCCCTCGGTGGTGCGGCCGCACCCCGTCGCCAGGCCGACGACGATGCCCGCGCCGACCAGTGCTGTGGCGGTCATCCGCGCGTAGGTCTTCACCCCGGCCACGATAGGCGTGCCGGAGGTCACTTGTCCGCGATCCAGCGCCGCGCGAAGTCGAGGAACATGTCGTTCTCGTCGGGGGCGGCCACCGTGACGCGCACCCCGTCCTCGCCGTACGGGCGGACGATGACGCGGTTGTTGGCGGCGTCGCCGGCGAACTGCTGGGCGCGCCCGACCAGCGGCAGCCAGACGAAGTTCGCCTGCGACGGCGGCAGGTCGTAGCCCGCGTCGCGCAGCGCGGCCGACACCCGCACGCGTTCGGCGACGACGGCGTCGGTGCGTTCGAGCAGTTCGTCGGCGGCGTCGATGCACGCGATCGCGGCGGCCTGGGCCAGGCTGCTGACGGTGAACGGCACGTAGACCTTCGACAGCGCGGCGATGATCTCCGGGTCGGCCACGGCGTAGCCGACCCGCAGGCCGGCCAGCCCGTAGGCCTTCGAAAACGTGCGCAGCACAACAACATTGCTGTGCTCTCGGACCAGGCGGAAGCTGTCCGGCGCCATGTCGTCGCGGATGTACTCGATGTAGGCCTCGTCGATGACCACCAGGATGTGCGACGGCACCGCTTCGACGAATCGGGCCAACGCGTCGGGGTCGACAACCGTGCTGGTCGGGTTGTTCGGGTTGCAGACGAAGATCAGCCGGGTGCGGTCGGTGACCGCGGCGAGCATCGCGTCCAGGTCGAAGGTGTGGTCGCGCAGCGGGACCTGCACGGGCGTCGCGCCGGCGGTGCGGACCTGCAGCGGGTAGATCTCGAAGCTGCGCCAGCCGAACAGGACTTCGTCGCCGACGGTGCTGGTGATCTGGATCAACTGCTGGCACAGGCTGACCGACCCGCTCCCGGCGGAGATGTTCTCGGGAGCGAAGCCCACGTACTTGGCCAGGCGCTCCCGGAGCTCGACGTAGCCGTTGTCGGGGTAGCGGTTGAGGCCGCCGATGGCCCGCTCGATCGCGGCATGCACGCTGGGCAGCGGACCGTGCACGGTTTCGTTGCTGGCGATCTTGATGGCGCCGGGAACCGTCTTGCCGGGGGCGTAGGCGGGAAGATCGGCAAGTTCGGGGCGCAGACGGGCGGACACCTGGACAGTTTATGGCCCGTCCAGAGCTACTTTGCTTCGCACCGTGGGGGCTGTGTACTCTGTCGCAGCGGCGGTAAACGTCGGGAGGCGTGCCAGAGCGGCCGAATGGGACTCACTGCTAATGAGTTGTCCGCCTTAAAGCGGACCGGAGGTTCAAATCCTCTCGCCTCCGCGTGCAGTACCCGGCTTGCCGGCACAACTGAAGATGTACGACCACGCGCCCGTAGCTCAACGGATAGAGCATCTGACTACGGATCAGAAGGTTAGGGGTTCGAATCCCTTCGGGCGCACTTTCTACGACTCGAGGCTGGGCCGATATTCGGCGGCCTCCGCCTCAGCGGCCAGTAACGCGCCGAGCTCGCCCTCCTGCTGGGCGACGAACACACCGATCACCTGACGGCACACCTCCGGCACGCTCACCCCGCGCACATCGGCAATGCGTTTCAGCCCGACCAGCATTGACGTGGACACGTGGAACTGCACGGCGAACTGACCGCACGAACCATCCTCGGGCGGTAAGCCCGGCCCCACCACCACCGGTTCGTCGATCACGTACTCGCCCATCTCGGCACGCCGAGCCCGCTCCACAGCCCCACCGGTAGCGCCGCCCTCGCCGCCGGCCGAGGCGCTGAGGTCCTCATGACTGAACAAACCCATCCACCCACGCTAGACGCCCAGAGTGGGGTGCCTCGCTAGCCTGGAACCGTGCGCCTTCTGCTGATCGCCGACACGCATCTGCCAAAACGCGCCAAGGACCTGCCGCCGCAGGTGTGGGATGCCGTCGACGACGCCGATGTGGTGATCCACGCCGGCGACTGGGTGGAACCCGACCTGCTGGATCAGCTGGAAGCGCGCGCCAAAAGGGTGGTGGCGTGTTGGGGCAACAACGACGGGCCCGAGCTTCGTCGCCGACTGCCCGAGCGGGCCGACGTCGTGCTGGAGGGTGTGAGATTCACCATCACCCACGAGACGGGCGCATCCTCGGGTCGGGACGCCCGGATGGCCAAGGCGTACCCGGACACCGATGTGCTGGTGTTCGGGCACAGCCACATCCCGTGGGACACCACCGCCGATACCGGTCTGCGGCTGCTCAACCCCGGCTCTCCGACCGACCGCAGGCGCCAGCCGTACTGCACCTACATGACCGCGACCGTGCAGGACGGCCTGCTGCGGGACGTCGAGCTGCACCGGCTGGAGCGGCCATGAGCGCTTGCGTGAAGAGCGGACGGTACCGTGCGTGATCGCCCCGCGACCGTCGACGACGTCCACCGGATCGCGTCGTCGATGCCGCACGTCACCCGCGTCGAGGGACCCAAGGCGGGCAACCCGGTCTACCAGGTCGGCGGAAAGTCGTTCGTGTACTTCCGCACGCCACGCCCCGACGCGTTCGATCCGGACACCGGTGCGCGCTACGACGACGTGATCATCGTGTGGGTGGAGTCCGAGGACGACAAGCGCGCGCTGACCCAGGACCCCGACTCGCCGTTCTTCACCACCGGGCACTTCGACGGCCACCTGTCGGTGCTGGTGCGGGCTTGCCGCCTCGGCGAGATCAGTGTCACCGAGCTGCGCGAGATCATCCAGGACGCGTGGCTGTCGCGGGCGTCGAAGCGCCGTGCCGAGAAGTGGCTCGCCGAACAGGGCTGACCGGCGTCCGCCCAATTACCCATCGGCTCAAGCGCTTCCGGTAGCTCCGGCCTGGAACGTCTACGGTGCCGCTTCCCGGCTGACCTCGGCGTGATGGGCGCCGCACACGAACAGCGCCAGGCGCGCGGGGGTGTCGCCGCCGTTGTGCCAGCGGTGCCGGGTGCCGTTCTGCACCACGGTGTCTCCCGGATGCAGGGTCACCGTCGCGCCGTCGTCGAGTTCGAGCACCACGGTGCCCTCCAGCACGACCTCGAAGTCGACGGTGTCGGTGGTGTGCATGCCCGGATCCTCGGGTTCCATGTAGCCCAGCAGCCCGGGCAGCTGCTCTTCGACCTCGGCCGCCGCGTTCTCGTCGAGGTTCTCCAGCGCCGCGGTGGCCGCCGACCCGCGCGGCGGGATGGTGAACATCGAGAACCGGAAGCCGCCGACCGGCGGGAAGTAGGTGTGCCACTGCGGCATCGACCCGTCGTCGGGGAAGCGGGGAGTCTCGTCACCGCCCCACAGCATGGTGAACTCGTAACCACCGAGCAGGGCGGGTTTGCGCGGTGAGACCACGTCGTCACTGGCGAACACGGACTTTCCGGACGCATCGTGTCCGGTGACAACTCGGCGGGTGTCCATTCGGTCAGTCAAGCACCGGACGGGGTGCTGTCGTGGCAATGTTCGCGATATGGACAGCAAGCCGCCCACCCCGACCATCGAGGCCGCCCACCGCCGCCACGCGGAGAGCCTGCCGTTCGCCGACACCCGGGATTTCGCCGACGCCGACCGGGGCTTCATCGCCGCCCGGCAGCCGTGTGTCATCACCGCCGCCGACGGCCGCGTGGTGTGGGACAACGACGTCTACGCGTTCCTGTCCGGTGACGCGCCGCCGACCGTGCACCCGAGCCTGTGGCGGCAGTCGATGCTGGCCGCCAAACAGGGCCTCTACGAAGTCGTCGAGGGCATCTATCAGGTCCGTGGTTTCGACCTGTCCAACATCACCTTCGTCGAGGGTGACACCGGCATCATCGTGATCGACCCGCTGGTGTCCACCGAGGTCGCCGCCGCGGCGCTGGCGCTGTACCGACAGCACCGAGGGGACAGAGCAGTGAACGCTGTCATCTATACCCACAGCCACGTCGACCACTTCGGCGGTGTGCTCGGCGTGACGTCGCAGGCCGACGTCGACGCGGGCAAGGTCGCGGTGCTCGCCCCGGAGGGCTTCACCGCACATGCGGTGCAGGAGAACGTCTATGCCGGCACCGCGATGACCCGGCGCGCGGGGTACATGTACGGCACGGTGCTCGAGCGCGGTCCGCACGGCCAGGTCGGCTGCGGGCTCGGGCAGACCCCGTCGACGGGGGAGGTCGCGATCATCGTGCCGACCGTCGACATCCGGGAGACGGGGGAGACCCACACCATCGACGGCGTCGAGATCGAGTTCCAGATGGCCCCCGGCACCGAGGCGCCGGCCGAGATGCACTTCTACTTCCCGCGCTTCCGTGCGCTGTGCATGGCCGAGAACGCGACCCACAACCTGCACAACCTGCTGACGCTGCGCGGTGCGCTGGTGCGCGACCCGCACGGGTGGGCCGGGTACCTGACCGAGGCGATCGACACATTCGCCGACCGCGCCGACGTCGTGTTCGCATCGCACCACTGGCCCACCTGGGGCAAAGAGAACATCGTCGAATTCCTGTCCCTGCAACGGGATCTGTACGCCTACCTGCACGACCAGACCCTGCGTCAGCTCAACCAGGGCTACACCGGCATCGAGATCGCCGAGAACTTCGCGATGCCGCCCGCCCTGGACAACGCGTGGCATGCGCGCGGCTACTACGGCTCGGTCAGCCACAACGTCAAGGCCGTCTACCAGCGCTACATGGGCTGGTTCGACGGCAACCCCGCCCGGCTCTGGCCGCATCCGCCGGAGGCGATCGGGCCGCGCTACGTCGACGCGATGGGCGGTATCGACCGCGTCGTCGAGCTCGCGCAGAAGGCGTTCGGAGACGGTGACTTCCGCTGGGCGGCAACCCTTCTCGACCATGCGATGTTCACCGACGAGAACCACGCCGGTGCCCGGGCGCTCTACGCCGACACCCTCGAGCAGCTGGCCTACGGCTCGGAGACCGCGACGTGGCGCAACTTCTTCCTGGCCGGGGCGACCGAACTGCGCGACGGGAACTTCGGTACCCCGGTGCAGGCGAACTCGACGGCGATGGTGGGCCAGCTGACCCCGGAGCAGATGTTCGATGTGCTGGCGATCAGCGTGAACGGTCCGCGCGCATGGGATCTCGACCTCGCGATCGACGTGACCTTCCTCGACACCGACGCGAATTATCGACTGACACTGCGTAACGGTGTGCTGGTGTACCGCAGGACCGCCGCCGACGAAACCAGCGCCCAGGCGACGATCCGGCTGGCCTCCAAGCTTCGGCTGCTGACGCTGGCCGCGGGGGACAACAGCTCACCCGGCCTGGAGATCGCCGGCGAAGCCGAGGTTCTCGCGTCGCTGGTGTCGGTGCTCGACAAACCCGACCCCGACTTCAACATCGTCACGCCCTGATCCGCGCGAGCAGACGCACCATCCGGCGTGTTGTCGGCGTGTCGCGCGAGTTTGTGTCTGCTCGCGGACCTCGGTGACGACCCGCTAGCCGCCGCCATCGGCGCGCAGGATCGAGCCGGTGGTGAAGCTCGACGCGTCCGACATCAGAAACAGTGCGGCGCCGACGATCTCGGCGGGCCGGCCGGCGCGCTGCAGCGCACTGTTGCTGAACGGGTTCTCGGTGCCCTCGAAGTTCCATGCGTTGCTGATGTCGGTCAGGAACGGCCCGGGCATCAGCGTGTTGACGCGGACCTCGGGTCCGAACGCGAGCGCCAGGCCCTCGGTCATCGCGTTCAGGCCGGCCTTCGACGCGGCGTACGGGATGAACGACGGATGCGGCCGCAGTGACCCGTGGGTGCTGACATTGATGATCGCGCCGCTGCCCGCGGCCTTCATCCGTTCCCCGATGAGCGCCGACAATCGGAACGGCCCCTTCAGGTTCAGGTTCACCACCGCGTCGAACAGCTTCTCGGTGACCGACGACAGCGAGTCGTACAGCGGGGACATGCCCGCGTTGTTGACCAGCACGTCGACCTTGCCGAACCGCTCATAGGAGGCGTCCACCAGCCCGTCGAGCTCGTCCCAGTGCCCGACGTGCACCTGGTACGGGAACGCGGCCCGGCCGGTCTCCGCGGTGATCTGCTCGGCGGTCGACACGCACGCGTCGTACTTGCGACTGGCGATGATCACGTCGGCGCCGCATCGTGCCGCCGCGAACGCCATCTCCCGCCCCAGCCCGCGGCTGCCGCCGGTGATCAGCACCACCCGGTCGGTCAGGTCGAACAGCTGGTCGGCGAAACCGGTCATGGGCCATATGGTGTCACGGTGCAATTGCTTCTGGTCCGACATGCGCTGCCGCTGCGGAGCGAGCCCGGACAGGGTTCGGATCCCCGCTTGTCCCCCGAGGGGGTCGAGCAGGCGAAACGGCTGCCCGACGCGTTGTCCCGCTTCCCGATCACCCGGCTGGTGAGCAGCCCGCAGGTGCGGGCGATCGAGACCGGCAGGCCCGTCGCCGACAAGCTCGGGCTGAGCATCGACGTCGACGAGCGGCTCGCCGAGTACGACCGCGACCTGCCGCACTACATCCCGATCGAGCAGATCGCGAAGGAGAACCCGCAGGAGTTGCAGCGCCTCATCGACGGGCATCTGCCGAGCAGCGTCGACGAGGACGTGTTCAAGGAGCGCATCTGGGCCGGCATCACCGACATCGTCGACTCCGCGGACCGCGACGACACCGTGGCGATGTTCAGCCACGGCGGTGTGATCAACGTGCTGCTGCATCAGATCCTCGGCACCGAGCGGCTGCTGTCGTTCCAGGTCGACTACGCGTCGGTGACGCGACTGCTGGCGTCGTCGCGGACGGGGCGCCTCGGAGTGGCCGGGGTCAACGGCACCGAACACGTATGGGATCTCCTGCCGCGCAACCACAGGTGGTAGACAGAACGCCGTGACTGAGCTCGAAGGCCTCGATCTTGCCGCCCTGGACCGCCACCTCCGTGAGGTCGGAGTGCCCCGCAGCGGGGATCTGCGCGCCGAGCTCATCGCAGGTGGGCGCTCGAATCTGACCTTCCTGGTCGCCGACGACGCCTCCGAATGGGTGCTGCGCAGGCCGCCGCTGCACGGGCTGACCCCGTCGGCGCACGACATGGCCCGCGAGTACCGGGTGGTGGCCGCGCTGGCGGGCACCGCGGTGCCGGTGGCCCGCGCGGTGACGATGAGCAACGACGACTCCGTGCTCGGCGCCCCGTTCCAGATGGTCGAGTGGGTCCGCGGCCGGGTGGTACGCCACGCCCCGGAGTTGGCCGCGCTCGGCGACCAGAACACGATCAACGCCACCGTCGACGCGCTGATCCAGGTGCTGGCCGATCTGCACGAGGTGGATCCGGAGTCCGTCGGGCTGGGCGATTTCGGCAAGGCCGACGGCTACCTGGAGCGCCAGGTCCGGCGCTGGGGATCGCAGTGGGATCTGGTCAAGCGCGACGACGATCCGTCCGACGCCGACGTGCGGAAGCTGCACCAGCGGCTGGCCGAGTCCGTCCCCGCGCAGTCCCGTGCCGCGATCGTGCACGGCGACTACCGCATCGACAACACGATCCTCGACGAACACGACCCGACGAAGGTCGCCGCGGTGCTGGACTGGGAGATGTCCACGCTCGGTGACCCGCTCAGCGACGCCGCGCTGATGTGCGTGTACCGGCTGCCGACGTTCAATGCCGTGCACGACGACGCGGCGTGGGCGTGTGACCTGATGCCGCCGACCGAGGACCTGGCACAGCGCTATGCGCTGGCCAGCGGTAAGCCGCTGGATCACTGGGACTTCTACATGGCGCTGGGCTACTTCAAGATCGCGATCATCGCGGCCGGCATCGCCTACCGGGCCCGGGTCGGCGGCGGGGTCGCCGACGGCACCGAGGATGTCGACCGGGCGGTGCGCCCGTTCATCGCGGCGGGGCTGGAAGCCCTATCCTGATTCGGTAGGTTTCACCGCAGGTCGTCGGTGGGTAGAAGGACGCGTGCCTTCCACCCGCCCCACCCGCTTGCTCCCTCGGATCGGAAAGAGACGACCTGCCGTGGACACCGCCACCCACGACGCATCCCCCCGCGACGTTTTCAAACGCGATGTCGGCGCCGAACTCGACATCGAGATCACCGATCCGACCACACTCGAGTTCCAGATCGCCGTCGCGCCGCAGCCCGGCGCCGAGGTGTCCGAATCGCTGTCGTTCGTGTTCAACGGCAAGGAGATTCCGCTCAGCGAGATTCAGGAGATCAGCGGTGAGCACGGCAACCGGATCCACAAACTCGAAGCGCCCGTCGGGAACCTGAAGGTCAGCTACTCCGCGACGGTCCTCGGGCACGCCGATCCGCCGCCGGTGCGCGAGTTGGACCTGTCCACCTATCTGCGGCCCAGCCGGTACGCCGAGGCGGACAAGTTCTTCGGCTTCGCGGGCACCGAGTTCGGGGACATCGCCGACTCGGCGACGATCCTGGAGAAGATCGCGGCCTGGGTCGGGTCGCGGCTGAACTACGTTCCCGGCTCCAGCGATCCGATCGACGGTGCCGCCGACACCCTGCTGGCCGGCTCCGGCGTGTGCCGCGACTACGCGCACCTGGTCATCGCACTGCTGAGGGCGGTCAACGTGCCCGCCCGACTGGTCTCGGTGTACGCGCCGGGCTGCCAGCCGATGGACTTCCACGCCGTCGCGGAGGCCTACGTCGACGGACAGTGGCGGGTCGTGGACGCGACGCTGCTGGCGCCGCGACAGTCCTTGGTGCGCATCGCCACCGGCCGCGACGCAGCCGACACCGCGTGGCTGGACAACCACAAGGGCCAGATCACGGTCAACAACATGGAGGTGTTCGCGACCGTCGACGGGGACCTGCCCAGGGATTCGGTCGATCAGCTCGTCTCGATCAGGTGACCGGCGGCAGCCCCGCCTTGAGGTTCTTCTTGGCCGCGCGCCGCAGCTGGAAGATCCGCACCGCGCCCACCGCGAACGTGAGCAGACCGCCGGCGACGGCCGCGAACAGAATGCTCACCCCCAGCGGCAGTGTCCACTCCCAGGCCAGGAAGTGCAGCGGGGTGGACTCGGTGTTCTGCGCGATGAAGA
Source organism: Mycolicibacterium parafortuitum (assembly GCF_002086815.1). Classification (GTDB taxonomy): domain Bacteria; phylum Actinomycetota; class Actinomycetes; order Mycobacteriales; family Mycobacteriaceae; genus Mycobacterium; species Mycobacterium parafortuitum. The sequence goes on from NZ_MVID01000005.1 coordinate 73,337, forward strand.
TCAGCAGCACGATCAGGACGAGGAACCCGAACGCCAGCGAGCCCCACATCGCGGCGGCCTTGGTGAACTTCACCGCCGACTGCGGAGGTGGCACCGATCCCGACTGCGGATGCGGCGGCGCATCGAAGGCAGGCGGGTCGGACGATGCGAACGGATCGCTGGTCATGGGTCCATCTTTGCCCTTTCGCTCTTTGAATGAAACCACTTCGCAGGTGTCGTAAGGTCTGCGAAACCACTTCTCGCAGGCGCAGCGAGATGGAAAGGACGTCCGGATGAACCGCACCCGACGCACCAAACCCGCTTTCGTCCCGGTGGTCATGGCCCTGATCGCTGTTCTGCTCGCCGGTTGCGGCAGCTCCAATCCGCTCGGCGGTGGGGAGATCTCCGGCGATCTGAAGACCATCAAGGTCGGCTCGGCGGACTTCACCGAATCGAAGATCATCGCCGAGATCTATGCGCAGGCGCTGGAGGCCAACGGCTTCACCGTCGGCCGTCAGTTCGGCATCGGCAGCCGGGAGACCTACATCCCGGCCGTGCAGGATCATTCGATCGATCTGATCCCCGAGTACACCGGGAACCTGCTGCAGTACTTCGATCCCGAGAGTCCCGCGACCACACCGGACGAGGTGCTGCTCGCCTTGTTCAAGGCCCTTCCCGGGGACCTGTCGATCCTGTATCCGTCTCCGGCGGAGGACAAGGACACCCTCGCGGTCAGTGAGGAGATCGCGCAGCAGTGGAACCTGACCTCGATCGCCGACCTGGCCACCCGCTCGCCCGAGGTGAAAGTCGGTGGGCCGTCGGAGTTCCAGACCCGCCAGACCGGGCTGGTCGGCCTCAAGGCCAAGTACGGGCTGGACATCGCACCGGCGAACTTCATCGCGATCAGCGACGGCGGCGGCCCCGCCACCGTCGCGGCGCTGAAGGACGGAACCGTCACGGCCGCCAATATCTTCAGCACGTCCCCGGCGATCGAGCAGAGCAACCTGGTGGTGCTGGAGGACCCGGAGAACGTGTTCCTGGCCGCCAACGTGGTCCCGCTGGTCGCATCCCAGAAGATGTCGGACGAACTGAAGACGGTGCTCGATGCCGTCAGCGCGAAACTCACCACCGAGGCGCTGATCGAACTGAACACCTCGGTGGAGGGCAACCGGGGTGTCGATCCCGACGAGGCCGCACAGAAGTGGGTGGCCGACAACGGCTTCGACCAACCGATCGGGAAGTAGGGGGAGCCTCCGGTGATCGAATTCCAGAACATCACCAAGAAGTATCCGGACGGCACCGTCGCGGTCGACGATCTGACGCTCGAGGTCCCCGAAGGCACCCTCACAGTCTTCGTGGGACCGTCGGGCTGCGGCAAGACGACGTCGATGCGGATGATCAACCGGATGATCGAACCGACGTCGGGCACGCTCACCGTCGACGGCAAGGACGTCAGCACCGTCGACGCGGTGAAGTTGCGGCTCGGGATCGGGTACGTGATCCAGAGCGCGGGGCTGATGCCGCACCTGCGGGTCGTCGACAACGTCGCCACCGTCCCGGTGCTGCGCGGTGAATCACGGCGCAGTGCACGCAAAGCCGCGTTGGGTGTGCTGGAACGGGTCGGACTCGATCCGCGGCTGGCCGACCGCTATCCGGCGCAGCTGTCGGGGGGCCAGCAGCAGCGTGTCGGGGTGGCCCGCGCGCTGGCCGCCGACCCGCCGATCCTGTTGATGGACGAGCCGTTCAGCGCCGTCGACCCCGTGGTTCGCGAGGATCTGCAGACCGAAATCCTGCGTCTGCAAAGCGAATTGCGCAAGACGATCGTGTTCGTCACCCACGACATCGACGAGGCGGTCAAGCTCGGCGAGAAGGTCGCGGTGTTCGGCCGCGGCGGGGTGCTGCAGCAGTACGACGCCCCGGCCCGGCTGCTGTCCAACCCCGCCAACGACGCGGTCGCGGGCTTCGTCGGCGCCGACCGGGGCTACCGGGGACTGCAGTTCTTCCACGCCAGCGGCCTTCCGCTGCACGAGGTCCGCCATGTCGCGGAGGCCGAGATCGACACGCTGACAATGAGTCCCGGTGACTGGGTGCTGGTGACCAAACCCGACGGCAGCCCGTACGCGTGGATCGATACCGAGGGTGTGCAACTGCACCGTAACGGAAGTTCGTTGTACGACAGCACGATCGCCGGCGGATCGCTGTTCCGGCCGGACGGGACGCTGCGGCAGGCGCTGGACGCGGCGCTGTCGTCGCCGGCCGGGGTCGGTGTCGCGGTGGACGGTGACGGTCAGGTGATCGGCGGGGTCAAGGCCGACGACGTGCTGGCCGCGCTGGAGGCGCAGCGCAGCGCAAGGCACGGGGCGTAGCGATGCGCTACCTGTTCACCCACCTCGACACCCTGTGGGACCTGACGGTGATCCATCTGCGGTTGTCGCTGATCCCGATCGTGCTCGGGCTGCTGATCGCGGTGCCGCTCGGCGCGCTGGTCCAGCGCACCACGGTGTTGCGCCGCCTGACCACCGTCACCGCGAGCATCATCTTCACGATCCCGTCGCTGGCGCTGTTCGTGGTGCTGCCGCTGATCATCCCGACCCGGATCCTCGACGAGGCCAACGTGATCGTCGCGCTGACGCTGTACACGGTCGCACTGTTGGTGCGGGCGGTGCCCGAGGCGCTGGACGCGGTGTCGCCGGCGGTGCTCGACGCGGCCACCGCCGTCGGCTACAAACCGCTCACCCGGATGCTGAAGATCGAACTGCCGCTTGCCCTTCCGGTGCTCATCGCGAGCCTGCGGGTGGTCGCGGTGACCAACATCTCGATGGTCGCGGTCGGCTCGGTGATCGGCATCGGCGGGCTCGGCACCTGGTTCACCGAGGGCTATCAGGCCAACAAGAGCGACCAGATCATCGCCGGCATCGTCGCGATCTTCGTGCTGGCGATCGTGGTCGACACCCTGATCATGCTGCTCGGCAGGGTCCTGACGCCGTGGATAAGAGCCCAGCCCCGGGCGACCCGGAAGCAGAAGGCGGGGGCTGCGGCATGAACTTCCTGCAGGAGGCGTTGTCCTTCATCTTCACCGCGGCCAACTGGGGCGGGCCCGCCGGGCTGACCGCACGCATCCTTGAACACCTTCAGTACACCGCGATCGCGGTGTTCTTCTCGGCGCTGATCGCGGTGCCGCTGGGCATGGTGATCGGGCACACTGGCCGCGGCACCTTCCTGGTCGTCACCGGTGTCAACGCGCTGCGAGCCCTGCCGACCCTCGGCGTGCTGCTGCTCGGGGTGCTGCTGTGGGGGCTGGGGCTGGTCCCGCCCACGGTCGCGCTGATGTTGTTGGGTATCCCGCCGCTGCTGGCCGGCACCTACTCGGGCATCGCGAACGTGGACCGCACGGTGGTCGACGCGGCCAGGTCGATGGGCATGACGGAGACCCGGATCCTGCTGCGGGTGGAGACCCCGAACGCGATGCCGTTGATCCTCGGCGGGCTGCGGACCGCCACCCTGCAGATCGTCGCGACCGCGACCGTCGCCGCGTACGCGAGCCTGGGCGGGCTGGGCCGCTACCTGATCGACGGCATCAAGGTGCGCGAGTTCTATCTGGCGCTCGTCGGCGCGCTGATGGTCACCGCGCTGGCCCTGATCCTCGACGCGCTGCTCGCGTTCGCGGTCTGGGCGTCGGTGCCCGGCACCGGCCGGCTGAGCCGTGGCCGCACGCTGCCGCAACCGTTCCTCGACGACGAGGTGGCACTGGAATCTGCTTCGCCGGGCCGTACGCGGTCCGTTCACGGCCGGGCTGGACCGTCGCCTACGGTAGAGGCATGAGTGAAGCCGATCGCTCGGAGGCGAACACCTGGCCCGCGGTCCTGACGTGGCGTGCGCATGACGAACCCCGGATGGAGTCGGTCCGGGTGCAGATGTCCGGCAAACGCATCAAGGCCTACGGCCGCGTCGTGGCGGCCGCCACATCGGCGCATCCTGCGTTCAGCGCGTCCTACGACCTGGTCACCGACGAACTCGGCGGGACCAAACGGCTGTCGCTGACCGTCACGCTGGCCGAACGGGAGCGTCAGCTCTCGATCGCGCGTGATGAGGAGAACATGTGGCTGGTACAGGAGCATTCCGGGCAGACCAGCCGGTCGGCCTTCGACGGTGCGCTCGACGTCGACATGGTGTTCAGCCCGTTCTTCAACGCGTTGCCGATCCGCAGGCTGGGGGTGCTGCCGGGCAGTGGAGAGTCCGCCGTCGTCCCGGTGGTCTATGTGCGGGTGCCCGACCTGTCGGTGGTGGTCGAGACGATCAGCTATGACGCGACCGACACCGGAATCAAACTGAAGTCGCCGGTCGCCGACACCACGATCACCGTCGACGACGACGGTTTCATCCTCGACTATCCAGGGTTGGCAGAGCGGCTCTGATCACCCCGCCGGCGCGCCCGGCCGCGGCGAGTTCGTCGCGCCAGCCGTCGGATCCGATCACCACCGTCACGATCTGCGGGCGGGTGAACGTGTCGTAGCGGATCCGGGCGGCGTGCCCGATCTCGACCAGATCGGCCACCGACTGGTGGCCGGCGAGATGGTTGCGGGCGTCGATCAGCAGCCGCAGCGTCTGGTCGAGCACCGGCAGCAGCTGGTCGGCGTTCGCCTCGCACATGGCCCGGACCAGGTCGGGTGCGGTGCCCGCGACCCGGGTGCCGTCCCGGAACGACCCGGCGGCCAACGCGTACGCCAGCGGCACCTCCCCGGCGGTGGCGGCGAGCGCCTCGGCGAGCAGGTGCGGCAGATGCGAGATAGTCGCGGCCGCGATGTCGTGCTCATCGGAGCGGGCCGGCACCACGAACGCGCGGCAGTCCAGCGCCAGGTGCATCACGGTCGCCCAGATGCCGGGATCGACATGGTCGTCGACGCTGAGCACCCACGGCGTGTCCGCGAACAGGTCCGCATCACCGGCGGCCCAACCCGAGTACGCGGTTCCGGTCATCGGGTGGCCGCCGACGAACCGGTCGAGCAGCCCGGCCTCGTCGACCTCGCGCAGCACGGCACCCTTGACGCTGGTCACGTCGGTCAGCGCACAGTTCGGGGCGGTGTCGCGGACGTGGCGCAGCATCAGCGGCAGCGCGGGCATCGGTACGGCCAGCACGATCAACGCGTCGACGGCTGCCGCGCGCGACAGTGCCTCGCCGAGATCGGTGGTCGCGTCGAATCCGTCGCGGCGGGCGGCGTCGACGCCGTCGACCGAACGGTTGTAGCCGAAGACCTCTCGGCCGGCCGCCTTGGCGGCCCGCATCAGTGACCCGCCGATCAGGCCGAGGCCGATCACGCACACCGGTGTCTTCGCCACCCGCCCAGGGTACGGACCCGCTGGTCAAGGCACTTGCTGGGGACTACCGTTAGCTCCCATGGGAGCGCAGAGTGCACAGAAGCAGGAGCGGGCGACCGACGTCCCGGACGGCTTCGGCGTGGCGGTCGTCCGGGAGGACGGCAAGTGGCGATGCACAGCGATGCGGAAGTCCGCATTGACCAGCCTGACCGACGCCGAGACCGAACTGCGTGAGTTACGCAGTGCTGGAGCGGTTTTCGGCATTCTCGACGTCGACGACGAGTTCTTCGTGATCGTACGGCCCGCACCGTCGGGGACGCGGCTGCTGCTCTCGGATGCCACCGCGGCGCTGGACTACGACCTCGCGGCGGAGGTGCTGGAGAAGCTCGACGCCGACATCGACGACGACGAACTCGAGCGGTGTGACCCGTTCGAGGAGGGCGACCTCGGGGTGCTCGCCGACATCGGCCTGCCCGAGGCGGTGCTCGGGGTGATCCTCGACGAGAGCGACGACCTGTACGCCGACGAGCAGGTGGACCGGATCGCGCGGGAGATGGGCTTCACTGACGAGCTGTCGGCGGTCCTCAAGCGTCTTGGCCGGTGATCCGCGCGACGAGGCGCTGATCCGGGCGGCACTGGCTGCCGCGCGTGAGGCCGGACCGCGGGACGTCCCGATCGGTGCGGTGGTGATCGGCGCCGACGGCACGGAGTTGGCGCGCGCGGCCAACGCCCGCGAGGCGCTCGGCGACCCGACCGCGCACGCCGAGATCCTGGCGTTGCGGGCGGCGGCGCTGGTCAACGGTGACGGCTGGCGGCTGGAGGGCGCGACGCTGGCGGTGACGGTCGAGCCGTGCACGATGTGCGCCGGCGCGCTGGTGATGGCCCGGGTGGCGCGGGTGGTGTTCGGGGCCTGGGAACCGAAGACCGGCGCGGTCGGCTCGCTGTGGGACGTGGTGCGCGACCGGCGCCTGACGCACCGCCCGCAGGTGCGTGGGGGAGTGCTGGAGGCCGACTGCGCCGCCCCGCTGGAGGAGTTCTTCGCCCGCCACCGCTGACCCCCTTCCTTTTCCCCGCGAGCGTGCGTGTCTGCGCGCGACACGCCGGGCAGAGACCGCAGTTGGCGCACGCTCGGCGCCCAATAGGCGGCGTTTTGGTCCACACCGGCTCGGTCGGTAAGCTGCCACACGGTGGCGTGTCCGAGCGGCCTAAGGAGCACGCCTCGAAAGCGTGTGACGGGTAACCCCCGTCCGAGGGTTCAAATCCCTCCGCCACCGCCATAGTGAAAAGCCCCGACTCATCCGGTCGGGGCTTTCCGCTTTCTGCGGCCCGGTCCTCAGGCCGCGGCGGCAGCACACCACGGGTAGGGCGCCTCGGGGCCCGCGCACCGGCGCGAGTTCGGCGCGGCAGCTCCGAGTGCGGTGAGATTGTTCAGGATCAGCACCACCGCGTAACCGTCGTGATCGCCGGTCGTCACCGTGGCGGTGTTGTAGGAGTTCGCCAGGGAGACCGTGCCTCCCGACGTAGCCCGACCGCTCGCGATGAGTTTGGCGGCCAGCGCGTCGCGGGCCTGGTTCGACGACACATACGCGTGCCGGGGCAGCCGCTGATAGAAGACGAACTCCTCGGTGCTGAACGCCCCGCTCCACACGTAGCCGCCCGCCGTCTCGACGGGATCGGGCCCGAAGATCCGTCCGTGGTTGTTGGGCGCCAGGAAGAACGCATCGGAATAGCCGACCAGCAGACCCTGCGGCTGCTGCCGGTAGAGCTGATTGTCGATGAGGCCGCGGAACCCGGTGCTGTGGATCAGCCGGGGTGGGAAACCGGCCCGCCGCATCGCGGCGTTGAGCCGCCACGTCGCCTCCAGTCGGCTCCGGGAAGTGGTGTCGACGATCACCACGTTCACCGTTTCCAGCACCGTGCGGCCCTCGAACGGCAGCCCGCCGTAGTCGGCGATGTCTCCGCGGGAGTCCTGCATCCACTTGCCGATCTGGCCGTAGGGGGTGGCCACCTGATCCGCCGCTGCGGGTACCGGCTCGACCTCGGGTGTCGGCTCGGTCTCGGGTGCCGGGTCCACCTCGTCCAACACCCCGACGTCGGGTTCTGCCGTGAGCGACGGCCGCGCGGTCGAATCGCGGCGCGCACCGGTGCGGGCGCCTGCCGGCATCGACGCGGGGTCGTCCCGGACGGCGCGGTCCGTGGTGGACGCGGATGGCGCACGCGACTCCCGGCCACCGGTCGGCTTGGCCGATGTCACCGAGCCGGCGCGAGCCGAGACGTTGCTGGAATCATCACCGGCGTCCGCTGTGGCGGGGCTCGCGGCCACCCCTGCCGCGATAGCGAGCGCGACCGCCAGCAAACCCGAAAGAACGACGAATGTGGGCGCACGGACCGCCAAAACGCCTGGTTGCGAGCGTTCTTCGACGTCGACGGCCGATCGTTGCATACGTCTACTCAAGGCTGTTCCCCCGTTGCGCCCCCAGTAACGGACGCATCCTGCGCCCGAGTTCACGCAGCGTAACGCGCCACGATGGGCTGCGGTCCAGTTCGTAAAGTTTGCTGTCGCGTCAATTATCGGACACGCGAAAAGGCCCGCCACCGTGTCGGTGGCGGGCCCTTCGCAGACGTGCGCGGTCTAGTTCTTGAACGCGTCCTTGATCTTCTCGCCGGCGTCCTTGAGGCTGGACTTCGCCTGGTCGAACTTGCCCTCGTTCTCGGTGCTCTTGTCACCGGTCAGCTTGCCCAGGCCCTCCTTGGCCTTGCCGCCGAGGTTGTCGATCTTGTTGCTGGCCTTGTCTTCGGCGCCCATGTGCGTTCCTCCGCATCAGTGTCGAGCCGGCCCGTGGTCGAACCGTGCGGATGGAATACCTGTACGGCGCGATTTCGAAACCTCAGACGCCGGCGGGCACGTCAGCCGGCGTGGGCTCCACCGTCACCTTGATCGCCTCGCCGTTCTTGACGATCTCGAACGCGCTGAGCACGTCGTCGAGCGGGATGTGCCGGGTGATCAGGTCCTTGACGGGGACCTGTCCGGTCGAGATGTACTCGAGTGCGCGCTTGTTGTGTTCGGGCGCCGAGCCGTTCGCGCCGTGGATGTGCAGCTGCCGATAGTGCACGAGGTTCGAGTCGCATGTGATGGTCGGGTCGGTCTTGGGCAACCCGCCGAAGAACGAGATCCGGCCGTTGCGCGCCGCCATCGAAATCGCCTGCTCCTGAGCGATGTTGGCGGCTGTCGCGGTGATCACGATGTCGGCGCCGCGGCCGCCGGTGAGCTCCATGACCTTCTCGACGACGTCCACCTCGGCGGCGTTGATCACGCCGTCGGGCTGTACCGCGTCGGCCGACATCTTCAGCCGGGCGTCGTTGACGTCGACGAGATAGATGGGCCCGCACTTGTGCACGCCGCGGGCGATGCGGATGTGCATGCAGCCGATCGGGCCCGCGCCGAACACCACGACGGTGTCGCCCTCTTCGATGCCGAGCAGCTCCTGTGCGTTGATCGCGCATGCGAACGGTTCGGCGGCCGACGCCTCGTCGAACCCGACACTGTCCGGAATCCGGTTCAACCCATCGACTTTGAGCACTTGGCGGGGCACGATCATGTACTCGGCGAAGCCGCCGTCGTACTGGTAGCCCATCGAGGTCTGGTTCTGGCACACCGCCATCCAGCCCTTGCGGCACTCGTGGCATTCTCCGCACGGCACCGCGGCGATCACCTGCACGCGATCGCCGACCTGCCAGTTGCTGCCGTAGGTCGCATTCACATCGGCGCCGACCTCGACGATCTCGCCGGCGATCTCGTGTCCGATCGTGCGCGGCGGGGTCAGGTTCTGGTGACCGTTGTGGAGGATCTTCACGTCGGTGCCGCACGTCGAGCAGTTGCGCACCCGCAGCTTGACCTCGTCGGGCGCGCAATCGGGCTCCGGCACGTCTTCCAGTCGGACGTCCTCGGGGGCGTAGAAGCGCAGGGCCTTCATCGTGAGTCCTCTCGGCAGGTGCCATCAAGATGTGTGCTCTTCAACACTCTAACGCGCATTCGGGCACAAAACCACCGCCACTTATGACCGATTTTGACCGAATGCTTGCATTGATGCCCGTTTGTGCGGTCTACTGAGCTTCAGGTGTGGTGTGACCGGTATCACCCGGCCGCGGACGAAATCGGAGGCTGAGATGTCGCAAGCAGTGGTCCAGGAACCGCCCGAGCGGACCGGGGTGCGGGTCCGGGTGCAGAAACTGGGCACCGCGCTGTCCAACATGGTCATGCCCAACATCGCCGCGTTCATCGCGTGGGGCCTGATCACCGCACTGTTCATCGAGCAGGGCTGGCTACAGGGAATCTTCGCCGGGCTCAGGGACCCCGACGGCTGGGTTGCCAAGATCGGTGGCTGGGGAGCCTACGACGGCGCCGGGATCGTCGGCCCGATGATCACCTACCTGCTGCCGATCCTGATCGGATACACCGGCGGGCGGATGATCCACGGCAACCGCGGTGCGGTGGTCGGCGCGATCGCCACCGTCGGCGTCGTCACCGGCGCCGACGTCCCGATGTTCCTCGGCGCGATGATCATGGGTCCGCTGGGCGGCTGGTGCATGAAGAAACTCGACGCGCTGTGGGAAGGCAAGATCCGTCCCGGCTTCGAGATGCTCGTCGACAACTTCTCCGCCGGCATCCTCGGCATGATTCTGGCGGTCTTCGGGTTCTTCGGCATCGGACCGATCGTCTCGGCGTTCACCCGCGCCGCGGGTAACGCGGTGGACTTCCTCGTCGAGAACGACCTACTGCCGCTGACCTCGATCCTGATCGAGCCGGCCAAGGTGCTGTTCCTGAACAACGCGATCAACCACGGGGTGCTGACCCCGCTGGGCACCACCCAGGCGCTGGAGACCGGCAAATCGATCCTGTTCCTGCTCGAGACCAACCCGGGCCCGGGTCTCGGAATCCTGTTGGCGTTCACGGTGTTCGGCAAGGGTGTCGCACGGGCGTCGGCGCCCGGGGCCGCGGTGATCCAGTTCTTCGGCGGCATCCACGAGATCTACTTCCCGTACGTGCTGATGAAGCCGAAGCTGATCGCCGCGGTCATCCTCGGCGGCATGACGGGCGTGTTCATCAACGTGTTGTTCGGCTCCGGTCTGCGAGCTCCGGCCGCGCCGGGTTCGATCATCGCGATCTACGCCCAGACCGCCAGCGGCAGCTTCCTCGGAGTCACGCTGTCGGTGCTCGGGGCCGCCGCGGTGTCGTTCGTCGTCGCGGCGTTCCTGCTCAAGACCGACCGCGCCGACGACGAGCAGGACCTCGCCGCGGCCACCGCGTCGATGGAGGAGATGAAGGGCAAGAAGTCCAGCGTCTCGTCGGCTCTGGTGGGCGCGGGAGCGGGCCACAGCGGGCCGATCAGGAACATCGTGTTCGCCTGTGACGCCGGCATGGGGTCCTCGGCGATGGGAGCATCGGTGTTGCGCAGGAAGATTCAGCAGGCCGGCTTCGGCGACGTCAAGGTGACCAACTCGGCCATCTCGAACCTGACCGACAGCTACGACCTGGTGGTGTCGCACCGGGATCTGACGGCGCGCGCGTCGCAGAAGACGGGTTCGGCGATCCACGTGTCGGTCGACGACTTCATGAGCAGCCCCCGCTACGACGAGATCGTCGAACAGCTCAAGCAGACCAACGGAGCAGGCGCACAGACCGCTCCGGAGGACGCTCCCGACGACGAACCCGCCGCCGACGTCGACGTGTTGCCGCTGTCGTCCATCGTGCTCTCCGGTTCGGCCTCATCGGCGGCCGACGCGATCGACGAGGCCGGCCGCCTGCTGGTCGACGCCGGTGCCGTGGATCCGGCGTATGTCGCCGCGATGCACGACCGGGAGAACTCGATCTCGACCTACATGGGCAACGGGCTCGCGATCCCGCACGGCACCAACGAGGCCAAGGACGCGATCCGGCGCACCGGGTTGTCGTTCGTGCGCTACCCCGAGCCGATCGACTGGAACGGCAAGCCCGCCGAGTTCGTCGTCGGGATCGCGGGTGCGGGTAAGGACCACATGGCGCTGCTCACCAAGATCGCGCAGATCTTCCTCAACGCCGACGAGGTTGCCCGGCTGCGGCAGGCGACCACAGCTGAGGAAGTCAGGTCGATCTTGATGGGTGCGCAAAAGTAGCCTGTGTTGGTGGATTCCGACACCCGGCAGAGCAGGATCGTCGAATTCGCCCGCACCCGCGGGCGGGTGGAGGTCGCCGCGCTCGCGACGGAGCTCGACGTCGCGAGCGAGACGATCCGGCGCGACCTGAAGGTGCTGGCCGGCCGCCGCCTGCTCAAGCGGGTGCACGGCGGCGCGGTGCCGTTGGAGACCGCGGCGTTCGAGTCCGGCGTCGAGTACCGCAGCCGGGTGGACCTGGCGCAGAAGCACCGGATCGCGAGTGCGGCAGCCGAATTGCTGCACGGGGCCGAGACGGTGTATCTCGACGAGGGCTTCACGCCGCGGCTGATCGCCGAACGCCTCGCCGAGCAGGAGTTGACTGTGGTGACGTCGTCGCTAATGGCGGCCGAGGCGCTGGCCCACAGCCGCACGGTGACCGTGCTGCTGCTCGGCGGGCGGATGCGCGGGCGCACCCTGGCCACCGTCGACCACTGGGCCACCGACATGCTGCGCAGCCTGGTGATCGATGTCGCTTTCCTTGGTACCAACGGGATTTCACTCGAACACGGGTTGACCACCCCCGACCCGGCGGTGGCGGCCGTGAAGAGCACTGCGGTGACGGTGGCGCGCCGGGCCGTGATGGTCGCCGCGCACTCGAAGTTCGGGGAGAGCAGCTTCTGCCGCTTCGCCGACGTGCCCGATTTCGAGGCGATCGTCACCGGCACCGAACTCGGCGCCGCCGAAGCGCTGCGCTACGAGGCCCAGGGGCCGTTCGTCGTGCGCGTCTAGTCGCCCGACGGCGCCGCGCCCAGGATCCCGCGGATCTGTTCGGCCATCGCCCGGCCCAACTCGGCGTTGTTCTGCTCGGTGAAGTGGATCCCGTCCACGCCGTCGGTCGAGATCACCGAACCCGCGTCGAAGAACGGCACTTTCACGAACGACGCCATCGCGGAGTACACCTCGGCCAGCTTGGCGCTCTTGTCCTGGCTGCCGTCGAAGATGAACTGAAACCACGGGTGCGGTGTCGCCGCGACCGGTGGCGGCGAGACCACCAGCGCCTGTGGCGCGGGGTAGGAGGTCCCGACGCCGCCACCGCTGGTGAGTACCTGCGTCACCAGCACCGACATCCCCAGGGCGATCTCCAACGGGGTACGGCCGAAATACGCCTTGGTGTCGTTGGTGCCGAGCATCAGAACCACGAGGTCCAGCGGCAGGTGGCCGGCGAGGCAGGACGGCAGGTACGCCGCCCCGTTGAGTCGCGGATCGGTCGGATCGTCGAGGTTGGTGGTACGCGCCGACAGTCCTTCTTCGATGACCTCGTAGTCCGGCCCCAGTTCGGCCGCCAGCACGCCCGTCCAGCGGACGTCCGGGGCGAAGCGTTCGGTCGGCATCCCGTCGGCCACCGGCACCCAACCCCAGGTCAGCGAATCACCAAAGCAGAGAATCCTTTTCGTGGGCATGAGGCCACGCTAGTCCTCGATGATGGTGTCCGCCTCGTCATCGCCCGGAACGGCCTGGTGCTCGTCGTCGTCGACCACGGTGAAGAAGGAGTCCCCGTCTTCGGGGGTGCCGTCGATCTGCCCGCGGTTCTGCCGGGTGGGCCGGTTGTCGGGCAGGTCCTCGTCGGGCTGCACGTCGGGCACTTCGGCGGCCAGTTGTTCGTCGAGGCTGTGGTGCTCTTCGGCTTCGATCCACCGCTCGGGCGGGTCGACGACGATGTCGCCGTCGTCGTTGCGGATCTCGTCGGAGTCCAGGGCCTCACTGGGGCTCAGGGTGTCGTCGCCGGTGAAGGCACTGTCGTTGTCGCTGTCCATGTCCACCAGTGTGCCCCGCGGGACGGCGGATCAACCGAGCCTTGGACCAGCCTGGTCGAGCACCGCCTGGATGTCGGTCCAGGTCTGGCGGACGATGTCGGCGACGGGGCGCACGTCGGTGATCCGCGACGACACCTGGCCGGTGTTGGCGACGCTGGCCTCCAGGTCTCCGCCGAAGTACAGGTCGGTGATCCGGCCCAGCAGTTGCGCAGTCGGGTCGTGTTCGCCGATCCGCGCCGCCAGGCCGGTGCGCAGCACTCTCATCGTCGGGTTGCCGGGCACTTCGAGCAACACTGTGCCCGCGTCGTCGGCGGCGACGATCGCGTCCTTGAAGTTCGTGTGCACGGCGGCTTCGACGCTGGCGAGCATGCGGGTGCCCATCTGCAGACCCTCGGCGCCGAGCACCACGGCCGCCGCCGCCGAGCGGGCGTCACACATGCCGCCCGCGCAGATGATCGGCAGGTCGACGCGGTCGGCGACCAACGGCAACAGCACCATCGTCGACGCACCCAGCGCGGATTTGAACCCGCCGCCCTCGACACCCTCGACGACGAGCGCGTCGACGCCGGCGTCGGCCGCCTTCAACGCACCCTTCAGCGAGCCGACCACGTGCACCACCACCATCCCGGCGTCGTGCAGCCGCTCGGTGAACAGCGCCGGATCCCCGGCGGAGGTGAACACGTGCCGCACCCCGGCCGACGCGAGGACGTCGACGATCGACGGATCCCGCTTCCAGCCCTGAATCATCAGGTTCGCCGCGACCGGACGATCGGTGAGGTCACGCACGCGCAGCAGATCGGCACGTCCGTCCTCGGTCAGCGTCTCGATCATGCCGAGCCCGCCGCCCTCGGACACCGCCGCGGCGAGTTCGGCGCGGGCGATGTAGGTCATCGGCGCCTGCACCACGGGGAACTCGACACCCAGCAGGTCCTGAACACGATTGGTCACGGGCGTAACGGTAATACTGCTACCGTCCGGCTGTGTATCGGGTGATCCAGTGGGGCACAGGCGCTGTCGGCTCGGAGATGATGACCGCGATCCTCGACGGTCGCCCCGACCTGGAGCTCGTCGGCGCGAAGGTGTACTCCGACGCCAAAGACGGTGCGGACCTGGGGGAACTGGTCGGCCGGGCGCCGATCGGGGTGCGGGCCACCACCGACGTCGACGCGATCCTCGCGACCGACGCCGACTGCGTGCTCTACACGCCGCGCACCGCGCACCTCGACGACGTGTGCGCGGTGCTCGCGAGCGGCAAGAACGTCGCGACCACCGCGTTCCTGTTCCATCCCCGCCGGATGAACCCGGCCGACCGCGACCGGGTGCTCGCTGCGTGCGAGACGGGTGGCAGCTCGGTGCACGGCAGCGGGCTGAACCCGGGCAACCTGTCGGGCGTGCTGCCGCTGGCGCTGTCGGGGATGAGCCGGCGCATCGACAAGGTCACGCTGCAGGAGCGCGCCGACTGGTCGGTGTACGAGAGCACCGGGATCACGTTCGACAACATGGCTTTCGGTGCGCCGGTGGACTCGATCAGCCCCACCTCGACGGACTTCCTGGCCTTCAACAGCTCGATCTTCACCGAGCAGGTGTGGTTTCTCGGCGACGCGCTCGGTGCCGACCTCGACGAGGTCACCGCTACCGTGGAAGCCGTTGCCGCCCAACAGGATCACCAGATCTTCGACCATCTGCTGGCGGCCGGGACGACCGCCGGCCAGCACTGGCGCTGGACCGGGCTGCGCAACGGTGAGCCGCTCGTCGAGATCGAGACGCTCTGGACGGTCGGCAACGAGTATCCGGGGCACTGGCCCAAACCCCGGCACGGTTGGACGCTGACGATCGAGGGTGATCCGTCGATGCAGACCCACTTCTTCTCGATGGCGAGCTTCACCCGTGCGGCGAGCATGGAGGAACACGTGCGGTCGGCGAACGTCGCGACCGCGATGCAGGTGCTCAACGCCGTTGCGGCGGTGTGCGAGGCGCCGACGGGGTTCGCGACGTCGGCAACGCTGCCGCTGATCTACAACGCCGGCGCGTTCGCCCGGTAGAACGGCAGCCCTAGAACGTCAGCCGTAGAACGTCAGCCGTAGAACATCGTCCAGTAGTCGGCCGACCACGCGCCGTCCTTGCAGACGAGCGGGACGCCGTCCGGGCTCTGGGCCACCCCGGTGGAGTCGCACGCCGACCGCAGGGTGCGCACCCCGACCAGCGGCGGCGACGAGATCCAGGTGCTCTTCGAGTTGCAGGCCAGCGTGTTGCCCGAACCGTCGAATCCGTAGTTGTAGCGCGTGTTCTGCTTGCAGAACTCACCGAGCTGCGCCTCGGTGCTGACGTACGGCACGCACCCCGCGCCGTCGCAGACGTTCGGGATCGCCGACGCAGTGCCCGCGCCGATCATCGGCGCGGCAACGAGACCACCGGCGATCGCCGCCGCTGCCATCAACTTCATGGGCCCACCCTAAATCGCGCGGCCGCGCCACGGGGTGAGCTTGCCCGCATTGCCGCCGCGGCTCGGCGCGCAGCGTAGATTCATCACCCATGAACTCGCTGGTGAAGGTGTTGCTGTCGAGCGCGATCCCGGCGGCGGCGCTGCTCGCCGCGCCGTCCGCGCACGCCGACACGGTCGCGTATCTGGTCAACGTGCACGTGCGGCCCGGCTACAACTTCCCGAACGCCGAGGCCGCGATCGGCTACGGAAACACCGTCTGCGATCGGGTGGCGGCGCAGATGAGCTACGCCGAACTGGTCGACCAGGTGAAGGCCGACTTCCACACCACCGACTACTACCAGGCGGGATACCTGATCAATCAGGCCGTCAACGAGCTCTGCCCCGCGCAGATCTGGCAGCTGCGGCAGTCGGCCGCCGGCTATACCGGGTCCTGAGCCGGGTCCTGACCGGGCCCTGACTGGCTACGGGCAGGTCACCTCGATCTCGAACGGCTTCGTCACCGGCGCCATCGGGTTGGCCATGTCGACACCGGTGGCGGTGCCGGAGATCTTGTAGGTCTTGTCGTCTTTATCGACCTTGGCCTCGCCCTGGCCGGAGCCGCTGGCGTAGCCGAGGGTGACGCCGTTGACGTTGCCGAGGCCGACGGACACCACGGTCGGCTCGTCGCCGGTGGTCACGACGGCCCCGATGCCCGCAGTGGCGTCGCCGATGGCGATGTTGGTGTTGCCGCCCATGTCGGAGCAGACGACGGTGCCTTTCACCTCCTGGTCGGCGCCGTCGATGGTGACGGTGCTCTTGCCCTCGGCGGCCGCTGCCGACGAGGTCTCCCCGGTGGTCTCGGATTTGTCAGAGCCGCCGCAGCCCGACAGGCCGGCGATGAGGAGGGCTGCGCCGCTTGCTGCGACGACGAGTTGACGGTTCATCACGGAGCTCCTTTGCATCGTGTGATTCGCCGAGATCGGCGGACCATCGAGTGCAGTATTACCGCTGAAACCGCGTCAACAGGCGATCTTGATCTTAAAATTGCCTGTTGTTCGAAAGCTCGGGTTGTCGGTGTCGAATCCGTCCGCGGTGCCCTGGATGTCGTAGGTGCGGTCGGTCATCGTCACGGTCGCCTCGCCGCCGAGGCCCTGGTTGTAGCTGCCGGTGAACCCACCGAGGTCGCGGATGCCGACCTGACGGACCACGAGTTCGTCCTCGCTGGCGATCGTGGCCGAGATGCCAGGGGCTTCGGGGTCGTCGGGATCGCGCGTCGTCATCATCAGCAGCGTCCCGGCCGGGTCGCACTGCACGGTGTCGGTGAGCCCCAGGTCGGTGCCGTTGACGCTCACCTGCGCGGTGCCGGCGACCAGCGCGCCGGGCGGCGGGTCGTAGTCGGGCGGCGGTGACGAGCACCCGGTCAGGGCCAGCGCGGCCAGGGCGGTGGCCGCGGCGGCCAGAGTCCAGCGTGATTGCACAGGGCAGAATCTACGGCGTGCCCGTCCCCTTTTTCACCGTGAACAGTCAACTGCCCGGACAACTCGGCCGCACCGGAACGATCCGAACCCCGCACGGCGACATCCAGACTCCGGCATTCATCGCGGTGGGCACCCAGGCCACGGTCAAGGCCGTACTGCCGGAGACGATGAAAGAGATTGGCGCGCAAGCGGTGCTGGCCAACGCCTACCACCTCTACCTTCAGCCCGGCCCGGACATCGTCGACGCGGCGGGCGGTCTCGGGGCGTTCATGAACTGGGACGGGCCGACGTTCACCGACAGCGGCGGGTTCCAGGTGATGTCGCTCGGCGTCGGCTTCAAGAAGGTGCTCGCGATGGACACCAAGCGGGTGCAGGCCGACGACATCATCGCCGAGGGCAAGCAGCGCTTGGCCCATGTCGACGACGACGGGGTGACGTTCCGCTCCCACCTGGACGGGTCCACCCACCGGTTCACGCCGGAGGTGTCGATCGGCATCCAGCATCAGCTCGGCGCCGACATCATCTTCGCGTTCGACGAGCTGACCACGCTGGTCAACACCCGCGCCTACCAGGAGCAGTCGGTGCAGCGCACCCACGAATGGGCGGTGCGTTGTCTGGCCGAGCACCGCCGGCTGTCGGTGGAGCGCTCGCACAAGCCGCCGCAGGCGCTGTTCGGGGTGGTGCAGGGCGCCCAGTACGAGGATCTGCGCCGGAAGGCCGCGCGCGGCCTGACCGAGATCGTCGACGCGGACGGCCGGGGCTTCGACGGCTACGGCATCGGTGGGGCGCTGGAGAAGCAGAACCTGTCCACCATCGTCGGCTGGGTGAGCAGCGAACTGCCCGAGGACAAGCCGCGCCACCTGCTCGGGATCAGCGAACCCGACGACCTGTTCGCGGCCGTCGCCGCGGGCGCCGACACGTTCGACTGCGTCTCGCCGTCACGGGTGGCCCGCAACGCGGCGGTGTACTCGCGCGACGGCCGTTTCAACATCACCGGGGCGCGCTACCGCCGCGACTTCACCCCGATCGATGCCGACTGCGACTGCTACACCTGCGCCAACTACACCCGCGCCTACCTGCACCACCTGTTCAAGGCCAAGGAGATCCTGTCCAAGACGCTGTGCACGATCCACAACGAGCGTTTCATCATCCGGCTCGTCGACCAGATCCGCGAGTCCATCCCGGCGGGCCGGTTCGACGAGCTGCGTGAGGACGTGCTGGGGCGCTATTACGCGACGAAGGTCTGACGACTGTGGGCCCTGTGTACGCGGACCCGCCGATCCGCGTACACCAGGCCCACAATTGTGACCAGGCACTCTTTAGACGTATGCACAATAAGAGCATGACGACCGCCGCCGACCCGCAGTCGCTGCTGTTGACGATGCTTGACCCCGCCGTCCGCGCCGATCCGTACCCGCTGTACGCGCAGATCCGTGCGCGGGGTCCGCTCCAGCTGCCGGCCAACAACCTGACGGTGTTCTCCACCTATGCCGCATGCGACGAGGTGCTGCGCCACCCGGACGCGGCGAGCGACCGGCTCAAGTCCACGATCGCTCAGCGGGCGATCGCCGACGGCGCCGAACCTCGCCCGTTCGGCCCGCCGGGCTTCCTGTTCCTCGACCCGCCCGACCACACCCGGCTGCGCCGGCTGGTCAGCAAGGCGTTCGTGCCGAAGGTGGTCAAGGCGCTCGAACCGGAGATCGTCGCGCTGGTCGACGGTCTGCTGCGCGACGTCGACGGGACGTTCGACGCGATCGCCGGGCTGGCCTATCCGCTTCCGGTCGCGGTGATCTGCCGGCTGCTCGGGGTCCCGCTCGAGGACGAACCCGAGTTCAGCGCGGCCTCGGCGCTGCTCGCGCAGTCGCTGGACCCGTTCGCGACGGTGACCGGTTCGGCCGGCGACGGTTTCGAGGAGCGGATGCGGGCCGGCCGGTGGCTGCGCGGCTATCTGCGCGACCTGATCGCCCGGCGACGCCGCGACCCCGGAGAGGACCTGATGTCGGGGTTGATCCACGTCGAGGAGTCCGGTGACCAGCTCACCGAGGACGAGATCGTCGCGACGTGCAACCTGCTGCTGGTGGCCGGGCACGAGACGACGGTGAACCTGATCGCGAACGCGATCCTGGCGCTGCTGCGCCACGACGGGCAGTGGGCGGCGCTGGCCGCCGACGCGGACCGCGCCGCACCGGTGATCGAGGAGACGCTGCGCTACGACCCGCCCGTGCAGTTGGTGGGCCGGATCGCCGCCGAGGACATGACCATCACGGGGGTCACGGTTCCCAAGGGCGACAACATGATGCTGCTGACCGCGGCCGCGCACCGCGACCCGGACGCCGTGCAGCGGCCTGACGAGTTCGACCCGGACCGGGAGACGATCCGCCACCTCGGGTTCGGGAAGGGCCCGCACTTCTGCATCGGCGCACCGCTGGCGCGGCTGGAGGCCACCGTCGCGCTGACCGCGCTGACGTCCCGCTTCCCGACGGCCGCGCTGGCCGGTGAACCCGGCTACAAGCCGAACGTCACGCTGCGCGGTATGACGGAGCTTCCGATCACGTTGTGAGACAACTCAACCGAGCGTTTCGATGACCTCACGGGCGGCCCGCTCACCGGCCTCGACGGCGCCCTCCATGTAGGCGCTCCACTCGACGGCGGTGTCGGTGGAGGCCCAGTGGATGACGCCGATCGGCTCGGCGAGCGCGTCGCCGTACGTGGTCCACACCAGCGGGCCGCAGTTGGCGTTGTAGCAGCCGCGGGTCCACTGCCGGTCGGCCCACTCGCCGTCGACGTAGTGCAGCGGACGGGCGGCCTGGTCGCCGAAATGGCGGACCAGTTCGGCGGTCAGCGCGGCCCGGCGGTCGGCCTCGGTCCAGCGGCCGTGGGTGCGGGCCTGCTCGCCTTCGAGGAACAGCAGGATCACGCCGTGGCCGTCACCCTGGATGCAGGTGTCGTTGGACATCCGGGCCGGGCCGATGTCGGAGATCAGCTGGCCGTTGAGTCCGTCGGCGCGCCAGAACGGTTCGTCGTAGACGAAGAACGCCTTCATCGCCGCCGCGTTCGGCATCCGCTGGGTGAGCTGGTCGCGGTGGCCCGGCAGCGGAGGGTCGTACATGATGCGCCCGGCCAGGGCCGGCGAGACCGCGACGATCACCCGGCGCCCGCGGGCGGTCAGCCCACCGCGGCAGTGCACCGTGGCACTGTCGGCGGTGTGCTCGATGAACTGGACGGGGGAGTCGAGCACGATGTGCTCGGACATCAACGCCGCCAACCGCTTCGGGATCTCGGCGGTGCCGCCGACGAACCGGGTGGTCTGGGCGCCGCCCTCGGACTCGGCGAACAGCTCGGAGGTGACCCCGCACGTCTGGATCGTGAACAGCAGGTGCAGGAACGACACCTCGACGGTCGGCACGGCGAGGATCCCGACGGTGCAGATCTCCAGCAGGGTGCGCGCCACCGGCGAGAGCCCCTGGGCGTCGTACCAGGCGCCGGCGGTGATCGCGTCCCATTCGGCCGCGTGCGGCGCGGTCCACGGGGTGGCCGGGGACACCTCGGCGGCCAGCTCGTCGAGGCGGCGCAGCACCTTTTCCAGCTCGGCCAGCTCGTCGGCGAAGCGGTCGTGAAATTCGTTGCCGCGCAACACCCCGGTGCCGGCGATCTCATAGCTGGTCTCGCCGTCGTCGAACTGCGGGTAGGTCTCGACGCCGAGTTCGTCGGCGAGTGCGAACATCCGGTGGTGGGTGTCCCCGATCCACTGCGCGCCGAGCTCCATCGGCAGCCCGGCGACGTCCTCGGTCAGCACCCGGCCACCGACCCGGGTGTCGGCCTCGAGAATCAGCGGCGTCAACCCCGCCGCCAGCACGGTACGGGCCGCGATCAGCCCCGAGATCCCCGCACCGACGATCAGGACGTCCGCTTCACGACTTGCCATGACGGACACCCTCTCACGGCCCGCTACAGCGGGTTGAGGATGCGCTGCAAGAACTGCCGCGTCCGCTCCTCTTTCGGGTCGCCGATCACCTCGGCCGGGGAGCCCTGCTCCAGCACGACCCCCTGGTCGAGGAACAGCACCTGCTCGGAAACCTGTCGAGCGAACTGGATCTCGTGGGTCACCACCACCAGCGTCCAGCCCTGTACGGCGAGATCCCTGATCACGCCGAGGACCTCGCCGACGAGCTCGGGGTCCAGCGCCGAGGTCGGCTCGTCGAACAGCACCACCTTGGGCTTCAGCGCGAGTGCGCGGGCGATCCCGACGCGCTGCTGCTGGCCCCCCGACAGCTCGAACGGGTACCGGTCCCGTTTGTCCTTCAGCCCCACCTGGTCGAGCAGTTCCACGGCGTCGGCCTCGGCCTCGGCGCGGGGGCGCTTCTGGGCGACGATCGGCCCCTCGGTGACGTTCTGCAGCACCGTCTTGTGCGGAAACAGGTTGTGCGACTGGAACACGAAACCGCTTTGCGCGCGATAGCGCTTCAGCTGGTCCTTGGCGACCGGCTTTCCGAAGTCGATCTCGGTGTCGCCGACCTTGATCACGCCGGAGTCGGCGACGTCGAGCGCGTTGAGGGTGCGCAGCAGCGTGGTCTTGCCCGAGCCCGACGGCCCGATGACCGCGGTCGCGGTGCCGCGCGGCACGGTGAATGACACGCCCTTGAGGACCTCCAGCGGCCCGAAGGATTTTCGTACGTCGGTGGCGACGACCCGGTTCTCGGGCTGTTCGGGAACGCTCATCATTTTCGATTCCTCGCGCAAGCGCTGGTCATTTCGCCACATACCTTTCCAATCGGCGTTCGAACCTCGCCTGCCCGAACGACAGCACCAGACAGATCACCCAGTAGTAGACCGCGGCGGTGCCGTACAACGCGAAGAACTCGAACGTCGGCGCCGCGATGATCTGGGCCTGCCGCAGTAGCTCGGTGACGAGAATCGTCGAGGCCAGCGACGTGTCTTTGACCAACGAGATCAGGGTGTTCGACAGCGGCGGCACCGCGACGCGGGTGGCCTGCGGCAGGATGATGCGCCGCAGCGTGCCGACGTAGTCGAGCCCGATCGTCTCGGCCGCCTCCCACTGGCCCTTCGGGATGCTCTGGATCGCCGAGCGGATGATCTCGGCCGCGTAGCCACCGACGTTGAGGCTGAACGCGATGACGGCCGCCGGGAACGGGTCGATCTTGATGCCGAACTCGGGCAGCGCGAAGAACACGATGAACAGCTGCACGAGCAGCGGGGTGCCGCGGATCAGCGAGATGTAGAACCGGGCCAGGTTGCTGAGCACGAGGTTCGACGACAGCCGCGCCAGTGCGACGCCGAGCGCGATGACCAGTCCGATGACGAAGCTGATGATCGTCAGCGGGATCGTCATGGTCAGCGCCGCCTTGGCCAGCGGCCACAGGTTGTCGAGCACGAGCTTCAGCGTGGAGCGGGGCTGGGTCTGCGGGGTGTCCTGGCCGCCGGATGCGTTGGTCTTGAGGTATTTCTGCGAGATCTCGGCGAGCGTGCCGTCGGCCTTGAGTTCCTCGACGGCCGTGTTCAGGTCAGGCAGCAGACCGGAATTCTTCCGGGCGGCGAACCCCTGTTCGCTCTTCTCGCCGGTGGTGCCGGAGATCTTCACCGCAGGGTCGTTGGTCTCGGCGAGGTAGGCGTAGATCGACAGGCTGTCGTTGACCACGACGTCGACCCGGCCCTGGCTCAGCAGCGCCATCGCCTGGGTCAGCCCCTCCACCGCTTCGATCTGGGCACCGGCGTCGCGGGCCACCTGCGCCCAGTTGCTGGTGGTGCTCTGGGCCGCCCGCTTGCCCAACAGGTCGGCCAGCGAGGTGATCGAGTCGTCGTCGGCGCGCGTGACGATGACGCCCTCACCGATCGAGTACGGCTCGGACAGGTCGTACTTCTGTTCGCGTTCACCGGTGATGGTTACCTGGTTGGCGACGACGTCGAACCGGTCGGCCTCGAGCGCGGCGAAGATCGAATCCCACGGGGTCTCGACGAATTCGACGTTCACACCCAGCTTCTCGCCGACCGCGCGGGCGACGTCGACGTCGTATCCGGTGAGCGCCCCGGTGGCCGGGTCGTGGTAGCTGAACGGGGCGTAGACGCCCTCGGTGCCAACGCGCAGCACGCCGCTGTCCTTCACCGAGTTTCCGGACTCTGACGAGCCGCACGAGGTCAGCAGCACGGCGAGTGCGATGAGCACCGCCGGCAGGAGTCTTCGGAACTGGCGCATCGCCGGACGGTAACAAGCTCAGCGGTCCGGCCCAAGGGTTCTGCTCAACCCGGCTGATAGATCCACGGGGTCCGGGGCAGCCTCGCCGGGTCGAACTCGCCGAGCATGTCCTCGACGGTGCGGGCCGCATATCCCAGCGAATCGGCGATCTGGGCCAGCGCCTCGGGCACCCCGATCTCGGCCAGTGTGACCGCGCCGTCTCGCTTGGCCAGCCGGGCACCGTCGGCGTTGAGCACCAGCGGCACGTGCGCGTACACCGGCTCGGGGTGGCCGAGCAGGCGTGCCAGGTAGGCCTGCCGCGGCGACGACGACAGCAGGTCGTCGCCGCGCACCACCTGATCGACTCCGGAGGCGGCGTCGTCGACGACGCCGGCCAGGTTGTATGCGGGCACCCCGTCCCCGCGCCGGACCACGAAGTCGTCGACCAGGCCGGTGTAGTCGCCGTGCAGAACGTCGTGCACGGTGTAGGCGGTGACGTCGGAGCGCAGCCGAAGAGCGGGCGGGCGTCCGGTCTCCTCGCGGCGCCGTTCGCGCTCGGCGTCGGTCAGGTTCCGGCACGTCCCCGGGTAGGCGCCCTCGGGTGCGTGCGGAGCCCGTGGGGCTTGCGCGATATCCCTTCTGGTGCAGAAGCATTCGAACAACAGGCCGCGCTCCCTGAGGCCGTCGACGACGGCGTCGTAGCGTTGCGGATGCTCGGTCTGGCGGGTTGCCTCCTCATCCCAGGTGAGGCCAAGCGCGGCGAGGTCGGCGAGCTGGCGTTCGGCGATCTCGGGGAATGTGCGGTCGTCGAGGTCCTCGACGCGCATCAGGAACCGCCTGCCCGTGGACCGGGCGAACAACCAGGCCAGCACGGCGGTGCGGAGATTGCCGATGTGCAGATCCGCCGACGGGCTGGGCGCGAACCTGCCCGCGCCGGATGAGCTCGTCACGGGTTCTACTGTGTCAGACAGCGCGACGTCACACGGCCTGGCTCTGCAGCGCGACCGATGCGGCGGCCACCGACGGTGCGACCCCGACACCGTGGCCCTGGGCGGTGACGGCCAACCGCGTCCGGTCACCGCGGAACAGATCACGGGAGAACTCGCAGGGCCGGTCGTGTTGGTCGAACGCGACCCGGGTGATCAGCAGCAGCGCCGAGTTCGGTTTGATGCCGAGCAGATTGGCTTCTTCGGGTGTGGCGTTGACGGCCTCGATCCGCTCGTCGGCGCGCGCGGTGACCAGACCGTACTTGCTCTCCAGGATCTCGTAGAGCGAGCCACCGAGCTGTTGTTCGAGCAGATTGGGGAATGCGTCGGCCGGAAACTGCGCGAGCTCCAACGAGATCGGTGAGCCGTCGGCCAGCCGCAGCCGCTGGATCTCGATGACGAAGTCGTCCGCGGTGATCGACAACGCCTGCTGGGTGGTGGCGTCGGGGGCGCAGATCTTGGTCGACAGCACCCGGGTGCCTGCCACGTAACCCTGGCTGGCCAGGAACGCCGGCACCCCGACGACGTCGGTCAGGCTGCGCTGCACCTGTGCGTGGCTGATGAAGATGCCCCCGGACCGGCCGATCACCCGGTCGACGAGACCGGCCTCCTCCAGCGCGGCGAGCACCTGACGCAGGCTCGACCGGCTGGTCCGGTAGCGTTCCGCCAGTTCGCGCTCGCTGCCGAGCTTGGTGCCGGGTTTACCCGCGTTGATGTCGGCCACGATCCGGCGCCGCAGATCCTCGGTCTGTGTGGCCACCGGACCTCTCCTCGCCTGCAGAATTGGTTAGACCAAATCTACGATACGGCCCGTCACAGGTCGGCCAGCGCTTCCGGCGATTCGGGCAGGATCTGACCGCCGTCGACCACCAGGGACTGTCCGGTGATGTAGGCGGCCTCGTCGGTGGCGAAGAACAGTGCGGCGTTGCCGATATCGGCGACCTCGCCGAGCTTGCCGGCCGGCACCGACGCGGCCATCTGATCCATATAGGTCTGGCCCATCTCGATCAGGCCTTCGGTGACGATGTTGCCGGGCAGCACCGCGTTGACGGTGATCTTCTTCGGGGCCAGTTCGATCGCTGCAGTGCGCAGGAATCCGAGCTGGGCGGCCTTGCTCGCGCCGTAATGCGACCATCCGGGGAAACCGGTGACGGGCCCGGTGATCGACGACGTGATGATGACCCGGCCGTGACCGCTGGCGGTCAGCGCATCCAGCGCGGCCTGCACGATGTACACGGTGCCCTTGAAGTTCACGCCGATGACCTGCTCGATGTCCTCGGGCGTCAGGTCGGCGAGCCGGCCGGACGGGAAGATCCCGGCGTTGGGGCACACGATGTCGAGGCCGCCGTTGCGTTCCACCGCGGTGGCGACCACGCGACGGCAGTCCTCGGGGCTGGTCACATCGGCGGCCACCCCGGTGACGGTGCCGGTGAGTCCGCCCAGATCCGCGACGGTCGAGTCGATGTCGGCCTGGGTGCGTGCGGTGATGACGACGTTCACCCCGGCCTTGGCGAAGGTCTCGGCGATGCCGCGACCGATGCCCTTGCTTCCGCCGGTGACGATGGCCGAGCGGCCCTGCAACGAGTTGAACATAGCCATAAGCCCTTTCGGTACGGGATCAGAACAGCCGGTGGCCGTCGGAGGACAGGTATTGCTCGGCGAGTTTGCAACTGCCCGCGGCATAGGTCACGGAGATCGCCTGGGACTCCTTGGAGTGGCTGTGCGTCCCCATCCAGGCCAGCAGCAGCAGGCGCCGCAGCAGGATGAACGAGGCCAGCATGTCCTCGTCTGAACTGCTGATCGTGCGGCGGGTGCGGTATCCGCTGACCCAGGCGTCCTGCCATTCCGGAACCGACGGGTGATCTTCGAAGAACGACACCGCGGTGCCGAAATCGTAGAAGTACCAACCCAACCCGCAGTCGTCGAAGTCGATCACGGTGATCGTGTCGTCGTCCACCAGCAGGTTGGCCAGTCGCAGATCCGCATGCACCAGGCCGAAAGTGTCGGGCCCGGTGCCGTATTCGGTCAGGCGACGGTGCAGCAGCGTCTGTGCGCGGGAGAGAACCTCGGCCTCGTGTTCGCCGACCCCGACGGCGTCACGCCAGCGTCCCCATCGCGGAGTGCCTCCCAGGCTGTGCTCCCAGTCCCAGGCGAAGCGGCTGAACCCCGTCGGTCGCTGCCAGCTGCGGGCATGGTCGTGCAGCGCGGCGGTGATGCACCCCAGGGTGTGGAAATCGGTGGAGGTGACGGTGTCCTCGTCCGGTTCGGCACCGGGCACCATCTCGAAATGCACGACGTAGCGGTCATCCCCGCCGTGCTGCACCGTGACCACGCGGCGCCCGTCGTGGGCGGGGATCACAGTCGGCACGGTGACGTCGCTGTCCCGGCGCAGCGCGTCGAGCCACATCAGCTCGGACTCGATCTGGTCGACGCGGTGATAGTCCTTGCGGTGCACCCGCAGGATGGACCGGTGCCCGCAGCCGGGTTCCTCGACGGCGTAGGTCGCGTTTTCCGACAGGTTGAGCAGCCGCAGCGCCGAGCCCTGCGGCAGATCGAACGCCGCCAGGGCCTTCTCGGCGACGATCTCGTCGTCAGTGAAGTCTGCCGTCAATGCTCCCGTCCTTCGATCGCACCGAGTACCTCGGTGATGCGGTCCCGCGCCACCACCACGTCCTTGGTGCTGCCGCTGATGTAGAGCCTGCCCGCCGCGCCGATCATCTGCACGTCGACGAGCGTCAGGCCCGGTGCGGCCCGCTCGGCCTCGTTGGCCGCCACCGCCGCGAACAGGGCGGGGGTCATCTCGTACACCAGCAGGGATTGACCGGGCAGCACCATCGACGCCTGCCGGTTGCGGTTGAGGATCACCGCGTGCTGATCGGTGATGTCCTCGATCACGTCGTGGTAGAGCACCCGGGGCCGCAGCTGATCGGACGCCGAGTTCTGGGTGCCCGCCAGGATGGCCTCGCCGGCGCGCCGCACGTCGGCGAGGTTTCCGGAGTGGATCTCCAGCACACCGAACTGCCGTTCCACGTAGAGGATCCCGGGCTGGATGCCGGGCACCTCCCGCAGCGCGAGGTCGATGACCCGTTCGATCGCCAGCGCGGGCGACACCTCGACGATGAGCGCGTGCTCGCCGGCATACGGCGGATAACCGCGCGCCCGGGTCGGTGTGCCCAGGTAGGCGGCGAACTGCTGCTGGAGGTCCTCGACGAGCAGGTAGACACGGATGTCGGTCCTGGTCGGTGCGGAGGACCTGGCCTCGGATACAGCCACTGTCGGCAGACTACTGGGCGGCGACGGAGAAGTGCGCACCGAGCTCGCTGTGCGGCCGCGGGATCACGTGCACGCTGACGAGTTCGCCGACCTGGGAGGCGGATTCGGCGCCGGCCTCGGTGGCGGCCTTGACGGCGCCGACCTCGCCGGTGACGATCACGGCCACCAGGCCGTCACCCACCTGCTGGCGGTCGGTGATCGTCACGTTGGCGGCCTTGACCATCGCGTCGGCAGCTGCGAGCGCGGCGACGTAGCCCTTGGTCTCGATCATTCCGATCGCGTTGCTGGCCATGGTGTTTCTCCTTTGTGTCGGTGATGAGAGGTGTCGGGTTTGTCGAACAGACGGGGACCGGTAGCCGGGGCGGCTAGCCGGTGGGATCGATGGAACCGATGATCAGCGCGTCGACCGGGGGCGGTGTGCCGGTGAACCAGCTCGCCGCCACCGAGCCCTGGGTGACGAGCACATGCTCGCCGACCCCGCTGCCCAGCACGTCGAAGGCGACCAGCCGGGAGCCGGACCCGTCGACCTCGACTTCGAGGAAGGCGCCGGCCGGGATGCCGTCGATGCGGCGGGTCGACCAGACCTGACCGATGACCGTGCCACGAATCATGTTCGCTCCTTGTGGATCGTCACGCCCAGCGCGCGGGCGCGCTCACGGGCCAGCGGGGTGAGCACAGCGCGGGGGCCGAGTACCAGCGATGCGCCGGAGGCGGCGATGTCGGTGATCTGCCGTTCGGTGACCGCGCCGCGCTCGATGCGTGTGGTGGCGCCCGGGCCGCTGCGTTCGGTTCCGGCGAGCCGGAACGACAGCCGGCCGTGCCGCAGATCGGCGCGTGTCTTCGGATTCTCGAACAGCCGCAGCAGGTTCCGCACGAACACGTCGAGGTCACGATCGTTGGCGATGCGCACGGTGTCGGTGCGGGACCGTTCGTCGGCGGCCAGCGGACCGGTGGCGACCGGGCCGTCGGGGACAGCCGGGGGTGCCGCCGGGGCAGGAGTGGGCCGCGGGGCCTGCGCCTTCTGGGGTGACTGCGACGCCAGATCGCCCACGGCTTCGCGAACCACCTCGCGGACGAGCTGGCGTAACACCTCGCGGTCGAGGCTCACCGCACGCTCCGGGCGAGGGCTTCTTCGGCCGCCGCGGCAGCCTGGCGGATGTCGGATTCACTGCCGGACAGGTACACCCGGCCGGTGGCGCCGATCATCCGGAAGTCCACGACCTTCACGTCGGCAGCCTTCTCGGCTTCGTTGGTGGCCAGGATCGCGTAGGAGGCCGGGGATACCTCCAGCACGTAGAGGGTCTCGCCGGCCAGCACCATCGAGCCGATCTTGTTGCGGTTGATCAGGAATGCGTGCTGCTGGTCGATGCTGGAGATGATGCGTGACGCCAGGATCTGCGGCGGGGTCGCCGCGCCCGCGTCGCTGCCCAATTCGGCGAGTGCGGCGTCGGCGGCGGCCTCGACGTTGGCCGTGTCGCCGTGGAACTCCAGGTAGCCGAACTGCCGCTCGACCACGAGCACCCCGGCCTGCACCTCGGCGTGCTTGAGCGCGACGTCGGTGACGCCCTCGATGTCGAGCCCGGGGGCGACCTCGATGATCTGCGCGGCGACGCCGGCGCGCGGCAGGGCACCCTTGATCCAGGTACCCAGATACGACATCGTCTGCGGCTGGAGCCGGTCGATGAAGATGAACGAACGCAGTTCAGCCACGGGTCACCTCTTGATCAGTTGTGCGAGTTCTTCGGCCACCAGGGCGCGCAATTCGGCGCGCAGGGCCTCGATACCGGGATCGGCGGCGCGCCGGGCGGCGGGCCTGCTGACGGGTGCGGGCGCCACAACCGCCGCCGACGGGTCGTTGGAGGCCCGGGGATAGGCGGGCACGGGACCGGCGGGTGAGCGCCACGGCGAGAGTCCGGCGAAGTTCGGCATCGTCACCGCCGAGTCGGCGTTGTAGGCGATCCTGGCCCAGTTCAGCAGGTTCTCCGGCTGCAGGTTCTCGCCGATGGAGCTGCGGCCGACGAATCCCGTGCCGATCGTCATCGACGGCGCGAGGTTGGTGTCCAGCCCGGAGCTTCCGGTGCTGTTGCCGACGTTCACCGACACCCGCAGCACCGGCACCTGGGCCGCGAAGTCGGTGATGACGGCGGCATCTTCGCTGTGGATCGCCGCCGAATGCCCGGCGCCGGCGATGCGGATCACGGCCCGGGCCGCGCGGATACCGCGCTGGGCGTCGGCGACGGTCGTCATCCCCAGGACCGGGCACAGCTTCTCGTGGGTGAGCACCTCTTCACCGATGACGTCGGTGAACGGGGCGATCAACGCCCGGGTCTTCGGCGTGACCCGGACACCGATGCGCTCGGCGATCCACGCCGCGTCGCGCCCGACCACCTCGGTGTTGAGCGCACCGCCGGGGAACATGTACTCGCGCAACCGGTCTGTGGAATCGGCGTCGAGGATGTGTGCGCCGTGGCGGGTCAGTGCCGTGCCGAGCTTCGCGGCGACGCTGTCCTCGACGATCAGAACCGACTCGTTGGTGCACAGCACCGAGTTGTCGAAGGCCTTGCTGTCAACGATGCGGCGGGCGGCGGCGTCGATGTCGGCGGTCGCGTCGACGAACACCGGGACGTTGCCCGGCCCGACGCCGAGGGCCGGGTTTCCGGACGAGTACGCGGCGCGTACGACGCCGGTACCGCCGGTCGCGACGATGACGTCGGTGCGCTCGTCGGACATCAGCGCCTCCACCAGTGGCAGCGTCGGCTCGTCGATGACCTGCACGATGCCGTCCGGGGCGCCGGCCGCCTCGGCGGCCTCGGCCAGCAGCCTCGCCGCGTCGGCCGAGCACTGCTTGGCGCGGGGATGCGGGGCGACGACCACCGCGTTGCGGGTCATCAACGCCAGGATCACCTTGAAGTACACGGTCGCAACGGGATTGGTGGTGGGAGTCAGTGCCAGCACCACACCCGCCGGGCGCGGGATCTCGACGATCTTGCGCGCACTGTCGATGCGCGGCGTCACGTAGTCCTGACCGCGGTAGAACTCGACGATGCCGCGGGAGCAGGCGCGGTTCTTGGTCACCTTGTCGGCGACGACGCCCATCTGGGTCTCGGCGACGGCGGCGGCGGCGAAGCGCTCGGCGTTGCGGTGGCCGGCGTCGGCGACCGCGTCGACGATCCGCGCCACCGAGGCCTGGTCGTACTCGGCGTAGGCGGCCGCGGCGAAGCGGGCGCGTTCGAGCAGTTGACCTGCGTGGGGTACCAGGTGTGTACCGGTCACGGCTTCCTCCGTCCGGTCGCGGCCAGCTTCGCCCGTCCGACGGCAACCTCGACGCGGTCGAGCACGTCCTCGCAGAGGTCACGGTTGAGCAGCAGGCCCGGTTTGAATTGCAGGACACGGGGATCCAGCGTCGAGAAGATCGCCCACACCCCGTTCTGGTAGAGCTCGCGCATCACGAACTTCGCACCCTCGGGATGGTCGAATTCCAGACCGATCACCACGCCGTTCTGCCGGATGCCGACAAACCAGTCCGGGTAGTCGGCCTGGATACGGGCCAGGCCCGTGGCGAACAGGTCGGCGATGTAGTGCACCGACGAGCGCACCTCGGGCCGGCCGGTGATCTCCAGGGTCTTGATGGCGGCCACGCAGCCGAGTTCGGCACCGCCGAACGTCGAGATGTGCCCGAAGCCGTCCTGTTCGAGCCACTGCGCCGCGCGGTCACTGAGCAGCGCCGCGGTGATCGGGTACATGCCGCCCGAGAGGCCCTTGCCGGTGACCATGATGTCCGGGTCGATGCCGTGCTTGGTGATGCCCCACATCTCGCCGGTGCGCATCAGCCCGGTCTGCACCTCGTCGGCGATGTAGAGCGCGTCGTAGCGCACGCACAGGTCCTTGACCGCCTCCAGATATCCGATGGGCGGCAACGGGAATCCGTAGGTGGCCGGAATGGTCTCCATGATCACCGCGGCGACGTCGCGGCCCTTCAGTGCCTGTTCCATCGCGTCGGTGTCACCGAACGGAACCTGGACGAACTCGTCGGGCCGGTCGGCGAGGAACAGTTTGGCGAAGCGGTCGTCGCCGGTGGCGACGGCCAGGCCGGTGTGCCCGTGGTAGGCCTTCACGATCGAGACGATCTTGCGGCGCTGGGTGGCGTGCCGGGCGCTCTTGAGGGCGATGTCGATGGCCTCGCCGCCGCCGGATCCGAACGCCACCTTGCTCAGCGATGCGGGCGCGGACTCGATCAGCTTCTGGGCCAACGCGGTTCGGGCCACCGACGGAAAGTGGTGGTTGCCGACGTCGAAGTGCTCCATGCCCTCGGTGATCGCGGCCATCACCTCCGGGTTGCGGTGCCCGAGGTTGTAGGTGCCGCCGTTGAGGTGCATGTCGATGAGCCGGCGCCCGCTCATGTCCCACAGGAAGTAGTCCTGCCTGCGGTCGATCACGAGGTCGACGCCGGAGTCGGTCCAGAATTGCGTCTTGTCCGGGTTCCAGAACTCCTTGGCACGTTCCAGCACCTGGGCTTTGGAATCGAACGAGAACGTGCCGTAGTCGAACACGGGACTCCCTGTCGTGAGGTCGGCCGGGGATGTGACCAAAAACCTAAATGGCCGGACCATTTATGTCAATCCCGGGCTCACAGGGCTTGCGCAGCTTAATTGGTAGTGCCAATATGTCTTCGGTTCGCACTGTGGTCTGGACCACACCCGCGGTGCTCCCGCGGGTTGAACCTCTTCTATCCTTCGCCTCTGGAAGGTCTCTGTAGATGACAGAAGACGTCGTTTCCCCTGAAACACACAGCAAGGACTCGGTCCAACGCCTGAAACGAAACGCCGTGGGCACGTTCGGCGTGATCTTCATGGCGGTAGCCACCGCGGCGCCGATCACCGCGATGGTCGGCAATGTCCCGATCGCGGTGGGCTTCGGAAATGGTTCGCACGCCCCGGCCGGCTATCTGGTCGCCACGATCGTGCTCGGCCTGTTCGCGATCGGCTACGCGACGATGGCCAAGCACATCACCGCGACCGGCGCGTTCTACGGCTACATCTCCCACGGGCTGGGCCGCGTGATGGGCATGGCCAGCGGCCTGATCATCACGCTGGCCTACATCGTGTTCGAGGCGTCGCTGATCGGCATCTTCGCGTTCTTCTTCCAGAACTTCCTGTCCTCTCAGCTCGGGATCACGATCCACTGGCTGGTCCCCGCGCTGTTGATGCTCGTACTGAACAGCGTCCTGACCTATTTCGACGTGAACCTGACGGCGAAGGTGCTCGGAGTCTTCCTGATCACCGAGATCGTGATGCTCGGCCTTGGCGCGATCGCGGTGGCCGTCAAGGGCGGCGGACCCGACGGCTTCGCCGTCGGCGAGATCCTCAACCCGGTCGGTGCGTTCCAGCCGGCGGCGATCGCCGGTGCCAGCGCGGGTCTCGGCCTTTTCTTCGCGTTCTGGTCGTGGGTGGGTTTCGAGTCGACGGCAATGTACGGCGAGGAGTCCAAGGACCCCAAGCGGATCATCCCGCGCGCCACCATGATCGCGGTGCTGGGTGTCGGCATCTTCTACATCTTCGTGTCGTGGATGGCGATCGCCGGCACGGGCCCGCAGCAGGCCATCGAGTTGGCGCAGAACGCCGATACGTCGTCGGAGATCTTCTTCGCCCCGGTGCGCGACACCTACGGCGAATGGGCCATCACACTGTTCAACATCCTGCTGGTGACGGGCTCGTTCGCGTGCGGCATGGCGTTCCACAACTGCGCGTCGCGCTACCTGTACGCGCTGGGACGCGAAGGTCTGTCCAGCGGGCTGCAGAAGACGCTGGGTGCCACCCACAAGACGCACGGCTCGCCCTACATCGCGTCGTTCGTGCAGAGCGGCATCGCCCTGGTGCTGGTGCTCGCGTTCTTCTTCGCGGGCATGGATCCGTACATCCACATGTACACACTGCTGGCGATCCTGGGCACGATGGCGATCCTGATCGTGCAGTCGCTGTGCGCGTTCTCGGTGGTGGCGTACTTCCACTTCCACAAGAACCACCCGTCGAGTGCGCACTGGTTCAAGACGTTCCTGGCGCCACTGACCGGCGGCATCGGCATGCTCTACGTGGTGTACCTGCTGTGGGAACACAAGGAATCCGCCGCGGGCGCGGCGTCGGGCACCTTGCTGTTCAAGCTGACACCATGGATCGTGATCGGAGTCTTCGTGTTCGGCGCGGCGATGGCGTTGTACTTCAAGTTCAACGACAAACGGCGCTATGAACTGATCGGCCGGATCGTTTACGACGACAGCGAAGTTCGCGACTAGGAAGGACGCCTCAGTGGCTGACGAGTTGGGCAGGTTTCGGGTCCTGAACTCGAAACCTGTCAATCTCGACGGGTTCAGCGTCCCCGACGCCGCACTCGGGCTGGTCGCGATGAGCAGCCCGCACGACCCGTCGCCCTCGCTGACGATCCAGTGGGGCGACGGTGGTCCGCGCGTCACAGAACTCGACGGCAAGGACATCGCCGAATTCGACGTCATCGACGAGTTCATCGCCCGGTACGGCATCGATCTCGCCGTCGCCGACGAGGCGATGGCGCTCGATGACGAGACGTTGGCGCGCATGGTGGTCGACATCAATGTGCCGCGGGCGGAGGTGGTGCGGCTGATCGGCGGCACCACCCCCGCCAAGCTCGCCCGTGTCGTCGCGCTGCTGTCACCGGTGGAGATGCAGATGGCGATGGTCAAGATGCGGGCCCGCCGCACGCCGAGCAACCAGGCGCACGTCACCAACCAGCTCGACGATCCGCTGCTGATCGCCGCCGACGCGGCCAGTGCGGTCGCCTATGGCTTCCGTGAGGTGGAGACGACGGTGCCGGTGCTCGGCGATGCGCCGTCGAACGCGGTGGCGTTGCTGATCGGTTCGCAGGTCGGGGCGCCCGGCGCGATGGCGCAGTGCTCCATCGAAGAGGCGCTCGAGCTGCGGCTCGGTTTGCGTGGGCTGACCAGC
This sequence comes from Mycolicibacterium parafortuitum, assembly GCF_002086815.1. GTDB lineage: Bacteria > Actinomycetota > Actinomycetes > Mycobacteriales > Mycobacteriaceae > Mycobacterium > Mycobacterium parafortuitum. The sequence continues at coordinate 107,901 of NZ_MVID01000005.1, forward strand.
TACGCCGAGACCATCTCCATCTACGGCACCGAGCAGGTGTTCACCGACGGTGACGACACCCCGTTCAGCAAGGCGATCCTGACCTCGGCGTACGCGTCCCGCGGCCTGAAGATGCGGGTGACCAGCGGCGGCGGTGCCGAAGTCCTGATGGGTGCGGCGCAGATGTGCTCGATCCTGTATCTGGAGTCCCGCTGCGTCTCGCTGGCGCGGGCGCTGGGATCCCAGGGGGTGCAGAACGGCGGTATCGACGGGGTCGGTGTGGTCGCGTCGGTACCGGAGGGCATGAAGGAACTGCTCGCCGAGAACCTGATGGTGATGCTGCGCGATCTCGAGTCGTGCGCGGGCAACGACAACCTAATCTCCGAATCGGATATCCGGCGCAGTGCGCACACCCTGCCGGTACTGCTGGCCGGTGCGGACTTCATCTTCTCCGGGTTCGGCTCCATCCCGCGCTACGACAACGCGTTCGCGCTGTCGAACTTCAACGCCGACGACATGGACGACTTCCTTGTGCTGCAACGCGACTGGGGCGCCGACGGCGGCCTGCGCACCGTGTCGCCGCAGCATCTGGAGACGGTGCGGCGGCGGGCGGCCAAGGCGGTTCAGGCCGTCTACCGGGACCTGGGCCTGGCCGACTACGACGACGCCCGTGTCGAGCAAGTGGTGGCCGCCAACGGTTCCCGCGATCTTCCCGCCGGCCATCCGAAGATGGTCGCCGAAGCGGCGGCCTCCATCGAGGCACGGCAGTTGACGGTGTTCGACGTGATCGCCTCGCTGCACCGCACCGGCTTCGCCGAGGAGGCCGAGGCGATCACCACTCTGACCCGGGAGCGGTTGCGCGGGGATCAGCTGCAGACCTCGGCGATCTTCGACGAGCAGTTCCGGGTGCTGTCCAAGATCACCGACCCGAACGACTACCGCGGCCCGGCAACCGGTTACGCCATCACCGATGCGCGGCGCGCCGAGATCGACGGGATCCGGCAGGCCCGAAGCGGGGCCGAGCTGACCGTCGACCAGGAGCACCACCGCGGTCACGTGCTTGTCACCGAGGTCGAACCCGCGCAGCAGGGCAGCGATCCGAGGGAGGTCTGCGTCGGGCTGTCGCCGGCCTGGGGCCGCAGCGTGTGGCTCACGCTGTGCGGCCTGACCGTCGGTGAGGTGCTGCGGCAGATCGCGGCGGGGCTGGAAGAGGAGGGCTGCATCGCCCGCACGGTGCGGGTCCGCTCCACCATCGACACCGGCCTGATCGGGTTGACCGCGGCCCGGCTGTCGGGGTCCGGCATCGGAATCGGCTTGCAGGGCAAAGGGACTGCGTTGATCCATCGCCGCGACCTGGCGCCGCTGGCGAATCTGGAATTGTTCAGCGTCGCGCCGCTGCTGACCGCGAAGATGTATCGCGAACTCGGTAAGAACGCCGCGCGCCACGCCAAGGGGATGGCCCCGGTGCCGATCTTCACCGGCGGCACGGACGAGTCCATCTCGGCGCGCTATCACGCCCGGGCGGTGGCGCTCGTCGCGCTGGAGCGCGAGGCGTGCGAGCCGGGCCGACCGCCGGTCACGGTGAAGGTGGGGAATCCATGAACGAGATAACCGTCCAGAATGCCGTCGACGGCAAACTCGGTCTCGGGGATCTGCGGATGGATCCGGCCGTACTCAAACATCAGGCGGACGTCGCGCGGATGGGCGGGAACCCGCAACTCGCCGAGAACTTCCTGCGGGCAGCAGAATTGGCCACCATCGACGACGAACAGGTGATGGCGCTGTACGAGGCGCTGCGGCCCCATCGGTCGACGGCGGTCGAGCTGGCGCAGCTGCAGGAGTCGCTGATCGCCCGGGGGGCACCGCGATGTGCCGCGCTCGTCGAGCAGGCCGCCGTTGTCTACGCTCGGCGCGGATTGCTGCGTTGACGCCTGCGCGTACGGTCGCCGGCATCGACATCGGCAACCACACGACCGAGATCGTGCTGGCCCGCGTGCGTGACGGGGCGGTGACCACGGTCGCGCACGGACAGGCTCCGACCCGGGGCCGCAAGGGGAGCGCCGAATCCCTGCAAGGGGCGGCCGCGTTGCTGCACAAAGTGGAGGTGGACGCCGGCTGCCGCGCCGACGAACTGCTCTTGTCGGCGTTACGGCCCGTCGACACCGCCACTGCGCCGATACCGCCCGCCTACTCACCGTCGGCCCCCGTGCGCAGCGTGCGGCGTCCCGATGCGTCCACGCCGGCAGGATCCGGACATGGTGTCGGAGCGCATGTTCGGCTCGCTGATCTGCAATCCGATGTCCTCGACGGGCCTGTCGTGATCTCGGTGGACGAGAGCACCGACTTCGAGGTGGCGGCGCGGGAGATCAACTCGGCCGTCGCGCGTGGCTGGCGGGTCTGCGGCGTACTCGCCGCCCAGGACGACGCGGTGCTGATCAGCAACCGGATCACGGTGGACGTGCCCGTGGTCGACGAGGTGGACCTGACGGGTTTGGAGCGCGGTGCGCTCGTCGCCGTCGAGGTGGTCGAGCAGGGCCGGTCCTACCGGGCGATGGCGGATCCGATCGCGCTGTCGTCGGCGCTTCGGCTGCCGCCGGACAGACTGGTCGACGTCGCCGAATTCTGCCGTGAGCTCGCCGATTCCGCAGCGATCGCGGTGACCCCGCGCACCGGCGCGCCCCCGCCACCGGAACCCGACGACGACTACGTCGACGTCAGGGTGGACGGGGCCGCGGTGCGCTACACCCCGGCCGACGCGCACCCGGTGCTGCGTCGCTCGGTCCCGGGGTGCGTGACCGGTCTCCGGTTGCGCGCGGTGCCCACCGCAGCCGACGGCCTGGCCGTCCACGACGCGTTCTTCACCGACCTCGCGTCGATCGACAACGGGGCGTGGCTGCGCCGCGGCGTCGCCGATACACAGGGCACCGTGGTGGCGCTTCTGGCAGCCGAGGAAGCCGCGGACGCAGCCCACACCCTCAGCGAGCTGACCGGTCGCCCCGCGCGCACGTTGAGCTCCGAACCGGAGGCGGCCGCCTGGGGCGCGCGCACCACTCCCGGCATACCCGCGGGTTCGGCGGTCTGCGATATCGGCGGCGGCACAGTGGATGTGATCGGGGCCGACTGCACGGTGGTCGCCGCGGGAGCGGGTGAGTCCATCACGGTCGCGGTCGCGCGGGTACTGGGCATCCCGCTCGCGCTGGCCGAGACCGTCAAGCGGAGCCCGGCGATCCGGGTGGAGGGCCCGCACGTCGCGCATGAGGAGGACGGGCGGCGCGTCTTCCTCAACGCCCCGGCGTCGTCGGACGCGATCGGCAGGCTGTGCACGCGCGGGAGCGCGGGGTTGGTGCCCTTCTCGAATCGGCTGGCGGCCGAGGAATGGCGCAGCCTGCGGTTGGCGATCAAACAGGAGACCGTCGCGGCGAACATCGCCCGCTGCCTCGCCGCGTTCGAAAGACCGCCCACCGCAATGGTGTTGGCCGGCGGAGGCGCACTTGACGACGAGCTGATGCGGACCGTCGGCGAGACGCTGCGCGGTGTCCCCATCGTGGTGGGACGCGCCGACATCGACGGGGTGCACGGACCGCGATTCGCGGTGGCGCGCGGGTTGGTCGCTATGTACGCGCAGCGGTGAGCAGACCGTCGACCGCGTGCGCGATGTGCCCGCGCCAGGTGCCCGCGTCGATCCGGTGCACCGCCGAATCACCCTGGAAAGCACTGGAGATCACGTAGTCGGGGGTCAGCTCGGCGAGGGTGCGCAGGCTTTCGGCGATCGTTTCGGCGTCGGCCGGCTGGTGGAATCCCTCGATGTAGCCGGCCTGCCAATGTCCCTGCGGACTGCAGAACAGGGTGTCGCCGGTGAACAGGTACCGGCCGTCTGCGCCGTCGACCAGGTAGCAGACCGCGCCGGGGGAGTGGCCGGGGGTCGGCACGATCTCGACGCCGTTGTAGTCGACGTAGCGCCCGGTGACCGGCACGTCGACGTGCGCGTGCTTGCTGATGTCGGTCAGGTCGTCCTTGGGGGCGTGCAGCGTGGAGCCGAACCGCTCGGCGATGCGGGTCAGCATCGGACCTGCCTCGTCGCGGTGTGACAGGTACTGGTCGTCGACGCCGCCGAGGCCGGCGAGGTCGTCGAACTCCGCGTCGGTGGCGGGCGAGTAGAAGAGCACGTTCGACGGCCGCCACAGGTAGGCGTGTGTCGTCAGGCCCGGAAACGGTGAGTCGGTGCGGGTTTCCCAGAGATCGGTGAGTACTTGTTTCATGGATCCAGGCTGCAACCTCAACAATTGTTCAGGTCAAGATCTTCTGGCGAGCAGACGCAAACTCCAGCGTGTCGGGTGGGACACGCCGGAGATTGTGACTGCTCGCGGAGGGAACTCAGCCCAGCTCGGCCAACTGCTTCACCGCGGGGGCGATGCTGTCGATCCACTTCGCCGGTGAACCGGTCGGCGGGAACACGATCACCTCGTCGATACCGAGCTTTGCGTAATCGCCCATGCTGCGAACGAATTCGTCCGCGGTGTCGGGCGCCGGGCTGAGGTCGTTGACCATGATCGTCTTGCGAATGGTGCTGTAGTCGCGGCCGAGCTTGTCGCAATGGTCGTTCAGCACGCGCAGCTTGTGGGCGACCTCGTCGGGCGAAGTGCCGGACAGGTTGCACGCGTCGCCGTACTGGGCGACCAGTCGCAGCGTCTTGCGCTCTCCGCCACCTCCGATCAGCACCTTGGGCCGGTTGATCGGCTGCGGGTTGCACAGCGTCTCCTGCAGTTGGTAGTGCTTGCCCTCGAATGCGCCGTTGTTGTCGGGGTCCCACATCTGGTCGCAGATCTGCAGCGCTTCCTCAAGCCGTTCGAACCGCTCCGAGATCGGCGGATACGGCACGCCCAGGCCGACGTGCTCGCGTTCGAACCATGCCGCGCCGATACCCAGCACCGCGCGGCCACCGGACAATACATCCACCGTCGTCACGGTCTTCGCGAGCATGCCGGGGTGCCGGTAGGTCACCCCGGTGACGAGCAGCCCGAGGCTGATCCGTGAGGTGTGCCCGGCGAGGTATCCGAGCAATGTGTAGCCCTCCAGCATGTTGGCTTCCGCGGGCAGCCCCGTGGGCTCGATCTGGAAGAAGTGGTCCATGAACCACAGGGAGTTCGCGCCTGCCGCTTCCGCGGCCGTGCCGACCTTGGCGAGTTCGGGACCGATCGCCGCGGTGCCACCGTCGATGTCGAGAATGGGAATGCTGAGTCCGAGATCCATGTCCGATTCAAGACGTTATCCGGGGCGGTCATTCCGGTTTGGCAGCAATTCAGCCGCGGGGCGAAGAACCGCCAAGGCCGGGGACGATGTCGTCGAGGCTGAACCGCACGGGCTGATCGAGCTGCTCGTAGGTGCACGACCGTGGCTCCCGGTCCGGTCGCCAGCGATTGAATTGCGCTGTGTGCCGGAACCTTCGGCCTTCCATATGGTCGTAGCGCACCTCGACGACCCGCTCGGGCCGCAACGGGACGAACGACAGATCCTTGCCGGCGTTCCACCTCGACCCGCCACCGTGGCGGCGCGCCACGTCCGGGTCGACGTGGGCCGCCCAGTTCCACGGGTGTTCGTCGAACGTGGTCACCAGCGGCTGCAACTCGGCGAACAGTTCCCGCCGGCGCGCCATCGGGAACGCCCCGATCACCCCGACCGACGCCAGCGAGCCGTCGGCGTCGTAGAGCCCCAGCAGTAGCGACCCGACCGCGTCGCCGCCGGACTTGTGCAGCCGGTAGCCCGCCACCACGCAGTCGGCCGTCCGCTGGTGCTTGATCTTGAACATCGTCCGCTTATCCGGCAGGTACAGCCCGTCGAGCGGTTTGGCGATCACCCCGTCCAGCCCGGCGCCCTCGAACTCGTCGAACCACACCTCGGCGGTGCCGCGGTCCAGCGTCGCCGGCGTGACGTGGAAGGTCGGCCCGGCGCCTGCCAGCGCGTCGACCAGTGCCGCGCGCCGCTCGTGGAACGGCCGCGACGTGAGGTCGGAATCGCCGAGAGCCAGCAGATCGAACGCGATGAACGACGCCGGCGTCCTACCGGCCAGCATCGCGACCCGCGACGCCGCCGGATGCAGCCGCAGTTGCAGCGCCTCGAAGTCGAGCCGGCCGTCGGTGGCGATGACGATCTCGCCGTCGACCACGCAGCGCTGCGGCAGTTCTGCCAGGGCCGCGGCGACGAGCTCGGGGAAGTACCGGGTCATCGGTCGTTCGTTGCGGCTGCCGAGTTCCACCTCGTCGCCGTCGCGGAACACGATCGAGCGGAACCCGTCCCACTTCGGCTCATAGGACGCACCCGTCGGAATCTCTCCCACCGATTTCGACAGCATCGGGGACACGGGTGGCATCACGGGCAGCCTCACCGCTTCATTGTGGACACCCGGGGCGTGTCCAGGGTTCAACCACCGCGCGATCCGACGGTCACTTGCAACGTGACGCGCTGTCCACCGCGCATCACCACCAGCGACTGCGGTGTCCCGGGTCGGCTGCGACGCAGCGCCCCGAGCAGATCCTCCACCGACTTCACCTGATCGTCGCCGAGGCCGACGATGACGTCTCCGGGGCGCACCCCCGCCGTAGACGCCGGGCTGTTGGGCTCGACTCCGCGCACGAGCGCGCCGCTGTCGACCGGGACGCCGAGTTCGCGCCGGATCGCCGGGGTCAGCCGGCTCGTGGAGACGCCGAGGAACGGATGTGTCGCGCGGCCGGTGCGCAGCAGCTGTTCGGTGACGTCGAGGACCGTCGCGGTCGGGATCGCGAAGCCGAGCGACACCGCGCCGGCCGTCGGTGGAATGTAGGCCTCGTTGACCCCGACGACCCGTCCGTCCGCGTCGAGCAGCGCGCCGCCGGAGTTGCCGGGTGAGATGGACGCGTCGGTCTGGATGAGGTCCACCAGGGACGCGCTCTCCAGGGCAGAGTCCGGAATGTTGCGGTTGAGCCCGGAGATGATGCCCAGCGTCGCAGTGTTCTCGAACCCGAGTGGGCTCCCGATGGCGATGGCGATGTCTCCCGGGCGAGGCAACTCGCTGCGGTACTCGGGCACTGGCAGGTTGCCACGCTCGGAGCGAACCACCGCCAGATCGGTCACCTCATCGGTGGCCAGCACCTGCCCGGTGACGCTGGCGCCATCGGCGAACCCGATCGTGACCTGCCGGGAGCTCCCGACGACGTGGGCGTTGGTGACGATGATGTCGGGACGGAGCACCACCCCGCTACCGACGCCGCCATCGATCTGGATGGTGACCACGCTGGGGCTGACCTGCTCCACCACATCGGCGAAGCCCGCCGCCAGGGGGCCGCCCGCCGGTGCCGCACCGGTTTGTGGGGCACCGGTCGGTACGGGGTCCGCGGAGGTCGTGTTCGCCGGCGGCGACGCCGACGTCGACCCATCCTGCGGTGCGGGCGCGCCGCACGCCGCCAACAACAGCACTGCCGCTCCCGTCGCGGCAACCGGTGCCCAATTCACCTTGTCAAATTACCCGGCATCAGGTCGTGCCAAGCGTGCCGGCCGATCTCTGTACCGCAGCGCCCGGCGCCGCGTACTATACGTTCGTACAGCGCCCGGGCACGGAGAAACACGAGGTGGCAGTGACGCGCTACGACTACATCATCGCCGGGGCCGGCTCGGCCGGATGCGTGCTGGCCAACCGCCTGTCCGCGGACCCCAGGAACAGCGTGCTGCTGCTGGAGGCCGGCGGCGGCGACCGCAACCTGTGGCTGCACATTCCCAAGGGGGCCGGGAAGCTGTTCGAGAGCGAACGGCACATGTGGCACTACGAGACCACACCCTTCGGCCCGAAGCCCCATGTCGAACAGTGGATGCGCGGCAAGGTCCTCGGCGGGTCCAGCGCGATCAACGGCATGATCTACAACCGCGGCCAACGCGCGGACTACGACGGCCTGGAGCAGCTGGGCAACAAGGGCTGGGGCTGGGACGACATCCTGCCGATCTTCAAGGCTTTCGAGAACCACGAGTTCGGCGCGTCGGCCACCCGCGGGTCCGGCGGTCCGTTGCACATCTCGGTGCCGCGCGACCCCGACCCGCTGTGCGAGGAGATGATCGACGCCGCGGCCGCGGCCGGCATCTCGCGGGTGCGTGACATCAACGAGTCCGATGACGAGCGAATCGGATACGCGACGTCGACGATCCGCGGCGGACTGCGCGTCAGCGCGGCGACGGCGTTCCTGAAGCCCGCGCTGCACCGGCCGAACCTGACGGTGCGCACGGGTGCGTTGGTCCGGCGCGTGCTGTTCCAGGGTGAAAGGGCCGTCGGTGTCGAGGTCGGCGTCGGAAGCGGCGTCGAGCAGCTGCACGCTCGGGAGGTGGTGCTGTCGCTGGGCAGCCTGAACACCCCGAAAGTGTTGCAGCTCTCCGGTATCGGGCCTCGCGACGTGCTGGTCGCTGCCGGGGTGCCGGTGTTCGCCGACCGCGACAACGTCGGCAGGCGGATGCGGGAACACCGCTGTGCCACCCTACGCTTCCGGCTCAAGGACGACCTGGGTTACAACAAGCTGCTCGCGACCAGCCTCGGCCAGGCGATCACCGGCGTGAAGTATCTGGCCACCCGCAAGGGCCCGCTGGCCGCACCGTCATTCGACATCGTCGGATTCGTCAAGGATCACCCCGACGGCGAGCGGCCCTACGGTCAGGTGATGATGGGTCCGTGGACACTGCCGCCGTACAACACCGGCGAGCCGGTGGTCATCGAGCGTGAGCCCGGAATCTCCTGCCTCGGAATGGTTCTGCGCCCCACCTCGCAGGGCTCGGTCGAGATCACGTCGGCCGATCCCGCAGGTGCGTTGCGGATCGACGCGAACTATCTGGCCTCCGAGCATGACCGCACCGCGACGGCGAACCTGTTGCGCCGGATGCGGTCGATCTTCGAGCAGTCCCCGATCGCCGAGCGGATCAGCCACGAGACCTATCCCGGCCCCCGGGTGGACAGCGACGAGGAACTGGTCGATGCCGCCCTCGACGGCGGATACTGCGGCTACCACGCGGTGGGTACCTGCGCGATGGGGCCGAACGACGACGACGTGGTGGACAGCCAACTGCGGGTGCGGGGTGTCGAGGGGTTGCGGGTGGTGGACTGCTCGGTGCTTCCGACGATGGTGGCCGGGAATCTGAACGGCCCGATCATGGCGATGTCCTGGCGCGCTGCGGATTTCATGCTGAACGGACGCTGAAGCTACATCACGGCGAAGCCGGCGTCGACGGGTAGCGCGGTGCCGGTGATGTATCGGGCGCCGTCACTGACCAGATACAGCACCGCGGCGCTCACATCGCTGGGTTCGACGAACGGCACCGGCAGCAGGTTGCCCGACATCGCGCTGCCCTCGGGGTTCGCCGCGAACACCTCGGCCATGTGCTCGTTGAAGATCATCGGCGTCGCCACTCCGGTCGGATGGATCGAGTTGACCCGGATATTGTGCGGGGCATACGCGTTGGCGGCCGACCGCATCAAGCCGACGACACCGTGTTTGGAGGCGGCATAGGCGAACGTCGCCGCGCTGCCGTCGCCGCCGCGGCCGACCAGGCCCTGCATCGAACTGATCAGCACCATGGACCCTCCGGTGCCGCGGCGGATCATCGACGGCGCCGTTGCGGCGATGGTGTGCCAGACCCCGAGCAGGTTCACATCGACGATGTCGCGGTAGAGCTGATCGTCGGTGGGGTCCGGGCGCCCGATCGCCACCACGCCGGCGTTGGCGATGACGATGTCCACGTCGCCGAATCGGGCGATGCCGCGATCGATCCCGGCCTGCAGAGCGTTCAGGTCACGCACGTCGGCGACCACGGTCTCGACGTCGGCGCCGGCCTCATGCACGAGTTTCGCGGTTTCGTCGAGATCCGCGGTGGTCGCCAGCGGGTACGGAACCGACTCGATATCGGCGCACCGGTCCACGGCGATGATGTCGATGCCCTGTTCGGCCAGTGCCACCGCGTGGCTACGGCCCTGCCCCCGTGCGGCGCCGGTGAGCACCGCGACCCTGCGTTGTGCGTTCATCTCAACCCTTCGGATCTGTTGGTCCGAGCATAGAGCGTGTGCTATACATCCGTACAGCGGCGTGAGGAGATGCGGTGAGTCGTGTAGCGGTGGTGACTGGCGGGGCGTCGGGACTGGGCGAGGCGATCTGCGCCGGCCTGGCCGCGCAAGGCCACCGGATCGCCGTCCTGGACCTCGACGCGGGCGCAGCGGACAAGGTCGCCGCCGACCTGCGAGGCCACGGTGCGCAGGCCGTCGGAATCGCGGTGGACGTCGCCGACGAGGCCGCGGTCGATCGCGCATTCAGTATGGTGCGAACCGAATTCGGGCCGACCGAGATCCTGGTGACCAGCGCCGCGATGGGTGGGTTCACCCGCCTCGACAAGATCACCCTCGACGAGTGGAACCGCTATCTCGCGGTCAATCTCACCGGGACCTTCCTGACCCTGCGCGCCGCCCTGTCGGACATGGTCGCGGCGGGATGGGGCCGGATCGTGACGATCTCTTCGGCGGCGGGCCAGCAAGGCGCGCCGCGGCAGGCGCACTACTCGGCCACCAAGGGCGGGGTGATCGCCCTGACGAAGACCGTCGCGCGGGATTATGCGAAGTACGGCATCACCGCGAACTCGGTGCCGCCGTTCGCGATCGAGACGCCGATGCTGCGCCGGCAGCAGGCTGAGGGCAAACTCCCGCCGGACGAGTATCTGACCCAGGCGATCCCGGCCGGCCGGGTCGGCGCACCCGAGGACGTCGCCGCCGTGTGTGCGTTCCTGTGCTCGGAGGCGGCTGGATATGTGACGGGTCAGGTCATCGGTGTCAACGGCGGTGCGGTCGTCTGACCGGCGATCACCGAACGACAGAACCAGGAAGGCAGTGACGATGCGGGTCGAGGTCGAATCCTCCCGGTGCCAGGGGCACACCCTGTGCGCCATGATCGCGCCGGAGTCGTTCGTGCTCGACGACGTCGACGGTCATGCACACGCCGTATCCGGGCAGGTCCCGGACGATCACCACGCTTCGGTGGCCGAGGCTGCCCGCTCCTGCCCCGAGCAGGCGATCCTGCTGACCGACGGGGGCCCGCGATGACGAACTACCACTTCGACCGGCACGCCCCCGACTATCGCGACAAGTTCCTCGACATCACCCACGAGATGCACCAGAGGTGCCCGCTGGCGTGGACGGACACCTACGACGGGCACTGGGTGGCCGCGGGCAGCGACGCGGTGTTCGAGCTGGCGCGCTGCCCGCACGTGTCCAACGATCACGACGTCAACAACGAACGCCGCGGATACAAGGGCATCTCGATCCCGCGGATGGTGGAGGCCGAGGGCTTCCGCGGCGGTATGCTCGAGATGGACGACCCCGAGCACCGCCTCTACCGCACCGCGCTGAACCCGTATCTGTCCCCGGCGGCGGTGAAGCGCTGGGAACCGTTCGTCGACGAGATCGTCCGCGCCTGCCTCGACGACCAGATCGAAACAGGGCGCATCGATTTCGTCGACGACCTGGCCAACGTGGTGCCCGCGGTGCTCACCCTCGCGATGCTCGGTGTGCCGCTGGAGAAATGGGAGCTCTACAACGAGCCGGCGCACGCGTCGGTGTACACGCCGCCGGACTCCCCGGACGCCGACCGGGTGCGGGAGATGTATCTGGCGATGGGCGTGGACCTGTTCACCAACCTGATGGAGATCCGGGAGAACCCCCGTCCCGGCATCATCGACGCGCTGGCGCGCCTGCGCATCGACCGCGAGGCCCCGCCCGACATCGAGCTGATCGGCATGCTGAACCTGTTGATCGGCGGCGGATTCGACACCACCACCGCGCTGACCGCACACGCCCTGGAATGGCTGTCCGACAATCCCGATCAGCGCTCCCGGCTCAGTGCCGAACGCGACACACTGCTCAACCCCGCCACCGAGGAGTTCCTGCGGTACTTCACCCCGGCGCCCGGTGATGCCCGCACCATCGCCGAGGACATGTCCCTCGGCGACATCGAGCTGCGCGAAGGCCAGCGGCTGTGGCTGTCCTGGGCGATGGCCAACCGCGACCCCGCCGTGTTCGGCGACCCGGACCAGGTGATCCTGGATCGTAAGGGTAACCGGCACTTCAGCTTCGGTCTCGGCGTGCACCGCTGCATCGGCTCGAACGTGGCCCGCACGGTCTTCAAGTCCATGCTCACCGCGGTGCTGGACCGGATGCCGGACTACCGCTGCCTGGTCGAGGGCACCGTGCACTACGACAGCATCGGCGTGATCCAGGGCATGCGGCACCTGCCCGCCGAGTTCACGCCGGGGCCCCGGTTGGGCGCAGGCGTCGCCGAAACCGTCGCCAGGCTCCAGAAGGTCGGCGACGAGCAAGGTTTGGCACGGCCCATCACCGAGCTCAAGGACGCCGCGCGCATCGAGGAGACGGTATGAGCCGTCCCGTCGCGGTGGTGACCGGGGCCAGTCGCGGCGCCGGTGTCGGGATCGCGCACGCGCTGGGAATGCACGGCTGCACCGTCTACGTGACGGGCCGCACCGTCGAGTCGGGTGGCTCCGCGGCGGGGACCATCGGCGAGACGGCCGCCAAGGTCACCGCCGCCGGCGGCGAGGGTATCGCCGTTCAGGTCGACCACGGCGACGACGAGCAGGTAGCGGCGTTGTTCGATCAGGTCGCCCGCGACCACGGTCGCATCGACATCCTGGTCAACAACGCGGCCGTCATCCGCGACGAGATGATGGGGCGCACCAAGTTCTGGGAAGAACCGATCAACGTCATCGACACGCTCGACGTCGGCCTGCGGAGCAGCTATGTCGCCACGGTGTACGCCGCGCCGCTGATGGTGCCCAACGGCACGGGGTTGGTGGTGTTCACGTCGTCCTCGGGTGCGGTGCACTACGCGTTCGGACCCGCCTACGGCGTCCCGAAGGCCGGCACCGACAAGATGGCTGCCGATATGGCCTACGACTTCCGCGACGTGGGTATCGCCGCGGTGTCGATCTGGATGGGATCGCTGCTCACCGACCGGGTGCGCGGGATCATCGCGAGCAACCCGGCGAAGTTCGGCCACATCCTCGACACCGCGGAAACCCCGGAGTTGACCGGACACGTGATCTGGGCGCTGCACGCAGATCCGGACGTGATGGCGCTGAGCGGCCAGACCCTGATCGGGGCCGAGTTGGCCGTCAAGTACGGGATCACCGACGAGGATGGTCGTCAACCCCCGTCGTACCGCGACCTTTTCGATGTGCATCCGCCCGCGCAGTGCGCTCATGTGATGCGATGAGGGCATGCGGATCGGACTGACCGGAGGCGCTTCCTCCGTCGACAAGATCGTCGCGCAGGCCCAGCAGGCGGAGGCCGACGGATTCGCCGCACTCTGGTACGCCAGCGCGGTCGCCGGTGACCCGCTGGTCGCGATGGCGATCGCCGGACGGGCCACCGCGTCGATCGAATTGGGCACCGCGGTACTGCAGACCTATCCGTGTCATCCACTGCTGCAGGCGAACCGGGTTGCCGCGGCCGTCAACGCGATGGGGCGGCCCGGGCTGACGTTGGGTATCGGGCCGTCCCACGAGCCGATCGTGCGCGATGTGCTCGGCCTGTCCTACGACCATCCGGTCCGCAACACCCGTGAGTACCTGCAGATCATCACCGCGCTGCTGGCCGGCGACGAGGTGGACCTCGACGGCACGGACTGGAGCGTGCACAGCGCCGGCCGGATGGCGGCGCTCGACCACCCGGTGCCGGTGCTGCTGTCGGCGCTGTCGCCGCGGATGCTGCGTGTCGCCGCCGAGTATGCCGACGGCGTGGTGTTGTGGCTGGCGTCGGCGGCGGTGATCGCCGAGCGGATCGCCCCGGCGGTCGCCGGCGGCCGCATCGTCGCGGGGCTGCCCGTCGCGGTGCACGACGACCCCCGGGAAGCGCGTGAGGCGATCGCCGCGACGGCCGGTGGTTACGAGCGGATGAGCAACTACCAGAACATCATCCGCGCCGGAGGCGGCGCATCAGCCGCTGACGTCGGAATCGTCGGCGACGAAGCGGCGGTGACGCGCCAGCTCGAAGAACTCATCGCCGCGGGTGCCACCGACGTCTGGGCACAGCCCGTGGCGGTGGGATCGGATCGGGCGCAGCGCTCGGCATCGGTGAAACGCACCAGGGCGCTGCTCGCGGCGCTGGCGGCCGAAGGTCAGGTCACTGACCCCGTGGCCGGGCCCCGCGCCCGTAGGTGATGTCGGCGCGGTCGGGATCCCAGCGGTTGCGGAACACCACGTCCGTCAACGGTCTACGGCGCACCGGACCGTGTTTACCCCGTGGCCAGCCCACCACGACGTGGCCTGCGAGGAACCATTCGTCGGGGATCCCGGCCACCTCGCGCAAGGCCTTCTCGCCGCCGTAGGACGCCCAGCTGGTGATGCACGCGCCGAGCCCCTGCGCGCGGGCCGCGAGGTAGAAGTTCTGCAGCGCCGGGTAGATGGAACCGCCCTGCAGGAACTCCGAGGAGAACTCGTTCTTGTACGCGACGAACAGCACCGAGGTGAACTCACCGGCGCGGTCGTGCAATTCGTAGGTGGCCCGGTTGTTGCGGGCGGCACGGCTGTCGTCGCCGGCGGCCGGACGCGTCATGCCGTAGATGGATTCGATTGATTCCAAGGCGATCTTGGCCGCCTGCGCGACCGCGGCGCGCTGTTCGGAGCCGTCGAGCACGATGAACCGCCACAGCTGCGCGTTCGCGCCGTTCGGTGCCCAGGTCGCCGCCTGCAGGCAGCGATTCAGTGTTTCGTCGTCGACAGGCTCATCGGTGAACCGACGGATCGAACGCGCGGTGGACAGCACTTCCCAGACGTCGTCGGTCGGATGCGGCATGTCCATTGGTGTACTCGACTCAAGCCGGGGTGTCCAGCACCACACATGCTGTACAGTCGTACTGCACGTTCGGCGAGCGATGGGAGTGATGCTGTGAGCGACAGGTTTTCGATGGAAGGCAGGGTCGCGGTCATCACCGGCGGCGGCACCGGCATCGGGCGCGCCTCGGCGCTGGTGCTTGCCGAGCACGGCGCCGACGTGGTGCTGGCCGGACGGCGCGCCGAGCCGTTGAAGGAGACCGCCGCCGCGATCGAGGCGCTGGGGAGGCGCGCGCTCGCGGTGCCGACCGATGTCACCGACGCCGACGCATGCCAGGCTCTGGTCGACTCGACGCTGGCGGAGTTCGGCCGGCTCGACGTGCTGCTCAACAACGCCGGCGGCGGCGAGACGAAATCACTGATGAAGTGGACCGACGAGGAGTTCCACCAGGTGCTGGACCTGAACCTGTCCAGCGCCTGGTATCTGTCGCGAGCCGCGGCCAAGCCGATGATCGATCAGAAGAGGGGCGCGATCATCAACATCTCGTCCGGCGCCGGGCTGCTGGCCATGCCCCAGGCGCCGATCTACGGCGCCGCCAAGGCCGGTCTGCAGAATCTGACCGGGTCGATGGCCGCGGCGTGGACGCGAAAGGGTGTGCGGGTCAACTGCATCGCCTGCGGCGCGGTCCGCACTCCCGGGCTGGAGGCCGACGCGAAGCGGCAGGGATTCGACATCGACATGATCGGGCAGACCAACGGTTCCGGCCGGATCGCCGAGCCTGACGAGATCGGTTACGGCGTGCTGTTCTTCGCCTCCGACGCATCGAGCTACTGCTCCGGGCAGACGCTGTACATGCACGGTGGCCCCGGCCCGGCGGGGGTGTGACCATGGACGTCAGCCACATCGGCGTCCGGGTGCGTGACCTCGACGCGTCCCTGAAGTTCTATACCGCCCTTGGATTCACCGAGGTGAAACGCCTGACCGTGCCCGATCAGATGGCCGAGGGTCTGCTGGGGCTGGCGCCACCGATCGGCTTCGAGGCGGTGTACCTGCGCAACGGAGGTGTCGTGCTGCAGTTGCTGACGTTCTCCGGATACCCGGCCCCCGACGAGCCCGAGCGCGGCCTGGTCCAGGCCGGGCTGACCCACCTGTCCATCGCCGTCGCGGATCTCGCCGCGGCGCGGGACGCGGTGACGTCCGCCGGGGGAGCCGTCGTCGCCGACCCGGGTGGCGGATTCGCGTGCATGGTCCGCGATCCGGATGGTCAACTGATCGAACTGGTCAACGAGAAGGTGCGTCCGGTCACCTGAGGCCGGGGACCATCGCCGCGTAGCGGTCGAGGAACTCCCATGTGGTCGAGGGGTCGTTGCCGTCCCGAAGGCCGCCGCCGACCACGACCCGGGTGAACCCGAGGTCGCGGTACCGGGCAAGACGGTTCTCCGACGGGTCCCCCCACGCCATCACGGTCAGGTCCAGCGCGGCCGGATCCCGGCCGGCGTCCTCGGCCCGCCTCCTGAAGTCCTGCAGGGCCGCAGGGAGATCGCGGTATGCGGCATCGCCGGGTAGCCACCCGTCCGCCCACGGCAGGCACTCGCCGATCGCCTTCGGCCCGGTGGCCGCGGCCAGCAGTGGCGGTCCCGGCTGCTGCTGCGGCTTGGGATGGCTCCAGACCGGTTCGAAGTCGAAGAACTCGCCGCGGTGCGACGCCTCGTCCTGCGTCCACAACGTCCGCAGCGCGGCGACCATGTCCGCCAGCGCCCGGTAGCGGTCCGCCCACGAGATCTCACTCGACACCGCGAGCTCGGCGCGCACCCCCACGCCGACGCCGAGCAGTAACCGGCCGCCACTGAACTGGTCCAGTGTCGCCACTTGCTTGGCAAACGTGAACAATTCGTGCTCCAGCGGCAGCGCGACCGCGGTGCCGAGCCGCAGCGTGGACGTGACCTGTGCGGCAACCAGCAAGGACAGCAGGGGATCCCAGATCCGCTGCTGGGCGTGCAGCAGAGCCGGCGGCATGGAACCCGCGGCGGACACCGGGATCTGCGGGTGCTCGCCGACCCACATCGATTCGAAGCCACGCTGTTCCAGTTCGCGCGCCAACACGTCCGGAGCCGTATCGGCCGGGGTGTTCATGCTGACGAATCCGATGTGCATCGACTCTCCCTCGATCGGTCCCGCGGTGCTGTACGATCGTACAAGTGAGTGGCGTGTATTACGACCCCTACAACGTCGAGATCGACGTCGATCCGTATCCGGTGTACAAGCGGCTGCGCGACGAGGCGCCGTTGTACTACAACGAGAAGTTCGACTTCTGGGCGCTGAGCCGGTTCGCCGAGGTCGACGCCGCGCTCAAGGACGTCGACAACCTCAGCAACGCCAAGGGGGACATCCTCGAGGTCGTCAAGGCCGAACCGGTGATGCCCGACGGGGTGTTCATCAACGAGGACCCGCCGCTGCACACCGTGCACCGGCTGCTGGTGTCGCGGGCGTTCACGCCGCGCAAGATGAACGCCATCGAGGAGCAGGTGAGGGCGTTCTGCCAGGCGTGCCTGGACCCGCTTCGGGGCGGAGACCGCTTCGACTTCACGCTCGACCTCGGCTCCGAGATGCCGATGCGGGTGATCGGCATGCTGGTCGGGATGCCGGACTCGCTGCAGCGCAGCGTCCGCAAGGTCGCCGGGGCGCGACTGCGCAACAAGCCCGGGGAACCGCTCCCGGTGAAGAAGGACAACTACTTCAACGGCAACATGTTTCGCGACTACGTCGCATGGCGCAAGGACAATCCGTCCGATGATCTCGTCACCGAACTGCTCAACGTCGAGTTCGAGGACGTCGACGGAAGCCGGCGCAAACTGCGGACCGAGGAACTGCTGGTGTTCCTCGGCGTCATCGCCAATGCCGGAACCGAAACCGTGGGCCGGCTGTTCGGCTGGCTCGGCAAGATGCTTGCCGATCATCCGGATGCGCGCCGCGAACTGGCGGCCGACCCGTCGCTGATCCCGTCGGCGATCGAGGAGATCCTGCGCATGGAGCCGCCGGTGCACAACATCGCCCGGTATGTCGCCAACGATGTGGAGTACCACGGTCAGACGGTGCCGGCAGGCAGCGCGCTGCTGCTGATGGCCGGTGCCGCGAACCGGGACGAACGCCGGTTCGCCGATCCCGACGTCTTCGACATCCGGCGCAACCCGAACCATCTGACGTTCGGGCGCGGGGCGCACTTCTGCCTCGGTACGTCGCTGGCCCGCATCGAGGGCCGGATCGCGTTGGAGGAGATCCTGAAGCGCTGGCCGGACTGGACGATCGACGAGCGCAACGCCGTGCGCGCCCCGACAGCGACGGTGCGCGGCTGGGATTCGATGCCCGCGATCGTCGGCTAGCGGGGGCGCACCGGCACGTTGAGCCGGCTGTCGGGACCCGGCACGGGGGCGAACTCCATGGCCCACGCCGGTTTTCCGTGCTGAGCCACCCAGCACGTGCCGGTTGACTCCGGGGGTGCGGCCAACGCGGCCATCACCGCGTCGGCGACGGCCTGCGGTTCCATCACAGGAACCCCGATGCGTTCGACGAGCGAGCGCCGGTCACCGAGCACCCCGGTCTCGGTGATCCCTGGGCAGATCGTGTGCACCGCAATGCCTTCGGCGGCGAGGTTCGGCGCGATCGAGCGCATCAACCCGACGACGCCGTGCTTGCCCAACGAGTAGACCGGGTCGGGATGCCAGGGCATCAGCCCGGCCAGGGACGCGGTGGCCAGAATCGCCCGATCGGTGCCGGTGCCCAGTGCTCGCATGGTGCGCACGGCCGCCCGCGCACCGAACACCACGCCGTCGAGATTCACCCCGACCGAGCGCCGGTACTGGGCGAGGTCGAGGGCGCCGATGTCGCCCGACCAGTCGATGGTGATGCCTGCATTCAGGAAGGCGAGGTCCAGCCCGCCCAAACCGGCGACGCACGACGCGAAGGTCGCGTCGACCTGGTCGGGATCGGCGACGTCACAGCGCAATCCGATCCCGTCGAGTGGTCCGGCGACCGCCTCGGCGGCAGCGCCGTCGATGTCGACGACGCACACCCGCATGCCCTCGGCGGCCAATCGCACGGCGGTCGCGCGGCCGATACCCGACGCGCCGCCGGTCACCAGCGCGACGCGTCCCGCGAGTTTCACACCGTCACCACCGGTCGACGGGATCGTCCAGCTTCAGCGGGCGCAGGTAGGACGCGTCGGTCGTGTCCCACTTGCCCTTGATGAACCCCCGCACCGCACCCTTGCCCAGGATCGACGAGTCGCCGCTGATCATCCATTCGATGGTGCAGCGGCGCAGCGCGATCTTCCAGACGCCGTCGCGGCGTTCCAGTCGGTCGATGTAGCGGCCGCCCATCAGCGAGACGATCTTGCCGCCCTTGACCCGCATCGCGCCCATCACATAGCTCTCGGCATGGGCGACGTCGCCGTCGATCTCGCAGGTGTGGGTGGTGATGTTGTGCAGGTGGTCCTCGAACACCGCGGTGTGTGCCTCGTTGGCCCAATCACCGTATTCGGGGCCGGTTTTGACGGTAGGACCGTGCTCGTCGACGCCGTCGTCGAAGTACACGCTGCCCATCAGGTCGGCGTCGTGACGGTCGTGTCCGCGGGCCTGGTTCATCACGCAGTCGAGGATCGCGGTGCGGTCCTCCAGGTACTGCACGCGCTTGCGCAGCTCCTCGAGCTCGTCGGTGTTCGTCAACGTCGTCCCTTCGCCGCAGTGCCCGTGTTTGTACACTTGTATAGCACATCGGGGTGTGGGGATATACCGACTTCGCGACGCGGTGATCTACCGGGACCGCTTGCGCGCGGTAGGTTTCCGGGTGGCGGGTGGCTCGATGGAATCCAGGTGGCCCTCGAAAGCTTCGACCAACTCGGCGTGCGCCATCTCGACACCGACGCCCTTCTCCAGGTTCAGGAACTTCGGCAGGCTCGACAGCAGCAGCTGCAACGCGGGCAGGGACAGGTCTCCCCAGGGCCGGGCGCCCTCACCGAACTTCGCGGTCAGTGCGTCGAGTTGCAGCGTGCGCACACTCTCGGTCACCGTGGCGATCTCGGTGCGAATGGACTTGCGATGGTTGCTCAGGGCCATGAACTCCGTCATCAAGGTGCCGGTGGCCTCGTCCCAGCTGTACTCCCACAGCGCCCGCAGCGGATCGTCGGCACGCTTCTCCAGCACCTTGTTCAGGTGGGCCAGGTTGCGCTCGGAGTAGCGCCGGATCGCGGCGATGAAGACGTCGTCGAGGGTCGGGAAGTAGTACTGCACCAGGGAAGGGGTCACCCCGGCCTTGGCCGCCAGCGCGCGGTAGGTGACGCTGGCGTAGCCCTCCTCGAGCATCATCGTCTCGACACAGTCGAGCAGCGTGTCTCTGGTCTTGGAGGTTTCAGCGCCGACGCGCCGCGACGAGGTCGCCATGGACGTATTCTGTCACCCCGTCGGGTCCTGACTCAGCGGTTGAGCGGCTTGTAGAACACCAACCCGTTGCCCTTGTTGTCGTAGACCACTGCTCGGCGCTCGTGTGCGTCGTCGTAGGGACCCTTCACGATGCCCCCGCCACTGGCCTCGATCGCCTTGGCCGCGGCATCCACATCGGCGGTCTTGATCCCGACCACCACCTGGCCCGGAATCGGATGGTCCACCGATGTCGCCAGTGCGAGGGTCACCGGCCCGCCGTCGAGGGCGGCGAAGTGGGCTCCGTCGCGGAACTTCAGCGACATCCCCAGCGTCTCGGTGTAGAAGTCGATCGATTGGTCAAGGTCGTCCGTGGACAGGATGATCATCTTGACTTCGTGGTCGCTCATGGGTGGTCTCCTCGATGTCGAACGCCCCTTTGGGACGGTGCCCAGAATGACACGCGAGTTCTTCTCGTATCTAGGGACTTTCGTCTCTTTACCCCTTCACCACCCGCAACGTTTCCAGCGCCGGGTCGGCGGCGTAGGCGATGCGGACGCCCGCCGACCGGGCGCTGTGCAGCGCCTCGAGTACGCCGGCGGTGACCCGCTCACCCGGGGCGAGCACCGGGATACCCGGGGGATACGGTGCGACGAGCTCCGCGCTGACCCGGCCGATCGCATCGCGCAGCGCGACCGCCTCACGTGCTGCGAAAAACGCGGCACGCGGTGCCATCTCGGTGACCGGCGTCACCGCGTACGCCGCCCCGGTGATGACCGGGCGCGACGGCCCGCGGTGCCGCGCGATGGAGTCGACGAGCACATCGACCAGCCGCGTCAGCGACTCCGTCGTGTCCGCCAACGACACCTGTGCGACGATCGTGTCCCGCTCGGCGGCCTCCACCGGAAGACCCGCGGCGAGCAGATCACTTTCGACGGCGATGCCGTCGGCCCCGGTACCCGGCAGCACCAGCGTCAGCTTCAGGGGCTCGACCCCGGGACCGTCGAGAACCACCAGTCCGTCGACATCGGACAACCTCTCCCGGGCCCGTCGCACCGCCGAGATCGCCTCGCCCAGCAGCATTTCCCCGTCGCGTTCCAGCAGCGCCCTGGCCGCGTCGATACTCGCCAGGATCGCACCCGCCGGGCTGGTCGTGTGCGTCGCGTCCACGCCCGCGTCCAGCCGTGCCGGATCGATCCGCTCACTGTTGGCGAGCACCAACGCCGCCTGACTCCACGCAGGCAGTGTCTTGTGCGCACTGACGACCATCGCGTCGGCGCCGAGTTGCAGAGCATGCCGGGGCAGTTCGGGATGGAATCCGAAGTGGGCCGCCCACGCCGCATCCACGATCAGCGGCACGCCGTACGCGTGCGCGGTGTCCGCCAGCGCGGCGACGTCACCGACGGTGCCCACGTAGGACGGATCGCCGACGAGCACCGCTGTCGCCTCCGGGTGGGCACGCAGCACGGCGTCGACGGACGCAGCGGCCACACCCAGCGGAAGACCCGTCGCCGGGTCGATCTCGGGGCGCACCCACAGCGGCGTCAGCCCCGCCAGCACCAGCCCGAGCAGCATCGACCGGTGCAGTGTGCGACTGACCACCACCGAACCGCCTGCGGCGGAACCGAGCGTCAACGCCAGCGCCTGGTTCGCCTGCGTCGCGCCGCCGACGGAGAACCGGCACACGTCCGCACCCCACAACCGCGCCGCGCGGGACTCGGCGTCGGCCAGCACGCCGGCGGTGAGCTTCATCGTGTCGAGTCCGGCGTAAAGCGGGACGTCGCCGGCCACCACGTCCCCGACCAGATCGTGGCGCTGTTTGTGGCCGGGAATCGTGAACGGCGTCGGCGGGTTCTCGTAGAACCGCAACCACGCGTCGAGCAGCGGTGCCTCGACGCGCAGGCCTCGTGGATCGGTGGGCACGCGGTCACGTTAGTGCCGATGACATTGTCGAGGTACCCGGGTCTACGTGAGTATGGATGCTATGGGTCTGCCCGTGTCACCCCCGCTGGAGCCGATGTTGGCCAAGGCGCAGGCCAAAGTGCCCGATGAGCCCGGCGTGTGGTCCTACGAACCGAAATGGGACGGCTTCCGCGCGCTGGTGTTCCGCGACGACGGCCCAGGTAGAGACAGCGTCGTTCTCTTATCCCGCAGCGGCAAGGACCTGGCCCGGTACTTCCCCGAGGTGCTCGATGCGGTGCGCGACGAACTCGCGCCGCGCTGCGTCCTCGACGGGGAGATCGTCGTGCCCCGCGAGATCGGTTCGCGCACGCGGCTGGACTGGGAATCGCTGAGCCAGCGCATCCATCCCGCCGAGTCCCGGATCCGGATGCTGGCCGAGCAGACCCCGGCACATTTCATCGGTTTCGACGCGCTGGCCCTCGGGGACACGTCGCTGCTGAAGGAGCTGTTCCGCACGCGCCGCGAGGCGCTGATCGACGCGGTCGCGGCCAAACAGTGGTGCCACGTCACCCGCACCACTGAAGACCCCGCGCTCGGCGCGCAATGGCTCGACGAGTTCGAAGGCGCCGGTCTCGACGGGATCATCGCCAAACGGCTCGACGGGCCGTACCTGCCCGGTAAACGGGAGATGGTCAAGGTCAAACACCACCGCGACGCCGACTGCGTGGCCATCGGTTACCGGATCCACAAGAGCGGTGAGGGTATCGGGTCGATCCTGCTCGGCCTCTACCGCGACGACGGGGAACTGCAGATGGTCGGCGGCGCAGCATCGTTCACCGCCAAGGCTCGGCTGACACTGCTGGCCGACCTCGAGCCGCTGCGCATCGGAGACGATATGCGCGACGGTGAACCGAGCCGCTGGAACTCAGCCGCCGACAAACGCTGGATCCCGGTGCGCCCGGAGAAGGTGTGCGAGGTGGCCTACGACCAGATGGAGGGCAACACCGCCGACGGCAGGAGGTTCCGGCACGCGGTGAAGTTCCTGCGCTGGCGCCCCGACCGCGATCCGGGCAGCTGCACCTTCGACCAGCTCGACGTCCCGCTGAACTACGACCTCTACGACGTGCTGGAAGGCTCCTAGGATGGCCGCAAAGAGCTCCGCTGCAACAGAACTCGACGTCGACGGGGTCAAGGTCCGGCTCACCAACCCGGACAAACCGTACTTCCCGAAGCTCGGCAAGGACGGCACCAAGGGCAAGCTCGTCGACTACTACCTGTCGGTGGCCGACCGGATGGTCGCGCTGCTGCGGGACCGGCCGGTGCATCTGCAGCGGTTCCCCGACGGGATCGACGGCGAGGAGATCTACCAGAAGCGGGTGCCGCAGAAGCATCCCGACTATCTCGAAACCTGCACGGTCACCTTCCCGTCCGGGCGCACCGCCGACGCGCTGAAGATCACCCATCCGTCGGCGATCGTGTGGGCGGCCCAGATGGGCACCGTGACGCTGCATCCGTGGCAGGTGCGCTGCCCTGACACCGAGCACCCCGACGAACTGCGCATCGACCTCGATCCGCAACCTGGCACCGGCTTCCCCGAGGCGGCAGGGGTGGCCGTTGGCGTGCTCAAGCCACTCCTCGACGAACTCGGCCTGGTCGGCTACCCGAAGACCTCCGGCGGCCGGGGCGTGCACGTGTTCCTGCGGATCAAGACCGACTGGGACTTCGTCGCGGTGCGCCGTGCCGGCATCGCGCTGGCCCGCGAGGTCGAACGCCGCGCCCCGGACGCGGTCACCACGTCCTGGTGGAAGGAGGAGCGGGGAAAGCGGCTGTTCATCGACTACAACCAGAACGCGCGCGACCGCACGTTCGCCTCGCCGTACTCGGCGCGCAAGACCCCCATCGCGACCGTGTCGACGCCGCTGACCTGGGACGAACTGCGCGGCGCGGACCCCGACGACTACACCATCCTGACCGTGCCGGACTTCGTCGCCGGCCGCCCGGACCCGTGGGCGGACATCGACAAGAAAGCCCAGTCGATCGCGACACTGCTGGACATGGCCAAGGCCGACGAGGAACGCGGCGAGGGTGACCTGCCGTACCCGCCGAGTTATCCCAAGATGCCGGGCGAACCGCCACGGGTGCAGCCGAGCAAGAAAGTGGCCGCGCACTGGGATGAGCACGGCAATCGCATCGCCGACTGACAACGCCCGTTACCCTGCTCTGCATGCCGATCAACACGCTGCGAAAGCTGCTCGCTGCCCTGGCGATCGTCGGGATGCTGGCCAGCGGTATCGGCATCGCGGGTTTCATGATCTTCGGCAATCGCGACCTGCAGGAGTCGGCGGCCCCGCGGTACACCCCGCCGGCCCCGCCCCCGCCGTCGGTGCCGACGCCGAAGGAGTTCATGATCGGGGTCGGGGTCACCGCGCAGAACTGCGACCCGGCAGCCGGGGCCTGCCTGTACACCTACACCATCGATCCGAAATACATTGGTCTGCACCCGTTCCCGGAGACGCCGTTCACCGTCGAATACGAGGTGGTCGGTGGGCATGCACCCCAGCAGGGCAAGTTCACCGTCAGTGGTGACCAGGCGGAGATCCTCAAGGACGTGACCGTTGAGGGCCCGCCCGGGGCGACGTTGTCGGCCAACGTCGTGCGTGTCTTCGAGGAGCCCCCGCCCCCGGCCGAACCGCCACCACCGCCGCCTGCCGGTGAACCGGTGCCCCAGCCGTGACGGCCCAGCCGCAGCGCAGCCGCTGGCTCCGCAACTTCCACCCCGCACCGAACGCCCGGATCCGGCTGGTCTGTTTCCCGCACGCGGGCGGATCGGCCAGCTACTACTTCCCGATGTCGGCCGCGCTCGCCCCCGAGTTCAACGTCTACGGCGTGCAGTACCCGGGCCGGCAGGACCGGCACAGCGAGCCGTTCGTCGAGACCATCGACGACCTCGCCGACCAGGTCTTCACCGCGCTCACCGCGCTCCCGGAGCAGCCCACCGCGTTCTTCGGGCACAGCATGGGCGCGGTGCTCGCGTTCGAGGTGACCCGCCGCTACGAATCGCTGTCCGGCCGTCGCCCGGTGGT
This sequence comes from Mycolicibacterium parafortuitum, assembly GCF_002086815.1. Taxonomy (GTDB): domain Bacteria; phylum Actinomycetota; class Actinomycetes; order Mycobacteriales; family Mycobacteriaceae; genus Mycobacterium; species Mycobacterium parafortuitum. The sequence goes on from NZ_MVID01000005.1 coordinate 133,109, forward strand.
GGTCTTCGCGTCGGGCTCGCGCGCGCCGAGCCGCTACGGCGACGAATGGGAACGCAAGAGCGACACCGACCTGATCGACGTGATGCGGGACCTGGGCGGTACCGATCCGCGGGTGCTCAACGACCCCGACCTGTTGTCGACGTTCCTGCCCGCATTCCGCAACGACTACCGCGCCCTGCAGGCGTATCACCGCGGCACCGACGTCGCCGTGCACGCGCCGATCGTGGTGATGAGCGCGACCGACGATCCGAAGACCAGTGAAGACGACGCCAGGGCGTGGTTGCAGCACACCTCCGGCGGCGGACAGGTGCATCTGTTCACCGGCGGGCACTTCTACCTGGAGAAGCAGCCGCAGAAGGTGATCGAGGTGGTCACCCAGACGCTACGCGACGTCGGCTGAACCTCGAGATCCGTCCAACCCGGTCGTCCCGATAGCGTTGCGGCGCAGGGTTTCCCAGGCGCGCCCGGTTTCGCTACCGCCCCGCGACGACGCCCCGCGGCTGCGGCAGCGGAAGGTCGGCGTACGTCGCGATGCCCGGCGCCGCTGCCACCACCGCCGGGATCGCGTGGATCGGCGGCATCGCGGTCATGATGTGGCCGAGCACGAAGAAGTCCTCGAGCGTCTTGGCGTTCTCGATCATGTCCTGCGGCGGCAGGAAGCCCACCTGCATGTTGACCGTCGGGCGGCCGTCGATGGTGATCTTCCAGCCGTCCCCGTCGAGTTGCCAGTCCGGTTCCAGGGTTTGCCCCTTCTTCCACCGCACGTTGATGTCGATGACGGTCCTGCCGTCGACGATTCCCTGCCAGCTGGCATACACCCCGGCGACGTGACCGGCCGGGATCGTCCACGACGCCATCTCCAGATCCTCTGTGGTCTGGGCGTATTCGGACACACACTTGATCTCGTCGAGCTCGATGCCCAGCGAGTCGGCGACCAGTCGCACGGCTTCGGCGAACACCGCCGTGCCCTGCGACGCCATCGGCGCCAGGCCGGGATCGTCGATCGCGGTGCCGAATCCGACCGGGCGCTCGGTGTCGGGGGAGTCGTAGAGCGTGGTGTCGGCGGACTCGGCGATGGTGATCTTGTCGATGCGGTCGCAGGCGGTGCCGGCCACGATGGCCAACAGCTCGGCGAAGCCGGGGCTGACGCCGGAGCCGAACAGCGTCGAGCCGCCCCGCTGGCACGCCTGCGCCAGCTTGTCGCGTCCGTCGCCCAGGTTGTGTCCGGTGATGAACGACGCCGAGGCCACCACGTTCACCCCGGCCTCGAGGATGCGCACCAGCTCGTCGACATCGATCCACATCGGGTTGTAGACCACGACGTCGGGTTTGAGCGACAGCAACGCATCGATGTCGGCGGTGGCGGCCACCCCGAGCGGTTCGATGCCGACGAGCTCGCCGACGTCGCGGCCGACCTTGTCGTCCGACCATGCGTAGCAGCCGACCAGTTCCAGGAGCGGATTGGCGGCTATCGCCGCGACCGAGGACTTACCGACATTTCCTGTCGTCCACTGGACGACGCGATATGACGCATTGTTGGGCACTCGCTCAGCATAGGGTTGACGGCTAGCCCGGTTAACGGCTTTGCCGGAAATCAGACGCCGGGCGTCAGCAACACCGTGCCGGTGCGCTGTTGGCCGGCCCCGTCGATCCAGGAGAGCTCGAGCGTCTCCCCGGGGTAGTGCCGGTCAAGCACCAAGGTCAGCGTCGTGGTCGAATCCAGCGGTGTGCCGTCGAGGACGGTCAGGATGTCCCCCGGCCGCAGCCCGGCCTGCTCGGCCGGTCCTCCGATCATCACGTCCCGGATCAGCACCCCGGGCCCGCCGCGCGGGCTGGTCTGGACCCCGACCCCGAGCAGGGTGGGCGGACCGATGTGGACCGAGTCGGACCGGACCCCGGCGCGAATCTGGTCGACGACGCCCATCGCGTCGTTGATCGGGATCGCGAATCCCTTACCGCCGGGCCCCATCCGGAAGTTCACCGACGCCGCCGTGGTGATCCCGACGACCCTGCCCGACGAGTCGACCACCGGTCCGCCGGAATCCCCGGCGCGCACCGGCGCTGCGAACTCGAAGAGCCCGGTCAGTTCGTCGGCCGATCCGGTCAAGGTGTCCTCGGCCTTCACCGTGCGGCTGAACCCGGTCAGGGTGCCGACCTCCTGCGTCAGCGGTGCGTTGGACCCCATCGCGTTGCCGAGTGCGACGACGGGCTCGCCGGGGGCCAGCAGGTTCGCGTCGCCGATCGGTGCCGTCGGCAGCCCGCCGGCGCCCAGCAGCTGGAGGACCGCGACGTCGCGCCTACGGTCGTAGCCGACGAGCTGGGCGGGATACGGGCGCCCGTTGACGGTGCCCACGATGCGGTCCGCACCCTGCACGACGTGGAAGTTGGTCAGGACCTGCCCGCTCTGATCGATCACCACACCGGTGCCGAGACCGACGACGCCCTGATAGTCGACCGTGGTGTCGATACGCACGACCGCGGGTTCGACCTGTGCGGCAGCCGCGACGGGATCACCGGGAACGGCCGCGGCGGGGGCGGCGGGGGAGACGAGCGCGAGGGTTGCGACCAGCGCAATCAGCAGCGTGCGGTGGCGGCGGAAGAGGCCCATAACCATCAATACTGGCTGCGACGTCGGCGACTGTCGACGTGGGGCCGTCGCGTCAGTCCTCGACGGCGACGCCGCCGCGGGTTCTGCGGCGCCGGCCCAGGACCGTTCCCTTGCCGTTGGGGCGCTGGTTGCGCAGTTTGCCGTCGTCCGGCTCGGTCGCGTTGGGATCGGACTCATCCTCGGCTTTTACCCCGTTCTGAGCGGAGTCCACCTCGACGCCGGCGTCGGTCGCCTCGGCTTCGGCGCTCTCCGTCGACTCCACGACGGAATCCTCGACGACCGAAGTCTCAGCCTCGGAATCCTCCACGACGGAAGTCTCGGCAGTCTCGTCGGCGCCCTCGCCGGCCTGCTTGCGGCCGCGTCGGCTGGTGCGTTCCTTGACCTTGACCGGTTTCGGGGGCGGCGGCGGCAACTCGGCGACGAACGCCAGGTAGAACGCGAACATTCCGAGCAGCGCGATCGCGGCGGCGGCGCCGTAGATGCCGAACAGCCACTGACCGGCCGAATCCAGCGACAGCCAGATCTCGCTGATCGCGGTCGCGACGATCAGCACGCCGGCCACCACGTGCAGCACGATCGAGGTGGTGCGCAGATTCAGCGCCATCTGGGGCGTGCCGAACTCGGGCTTGCGGGTGCGCAGCAGGGTGAACACGACAGGCAGCGCGGCCAGACCGATCAGGGCGCCAGTGACGATGCGCAGCGCGGTCCCGAGTCCGTGCGGTGTCTCACCGAGCAGTTCGGGGGTGCGCGGAAGTACGAAGAAGAAGTAGAGGACCCCGGCGGCGACTGAGAACGATGCGTGCCAGATCACCGCAGCGGTGCGGCCCATACTCCTCCTCGATGTGTTGCCCGGGGTGCGACCACAAGGCCGTGACCAGGTCGCACCCCGGGCGAGTGCGGAGGATAGGGGATTTGAACCCCTGAGGGCTATTAACCCAACCCGCGTTCCAGGCGAGCGCCATAGGCCACTAGGCGAATCCTCCGCCGGTCATGGTAGCCGACGGCAGCGGTGTCTCCCCAAATCCGCCGTTGAGCTGCTCGCTGATGGCTCTCGGGCGCCGGGGTATTACACTCGCCGTGGACCCCGCGCGGCGTCCATCCTGTGAACTCCCCCAGGGCCGGAAGGCAGCAAGGGTCAACGGGCTCTGGCGGGTGCGCGGGGTCCCCTTGATTTCTCCAGCCGGAATTACCCACCACGGTGAAAGGCGAGCGGTGTCTTTTCATTCGCTGGGCCGCGACGACCTGCGCGCACAGCACGAACTGCAGCAACGCGACTACGCCGAGCTGCAGGCCAAGCGCCTCCGTCTCGACCTGACCCGCGGTAAGCCCTGCACGGAGCAGTTGGACCTGTCCAACGCCCTGCTTGCGCTTCCGGGCACCGGCCCCGACTCATACCTGGACCGCGACGGCACCGACACCCGCAACTACGGCGGACTGCACGGACTGCCCGAGCTGCGCGCCATCTTCGGCGAGCTACTCGGCATCGCGGTACCGAACCTGATCGCGGGCAACAACGCCAGCCTGGAGTTCATGCACGACGTGATCGTGTACTCGCTGCTCCACGGAGGCGTGGACTCGCCGCGGCCGTGGAGCCAGGAGCCCGTCGTCAAGTTCCTGTGCCCGTCCCCGGGCTACGACCGGCATTTCGCGATCACCGAGAGCCTCGGCATCGAGATGATCACGGTGCCGCTGCGCGACGACGGACCCGACATCGACCTGATCGAAGAGCTCGTCGCCGCCGACCCGGCGATCAAGGGCATCTGGTGCGTGCCGGTGTACTCGAACCCGACCGGCACCACCTACTCGTGGGAGACGACCCGGCGCCTGGTCCAGATGCAGACCGCGGCAAGCGATTTCCGCATCATGTGGGACAACGCGTACGCCGTGCACACCTTGACCCACGAATTCCCCAAGCAGGTCGACATCCTGGGGCTGGCCGAGGCGGCGAACCATCCGAACCGGCCGCTGGTGTTCGCGTCGACGTCGAAGATCACCTTCGCCGGTGGCGGCGTGAGCTTCCTGGGCGCATCGCTGGGCAACATCGCGTGGTACCTGCAGCACGCGGGGAAGCGTTCGATCGGCCCGGACAAGATCAACCAGTTGCGCCATGCCCGGTTCTTCGGCGACGCCGACGGGGTGCGGTTGCACATGCAGCGCCACCAGCAGCTGATCGCGCCGAAGTTCGCACTCGCGCTGGAGATCCTGGAAGACCGGCTGGCGGACTCGAAGATCGCATCCTGGACCGAGCCCAAGGGCGGCTACTTCATCAGCCTCGACGTGCTGCCCGGCACCGCCAAGCGCACAGTTGCGCTGGCCAAGGACGCCGGCATCGCCGTGACCGAGGCCGGGTCGGCTTTCCCGTACCGAAAAGACCCGGACAACAAGAACATTCGGATCGCCCCGACCTTCCCCGCCACGTCCGACCTACGCGACGCGATCGACGGGCTCTCGACGTGTGCGCTGCTGGCCGCCGTCGAGCACCTGCTCGCCGCCGAGTAGTCGGACCGTCTGGGAACATGGTCGGCCTCCTCCTCGTCCGCTGGCGCGTCCGCATCGTCGGACCGACTGGCCACATGGTCGGTCTCCTCCTCGTCCGCTGGCGCGTCCGCATCGTCGGACCGACTGGGTAGCCTGCTCCCGTGGCTCTCTACCGCAAGTACCGCCCAGCGACGTTCGCCGAAGTCGTGGGCCAGGAACACGTCACCGAGCCGCTGTCGACGGCGCTGAACTCGGGCCGCATCAACCACGCCTACCTGTTTTCCGGACCGCGTGGCTGTGGCAAGACCTCGTCGGCGCGCATCCTGGCCCGCTCGCTGAACTGTGCGCAGGGCCCGACGGCCACGCCGTGCGGGGTGTGCGACTCGTGCGTCGCGCTGGCCCCGAACGGGCCCGGCAACATGGACGTCACCGAGCTTGACGCGGCCAGCCACGGCGGTGTGGACGACACCCGCGAACTGCGGGACCGCGCGTTCTACGCGCCGGCCCAGTCGCGCTACCGGATCTTCATCGTCGACGAGGCGCACATGGTCACCACGGCCGGCTTCAACGCGCTGCTCAAGATCGTCGAGGAGCCACCCGAGCACCTGATCTTCGTGTTCGCGACCACCGAACCCGAGAAGGTGCTGCCGACGATCCGGTCGCGCACCCACCACTACCCGTTCCGGTTGCTGGCACCGAAGACGATGCGCACGCTGATCGAGAAGATCATCGCGTCCGAGAACGTGACCGTCGACGACGCGGTCTACCCGCTGGTGATCCGCGCCGGCGGCGGTTCACCCCGTGACACCCTCAGCGTGCTCGACCAGCTGCTCGCGGGCGCCGACGGTAACCACGTCGCCTACCAGCGCGCGCTGTCACTGCTGGGGGCCACCGACCTCGCCCTGATCGACGAGGCCATCGACGCGCTCGCGGCCAACGACTCCGCGGCGCTCTTCGGCGCCGTCGAAGGGGTCATCGACGCCGGGCACGACCCGCGCCGCTTCGCCACCGACCTCCTCGAACGGTTCCGCGACCTGATCGTGCTGCAGGCCGTGCCCGACGCGGTCGCGCGTGGTGTGGTGGACGGGCCCGAGGACGTGCTGGAGCGGATGCGCGAACAGGCCTCGCAGCTGGGCACCGCGACGCTGACCCGCTTCGCCGAGGTGGTGCACGCCGGGCTCGGCGAGATGCGCGGCGCGACCGCACCCCGGCTGCTGCTCGAGGTGATGTGCGCGCGGCTACTGCTGCCGTCGGCCAGCGATACCGAGGCGGCGCTGCTGCAGCGGGTCGAGCGCATCGAGACCCGGCTCGACCTGTCGATCCCGGCCAGCGACGAGATCGCCACGAGCACCCAGGCGCCGCCGCGCAAGCAGTTCGTCCGCAAGAGCGAAGCCGCTGCGCCGCCCGCGCCGGCACCCGCCCCTGCGCCCGCGCGCGAACCCGAGCCCAAGCCGGTGCCGCCCGCCGCGGCTGTCCCGCCGCGCCGGCCCGAGCCCGAACCTGCGCCGAGAGTCGCCGCGCCCGAGCAGGTTCCGGCACCACCGCCGCCCGCACCACCGCAGCCGCAGCCTGCACCATCTCAGCCACCCGCACCAGCTCAGCCGCCCCGGCAGGCGCCACCTCCTCAGGCCGCGCCCGCTGCGCCGCCCCCACCGGTGCGCCAGCCCGCCGCCCCGGCCGTCGAGGCGCCCCCGGCGACCCCGGCCGCCGCTGTCGCGGCGGGCGAACCCAATGCGGCCGCGGTGCGCAGCATGTGGTCGACGGTGCGGGAGAAGGTGCGTGAGCGCAGCCGCACCACCGAGGTGATGCTCGCGGGGGCGATCGTGCGTGCGGTCGAGGGAGACACCCTGATGCTCACCCACGAATCGGCTCCGCTGGCCCGGCGGTTGTGCGAACAGCGCAACGCCGACGTGATCCGGGAAGCGCTCAAAGACGCCCTCGGCGTGAACTGGAAGGTGGTGTGCGAGCCGGGAACCGCCGCCGCACCCGCGCCGGCCCACTCCGAGCCGACACGCGCCCCCGCCGAGCCCCCGCCACCGCCGGACGGCGACGACGAGGAGAGCATGCTGGCCGAGGCCAGCACGATCGATCCGGCTGCTCCGCGCCGCGATCCCGAGGAAGCGGCGCTGGAGTTGCTGCAGAACGAACTGGGTGCGCGCCGGATCGACGGCTGACGCGAAGCCGGCCGGGTAGTCGAGCTACGCGGCCTTCTTCTCCTTGAGCACCAGCGCCGGTAGGACCAGCGTCGCCAGGGCCGTGACCAACCAGACCACCACCGTCGCGGCGATCCACGATCCGACCCCGCGGATACTCAGCCCGTTGGAGAACAGCGAGGCGAGCAGGAGCGCGGCGAACGTGGACACCAGACCGATGCCGCCGAGGAACGCCGAGGCGTAGCGGCTGGCCATCTTCAGGAAGAACGGTGACAGGATCGCCTGTGCCACCGTGAAGATCACCACCGCGGTGACGAACCCCCACACCGACAGCGACACCCCCGGCACCAGCCATCCGGCCACGAGCAGACCGATCGCCGATGATCCCAGGAACACCGCGACACGCAGCAGAAACCGCACCATCCGCGCAGCATAGCCGTCAGGCGTTCCACCACGGCCGTAATGGCAGCCCGCCGTCGCGGCCACGCTCGTCGACCTTGACGGCCAGCACCTGGTGCAGCTGGATGGCGTTCTGCTCGAACCCCACCCGCGACGCGGCCATGTAGAGCCCCCACACCTTCGCGGTGGGCAGACCGACCTCGGCGACGGCTTCGTCCCAGTGCTCCACCAGGTTCCGGTTCCAGTCCCGCAACGTCATCGCGTAGTGGTGACGCAGGTTCTCCTCGTGCACGACCTCAAGGCCGACGTCCTGCGCCTCGGTGATGATGCGGCCAGAGCCGGTCAGCTCCCCGTCGGGGAACACATAGCGGTCGATGAAACCGCCTGCGCTGGCGGTGGAATGGTTGTTGTGGCGGGTGATGCAGTGGTTGAGCAGCAGTCCGCCGACGCGCAGCTTCGACTTCAGGAAGCGGAAGTACGCGGGATAGTTGGCCACCCCGATGTGCTCGGTCAGGCCGATGGAAGACACTGCGTCGAACTGTGATTCACGCACATCCCGGTAGTCACCGTGGCGCACCTCGGCGAGCTCGCCGAGGCCGTCCCGCTCGATCGCGGCCGTGGCCCACTCCGCCTGTTCCTTCGACAAGGTCACCCCGACGGCATGGACTCCGTGGCGCGCGGCGTAGCGCACCATGCCGCCCCAGCCGCATCCGACGTCGAGCAGCCGGTCACCCGGCTTGAGGCGCAGCTTCTCGAACACCAGCCGGTACTTGTTCTCCTGCGCCTCTTCCAGCGTGGCGTCCTGGTGCGGGTAGCACGCGCAGGTGTAGGTCATCGACGGCCCGAGCACCCACCCGTAGAAGGTGTTCGACACGTCGTAGTGGTGATGGATGGCCTCGGCGTCGCGGGTCTTGCTGTGCCGCAGTCCTTCTGCGATGCGCCGCCAGCGGGGGAGATGCTCCTGAGGTGGCGGCGGGATGATCTTGAGGTGCTCGACACCGATCGACCGGACCACCTGGGCCAGCACCCGCGCCGGTGGCCGCTTGTATTCGAGCTTGTCGGTCAGCGAGTTGAGCAGGTCGTACGGATCTCCCGGATGCACCCCGCGAAGCTCAAGGTCACCGGCGATGTAGGCGCGCGCGAGGCCGAGATCACCGGGGGCGGTGGCCAGATAGGTCGTCCCGCGCGGGGTCAGCAGATCGATCCCGATCGCCGCATCCTCGGGGCCGGTGCTGCTTCCGTCGTAGGCGGTGAACTTCAGCGGGAACCGTCCCGCGGCGAAGATCTCCAGCACCTCCGCCAGTGTCAGCCGCCCGTCGGGGTTCGCGGTCGGATCGTTGGTTCGCTCACGAAAAGTGGTCATTGCCGCTGTACCGCCTTCGCATAGAGGTCGAGAAAACGGGAGTCCGGGTCGTAAGTCTTCTTGACAGTCTTGTACACCTCTCCGCCGTAGAGCGCTTCGAACTCCTCCGCCGAGTAGTACGAATCCGAGTACAGCGACTTGTGGCCGTCGAGCTCGCTGACCTTGTGCTCGATCAGCTTGTTGGTGTAGCCCTCCTCGGGGCCGACCGGCACCGACGACCAGAAACCGACATTGACGTAGGTGTGCTGTGGGCGTATCGGATACAGCGACCAGGACCGGTCGTCGCGCAGACGCAACGGGCACAACCAGATCGGCTCGATCGGGACGGTGTCGAGGAACCACCGCACAAACTCGGCGGTCCGCTCGATCGGCACCTCGATGTCCTGGACGACGCGCTCGCGCGGTGGCCTGCCGTTGCGCATCTCGATGCGGTCGGCGATGTCGAAGCGCTGGTCGTAACCGATCAGCTTCCAGTAGAAGCTGCTTCGCCGGAGCCGGCGTGGCCAGAACCGCCGGATCCGGGGGTTCTGGGCGCCGAAAGCTCTTGAACACCAGAACCAGTCGGTGTCCCACCGCCACAGGTAGTCGTGGATGGTCAGCCGGTCGTGCTTCTCGCCGTCCGGATGCTGGATCGAGCGGTAGTAGATCTGCGCTCCGGTGTAATCGCTGACCGGACCCGGTGTCGCGGACTGGATTCCGAGGCACAGATAGCTCTCGTCGGCGCTGAACACCACGCCGTCGAGGTAATCGATACGTTCCCCGTTCAGGCCACCGGTCTCGACGATCCGGTCCATCGTCTCGATGAGTTCCGGCAGTGAGTGGAATCGCAGATGGCGAAGTTCGACGAACGGCTTGACCGGCTCCAACTCGATCTTCAACCGGACCGAATAGCCGAGCGTGCCATAAGAGTTCGGGAAGGCGCGGAACAGCTCGACGTTCTCGTCGGCCGAGGCGCGCACGATGTCGCCCGTTCCCGTGAGGATGTCCATCTCCAGCACGGATTCGTGCGGCAGGCCGTTGCGGAACGACGCCGACTCGATACCGAGCCCGGTGACGGCGCCGCCGAGGGTGATCGTCTTGAGCTGCGGGACCACCAGCGGCGAAAGTCCGTACGGCAGTGTCGCGGCCACCAGGTTCTCGTAGGTGCACATCCCGGCCACATCGGCGGTGTGGGTTTCGGGATCGACCGCGATGACTCCGCCCAGACCGGAGACGTCCAAACCCTTGGTGGTGTTCTTGGCCCTGGCGCGGAACAGATTGGACGTGGGTTTGGCCAGCCGGACGGCGGCGTCGGCCGGGATGGCGCGGTAGCTCGCCAACAAACGCTGGACGCCCGCAGTGTATGAAGCTCGTGCGTCGGTCGGGGAAACAGACACACATATACGCTAGTCCGCAGTGGAAGCTGATGCGACCGCACTCGCCCGGCTCACAGACACTGCAAAGACAACTGTGACCCCCGCTTGACAAGGAGTTTGCACTGATGGGACAGGTCAGCGCGTCCAGCACGGTCCTGATCGACGCCGACCCGGAGACGGTGCTCGGCGCCGTCGCGGACTATCAGGCCATGCGCCCGAAGATCCTCTCCGCGCACTACAGCGGCTACCGGGTGCTCGAAGGCGGTCAGGGCGCGGGCACCGTCGCCGAATGGAAGCTGCAGGCGACCAAGTCCCGGTCCCGTGACGTCAAGGCCTCCGTCGACGTCGCCGGCCGCACCGTCATCGAGAAGGACGCGAACTCGTCGATGGTGACCAACTGGACCGTCGCACCGGCGGGTCCGGGCTCGTCGGTGACGGTCAAGACGTCGTGGCAGGGCGCCGGCGGCATCGGCGGCTTCTTCGAGAAGACCTTCGCTCCGCTGGGGCTGCGCAAGATCCAGGCCGAGGTGCTGGCCAACCTCAAGCGTGAGGTCGAGGGCGCCAAGCCCTGACCTTCCCCCCGACACTTCGCGAGACCGCCATCACGGTAGCGAGATGCGCCCGGCGACTACCGGGGTGGCGTTTTCGCGAGGCGGTTAGGACTGGCCCAGGAACGCGACGATCCCGCGCACGACCGCGTCGGCGTAACGCTGCCTGCCCTCGGCGGTCTTCATCAGCGCCGAGTCGACCGGGTTCTTCATGTTGCCGAGCTCGACGAGGATCGACGGGTACTGCGCCAGATTGAGCCCGGCGATGTCCGTGCGCGGGTTGAGGCCCTGCTGGCCGATGTAGGTGGCCGGCGGAATCCCGGACCCGGCGAGCGCATCGCGCATCACCTTCGCGAACTGCACCGAGGGCCCGGCCTGCGCGGCGTTCAGCGGCGGCGACGAGTAGAGCACGTGGAAGCCGCGCCCGGTGGGCGGGCCGCCGTCGGCGTGGATCGACACGACGGCGTTGGGCCGGACCGAGTTGGCCAGCGCGGCGCGCTCGTCGACGCACGGACCCGGACCGGTGTCGTCGCCGCGGGACATCGCGGTGCGCACCCCGAGCGCGGTCAGCGCCTGGCGGATGCGCAGCGTGGTGTCCCACGCGAAGGTGTGCTCGGAGAGACCGTCCTCGGTGGAGGTGCCGCTGGCCTGGCACGCCTTGGTACCGCCGCGGCCGGTGGGCACCTGGCGGCTGAGCCCCTCCATCGAGGCCTGATGGCCGGGGTCGAGGAAGACGATCTTCCCCGCGATGTTGGTGGGCGCCGCCTGAGCCGGTCCGGTGAGGATCGTCGACGCGGCGAGCATCCCGGCGGCCACCGCGGCCCCGACACGCAGTCTGGCTGGCATGGGCACGGCGACACGGTAGCCCCACCGCGGACTAGGCTGGAACCCCAAAGTGCCGCTTCAGGGCGAGCGCAACCAAGTCGAGACCGTGACGCAACCAAACCCGTACAGAGGATCAGCCATGCAGCCCGGTGGACAACCCGATATGTCAGCCCTCCTCGCCCAGGCCCAGCAGGTGCAGCAGCAGCTGATGGAAGCCCAGGAGGCGCTGGCCAACTCCGAGGTGCACGGGCAGGCCGGGGGCGGTCTGGTGCAGGTGACGATGAAGGGCAGCGGTGAGGTGACCGGGGTCGCGATCGACCCCAAGGTGATCGATCCAGCTGACCCGGAAACCCTGCAGGATCTCGTGGTCGGGGCGATCGCCGACGCCGCCAAGCAGGTCACCATCCTGGCGCACGACCGGCTGGGGCCGCTCGCGGGCGGCATGGGCGGCCTCGGGCTGCCGGGGATGTGACTTTTTGTTCGAAGGACCTGTCCAGGATCTGATCGACGAGCTCGGCAAGCTGCCCGGGATCGGGCCCAAGAGTGCCCAGCGGATCGCGTTCCATCTGCTGTCGGTCGAGCCGCCCGACATCGACCGGCTGACCGCGGTACTCAACCGGGTGCGCGACGGCGTCACGTTCTGCGCGGTGTGCGGCAACGTCAGCGACGAGGAGCGGTGCCGCATCTGTGGTGATCCGCGCCGGGACGCGTCGTTGATCTGCGTCGTCGAGGAACCCAAGGATGTGCAGGCCGTGGAGCGCACGCGGGAGTTCCGCGGCCGCTACCACGTGCTCGGCGGCGCGCTGGATCCACTGTCCGGGATCGGGCCGGACCAGCTGCGGATTCGCGAGCTGCTGAACAGGATCGGTGAACGTGTCGACGGCGTGGACGTCGCCGAGGTCATCATCGCGACCGACCCCAACACCGAGGGGGAGGCGACCGCGACCTATCTGGTGCGGATGCTGCGCGACATCCCGGGGCTCTCCGTGACGCGCATCGCGTCCGGGCTGCCGATGGGTGGGGACCTGGAGTTCGCCGACGAGCTCACACTGGGCCGCGCGCTGGCCGGCCGCCGCGCGATGGCCTGACGAACTCCGCGACGAAGTACGCCGAAATCCACTTTTTGCAGGCGGTTACTCGCACTTTCGCTGCAAAAGGTGGATTTGGGGACATGTCGGTGGCAGGCGGCACCATGACAGCCATGGACCGGGTGATTCTGGGTGGTGAAGCGGTCAGGGCCGGCGTCGCGACGCGTCACGAACTCGCGCGCGACTACACGCGGCTCTACCGCGGGGTGTTCGTACGCAACGGCATCGAGGTCACGCTGCGTGACCGGGCCATCGGCGCGTGGCTGGCCACGGGACGCAAGGGAGTGATCTCGGGCCGTACCGCGGCGGCGTTGCACGGTGCACCCTGGGTGGATCTCACGATCCCGATCGAGCTGACCGGAGCGAAGGGCAGACCCCAGGACGGCCTGATCCTGCGCACCGAGACGCTCGCCGCGGACGAGGTGACACGCCGATCGGGCCTGCCCGTCACCACGCGCGTCAGGACCGCGTTCGACCTGGGGCGCCTTCTCGACAGAGCCGAGGCGTTGGTGCGGCTGGACGCTCTGATGTGGAACCAGCGCTACGAGATCGACGACGTTCTCACCCTCGCCGAACGACACCCGCGCGCCCGGGGAGTGATCCAGCTGCGCGAACTGCTTCCGCTCGTGGACGGCGGTGCTGCGTCACCGCGCGAGAGCACGATTCGGCTGACGCTGATGGACAACGGATTTCCGAAGCCGGAGACCCAGATCCCGGTGCTTGCCGGCACGAAACCCGTCGCCTTCCTCGACATGGGGTGGGACGAGTTCGGCGTGGCCGTCGAATACGACGGTGACCACCATCGCAAGAACCGCGCTCAGTACGTCAAGGACATCGCCCGGCTGCGGATGCTCGAGGAACGGGGGTGGATCGTCGTCCGCGTCATCGCCGAGGACAAGCCGGCGGCCTGGCTGAAGCGCGTCGAGATCGCCTTGCGAAGCAGAGGATGCCCGCTCACGCTGCGCGCGTCCGCATCAGCGGGGATCGTTGCCGCGTAGCTCACACCCGCCGCGGGGCCGCCAAACGTTCCTTGCGTAGCCGGTCGACCTCCGGAAGATGCAGCGGCGCAAGTGTTCCCACCACCTGCGTCAGCAGGTGGTCGGCCAGCTCCGGGTTGCGGGCCAGACAGCAGCCGTGCAGATAGGTCGCGACGACGCTGCCCTGCACCGCACCGTCGATTCCGCCGCCGGCGCGGTTGCCGTCGCCCTTGGTCACCGACGCCAGCGGTCGGGCGTCGGTGCCGAGAACCGTTCCGCCGCGATGGTTCTCGAATCCGGTCAGCGGTTGCGTCAGGCCGTCGATCAGCGGTGCCGCGGCGACCTCGCCGATCGAGCGCTCCGGTTGCGGTGAGGTCGTCACGTCCAGCACGCCGACGCCGTCGACCCGCTCACCCGCCGACGTCTCGTACCAGTGCCCCAGCACCTGGATCGCGGCGCAGATCGCCAGCACCGGTGCACCCCGCGAAATCGCCTGCTGCAGGCCGGGGTAACGGATCAGGTGCTTGGTGGCCAGTCGCTGTGCGTAGTCCTCGGCGCCGCCGAGGGTGTACAGGTCCAGTTCGGCGGGCACCGGATCGTCGAGGGTGATCTCGGTGACCTCGGCATCGATGCCGCGCAGCCGCAACCGCTGCCGCAACACCAACGCGTTGCCGCCGTCGCCGTAGGTGCCCATCACGTCGGGCAGGACGAGCCCGATCCCCACCGTCGATTCGCTCACGAGATACGCCTGTTCAGTGCAAGGAACGCGGTGTAGTTGGCCAGCACCTCGACGTGCCCCGGCGGGCAGGATGCGATCGCCGCGACCGTGTCGTGGACCAGCGTGTGCTCCACTCCCGCATAACCGAGCCGCACCGCGAGGTCGGTGCCGCGTTCACCGGCCGCCACGACGGGCACCGATTCGAAATGCTCGAACCGGACGTCCCACAGCCACGACAGGTCCTCGCCGTCGGGCACCCGGCCGTTCACCGCGATCACCACCCCGGCGGCGTCGCGGTCGAGCATCGACAGCGCCTCCTGCCAGCCCGCGGGATTCTTCGCCAGCAGCAACCGCGCGGTGTGCGCGCCGATCTGCACCGTCCGGTACCGGCCCGCGACCTCGTCCACCCTCGACACCGCGGCGACCGCGGCCGCCGGGTCGGCGCCCAGCGTCACCGCCGCGGCCACCGCCTGCGTCGCGTTGCCCCGATTGACGGCGCCGGGCAGCGCCAGCGCCATCGGCAGTGTGAACCCGTCCGGTCCGTGGATGTGGGTGTCGTCGTACCACCAGGCCGGGTCCGGGCGCTTGAACTCGCAGCCCGTCGAATACCAGTGCCCGCCGTCGCGGACGATCGTCTCCCCGGACCGGGGGCAGCTCACCGAATCGCTGGCCCAGCCGCCGCCCGCGGCCACCCACACCACGTGCGGATGGCCGTAGGCCGCCGACGTCATCAGCACGTCGTCACAGTTGGCCACCACCACCGCCGACGGGTGGCGTGCCAGCCCGGCCCGCAGCGTGCGCTCGATGTGATTGATCTCGCCGACGCGGTCGAGCTGGTCCCGGGACAGGTTCAGCAAGGTGATGACCGCGGCAGGCACTGCGTCTAAGACGTGCGGGACGTGCATCTCATCGACCTCGAGGGCGGCCAGATGCGCGTCCGGGGCGGCGGCCAGCGCGGCGACCAGCCCGGCGTCCATGTTGGCGCCCTCGGAGTTCGTGGCCACCGGGCCCAGCGTCGCCAGCGCCGCCGCGGTCATCCGCGTGGTCGTGGACTTTCCATTGGTGCCGGTGATCACCACCGTGCGCCGGCCCGCAGCGAGCTGGCCCAGGATCGATTTGTCCAGCGTCATCGCGACGAGGCCGCCGATCATGGCGCCGGCTCCTCGCCCCGTGACACGGGACGCCCACCGTGCGCCCGCGCCTGCGGCGAGTGCGAGCCGTCCGCGTCCAGTCACCATTCCCGGCAGTTTAGAAGAGCCGCCGACACGCGGGCGATGGAGCGGGGCTTGTCAGCGGCCCGTGCCATCCTCGGATCATGAGCTCAACCGCTGTCACTCGCTGGGGCAGGCCCGCCCACGAGGACGGCGCGGGCTGGGCGGTCGTCGACGTCGAAACCTCGGGATTCCGGCCGGGTCAGGCCCGCGTCGTCAGCGTCGCGGCGTTGGCGCTGTCCGACGACGGCAATGTCGAGAAGAGCCTGTACAGCCTGCTGAACCCGGGCGTCGATCCCGGCCCCACCCACGTGCACGGTCTGACCGCCGAGATGTTGGAGGGCCAGCCGACGTTCGCCGACGTCGTCACCGACCTGTGCGAGGTGCTGCGGGGCCGCACCCTGGTCGCCCACAACGTCGGCTTCGACTACGCGTTCCTGACCGCCGAGGCCGAGCTGGTCGGCGCCGCGCTGCCGATCGACTCGGTGATGTGCACCGTCGAGTTGGCGCGCCGCCTCGATCTCGGTCTGGAGAATCTGCGGTTGGAGACGCTGGCCGCGCACTGGGGCGTGACGCAGATGAAGCCGCACGATGCGCTCGACGACGCGATGGTGCTGGCGCAGATCCTCAAACCCGTGCTGGTGCGGGCTCAGGAGCGCCGCAAGTGGCTGCCGGTGCATCCGGTGACGCGCCGCACCTGGCCCAACGGCCGGGTCACCCACGACGAGTTCCGGCCACTGAAGGCGACGGCCGCCAGGATGCCGTGCCCGTACGCACATCCCGGCCGGTTCGTGCCGGGCAGGCCGCTGGTGCAGGGCATGCGGGTCGCGCTGTCGGCGGAGGTCGGACACACCCACGAGGAGCTCGTCGAGCGGATCCTGCACGCCGGGCTCGCATTCACCGAGGCGGTGGACGACTTCACCTCACTGGTGGTGTGCGACATCGCCGCCCCGGAACAGGGCAAGGGGTATCAGGCGAACGAACTCGGGGTGCCGACGCTTTCCAGCACCGAGTTCGTCCGCCAATTGGACGCGGTGATCGGCGGGTCCGCCGTCGAGGAGTTCGCCGAGCCGTCCCCGTCGGGGGATCAGTTCACGCTGTTCTGAGCCGACGCCACACCCGCGGCGACGTACCGTGGACGCGACGGAACTGCCGAGTGAAGTACCCCTGATCGGCCATGCCGACCCGGCGGGCCACCTCACCGATGCTCAGGTCGGTGCCGAGCAGCAGTGCCCGCGCCTCGGCCATCCGTCGCTCGACGATCCACGCGCCGACGGTGCGTCCGGTGCGCCGCCGCACCAGCGTCGTGAGATGTCCTGCGGTGAGACCGCATTCGTCGGCGACGTCTCGCAGCGACAGGGGTTCGCCGAGGCGGCGCTCGATGACGTCGAACACCTGGGCCAGCACCGGCTCGTTGCTGCGGCGCAGATCGCCGGGCAGATCGTCGGAGATGCGCGCCAGGTCGATCAGCAGCACGGTCAGATGCGCCAGCGCCGCCTGTTCGTAGCCGTCTCGGCGCTCGGTGAGCTCGGTACGCAGTGCGTCGATTCCGTTGCGCCACAACCGACGCCGGGTCGGCGGGATCCGCAGCCGCAGCACGCCGTCGTACCGGTCGTGCAGGAACGGCGCCAGCAGCGGATGAACCCGCCACGTCGGCCACGGCGAGCGTGGGCCGTCGCCGAGCGCGGCCGGATCGAAGAACACCGCCACCGACCCGGCGCGGGCGTCGGCGGCCGCCGGATCGACGGGCGTACCCGCGGCCACCACGTCGACCAGCCCCGCGCCGGGCCGGCAGATCAGCACAGGGAACTCGTGAATGTGCGTGGTGTGCACGGGAAGTGCTCCGGGCCCGAGTGTCAGGACCGAGACCGGCGCGCGGGAATGATCGCGCGGGTAGGCGTAGACCGCAATCCCCTGACGGCGGCCGGCGAACCGGGCGAGCTCGGCCATGAGTCGAAGATAGTCCCAATATCACCGAACAGCGGTCCACATCGGCTGCCGGGCAGCGAACAGCATGGACCGTATGACACAGAATCCTCCGAAACAGCCGACCCCGTCGCGGGGTAACCGCCACGACTACCTACCCGCCGCCGGGCACGACGCTTTTCTGCCCGCCTACGACCTGCTGGTCCGCGCGCTCGGCGCGCACCGCGTCTACGACGAGCTGATCGAACAGGCCGACCTGGCCGGAGAGGTGCTGGAAATCGGCTGTGGCACAGGGAATGTGACACTACGCGCAATGCGCGCCGCGCCGGCGGCGCGGATCACCGCCGTCGACCCCGATCCGCGCGCACTCGCCCGCGCCCGCCGCAAGGTCGGCGCCGGGCGCGTCAGGTTCGAGACCGCCTACGCGCAGCGGCTGCCGTTCCCCGACGCGTCGTTCGACCGGGTGATGTCCTCGCTGATGCTGCACCACCTCGACGACGACGTGACGGCCGCCGCGCTGGCCGAGGCCTGGCGCGTCCTGAAACCCGGCGGGCTACTGCACATCGCCGATGTCAGAGGCGCCGACCTGCCGAGGGCCGTCGCCGCCGCCGGGTTCGAGACCACAGTGCTGGGGCACCGGCGGCTCCGGGTGTTCGGGCCGGTGACGTTCCTACGCGCCGTGCGAACCGATGCGGCGGTCAGACCACGCCCTGCCGGGCAGCCCGGTTGACCGCGGAGACGACCGCGCGCAGCGAGGCCGTCGTGATCGACGTCGCGATCCCGACACCCCATACGGTCTTGCCGCCGACCTCGGCCTCCACGTAGGCCGCGGCCTGGGCTTCCTCGCCGGCGGACATCGCGTGCTCGGAGTAGTCCAGCACATTCACCGTGAAGCCGACCGCACCCAACGCGTCGACGAACGCCGCCAGCGGGCCGTTGCCCGCGCCGACGATCTCACGCTCCTCGCCGTCGATCTTGACGACCGCGGTGATGGTGTCGGTGCCGCCGTCGACCTCGGCGGCGTCCACCTTCTGCCGCATCCGCTCCAGCGGGGTGATCGGCGCCAGGTACTCGTCGTAGAACGCGTCCCACATCTCCTTCGGGGAGACCTCGCCGCCCTCGCCGTCGGTGATCTTCTGGATGGCCTGACTGAACTCGATCTGCAGCCGGCGCGGCAGGGCCAGACCGTGATCGGCCTTCATGATGTAGGCGACGCCGCCCTTGCCGGACTGCGAGTTCACCCGAATCACGGCCTCGTAGGTACGCCCGACGTCCTTCGGGTCGATCGGCAGGTAGGGCACCTGCCACAGCAGATCGTCGACGTCCTTGTCGGCCGCGTCGGCGTCGAACTTCATCGCGTCCAGGCCCTTGTTGATCGCGTCCTGGTGGCTGCCGGAGAACGCGGTGTAGACCAGATCGCCGCCGTAGGGATGACGCTCGGGTACCGCCAGCTGGTTGCAGTACTCGACGGTGCGGCGGATCTCGTCGATGTTGGAGAAGTCGATCTGCGGGTCCACGCCACGGGAGAACAGGTTCAGCCCCAGCGTCACCAGGCAGACGTTGCCGGTGCGCTCACCGTTGCCGAACAGGCAGCCCTCGATCCGGTCGGCGCCCGCGGCGTAACCCAGTTCGGCTGCGGCGACAGCCGTTCCGCGATCGTTGTGCGGATGCAGGCTCAAGATGATGGAGTCCCGCGGGGTCAGGTGCCTGTTCATCCACTCGATCGAGTCGGCGTACACGTTCGGGGTCGCCATCTCGACGGTCGCGGGCAGGTTCACGATCAGCGGCCACTCGGGTGTCGGCTGGATCACCTCGGCGACCGCGTTGCACACGTCGACGGCGTACTCCAGCTCGGTGCCGGTGTAGGACTCGGGGGAGTACTCGTAGCGCCACAGCGTGCCCGGGTACTTCTTGGCCTCCTCGACGCACATCCGCGCGCCGTCGGTGGCGATCTTCTTGACCGTCTCGCGGTCGGCGCGGAACACCACGCGCCGCTGCAGGATCGACGTCGAGTTGTAGAAGTGCACGATCGCGCGCGGCGCACCCTGACAGGCCTGGAACGTCTTCTCGATCAGCTCGGGGCGGCACTGCGTCAGGACCTGGATGGTGACGTCGTCCGGGATCGCCCCGTCTTCGATGATCTCGCGGACGAAGTCGTAGTCGGTCTGGCTCGCCGACGGGAAACCGACCTCGATCTCCTTGTAGCCCATCCGGACCAGCAGGTCGAACATCCGGCGCTTGCGCTGCGGGCTCATCGGGTCGATCAGGGCCTGGTTGCCGTCGCGCAGATCCACCGCGCACCACATCGGCGCGGTGTCGATGATCTTGTCCGGCCAGGTCCGGTCCGGCAGCCGGATGGGCTCGACTTCCTCGTCGAAACTCCGGTACCGGTGCACCGGCATCTGCGAACCGCGCTGGGTGTTCCACGCGGGCTGGCCGGGATGCGGCGGACCCGCGGGCGTGGAGATGGTGCGTACCGACGAGAAGGCATCGGCAGAAGGGTTGTAATTCTCAGTCATTTGGTGCTCCGGTTTGGTTCTTGGGGAACTTCAGACCGGCGCATCGCGAACACCCGCGACGGGAGGCCGGTCTGGATCAGACCCCGTCGCGGCGTCCGAGAAGGAGCACACGCTGCACGCGAGACACTGTACTCCGCGGCCCTCGGAACCCCAAACAGAGTCGGTCTCAGACGGAGGCGGCCAGGAATTCGCGCAGCCGCCGGAAGCAGCTCAGCGCGTCGATGTAGTGGTCGACGTGGTGGCGCGGCACCGGTTCGGGTTCGAACTCCGCGCCCAGTGCCTTCTGGGTGAGAAGTTCGACACAAGTTGTGCCGCAGTCGGATTCGCGGGTCTCGAAATGGTGGAACCGGTACCGCAGGTGGGGGTCGCTGATGACCCGCATGATCGTCAGCCTGGCGGGCAGACCGCCGGTGGCCGCGCGGACGCTGTACTTGCGGTCCTCGTCGATCAGGTCGTGGTCGTAGGTCGCGCACCGGTTGACCACCAGCGGGTGCAGCAGCACCGCGTCCATCGACTCCGGGGAGACCTCGGCGTGGAAGCGGTCGTGCAGTTCGGTCCCCGAGCAGCCCAGCAGTTCGGGTTCGGGGACGAACAGGTCCTCGGCGGGATCGCAGATCGGATCGGCGAACGGGTCCTGGCCACCGGTCACGGCATCGAGGACTTCGATCGGCTCGACCCAGTCGGCGACGCCGTTCGGCGGCAGCGCCCCGTCGTGGACGTCCCCGTCGTGGATGTCCTCGTCGGCGACGTACTTGTCGGTGATCACACAGCAGGCATGTGCTCTGGGCAGGAAGTCGGTGGCGTCGCGGAACAGGAACGCGGTGTTGCTGACGCCGTGGCGGCGCCGGATCCGCTCGTCGTCGACGCGGTAGCCGTCGGCGATCAATGCGGGCGCCGAGATCGGCCCCCGGACCATCAGGTTCCCGGCCTCGCCGACCCCCCACCAGGCCCGGCGCAGCCGCAGCGCCCCGCCGACGAAGGTTTCCTGGTCGAACGTGATCAGGTAGTCGGCCTCCAGATCACCGAGCACGACGAGGTGGGTGCCCCCGTCGAAATCACTGTTGACGATCGCGCGGGCGCGCACCGATCCGCGGATCAGCAGCAGGAACGGCAGGGGCTGGTCGAAGTCGTTCGGGTACAGGTTGTCCAGGTTCAGGTCGAGGTCGCCCGCGTCGAGGTCACCGTCGAGCACGACGGCGCGCGCCGCGGCGAAAGCAGGGTTCCCGACGGCGAGGTCACTGAGCTCGGATTCCCACGGCAGCCACGAGGTGATGGCGCCGAGTGTGGTCTCCTGGAGCACGAACCGGGTTAGGTCGACGCTCGACACCCGGTAATTATTACCTGTGTCAAACCTGTGAGTCTGGGAAAGCGATAACCGAGAGGAACCGGATCGGGACCTCGACCAGGTCGACTGGGCCGTGGGCCCCCTCGCCGTCGATCTGCAGCGAATCTCCTGGATGGAGCCGATACACCGACCGGCTGTGGCTGTAGTCCATCACGCCTTCGAGCATGTAGATGAACTCGGTGCCCGGGTGCTGGAACAACGGGTAGGTCTGACTCTTCTCCGACAGCGTGACCTCGAGGCACTCCAGCCGCTTGTGCTCGCCTCGCAGCGAACCCAGCAACTGGTAGTCGTGGCCTTCTCGGGTGCCCTCCCGCACGATCCGCGCTCCGGTCCCGGATTTGACGAATGCGGCGGGCCGCTCGACGTCGGCGCCGCGGAACAGGCTCGTGACCGGGACATCGAAGCCCTTCGCGAGCAGCGACAGCGTCGACAGGCTGCACGAGGTCTGGGCATTCTCGATCTTGCTCATCATGGCCTTCGAGATACCGACCTTGGCGGCCGTCTCGGCGACGGTCAGTCCCTGCTGCTGGCGCAGCAGACGCACGTTGCGGCCGATCGCCGCCTCGATCTCCAGCTCCTCGACCGGGGCAGCGGGGTCGCGTTCACGAGCGGTGCCCGAGGTGTTCCGGAGCAGCGGGACGTCATCGTCAGTGGAGGCCACAATGCTCCTGTCTAGCGCATCTGTCCCGCTCCGACGTACGGGTAGGGGGTCTTGAGCGGATCGCCCTCGGCGAAGCGGGAGAACCGGAAGTCCGATGCCGGGATGCGCGGGTCGCTGCTGTGCCCGTCGACGACGAGGTCGGCGACCAGTCGCCCGACCGCCGGCGCGATCTTGAAGCCGTGACCGCTGAACCCGACCGCGAGCACCAGCCCGTCCAACGGTCCGCGGGAGATGACCGGGTTGTAGTCGGGGGTGACGTCGTAGCAGCCGGCGTAGCTGCTGGAGATCGACGCATCGGGGAGGCCGGGGAAGCGGGTGCCGACCTTGTCGACGGTCAGGTCGACGAAATCGTCGGTGGCGCGGTTGAGGTAGCTGTCCGGATCCGTCGGGTCTATCGCGTCGTAGCCGGGCAGGTCGCTGTTGCCGAACAGGATCTCGCCGCCGACCTCGGGCCGCACGTACTGCAGCGACACCAGGTCGGAGAAGACAGGTACCTTCCCTACATCGATGCCCGGATCGATCATCACGATCTGTTCGCGGATCACCTTGATCGGCATGTCGATGCCGTGAGGTGCCAGGAACGGCCGGGTCCACACGCCGGTGGCGACGACGGTCGTGCCCGCCGAGATCTCGGTGCCGTCGGCCAGGCGCACCCCGGTGACGCGGTCCCCGTCGACCAGCAGCCCGGCGACGGCGGTGCCCTGGCGGACCCGCACGCCTGCCGCACGCGCCGAGGCCGAGAACGCCTGCGCGGTCTGGTAGGCGTCCCCGTAGCCGCCGCGGGCCTCCCAGCCGAACGCGGCGAACGGGGTCAGGTCGGCGAACGGCCACAGCTTCGCGACCTCGGATTTGTCGATCTCCTCGGTCTCGACGCCGACGGAGCGTTGTGCGGCAAGGCTTTTACGCAGGGCATCGACGTTCTGTTCGCCGACCCCGACGACGTAACCGGTCTGGCGGAACCCGATGTCGGTGCCGAAGATGTCCTCGGCTTGTTCGAACACCTCCAGCCCGGTGGCGGCCATCGCGGCCAGCGAGCTGACACCGTAATGGCAGCGCACGATCCCGCTGGACTTGCCGGTCATCCCGGATGCGACCGTGTTGCGTTCGGCGACAACCACATCGGTGACGCCACGTTGGCTCAACGCCCAGGCCGCGGCGGTGCCCTCCAGACCGCCGCCGACGATGACGACGTCCGCGGTCTCGCTCATCGGGATTGTCTCCTCTTCGCGCGAGCGCTCATCGGGATTGCCCCGGGATCCAGTCCGTGCCCGCCAGCGGGACGCGCGCCATCGCGGCCGCTTCGATGCTGACCGCGACGAGGTCGTCGGGTTCGAGATGGCACACGTGCGACTTGCCGCAGGCGCGCGCGATGGTCTGGGCCTCCATGGTCAGCACCCGCAGGTAGTTCGCCAACCGGTGCCCGCCGGCGATCGGGTCGAACCGCGCGGCCAGCTCCGGATCCTGCGTGCTGATCCCGGCCGGGTCCCGGCCGTCCTGGTAGTCGTCGTAGAAACCCGCTGCGCTGCCGAGCTTCTCGTAGTCGGCGGCATACCGCGGGTGGTTGTCGCCGAGGGCGATCAGCGCGGCGGTACCGATCGCGACCGCGTCGGCGCCCAGAGCGAGTGCCTTGGCAACATCCGCGCCGTTGCGGATGCCGCCCGACACGATCAACTGGACTTTACGATGCACGCCCAGTTCCTGCAGCGCCTGAACGGCCTGCGGGATCGCCGCGAGCGTCGGGATGCCGACGTGTTCGATGAAGACCTCCTGGGTGGCGGCGGTGCCGCCCTGCATCCCGTCGACCACCACGACGTCGGCGCCGGCGTGCACGGCGAGCTTCACGTCGTAATAGGTGCGGGTGGCCCCGACCTTGACATAGATCGGCTTCTCCCAGTCGGTGATCTCCCGGAGCTCGTTGATCTTGATGGTCAGGTCGTCGGGGCCGGTCCAGTCGGGGTGCCGGCAGGCCGACCGCTGGTCGATGCCCTCGGGCAGGGTCCGCATCCCGGCAACCCGCTCGGAGATCTTCTGGCCCAGCAGCATTCCGCCACCGCCCGGTTTGGCGCCCTGGCCGAGCACGACCTCGATCGCATCGGCCTTGCGCAGATCGTCGGGGTTCATCCCGTACCGCGACGGCAGGTACTGGTAGACGAGGTACTTGCTCTGGCCGCGTTCCTCGGGCGTCATCCCGCCGTCGCCGGTGGTGGTCGACGTGCCGACCTCACTGGCGCCGCGGCCGAGGGCCTCCTTGGCCGGACCCGACAGCGCACCGAAGCTCATCCCCGCGATCGTGACGGGGATCTCCAGGTGCAGAGGGTGTTTGGCGAATCGGTCACCGAGCACCACATCGGTGGCGCAGCGCTCGCGGTAGCCCTCGAGCGGGTAGCGCGACATCGACGCGCCGAGGAACAGCAGGTCGTCGAAGTGGGGGAGCGGACGTTTGGCGCCCCAGCCGCGGATGTCGTAGATGCCGGTGTCGGCGGCACGCTGGATCGCGGCGATGGTGGCGCGGTCGAAGGTCGCCGACTCACGCAGCCCGAGGCGCGCGCGATCGTCACTGGTGTAGGTCATCAGAAGTCCTAATACGAAGAGCTGTTGTCGACGTGGAAGTGGTACAGCGAGCGTGCCGACCCGTAGCGGGTGTAGTCGCTGGTGCTGTCTCCTTCGAAACCGGCGGTCTTGAGCAGGTATTCGAGTTCACGGTGATGTTCTTCGCGCATCGGTTTGGCGATGCAGTCGGCGCCGAGCGACGCGACGTCGCCGCGCACGTACAGCCGGGCCTCGTAGATCGAGTCGCCGAGCGCCTCCCCGGCATCCCCGCGGATCACCAGCCTGCCTGCCTGAGCCATGAACGCGCTCATGTGACCGACGTTGCCGCCCACCACGATGTCGACGCCCTTCATCGAGATACCGCAGCGGGCCGCCGCATCGCCGTCGACGACCAGCAGACCGCCGTGTGCGGTGGCCCCCGCGGACTGGGACGCGTTGCCCTTCACCCACACCGAGCCGCTCATCATGTTCTCGCCGACCCCGGTGCCCGCGTTGCCGTCGATGATTACCTCGGCCTGCTGGTTCATCCCCGCGGCGTAGTAGCCGACGTGGCCCTTCACGGTGACATTCACGGGCGCGTTCAGGCCGACCGCGACGTTGTGAGCACCCGCGGGATGTTCGATGACGATCTCGCCGTCCAGGTCTGGCGCGTGCAACGCGGTGTTGACCTCGCGCAGCGACGTGGTGCGAAGGTCGTATGTCAACGCTGCCATGCGTACACCACCTCGGGTTCCGGTTCCCAGATCTTGGCGCTCTCCACGCCGGGAAGCCCTGCCAGGGCGCGGTATTCGCTGCCCATCGCGACCCAGTCGGCCGTCTCGGCGATCACGGCCGGCTTGCACGCGATCGCGTCACGCACCACCGCGAACGAGTCGCGGTTGGACACCAGCAGCGTGTAGAAGCCGTCGAACGTGGCGCACAGCTCCTTGAGTGCACTCTCGATGTCACGGCCCTCGGCCAGCTGTTTGGCGATGAACCGCGCCCCGACCTCGGTGTCGTTCTCGCTGTCGAACACCACACCCTCGGCGCGCAGCTCGCGCCGGATCGTCGCGTGGTTGGCGAAGGATCCGTTGTGCACCATGCACTGGCCCGGGCCGACGGCGTACGGGTGACAGCCGGCCGGCGTCACCGCCGACTCGGTGGCCATCCGGGTGTGACCCACACCCTGCCAGCCCTGCGCCCCGGCCAGCCCCCAGCCGTCGGTGAGGGCGCGGGGGTGCCCGACGCCCTTGAGAACCGCGATGTCGGACCCGAATCCGGCGATGATCGCCTGGGGATAGGCGGCGCGCACCGCGGCCAACAGCACCTCGGAGTCGACGTCGGCGGACAGCACGAAGCTGACGCCGACCGCGACACCGTCGACGTCCCCGCCGAGTTCGGCGCCGACCGCGGCGGCCACCTGTGTCGCGTCCTCGAGCACCCCGGTGCCGAGGTCGGCGAGCGACACGCATCCGCGCCCGGGGGGTGACCAGCTCGGGTCGCCGTAGACGGCGACGCCGGCGGAGTCGCTGCCGCGGTCACCCATCTCGCACAGCATGCCGGTCAGCAGTTCGCCGAGCCGGGGGTAGAGATCGGGTGTCCGCAGATGCAGCCCGACGATCCCACACATGGATGAATTCCTCTCGTATCGAACGTGATCGGTGTCAGAACGCGGTGAGGTAGTTGTCGATCTCCCACGGCGTGACCGAGCTGTGGTAGGCGAAGAACTCGTCGCGTTTGACGTTGGCGAAGTAGGCCGCGACACCTTCGCCCGCGGCATCGAGCACACCGGTGACCACTGGATCGGTCTCGAAGGCCTCGACCGCGTGCAGCAGCGTGGCGGGCAGGGGGGTGGTGCTGACGCCCTGACCGACCCCGCCGGGATCGGTGCTGCGTTTGATGCCGTCGAGACCGGCGCCCAACGCCGCGGCGATCGCCAGATACGGGTTGGCGGAGCCGTCGCCACCGCGCATCTCGATGCGGTCGGAATCCGGTACCCGGATGTAGTGGGTGCGGTCGTTGCCGCCGTAGGTCGGAAGGCGCGGCGCCCAGGACGCGCCTGAGGACGTCGCGACGGCGCCGGTGCGCTTGTAGGAGTTGACCGTCGGCCCGACGACGGCCTGCAGTGCGCACGCGTGCTCGAGGATGCCGCCGATGAACCCGTATGCGGTGTCGGACAATCCGAGCCCGCGATCGTCGTCCTCGGCCGGGAAGACGGGGGTGCCGGCGCTGGTCAGTGACAGGTGGAAGTGCAGTCCGTTGCCGGTCTTGTCGCCGAACGGTTTCGGCATGAACGTCGCGATCATCCCGCGCTCGGCGGCGATCATCGACAGCAGGTAGCGCAGCGTGATGACGCGGTCGGCGGTGACCAATGCCTCGGCGAACTTGAAGTTCTGTTCGAACTGACCGTTGCCGTCCTCGTGGTCGTTGGCGTAATTGGACCAGCCGAGCTGGTTCATCGCGGTGGAGACGGCGGTGAGGTGGTCGTACATGCGGGTGACACCGCGCGCGTCGTAGCACGGTTGCGACGCCGTGTCGGCGGTGTCGGCGACCGAGACGCTGCCGTCGTCGTTGCGGGACAACAGGAAATACTCGACCTCGGCGCCGACCCACGGTTCGAAACCGGCGTCGGCGCACTTCTGGATCAGCGACTTCAGGATCACCCGGGGCGCGTACGGCCACGGCTGCCCGTTGACGTGTGGATCGCAGTGCACGATCGCCAGGCCCTCTTTGATGAACGGGATCGGCGTGAACGACTCCGGA
Source organism: Mycolicibacterium parafortuitum (assembly GCF_002086815.1). GTDB lineage: Bacteria > Actinomycetota > Actinomycetes > Mycobacteriales > Mycobacteriaceae > Mycobacterium > Mycobacterium parafortuitum. Next base: position 160,575 of record NZ_MVID01000005.1, read on the forward strand.
TCCGGGATCGCCATCAGGTCGGGGTCCTTGGGTTCCTGACCCATCGCGCCCACGGCGTAGCCGGCGAAGCCGACGCCCTCGGTGGCCAGCAGGTCGACGGCCTCGACGGGAACCAGCTTGGCGCAGGGCTTTCCGCGCAGATCGACGAACAAGGCGAGGATGAACTTGGTCCCCGACTGTTCGGCCAGGGCGGCGAGGTCTTGAGGCATGTGCGTCACCTTTGTCTCTTGTTGTGAATCAAAGTATCACTGAGTGAAACAGCCCGCATGTCGAACGGCCGGCGCGGTCCTTGAAGGTCCGTACCGGCCGCCGACGTGCTGGTCAGATGGTCTGCAGCTCGTACGCCGCGTCCCGGTGGAACTTGGCGTCGATGCCGCTCTCCTCGTCCTCGGGGGAGATCCGGATGCCCATCGTCTTCTTGATCACGAACGCGATGGCGAAGGCCACCAGGAACGAGTAGGCCATCACGGCGAACGCGGCTACGGCCTGCTTCCACAGCTGCTCCACGCCGCCGCCGTACAGCAATCCGTTGGTGGCGTTCGGCATGCCCTCGCTGGCGAAGAAGCCGATCAGCAGGGTGCCGATGACACCGCCGACGAGGTGAACCCCGACGACGTCGAGGGAGTCGTCGTAGCCGAACTTCGATTTCAAGCCGACGGCGTACACGCAGATCGCTCCCGCGATGCCGCCGACGAAGATCGCCCCGATCGGGGTGACCGCACCGCAGGCCGGGGTGATCGCGACCAGGCCGGTGATCGCGCCGGAAGCGGCGCCGACGCCCGTCACGTGACCGTCCTTGATCTTCTCGACCGCAAGCCAGGCCAGCGTCGCAGCGCACGTCGCCACGAAGGTCGTGACCATCACGATGGCCGCGGAATTACCCGCGGCCAGTGCGGATCCGCCGTTGAACGCATACCAGCCGGCCCACAGCAGGCCGGCGCCGAGAAGGGTCAGCGGCACGTTGTGCGGCTTGCGCGCCTGACCGAACATCGCGGACTTTCCGAGCACGATCGCGACGGCCAGCGCGGCGGCACCGGCGTTGATATGCACCGCCGTACCGCCGGCGAAGTCGATGGCCTTGAGCTGGTTGGCGATCCAGCCGCCGACCGAGTTCTCGGTGACGACGCCGTCGAATGCGAAAACCCAGTGCGCGACCGGGAAATAGACCAGCACGGCCCAGACTGCGGCGAACAACATCCAGGCGCCGAACTTCATCCGGTCGGCGACCGCGCCCGAGATCAGCGCGACGGTGATCGCCGCGAACAGCGCCTGAAACAGGGCGAACAAACTCACCGGCAGCCCGGCGATCGTTGTCTGGGACTCCAAAAGATCTGTCATCCCGGCGAACTCGGTGAAGCTGCCGACGAACCCGCCGTAGGACGTGCCGAAGACCATCGAGAAGCCGAACAGCACCCAAAGCACGCCGACGAGCGCCACCGCGCCGAACGTCATCATCATCATGTTGGTCGAGCTCTTCACCGACACCATGCCGCCGTAGAACAGCGCCAGGCCGGGGATCATGAGTGTGAGGCCGATGATGCAACACAGAATGAACGCGGTGGTCCCTGTATCCATTGGTTGTTCCTCCTGCATGTGAGGCCCCGACGCGGAGCCGTTCACCGGACAGTTACTGCCGCCTCTGTTACGTGGGGCGTCGTCATTCGTTGCAGGGGGGTAACGAGCTTCTGTCAGAAACCTGTGTACTGGCACTACGGTGATCGCCATGTGCACACGCGTGGTTTACCTGGGCGACGGGGATCGGATCGTGACCGGACGCTCGATGGACTGGAAGGTCGAGATCGGGACGAACCTGTGGGCGCTGCCCCGCGGCGTGAAGCGCACCGGGCAGGCCGGACCGGATTCGGTCGAGTGGACCGCCAAGTACGGCAGCGTCGTCGCGACCGGCTACGACATCTCCACCACCGACGGTCTCAACGAGGCCGGCCTGGCGGCGAACCTGCTCTGGCTCGCCGAATCCCAGTACCCCGACAACACCGGGGACCGTCCGGCGCTGGCCATCTCGTTGTGGGCGCAGTACGTGCTCGACAACTTCGCCACGGTCGCCGAGGCCGTGGCCGCGCTGACCGCGACGCCGCTGCGGGTGGTCACCGCCGAGGTGCCCGGGCAGGAGCGGATGGCGACCGTGCACCTGGCGATGTCGGATGCCACCGGAGACAGCGCCATCGTCGAGTACATCGACGGCGAGCAGGTGATCCACCACGGCCGCGACTATCAGGTGATGACCAACTCGCCGATCTTCGACAAGCAACTCGCGATCACCGAGTACTGGAACGAGATCGGCGGCACCGTGATGCTGCCCGGCACCAACCGCGCCGCCGACCGGTTCGTGCGCGCGTCGTTCTACATCAACGCGGTGCCCAAGACCGACGATCCGCTGTTGGCGGCCGCGACCGTGTTCAGCGTCGTGCGCAACGCGTCCGTGCCGTACGGGATCGCGACCGCCGAGGAGCCCAACATCTCCAGCACGCGGTGGCGCACCGTCATCGACCACAAGTCGCTGCGCTACTTCTTCGAGTCGGCGCTCTCGCCGAACACGTTCTGGGTCGAGCTGAAGAACCTGGATTTCAGCGAAGGCGCCCCGGCGCTGCAGTTGCCGCTGGGCGAAGGGGAGAAGACCGTCTACGCCGGCGACGCGAGCGGCAGCTTCGCGCCCACCGAGCCGTTCACGTTCCTCGGGCTCGGGTAGGTCCGCGCAGCACCACCTCGTCGAGCGGCAGCCGTTCCCGGGGCCGGGCGTCGCGCGCGGCGATCTCGGCGTCGACGTCCGCGGAGTCCGCGAGCCGGCCGAGCGCGACCATCACCAGCGGGTGCAACGTGTCGGGCAGCCCGAAGGCGGCGGCGGCGCCCGCGACGTCGAAGCCTGCCATCGGGTGCGCGATCAACCCGCGCGAGACCGCCTCGATGATCAGGTTGGTCATCGCGGCACCGGCGTCGACGCTCGAGTACAGCTTGGTGCGCTCGTCCTCGCCCTCGTCGGAACACAGCAGGACCAGCGCGTTCGCGGCCTTGGCGTAGCTGTTCCCGCGCCGGAGCAGCCCGCCCAGCGTCGCGAACGTCTCGTCCCCGCGCACCCCGACGACGAACCGCACCGGCTGGCGCGCACCCCAGGTCGGGGCCCAGCGGGCGGCTTCGAGCACCGCGGTCAGGTCGTCGCCGCCCAGCTCGCCGGCGGGGTCGAACGCCCGCGGACTCCAGCGGCCGGCGATCGGCGGATGCAGTGGGACGGAGGTCACGGCCGAGCGGTCGGACATGTGGTGCAGGTTACCGCCGATCACCGTCGAGCCACCGGCGGGGAAAACCAGGTGCGCGCAGCCCTTATCCTTTATGGGATCTCCCCGGCTTCGGAAAGGTTCTTCAGTGGCGCTCGTCGTACAGAAGTACGGCGGATCCTCGGTGTCGGACGCCGAGCGGATCCGACGTGTGGCCGAGCGCATCGTCGAGACCAAGAAGGCGGGTAACGACGTCGTCGTCGTCGTCTCCGCCATGGGTGACACCACCGACGAGCTGCTCGACCTGGCCAAGCAGGTCTCCCCGGCACCGCCCGCGCGCGAGCTCGACATGCTGCTGACCGCCGGTGAGCGCATTTCGAACGCGCTGGTCGCGATGGCGATCGAGTCGCTCGGTGCGCAGGCCCGGTCGTTCACCGGATCGCAGGCCGGCGTCGTCACCACCGGTACGCACGGCAACGCGAAGATCATCGACGTCACACCGACGCGGCTGCGCTCCGCGCTCGACGAGGGCCAGATCGTGCTCGTCGCCGGGTTCCAGGGCGTCAGCCAGGACACCAAGGACGTCACCACGCTGGGCCGCGGCGGCTCGGACACCACCGCGGTCGCGGTGGCCGCGGCGCTCAACGCGGACGTCTGCGAGATCTACACCGACGTCGACGGCATCTTCAGCGCCGACCCGCGCATCGTCCCGAACGCGCACAAGCTCGACACCGTCACCTTCGAGGAGATGCTCGAGATGGCCGCGGCCGGTGCGAAGGTGCTGATGCTGCGCTGCGTCGAGTACGCCCGCCGCTTCGACCTGCCCATCCACGTCCGGTCGTCCTATTCGGACAAGCCAGGCACCATCGTCAAAGGATCGATCGAGGACATCCCCATGGAAGACGCCATTCTGACCGGAGTCGCCCACGACCGAGGCGAGGCCAAGGTCACCGTCGTCGGTCTGCCCGACGTGCCGGGTTACGCCGCGCGGGTGTTCCGCGCCTGCGCCGAGGTCGACATCAACATCGACATGGTGCTGCAGAACATCTCCAAGGTCGAGGACGGCAAGACCGACATCACGTTCACCTGCTCGCGGGAGAGCGGACCGGTCGCGGTGGAGAAGCTCACCTCGCTGCAGGACGAGATCGGGTTCACCCGGGTGCTCTACGACGACCACATCGGCAAGGTGTCGCTGATCGGGGCCGGGATGCGCTCGCACCCCGGTGTGACGGCGACGTTCTGCGAGGCGCTGGCGGACGCGGGCATCAACATCGATCTGATCTCCACCTCGGAGATCCGGATCTCGGTGCTCATCAAGGACACCGAGCTCGACCGTGCGGTCGCCGCGCTGCACGAGGCGTTCGGCCTCGGCGGCGACGAGGAAGCGGTCGTGTACGCGGGAACGGGACGATAGTTATGGTGCGCATTGGTGTCGTGGGCGCGACCGGACAGGTCGGCCAGGTCATGCGAGCCCTGTTGGCGGAACGCAACTTTCCCGCCACCGAAGTGCGGTTCTTCGCATCGTCGCGCTCGGCGGGCAAGAAGCTGGAGTTCCGCGGACAGGAGATCGAGGTCGAGGACTCCGAGACCGCCGACCCGTCTGGGCTGGACATCGCGCTGTTCTCGGCGGGCGCGACGATGTCGCGGGTGCAGGCTCCGCGTTTCGCGGCCGCGGGCGCCGTCGTCGTCGACAACTCCTCGGCGTGGCGCAAGGACCCCGACGTTCCGCTGGTCGTCTCGGAGGTGAACTTCGAAAGGGACGTGGCCAACGGCGCTCGGTCCCTTCCCAAGGGCATCATCGCGAACCCGAACTGCACCACCATGGCCGCGATGCCGGTGCTCAAGCCGCTGCACGACGAGGCCGGTCTGACCAGGCTGATCGTCTCGAGCTACCAGGCGGTGTCGGGGAGTGGCCTGGCCGGCGTGGAAGAGCTCGCGACGCAGACACGCGCCGTCATCGACGGCGCCGAGGCGCTGGTGCACGACGGTTCCGCGCTGGAGTTCCCGGCGCCGAACAAGTACGTCGCGCCGATCGCGTTCAACGTGATCCCGCTGGCCGGTGCGCTGGTCGACGACGGCTCCGGTGAGACCGACGAGGACCAGAAGCTGCGCAACGAGAGCCGCAAGATCCTGGGCATCCCGGAACTGCTGGTGTCGGGCACCTGCGTGCGCGTCCCGGTGTTCACCGGACACTCACTGTCGATCAACGCCGAGTTCGACAGGCCGCTGTCGGTGCAACGCGCGACCGAGATCCTCAGCAGCGCACCGGGTGTGACACTGGCGGACGTGCCGACACCGCTGGCCGCAGCCGGTGCCGACGACTCACTGGTCGGGCGGATCCGCCAAGATCCCGGCGTCCCGGACGGACGCGGGCTCGCGTTGTTCGTCTCGGGCGACAACCTGCGAAAAGGCGCGGCGCTCAACACCATCCAGATCGCCGAACTGCTGGCCGCCCAACTGTAGAGACCGTTGCGCCGACATCGCATTCCCGCGGGCGTGCTCTCGGCGCTGCTCTGCTGGAATGCGGTGTCACCGGCCGCCGCGACTCCGGTCGCGCTGCCGCCACTGATGCCGGGGCAGGTGCTGCGGATCGCTGCTGCCGCCGGCACCGGAACAGCCACAGCCGATTACGGTGTCGGGGCGACCGACCTGTGCGAATTCATGGAGTTCCCGAGCGGGATCCTGCAGGTCTGCGGTGACAGTTTCGCCGGGCAGGGGGTCGGCTTCGGCGGCTGGTTTTCGCCGATCGCGCTGCACGTCGTGGACGGCTCGCTGGAGGACCCCGCGGGTATCCGCTACGACGGCGTGACGGGCGTCGGCACCCGGCTGCTGGCCGACCCGACCCCGCCGGGCGAATCGCAGCTGCCCGCCGGGATCATCGAGATCAACCGCGAGAACTGGATGCTCGTGACCACCACCCGCGAGCTGGTGCCGCAGCGCTCGCGACTGGTGAAAGCCGAAGCCGGACAGGGTAATTGGAAGACCGTGCCCGGTTCGGAGCGCCCCGCTGAGTACGCCGGGGGCAGACAGACGCAGATCAGCGGCTACTACAACCCGATCCCGACCGCGGAATCCGAACGCGGCTGGGTGTACATCGTCGCCAACAGCTTCGACCGCAGCGGCCCCGTCGTGCTGTACCGGGCCACGCCGCAGAGCTTCACCAACCGGGCGGCGTGGCAGGGCTGGACCGGATCCGGGTGGGGCGGCGAACCGGTGCCGCTGTGGGACGAGCGGGTCGGGGAGATCAGTGTCCGCCAGATCGACGGTATGGCGATGCTGTCGTACTTCAATGCGAGCACCGGCAACATGGAGATCCGGGTGGCCGCCGACCCGACGCAGCTCGGGACGGCGCCGGTGACGACGGTCGTGGTGGCCGCGCCGTGGCCGGACCCCGCCGACGTGCTGCCCCCCGCCCATGACAATCGACTCGCCCAGCCCTACGGCGGTTACATCTCGCCGGGCTCGACGCCGGATGCGGTGCGGGTGTTCGTCAGCCAGTGGAACACCACCCCGCGCGGCGGCACGCCCTACCGCGTCATCCAGTACGCGGTGAACCCGTACAAGCCCTGGTGACAGGCGTCGAGTCTGAAGTTGTGCGCGAACTTCGCGCCGGAATTGAGCATCTACTTCAGATTCGGCGGAGGCGGGCGAAGCGCTCATAGCTGATTCACAGCGCTCACCTAACGTCCGCCGGAAATCGCGGCGCACCATCGACCTCATGAGCGATGTGACACCTGAGCGGCCCGACCGGTCCGAACCGGTGACGGGCCCCGTCCTGACAGCGCCGCCGGCGGCGGTCCCCCCTTGGCCGCCGGCGGCGCCCCCGGCCTACGTGCAGTCTCAGCCGAGCAAGTTGAACAAGGCGGCGGCCTGGGTCGGCATCGTCGCCGGTTCGTTGTTCGTCGTGGCGGTGATCTTCGGGGCGGGGGTGCTGGTCGGCAAGGGCCTCGACGGCGGCGGGTCGGGCCCCCACCGCGGACCCATGATGGTCCACGGCGGACCGGCCGGATTCCCGATGGGACCACCGCGGGGCGGCTTCGACCGTGGCCCCGATTTCGCCGGGCCATTCGGACCGGGCGGACCGATGATCGACGCGCCGCGTTCCCCGAACCAGCCGGCGCCCACGGCGCAGCCGCGCCCCTGAGCGTCAGACGCGGATCTCGCCGGCGTGCGATGACAGCCAGTCGCGGAAGGACTGCAACTCGGGGTTGAGCTCACGCACCGACGCCAGATCACGGGCGCTGACGAACGCGCAACGGGTCCGCGAGTTCTTCGTCGACGTGCTCGGCCCGCAGCGGCTGCGGCCATGGGTGCGGCGTCCCGCGACGTCGTCGCCGCGCTCCGAGACCACCTGCACCGCGACTGCGCGTTGGACGAGGACGCGTCGCCGGTGACCTGAGCGGTTCGCATTGTGGATGGCCCACGCCACTTTCGGGTACCCCGTCGTCGAAGACGGCGGCCTTCAGCCCACCGGTGCTGCCCTTCGTGAGGAGAGAAATGCCCGAGAAGTACACGACGACCGACGCCGGCGCCCCCGCCCCCAGCGTGGAACATTCGCTGACCGTGGGACCCGACGGGCCGATCCTGCTGCAGGACCACTACCTGATCGAGCAGATGGCCAACTTCAACCGTGAACGCATCCCCGAGCGGCAGCCCCATGCCAAAGGCGGTGGCGCTTTCGGCCAGTTCGAGGTGACCCAGGACGTCAGTGCCTACACCAAGGCGGCATTCCTGCAGCCGGGTGTGAAAACCGAGATGCTGGCCCGGTTCTCGACGGTGGCCGGTGAGCGGGGCAGCCCGGACACCTGGCGTGACCCGCGCGGCTTCGCGCTGAAGTTCTACACCTCCGAGGGCAACTTCGACATGGTCGGCAACAACACCCCGGTGTTCTTCCTGCGCGACCCGATGAAGTTCCAGAACTTCATTCGCAGCCAGAAGCGCATGCAGGCCACCAACCTTCGTGATCACCACATGCAGTGGGATTTCTGGACGCTCTCACCCGAATCGGCGCACCAGGTCACGTGGTTGATGGGGGATCGTGGCATCCCGAAGACGTGGCGCAACATGAACGGCTATTCCAGCCACACCTACAGCTGGCTCAACGACAGCGGTGAGTTGTTCTGGGTGAAGTACCACTTCAAGACCGACCAGGGCATCGACTTCTTGACCCAGGAGGACGCCGACCGGCTGGCGGGCGAGGACGGTGACTACCACCAACGTGATCTGTACACCGCGATCGAGGACGGCAACTTCCCAAGCTGGACGCTGCACGTGCAGATCATGCCGTTCGAGGACGCCAAGACGTACCGCTTCAACCCGTTCGACCTGACCAAGGTGTGGCCGCACGGTGACTACCCGCTGCACGAGGTCGGCAGGATGACGTTGAACCGTAACGTCGTCGACTACCACGCCCAGATCGAGCAGGCGGCGTTCGAGCCGAACAACATCGTGCCGGGCACCGGTCTGAGCCCGGACAAGATGCTGTTGGCGCGGGGATTCTCCTACTCCGACGCCCACCGTGCCCGCCTCGGGGTGAATTACAAGCAGATCCCGGTCAACGAGCCGCACGTCGAGGTGAACGCGTACTCGAAGGACGGTGCGATGCGGATCCGCAACGTCACCGACCCGGTGTACACACCCAATTCGATGGGCGGCCCGGAAGTCGACACTCGCCGCGCATCGGAGGTGCACTGGGCTTCTGACGGGGACATGGTGCGCTCGGCCTATGCGCTGCGGTCCGACGACTCCGACTGGGGCCAGGCAGGCACCCTGGTCCGGGATGTCCTCGACGACGCCCAACGGGAACGCTTGGCGCACAACATCATCGGCCATGTGTCGAAGGGCGTGCGGGAGCCGGTGTTGTCGCGGGTGTTCGAGTACTGGCGCAACGTGGACCCCGATCTCGGTAAGAAGGTCGAGGAGGGCGTGCGCGGCAGCTGACCGGCTACCCCTGACCCGGATACGGCAGCAGCGCCATCTCGCGGGCGTTCTTGACGGCGACCGTGACCTGGCGCTGCTGCTGGACGGTGAGACCCGTGACCGTGCGGGAGCGGATCTTGCCGCGCTCGGAGAGGAACTGCCGCAGCGTGGATGTGTCCTTGTAGTCGACGCGCTCGATGCCGAGTTGGTCGAACAAGTTTCGGCGCTTCTTCGGCAGCGGCGCCGCCCGCCTGGCGCGCTTCACCAGCTCGACTTCCGGACGCCGGGCAACTGACCCCGATGGGCGAGCTCGCGGACCCGCACCCGTGACAGACCGAACTTCCGCAGGTGCCCGCGGGGCCGGCCGTCGACCGCATCCCGGTTGCGCACGCGCACCGGGCTCGCGTCGCGCGGTTGACGGTTCAGCTCGGACTGCGCGGCCGCCCGGGCGTCTGCCGGGGTCGACGGCGAGGAGATGACCGCTTTCAGCTCGGCCCTACGCGTGGCGTGGCGGGCGACGATGGCGCGTCGGCGCTCGTTCGCGACGATCTTGGACTTCTTGGCCATCAGCGCTCCTCGCGGAAATCGACGTGCCTGCGGACGACGGGGTCGTACTTGCGCAGCACGATCCGATCCGGGTCGTTGCGGCGGTTCTTGCGGGTGACGTAGGTGTAGCCGGTGCCCGCGGTAGAGCGCAGTTTCACGAGCGGCCGGATCTCATTGCGTGCCATCAGAGTTTCTGTCCTTCCCGGCGGAGGCGAGCCACCACCGATTCGATGCCGTCGCGGTCGATGATCTTGATGCCTTTCGCGCTGACGCGCAGCGTGATCCTGCGGCCCTCCGACGGTAGGTAGTAGGTCTTGCGCTGGATGTTGGGATCCCAGCGACGACGGGTGCGGCGGTGCGAATGCGACACCGCGTTGCCGAAACCCGGCCTCCGTCCGGTGACCTGACAGTGCGCGGACACGGCACTCCTCTCTGCTAGATGAAAATGATTTTCGACAAGGTCCGGTCTGGACTGTAGCGTGAACCCCCGCCTAATGAAAATCATTCCCATTAAGGAGCGAGGATGCGTACACCCGTCGTCGTCGTCAGCGGCCAGAGCGACACCGGCGAGATCGCCAGGGCACTACTGGACAGCCCGGGCGCGGCGTTGGTCGAGCACCGTTTCGACGGTCATGTCGTGCACCGCAGCACCGCGCTGCTGCGGGACGGCATCACCGTCGAGGCCCACGCCGTCCTGGAACTGACCAACTGCTGTGTGTCGTGCACCGTGCGACACGATCTGATCCAGCACCTACGGAAACTGCACCGCCGGCCGGATGTCGACCGAATCGTGGTGCGGCTCGGGCCGTATCTGGAACCGGAGCCGGTCTGTTTCGCGCTTCGCCATTCGCCGGCCGCGCGCGAGGTCACGGTCTCGGCGGTCGTCACGGGCATTGACGCCGCAGGGTGGCTCGACCAGGCACTCGGGGACGACGAACTCGACGACGGGCGTACTGTCGCCCAAGTCGTGGTGGCCCAGGTCGAATTCGCCGACGTCGTCGTCCTCACCGAACCGCACGCCGATACGCTGGCCGTTGCCCGCAGGTTGGCGCCGAAGGCCCGTATCACGGTCGGTACCGAACAGCTCGCTCTCGCACTGGCCAACCTCGACAGGGACAGTCGCCGGGGCCGCAGCGATGACATCCACGGATCCCTGCTGTCCGGTCAGCCACCGCTGGAGGCGGCGGGCGGCGTCCAGATCGTCGAGTTCCAGGCGCGCCGCCCGTTCCACCCGAACAGATTGCATTCGGCCATCGATCTGCTGCTGGAGGGCGTCGTGCGCAGCCGAGGGCGGCTGTGGCTGGCGAACACGCCGGAGAAGGCCATGTGGTTGGAGACCGCGGGTGGTGGCCTGCGCATTTCCGCGGGCGGGAAGTGGTTGGCCGCCATGACGTCTCGCGAGATCGCCTATGTCGGCTCCGAACGCAGGGCGATGGCGGACCTGATCTGGGAGCACCGGCACGGCGACCGGCACACGTCGATGACGGTTCTGGTGTGCGGCGCCGACCCAGCGCAGATCGCCGATGCTCTGCGCGCTGCCCTGCTCACCGACGCCGAGATGGCGCGGCCGCAGGACTGGCGGCGCTACGAGGATCCGTTCGGCGACTGGCTTGCCGAGGAGGCGCGGCTGGCATGATCGGGTGAATGGGCATCGAAGTGACCGTGCGACTGCTCGCGGTCGGCGCAACCCTCGGTGCGGCACTGGCGTCGGCGGGCCCCGCGCACGCGCGGCCGTCGGATCCCGGTGTCGTGAACTACGCCGTGTTGAACAAGGGCTCGGTCGGCAACATCGTCGGCGCACGGATGGGTTTCGAGACCACGTTCGCGGCGCCGTTCCAGGCGTTCTACGTCGACACCCCGGCGTGCAACAACTGGGCCGACATCGGGCTACCCGAGGTGTACAACGACCCCGACCTGGCCTCGTTCAGCGGCGCCGTCGCGCAGGAGTCGCCGACGGACGCGACGCACCTGGTGAAACAGGCGGTCGGGGTGTTCGCGACCACCGACGCGGCGAACCGCGCGTTCCACCGGCAGGTGGATCGGACCGTCGGCTGTGCCGGCCAGACCACCGCGATGCACCTGGACAACTTCACCACGCAGGTGTGGACGTTCACGGGCGGGCCGACCAGCGCGACCGAGGCCAACTGGGTCAAGCAGGAGGCGGGCACCGACCGGCGCTGCTTCGTGACGTCCCGGGTGCGGGAGAACGTGCTGCTGCAGGCCAAGGTGTGCCAGTCGGGCAACGGCGGCCCGGCGGTCAACGTGCTCGCCGGCGCCATGCAGAACACGCTTGGCCAGTAGGACGTCACCGACAAGTCACTGAGTAAAACAGCAGACTTTGTCGGTCGGCTCTGGAAGATGGGTAGAGACGCAGCGATCGTTCCGCACCCGGAGGGGGTGGCTATGGCCCGGACGATGGCATCCGACGGTGTCGTCGAGCATGGCATGGACCCGCTGACCAGCGCTGAAGATGCCGCGCGCCACATCGCCGACACGTGTTTGACGGACGCGCCGGTCGGTCCGGTGGGACTGGAGATCGAGGCGCACTGTTTCGACCTGGCCGATCCGCGGCGCAGGCCGGGATGGGATGAGCTGTCCGCCGTGATCGCCGGGCTGCCGACGCTGCCCGGCGGCAGCCGGGTCACCGTGGAGCCCGGCGGCGCGGTCGAGCTGTCCGGCCCGCCGCTGGCCGGCACCTCCGCCGCGGCGGCGGCGATGACCGCCGACCGGTCGGTGCTGCGGACGGGCTTCGCGCAGGCCGGGCTCGGGCTGGTGCTGCTCGGCGCGGACCCGCTGCGCTCGGCCAAGCGGGTGAACCCCGGAGCGCGGTACGCGGCGATGGAACGGTTCTTCCACGACAGCGGGACCCCCGAGGCGGGCGCGGCGATGATGACGTCGACCGCGTCGGTGCAGGTGAACCTGGAAGCCGGACCCCGCGCGGACTGGGCGCGGCGGGTCCGGCTGGCGCACGCGCTCGGGCCGACGATGATCGCCATCGCCTCGAACTCGCCGGTGCTGGGCGGCAAATTCACCGGCTGGCGCTCCACCCGCCAACTCGTCTGGAGCGAACTCGACGACGCGCGGTGCGGTCCGATCCTGGGTGCCGACGGCGACGACCCGGCCAGTGACTGGGCGCGCTACGCGCTGCGCGCGCCGGTGATGCTGGTGCACACCCCCGACGCGGTTCCGGTGAGCCAGTGGGTGCCGTTCGCCGACTGGGCCGACGGGCGGGTACTGCTCGACGGCCGCAGACCCACGATGGCCGACCTGGACTATCACCTGACGACCCTGTTCCCGCCGGTGCGCCCGCGCGGCTTCCTGGAGGTGCGCTACCTCGACAGCGTGCCCGAGGACACCTGGCCCGCGGTGGTGTTCATGCTGACCACCCTGCTCGACGACCCCGCCGCGGCCGATGCCGCCGCCGAGGCCACCGAGCCGGTCGCCACCGCGTGGGACCGCGCCGCCCAGCTCGGCCTCGAGGACCGCAGACTGCACACCGCCGCGCTGCGGTGCGTGCAGGCGGCCGCCGAACGCGTCCCGGCCGCGCTCGAGGAATCGATGTCGCTGCTCGCGCGTTCGGTCGAACAGGGACGCAGTCCGGCCGACGATTTCGCCGACCGCGCGGTGCGTTACGGGATCGCGCGCGCGGTCACCCAACTGGCACAAGGAGAGATGTGACGACGCGGCAGACGCTCGCCGACGAACTGACCAGGGCCAGGAACCGCACGCTGCGTCTGGTCGACTTCGACGACGCCGAGCTGCGCCGTCAGTACGACCCGCTGATGAGCCCGCTGGTCTGGGACCTCGCCCACATCGGGCAACAGGAGGAGCTGTGGCTGCTGCGCGGCGGGGACCCGCACCGCGCCGGCCTGCTGACCCCTGAGATCAACGACCTCTACGACGCGTTCGTGCACTCCCGCGCCGCGCGGGTGAACCTTCCGCTGCTCCCGCCGACGGACGCGCGCAACTACTGCGCAACGGTGCGGGGGAAGGCGCTCGACCGGCTGGACGCGCTGGCCGACGACCACCCCGACGCGTTCAGCTACGCGCTGGTGATCAGCCACGAGAACCAGCACGACGAGACGATGCTGCAGGCGCTGAACCTGCGCACCGGGGCACCGCTGCTCGACCGTGGTGCCGGACTGCCGGCCGGTCGCGCCGGCGTGGCGGGCACATCTGTGCTGGTGCCCGGTGGCGAGTTCGTGCTCGGCGTCGACGCGGTCGACGAGCCGTTCTCGCTGGACAACGAACGACCCGCGCACCGCGTCGACGTGCCGGCCTTCCGGATCGGCCGGGTCCCGGTCACCAACGCCGAGTGGCGGCAGTTCGTCGACGACGGCGGATACGGGCAGCGGCGCTGGTGGTCGGAGGCGGGCTGGGCGCACCGGCACCAGGCCGGGCTGACCGCACCGCTGTTCTGGAACCCCGACGGGACCCGCACCCGGTTCGGCCACGTCGAGGACGTTCCCGGGGACGAACCGGTCCAGCACATCACCTTCTACGAGGCCGAGGCCTACGCCGCGTGGGCGGGTGCACGGTTGCCGACCGAGATCGAGTGGGAGAAGGCCTGCGCGTGGGATCCGGACCTCGGTGCCCGTCGCCGGTTCCCATGGGGGGCAACCGAACCCAATGCCGCCCTGGCCAATCTCGGCGGCGACGCGCTGCGCCCCGCACCGGTCGGCGCCTACCCGGCATCGGCGTCGGCCTACGGCGCGGAACAGATGCTCGGCGACGTCTGGGAGTGGACGAGTTCGCCGCTGCGGCCGTGGCCGGGGTTCACCCCGATGGTCTACCGGCAGTACTCGGAGCCGTTCTTCGACGGCACCGCCTCCGGCGAGTACCGCGTGCTGCGCGGCGGATCGTGGGCCGTCGCCGCCGGCATCCTGCGGCCCAGCTTCCGTAACTGGGACCATCCGATCCGTCGGCAGATCTTCTCCGGCCTCCGATTGGCGTGGGATGTGTAGGCATCTGGCGTGGCTCGGCGAGTCGACTTCGGTCGCCGCGCTGGTCCTCGACCCGCCGTCGGGTCTGCTGGTGCAGTCCTACGCGCCGCGGCGGCAGAAGCACGGCCTGATGAACGCCGACGGTTGGGGCGTCGGCTTTTTCGACGCCGGCGTGCCGCGGCGGTGGCGCAGCGCGGCTCCGTTGTGGGGCGACGCGTCGTTCGCGTCGGTCGCGCCCGCGTTGTCGAGCACCTGCTTGGTGGCCGCGGTGCGGTCGGCCAGCGTCGGTATGCCGATCGAGGCGTCCGCGTCCGCGCCGTTCACCGACGGGACCTGGCTGCTGTCGCACAACGGGCTCGTCGACCGTGCCGTGTTACCGACCTCCCGGACCGCGGAATCCACCAACGACAGCGCACTGCTGGCCGCGCTGATCTTCGATCGCGGCATGGACGACCTCGGCGGCACCGTCGCCTCGGTCGCCGCCGACGACCCGAACGCGCGTCTGAACATCCTGGCCGCCAACGGGTCCCGGCTGGTCGCGACGACGTGGGGGGACACCTTGTCGGTGCTGCGCCGCGACGACGGTGTGGTGCTGGCCAGCGAGCCCTACGACGACGACCCCGGCTGGCAGGAGGTCCCGGACCGGCACCTGGTCGAGGTCGCGGACGCC
Source organism: Mycolicibacterium parafortuitum (assembly GCF_002086815.1). GTDB lineage: Bacteria > Actinomycetota > Actinomycetes > Mycobacteriales > Mycobacteriaceae > Mycobacterium > Mycobacterium parafortuitum. The sequence goes on from NZ_MVID01000005.1 coordinate 175,883, forward strand.
CGCGTGCGCATGACACCGCTGACATGACACCGCTGAAAGGATCGTGATGACGTTCTCCCTGGCGAACTACCTCGCCGCCGACGCCGCCGACGAGGCGCTGCGTCGCGACGTCCGCCACGGACTGAGCCAACAGCCGAAGACGCTGCCGCCCAAATGGTTCTACGACGCCACCGGCAGCGAGTTGTTCGACCAGATCACCCGGCTGCCGGAGTACTACCCGACCCGTGCGGAGGCGCAGATCCTGCGCGCGCGGGCCGGTGAGATCGCCGAGGCCTCGGGTGCCGACACGCTCGTCGAACTGGGCAGCGGCACCTCGGAGAAGACGCGGATGCTGCTCGACGCCCTGAGTGAGCGTGGATCGCTGCGCCGCTTCGTGCCGTTCGACGTCGACTCCAGCGTGCTGCAGGCCGCGGGCGCGGCGATCGAGCAGGAATACCCGGGCATCGAGATCGACGCAGTGTGCGGCGATTTCGAGGAACACCTGGGCAAGATCCCGCGGACGGGACGGCGTCTGGTGGCGTTCCTGGGCTCGACGATCGGGAATCTGACACCTGGCCCGCGGGCGGAGTTCCTGGCGTCGGTGGCCGAGATGATGCAACCCGGCGACACGCTGCTGCTGGGCACCGACCTGGTCAAGGACACCGGCCGTCTGGTGCGGGCATACGACGACAGCGCCGGCGTCACCGCGCGATTCAACCGCAATGTGCTCACCGTGGTGAACCGGGAGCTCGGCGCGGACTTCGACGTCGACGCGTTCACCCACGTCGCGGTCTGGAACCCCGACGAGGAGCGCATCGAGATGTGGCTGCGGTCTGACCGCGCGCAACGGGTGCACATCGCCGCGCTGGCGCTCGACGTCGATTTCGCCGACGGGGAGGAGATGCTGACCGAGGTGTCGTGCAAATTCCGGCCGTCCGGTGTCGAGGCGGAACTCGCCGCGGCCGGTCTGCGCCGAACCCATTGGTGGACAGACGATGCGGGAGACTTCGGGCTGTCCCTGGCGGCGAAATGAGCCGGTCCGATCCGACGACGCTGGCCGAGACCTGGCGTGCGGCGCGGCCGGCCCCCGCCGGGGTGCACGTCGACAGCGCGGCGTGCTCGCGGCAGAGCTTCGCGACCATCGACGCCTGCGCGCAGCACGCCCGCCACGAAGCCGAGGTCGGCGGCTACGTCGCCGCGGAAGCCGCCGCCCCGGTGCTCGACGCCGGTCGCGCGGCGGTGCGCGCGCTGACCGGAATGCCCGACGCCGGAGTCACATTCACCACCGGGTCCAACCACGCGCTCGACATCCTGCTCGGCGACTGGACGGGGGAGCGCACGGTGGCGTGCCTGCCCGGTGAGTTCGGGCCCAATCTGGCCATCATGGCCCGGCACGGGTTCGACATCCGCGTGCTGCCCGTCGACGAGTACGGCCGGTTGGACGTCAACGCGATCGGCGCCGCACTGGCACACCGTCCGCCGGCGTTGGTGCACTTCACGGTGCTGGGCAGCCACAGCGGGGTCGTCCAGCCCGTCCACGACATGGCGCTGGCCTGCCGCGGCCACGACATCCCGCTGTTCGTCGACGCCGCACAGGGATTCGCCCACGTCGACGTCGCGAACACCGGCGCCGACGCCGTCTACTCCTCGTCACGGAAGTGGACCGCGGGTCCGCGCGGGGTCGGTGTGCTGGTCACCCGGGCCGGGGTGTTGTCGGACGCGACCCGGGAGCGGATCGGCCATGTCGAGACGAATGTCGGCCTGCACGTGGGTTTCTCGGTCGCGCTCGGCGAACACATGGCGGTCGGGCCGGCGGCGATGCAGGCGCGGCTGCGGGAGGTCGGCGCCGCCACCCGGACGGCGCTCGCCGACGTGCCGGGCTGGCGGGTGCGGGAACACCACGACGAACCCAGCGCGATCACCACCCTCTATCCGCCGCCGGGGGTGGACCCGCAGGTGGTGCGGGCCCGGCTGATCGACGAGCACGCGATCGTGACGACCTACCTCGGGGTGGAGCGCGCGCCGCGGGAGCTGACCCGCCCCGCGCTCCGGGTGTCGCCGCACGTCGACGTCACCGACGCCGATCTGGCCGCGGTCGCCGAAGCGCTGTCGGCGGTCACGCCCGGTTGAGCAGGCTGCGCGCGGCCGCGGCCACCCGGTCCCGGTCGAAGGTGATGACCGCGGCGAATCTGCGGTCGTTCTCGACACCCTGTCCGGGTGGTTCCAGTTCGCGGGCGACCAGTGCCGCGGCGGTGTCGGGACCGAGCACCACGATGGTCCATTCCAGTGCCATGCGGTCGCCGGCGTCGATGTCGACCCACTGCACGCGGTGGGCAGCGTCTCGCGGCGCGTTCACGGCGAAGGCCACTACCAGCGGCGACCGCTTCGCCAGCATGGTGATGTTGTGCCGGGTCTCGCCGCGGAAGTTGTCCTGGCTCTGCAGGGTGAACAGCACGATCGGCGCGCTGTCGGCGGCTGCGGCGAGCCGTTCGATGTGGCGTGACATCTCGATCAGGGTCCGTTTGCGCACGGTGCGCGCGCTGTGTGCCGCGGTGGCGATCTCGAACGGGGTCTTGGTGAGCGCGCGGTCGCGGTCGTCGACGAGCGTGTCGCGGCGTTCGGTCGATCGCGCGAACCGCGGCAGGATCGCCGGATCGGGTGCGGTGGCCAGGGGTCCGGGACGGCCGAAGCGGTAGCCCTGACCGAGGGTCGCGCCGTAGGCCAGGGCCTGCTCCAGGTGCTCGTCGGTCTCGATGCCCTCCGCCAGGATCACCGCGCCGGTGCGCTCGTGGTGCGCGATGACCGCGGCGATGATGCGGGTCTGCAGCTGGTCGGGTTGGCGCTGGACCAGTCCGAGATCGATCTTCATCACATCCGGGGAGATGATGTCGAGCAGCGCCAGCGAGTCGGGGTGCGCGCCGATGTCGTCGAGGGCGATGCGCACCCCGCAGGAACGCAGCGCTGCGACCTTGTGCAGCAATGCCGGCGGATTCCGTAGCAGGCCGCGCTCGGTCAGCTCGAACATCAGCGTGAAGGTGCGGGCCGCCTCCGCGACCGCGGACTCCGGCGGTACCTCCATGCCCGCGGCGACCGGTTCGGAGTTGAGCAACAGCAGCATCCCTGCCGCAGAAGGTGATTCGAGTGCCGCGTGCGCGGCGGACCGGATGCACGCGTGGTCGAGCATGTCGAGCCGTCCGGTCGCGGCGGCGTGGGCGAACACGTCGGCCGGGGACGGATGGTGCAGTGACGGCCAGCGTGCGAGCGCCTCATAGCCGACCACCGTCTCGTCCGGCAGCGACACCACGGGTTGGAACGCGGGGACCAGACCCTCTCCGCGGACCGCGGCATCGAGCAGGTCCGTCGCGTCGCTCGGACGTGGGGGATGGATGATGTCTTCTCTCGGGTCGGGCGGGCGGCGGAGCGTGCCCATGGTCACGCCATTCTCCCGTGTCGTTGCCGCTACACGGTAACGGGGCCGGTGCTCATCCGCACCGGCATCGGCCGCACCCGGGGCACCGTCCTCGCCTGCATGCGCACCACCTCGACGTCGAGTTCGAGGTCCTCGACGCGAACGCGCGGTTGAGTTGGGGCCGTTGCGGTTATCCAGGCTGCACCGAAGGGTGGAGGGGATCACGATGACTACCGGCGCCGGCAGTGACGAAGCCCAGACCAAGGATCAGCCCGAGAAGAAGCGCGACCGTACGCACTGGCTGTACATCCTGGTGATCATCGCCGTGATCGCCGGCATCGTCGTGGGGCTGGTCGCACCGGAGACCGCTGCGTCGCTCGGCATCCTCGGCGAACTGTTCGTCAAGCTGATCAAGATGATGATCGTCCCGGTCATCTTCTGCACCGTGGTCCTCGGCATCGGCAAGGTGCGCGCCGCCGCCGCGGTCGGCAAGGTCGGCGGTCTGGCGATCAGCTACTTCCTGATCATGTCGACGATCGCACTGGGCATCGGGCTGGTCGTCGGCAACCTGATCAGCCCCGGCACCGGCCTGAACGTCCCCAACGATCCGAGCAAGGGCGCCGAGCTGGCCGGCGAAGCCGAATCCGCGGGCGGCACCATGGAATTCATCGCCGACATCATCCCGGCGACGTTGTTCTCCGCGGTCACCGAGGGCAACGTGCTGCAGGCGCTGTTCGTGGCATTGCTGGTCGGTTTCGGGATCCAGAGCATGGGCCGGACCGGCGAAGGGCTGCTCCGCGGCATCGAAGCGGTGCAGAAGCTGGTGTTCCGCATTCTCATCGGCGTGCTGTGGCTGGCCCCGATCGGAGCGTTCGGCGCGATCGCGGAGGTGGTCGGCGACACCGGGTTCGAGGCCGTCATCCAGCTCGGGGTGCTGATGCTGGCGTTCTACGTGACGTGCCTGCTCTTCATCTTCGGCGTGCTCGGAGCGCTGCTGTACATGGTGGCCCGGGTGTCGATCTTCAAGCTGGCCCGCTACCTGGCGCGCGAGTACCTGCTCATCGTCGCGACGTCGTCGTCGGAGTCGGCGCTGCCGCGGCTGATCGCGAAGATGGAGCACGCGGGCGTGGAACCCGCGACCGTCGGCATCGTGGTGCCGACCGGATACTCGTTCAACCTCGACGGCACCGCGATCTACCTGACGATGGCATCGCTGTTCATCGCCGACGCGCTCGGCGATCCGCTGTCCATCCCCGAGCAACTCGGCCTGCTCGCGTTCATGATCATCGCGTCCAAGGGTGCGGCGGGCGTCAGCGGAGCCGGCCTGGCCACACTGGCGGCGGGTCTGCAGAGCCACCGGCCCGAATTGCTCGACGGCGTCGGCATCATCGTCGGTGTGGACCGCTTCATGTCCGAGGCCCGCGCGCTGACCAACTTCTCCGGCAACGCGGTGGCGACCGTGCTCGTCGGCTCGTGGACGGGCACGCTGGACAGCGAGCGGCTCAACCAGGTCCTCGACGGGGACAGGCCGTTCGACGAGGCCACGATGATCGACGACGAGGACGACGCCACGGATCGCGAGCGGGCCTCGGCGGCAAGCCCTTCGGCCTAACCGTCCTTGTGCGCCTCCAGCAGGAACGCGTGCATGCACATCCTGCCCTTGTCGTCGAGCAGGTCCAGCGGTGGCGGCGGCATGCCGGGGATCCTGGGCACGTTCGAGTGGATCAGCGCGGGCCGGATGTCGTCGATCACCCAGTAACGCGAAACTGCTTCGCGCAGTTCGAGTTCGGTGACCTCGTTCGGCCCCTCCTGCATCTCGGGAGGGAACGCGCCCTTGGCGAACACGAGCACGAAGTACCCGGCCCCCGGTGCGGCCGCGCGGTGCATCGACTGCAGATACGGATCGCGAGCCTCGACCGGGATCGAATGGAACAGCGTGCTGTCGACGATCGTCGCGAACCGGCCGTCGAAACCGGTCAGCGCGGTGACGTCGGCCGCGACGAAGCCGGCCCGCTCGGACAGTCCGCGTTCGGCGGCCGCGGTGGTCGCTGCCTGCACCGCGGTCGGGCTGATGTCGACCCCGGTCACCGTGTAGCCGTCCGCGGCCAGTGCCAGCGAGAGTTCGGCGTGGCCGCACCCGGCGTCGAGCACCTCGCTGCGGAACTTGCCCGCATGCCACAGCGCCGCCAGCTCCGGCTGCGGCTCACCGATGTTCCACGGCGGAGGCCCGTCGAATTGGCTCTCACCGCGATACGCGCCGTCCCAGTCCATCACGTCGGCCATGGACGCCAAGGTACTCGCCGCGCGGTGATCTGGAGCGCGGCCACCACGGCCGGGTCGACACCCCAGGGTTCGTCGAGGCCGAGCCGTTCGTCGAGATCCCACAGCACACAGATCTCGCCGGGCCGTGCCACCTGCGCCCACGCCGCGACGGTTCGGTGTAACTGGGCATGCGCCGGCTCACCGGCCATCCCGGCAGGGGTCACACCGACGGGGTGGTGGTGCAGATACCTGCCGTAGGCGCGACGGCAGAACTGCGAGTACAGCCGGGTGCACAGGATGAAGCCGTGCCATGCCTCGTCCACCGCGCGGCTCGGCATCCCGAGCGCCCGCCCACCCCGGCGTGCTGCGCAGCAGCGCAACCATTGGTGCAGACCGGTGACGATCAGCGGCCGCGGCTCCCACGGACACGTCCGGAACACCGCGTCGGGCAGGTCCAGGGTCGCCAGCGCACCGACGGTCCTGGCCTGCCCTCTACCCGCCACCGCAGCCTCCGCCACACCCGCCGCCACACCCGCCACCGCAGCCGAAGCCGCTGGAGCAGCCGAAACTACGGGACCTGCCACAGCGGCCCGAGTAGGTCTGTTGCGCAACGATCCGCGCGATGGTGTCGAGCGCCGTATGTAGGCCCAGGACCGGCGGCAGGTTCGCCTCCGCGGGGCGGGCGATCACGTCGTGCACCAGGAACTGGTCGGGCAGATCGCCGAGCACCGCGATCCGCCCCACCGCCAGCGTCCGCGGATCCGTGTGCCTGCCGCCGGCGGCGTCCCGCAGGGCACGCGCCACCGAATCGGCGAGACGTCCGACGGCCTCCTCGTCGTAGACGCCGGGGCGCCTGACGGGGATCACCCCGAGCGACAGGCGCCAGCGCCGGTCGATCCAGCCCCCGCACTCCAACTGCCAGCGGACCGGGGCGGTGGTCGACGTCGATCCGGCGGTGGCCAGCCACGCCCACGTCCGCGCCGGTCGCCCGGTCAGTTCGGCGAGCGTGTCGGCCAGCAGCGGATCCGCGGGCCGACTCGACGACGCCACCCGCGCGATGCCGTCGTCGTCGGTCAGATAACCCGTCAGGTACAACTCGGTCAGCATCGCCGCCCGCACCGCGTACCCCAGCAGTGGCAACTTGCGCTCGTCGAAGCAGTGCCGGTCCCGGTCGTAGCTCAGCAGATAGAGCCGGCCGTGCAGCGTCTGTGGAAGTTCCATCGTCGTCTCCCGTCAGCGTGTCGCTTCTGATGGGAGTGATGGTCGGCTCGGGGGCCCCGGGGCGGAAGCATCGGGGCGCCGAAAGCCGGGATTCCTAGCGGAATTCAGAGATTCAGGCGGGCAGGTCCCAGGTGTGCACCGGTTCGTTGGTGTGCATGCGCTCGCAGTACAGCCGCAGCATCTCGGCCAGCGCCTCCGGCCGGCTCATACCGCGACCCTGGAGCGCGGTCACCGTCGAGGACTGCCAGCTCGCGCCGTTGCGGCCGGTCTTGGCGCGGCCCTCGATCACCCCGAGGTAGCGGTCACGCACCTCGGCGGACACCTCCCACCGGCGCAGCCCCTCCTCGGCCAGCGGCAGCAGCTGCCGCAGCACCAGTTCGTCGGGTGTCACCTCACCGACGCCGGGCCAGTACAGCCGTGCGTCCATGCCGTGATGGGCGGCGGCGACGAAATTCGCCTCGGCGGCGGCGAAGCTCATCTTCGTCCACAGCGGGCGATCCTCCTCGGACAGCGTGCGCAGCACGCCGTAGTAGAAGGCCGCGTTGGCCATCATGTCCAGCACCGTCGGCCCGGCCGGCAGGACCCGGTTCTCCACCCGCAGATGCGGTCGCCCGTTCACGATGTCGTACACCGGCCGGTTCCAGCGGTAGATGGTGCCGTTGTGCAGCCGCAACTCGGAGAGCTCCGGGGTGCGCCCGGCCGCCAGCTCCGCCGCCGGATCCTCGTCGGACAGCTCCGGCAGCAACGACGGGAAGTAGCGCACGTTCTCCTCGAACAGATCGAAGATCGAGGTGATCCAGCGTTCCCCGAACCACACCCGGGGCCGCACCCCCTGCGTCTTCAGTTCGTCGGGGCGGGTGTCGGTGGCCTGGGTGAACAGCTCGATGCGGGTCTCGGCCCACAGGTGGTGGCCGAAGAAGTACGGCGAGTTGGCGCCGACCGCCAGCTGCGGACCGGCCAGCACCTGGGCGGCGTTCCAGTTGTTCGCGAAATCCGCCGGCGACACCTGGAGGTGCAATTGCATGCTGGTGCAAGCGGATTCGGGCGCGATGGATGCGGTCTGCAGGCTCAGCCGCTCCGGTCCGGCGATGTCGATCATGATGTCCTCGCCGCGCGCGGTGAAGATCGAGTCGTTGAGCGCCTGATAGCGGCTGGACTCGCTCATCCACTCACCCGTCAGATGCTCGGGCATCAGCGTGGGCAGGATCCCGATCATCACGATGTGCGAGCCGTCGGCGCCGGCCTTCGCCTCGGCAGCGTTCAGGCTGGCGCGGACATCGGCCTCGAGGTCGAGTGCGGCGCGGCCCGGCAACCGGCGCGGCGGCACGTTGAACTCGATGTTGTAGGCGCCCAGCTCGGTCTGATACGCCGGGTCGGCGATCGACGCGAGCACCTCGGAGTTGTTCATCGCGGGTTGGTAGGCGGAGTCGACGAGGTTGCACTCGATCTCCATGCCCGTCAGCGGCTTCTCGAAGTCGAAGCTCGCCTGGGCCAGCATCGTCTCGAACACGTCGAGGCACAGCTGCACCTTGCGCCGGTACTCGCGGCGGTGCGCGCGACTGAACTCGGTCTGCTTCAGCGCGGGATCGATGTCCTTGCCCACGGGACCGAGCCTATCGGCGCGACGCGATCGCGACCTGCGGACTGAACAACCCGCCGCGCAGTTCGACGGCGGCGCCGGCGGACTCGGCCAGCGCGCGCAGCGCCGCCGGGCTGTAGGCCCGCAGCGAGCTGATCACCCCGTCGTGGACGAACGGCACCAGCGGGGCCCACGGCAGCATCGCGGCGAGCCGCAACATGTGCAGCGGGGCCGGTGGCCGGGGCAGGTCGATGATCACGAGGCGGTCGGCGGCGCGGGTGCCCTCGGCGATCACCCGGGCCGCGTCCTGCGGAGGAAGGTGGTGAAACGACAGCGCGAACACCGCCAGGTCGAACTCGCCGTCCTCGGCGTCCAGAGCTGTCGCGTCCATCCGGCGCACCGTGGCCCGCCGGTGCCGGCCCAGGTCGCCCGCGGCGATCGCGGCCACCGATTCCGGGGCGACGTCGGTGACGGTCAGCCGGGCGGTCGGGTGCCAGTCCAACAGCTTGCGCGACAGCGCGCCGTGGCCGGCCCCGAGCTCCAGGATCTTCGGGTCAGGCACCTCGGCGACCTCGTCGAGGACGATCTGGGCGAACCGTTCGTGGTTGCCGAACGTCTCGCCGGTCCAGTCCAGCGCGCGGATCACGCTGCGTTTGCGGGCGACGTCGGCCGGGCGCTCGGAGGCCCGGTCGAGGTACTCCTGCCGGTCGGTCTCCAGCAGCCGGTCCAGGCACGATGCCCGCGGTCCGCCGCGCGGCATCGTCGAGATGTCGGTCTGGGCTGTCGGCATGTAGTCCATCATGGACGAATGGCCGACTTCGTCGCTGCAATCGACCAGGGCACCACCAGCACCCGCTGCATGATTTTCGACCACGACGGCGCCGAAGTGGGCCGTCACCAGCTCGAACACGAGCAGATCCTGCCCAGGGCCGGCTGGGTCGAACACAACCCCGTCGAGATCTGGGAGCGCGCCGCCTCGGTGGTCGCGACCGCGCTGAACAAGACCAAGCTCGCGGCATCGGACCTCGCGGCGCTGGGCATCACCAACCAGCGCGAGACGTCGCTGGTGTGGAACCGCCGCACCGGGCGGCCCTACTACAACGCGATCGTCTGGCAGGACACCCGCACCGACCGGATCGCCTCGGCGCTGGACCGCGACGGCCGCGGCGAGGTGATCCGGCGCAAGGCCGGCCTGCCGCCGGCCACCTACTTCTCCGGCGGCAAGCTGCAGTGGCTGCTGGAGAACGTCGACGGGCTGCGCGAGGATGCCGAGAAGGGTGACGCGATCTTCGGCACCACTGACACCTGGGTGCTGTGGAACCTGACGGGCGGCCCGCGCGGCGGGGTGCACGTCACCGACGTCACCAACGCCAGCCGCACGATGCTGATGAACCTGGAGACCCTGGATTGGGACGACGAGCTCCTGGGGTTCTTCGGCGTTCCGCGCCAGATGCTTCCCGGGATCTGTCCGTCGTCGTCGCCGGAGCCCTACGGTGTCACCGTCTACGGGGACCTGCCGATCACCGGGATCCTCGGTGACCAGCAGGCCGCGATGGTCGGCCAGGTCTGCCTGTCCGCCGGCGAGGCCAAGAACACCTACGGCACAGGAAATTTCCTGCTTCTCAACACCGGAGAGACGATCGTGCGGTCCGACAACGGGCTGCTCACCACCGTCTGCTACCAGTTCGCGTCGAGAGACGGAAGCCCGGCGAAACCCGTTTACGCCCTTGAGGGTTCGATCGCGGTGACCGGTTCGGCGGTGCAGTGGCTGCGCGACCAGCTCGGCATCATCAGTGGTGCGGCCCAGAGCGAGTCGCTGGCCCGGCAGGTCGAGGACAACGGCGGGGTGTACTTCGTGCCGGCGTTTTCCGGCCTGTTCGCCCCGTACTGGCGTTCGGACGCCCGCGGCGCGATCGTGGGGCTGTCCCGGTTCAACACCAACGCACATCTGGCCCGTGCGACGCTGGAGGCGATCTGCTACCAGAGCCGCGACGTCGTCGACGCGATGGCCGCGGATTCCGGTGTGCACCTTGAGGTTCTGAAGGTCGACGGCGGGATCACCGCCAACGACCTGTGTATGCAGATCCAGGCCGATGTGCTCGGTGTCGACGTGGTCAGGCCGGTGGTCGCCGAGACGACGGCGCTCGGCGCCGCGTACGCGGCGGGCCTGGCCGTCGGGTTCTGGGACGGACCCGACGACCTGCGCGCGAACTGGCAGGAGGACAAACGCTGGACCCCGAACTGGTCGGAAGAGCGGCGTGCCAACGGATATGCCGGTTGGCGCAAGGCCGTCGAGCGCACCCTGGACTGGGTCGACGTCGACTGATCCGTCACGTGTGGTCGGTGGTGACCGCCAGGTCGTAGCCGGCCTTCACGTCGGCGGCCATCGCGTCGATCTTGCCCTGGGCCATCGCCACCGCATCCGAACCGAGCGGCTGGTGCAGCGGTCCCCGTCCTGTCACCGCGATCTCGATGATCGCCGCGGCACCCTTGACCGGGTCGCCGAGCTGGGTGCCCTGCATCTGCAGATGCTGTTCGGTCATCTCCCGCAGCGCCGGGTAGGCGTCCCCGGCGGCGGTGGGCAGTGCCAGCGAGTCGGTGGTCAGGAAGTCGGTACGGAAGTACCCGGGCTCGACGATCGTGACCTGGATGCCGAAATCGGCCAGCTCCTGGGCCAGCGCCTCGCTGAGCCCGTTGAGCGCGAACTTGCCCGCGCTGTAGAGGGCCCACCCCGGGAACGCGGTCACGCCGAGGATCGACGACACGTTCACGATGTGCCCGCTGCCCGCGGTGCGCAGGCGAGGGATGGCTGCCCGCAGCACATTCCAGACCCCGAACACCTGGATGTCGAACATCGCCCGGGCCTCGGCGTCGGTGGTCTCCTCGACAGCACCGATCAGTCCGTAGCCGGCGTTGTTGACCACGACGTCGAGATGGCCGAACTTCTCGGCGGTGTCCGCGACGGCCGCGCCGACCGAGGTGGGGTCGCCGAGGTCGACCTGCAGGGGCAGCAGCCGGGCGGTGTCGACGCCTGCCAGCGCGCCGAGCAGCCGGTCGGTCGAGCGGGTGGTCGCCGCGACGTTGTCGCCGCGCTGCAGCAGTTGGCGCACGAGTTCGAGGCCGAGGCCGCGGGAGGCGCCGGTGACGAACCAGGTGGCGGGACGGTCGGTGGGATAGGCCATGATGTCTCCTCGAAATGATGTGGCTCCGAACTCGTTTGAGAACGGCATGCACTCAGTCTGGAAGTCGCGAGCGCGCTGTGGGCCGCCATAACAGGGCCGCCTCGGCCTATGTGCGGGCAACCTAGGACTCGTTGTCCTACCCCCGTGCCGCGCGGTTCTGCGATGATGGCGGTCGTGGCGGACGTCAACCGCGAACTCGCGGATTTCCTGAAACGCGCTCGCGCCGCGGTCGATCCGGAGCGTGCGGGTCTGCCCGCCGACAGCCGGGTCCGCCGGGTGCCCGGGCTGCGCCGCGAGGAGGTCGCGCTGCTCGCCGGGGTGTCGACCGACTACTACACCCGGCTGGAACAGGGACGGCGGATCACCCCGTCGACGGCGGTGCTGGACGCGATCGCCCGCGCGCTGGATCTCGACGCCACCGGCCGCGCCCATCTCGGGCACCTGGTCGGCGCGCCGTCGCACCGGCGCGCGAAGTCCCGCCCGGTGCAGCGGGTGCGCCCAGGGCTGTACCAACTGCTGGACTCGCTGGACAACGCGCCGGCGACGATCCTGGGCCGGCACACCGACGTGCTGGCCAGTAACCGGGCCGCGCGCGTGCTGTTCGCCGATTTCGAGGCGATGCCGCCCGCCCAGCGCAATTACGCGCGGTGGATGTTCACCTCACCGCAGGCGCGGGAGTTGTTCGTGGACTGGGAGATCCAGGCGCGTTCGGCGGTGGAGAACCTGCGGCTGGACGTGGGTGGGGATCCGAACGATCCGGCGGCCGCCGCGCTGGTCGATGAATTGTCGTCAGCCAGCGAGGAATTCAGGACGTGGTGGTCCGAGCACCGGGTCTTCCAGCGCACTCACGGCACCAAGCGGTTGCGTCATCCCGTCGTCGGCGAACTGAGCGTCGACTTCGAGACGTTCACGATGCCCGGCGACGCCGAACAGACGCTGTTCGTGTACACCACCGAGCCGGGATCGCCGTCGCGCGATGCACTCACCCTGCTGTTGAGCTGGAGCTCCACCCGTCCCGTCGACGCGGGGTGATCACTGACCGGCGGCGACGAGTTCGCGCAGTTCGATCTCGGGGTTGTCCCGCTGCACCGTCTCCAGCCGCCACTTCGTCGAGAACACCGCCAGCATCACGCCGTCGGTGCGGGTGAAGACCTCCACCGCGGCCATCTTCTGCAGCGCCTCGGCGTCGGCGGGGTCGCAGATCCGCGCCACCGTGTACGGCAGCCCCTCCAGCTCGATCGGCGCGCTGAACTCGGTGGCCATCCGGTGGCTGGCCACCTCGAACTGCATCGGGCCGACCGCGGCCAGCACCGGGGCCTGGTCGCCGCGTCGGTCCGAGCGCAGCACCTGGACCACGCCTTCCTGGTCGAGCTGCTCGATGCCCTTGCGGAACTGCTTGTGCTTGCTGGGATCGGTGCCGCGCGCGACGGAGAAGTGTTCGGGCGAGAAGCTCGGGATCGGCGGGAATTCCACCGCGACGTCCTGGTAGAGAGTGTCGCCGGGCCGCAGCGCGTTCGCGTTGGCCAACCCGATCACGTCGCCCGGCCACGCGGTGTCCAGCGTCGAGCGTTCCCGGCCGAACACCGACTGCGCGTACTTGGTCACGAACGGTTTTCCGGTCGCGGCGTGAGTCAGCACGTCACCGCGTTCGAACGTGCCCGAGCACACCCGCGCGTACGCGATGCGGTCGCGGTGCGCGGAATCCATACCGGCCTGCACCTTGAACACGAACGCGCTGAACGGGGCGGTCGCGTCGCGGCGGTTGCCCTCGACGTCGAGCTGGCCGGCCGGTGCCGGCGCCAGCTGCGCGAGCACGTCGAGCAACTGGTTCACGCCGAAGTTCAGCGCCGCGGACGTGAACAGCACCGGGGTGGAGGTGCAGTCGAGGAAGCTCTGCGGGTCGAAGTCGGCGCCGTCGGCCTCCAGCAGCTCGCATTCCTCGACCGCGTTGTCCCAGTCCACACCGGCGGCGTCGTGCGCCCTGTCGGGGGCGATGTGCTCCTCGGGCGCGACGGTGGCGCCGCCCGCGGTGCGGGTGAAGCGGATGAACTTGCCGGTGCGCCGGTCCAGCACACCCTTGAAGTCGCCGGCGATGCCGACCGGCCACGTCAGCGGGGTCGGGCGCAGCCCGATCCGCTCCTGGATCTCGTCCATCAGCTCGAGGGCGTGCCGGCCCGGGCGGTCCCACTTGTTGATCACGGTGATGATCGGGATCTTCCGGTGCGCGCAGACCTGGAACAGCTTCAGGGTCTGCGGCTCCAGGCCCTTGGCCGCGTCGATGAGCATCACCGCGGAGTCGACGGCGGTCAGCACGCGGTAGGTGTCCTCGGAGAAGTCCGCGTGGCCCGGGGTGTCGAGCAGGTTGACCACGCAGGTGTCGCCCGTCTGCGTCTTGTACGGGAACTGCAGGGCCGTCGACGTGATCGAGATGCCGCGGGCCTTCTCCATCTCCATCCAGTCCGAGACGGTGGCGCGCCGGCCCTGCTTGCCGTGGATGGCGCCGGCCTCGGTGATCGCCTTGGCGTGGAGGACCAGGGCTTCGGTCAGGGTGGACTTGCCCGCGTCGGGGTGGCTGATGACGGCGAACGTTCTGCGGCGCTGTGCTTCGGACGAGACACGATCTGATCGCTTGGCCGCCGCGGTCGACGCATCGGCGGTGGTGTTGCTCATGATGACCCCGAGTTTATTGGCCGAGGTCACCAAACCGATAATCGCGACGGGTCAGGCCGCCGCGTCCAGCTCGCTCTTGGTCTCGTCGTCGAGGGTGATGTCGCGCACGGCGGTGTTCTCCTCCAGGTGCGCCACCGACGAAGTTCCCGGAATGAGAAGTACATTCGGCGCCACCGACAGCGTCCACGCCAGCGCGATCTGTGCCGGCGTGCGCCCCAGCTTCTGGGCCTCCCGGACCACCGCCGGGTGGTTGAGCACCGGGCTGTCCGGTACGAAGCCCGAGCCCAGCGGGAAGAACGGCACGAACGCGATCTCGTGTTCGCCGCACAGGTCCAGGACCGGCTGGGACGCTCGGTCCACCAGGTTGTACGCGTTCTGCACACAGACGATCTCGGTGTGCGTCAACGCGATTCGCAGGTGCTCGACGCCGATGTTGCTCAGCCCGATGCCGCCGATCAGGCCCTCGTCGCGGGCCGCGATCATCGCCGGGAGCTGACGGTCGAACAATTCGCGGTCGACGGGTCCGACCTCGCCGGGCTCTCCGGAGTGGATCCGCAGATTGACCGCGGCGAGCCGGTCGACCCCGAGTGTCCGCAGGTTCTCCTCGATGTCGGCGCGCAGCTCGTCGGGTTCCTGGGCCGGCAGCCAGTTGCCCGCCTCGTCGCGCCGCGCCCCCACCTTGCTGACCAGCGCCAGGTCCTCGGGGTACGGGTGCAACGCCTCGCGGATCAGTTCGTTGGCGACATTCGGTCCGTAGAACTGGGAGGTGTCGATGTGGTTGATGCCCAGCTCGACGGCGCGTGTGAGGACCGCGATGGCCTGGTCGTGGTCGCGCGGCGGACCGAAGACCCCGGGACCGGGCAGCTGCATGGCGCCGAAGCCGACGCGACCGACGGTGTACGAGCCGAGGGGGAACGTGTCCATAACTCTTGCTTACACGGATTCGGCGCGGTTTCTTCCCCTGTGGGTGACAAACCGCGCCGAAT
Organism: Mycolicibacterium parafortuitum; assembly: GCF_002086815.1. Taxonomy (GTDB): domain Bacteria; phylum Actinomycetota; class Actinomycetes; order Mycobacteriales; family Mycobacteriaceae; genus Mycobacterium; species Mycobacterium parafortuitum. The sequence goes on from NZ_MVID01000005.1 coordinate 191,171, forward strand.
CCGCGTCGTCTAATCCTCTCCGAGGATGTTGTAAATCTCGCGGCGGGCGTTGTTGACCACATCGAGAATGCGTTGCTGCTGCTCAGCCGAGGCCGCGTGGGCCGACTGGGCGACCGCGCCCATCAGCTGGCCGGCCGCGTTGCGCAGCCCGACCGCGGCGGGATCGGCGCCTTCGGTGATCTCGTCCCACGGCGCGGTGGCGATCTCGTCGGCGGCGGCGCGGCCTTCGTCGGTCAGCTCGAAGAGCTTCTTGCTGCCGTCGGATTCGGTCGACACGAGCAGGCCTTCGTCGACGAGCAGCTGCAAGGTCGGGTACACCGAGCCGGGGCTGGGCTTCCACAGCTGCTGGCTGCGTGCGTGGATCTCCTGGATCATCTCGTAGCCGTGCATCGGCCGGTCGGTCAGCAGCTTCAGGATCGCGGCACGCACGTCGCCGCGCCTGCCGCGACCGCCGCCGCGGGGACCGCCTCGCCGGCCGCCGGGACCGAAGCCGAATCCGGGACCGAATCCGGGACCGAAGGTTCTGCCGCCGGGACCGAAGCCGCCGAAATCGGGACCGAAGCCGGCGTCGCCGCGGTGTCCGCGGACGTGCTCACGGAACTCGCGGCGAGCCTGCCGGCGCTGCTCGTGCAGGGCGCGTCGGTCGGCGGGGCCGAAGCCGAAGGCGCCGGGCTGGAAGGGGTTCTGCGGGGGAGGGAAGAACGTCATGTCTGTCGTCTTTCGTCAGGGAAGCACAAATCAGCTTCCGATACGTTGACGATATATCGGAAACTATCGCGATGCAACGATCTATTGCGACCGTTCGTCGATCCGGACGGCCACCCAGCGCGCCCACTCGGCCGTCATCGCCGCCTCTCTGAGCCCGAATTCCAAGGCCGCCCGGCCGTAGAAGTCGGTGTCGCTGGTGTCGTTCCAGGGCACCGCATCGCGCAGTGCCTCGTAGCGGGCAAGTGTCGATTCCGCGCGTGCGGCGACCGCCATCAGGTAGTCGCCGGCCTGCTCGGGTGTGACTTCACCGAGCAGGAACACCCGCAGCAGGGCCGCGCTGCGCAGCGGCGGATCGTGGTGGAAATCCAGCACCCAGTCGCGCAGCGCGTCGCGTCCGGCGGCGGTGATGCCGTACTCCTTGCGCCCGCGCGCCCCGACGGCGGTGACCTCGATCAGGCCCTCGTCGGCGAGCTTGTTGAGCTCCGAGTACAGCTGGCTCTGCGTCGCCGGCCACACATTGGCCATCGACACCTCGAACTGCTTCAACAGGTCGTAGCCGCTGGCGGGACGCCGGGCCAGCAGTCCGAGCGCAGCCATCCGAAGGCTCATGGCGGCATAGTACGGCCCCGATATTCCAGTTCTGGAACATCGGGGCCGTCTGCGGCCTGGATCAGCCCTCGACGAGCTCGGCGCCCTGGGGCAGACGCAGCGCGGTCAGCTTCCACGGGCCCCGGGTGGCGAACACGTGGTAGAGACCGAACGCGACGCCGCAGCCGATGAACCAGCTGTACTGCGCCGCGGTCGTCATGCCGGTCACGTATCCGCCGAGCAGCACCGGGATCACGGCCAGCAGCGCGCCGACGATCGTCGCCGCGACGGCTGCCGGGTTGTAGCCCTTGCGGTACCAGTAGTTGCCTGTCTCGGTCATCCGGAACAGGTCGTCGACGACGATCTTCTGCTTGCGGACCAGGTAGTAGTCACAGATCAGCACGCCGAACAGCGGACCGATGAACGCACCGAGCGTCTCCAGGGTGTAGTGGATGACCTCGGGGTTGCTGTAGAGGTTCCACGGCGTCAGCAGCACCGATCCGATCGCGGCGATCATGCCGCCCATCCGCCAGCTGATCTTCTGCGGGCTGACGTTGGAGAAGTCGAACGCCGGGCTGATGAAGTTGGCGACGATGTTGATGCCGATCGTCGCGATCGTGAACGTCAGCGCGCCCAGCACGATCGCGGTGGTGCTGTCGATGCGGGCGACGGTCTCCACCGGGTCGGTCAGCAGTTCACCGAACACCGGCACCGTCGCGGCCGCGGTGACCACCACGAGCAGCGAGAACACCAGGAAGTTCACCGGCAGCCCGAGGAAGTTGCCCTTCTTGACCGACTCGAAACTGCGGCCGTAGCGGGCGAAGTCGCCGAAGTTCAGCATCGGGCCGGAGAAGTACGACACCACCAGCGCGATCGCGCCGAGCATGATCGCCAGGGTGTTGCCCTGCTTCTCGCCGCCCAGGGTGAGGCTGACGTGCCAGCCCGACTTCCACAACAGGTAGCCGCACAGGATGAACATCACGACATAGACCGCGGGACCGCAGAAGTCGATGAACTTGCGGATCGATTCCATCCCGCGCCAGAACACGCAGGCCTGCAGCACCCACAGCAGCATGAAGCTGCACCAGCCCAGCAGCGACAGCCCGGTGAACCCGTACTGGTCGACGTCGGCGTACGGAGCCAGCCCGGGAAACAGCTTGAGCAGCACCACATCCAGCGCGGCGGAGGCGAGGTAGGTCTGGATGCCGTACCAGGCGACCGCGATCAGGCCACGGATGATCGCGGGGATGTTGGCGCCGAGCACGCCGAACGAACTGCGGCAGACCACCGGGTACGGCACCCCGGCCTGCTGGCTCGGTTTGGCGACCAGGTTGCAGAAGACGTTGACGATGACGATGCCGACCAGCAGCGCGATCAGCACCTGCCAGCTGGCCAGGCCGAGCGCGAACAGGCTGCCCGCGGTCACGTACCCGCCGACGCTGTGCACGTCCGACATCCAGAACGCGAAGATGTTGTACGAACTCCAGGACTGCTTGCCCAGCGGTGCGAGGTCCTCGTTGGTCAACCGTGGGTCGTAGTCGTCTTTGATGACACCCCCGCCGACCGGGTGTCCTGCGGCTTCGACGATGTCGTTGGCGCCGACCACGGCGCTGGGAGGCAGATCTCGGATGTCTGACATTGCTGCGCTTCCTGCCTGTGAACGGAGGGTCGTTTGCAGGGAAGCTAGTTACGGCGTGTTTCCTGACCGTTGCGCCGAGAATATATTTCTGGGTTACCGGTCGCCGAGTACCAGGCCGGTGTCGGTCGGCAGCGATTCGACGACGACGTTGAGGCGCCTGTTGTGGACCGCGGCGGCGGCGAGTAGCCCGTCGGCGTCGCCGGCGAGGAACGCGTCGAGCATCACCCGGTGGTCCTCGTGCAGCAGGACGCGCTGTTGCGGCTCGACATGCACCATCAGCTGCACGGGTTCGGTGATGTTCCAAGCGGATTCGAGCATGTGTACCAGTCGCAGCATCCGTGACGGTCGGCTCAGCGCCATGTGAAACTGCCTGCTGTGCCGGTGATAGGCCTGGGCGTCGTCGAATTTCAGTGCCTGCTGCAGGGTTTCGTGGACGTCGGCCAGGTGTGCGCGGTCGGATTCGGTGGCGTTGACGACCGCGGCCGCCATCGCCGCCGATTCCAGCGTCTCGCGGACCAGGTACATCTCGACGAGTTCGCTTGCGGTCAGCTGCGCGACGGCATAACCCGAGTTCTGCCGGTGCTGGACCAGTCCCTCGGCGGTGAGGGTCTTCAGGCTCTCCCGCACCGGGATGTGGCTGACGCCGAACATCTCGGCGACCTCGCCGACGGGGATCGGGGTTCCAGGCGGTACGGCGCCGTCGAGGATCACCCGGCGCAGCTCGTCGACGATGCTCACGGCGTCACGGCCGACCGCCGCCTTGAACAGCGCGGCGGAGTGTCGGCGATCCGGCATCCCGAGATCTTCCTCCTTCCGCGGGTGGCCGGCGACTCAAGAACATTCCACTATTGACATGTCACTAGTGGGGTGTCAGTGTGAGGTAACCGCGACAGGAGGTTCACGATGACCGACACCGCCCCGGATCAGACCGATCCCGCCCGGGAAATCTTCCAGGTCGGCAACTACGCGCCGGTTCCCGACGAACTCACCGCGACCGATCTGCCCGTCGAGGGCGCCATCCCGCCGGAGATCGACGGCTGGTACCTGCGGAACGGTCCGAACCCCCGCGAGGCCACCGGGCACTGGTTCACCGGCGACGGCATGATCCACGGCGTCCGCATCGAGAACGGCCGCGCGGCGTGGTACCGCAACCGCTGGGTGCGCACCGACAGCTTCATCGACCCGTTCCCGGTCTACAACGAGGACGGCACCCGGAACCTGCGCTCCAGCGTCGCGAACACCCACGTCGTCAACCATGCGGGGAAGACGCTGGCGCTCGTCGAATCGTCGCTGCCCTACGAGATCACCAACGACCTGGAGACCGTCGGCGCCTACGACTTCGGCGGCAAGCTCACCGACGCGATGACCGCGCATCCGAAGATCTGCCCGACCACCGGAGAGTTGCACTTCTTCGGGTACGGCAACATCTTCACCCCGCACGTCACCTATCACCGCGCAGATGCCAACGGCGAGTTGGTGATCGACCGACCGCTCGAGGTTCCGGCGTTGACGATGATGCACGACTTCGCGCTGACGCAGAACTACGTCGTGTTCATGGACCTGCCGATCGTGTTCAACTTCGACATCGCGATGCGCGGCGAAGGCGATATGCCGTACCGGTGGGACGACTCGTACGGTGCCCGGTTCGGGCTCCTGCGCCGCGACGATCCGTTCGGCGAGGTGCGCTGGTTCGACATCGACCCGTGCTACGTCTTCCACGTCGCCAACGCCTATGACGCCGGCTCCACGCTGGTGCTGCAGGCGGTGCGCTATCCCGAACTGTGGCGGGACAACGGCGGATTCGACGCCGAGGGGGTGATGTGGACGTGGCGGATCGACCTCGGCACCGGCGCGGTGAGCGAGGGCCCACTCGACGATCGCATCGTCGAGTTCCCCCGCATCGACGACCGGCTCGCGACCCTGCCCGCGCGCTACGCGGTGTCGGTCGGCGATGCGCGACTGATCCGTCACGACCTGACCACCGGCGCGGCCGAGGAACACGGATTCGGTACCTCGGAATCGCCGGGCGGGCCGGGGGAAGCGGTCTTCGTGCCGTCGTCGTCCGGTCCGGCCGACGAGAGCAGCGGGTGGTACGTCGCCTACGTCTACGATCCGGCGCGCGACGGCAGCGATCTGGTGATCATCGACGCATCCGATTTCACCAGTCCGCCGGTGGCGAGGATCAAACTGCCGCAACGGGTTCCATACGGGTTCCACGGCAACTGGATACCGGCCTAGCGGGACGGTCCGGTCAGGAGGGCGGGGCGAACCCGCCCGGGCCCGGCGGCATGGGCATCGGCGGGGGTGGCGGCGCGGTCCAGTGGGACGCCGCCGGGTTCTGCTGCAGCCGGTCGAGTTCGCGGCGGTGCCGCTCGGCCAGGACGGCGGCGAGCACCATCCCCGGGGGTGTCCCCGGCGGCGGTGGCGGCGAGATCCGTGACACCACGTCGGAGGTGATCCGGTAGGCCATCTGGTCACGCACCTGGGGATCCAACTGCGGTGCGCGGGCCAGGAATTGGCGCGCCATATCGGCCTGCGCCGGGGCCAGTCCGGAAAGCTGCAGCGTCGAGGCCCACCAGGCCAGCTGCGGCGGCATCGCCGGCGGCGGCGCCTGACGTGCGGCTCGTTCGCTGATCACCACGGTGCCGGCGAAGATGTCGCCGACGCGTTTGCCCTGCGGCGACAGCATGCTGCACAGCACGGCCGGGGCACCGGTCAGCATCCAGAGTTCGATCACCCCGGCCAGCGCGCGGAACAGCGCCTGCCGGAAGCGTTCAGGGCTACCGTCGTCGGACACCACCCGCAGGCCCAGCGCCATCTTGCCGAGCGTCCTGCCCCGGGTGGCGGTCTCGAAGATCGCCGGATACCCGACGATCGCGAGCACCGTGAAGATGATCAGCACCGCCGCGGAGAACGCCGGGTCCGTGTCGTTCAACGTCAGCGCCCACAGCAGCACCCCGGCGACGTAGAGCAGCGCGACGACGGTGACGTCGATCAGCGCCGACAGCACCCGTACCGGCAGCTGGGCGATCTGGATGTCGAGGACCACGGCGTCGCCGGTCACCACGGGTTGTTGCTGGCCGACCATAACTAGCCACGCTACTAAAGTCGCGGGAGTGGATGTCGATGCGTTTGTCCTGGCGAACCGGCCGACGTGGGACCGCCTCGAGTATCTGGTCAAGCGGAAACGGCATCTGACCGGCGCGGAGGTCGACGAATTGGTCGACCTGTACCAGCGGGTGTCGACGCACCTGTCGATCGTGCGGTCGTCGTCCTCGGACGCGGTGCTGGTCGGCAAGCTGTCCGGGCTCGTCGCGCGGGCGCGTGCCGTCGTCACCGGCGCCCACGCCCCGCTGTGGCGGGAGTTCGCCCGGTTCTGGACCGTGTCGTTCCCGGTGGTGGTGTTCCGCTCGTGGCGCTGGTGGGTGGCGTCCGGGGCGGCGTTCTACCTGGTTGCCGCTGTCGTCGCGGTGTGGGTGGCGCGCAATCCCGAGGTTCAGGCGGCGATCGGCACGCCCAGTGAGATCGCGCAGATCGTCAACCACGACTTCGCCGACTACTACAGCGAGCACCCGGCGTCGTCGTTCGCGCTGCAGGTCTGGGTGAACAACGCGTGGGTGGCCGCGCAGTGCATCACGATGGCGATCCTGCTGGGGATCCCGATCCCGTACATCCTGTTCCAGAACGCGGCCAACCTCGGGGTCAACGCCGGCCTGATGTTCGACGCCGGTCGCGGTGACATCTTTCTCGGGCTGATCACCCCGCACGGGCTCATCGAGCTGACGGCCGTGTTCGTCGCGGCCGGGGTCGGGATGCGGCTGGGCTGGTCGGTGATCGCGCCGGGGGACCGGCCGCGCAGCCAGGTGCTCGCCGAGCAGGGCCGCGCCGTCGTCTCGGTGGCGATCGGGCTGGTGGCGGTGCTGCTGGTGGCCGGTGCGATCGAAGGGTTCGTGACCCCATCCTCGTTGCCGACCGCGGCGCGCGTGACGATCGGCGTGCTGGCGCTGGCGGCGTTCATCGGCTACGTCGTGTACTTCGGGCGGCGCGCGGTCGCGGCGGGGGAGACCGGCGACATCGAGAACGCCCCGGACGTGCTGCCCACGGGGTAGGTCTTTCTCGCGAGCAGACACACACTCGCGCGACACGCTCGCGACACGCCGGACTTCGCGTCTGCTCAGCAGGCCAGGGCGGCGCGCTCCAGGTGATCGTTGAGGCGTGCGGCCATGCGGGCGGGATGGAGCCGGACGTCGGAGACGACGATCGGGACGACCGTCCACCCGCCGTGCTGGATTCCAGCGAGACGTCTCCTGTCCCTGAGCATCTCGGCCGGCCCCGAATGCCAATCGATACTTTCGTACTCCGCGGCCACCAGGTGCTCGGGCCAGGCGAAGTCGACGCGCCAGCTCCCGTCCGCCCCGTCGATGACGTACTGCAGCTCGGGACGGGGAACGCCGAAGTCGTGCATCACCAGCCGCGCCTCGCTCTCCATCGGGGACTCGGCGCGACCGTCGGCGATGCACAGCAGTTCGCGCACTCTGACGATGCCGCGGCGTCCGCGCTGCTCGTGCGCCGCGGCGTCCAATTCGGCGGGCGAGCAGAGCCCGGAGTGCAACACCGCGTCCAAGGTGGCCAGGGCACGCGGGCGGGTGAGCGTGCGCGCGACCTCGACAGCCGTCCACGCCGGTGTGGTGGCCAGGCGACCGTTGACGCGGCGCAGCGGAGCACCGACGCGCTGGTGCACCATCAGGCCGACGGTCGGGCGGACGCGCACGCCCGGATCGAGGATGTGGATCGCCGTCGTGGCTTCGGTGTCGAACTCGTAGAGCCTGGCCGCGGTGCCCATACAGGCGACGGCGCGCCGGCCGATGAAGGCATCGAGAGCAGCCAGCCTTCCCCAGTAATCGGGTTCGGCCATCGCGTACACCCCGTGCCACACGCGGACCAGCTCACCCCGGCGCACGAGCCCATCGAGCTGCTGACGCGAGATGGCCCCGAGGAGCGTGGCTGTCCTGGCATACCCGCCGGCGGCCCGCACGAGGTCCTCGACTGCTTTATGCACACCTGGATCGTCGCGCCGACGCACAGGCATGACGTGGCACCAGCTGCACCGGCTGGGGATGAAATCGGTTGTGGGGATGGGTCTCTGCTGCCGAGCAGACACAAACTCGCACGACACGCCCGCGACACGCCGGAGTTCGCGTCTGCTCGCGGAGAAAGGTGACCTACAGCCGGCCGGTGGCCTTCATCGCCAGGTAGTGGTCGGCGAGGTCCGGGGCGAGCTCGTCGGGCGGCGAGTCGACGACCTCGACGCCCATGCCGCGCAGCCGCGAGGCCACCGCGCGGCGATCGTTGCGGGCCCGCTCCGCGGCGGCGGCGTCGTAGACCTCGACGGCGTCGGCGCGGCCCGCGGCCAAGGTGTCCACCCGCGGGTCGGACACCGCGGCCACCAGCACCCGATGTTTGGCGGTCAACTGAGGCAGCACGCTGAGCAGCCCTTCGTCGATCGCCGACGCATTCAGGTCGGTCAGTAGCACCACCAGGGCGCTCCGCCGCACCCGCCGCTGCACCGCCGCGACCATCGCCCGCGCATCCGATTCGACCAGCGCGGGTTCCAGCGGCGCCATCGCCGAGACCAGCTTGGCCAGCAGTTCGGTCCGTGACGCGTTGACCACCGCCGCGCGTGTCTCCCGGTCATGTGCCAGCAGGTCGACGTGGTCACCGGCGCGGGCGGCCAACGCGGCCAGCAGCAGCGCGGCATCCATCGACCAGTCCAGCCGTGGCCAGCCGGTGGCGGGATTCGCGCCGGTCGGATCCACCCCGACCCGGCCGGCCGAGGTGCGCCCGGTGTCGAGCACGATCAGCACCCGCCGGTCCCGCTCGGGGCGCCAGGTGCGCACGACGACGTCGGCGCGCCGTGCAGTGGCGCGCCAGTCGATGGAGCGGACGTCATCGCCGACCACATACTCACGCAGCGAGTCGAATTCGGTGCCCTGACCGCGGATCAGCACCGGCGTCATGCCCTCCAGCTCGCGCAGCCGTGCCAGCCTCGACGGGAGATGCTTGCGCGACAGGAACGGCGGCAGGATCCGGATCTGCCACGGCACCCGGTGCGACGCCTGCCGCCCGGCCAGCCCGAGCGGCCCGACCGACCGCGCGGTGACCAGCGCCGAAACCTGATCCCCACGCCGCGCCGGCTGTAGCTCGGTGGCCACCTGGATGCGTTGTCCGCCGGCCAGATTCACCGGATGGATGCGCGGCTGCGCCCGCGCACTCGGTGCCCACGCGTCGCGGACCACCCCGCGGAACCGGGCGCGACCGGGATTCTCCACCGTCAGCTCCGCCACCACCGGTTGCCCCAGCCGCGCCGACGTCGGCCCGCTGCGCGTGAGCCGCAGCGCACGCGGGCTGCCCGCCAGCGCGACGTCGACGATCACCGCCACCGCCAGCAACAACGCCAGCACCCCGAAAACGACTGCGGGGGAAGGGGAGAGTACGACGGGTAGCGCGCACAGCAGTGCGATGAGCGCGGCCCGGCCGGTGAGAACCACAGCGGTCGGCTATCTCGGCACGGGCACCGCGGACAGGATGCCCTCGATCACGCCGTCGGTGCTGGCGCCCTCCAGCTCGGCCTCCGGCCGCAGCGCGACCCGGTGCCGCAACGTCGGGCGTGCCATCGCCTTGACGTCGTCGGGAGACACGTAACCCCGGCCGGACAACCACGCCCACGCACGCGCGGTCGACAGCAGCGCCGTCGCGCCGCGCGGGGACACCCCGAGCTGAAGCGACGGGGAATGCCTTGTCGCCCCGACGATGTCGACGATGTAGCCGAGCACCTCGTCGGCGACGAGGACCTGCCGGACGGCCTCGCGGCCCGCTGCGAGCTCGGCCGGTCCGGCCACCGGCTGGACGAAGCTGAGATCGCGGGGATCGAAGCCGCGGGCGTGCCGATGCAGGATCGCGATCTCCTGATCTCGCGGTGGCAGTGGCACATTGAGCTTGAGCAGGAACCGGTCCAGCTGCGCCTCGGGCAGCTGATAGGTGCCTTCGTATTCGATCGGGTTCTGGGTGGCCGCGACGATGAACGGGTCGGGCAGCGGGCGCGGCTGACCGTCGACGCTGACCTGCCGCTCCTCCATCGCCTCCAGCAGTGCCGCCTGGGTTTTCGGTGGGGTGCGGTTGATCTCGTCGGCGAGCATCAGATTGGTGAACACCGGGCCGGCGCGGAACTCGAACTCGGCGGTGCGGGCGTCGTAGACCAGAGATCCGGTCACGTCGCCGGGCATCAGATCCGGAGTGAACTGCACCCGCTTGAACTCCAGCTGCAGCGCCGCGGCGAGGGTGCGCACCAGCAAGGTCTTCGCCACGCCGGGCACGCCTTCGAGGAGCACGTGGCCGCGGCACAGCAGGGCGACCACCAGGCCGCTGACGACCGCGTCCTGGCCGACGACGACCTTCGCGATCTCGGCGCGCAGCGCCATCAGCGCGGCGCGGGCGTCCTCGTGCGGGGAGGGCTGTGTCACGACTGTGCGACCTGCCTTTCGATGTCGTCGAGTGCACGTGCGAGGTTCACCAGTTCGGTGTCGTCGGCCGGTGCGGGTCCGTACAGACTATGGGCGACGGCCTGAGGATCCAGGCCGCACCGGTCGGCCACGGCCTGGGTGATCGCCGCAGGCGATGCCGCGTGGTTGAGGCCGAGCCGGGGCAGAAGCCGTTGCCGTGTCGCGGTGCGCAGCGCCTCGGCCGCGACGTCGCGAGCGCGCCGGGACCGGTACAGCCGGCCGCGGCCTTCCACGGTCTCCGATGCGCGCACCACCACCGGCAGCTGCTCGGCGACCAGCGGTCCGACCCGCCGGCCCCGCCACCAGGCCAGCAGCACGACGGCCAGCGCCAGCTGCAGCACAAGCCAATACACCTGCCGCGGAATGAGATCGGGCAGCGCCGCGCCACCGGGCGCACCGTCGCTCTCGCTGAACTGCGGGGCGAACCAGATCATCCGAGGATGCGTACCGGCGAGGTTCATCGCCAGGGCAGCGTTACCCTCTTGCAGCAGTTGGGAATTCGTCACGAACCCATCACTGCCGACCACCGTGACGGTGCGGCCGTCGTCGGTGTAGCGCGCCAGCGCGCCGTCGTAGCAGCGGGTCACCCGAACCGGGCCTGTCGCGTCGTAGGTCTCGGCGATCCCGAACTGCACGGTGCCCGCACGGGTCGCCTCGCGCAGATCACACCCCGGCCGCAGCCCCGCGTACTCGGTCACGTCGTCGCGGCGCAGCCGCGGCGCCAACGCCTCGCGGGTGCGCCCGATCGGTGCGATCAGCAGGCGGTCTCCCGGTACGTCGGCGAGGCGGTCGAGCAGATCCTCGTCGAACAGGTGGAAGGTCTGGGCGGCCACCAGCAGGGTGTCCTCGCGCGCCTCACGTTCGACGTCGGCGATGGAGGCGGCCTCCACGACCGTGACGCCGCGCTCGCGCAGCAGCGCGATCAGTGCGTGGGTGCCGTCGGCGGATGTCGACCCGGGATCGAGCGGACCGCCGCTGCGGGGCGAGGTCAAGAGCGTGCTCAGCACCGCCACGGCGGCGATCGCGGCCAGCGCGAGCAGCACCCAGCGCAGAACGCGCCACCGTTCGGTCAGGGTCGACCCGACCACCGTCTGGGTGCTCACCGCACCTCGGCCCACGGCAGGTGCACGTCGCCGTACCCGGCCCCCGACGACGCGGGCGTGTGCTTGGCCAGTCCGTCGTCGAGCCCGGTGATCATCCCGTACTGATCCTCGGTCGCCGGCCGCTCGCCGTAGGTGACGTCGTTGAACACCTCGGCAGCGGTGTGCAGGTCAGCGGCCAGCGCGGGTAACGCGCCGCCGGCGGTGCGGGCCAGCTCGGTCGCGGTGCGCCCGGGCACCGGCTGCACCACCCCGGTGTCCTCCAGTTGCCGGGCGATGGCCCGCAGCCGGTGGCGGATCGCCGGAGCCCAATCCCCGGCCGCGGCATGGCGTTCCGCGGTGGCCCGGTGTTCTGCCGCGCTCAGCACGTGATCATCGAACAGGGCGAGGGTGTCGCCGCGACTGCTGCGCATCGCCCGGCGCGCGATGCGGACCGCGATGACGACCGCGGCGACGATCAGCACCGCCAGCACGGTGATGGTCAGCCAGCCGCCGGGCATCTCCGACGCGCCGGCGGTGAGCCGGTAGAGCAGCCTCTCGAACCATTCCGAGAGCACGTCCATCACCGACGGCTTCGGATAGATCGGTTTCGAGAGCTCTGCCTGCGCGGCATCGTGGGCCGCGTCGCGGTCGATGTCGATTGTCGACACGTCAGCGGGTCAGCCAGAGGTCGTCGGTGGACTCGGCCGGGGCGTACGGGCCGGCCGCCGCGCCGGTCTGCAGCACCAGATCGAACGCCTCCGCACGGATCCGGCGGTCGGTGTACTGCAGCACCGCCACGCCGGCGGTGAACGGGCCGGTGATGATCTGGCCGATCGCGCCGCCGATCGCCAGCAACACCAGCGACAGCACGAACGTCGCGTCGGACGGCGACAGCGACACCGCGAACTGCCCGCCCAGGGTGAACGGGATCGACACCGCGGTGGCGATGAACTGCGCGACGATGTAGGCCAGCAGCCAGATCCCGAACACCCGCCAGAAGTCGGCCTTGATCAGGGAGAACGAGCGCTTGACCGCGGTGATGAGGTCGCGGCGCTCCAGCACGATGATGACCGGCGCGAAGGTCAGCATCACCGACAGCCACACTCCGGCCATGACCGAGACGATGACCAGCGGGATCGCCACCGCGACCGCGACGACCCCGTTGAGCACCACCGCGGCGCCGCCGATGATCAGTCCGACGAGTGCGATCCACAGCAGGAACGCCAGCATCTTGAGCGCGGTGAACCCGATCAGCGCCCAGATCCGGGGCTTGAGCCGCCGCCAGGCCTCCCCGATGGTGATGTGCGCCCCGAACACCGAGCGGCCGATCACCACCGTCAGCAGACCACTGAGCACCGTCATCGACAGCGTGGTGGTCACGGCGCCGGCCAGGCTCGACGCGATCCAACTGACGATGACCTCGGCCGACGCGGCGTCGGTCTCGAACGCGTCGGCGAACTGGCCGCCGAACGTGAACGGCCACAGCGACAGCAGCAGCGCGATGATCTGGGTCGCGATCACCACGATCGCCGTCAGGCCCAGCGTGGCCTTGGGATTGGTGCGCACGTAGGCGACGGCGCCGTTGAAGATGTCCGACAGGGTCAGCGGCCGCAGCGGCACCACCCCGGGCTTGAGCACGGGCGGGCCGTACGGCGGCGGGTACCCGGGCGTCCCGGCCGCGGGCGGGTAGCCCGGGGATTGCCAGTTCGGCGGGGGAGCGCCGTATCCAGGCGGGGGGTAGCCCGGATATCCGGGTGGCGCATATCCGGGCGGTGGATAACCCGCGGGCGCCGCGCCAGGGGGCGGTGGCCCCGGCGGGCCGTAAGCGCCCCCGTTGTAGGTCATGATCACCATCCTGTCGATCACCGGCGAAATTGACAACGTCGCCGGTCACGAGGACGTCGCCGGTCAAGAGATCGTCGCATCCCGCTGGTCGTAGACCCCGCTAGTCGTAGACGATGACCGCCCGGCCCAGGATGTCGCCGCGCGCGATCGCCTCGAGGGTGTCGTTGACGTCGTCGAAACGCACCCGGGTGACCGAATGGGTGATCTGGCCGGCCCGAGCCAGTGCCAACACCTCGGTCAGGTCGTTGTAGTTGCCCCAGAATGAGCCGTAATAGGTGTATTCGCGTGCCACCAAAGGAAACAGCGGGATGTCGACACGGTTGCCGATGAGGCCGACTGATGCGACGGCGCCCTCGGCGGCCAGCAGGGAGAACGCGAGACGGATCGACTCCGCGGAGCCGGCACAGTCGATGACCGCATCCAGTTCGGCTCTGCCGGTGGCGGATTCGAGCTCGACACGAACGGTGTCGGTGTCCTTGTCCCGGACGTTGACGACGTGGTCGGCGCCGTTGTCGGCGGCGATCTTGAGCTTCTCGTCGCTGCGCGCGAATGCGACCACAGTGGCACCGCCGCCGAGCAGCTTCGCGTATTGCACCGCGTAGCTGCCCAAGCCGCCGATCCCCGACACCGCGACCGTGCGGCCCGGACCCAGATGACCGGCGTTGCGCAGCTTCTTCAGCCCCCGGTACGGCGTCAAACCGGCATCGGTCAGTGGCGCCAGGGTCTCCGGCGAGAGCCCGCCGCGGCCCGGCATCTTGATCAGGTAGCGGTAGTCGACCGGCATGTACTCCTGGTACCCGCCGTGCCTGCCGAACCCGGCCCACACCCCGTGCGCGCAGAGCTGCTCGTTGCCCTCATGGCACTGGCGGCACGCACCGTCACCCCAGCTGCCGAACACCACCTGGTCGCCTTCGGCCAACCGCGCCGATTTCGGCACCGCCGATCCGATCCCGTCGACCCACCCGGCCACCTCGTGACCCGGAGTGATCGGGAAGTCCATCGACAGGCCGGTGTCGAAATAGCCATCGACGAGTTGAAAGTCGGTGCGGCACATGCCCGCGCCGCCGACCCGCACGAGTACCTCCTCCGGACCCGGGGTTGGCACATCGATCTCTTCGAGACGCAGGGGCTGCTTGTAGCCGTACATGCGTGCTGCCCGCATTTTCATGGGCTTCTCCTCGTCGACCAAGATCATTGTCGCGGATCGGACGCGCCGCGCGCAGGACAGTGCCGAAAGTCGTGCCCTCGAATTTCGCGCCGGATCCGCCGGCTGTTTCGGGTACCGGAGCGCGGGTAACCGTCGCGCATGACCCGTTTCGGCTACACCCTGATGACCGAGCAGAGCGGACCCAAAGACCTTGTCCGCTATGCGGTATCGGCAGAACAGGTCGGTTTCGACTTCGAGGTGTCCAGCGACCACTACTTCCCGTGGCTGGCCTCGCAGGGCCACGCGCCCTACGCGTGGTCGGTGCTCGGCGCGGTCGCGCACGCCACCGAGCGCGTCGAGTTGATGACCTATGTGACCTGCCCGACGGTGCGCTACCACCCGGCGATCGTCGCGCAGAAGGCCGCCACGCTGCAGATCCTCGCCGACGGCCGGTTCACCCTCGGGGTGGGCAGCGGCGAGAACCTGAACGAGCACGTCGTCGGCGAGGGCTGGCCGACGATCGCCCGACGCCAGGACATGCTCAAGGAGGCCATCCAGATCATCCGCGAGCTGCAGTCGGGGGAGATCGTCGACTGGAAGGGCGAGTACTACGAGGTCGACTCCGCCCGGCTGTGGGATGTGCCCGAGGTGCCGCTGTCCATCGCGGCGGCGGTGTCCGGTGAGCGGTCCGTGGAACGTTTCGCGCCGCTGGCCGACCACCTGATCGCCGTGCAGCCCGACAAGAGCCTCGTCGACTCCTGGCACGAGGCGCGGCGGGGCACCGGTCTGCCCGGCCATGCGCGGGTGATCGGCCAGATCCCGATCTGCTGGGATCCCGACCGCGACGCCGCGATCGACCGCGCGCACGACCAGTTCCGCTGGTTCGCCGGCGGCTGGGCGGTCAACTCCGACCTGCCCACCACCGCGGGTTTCGACGGCGCCACGCAGTTCGTCCGCAAGGAGGACGTCGCCGAATCCATCCCGTGCGGCCCCGACCTGGATGCGATCGTCGACGCGGTGCGCGAATACTGGGAGGCGGGCTTCACCGACATCGCGCTGATCCAGGTCGGCGGCGACACCCAGGACAGGTTCCTCGCCGAGGCAGCAGCGCCGCTGCTCGAGCTGCTCCGGTCCGCGTCCCACTGAGAGGTTTTCGATGACCCGAGGTCAAGGTATCTACGACGACGAAGAAGGCTCTGCGGCGTCCACGTCCGCCAAGTCCTCCAGCACGGAGAAGGACCCCGACAAGGACACCCCGGACGTCGACAAAGACGCCGGCGAGCCCACCGCCTAACGCGCCGCCACCGGATCGCCCCGGCGTTTGGTCTCCAGCCGGTGCCAGGTCCACCAGAACAGCAGCGCCGAGAAGATCGAACCGGCCGCGGCCACCCACTGCGCACTCAGGAACAGCGCCCATTCGACGTTGTCGTCGATGCTGCGGTGCAGTGCCGCCACCAGCGCCGTTCCGCCGAGCGCCAGGCAGAGCACGCCCACCGCGGCCACCGCGGCGACGAACACGGTGCGCAGCGTGAACCGGGCCGCGCCCGGTGACACGACCGCCCGGAGGCGGCCGGTGCGGGCCAGGAAATGCGAAGCGGCACAGGCGACGACGAGCGTCACCGCATCGGCGGCCAGGGTGTCCGACAATCGGTGCCATTGGGCGATCACGGTGTAGGCGCCGATCCCGACGGCCCAGGTGAGCGCGAAGAACATCGCGACGCCGCGGAACCGGTACGGCATCACGATCAGCGTTGCGAACAGCACCGACATCGCCGCGGTGGTGTGGCCGCTGGGCAGCGTGTTCTCCAGGTACTGGTGGGTGTTCAGCAGTTCTGGGCGCTGCAGCACAACGTATTTGAGGAACTGTGTGACTGCCTGACTGCCGAGGATGACGGCCATCGCGGCCACCGCGAGATGGACCTGTCGGCGCAGCAGACCGATCGCCCCGACCAGCACGGTGGCCAGCGCGAGCGACGAATAGGTGATCGTGCTCAGCGCCTTGCTGGCGGCCAGATACGCCCGTGGACCGACCTGGTCGGCCCCGTTGAGCGCGGCGTTCTCGATCGCCTGCCCCGTCGTGGTGCGCACGGCGAGCAGGTACACCGCGACGAAGAACAGCGATGCGCAGATCGCGATGACGGTCCAGCGGTGACGGGCATGGCGGAGCCGTGTTTCATCGGCGTAGGAGAGGTCGGTCTGCACGAGAGCAGAATCCTCTCATGCCATCTCGGGTGCGGCAGCCCGGCGGTGCGGGTTACGCGGCGTCCTTATCGGCTCCGGTGCCATCGGCCGGGGCGGCGTCGTTATCCGAGTCGGTATCCTGATCGGGCGCCTGTGGGGTGGCGATGGCTGAACCGCGCACCCGGTGCGGCTTGCCGGAGGTGCGCGGCGCAGCATCGGATTCGGCGGTGTCCGCGTCGTCGGTCGCGATGTTCTCGTCGACGGGCGTGTCCTCGTCGTCGTGCGTGGCCTCGTCGTCGCGGGGGATGTCGTCACCGGTGGTCTCGCCGACCACTGTGTCGACGGCGGTGACCGTGATGGCGGCGGCGTCGGGATCCGGCAGGTCGCCGACCTGCGCAGGTGTGTCGCGCGGCGGGATCGCGGCGGCCATGTCCTGGTCCAGGCTGATGCCGACTGCGATCGGCCCCGGCGGAACGTCGTCCGACAGCGGGCTCAGCAGCCCCGGGAGATCCTCCAGGATCCCGACCGACGCACCCTGTACGCCGTTGAGGACGCCGTCGACGATCCGGCCCGGGATGTTGAGCACGGCGTATGTGGCGCCGATCACATCGAGCTTGGTGAGCGCCTCGAACACCTCTCCGACGGCGCGTCCGGTGGCGACCAGGCCCGCCAACACCGGGCTGACCGCGATGAGGAAGAAGCCCTCGACGGCGAACGGCTGGTTCAGCAGCGCGGTCAGATGGGACAACGCGGCGCCCCCGCCGCGGAACGGTTCGAGCACCACATCGGTGGCCGCCGCGACCAACGCGGCGTAGTCACCGGCACCGAGCGCTGCGACGGCATCGGCCACGGCCGACGCCTGGTTCTGCAGGATCGCCCTGGTGATCGGGAACGGGTCGTCGAAGTATTGCCGGGCGACGGATGACGCGTTGCTGAGCGACTGCTGAAAGACCTCCTGGTACAGCTGCAGCGGACTGGGCACCGCCGTCAACCGGACCGCCTGCGCAGTCGCCGTAGCGGTCGGCGAGGTGACCGGATGTACTGGCATTACCGCAATCGCACTCGCGCCGAGCACCGCGACCCCCGCGGTGACACAAGACCGCACGCCCACCCTCATCCGACCCCCTCGTTGACGCCGCAGCAAATTAATGGTGATTGCTGGCGTACCTTACCGCGGAAGCCGTGTCGGTGTCGGCAAGTTGGTGAATGCGTATCAGCCGCGGCCCAGGGCGGTGCCGCGACGGCGACGGGCCTCCTCGTGCTGGGTGATGTTCGAGTTGTCCAACACGATCGTCATCATCACCGCGAAGAACCGCGCCGGGCTCAGTTCATCGGGCACCAGATCGGTGCGCAGCGTGACATCCGGCAGCGCGGCGAGTTGGGCGTCGACGTCGGCGGTCGCCGACTCGTCGTCGCCGGTGTCGACCTCCACCTCGAACAGCTCGAGGATCACGTCGTCGGGTTCGGGGACCGGACCGGGCGGCGCGTCGCCCTCCCACTCCGGTACGACGAGCGCGCACGCATCGTAGGCGTCGTCCTCGCGGCCGAGCTTGGTCAGCAGGTCGACGATCCAGTCGAACTGCCGCCGCTCCTCGGTGTAGGCCGTCGAACGCAGCGAGTACATGAAGCCCAGCGCGGCCAGGGGGTGGCGCAGCGCGAGGTTCTTCGCATCGCCGTAGGACTCCTCGACGCGGTTGGCGGCGTTCTTGCCGAACGACGAATCCATCCGCTTGGTCGAGATCAACAACTCCGGGCCGGTCTGCCAGGACGACATGATCACGTCGACCTGTTTGAAGTAGTTCTTGCCGGCGATGTTCGCCGACGCGGCGCCCACCCCACCCGAGGAGCCGGTGCGCAGCCGCTCCATCAGCTCGTCGCGGCCGGCGGACTTCGGGATGGATTTGACGAAGTTCAGCACGTCCCGGTCGACGACCCGAGGAGCTTCGGCGCGCGGCCACACCGCGTCGGGTTCCAGGCCGGCGCGGCGCAATTCGTAGGCCACCCAGACATCGAGCGCCAGCGCGGGCACGCCGGACCGGCTTTCCGCGCCCAGCAGGATCGGCACGGCCAGCAGCTTGCGCAGCGCGCCGTAGTCCGGGCAGAACGAGCCGTCGGCGGTCCACGGGTTGACCGTCTTGAACTCCGACCGGTCGACGATGGCGTCGAACAACGGCCAGGCGAGCGCCTTGGCGCTGGGTTTACCTGCCACCGTTGGCTTTTCCGCGGGCGATCCGGCGGGCCGTCAGGGCGCTGTGGTCGCGCCGCAGCGCGCGCAGCTGACGTTCGGTCAAGGTGGATGTCTCGAGCAGCAGCACCTCGTCGACCAGCTCGACCGCGGCGAGGAGGCGGCCCTCGCGTAGCCGGGCGGCCACCGCGGGGCGCACCTGGCGAAGGCCATCGGCGTTGCGGCGCACCAGATCCGGTGCGGGGACCGGCAGCACGTCGGCCTCCCGGGGCTCGATCTTCAACATCCCGCCACCATAGGCGCGCCCGACGGTCTCGGCCCCCAGCAGGGTCACCGAGTTCAGCGCGGCCACCGGCAGCAGGTTCATGCCGTCGGTCCGCAGGCCGTCACGCAGGTACACCCCGTGCACCGAGTTCAGGTGGTGTGCCCGGGCCCGGTTGCTGGTCAGCCGAGGGGTGTCGGCGTTCATGTAGGTCAGGAACAGGTCGGCCGGCCGCAGATACGGCACCCGCCACCACGGCGTGCGGACACGGCATTTGTAGGCATGGTGCACGTCGAGGTCCTCACCCGACTGGATGTAGTGCCACGCTGCCGGCGACGGTTCGTGGGCGGGCCGGAACAGGGAGGTCGCCTGGCCGGCATCGCCGAGGGCGCGCAGTGTGGCCGCCGTCAGGCCGAGGCCGCGCAGGTGGCGCGACCCGGGCGGGGACAACGTGAGCACGTCGGACGGCGCGAGTCCGAGCGCTTCGACCTTGGCAGGGGACAGCGTGAAGAACCGGTTGCTGCCGGTGACCATGCCGAGCGTGGTGTCGCCCCATGTCTCCAGCACGGTGAACGCATCGCTTCTGACCGCGGCGTCGAACGCGGACAGGCCCGCACTCGACAGCAGGCCCGCCGACCATTTGGCGCCGTTGCCGGGCGGGGTCCACCGCCGCGACGCGGTCAGCCGGGCCAGACCCTCGGCATCGCGGACCTGGGACAGCTCCATGTGGGTCGCGCCGGCGCCGCCGTCGGTGCGGTACCCGTCAGCGAGCAGCAGCACCACCTCTTCGAGCACGCCGGGGAACACCCGCTCGTCGAACAACACCAGGCCCACGGAGGTGAAGTGGTCCATCAGGAACTGCCGCACGCCGGCGGCGTAGTTCACGCTGAGCAGTTCCGCGGGCAGGACCAGCCCGAGCCGGCCCCCGGGTTTGAGGTGCAGCGCCGAGTGCACGGTGAACGCCGCCCACGAGGACGCGAGGTTGGACAACGTCACGCCGGCGCGCAGCGCGGCTTCGCGGGCCCGGGCCCGTGACTCACCCGCGAAGTCCTGGTAGCGCACATACGGCGGATTGCCGACCACCGCGTCGTAGGCGCCGAACTCGTTGTGGGAGAAGAAGTCCCGGGCGTAGATGGTGGCGTCGATGCCGACCTCACGCAGGCTGCGCTCGGATGCGGCAGCGGAGTCGGCGTGGATCTCGACGCCGACCAGGGGGCCGACGTGGCCGCCGCGGCGACCGATCTCGTGCAGGAACACCGCCTCCCCGCAGGACGGTTCCAGCACGGCGTGGGCGGGATCGCGGACCGCCCAGTCGGCAAGGAAACGCGCCACCGGTGCCGGCGTGAAGAACGCGCCGCGCGCCTTGCGCAGCGCGGCGTCGTCCTTCGGGTCGCCGGGAAGCATGCCGATATCGTGCCGCAGCGCACCGACAGTCCCGCGGCGCCCCGCCGACCTGCAGCTCAGACGGTCGTGCGCAGGATGTCGACAACTCGCGCCGTCAGCGGGGACGCGTCCGCGGTCACATACGCCGCCAGCAGTTCGATGGTGGTGCCGGCCTCGGAGGCCAGCGGCCGGTAGGTCACCCCGCCGATCTCCAGTGCCGCGGTCGGCTCCGGGACGAGCGCGACCCCGAGCCCGGCGGCCACCAGGGTGACCAGCGTCGAGGTCTCGTCGACCTCGTCGCGGATGCGCGGCCGGAAACCGGCGTCGGCGCACAGACCCGCCAGCAGCGCGCTCATCCGGGACCGCCCACCGCCGGCATGGCCGATGAAGTCGTCGTCCCGCAGCTCGGCCAGCGCCACCTCCTCCTGCTCGGCGCAGCGGTGGCCCGCCGGAAGCGCGACGAGCAGCCGGTCGCGGCGCAACGGCACCGCCGTCAGGGCGGGGTCGTCGACGGGTGGGCGCATCAACGCGAGGTCGATGTCCTTGGCGTGCAATGCCGCCAGCTGCGCCGATGCCAGCATCTCGCCGCGCACCCGCAGGTCGACGGCGGGCAGCGCGGCCCGCAGCTCCCGGACCAGTCGGGGCAGCAGCGAGTACGTGGCCGAGCCGACACAGCCCACCACCAGACGGCCCTCGGTGCCCGTGCCGATCCGGCGCGCCTGGCCGACCGCGTCGTCGACGGCGTCGAGGATGCGGACCGTGCGATCCAGGAACGCCCGCCCCGCCTCGGTGAGCTCGACACTGCGGGTCGAACGCAGAAGCAGGGTGACACCCACCTCGCGCTCCAGCTGACGGATCTGTTGGGACAGAGGCGGCTGCGCGATCAGCAGCCGTTGCGCGGCGCGCCCGAAGTGGAGTTCCTCGGCAACCGCGCGGAAGTACCGCAGATGACGGAGTTCCATATCTCCTACATATCAATAGGGGGTTTTTATGTATTTCAGAATATGGCCGCACCGGCCTAGCGTCGAGGCATGGACGTCGTCATCTGCAATCCGGTACGGACGCCGGTCGGGCGCATGGGCGGCGCGCTCGCGCCCCTGACCGCTGCCGATCTGGCCACCGTCACGCTGCGCGCGCTGATCCACCGCACGGGACTGCGCGAGGGTGACGTCGACGACGTGGTGCTGGGCAACGGCTACGCCAACGGCGAAGCGCCCGCACTCGGCCGGATCGCCGCACTCGACTCCGGGCTGGGCACCGCGGTGCCGGGGCTGCAGATCGACCGGCGCTGCGGGTCCGGGCTGCAGGCCGTGCTGTACGCCGCCGGACAGGTCGCCACCGGGGCGGCCCGCACGGTGATCGCCGGAGGCGCGGAGTCGATGTCCAACGTCGAGCACTACGCGCTCGGCCTGCGCGCCGGTGTGCGCCAGGGTGGCATCGCGCTGCAGGACCGCCTCGACCGGGCCCGCAAAACCGCGGGCGGCACAAGTCATCCCATCGCCGGCGGCATGATCGAGACCGCCGAGAACCTGCGGGCCCAGTACGGAATCACCCGCGAGGAGCAGGACGAGCTGGCGGCGCGCTCCCACCGGCGCGCGGTGGCCGCGCACGAAAGCGGTCACTTCGCCGACGAACTCGTCCCGGTCACCGTCCCCGGCACGCGGGGACGTGCCGACACCGTCATCGACCGCGACGAACACCCCCGCGCCGACCTCACCGTCGAGAAGCTCGCGCAGCTGCGCGCCGTCCGGTCGCGCCACGACTCCGCTGCCACCGTCACCGCGGGCAACGCGTCGGGCCAGAACGACGGTGCGGCGATGTGTGTCGTGACCACCCGCGCCGAGGCCGAAAAGCGGTCCTGGGAGCCGCTGTTGACGCTGCGGTCCTGGGCGGTGACCGGCTGCGCGCCCGAGACGATGGGCCTCGGTCCGGTCGCCGCCACCGCCGCGGCTCTGGAGCGTGCCGGGCTGACCCTCGACGAGATCGACCTCATCGAACTCAACGAGGCGTTCGCCGCGCAGGTGCTGGCCGTGCTCGCCGAATGGAAAGTCGACCCGCTCGACGACCGCCTCAACCCGAACGGCTCCGGAATCTCACTGGGTCACCCCATCGGCGCCACCGGCGCCAGGATCCTCGCCACCGCCGCCTACGAGGCGCGCCGGCGCGACGCCCGCTACATGCTGGAGACGATGTGCATCGGCGGGGGACAGGGTCTGGCCGCGGTGTTCGAAGCGACGCGGTTCGAGGTGACCCGATGAGCGCGGTCGACGTGAACGTGATCGAAAGCGGAGTTCCCGACGGGCCCCCGGTGGTGCTGTCCAACTCGCTCGGTGCCACCCACCGGATGTGGGCCCCGCAGTTGGACGCGCTGGAGAGCCGGTTCCGGGTGCTGCGCTACGACACCCGCGGTCACGGCGGCTCGCCGGTGCCCGGCGGCCCGTACTCGATCGACGACCTCGCCGACGACCTGGTCGGGATCCTCGACCGCCGCGGCATCGAGCGCGCCCACCTGATCGGGCTGTCGCTGGGCGGGATGACCGCGATGCGGGTGGCCGCACGCCATCCCGGCCGGGTCGACCGGATGGTGCTGCTGTGTACCGCCGCCGAACTCGCACCCGCCCAGGCCTGGACCGACCGTGCGGCGGCGGTGCGCGCCGGCGGCGCCGAAACCGTTGCGCCCGCAGTGGTCGCCCGGTGGTTCACGCTGGGCCACCTGGAGACCCATCCGGCCGAACGCGCGGAGTGGGTGGCCATGATCGCGGGAACGCCGGCCGAGGGTTACGCCTCGTGCTGCGAGGCGATCGCCGAACTGGATCTGCGCGAACAACTTTCGCAGATCAAAGCGCCGACGCTGGCGATCGCCGGCGCCGACGACCCGGCCACTCCGCCGGCCAGGCTGGAGCAGATCGCCTCCCGCATCCCCGATTCGAAGCTTCTCGTCGTCGACGGGGCCGCCCACCTGGCCAACGCCGAACAACCCGAGCAGATCACCGCCGCCATCATCGAACACCTGGAGCAGTCATGACCCTCGACAAAGTGGTCGCCACGGCACGCGAGGCCGTCGACGACATCCCGTCCGGATCGAGTCTCGCGGTAGGCGGCTTCGGCCTCGCCGGTATCCCGTGGTTTCTGATCGAGGCGCTGCTCGAGCAGGGCGCCGACGACCTGACCATCGTCAGCAACAACTGTGGCGTCGACGGCGGCGGTCTGGGTCTGCTGCTGGAGGCCCGTCGGATCAGCCGGGTCATCGCGTCCTACGTCGGGGAGAACAAGGAATTCGCCCGCCAGTACCTCTCCGGTGAACTCACCGTGGAGCTCACCCCGCAGGGCACGCTGGCCGAGCGGTTGCGCGCCGGCGGCAGCGGCATCGGGGCGTTCTTCACCCCGACCGGGGTCGGCACCCTGGTCGCCGACGGCGGTCTGCCGTGGCGTTACCACCCCGACGGCAGCGTGGCGCTGGCTTCCCCGCCCAAGGAGGTCCGCTCCTTCCGCGGGCGCCGGATGCTGCTGGAGGAATCGATCGTCACCGACTACGCGCTGGTGCGCGCCGCTGTCGCCGACCGGGCCGGAAACTGCGTATTCCACGCCGCAGCACGCAATTTCAACCCGCCCGCGGCGATGGCCGGCCGGGTCACGGTGGTCGAGGCCGAGCGTGTCGTCGAGGTCGGTGAACTACACCCCGACGAGGTCCACCTGCCCGGCATCTTCGTGCAGCGCATCGTCGAGCTCAGCCCGCAACAGGCGGCCCGCAAGGGTATCGAGAAGCGCACCACCCGGCCGCGACCCCGAGAAGAGGCACTGGCATGAGCTGGACCCGAACCGAGATGGCCGCCCGCGCCGCCCGCGAACTGCGCGACGGCGACTACGTCAACCTGGGGATCGGACTGCCGACCCTGATACCCGACTACCTGCCCGAAGGCTCCGATGTCACGTTGCACGCCGAGAACGGCATCCTCGGGGTCGGGCCGTTCCCGTACGACGACGAGGTCGACCCCGACCTGGTCAACGCCGGTAAGCAGACCGTGTCCGTGCTGCCGGGCGCGTCGTTCTTCGACTCGGCGACCAGCTTCGCGATGATCCGCGGTGGACACGTCGACGTCGCGGTGCTCGGTGGGATGCAGGTCGCGGTCAACGGTGATCTGGCGAACTGGATGGTGCCCGGCTCGATGGTCAAGGGTATGGGTGGCGCGATGGACCTGGTCAGCGGTGCGGAGAAGGTGATCGTACTGATGGACCACAGTGCGAAAAACGGTGATGCCAAGCTTGTTTCGGAGTGCGACCTGCCGCTGACCGGAAAGGCGGTCGTGCAGCGGGTGATCACCGACCTCGGCGTGTTCGACGTCACCGGCACCGAGTTCGGTGTGGTCGAGCTCGCCCCCGGCGTCGACCTCGACGAGGTGGCCGCCAAGACCGGCGCACCGGTGGCCGACCACCGTCAACGTCTCAGCGCA
This sequence comes from Mycolicibacterium parafortuitum, assembly GCF_002086815.1. Lineage (GTDB taxonomy): Bacteria > Actinomycetota > Actinomycetes > Mycobacteriales > Mycobacteriaceae > Mycobacterium > Mycobacterium parafortuitum. Next base: position 216,201 of record NZ_MVID01000005.1, read on the forward strand.
GCCAGCTCGGAACGCGAACGGATGCCCAGCTTGGCGTAGATCCGGGTCAGGTGGTACTGCACCGTCTTCGGTGACACGTAGAGTTCGGCCGCGACCTCGCGATTGGACAGCCCGCGCGACACCAGCGTCGAGACCGCCTCCTCCTGTGGCGTGAGCTCGACGGCGTGGCGGGACTCGCGGCTCTGGTGCAGCCCACCGGCTTTGAGCTCCCGGTCGCAGCGCGCCACATAGGTGCCGGCGCCGAGGCCGACGTAGAGCTCGCGCGCGGCGCTGATCACCGTATCGGCCTCGCGCCGCTTACCTGCCCGGCGCAAGGTCTGCCCGTAGGCGAAATCGACCCGCGCCGTCTCGTAGCGCAACGGCAGCCCGTCCAGCAGGGCCAGGGACTGCTCGAAAGCCTCACGGGCGGCGGCGATGTCGCCCTGCGCACCGAGAAGGCGGCCGCGAACCCACCCGAGACGGGCCTGCGCGCTCCGGTGCCCCCGACTCCGAGCTCGCTGAGCGTGCGGGCGCAGGAAGCTCTCGGCCCCGGCCAGGTCCCCGGTGAGCACCATCGCGTTGGCCAGAGCGTCGACCCACGGCCAGTACCCGGGTTCCTGCAGCGAGGTGCCGGGCGCCAGCTTCGTGAGCGGTTCCAGGATCCGGCGGACCGCCGCGTAATCGGCCTGGGCCTCCGCGATCTGGGCGCGCAGCAGCAGCGCGGGGATGCGCATCATCGCGTACTCGCCACCCTGCGCGGCGGCGCGCGCGGCGGCTTCCGCCGCCGCCCAGTCACCGCGCAGCGCGGCGATCTGCCCGGCGGTCCACTCCAGCAGCGGCGTGGCCAACACGATGCCGCTGGCCTCGGCGAGCCGGCGGCCGTGCTCGACGTTGAGCAGGGCCGCATCCCATTCCCCGAGGCTGAACTGCGTGCGTGCCAGCCACGCGTGCGACCACAGCGTGATGCGGGTGGATCCACCGAGACCTGCGGCGGCAACAGCACTTTCGAGACTGGAGCGGGCTTCCTCGACCTCGTCGCGCATCAGCTGCACCCACCCGCGTCCCATCACGACGCGCTGCGCCTGCGCGCCGTGACGCACCCGCTCGTGCAGGTCGTCGTACTCGGTGGCGGCGCGGCGGGGCTGTCCCGAGGCCAGCAGGCCCAGCCCGCGGATCGCGGCGGCCTCGATGCCGGCGGGAGAATCGCGTTCGGCGAGCGCCAGCGCGCGGTCGGCCCACGCCACCAACTGCTCACCCTGACAGTGCACCAGCGCGTGCAGGACGTGACGCTGGGCGATGAACGCCGCGGTGTCGGTGTCCCGGTCGATATGGACGATGTCCCAGGCGCGGCGCAGCCGCACCTCCGCCTCGGTGGCGCGTCCCCGCAGGATCGCCAGATAGGCCAGGGTGGCGTTGCGCAGCGGTGTTTCGCGCAGGTTCTCCACCACGGGGACCATCGCCGCCGCACCGACACAGTCTCCGGCGGCGATCAGCGCGTCCACCGCCCGGGTGAGCCGTTCGTCGCGGCGCAGCGGATCGGAGGTGAGCCGCGCGGCGTCGCGGAACAGCGCCGCGGCGCGACTCCACTCACCGTCGGCACCCGAGGACCGGGCCAGCGCGTCCACCTCGTCGGCCAGCGCCTCGTCGGGCACCGGGGTGGCGGCGACGCGATGGCGAAGCCGCGCAACAGGATCGGTGACGACATCGGCAGCGCGGCGGTGCGCGTCGGCCGTGGCCCGGACACCGTGCACATCGAGGACGGCGGCCGCGGTCAGCGGATCGCGAAGTTCGGGTTCCCACGGGTCGCCTGGCGCAAGGAGGCCGGCGCCGGTCGCGGCCGCCACGGCAGCCAGCGGATCGTCGACGCCGGCCAGCTCCACGGCCTCCGACAATGTCGCTCCGTCGCCGAGGACGGCCAGCGCCACCGTCAGCGCACGCCCGTCCGGTCCCGCGGCGTCGAGATCCCGTTCGACCTGCGCGACGACCTCCCGCGGCGCGGGCAGGCGGGCATCCAGCGTGGTCCATGTCCGAGCCGGCAGTTCGTCGAGCAACGCGCGCAGATGGCCGGGGTGCCCCCCGGTGTGGCGGGTGAGCAACTCCGCCGTCGAGGCGGGCAACACGTGCCCGCGCGCCGAGGCCAGGTCGGCCACCTCGCGGGTGCTCAGACCGCCCACCACCAGCTCATCGCCGCCGAGCCCCGGCACGCAGCGGGGACGTCCGTCGGTCACCAACGCGATGAGGACGGGCAGTGTCCGGTGATGTCGGACCAACGTCGAAAGGGCTTGCAAGGACAGCGTATCCGCGTACTGTGCATCGTCGACGACGAGCAGCGTCGGATCCTCATCCGACAGCGTGTGCGCCAATTGCCCGGCCGCCTCGGCCACGTCGGTCGGCGCCGGGCCGGTGAGCAGCTGGGCGAGCACCGCGCCGTCGAGGGAGCTCTCCCACGGGACGGCGGTGGCCCACCGGGCGGCGGGGACCTGGGCGGCCGTGCGCCGCAGCAGAGCGGTCTTGCCGATCCCCGCGGCCCCGCGGACGGTGACCACGGACGCACCGCCGCCCACCGTGGCCGTCGTGCGCCGGATCAACTCCTCCAGATCGGCGGCGCGACCGACGAACGTGACAGGCGCCATGGGCACCTGCCCATCGTAGGGGCCCGCCGCGCCGCTCCCAGCCCGATCAGCCCAGATCGCCACCGGCGACGGGCAACACGGTTCCGGTGATGTACGCCGCCTCGTCGGAGGCCAGGAAGCAGATCGCCGCGGCCTGCTCGTCGAGCGTCCCGTACCGCTTCATCAGGGAGGAGTCCAGCGTCTGGGTGATGTGCGCGTCGAACCACGCCTGCTCGGTGTCGTCGCGCGGCACCGCGGTGCCGCGCGAGATCCGCCTGGGCGGCGCGGCGGTTCCGCCGGGTGCGGTGGCGACGACTCTGATCCCCGCGTCGGCGTACTCCATCGCCAGCGAGGCCGTGATCGCGTTGATGCCGCCCTTGGCCGCCGAGTACGGGATGCGGTGAATGCCCCGGGTAGCCGCCGAGGAGACGTTGACGATCACCCCGTGTCCCCGCGACACCATCGCGGGCAGCGCCGCATGACAGCAGAACAGAGTGGTCATCAACGACCGGTCGATCTCGGCGCGCACCTCGGCGGGCGTGAACTCGGTGAACGGTTTGAAGTTGATCGCCCCGCCCACGTTGTTGATCAACACGTCGATCCGGCCGAATGCCGAAAGCGCCTGCTGGACCACCGATTCGGCACCCTCGTGGTGTTCGAGGTCGGCCGTGACGGCCACCGCGGGTGAACGTGCCGCCAGCTCGTCGGCGAGTTCCTTGACCAGCTCAGAACGGTCGGCGAGCACCAGCACCCCGCCCTCGGCGTGGATGCGGCGGGCGGTGCGCTCACCGATGCCCTGCGCGGCGCCGGTCACCACCACGACCTTGCCGGCGAACCGGCCCGGGGTCACGAACGCCGGCGCCGTCGCGTCCGCGGTATCGGCCATCGCCCGGCGCATCGTCTGCTTGGACCGCTCGGCGTGCGCGGTGATGAGTGCGCGGGCCGCCTCGCGGTCCCCGGCCTCGAACGCGGCGACGATGTCGACGTGGTCCTGCGCGCACCGGGGATGGCACCACGTCGCGTGGCGCAGCACCTCGGTCATCCGGCCCTTGACCCCCAGCGCCTGATACGCCTGCAGCAGGTGGTCGTTGCGGGTGAGCGTGAACAGGTAGTCGTGGAACGCCGCGTTGGTCTCGGTGTACTGCTCGGCGTCGACGAAGTGATCCCCGTCGACGTACGGCAGTGTCGACTCGGCCAGCAACCGGTATCCGGCCAGCTGGGCGCTCGTGAGGCGTCCCATCGTGAGTTCCAGCGCCCCCAGCTCCAGCGCGGACCGGGCCTCGAAGATCGCGTCGGACTCGCGGACCTCGGGATGCTCCTCGCCGATTTGATAGCCGTCGTCGCTGACCACGGTCGCGGTGTCGGCGGTCTGCGGTGCGTGCGCCGACGCGGCGACCGGGTCGAACAGGGACTGTCCGGCGATGGCCCGTGCACCGGTGGGCAGCAGCCGGCCGTCGTCGCCGTCGAGCGCCGAGACCGCGCCGCCGCTCGCCGCCACCATGACCTGACCCGCGACGACCTGACCCGCGACGACCTGACCCGCGACCCGCCGGATCGCGTCGTCCTCCGCGACGACGGGGCGCGCGGCCGCGGGTGCCAGGTCGGCACGAGGCAGCACGACCTGCCCGGCCACCGCGCGGGCGTCGGGGGCTGGAAGCAGAACCTCCGCGGCGGGGCCGGCGGACTCCGCGGCCGGTGCGGGTGCCGGCGCCGAGGCCGCGGCCTTGGCCAGCCCGAACTTCTCGTAGTAGAAGCCGGTGGGTTCCACGCCCGCGGTGTTCAGGTGGGTACGCACCGACTCGACCATCGGCGGCGGTCCGCACAGATAGATGGCCAGGTCGCCTCCGTGGAGGTGTTCCGGGGCGATCAGGTTGGTGACGTAGGGGCGGTCGGGGCCCCGGTTGGGCGCCGAGCTCGCCGGATCGGACACGCAGTAGTCCCACGTGAAGGCCGGGAGCTGCGTCGCGATCTCCTCGATCTCGTCGACGGCGGTCAGATCGTCGTCGGAGCTGACTCCGTAGATCAGATGGGTCGCGCGGGTGCTGCCCGCGGCCCGCATCGCACGCAGCATCGCCAGGATCGGCGCCAGCCCCGTGCCACCGGCCAGCAGCAGCACCGGACGTTGCGCCTCCCGCAGGAAGAACGATCCGTTCGGGCCGGTGAACGTCAGCGCGTCCCCGACCTGTGCGCGCTGCGCCAGATAGTCCGACATCGCGCCGCCGGGAGCCAGCTTCACCAGGAACGTCAGCAGTTCTTCGTGGGGCGCGTTGGAGAACGAGTACGAGCGGGTCTGGTCGGTGCCCGGAACCGCGATGTTGACGTACTGACCGGGCAGGAAGGCGAGTTCACCGCGGTTGGGGATCTCGATGCCGATCTTGACGGTGGTCGGGGAGAGCCGCTCCAGCAGGGTCAGGGTGCCCTGGTAGGTGGCGGCCTGGGTCTTCGCCGAATCCGAGGTGGCCGCGATCTGCAGGACCAGATCCGAGCGCGGCGTCATGCTGCACGGCAGCACGAAGCCGGCGGCCGCCTCGTCGGGGGCCAACGCGTCGTCGATGTAGGTGCCGCCGTCGTATCTTCCGCTCTCGCACAGCGCCTTACAGGTTCCGCAGGCGCCGTCGCGGCAGTCCAGCGGGATGTTGATGCGCTGCCGGTAGGACGCGTCGGCGACGGTCTGATCGGGTCGGCAGTTGATGAATCGCGTGACTCCGTCCTCGAAAGACAGGGCCACCGAGTATGTTTCGGTCACTGTGCTCACCTCAGAAGTGGTAGACGTCCACCACGTGGTGGATGTAGTCGTTCTTGAGCACCACGGTTTTGCGGCGGATCAACGGCTGCTCACCGCCGAAGTCGATGGTGTAGAAGGAGGTGCCGTAGTACGGATCGATGGTCTTGTAGCGGAAGTACATGGTGTGCCAGTTGAATCGCACGTCGACGACGTCGCCTCGACGCTCGATGACCTCCACGTTCGAGATGTTGTGGCTGGTGCGCGGTTCCGGCAGAGAGGTTGCCGACGACCGTTCGGTGCGGATCCGGAACACCCGGTCCTCCAGCCCGCCCTTGTTCGAGTAGTAGATCAGCGAGATGTCGCGTTGGGGATCCTCGACGAGCCGGTCGTCGTCGGTCCAGGCCGGCATCCAGTAGACGACGTCGTCGGCGTAGCAGGCCAGCCACTTCTCGAATTCGCGGTCGTCCAGATACCGGGCCTCGCGGTACAGGAACTGCTCGATCGCGTTCTGGGTGATGAGTGCGCCTGTGGTGACGGCATTTTCGGTGGTGGCGGTCATGTCAGTGAACATCCTTCTGCGCCGCGGCGCGCATCGTTTCCAGCCAGTAGCCGTGCTGCACCGGGTAGAGGCCTTCGTCTTCGTTCTTGACGCCGGACGAGATCACGTTGTCGAGCCCGAGCGAACGCGCGACGTCGTCGGGGCCGTCGAGCCAGTGCTGGGCGCCGCGGCTCATGTCGTTCCACGGTGCCGCCTCGGCGCGGAAGGTGAGCTGGCAGGACCGGAACTCCTCGAGGTCGTCGGGGGTGGCCATGCCGGAGGCGTTGAAGAAGTCCTCGTACTGCCGGATGCGGTTGGCGCGGGCCTGTGCGCTCTCGCCCTTGGGGGCGATGCAGTAGATGGTCACCTCGGTCCGGTCCGGCGCGATCGGGCGGAAGTGCCGGATCTGTGTCGAGAACTGGTCCATCACATACACATTCGGGTAGACGCACAGGTTGCGCGACCCCTTGACCATGAACTCGCCCTTGGCGTCGCCATGGGTGGCCTTGAGGTCGTCGAGCTTGTCCCACAGTGGCCGGTCCTGCGGGTTGGCCGCCCACGTCCACAGGCACAGATGACCGTGCGGGAACGACCAGTACCCGCCACCTGACTTGCCCCACCCGCCGGCGTCGAGGGCCTTGGTCTCGTTCTTGGACTCGCCGGTGCCGCGGCGGCTGGTGGTCGCCGCATAGTTCCAGTGCGTCGCGGTGACGTGATATCCGTCGGCGCCGTTCTCCGCCTGGACTTTCCAGTTGCCGTCGTAGGTGTAGGTGGAGGATCCGCGCAGCACCTCCAGTCCGTCGGGGGACTGGTCGACGAGCATGTCGATGACCTTGGTCGCGTCGCCGAGATGGTCGGTCAAGCCGACCACGTCGGGGTTGAGGCTGCCGAACAGGAAACCGCGGTAGCTCTCGAAGCGGGCGACGCGGGTCATGTTGTGCGAGCCGTCGACGTTGAACGCCTCCGGGTACCCGGCGCCGTCGGGGTCCTTCACCTTCAGCAGCGCGCCGTCGTTGCGGAACGTCCAGCCGTGGAACGGGCACGTCAGTGTCATCCGGTTGTCGGTCTTGCGCCGGCAGATCATCGCGCCGCGGTGCGCGCACGCGTTGATCAGACAGTTCAGGCTGCCGTCCTTGGAGCGGGTGATCACCACGGGCTGACGCCCGATGAAGGTGGTGAAGTAGTCGCCGGGATTGGCGACCTGACTCTCGTGCGCCAGGTAGACCCAGTTGCCCTCGAAGATGTGCTTCATCTCGAGTTCGAAGATCTCCTCGTCGGTGAAGATGCGCCGGTTGGCGCGGAACACGCCGGCCTCCGGGTCGTCGATGACCGCGTCGGCGAGGACCGCCGCCACATGTGTCCTGGGTTCGGTCGATGCCGTGGTCGTCATCAGGGAGCCTCCGCGAGTCCGTGAAAGTGATGTCTACCTGCACACTGGCAGTGAGTGGCGGTCGTCACACTAGGGCTATGCCTAGTCCTGACCTGGGCGGCAATTGATAAAGAAAGTCGCTCAAAAGCGCCAAATCAGGTCTTTGTGATGTATGGATGGCGGGTCTACCGTCGAGGGTGTCGACGGTCACAGAGCGACCGTCCGAGGACCCCGGCCACACCGCCCGGCCGACGGGAGAACAAGGAGTCACCGATGGAACTGCGTCACCTGCGCTACTTCCTGGCGGTGGCCGACACCTGCCATTTCGGGCAGGCCGCCGAGCAACTGCACATCGCGCAGCCTGCGCTGTCATATGCCATCCGGCAACTGGAGAACTCGGTGGACGCGACCTTGTTCACCCGGACCACCCGGCACGTGGCGTTGACCCCGGCAGGGGAGTTCCTGCGGGCGGAGGCCACCCGGATCCTCGACGGTGTCGATGCGGCGCAACGAGGGGTGCGCCGCATCGCCGCCGGCCGCAGCGGCCTGCTGCGGCTCGGCCTGACCGGGACCGCGGCGTTCTCACACCTGCCGAGGATCGCCCGGATTGTGCGGCAGGAGCTGCCGGCCGTCGCCCTCGACATCCACGCCGACCTGCTGACCCCGACCCAGTGCGAGGGGCTGCGCACCGGCGCGCTCGACCTCGGTGTGCTGCGTCCACCGGCGGTCGGCGGCGACGTGGCAACGCGCACCATCGACGCGGAGCCGTTGATCCTCGCGCTCTCCGCCGACCACCGCCTGGCCGCCGAACCGGTGGTGTCGCTGGCCGATCTGCGCAGCGAGCCGTTCATCGGCTACTCCGCGCAGGATTCGGCCGTCAACGACGCGGTGACGCGCAGTTGCCGCACGGCCGGCTTCGTGCCGCACCGTGAACACAGTGCCCCGGGGACCGCTGTGCTGCTCGCCCTCGTCGCCGCCGGCCTCGGCGTATCCGTCGTCCCGGCATCGGTGCGCGCACTGCCGTTGCGCGGCGTCGTGTTCCGGGATCTCGTCGACGGCGGAACCGTCGACCTGGCACTGGCCTGGCGCGACGGCGCCGACAACCCGGTGGTCGATGCCGTCGTCGCCGTGCTCGCCGGGGCACTGAGCCCCCTCGACCATTCCGCATTTCAGGAGCAACCGTGAAAATCACTGCCGTCGAGGCGATCCCGTTCGCGATCCCTTACCTCAAGCCGCTGAAGTTCGCCTCGGGAGAGGTCCGCACCGCCGAGCACGTGCTGGTGCGGGTGCACACCGACGAAGGTGTCGTGGGGGTGGCCGAGGCGCCGCCGCGGCCGTTCACCTACGGCGAGACCCAGGACGGCATCCTCGCGGTGATCCGGCAGATCTTCGCCCCGCAGATCGTCGGCCTGACACTGACCGAACGGGAAGTGGTGGCCTCACGGCTGGCGCGCACGGTCGGCAACCCGACCGCGAAAGCCGCTGTGGACATGGCGATCTGGGATGCGCTGGGACGCAGCCTCGACCTGTCGGTCAGCGCGATGCTCGGCGGCTACGGCGACCACATGCGCGTCAGCCACATGCTCGGCTTCGACACCCCGGACAAGATGGTCGCCGAGGCCGAACGCATCCAGGCCGAGTACGGGATCTCGACGTTCAAGGTGAAGGTGGGCCGCCGCCCCGTCACGCTGGACACCGCGGTGGTCCGCGCGCTGCGGGAACGCTTCGGCGACACCGTGGACCTCTACGTCGACGGCAACCGCGGCTGGACGGCGTCGGAATCGCTGCGCGCGCTCAAGGAGATGGCCGACCTCGACCTGATCTTCGCCGAGGAATTGTGCCCCGCCGACGACGTTCTGGGCCGGCGATGGCTGGTCCAACACACCGACATCCCGTTCATCGCCGACGAATCCGTGCCCACGCCCGCCGACGTGACCCGCGAGGTACTCGGCGGATCGGCCACCGCGATCAGCATCAAGACCGCCCGCACCGGCTTCACCGGATCCCGGCGCGTCCACCACCTCGCCGAGGGACTCGGCCTGGAGATCGTGATGGGCAATCAGATCGACGGCCAACTCGGTACCGCCTGTGCGGTGGCGTTCGGCGCCGCGTTCGAGCTGACCTCGAGGCGGGCCGGGGAGCTGTCGAACTTCCTGGACATGTCCGATGACCTGCTCACCAGCCCGCTGTGCATCCGCGACGGATTACTCCACGTACCCCCGGGACCCGGCCTCGGAATCGAGATCGACCCGGACAAGCTCGACCACTACCGCACCGATCACCAGAACCAGAAGGACCAGCCATGACCACCATCGAGAGCCCGATCGACACCGCATCGGCCGCAGCCTCCGGCGCCTCGGCCACCGAACGCTTCCAGACCGACAAGTCGCCGTTCGACGCGGTGCGCGACACCCCGAAGGAGCGCGTCGATCTGCTTGCCCGCGAAGTGCTCTCGGCGGTGCACGACACCATCCGCCGCCACCGCGTCACCTACGACGAGTACAACGCACTCAAGGCGTGGCTGATCAACGTCGGCGCCGACGGGGAATGGCCGCTGTTCCTCGACGTCTGGGTCGAGCACGTCGTCGAAGATGTGGCGACCGACCACCGCGAGGGCAACAAGGGCACCATCGAGGGTCCCTACTACGTGCCGAATTCACCCGAATGCGGTGCGCGCGGCACCATTCCGATGCGCGACGGTGAGCAGGGCACCCCACTGGTGTGGGACGGCGTCATCACCAGCACCGACGGATCGCCGCTGCAGGGCAAGGTCGAACTCTGGCACGCCGACGCCGACGGCTTCTACTCGCAGTTCGCCCCGAACCTGCCGGAGTGGAATCTGCGCGGATCCTTCAGCACCGGCCCCGACGGCGCGTTCGAGATCACCACGATCCGTCCCGCGCCGTATCAGATCCCGACCGACGGATCCTGCGGCAAGCTCATCGCGGCGGCCGGCTGGCATGCGTGGCGTCCCGCCCATCTGCACGTGAAGGTGTCCGCGCCCGGCCACGAACTGCTGACCGCGCAGCTCTACTTTCCCGGTGATCCGCACAACGAGGACGACATCGCCGGGGCGGTCAAGGACGAACTGATCCTGGCGCCGCGTGAGCAGGCCGACGGCACGCACCGGGTCGGCTACAACTTCGTCCTCGACCCGGTGAAGGCGTGACCGGCTGATGCTCTTCCACGTACGCATGGACGTCGCGATCCCGCCGGACATGGATCCGCAGGTGCGGGCGCAGACGGTGCACCGGGAGAAGGAGTACTCCCAGCAGCTGCAGCGTGACGGCAAGTGGCCCCACATCTGGCGCATCGTCGGCGAGTACGCGAACTATTCGATCTTCGATGTCGACTCCAATGACGAACTGCACCAGATCCTTTCCGGTCTGCCGCTGTTCCCGTACATGAAGATCCACGTCACCCCGCTGGCGGTGCATCCGTCGGACGTGAAGGCGGGCTAGGGGTCAGCGGCTGCTTACAGGATCGTGGCGTCGTTTGGTCTCCAACCGATACCACGTCCACCAGAACAACAGTGCTGCGGCGATTGAGCCGGCTGCGGCCAACCACTGCGAACTGAGGAACAGCCGCCACGCCGTCGGCTCGTCGTTCAGGTGCGCAGACGCGGCGAGCACCGTCTGGACCACACCGAGGGCGAGGCTGGCCGCCCCGACAACGCCGACAAGGACGACGAAGATCGTCCGTAACGTGTAGCGGTGGGGTTCCGGCGACACCACCGCCCGGATCCGGCCGGTCCGCGCCAGTAGCAGGGACGCGGTGGACGCCACGACCAGGGCGACGGCATTGGCGGCCAGCGTGTCAGACAGTCGGTGCGCGCCGATGATGACGGTGTAGGCGCCGATGCCCACCGCCCAGGTGAGCGTGACGAACATCGCCACACCGCGGAAGCGATACGGCATCACGATCAGCGTCGCGAAGAGAAGGCACATCGCGGCCGTGGTGTGCCCACTCGGCAGCGTGTTATCGGCGAAGCCGCCGTCCGTCGCGGCAAGGTCGGGACGGGTCAGGAGGTGATACTTCAACACCTGAGTGACGGCCTGCCCGCCGAGGATGACGCCCACTCCCGCGACGGCCAGCAAGACCTGCCTGCGGAGCAACCCGATCAGCGCGACGACGAACGCGGCACCAAGTTGCGACGTCACCGAGATCGTGTGGAACGCCTCCAACGCGACCCGATGCAGTTCGGGGTCGACCTGATCGGAACCGCGCAGGGCCGCGTCCTCGAGTCGTTGTCCAGTCGTGGTGCGCACCGCCAGCAGGTACACCGCAGCGCCGAACAGCAGGGCGAACACCAGGACCGCCGCCCACTTGAATCGGGCTCCCCGCAATCGCCGATCACCGGCAACCACCACCAGCTTCCGTGACCGCGTCACCGGCCTCCCGTCCGCTCAGTTTCACGATTGGCGGGCCGCGGCGATGAGATCCCCCCGTTCACGTCGTCCTCACGTCGACACTAGCGCGGACAGCAAAAAGGCCCCGACCAGAACGGTCAGGGCCTTTTCGCTGTTCACACGAGTCGGGGTGGCGGGATTCGAACCCACGACCTCTTCGTCCCGAACGAAGCACGCTACCAAGCTGCGCCACACCCCGAGTGAAGCCACGACAGCGTATCGCACGCCATGCCCTTGAAGCCAAACGGCCCGATCTGTTTACGACACACCGTGGGAAGGAACAGAGGCGTCGGTGGCGTTATGCACACTGAGAAAAGAATTCGACCGGAACGGGGCGTGACATGACTGGCTTGGGCGCATCGATTTACCTGGGATTCTTCCTACTGGCAGCGCTCTGGCTGTTCCTGACCTCGGATGTTCCGCTAACCCGGCGGCCCAAGGATCAGGACCAGCGGCCCGACCGCTCGAACTCCGCCAACGACGCGGCGGACTCGGACGGCTCCATGCCGTGGCTGGTCAGCCACTCGTCGCAGAAGTAGGTGTCGTCGTAGCGGTCACCGCTGTCGGCGAGCAACGTCACCACCGACCCGCTACAGCCGTTCTCGATCATCTCCGCCAGTAGCTTGAACGCACCCCACATATTGGTCCCGGTCGACGGACCCACCCGCCGGCCCAGCACCCGGCCCACGTGGTGCGCGACGGCCACCGAACCGCTGTCCGGGACGCTGATCATCCGGTCCACCACCCCGGGCACGAACGACGGCTCCACCCGGGGGCGCCCGATGCCCTCGATTCGCGACGACGCACCCGTCACCACGTCCGCACCCTGCTCATACGACGGGAAGAACGCCGAGTTCTCCGGATCGACCACACACAGCCGGGTCGGGTACCGCCGGTACCGGATGTACCGCCCGATCGTCGCGCTCGTCCCACCCGTGCCCGCGCCCACGACGATCCATTCCGGGACCGGATGGGTCTCCTCGCCGAGCTGCTGGAAGATCGACTCGGCGATGTTGTTGTTGCCACGCCAGTCCGTGGCTCTCTCGGCGTTGGTGAACTGATCGAGGTAATGCCCGTTGGTCTGCTCGGCCAACCGTTGCGCCTCGGCGTAGACCTCCGCCGATTCCGAGACGAAATGGCAACGCCCGCCCTGAGATTCGATCAACGCGATCTTCGCCGCGCTCGTCGACGCCGGCATCACCGCGATGAACGGCAGCCCCAGCATCGCCGCGAAGTAGGCCTCCGACACCGCCGTCGAGCCCGACGACGCCTCGATCACCGTGGTGTCCTCGCCGATCCAGCCGTTGCACAGCGAGTACAGGAACAGCGAGCGCGCCAGCCGGTGCTTGAGACTGCCGGTGATGTGGGTGGTCTCGTCCTTCAGATACAGCGCGACGTCGACGTCGCCTGCCCAGCGCGACGGCAGCGGATACCGCAGCAGGTGCGTGTCAGCGCTGCGCCGTGCGTCGGCCTCGATCAACCGGACCGCGTTGTCCACCCACGCCCGGGACTGGCGACATCGACCCGACGGGCTCACCGCGCCGAGACGGCCGGATGCGACAACCCGGCGCCCGACCCGACGCCGGAGCCCCCGGTCGGCGCCGCGACCAGCGTCAGCAACGTGGCCTCGGGCCGGCAGCAGAACCGCAGCGGCGCATACGGCGACGTACCGATACCGGCCGACACGTGCAACTGGGTGCGTGCACCCCACCGCGACGGACCCTTGGCCCTGGACCGGTCGAGCTCGCAGTTGGTCACGATCGCGCCGTAGAACGGCACGCACAGCTGGCCGCCGTGGGTGTGACCGGCCATCACCAGCTGATAGCCGTCGGCGGCGAACCGGTCCAGCACGCGCGGCTCGGGGGAGTGCGTCAACCCCAGCGTCAGGTTCGCGGCCGGGTTCGCGGGCCCGGCGATCGCGTCGTAGCGGTCGCGTTTGAGATGCGGGTCGTCAACCCCCGCGGCCGCGATGTGCAGGCCGTTGACCTCGAACTCGCGGCGGGTGTGCGTCATGTCCAGCCAGCCGCGCTCGGTGAACGCCGCCCGCAGGTCCTGCCACGGCAACGGCTCACCGTGAATACGGCTGTTGGGTTTGGTCAGGTAGTTGGCCGGGTTCTTCAACTTCGGCGCGAAGTAGTCGTTGCTGCCGAACACGAAGACGCCGGGCACCGACAACAGGTCCCCGAGCGCCTGCACGACCGACGGCACCGCCTTGGGGTGCGACAGGTTGTCCCCGGTGTTGACGACGAAGTCCGGCTCCCAGCGCGCGAGGTCGCGCAGCCACGCCTGCTTGCGCCGCTGCTGCGGGCGCATGTGGATGTCGCTGAGGTGCAACACCTTCAGCGGCGAGGACCCCGGCGTGAGCACCGGCATCGTGGCCTCGCGGACGACGAACGCGTTGCGCTCGATCAGCGATGCGTACCCGATGCCCGCCACGAGCGTTCCCACCGACGCGGCGGCGGTGGTCTTGAGGATGGCGGCGGGGCCCCCGGAACGTGCAGACATGCCGGCCAGTTTACTGCCCCGTCCTGGCAGTCACCGGTCGTCGGGGATCAGCCGGGCGGCGGCGGTGGTGGTGCGGGCGGCGGAGGGGGGCCGAGTACGGGCACGGTGATCGGCGGCAGACCCGGTATCTCGATGACGGTCTGGCCCACCGGAGCCGGTGGTCCGCCCGGCGGTCCGCCGGGCGGGGGTGGCGGGGGCGCCGGCGCGATGCCGTTGGAGATCTGGATCGTGATGATCGAGCCGGGCACCGTCTGGCCGCTGGGCGCCGTGCCCACGACCGCGCCGTACGGCGAGGAACTGTTCACCGGCGTCGCCTGGTCGGCGACCTGGAAGCCGGCCTCACGCAGGCGTGCCCGGGCGGCGTCCTGGCTCATCCCCGCCACGGTCGGCACCTTCGATCCGGGCGCACCGTCCACATACCTCGGATCGGTCGGAGGCAGCGTCACGTCGCCGAACGCGGTGGCGATCGGCTTCATCGCGGTGAACCACGTCCGGGCCGGCTCGTTGCCGCCGAACAGGTTCCCGGAACCGCACTGGCGCAGCGGGAACGAACACAGCTCGGTCGGCGCGGTGGAGTCGTCGTAGATATAGCTGGCGGCGGCGTAGCGGTTGGTGAAGCCCAGGAACGCCGAGGACCGGTTGGACTCGGTGGTCCCGGTCTTGCCCGACATCGGCAGATCCCAGCCGACCGACCCGGCGGCACCGGCCGCGGTGCCGGCACCCGTGTCGTCCTTGCTCATCGCGTTGGACAGGGTGTTGGCCAGGCCCTCGGGGACCACCTGCTCACAGGTCTCGGTGGTGACCGACACCGGCTCGCCGTAGCGGTCGTGCACCTCGGCGATCGGATTCGGCGGGCACCACACGCCGCCGGAGGCCAGCGTCGCGCCGACGTTGGACAGCTCCAGCGCGTTCACCTCGATCGGACCGAGGGTGAACGAGCCGATGTTCTGCCGCTTGACGAAATCGGCGAGACTCTCGTTGCTCTCGGGGTCATAGTCGCGCGCGGTGCCCGGCAGCGCGTAGGAGCGCAGCCCCAGGCGCACGGCCATGTCGACCGCCCGCTGGACGCCGACCTGCGCGATCAGCTTCGCGAACGCGGTGTTCGGGGACGTGGCCAGCGCGTCGGTGACGCTCATCGTGCCGCGATAGTTGCCCGCGTTCTGCACGCACCACGTCGCCGGCGGGCAGCCGCGGGCACCGCCGCTGCCCAGGCCCTTGGCCTCGAACCGCGACGGCGAGTCGAGCTGGGCGTTGATGCCCATGCCCATCTCCATCGCCGCGGCGGTGGTGAAGATCTTGAACACCGAACCGGCACCGTTGCCGACCAGGGAGAACGGCTGTGGCTGCATCGTCTCGCCGGCGTCGAGGTTCAGGCCGTAGGTGCGGTTGCTGGCCATCGCGAGCACCGGGTGCGATTCCTTGCCGGGCGCAACGACGCTCATCACGCTCGCGACACCGGGCAGGTCGGGGCTCGCGAACTGGGTGATCGCGTTCTTGACCGAGGCCTGCACATCGGGGTCCAGGGTCGTCTTGATCATGTAGCCGCCCTTGGCGACCTGGTCCTTGCTGATCCCGGCGCGGGCCAGGTAGTCGAGCGCGTAGTCGCAGAAGAAGGCGCGGTCACCGGCGGCGATGCAGCCGCGCGGCAGTTCCTTGGGTTGCGGCAGGATGCCCAGCGGCTCCGCGCGGGCGGCCCGCAGCTCGTCGGCGTACTCCGGCAGGTTCTCGATCATCGTGTCGAGCACGACGTTGCGCCGCGCCAGTGCGCCGTCGGGGTTGGTGTACGGGTTCAGCGCGCTCGTCGACTGGACCATGCCCGCCAGCAGCGCGGCCTGCTGCCAGTTCAGGTCGGTGGCGTTGATCCCGAAGTAGGTCTGCGCGGCGTCCTGCACACCGAACGCGCCGTTACCGAAGGACACCAGGTTCAGGTAGCGCGTCAGGATCTCGGGCTTGGTGAACGTCTTGTCCAGCGTCAGCGCCATCCGGATCTCGCGCAGCTTGCGCGCCGGTGTGGTCTCGATCGCGGCGCGCTTCTCGGCGTCGGTCTGCGCGATCACCAGCAGCTGGTAGTTCTTGACGTACTGCTGCTCGATGGTCGATCCGCCGCGGGTGTCGAGGTTCCCCGACAGGTATCCGGACAAGCCGGTCAGCGTGCCCTGCCAGTCCACACCGTTGTGATCGGCAAACCTTTTGTCCTCGATGGACACGATCGCCAGTTTCATCGTGTTGGCGATCTGATCGCTCGGAACCTCGAACCGGCGCTGGCTGTAGAGCCAGGCGATCACGTTGCCCTTCGAGTCGGTCATCGTGGAGACCTGAGGGACCTCGCCCTCCACCAACTGGGCCGACCCGTTGGCCACCACATCGGAGGCCCGGTTCGACACCAAACCGAATCCGCCGACGACCGGAAACATCAATGCGGCGACGATCACGCTCGCCAGCACGACGCACCAGCCGAGCTTGATGACCGTCACCGCACGCGGCGGTTGTGTCGGGGGCTGCTCCGGCATGCGTACAGAGTAGCGACGAGTGAGAGCGTCGCATCCCTCGAGCAGCCACGACGACCTTCGGCAGGTACCTGTCAGGGGTCCGCCAAACGCCGCTGACAAGCACTTGTGCACGAACCGGGCGAGTGTGCGGGCGCACTCTACGCGCCGGACTGCACGGGCGTCCCAAAAAAGTGGTCACAGACGTATTGCGCAGAACGCCTTTGACCACCTAAATTGAGCGCACAGTGCGATGCAGGTCACACCAGGTAGTCGCAATGTGGCGTAGATCGCACAAGCTTTCGACGCAAGGGTTAATAATCGTCTGCGTTGTCGGGGCGCGGCCAGAACGATAGGGGAATCGCTGGTGTCAACAACCAAGCCCGCGGCTCGTCATACCACCGCCAATCCATCTGCTTCCGTCGTCGTGCACGGCAAGGAGGCCGAGGCCCGGATCGCATGGGTCTCGCAGGCGCGGTGCCGTCAGACCGATCCGGACGAGCTGTTCGTCCGGGGGGCCGCACAGCGCAAGGCGGCAGTGATCTGCCGTCACTGCCCGGTGATCGCCGAGTGCGGCGCCGACGCATTGGACAACCGCGTCGAGTTCGGTGTCTGGGGAGGTATGACCGAGCGTCAGCGGCGGGCACTTCTGAAGCAGCATCCAGAAGTTGATTCGTGGGCTGACTTTTTTGCCGCGCAGCGCAAGCACCGCACTGCTGGCTAAGTCGACAGCCGGCCGAACCGCGATGGCCTGAGTTGCGGATCGGCCCACTGCCGAACAAATTCACATCCCGATTCGTATGGCCGCGCCGGAGGGCGCGGCCATACGACTGTTCGGGCATGATCCGCGGCTACGCCGCGGGCGTCGCCTCACCCGTGATCTGATCGGCGATCGCGCGCAGCGCATCCAGATCGGACACGTCGAACGGGAGCGACGGCACGCCGACCAACGCGACGTGCGGATTGGCGCCGGTGAACCGCGACAGCAGCCGCACCTCCCGCTTGGCGGTCAGCGCGCGGGCCGCGTGGATGCGCAGCGCCGCCACCGCGACCGAATCCGGGTCGGATTTCTCCAGTTCGTCGGCGGCTTCGGCGGCCTTGTCGGCGTGCAGCTCGCACAGAGTCGGATGAGTGCGGTTGAGGATCAGCCCGGCCAGCGGCATGCGCTCCGACGAGAGCCGGTCGACGAAAAACGTCGCCTCCCGCAACGCATCGGGTTCGGCCGCCGACACCACCACGAACTGGGTTCCGCGCCGCTTCAGCAGATCGTAGGTGCGGTCGGCCTTCTCGCGGAAGCCGCCGAACGTCGCGTCCAAGGACTGCACGAACCCTGCTGCGTCGGCAAGCATCTGGGAACCGAGGATGGTGGACATGCCCTTCATCGCCAGGCCCACCGCGCCGGTGACGAATCGGCCGAGGCCCCGCCCCGGGGCAAGCAGCATCCGCCACAGCCGGCTGTCCATGAAGCTGCCCAGTCGTTTCGGCGCATCCAGGAAGTCCAGCGCATTGCGCGACGGTGGGGTGTCCACCACGATCAGATCCCACTTGTCTTCTGCCAGAAGCTGTCCCAGCTTCTCCATCGCCATGTACTCCTGCGTGCCGGCGAGTGAGGTGGCGACGGTTTGGTAGAACTGGTTGTCCAGAATCGCGTCCGCGCTTCCGGGGCCCGAGTACTGGATCACCATCTCGTCGAAGGTGCGCCGCATGTCGAGCATCATCGCGTGCAGCTGACCGGTCACCTCGGGCGCCAACGGCACCCGCTGCGGGGTGTTGCCCAGATCGCGGATGCCCAGCGCCTGCGCGAGCCGTTTGGCCGGGTCGATGGTCAACACCACCACGGTGCGCCCGTATTCGGCGGCCCGCAGCGCCATCGCCGCGGCCGTGGTCGTCTTGCCGACACCGCCCGCCCCGCAACACACCACCACGCGGTTGGAGGTGTCGCGAAGGATCGAGGCCATGTCCAGGGCTGGTGGGTTCGCGCTCATGCTGTTCCTCCGCTCACCGCACGCCCTGGTGGGCGAGCTCGTCTGCGAGTTCGTACAGGCTGCCGAGGTCGACACCGTCGGGCAGCGTGGGCAGGTCGAGGCGCGCCACGTCGAGCGCGGCCAGCTGCTCGGCGCTCTCGGTGCGCGCCCTGATCCGGGTCGCGTGCTGGATCGTCTCGGTCAGTAGGCCGGCGAAGTCACTGTCGGACAACGTGATTCCGGCGCGCTCCAGACCGGCCCGGACCGCGTCGGCGTCGATGACCCCGTCGGCGGCCTTGGCGAGGTCGTCCGGGGCCAGATACGACGGGATGTTGCGGTTGACGATCACGCTGCCGATCGGCAGACCCATCTCCCGCAGCTCGTCGATCGCCTCCAGCGTCTCCTGGATCGGCAGCGCCTCCAACAACGTGACCAGATGGATCGCCGTCAGGTCGGAGTGCAGCAGTTTGACCACACCGTCGGCCTGCGAGTGCACCGGCCCGCCCTTGGCCAGGTCCGACACCGCCTTCGTGACGTCGAGGAACCGCGCGATGCGGCCCGTCGGGGGAGAGTCGACGACCACCGCGTCGTACGCCGTGCCCCTGCCGCGTGGCTGCTCTTTCTCGTTGCGGGTGACGATCTCCTTGATCTTTCCGGTCAGCAGCACATCGCGCAGACCCGGTGCGATCGTCGTCGCGAACTCCACGGCCCCGATCCGGCGCATCGCCCGGCCGGCCAGCCCCAGGTTGTAGAACATGTCGAGGTATTCCAGGAACGCCGCCTCGGTGTCGATCGCCAGCGCGTTGACCTGGCCCCCACCATCGGCGGTGGCGATCTTGACCTCTTCGTAGGGCAGCGGAGGCACATCGAAGAGTTGTGCAATGCCTTGGCGGCCTTCCACTTCCACCAACAGCACCTTGCGCCCGCCGGCCGCCAGCGCCAAGGCCAGCGCCGCGGCGATCGTCGACTTGCCGGTGCCGCCCTTGCCCGACACGAAATGCAGGCGGGCTTTGGTCAGGCGCGACGGCCATCCGACCGGCTTGGGACCGTCCGTTGTCCCCGAAGATGTGGTAGCCACTCAAGCATGCTAGCCATAGCCCGTTGGTCGGCGGATAAGCTCAGCCGCATGACCGAACGGACCCAATGGGAGTACGCGACCGTCCCGCTGCTGACGCACGCCACCAAGCAGATCCTCGACCAGTGGGGTGAGGACGGCTGGGAACTGGTCTCGGTGCTGCCCGGGCCCACCGGCGAGCAGCACGTCGCCTACCTGAAGCGAGCCAAGTGAGCGCCTGGTCGGAGCGGCTCGCCGAGCTCGGTATCGAGTTGCCCCAGGCCGTCGCGCCGCTGGCCGCCTATGTCCCGGCGGTGCGCACCGGCAACCTCGTCTACACCGCGGGCCAGCTGCCGATCAGCGGCGGTGAGTTGCAGGCGACCGGCAAGGTCGGTGCCGACGTGAGCCCCGAGGACGCCAAGCAACTGGCCCGGCAGTGCGCGCTCAACGCGCTGGCGGCCGTGCATGCGCTGGCCAGAATCGATTCGGTGGTCAAGGTCGTCAAGGTCGTCGGCTTCGTCGCGTCGGCGCCCGGATTCGACGGGCAGCCCGGCGTGATCAACGGCGCTTCGGAACTGTTCGGCGAGATCTTCGGCGAGGCCGGTGCCCATGCCCGGTCCGCGGTCGGGGTGTCCGAGTTGCCGCGCAACGCGCCGGTGGAAGTGGAAGTGATCGTAGAGGTCTCCTGACATGGAGCACCCGGCCTACGGACTACTGCGGCCCGTCACCGACACGGCGTCGGTACTGCTGTGTGAGAACCCGGGGCTGATGACCCTCGACGGCACCAACACCTGGGTGCTGCGTGGCCCCGGCACCGACGAGATGGTCGTCATCGACCCGGGACCCGATGACAAGGACGAGCACATCGAGCGCCTCGCCGCGCTCGGCCCGATCCCGCTGGTGCTGATCAGCCACCGTCACAGCGACCACACCGGCGGCATCGACCGTCTCGTCGACATGACCGGCGCCGTGGTGCGGTCGGTCGGCAGCGGTTTCCAGCGCGGCCTGGGCGGCCCGCTCGTCGACGGTGAGGTGATCGACGCCGCCGGCCTGAAGATCACCGTGATGGCGACGCCCGGGCACACCGCGGACTCGGTGTCGTTCCTGCTCGACGACGCGGTGCTGACCGCCGACACCATCCTCGGCCGCGGCACCACCGTCATCGACAAGGAGGACGGCGGCCTCGGTGACTATCTGGAGTCGCTGCGACGGCTGCACGGAATCGGTCACCGCACGGTGCTCCCGGGGCACGGCCCCGAACTCGACGACCTGGTGGCCATCAGCGACATGTACCTCGCCCATCGCGAGGAACGGCTCGAGCAGGTCCGGGGAGCGCTGCGCGATCTCGGTGAGGACGCCGCCGCACGTCAGGTCGTCGAGCACGTCTACACCGACGTCGACGAGAAACTGTGGGACGCGGCCGAGTGGTCGGTGCAGGCCCAGTTGGACTACCTGCGGAGCTGAGGCTCGCCGAAATTGCGTTCCGGCAGGCGTCTACTCGCTTGGATTCAAGCGGTGGCTGCAACGAATGTGGACGGGTCTGACAGTAGTCGGTC
>NZ_MVID01000050.1 GCF_002086815.1 Mycolicibacterium parafortuitum
TCGATCCCCAGGCCGCGGTGACCGCCGAGATCGCCGCGGCGTATCGGATCACCCAGGGGTTGGCGCTGCACCAGACCTACCGGGCGGTGGTGCTACGCGACCGCCTCCCCCGGGTGGGGGCATTGTTTTTGGCCGGGGTGATCTCGGAGCTGCTGGTGCGCGCGATCATCACCCGTACCGATCTGATCACCGACCCCGCCCTGATCGCCGCCGTGGACGCTGAGCTGGCTGCCACGGTGGCGGGGTGGGGGGCGTTGTCGGTGAAGGCCACCGAGGCCACCATCGATGAGATCGTCGAGCGCCACGATCCGGACGCGGTGCGTAAATCCCGTGATGCCGAGATCGGGCCGGCGCTGGAATTCGGTGCCCCCACCGATGCGCCCGGGTTCACCACGATCTGGTCGCGGGTGTTCGACGGGGACGCCGCCGCCGGGTGGCGCACATTGACCGCGATGGCCTACAGCGTCTGTGACGGCGATCCGCGCACCCTGGCCGAGCGCCGCATCGACGCCTGGACAGCGCTGCTGCACGGGATCACCAGCCTGGCCTGCCGCTGCGGCAACAACGATTGTGAAGCCGCCACCACCCCGCGTCCCGTGCCCGAAACCATCATCTACGCCCTCACCGACCACACCACGAACACTCCCGCCGAACTGCGCCACGACACCGTCGACACCACGACGGACGAACCGCAGCCCGACGTGACCGTCGACGCGGAGAGCGCCGAGCCACAGCCCGAGGACGCCACCCCGGTCGAGGAGTCACCAGAAGGCGCGGACAGCGACAGTGCTGCAGCCGGAGACCGTCCCGCACCGCCCGCTGAACCCACCCAGCCCGCGCCTGCGCCCGCACCCGTGTCCACGCCGCGCCGCAACGCCCCCGTCCTGCTCCCGGGCCGGTCGGGTTACCTGTTCGGGTCCGGGTTCCTGCCCGCCCCGTTCTTCGACGCCATGCTCGAGGGCGCGAAGGTCCGCGAGATCATCCACCCCGGCAACACCGGGCCTGAGCCGCGCTACACCCCCTCGGCCGCGCTCGCGGAGTTCGTCCGCTGCCGCGATCTGACCTGCCGCTTCCCCGGCTGTGACAAACCGGCCACCACCGCCGACATCGACCACACCGTGCCACACCCGGTCGGGCCCACCCACGCCTCGAACCTGAAAACCCTGTGCCGTTTTCACCACTTACTGAAAACGTTCTGGAGCGGGCCAGGAGGCTGGACAGACCGCCAATACCCCGACGGCGCCATAGTCTGGACCTCACCGACGGGGCACACCTACACCACCCGGCCCGGCAGCCGACTCCTATTCCCGGCCCTGTGTAAACCCACCGGCACGCTGTGGACCGGCGACCCGCCCCAAGTGCCACACCACGAGTCACGCGCGGCGATGATGCCGCGCCGCACCCGCACGCGCACCCAAAGCCGCGCCGCCTACATCACCCGCGAACGCCAACACAACGCCGACCACCGCGGCGACACACCCCGCGGCAACGACCCACCACCGTTCTGACCGATCAGGGCGACGGCGTCACCGCGGCACGCATCGCCTCGCACAGTGCTGCGGCGCGCGGGTTCTCGAAGATATCTTCGAGCAACACCTGCTTACCATCGGGGCCGCCAAGGGGCACACGCCAATTCGGGTACTCGTCGGTGGTCCCCGGCTGATTCTGGGTCCGCACCTCACCGACCGCGTCAGCCAGCGACAGTGACAGCAGCCGCGACGGCGTCAGCCCCAGATAGCGGTGCAGCGCCAGCACCACGTGGTCGACGTCGTCGTCCCCGTCGGCCAGCAGCCCCACCCGCCGCAGTTCCGCCATCCACGCCTGCTGATGCTCGCGGTCACCCGCCAACTCCGACTCTGCCGACCGCGTCAACAGCCCGAGCTCGTCGCGCAGCCGGACATGCTCACCGTCCAGATACCCGGCCGTCGGCGGCAGATCGTGCGTCGTCACCGCCGACAGACACGCCTCCCGCCACCGATCCGCAGGCAGCGGATCCCGCCCGTTCTGCGTCTCGAACCACAGGATCGACGTACCGAGCAGCCCCCGGTCGCGCAGGTAATCCCGCACCCACGGCTCCACCGTGCCCAGATCCTCACCGACCACCACCGCGCCGGCCCGGTACGCCTCCAGCGCGACGATCCCGATCATCGCCTCGTGGTCGTACCGCACGTACGTGCCCTCCAACGGCAACGCGCCCTTCGGGATCCACCACAGCCGGAACAACCCGATGATGTGGTCGATCCGCACCCCGCCGGCATGCCGCAGCACCGCGGCCAACAACGCCCGGAACGGCTCGTACGACACCTCCGCCAACCGGTCCGGTCGCCAGGGCGGCTGCGACCAGTCCTGCCCGAGCTGATTGAACTCATCCGGCGGCGCACCCGCGGTCACCCCGAGCGCCAGGACGTCCTGCAGCGCCCACGCATCGGCACCGTCCGGGTCCACCCCGACCGCGAGGTCGTGCATGATCCCGAGCTCCATCCCCGCCCGCACCGCCGCGTCCTGCGCCGCCGACAGCTGCTCGTCGAGCAGCCACTGCAGCCACCGGTGAAAGTCGACCTCGCGGGGATGCTTGGCGACGAAGGCCGCCACCGCCTCGCCGCGTGGGTGCTGGAACTTCGCCGGCCACTGATGCCAGTCCGAACCATGCCGCTCGGCCAGCGCACACCACGTCGCGAAGTCGTCGAGGCTGCGGCCCTGACGCTCCAGGAACGCCTGATAAGCGATCTCGCGACCAGCGGAGCGGGGCACCTGATACAACGCCTCCAGCGCCGCCCGTTTGGCCTTCCACGCGCGATCCCGGTCGATGCGGCCTGCCCGATCCGCCCGCGCCTGCACCTGTTCCTGCGCCCTGCGGATCCGGCCGCGATGCCGTACGTCGGTGAACTCGGGCACGGCCTCGACCCGCAGATACAGCGGATTGACGAACCGGCGCGACGTCGGAAGGTACGGCGAGGGCTCCATCGGTGCCACTGGTGACGCCGCATGCATCGGGTTCACCAGCACGAACCCCGCGTCGTGACGGGCCGCCGACCACACCGCGAGATCGGCCAGGTCGATCAGATCTCCTGTGCCCCAGGACCGCCGGGACCGCACACTGTACAGCTGGGTGGCCAGCCCCCAGGTGCGTGCGGCCGGCGAGTGCGGCAGCGACGCGGGGGAGACGATCACCGTCGTGCTGACCTCCGACGAACCGGTCTGCAGATACAGCCGGTGATAGCCGATCGGCAGATCCGCAGGCAGCTCGAACGACGCCTCGCCCACCAGACGACCACCGAGATCGTAAGGCAGCCGGTTGTTTTCGACCTGACGCAATCCCGTCCGGACGCTGCCGTCCTCAAGCCGCAGCCACACCGGAGCAGGGTCACCGTGGGTGACGTGCACCCAGAACGTCGTCGACGCACCGGCCCGGCCGACGACCGTCGGGGGCAGCGGCCGGCTCCAATGAATGCGTTCGAAATCGGCGAGTGCCTCGGCCCGGTCGCCTTCGGTGGTAGCGGCCACCCCGAGGGCGTCGAGCACCCCGATCAACGTCGACGACGGCACCGGCACGTGCCTACCCGTCCAGTCCACGTAGTCGGTCGCCACACCGTGCCGCTGTGCGAGCTCGATCAGTGATGCGGGCAGCGCGGAGTCCTCGGGATACACAACCATGGGGCAATCTTGCCCCGCCGACGTGTATCGCGTGCGGGGGCACCGCTTCGGTAGGGTCGGACATCATGGCGTCCGAACCGCTCGTCGGCGGCGACGCGCGACTCAGGCGGGCCCGGATCGCAGCTGCCACGCTGTTTCTCACCAACGGTGCCCTGTTCGCGAACCTGCTGCCGCGCTTCCCCGAGATCAAGACCGAACTGGCGATGTCCAACGCCGTCTACGGTGCCGCCGTCGCGTCGTTCTCCGCGGGTGCGCTGATCGCCGGCCCGACCGCGGCCATGTTGATCCGCCGCTTCCAGTCCGCACGCGTCGTCGTCGCCACCACCATCGCGCTGGGATCGTTCATCCTGCTCGCCGGCGTTGCCCCGACGCCACTGGTGTTCGCCGGCGCGCTGCTGCTCGCCGGTGCGAGCGATTCCATCTCCGACGTCGCGCAGAACGTCAACGGGCTTCGCCTGCAACGGGTTTACGGCCGCTCGATCATCAACTCGCTACACGCCATCTGGGCCGTCGGCGCCGTCATCGGCGGCCTGATGGGTGCCGGCGCCATCGCGGCGCACATCCCGCGCCCGCTGCACCTCGGCGTCGCCGGGGCACTGTTCTGCGGCATCGTGTGCGTCGCCTACCGCTTCCTGCTGCGCGGCCCCGACCACGACGACCATCCGTCTGCTCGGCCCGGCGCCGAGGTCAAGGCAGGCCCGAGGACGTATCTGGCATTGCTCGCGCTGGTCGGCCTCGCGGTGGCCGGGGCGACGGTCGAGGACGCCGGAAGTTCCTGGGCCACCTTGTATCTGCGGGACAACCTCGGCGCACCCGGTGCCGTCGCGGTGTTCGGTTACGTCTCGCTGGTCGGCTTCCTGTGCCTCGGCAGGCTCGTCGGTGACCGGCTCGTGGACCGCTTCGGCGACCGCGTCGTCGCTCGCGCCGGCGGGTTGATCACCGCCGCCGGTATGGGCCTGGCGCTCACGTTCCCGACCGTGCCCGGCAGCATCATCGGTTTCGCCGCAGCCGGTTTCGGGGTGGCCACCGTGATCCCGGCCGCGATGCGCACCGCCGACGAGCTGCCCGGACTGCGTCCCGGCACCGGACTGACCATGCTGACCTGGCTGATGCGCTTCGGATTCCTCGGCGCCCCGCTGATCGTCGGCGTGGTCTCCGACGCCTACGGGCTGCGGATCGGCCTGCTCAGCGTGCCGGCCGCCGGCGTGGCGATCATCCTGCTCGCCGGCGCGCTGCGCTCCCGGCGCCGGACCTAGGCCGGATGGCCGGCCTTCTGCGTCGCGAACAGCTCGTCGATCGCGGCGACCACCTGATCGAGCTGCTCGGCCGAATGCCGGCCCAACCCGCACTCGGTGGACAGCCCGAACCCGTCGAGGAACTTCGCCGCCAGCGCCGCCCGGTACTTCGCCCCGGCCGCGCCGTCCTCGGCGTGCACCAGCCCGAGATAGAACTCGGTGCCCGGTTCGATCGCCAGGTTGGCCAGCGGCTGCCAATGCGCCAGCTTGTTCCACGTCGTCACGGTCGCGGCCTGGATCGCGTCGATGCGCCGCGGTACGTGCCGCGACAGCCCGTTGGACACCGCGACGATCGTCGACGCGTCCCGCGGGTAGACGTGCCTGCCACCGCGCGCGGCGGCCAGCTCGTCGGGCGGGTCACCCATGAACGGGGACGCGCCGAACTTGGAGTCGCCGTAGCAGAGGTGAAACGCCAGCTCGACGTCGTCGTGCACCCAGGACGCGGCCCGCGCGGTCACCGCGTAGATCTCCTCGACGTCGCGATACGGGTTCGGGAACCAGCCCTCCACGGTGGCGTCCTCGACGGGCAGATCCCACTGGATCACCAGATCCTCATGCGGGATCGCGGTCTGAATCGCCTCGATGCTGGCGCGCAGCGGCTTCTCGTAGGCCCGCGCCACCTCGACCTGCGAATCGAACTCGACGAAGAAGTTCACCGCGTTGAACGGCGTCGGGATGGACACCAGGAACTTCGAGTCCGGCGCCAGCTCGCCGCGGGCGCGGGCGGCGCGGAACAGCTCGTAGGACTCCGCCGCGTGGTCCTGGTAGGTCAGCCGCGGGAACTCGATGTCGGCGGCGCCGGTGCCCGGCCGCAGCCGGGCCAGCCGGCGCCCACCGGCCTCGGTGACTTCCAGCGTCGGGTTGTCCAGGAACGCGGCCGTCTGGGTCAGCACCCAGTTCGCGCGGTCGCCCGGCTCGCCGTCGGGCACCCGCGTCACCGCGGGCTGCAACCGGCTGCCGACGAAACGCAGCGCGTCCTCCACGCTCGGCGCGTTGATGCTGCCGGTGAGATAGAAGCTCCTGCGGTACCCCATCACAGCACCAGCCCGAGCCGGGGCGGACGGGTACCGCGCAGGGTGTGATTGCCGAGGTGGACGTACTTCCACCGAGCCGGATCGTGCAGCGAGTGCACCCGCACATTGCGCCAGTGCCGGTCCAGGTTGACCTCGCCGTCGGTGCCGGACGTGCCGGTGAGCTCGAAGATGGCGCCGGCGATCTCGACCGCGTCCTGCTGCGCGAGCGCCTTGGCCGCGGCGACGGTCAGCGACGCCTGCGCGGCGGCCCCGCGCGTGACCTCTTGCGCGGCGTAGGCCGCGTCGACCAGCGCGGTACCGCGCGCCAGCAGCGCCTCCAGCGCGTAGAGCCGCGCCGTCAGCTCGCCGAAGCGGCGCACCACATGAGGTTCCTCATCGGCATGCTCGATGCCCGCGTCGAGCGCCTCCTTCCAGGGCCGCGACCGGGTCCGGACGAACTCGGCGCCGTCCTCCAGAGCGGCGCGGGCGATGCCGATGTCGATCGCGGCGTGCAGCGCCTGGTCGAACGCGCCGAGCACCGACGGCGGCGCGTCGGCGGGATCTGGCGGCGGCCCCTCGTCGATCACCAGCGCCGGATCGACCGTGACATCGTCGAGTCGCACCTGGCCGCTGGCGGTGCCACGCTGCCCGAACGCCGACCACTGCTCCAGGTCCAGCGTCACGCCGGGCTGGTCGGGCCGGATGAACACCGTCGCGGTGTCACCTTCAGCGCGGCCGTCGATGCGGGCCGACACCGCGATCCACGTCGCACCGAGCGCGCCGGTGGCGTAGTACTTGGTGCCGTTGAGCACCCAGCGCCCATCCAGTTCACGCACGGTGGTGCGACGGTCCAGGGCGTGTTGGGTGCCGCGCTCGGCGGTCGCGTTGCCGAGTTGGGCGCCGGCCAGCAGGTCTGCGTAGATCCGCGGTGCCGGATCGAGCTGCCCGAGACCCGAAATCGCCTGTGCGATCACGTAATGCGACAGCAGCAGCTGGCCCACCGCGCTGTCGGCGCGCGACAGCCGGCGCAGCACCTCCACGACGGTGGACGCCGGCAGCGCGGGACCGCCGTGCTCGGCCGGTACCGAGATGCCGAACAGGCCGGATTCGGCGACCAGACGCAGCTGCGGCAGCAGCACGGTTGCGGCGCGTTCACGTTCGGCGCTGCCGGGGGCGATCGCCGCGGCCACCCGGTCGGCGGCGGCCAGCGCCTCCTCGGAGGTGCGCAGCAGTGGGGGAGGCGCGCCGAGACCGGGATCGGCGCCGTTGCGGTCGGTGATGTCGAGTGCCATGAGCGCAACGTACGGACGCGTTCGGGCCCTGCAGAGAGTTGTGAGCAGCGAGAATGAATCTGCGCACGCCGCTGGTACACTGGCGTACCGATCGACCGAAGGAGCTCGGCATGACCGCGGAGGCGACCCCTCGACCTTCAGCAGGCGACCGGCCCGTGGTGGACACGACGAGTGGACCAGTCCGCGGCGTCGACGACGGAATCGTCAAGTCCTGGAAGGCGATCCGTTACGCGGCCGCGCCCGT
This sequence comes from Mycolicibacterium parafortuitum, assembly GCF_002086815.1. Taxonomy (GTDB): domain Bacteria; phylum Actinomycetota; class Actinomycetes; order Mycobacteriales; family Mycobacteriaceae; genus Mycobacterium; species Mycobacterium parafortuitum. The sequence goes on from NZ_MVID01000050.1 coordinate 7,499, forward strand.
CGGGGAGCTGCGCTGGCGGGCGCCCGAACCGCCGCAGGCATGGAAGGAACCGTTCGACGCCGGCCGCGTCGGGCCCGTGTGCCCGCAGCCGACCGACCCGAAGATCCCTCTCGACCTCGGCGCCCCGCAGGGCGAGGACTTCCTGTCGCTCAACATCTGGGCGCCGGCGGGCACCGAACCCGGCGACGGCAAGCCTGTGATGGTGTGGGCGCACGGCGGTGCCTACGTCCTGGGTTCTGCCAGCCAGCCGCTGTACCACGGCCGGGCGCTGGCCAGCTTCGGCGACGTCGTGGTCGTCACGGTGAATTACCGCCTCGGCGCCCTCGGATTCCTCGAGGTCGGCGCATTCGACGACTCCGGTCGCTTCGCGTCCAACCGAGGTCTGCGCGACGTGCTGGCCGCGCTGGTCTGGGTGCGCGACAACATCGCCGCGTTCGGCGGCGATCCCGGCCGGGTTACCCTGTTCGGCGAGTCGGCCGGCGGCGGCATCGTGACCGCGCTGCTGGCCAGCCCCGACGCGGCCGGGTTGTTCCACGCCGCGATCGCGCAGAGCGCCCCGGCGACGTCGATCTACGACGTCGGACGGGCCCGCAGGGTCGCCCAGCGCTTCCTCGACGTGCTCGGCGTCAGCCGCGACGAGCTGGGCCGGCTGGCCGACGCGCCCACCGCGAGCCTGGTGGAGGCGACGCGGACGGTGTTCAACGAGGTGCCGGTGCGCACCCCGGGCACGCTGGCCTTCGCGCCGACCGTCGACGGCGACCTGGTGCCGGACTACCCGGTCAACCTGGCCCGTAACGGCAAGACTCATCCGGTGCCGCTGATCATCGGCACCAACAAGAACGAGGCGGCGCTGTTCCGCTACATGAAGTCACCGCTGATGCCGATCGCACCCGAGTCGATCAGGGCGATGTTCGCCGAGATCACCGCCGAGCAGCCCACCCTGCAGCTGCCCAGTGAGGACCACCTGCGGGGCCACTACCGCGGTCGCGGCAAGAGCGCGGGCCTCGGGCTGACCAGCGACCTCGGCTTCCGGATGCCCTCGATCTGGTTCGCCGACGGCCACCGCGCGCTGGCGCCGGTCTACCTGTACCGGTTCGACTTCGCGACGCCGTTGCTGCGCCTGGTGCGCCTGCACGGCGCGCACGCCACCGAGTTGCCGTTCGTGTGGGGCAACCTGGGCTCCGGGCGCAAGGACCCGACGTTCGCACTCGGCGGGCGTGCGGTGGGAACCGCTGTGTCCCAGCGGATGCGGAGCCGCTGGACGAACTTCGCGGCCCACGGCGATCCGTCCGCACCCGGCGGGCCAGCCTGGCGGCCCTACGCGACCGACCGCGCCACCCTGGTCATCGACAAGCACGATTCCGTCGTCGCCGATCTCGACGCACCCGTGCGCCGCGCGTGGGGCGAGGACGTCCTGAGCTTCCTGTAAGCGCCCGTACACTCACCTCGGAGGTGCTCACCGTGGAGTTCCTGGAATTCCTTCCGCCGCAGATGCGCGAGCCCGTGCTCTTCGCGATCCCGTTCTTCCTGCTGCTGCTGACCATCGAATGGGCCGCGGCGCGCAAGCTCGAACATGCCACCGCCGGGGGCGGCGCGGAGGGCGACGACGGCACCCCCGGCGCCGGCGCGTACCACACCCGCGACGCGTGGGCGAGCCTGTCGATGGGCCTGGTCTCCACGGTGACGATGAGCGTCTGGAAGTTCTTCGCGCTGTTGGGTTATGCCGCGATCTACGCCTACCTCGCGCCGTGGCAGCTGTCGCCGTCGAAGTGGTACACCTGGGTGATCGCGATCGTCGGGGTGGACCTGCTGTTCTACTGGTACCACCGGATGGCACACCGGGTCCGGCTGGTCTGGGCCACCCACCAGGCGCACCACTCCAGCAGGTACTTCAACTTCGCGACCGCGCTGCGTCAGAAGTGGAACAACAGCGGCGAGATCCTGATGTGGATTCCGTTGCCGCTGTTGGGCGTTCCGCCGTGGATGGTGTTCGTCGCGTTCTCGTTCAGCCTGATCTACCAGTTCTGGATCCACACCGAACACATCACCAAGCTGTGGCGGCCCATCGAATTCGTGTTCAATACACCGTCACACCACCGCGTGCACCACGGCATGGACCAGCTCTACCTGGACAGGAACTACGGCGGCATCCTGATCATTTGGGACCGGCTGTTCGGCACCTTCCAGCCCGAGGTGTTCCGGCCCCACTACGGGCTGACCAAACCGGTCGACACGTTCAACCCGTGGAAGCTGGAGACCCACGAGTACGTCGCGATCGGCCGCGACGTCCGCGCCGCCCGGGGCCTGCGCGCCAAACTCGGCTACATCTTCGGCCCGCCGGGATGGCAACCGGCCCACGAGAAGACGCCGACGCATGCCACGACGTAAGGTGCGCCCGGTGGAGACCGCTTTCGATGCGCCCGTCGACGACACGCTGATCGACCGTTCGCTCGCCGACACCGCCCTCGGGTCGATGTGGCTGGACATCCCGCGCCCGGAGTTCGGCACCCCGACCGGACCGGTGACCTGCGACCTGCTGGTCGTCGGCGGCGGCTACACCGGTCTGTGGAGTGCACTGCACGCCGCGCGCCGCCATCCGGACCGCCGCGTCGTGCTCATCGAGGCCGACCGGGTCGGGTGGGCCGCGTCGGGACGCAACGGCGGATTCGTCGACGCCAGCCTGACGCACGGCTACGAGAACGGAAAGTCCCGCTGGCCCAACGAGATCGAGACGCTCGAGGCGATGGGCCTGGACAACCTCGACGGCATGCAGGCCGAGATCGCCGAACTCGGGCTCGACGTGCAGTGGGAGCGCACCGGCATGCTCGCCGTGGCCACCGAGCCGCATCAGGTCGAATGGTTGCGCGACGCGGCCGCCGAAGGGCAGGGCAAGTTCCTCGACCAGTCCCAGGTCCGCGCCGAGGTGGACTCGCCCACCTACCGCGCCGGTCTGTTCAGCCCCGACAACTGCGCGATTGTGAACCCGGCCCGGCTGGCACTCGAGCTCGCCCGGGCCTGCCGCGAGGCCGGGGTGGAGATCTACGAGCACACCACCGCGACCCGCATCGAATCCGGCGGCGCCGCGCTGCGGGTGCATACCGACGGGCGGCCCATCACCTGCCGCCAGGTCGTGCTGGCCACCAACGTCTTTCCGAGCCTGCTGCGCCGCAACCGGCTCTACACCGTCCCGGTCTACGACTACGTGCTGGCCACCGAACCGCTGTCCGACGAGCAGTTGGGCCGCATCGGCTGGCGGGGCAGGCAGGGAGTCGGCGACTCCGCCAACCAGTTCCACTACTACCGGCTCTCCGCGGACAACCGGATCGTGTGGGGTGGCTACGACGCGGTCTATCACTTCGGCAGGCGCGTCGACACAGCCTACGAGGACCGCGACGAGACCTACCGCAGGTTGGCCGCGCATTTCTTCCTGACCTTCCCGCAACTCGAGGACGTCCGGTTCACCCACCGGTGGGCCGGGGCGATCGACACCAACACCCGGTTCTGTGCGCACTGGGGGCTGGCCCGCGAGGGCCGGGTGGCCTACGTGAACGGCTTCACCGGCCTCGGTGTCGGCGCCGCCCGGTTCGCCGCGGACGTGTGCCTGGACCTGCTGGACGGCACGCCGACGCCGCGCACCCAGCTGGAGATGGTGCGCCGCAAGCCATTACCGTTCCCGCCCGAGCCGCTGGCCAGCGTCGGCATCCAGGCCACCCGGTGGTCGCTGGACCGTGCCGACCATTCGGCCGGGCATCGCAACCTGCTGCTGCGCGCCCTCGACGCGGCCGGTCTGGGATTCGACTCCTGACCCGTCCGGTCGTGTAACGCCCCGTTATGTAACCGCGATGAGCCAGTTACACCGCCCGCGTCAGCGGGTATCGGTGAAACATCATCAAGGGTCGGAGGGGCTGTGTCTGTTCGGTCGTCGTTGCTGGCCCTGGTTGCTCTGGTGTTCGGCGTCGCGCTCGCGACCCCGGTGGCGCAGGCGCAGCCGGGAGTCGTGGTCTCGCCCGGTATGGAGATCCACCAGGACACCGTGCTGTGCACGCTCGGCTACGTCGACCCGGGCACCCGGCTGGCCTACACCGCCGGCCACTGCCGCGCCTCGGGCACCGTCTCGGACAAGTTCGGCACCCCGATCGGCACTCAGGGATCCTTCCGGGACAACACCCCCGACGGCATGACCGTCGACACCAACCATCAGATCACCGACTGGGAAGTCATCCACCTCGACAACAACGTGGTGATCAACAACGTGCTGCCCAGCGGCAAGGTCCTGGTCACCGATCCCGCGGTGGTGCCGGTCAAGGGGATGCCGGTATGCCACTTCGGCGTCGTGACCGGCGAGAGCTGCGGCACCATCGAATCGGTCAACAACGGCTGGTTCACCATGGCCAACGGCGTGGTCAGCCGTAAGGGCGATTCCGGCGGGCCGGTCTACACCTCGCTGCCCGACGGGCGCACCGTGCTGATCGGACTGTTCAACAGCACCTGGGGCACGTTCCCGGCGGCGATCTCGTGGCAGGTCGCCAGCGAACAGGCTCACGCCGACACGATCCAGGCGGCCTCGGCCGTCGTGACGCCCCAGCCCGTCACGCCCTAGGAGCCTGCTGAATTAGTGGGTTTCTGGTGTGGCGTCAGGCCGATGATCATG
>NZ_MVID01000051.1 GCF_002086815.1 Mycolicibacterium parafortuitum
GACATGCCCTAAGTCTCAGCCGCAACATCCGAAACATTTGTCAGACACGCCCTAGTCCAAGAATTAATTAAGGCGGCCGCCCTACGGTCGCCGCATGACACCGCAACTGGTCGCCGCCTCCGCGTCGGCGCCGTCGACGCCCACCCGGGTTCCGCCGGCCCGGCTGATCCGTGCACTGGAGCTCGCGCGTGCCGGGCTGGCCCGTATCCACCGCGCGATGGTTCCCGGGAACATCGCGCTGCTGGAACTCGCCACCGGCGCATGGACCACCCAGGTGCTCTACGTAGCCGCCACGCTCGGCATCCCGGACTGTCTGGCCTCCGGACCGCTGCGGTCCGCCGACGTCGCGGCGCGGGTGGGCGCAGATCCGGACGCCGTGTACCGGCTGATGCGCGCGATGGCCAGCCGCGGTGCGCTGCGGGAGCGGCGCGACGGCCGCTTCGCCCTCACCGCCGTCGGTGACGCGCTGCGGTCCGACAGCGAGGGATCCCTGCGCGACATGGTGCTGTTCATCGGCCATCCGGCCCGCTGGGCGGACTGGGGCGCGCTGTCGTACTCGGTGCAGACCGGCCAACCCGCCGCCGACATGCTGCGCGGCATGCCGTTCTTCGAATACCTCGACACCGACCCGGAATTCGCGGCGGTGTTCAACGACGCGATGACCGCGGTCAGCGGCTTGTCCAACGAGGTCGCGTTGCAGGCCTACGACTTCACCCCGGCCCGGCTGATCGTCGACGTCGGCGGCGGACACGGCGCGGTGCTGAGCCGCATCCTGCAGAGCGCCCCCGCGGCCCGCGGCGTCCTCTACGACCTGCCCGCGGTCGTCGCGGGAGCGGCGCCGCTGCTGACCGCGGCCGGTGTCGCCGACCGGTGCACGGTCACCGGCGGCTCGTTCCTGGACTCGGTGCCCCCGGGCGGCGACCTGTACGTGATGAAGAACATCATCCATGACTGGAACGACGCGGACAGCGCGACGATCCTGCGCAACATCCGCGCCGCGATCGCCGACGGCGGCACCCTGCTGCTCCTGGAGATGGTGCTCCCGCCCCGGGCCACCTCGTTCATCGGCCACATGCTCGACCTGGAGATGCTGCTGATGCTGCACGGCAAGGAACGCACCCGCGCGCAGTACTCGGAATTGTTGCGCGCCAATGGTTTCGAGCTGCGTCGGGTGATCCCGACGGTCAGCCCGCTGTCATTGCTGGAGGCCCGCGCGATCTAGCCGGGGGTCATCGTTTCCGCTCACGCACCTTGTAGGTCGACGGCCAGGATTCGCGGGTCTCGTCGCCGACGAGCGGCACGCCCTTGGAGCCGATCCTGATGTCGTAGGCCTCCTTGCCCGCGCCCACCTCACGGTTGGCGTGCTCGGTGGCCAGGTATATCAGCTGGTCGATCTCGGCTTCGGCGAACGCGACGAAGGTGGTCTTGCGGACGATCTCCTCCGCCGGCGGCACCATCCGGTCCGGCAGGATCCGCGTCAGCAACGCCGCGATTCCCAGCAGCGCGAACGGCACCACCCAGTAGCAGACGAACGACAGCGGCGTCTTGGTGTCGAGGATGGTCGCGTCGCCGTCCACGATCGGCGGAATGACCGACGACACCGTCATACCGGCGAACGCGGCGATCCAGATCCACGTCAGCACCGACGTGATGCGTCGGAAGGTCTCGTTCTCGACGACCTCCTTGGGCTGACCCACCACGGCGAACTCACGGATGAACGGCCGCCCGATGAGCGCGCTGACCAACGCGACGGCGAAGATGCCCGCGTTGCTCAGCGGCTGCAGCCACTGCTCCATGAACGACGCGCTGACGGTGAAGGTGAGCACCGTGAGGATCGCGAACACGACGACCGCGCCGATCTCCAGGGTGCGCCCCGGCGATCCGGAGACCCGCGCCGCGACCACCGCGGCGACCGACACCCCGAGTGCGATCAGCACGGCGGTGTGGAACGGGACGTTGCCGACGAGAACCCAGTAGACGAGCCACGGCGCGAAACCAAAGATGATGCCCACGGCAGGCAGTGTATTGAGTCACGCCGCGCGGCGGCAGCGTCCTATGTCACAAATGAGAATGTCGCTCTTGCGGGCGACGCCGTCGTTCACTCGTCGAGTGGCGCGAATCGGCCGTCGTCGTTCGGCCGGTAAGCGGTGACACTGATCACAGCTTCGGCAGGTAGAGAACCGTACAGATGTGGGAACACCATGCCATCGGGATCGGTCGGGACCCCCGGCTCCCAGCGGACAGGAGAGCCCAGGCGTGCGGGATCGATACGGAGCAGCACGAGGTCGCAGCGGCCGACGTAAAGCCGGTTCGCCGGCAGGTGTACCTGCGCTGGACTCGACAGATGCACGAACCCGGCGGTCCGCAGCGAGTCCGGCTCGTGAGATCCGGTGCGCTGGGCGGCAGCCCACTCCCGTTCGGTGCACAGGTGGACGAGGACGTCTGGCTGCGAACCCATTTGCGTACACCCCTTTTTCGGTAACGCCGGAATCCGTGAGACACGACACACCTGTAAACCCCCGGGGAACAAGGCTGGATCCCCAAGCGTCTGACAGAGTAGATGTACGTCGCTACCACCCAATGGAGGTGCCATGACCGCAACGCTTACCAGCCCTGAGTTGACCAAGGCTGATCGCTGCGACCGTTGTGGGGCCGCGGCCCGGGTACGGGCCAAGCTTCCCTCGGGTGGTGAGTTGCTGTTCTGCCAGCATCACGCCAACGAGCACGAGGCCAGGCTCATCGAGCTCGCTGCGGTCATCGAAGTGAGCCCGCTGCAGCCGTAGTCCCACCCATCGGCAATGCTGTTCTGGTCATGAGTGACCAGACAGCGTTGCCGCCGGGACAGCCTCCCGCGAAAGCCAGGCCATCACGCCACCACATCCGGCACATCACCGCCCGAACGTTGGGCAAAAGCTGGGATGATTCGATTTTTTCGGAGTCGGCTCAGGCTGCCTTCTGGTGCGCGCTGTCACTGCCGCCGCTGCTGCTGGGCATGCTGGGCAGCCTCGCCTACATCGCCCCGTTGTTCGGCCCCGACACCTTGCCGACCATCGAGAACCAGCTCATCAGTCTCGCGGGAAGGTTCTTCTCCCCCAACGTCGTCGGCGAGATCATCGAACCGACGGTGCGCGACATCGTGCAGGGCGCCCGGGGCGAGGTGGTCTCGCTCGGTTTCGTGATCTCGTTGTGGGCGGGCTCGTCGGCGATCTCGGCGTTCGTCGACTCGATCACCGAAGCCCACGACCAGACACCGCTGCGACACCCGGTCCGGCAGCGCTTCTACGCGCTCGGCCTCTACGTGGTGATGCTGATCGGCGCCATCATCACCGCACCGTTTCTGGCGCTGGGTCCGCGCAAGGTCGCCGAGTTCATCCCCGACAGCTGGGACACCGGCCTGCGCTTCGCCTACTACCCGGTGCTGTTCGTCGCGCTGGTGGTCGCGGTGAACGTCCTCTACCGGGTGTCGCTGCCCAAACCTCTGCCGACGCACCGGCTTCTGCTCGGATCGGTGCTCGCCGCACTCGTATTCCTGATCGCGACCTGGGGCCTGCGGGTGTACCTGACGTGGATCACCAGCACCGGATACACCTACGGCGCGCTCGCGACGCCGATCGCGTTCCTGCTGTTCGCGTTCTTCCTCGGCTTCGCGATCATGATCGGCGCCGAACTCAACGCCGCGATCGAAGAGGAATGGCCCGCGCCCCACACCCACGCCACCCGGCTGCGGTTCTGGCTCAAGGCAAAAGCCGAGTCACGGGCCGAAGCACGCAACGGGAACGGCGGCGGCACTACGTCTTGAGCTGCTCGTAGATCCGCTTGCAGTCGGGGCACACCGGTGAACCCGGCTTCGCCGAACGGGTCACCGGGAACACCTCACCGCACAACGCGACGACGTGGGTGCCCATCACCGCGCTCTCGGCGATCTTGTCCTTCTTGACGTAGTGGAAGAACTTGGGAGTGTCGTTGTCAGTCCCGTCGTCGACGCGTTCGTCGGTATCGGTGCGTTCGATCGTCTGGGTGTCCATGGCCCCTATTCTGCCTGGCCATCAATCGGTAAGAAACGCGATGGGCATACCCGCGCCGACATGTGGAACAGTGGAGGCATGAACGCCGGATTGAACCACTGATCTAGTGCGTGACTCCGAACTGAGTTTCGACGACGAGGGCCGCCCGGTTCTGATCACCCGGGCCGCGCTCGCCTACGAGGAGCAGCACCGCCAGCGGGTACGGAAGTACCTGACGCTGATGGCGTTCCGGATCCCGGCACTCGTCCTGGCCGCCGTCGCCTACAACATCTGGCACAACGGCCTGATCTCGCTGGCGATCATTGTGGTGTCTATTCCGCTGCCGTGGATGGCGGTGTTGATCGCCAACGACCGGCCGCCGCGCAGCGCCGAGGAACCGCGCCGCTACGACGCGCCCCGTAAGATTCCGTTGTTCCCGACCGCCGAGCGTCCCGCGATCGAACAGCACCAGCCCGGCGCGCCGCAACCAGGCAGCCGCGATACGCGCGGTGAGACCGCCGGCTGAGCGGCTTCTGGGCCTATTCTCAGCACATTCTCAGGTCGTGGGCTGAAAACCGCAGATCAGGACGTGTGAACCTCCGAAAAGGTGGGAACTCTTTGCCCGCTCCGGGCGTTGTAGCTCGTGAAAGTTCCACCCGATCAGGAGGCCGCCATGGCAAATGCCACCATTAGCCGCATCGACCAAGATCTGGATGCTCAAAGCCCCGCCGCTGACCTGGTGCGCGTATACCTGAACGGCATCGGAAAGACCGCTCTGCTCACCGCCGCCGACGAGGTCGAGCTGGCCAAGAGGATCGAGGCCGGTCTCTACGCGCAGCACCTGCTTGCGACGAAGAAGCGCTTGGGCGAGAACCGCAAGCGTGACCTGGCTGCGGTGGTTCGAGACGGTGAGGCGGCGCGGCGGCATCTGCTGGAGGCGAACCTCCGACTGGTGGTGTCGCTGGCCAAGCGCTACACCGGGCGCGGCATGCCGCTGCTGGATCTGATCCAGGAGGGCAACCTGGGCCTGATCCGCGCGATGGAGAAGTTCGACTACGCCAAGGGCTTCAAGTTCTCGACGTACGCGACGTGGTGGATCCGCCAGGCCATCACCCGCGGCATGGCCGACCAGAGCCGGACCATCCGGCTGCCCGTCCACCTGGTCGAGCAGGTCAACAAGCTCGCGCGGATCAAGCGCGAGATGCACCAGAACCTGGGCCGTGAGGCGACCGACGAGGAACTCGCCGAGGAATCGGGCATCCCGGTGGAGAAGATCAACGACCTGCTCGAGCACAGCCGCGACCCGGTGAGCCTCGACATGCCCGTCGGCAGCGACGAGGAGGCCCCGCTGGGCGACTTCATCGAAGACGCCGAGGCCATGTCGGCGGAGAACGCGGTGATCTCCGAGCTCCTGCACACCGACATCCGCTACGTGCTGGCCACGCTCGACGAGCGCGAGCAGCAGGTCATCCGGCTGCGGTTCGGCCTCGACGACGGCCAGCCGCGCACGCTCGACCAGATCGGCAAGCTGTTCGGCCTGTCCCGCGAACGGGTCCGCCAGATCGAGCGCGAAGTGATGGCCAAGCTCCGCAACGGTGAGCGCGCCGACCGGCTCCGCTCCTACGCCAGCTGAGCGACGCCGCCCGATCGACCCCGAAAAGGCCCGCCGAGAACATCGGCGGGCCTTTTCCATCGCCCGCGTCGGTGTAACCCGTGTCGCGTCGGGAAGGACGGCTGCGGGCCGTCGGGGCCGGTAGACTCCTGTCGGACGGAGGGTGTGCAATGAACGATCTAGTCGATACCACCGAGATGTATCTGCGGACGATCTACGACCTCGAGGAAGAGGGCGTGATCCCACTGCGCGCGCGCATCGCGGAGCGTCTCGAGCAGAGTGGCCCCACCGTCAGCCAGACTGTCTCCCGGATGGAGCGCGACGGCCTGCTTCACGTCGCCGGTGACCGGCACCTCGAACTGACCGACAAGGGCCGTGCGCTCGCGGTCGCGGTGATGCGCAAGCACCGTCTCGCCGAGCGCCTCCTCGTCGACGTCATCGGTCTGCCGTGGGAAGAAGTGCACGCCGAGGCCTGCCGCTGGGAACACGTGATGAGCGTCGACGTCGAGCGGCGCCTCGTGCAGGTTCTCAACAACCCCACCACCTCCCCGTTCGGAAACCCGATCCCCGGCCTGTCCGAGCTCGGCGTCGGCGACGATCTCAGCGACGAGGCACTGAGCCTGGTCCGGCTCACCGAACTGCCCGCCGGCATGCCCGTCGCGGTCGTGGTGCGCCAACTGACCGAGCACGTGCAGGGCGACGTCGAGCTGATCGCCCGGCTCAAGGACGCCGGCGTCGTGCCGAATGCCCGTGTGACGGTGGAGACCAACGACCACGGCGGCGTGATGATCGTCATCCCCGGCCACGAGCAGGTCGAGTTGCCGCACGAGATGGCCCACGCGGTCAAGGTCGAAAAGGTCTGATTCGCTAGGACGGGCAACCATCGCGCCGGTGGCTGCGACTGGCTGCGATTGTCGGGCGCAGTCATCCGTGGGCCCACGCATCACCTACCTGCCTGCTCTATCTGAAATGGCGACCACACCGCGCGTTTCGGAACCTCTGACCGCTGTACTGCGAGTCGCACCGTTTGATCAATCAGCTCGTGTGTTCTTGGCAAAGAACAGGACTCATCTCGGCCTGTTCATCCTCCATCGGCCGGCCTCTGTGTTTCCGACCGTACCTAGGAACTCAGGCCTGCGCGTGGTTGAGTGAGGATGTCAAACGTTTCGACGGCGTGATGGAGTCGCGATGCGGTGGGGGCGGATTCTTTCGGCTACAGCACTATGCGTGTTGACCGTTGCAACGACGCCTGCGGGAGCACAACCCGCCCCGGACAACGACTCGGAAGCCCGGGCGCCGAGCCTCAGTTTGGCAACGCTGGGCTCCAGCTCGTCCATGAGCTTCTACGGCCAAGCATCTGAGCAGACGATCACCCTGCCGGTGCAGACCGGCCTCGTTGATCGCGCTCATCGGAAGTCCTCAGGTGTGCTCGCCGAAATTCCTCACCTGTGAGCAGCGATCAGTGTAGTTGTTGGCGGTTGCCGGTGGTGGTTCGGCGCAGGGTTTCGGCGGCAGCTTGGTGGTCACGCAGGCGGTAGGACTCGCCGTCGAGGTTGATGACTATCGAGCGGTGCAGTAAGCGGTCGAGCATGGCGGCTGCGACGGTGGTGTCTCCGAGGATTTCGCCCCAGGCGCCCACTCCACGGTTGGTGGTGATGACGATGCTGGTTTTCAGATAGCGTTGGGAGACAACCTGAAACAGTGCCGAGGCCGCCTCTGCCGGTAATGGTAGATAGCCGAGTTCGTCGATTACGAGCAGCGTCGGCCCGGCGTAGAAACGCATAGTGGTAGCCCAGCGGCCTTCGATCGCGGCACGATGGCAGCGGGCCGCGAGATCCGCGGCGGTGGTGAAGTAGGTGCGGTAGCCGGCATAGGCGGCGGCCCTGGCCAATCCCACGGATAAGTGGGTTTTCCCGGTGCCTGGTGGGCCGATGAGCAGGATGTTGGTCGCCGATTCGAGGTAGCGGCAGGTGCCCAGCTCGTCGATGAGGTTGCGGTCGATCCCGGCGGCGGCATCGACGTTGAAGTCGTCGAGGGTGGCCGGGGTGGGCAGGCAGGCGAACCGCAGTCTCCCGGCGAGCCGGCGGGCGGTGGAGGCTTCCACTTCGACGGCCAGCAGCCTTTCCAGGGCGACGGTGAGCGAGAGCCCTTCGGCGCTGGCCTGGTCCAAGACCGCAGGTAGGGCTTCGGCGGCGGCAGCCAGTTTGAGTTCGGCCAGGTGCGAGCGCAGCTGCTGGTAGCGGCTCGCCGCTGCTGAGGGCGATTCCTCGGCGATGGTCGTGGTGGTGGTCTTCGGGGTGCGGCCGGTAGGGGTCACTGAATGGTCCTTTTCTGGGCGGCCCGCTCGTAGGCAGACAGATCGATCACGGTGGAATCGGTGGACGGAGTGCGGGATTCGTCAATACCTTTAGCGGTGTCGTGCTGCTGAAGCAGTTGCGCGGCAGCGGCTTTAGCTGCCGGCCCGGGTGGGATGCGTTCCTTGCGGCGGTGCGGGCGCCCGGTCATGGAGGTGGCCATCGCGGCGCTGTCCAACGCGATGACATGGCCGCTGTCACGCACCATCACTCCGAGCCCGTCAGCGGCCATCCGATGCCGGGCGATCACGATCCCGCTGGCGGTGGCGATATCGCAGAACTCGCCGCCGACTGGATGTGACACCACCACCTGGGCGGCGGCCAGTTCCGGGGGCACCGAGTAGCGGTTGCCGCGGTAGGACACCAACGCTTGGCGCGACGCGGTGCGGGTCTCGGAAACGATCATCGGATACGGCACCGCCGGCACCGGAGCCAGCGGTTCGGTCTTGGCCACCGCGGCGACCGAGGACCGGCCGTCGGCGGTGGCCCGTAGCCGGGTATCGCCACGCACTTGGGCGAAGCGGTCCAGGCTGGCTTGGGCGGCCTCGACGGTCATGTCGTCGGCCAGAGTGCGCCACCAGCGTTGCGCGGCAGTGTGGTTGGCCTTTTCCACCACACCTTTGCGGTTGCCGCGCCGCGGCGGGCAGATCGCCACCGAAACCCCGTAGTGCTTGGCCACCCCGGCGAACGAGGCGGTCACCCGGCCGCTGCCGGGGTCGCAGACTGTGGCCATCCGGTCAAACCGCCACACCCGTGTGCACCCACCCAAGCCGCGGGTCACGCGGTCAAGGCCGGCGACCAGATGCGGTTGGTCCTGCGAGGGCGACAACGACCCTCGCCATTTGGCCGAATGAGCCAGCGAGCCCACCAGCAGGTGCGCGGTCTTGCCCCACCCCCAGAACTCGGGCGGATCGGGCAAATCCAGCCAATCCCATTGGGTTTCATCACCGGGCTCGTGCGGGATCACCGCGTTCGGACGCTGGGTGACCGAACGGCACGCCTCACACACCGGGCGCAGATTGCGGGCTCGGATGTTGCGGGTCAGGCTTTGATACGACAGCGCGAACCCGAGATCCTCGAGCTCGTCGTAGAGGGTGCGGGCCCATAGATGCGGGTCCTCGACCAGGCGGGCGGTGACGTATTCGACGAACGGCTCGAACGGGTCCGGGCCGCGGCGAGCCCGGACCCCGGGCTCCCCGTCACCGTCGAGGTACTTGCGGACCGTTTTGCGATCGAAGCCGGTGTGGCGGGCGATCGCCGAGATCGACCAACCACGTTTGCGTAGGGCATGTACTTCCAAGTCGTCCTCCCATGTGAGCATGAGAAAGCGGGCCTCCTTCGATGGAGCAACTGGCGTCAGACACCAGCAGCTTCGAGGGAGGCCCGCCCTTCTCGGCGGAGCCACACGGGTGGGGAATTTCGATGAGCGTCAGTGGGGAAATTCAGTGAGCGCGGTCATCGTTCCGCGCGAGTTGACAGCCAATGTCTGGGCACCGGTCGATGTGCGTAGCGCCACCATCACGGTGACCCAGGACGAGCGAGTTCTGTCCCGGATCGAGGTACCGCGCGAGGGTCCCGCGCCGATGCGCATCCCGCTCGCTGGTGCGGTGGTGTCCGACAATGCTGTCACCATCACGCTGAGCGCCCAGATGCTGGCATTTGAAGGCTATTGCCTGGACTCGACGAATCCGTTGCGTCTCAACGATATTGCGCTGGGTTTCGACGGTATCGAACAGCATCCCGAGACGGTGGCAAACTTCTTGCCGCCCGTGCTGCGCCGGTTGACGGTGTTCGTTCCGGCCACACCCTCGCGGGCCGAGTCCGACGCCGCGGTGAAGTTGACCGACGCTATCGTCGCGCACTACGGGCAGCAGTACACCGACGTGAAGCTTGCAGCGTTGCCCGATAACAGCACCATCCCACCCGACCCGGCGCTGCCCCTAGAGCGACAGATCGTCATCAGGGAGCGAACGGACAATCAGCTGAGCTTGCAGGACAGTACCGGGATGCCGTCTCTGCTCATCTCCGGAACGCCGGCCGAACTGGGCAATCAGGCCCGGCTGCTGTCCAGCGACCTCTCCCAGCTTGCGCTGAGCTCCGGAGCGGCGGTCGGCCCGCTGCGATCCACTTCGGTGCTTCCCGGGGACAACACCACGCTGCGCCAGATAGGTCAACCGCAAGTCAGTTCTGTCTCCCTCGCACCGAGGGTCACCATCGGAATAGACCAGACCCGTTTCGGGCGGTCCGTGCGCGGTGTACGGGTGAACTTGAAGGGGTCCTACACTCCGCTACCGACTACCATCAGTGGACGACTCGCCGCCCTGGTCGACGGCAGAGCTGTCGATCAATGGAACGTCGATCAAACCGGTGTGATCGACCGCTGGATAGCCGTTCCTGACGATGCGCTCACGCGATTCACCAGCATCACCGTCGCGCTCGACATCACCGGTAACACCGGTCGCTGCGGCGAGTTTCAACCACTGACACTGATGATCGATGACATCAGCCCGGTCGACAGCACGCGTGCGGACCCACCGCAGCCGATGGGCTTCCAATCGCTACCCCAAGCGATGATGCCCAATGTTCAGATCGGTCTGGGAACGGATGCATTCGCCGACACCTCACGAGCGGTGAAGCTGGTCATGGGGTTGCAGCGGGTCAGTGCCATGCCTTTCAACACCACCGTGGTTTCGGCCGATGAGGCGCTGGCCGGCACAGAGCCCGCGATCATGATTGCGGCCGACGAATGGTCACACCCCGACGTGCACCTGCCTGTTGGCGGTGGGGGCGACCAGGTCGACACGATCGAGGGTTTTGACGACGACAGCAACGAGGCGACATTGACGTTGCAGCCGGGTTTCCGCTTCGGCTCCCTGCAAACGGTTTTCGACGGCGACCGCGAGCTACTGATCGCCACCTCGACCAACGCACCGCAACTGCTCGACGGTTTGCTCGACTGGCTCAACGAAGATATTCGGAGGTGGACGAGCCTCAATGGGATTGCGATCCTCGCTCCCCCAGAGCGAGCGCCGGTCATCGTGGCCGCGCCCAACACGCCCCAGGACGCCATCGCGACTCCTCCCGCCAAGGGCCCCGGCAAAACCTGGTGGTATGTCGGTGGCGCCGTCTTCGCGGCGCTAGCCCTCGCCTTACTCGTCATGCTGCTGCATTCACGCCGGCGTCGGGCCGATGACGGCGGTTGAACCTGTCCTGCCCCCGGCGCGGGCACCCAAAACTCCGTGGCTGCGCGACCGCAGCCCCACCACACGGCTGGTGCTGCGCTGGCTGTTCATCGCACTGGCGACCGGCATCGCCTTCCACACATCGATTGCCAGCATCCTCGACACAGCATTGCGCGGTGGACTCAACGGATACGTGTTGATGGTCTGAAACGCCCTGGGTTTCCCGGAGGCTCGGGCTATTGGATTCCGATCAAGGGTTG
>NZ_MVID01000052.1 GCF_002086815.1 Mycolicibacterium parafortuitum
GCGCCCCGGTCCCGCCGCCCCCTCCCGGCGCCCCGGTCTGAGTCGGGCAGACGATACGGTCTGTGCCGTGATCGTGCTGCTGCCGCCTTCTGAGACCAAGCGCCACGGCGGGGACGGGCCCGCGCTCGACCTGGACTCGCTGTCCTCTCCGGCGCTCAGCGATGCCCGCCGCGACCTGGTCGACGACCTGGTCAAGCTCGCCGCCGATCCGCCGGCGTGCCGCACGGCGCTCGGCCTGTCGAAGTCCCAGGACGCCGAGATCGAACGCAACGCGGCGCTGTGCACCTCCCCGACGCTGCCCGCGATCGGGCGATACACCGGGGTGCTCTACGACGCGCTCGACGTCGAGACGTTGCGCGGTGCCGCCGCGACGCGGGCGCAGCACCGACTGGCGGTGGTCTCCGCGCTGTTCGGACTGATCCGCGCGGACGACCGTATTCCGGCGTACCGACTGTCGGCCGGCTCCAAACTGCCGGGCCGCCCGACGCTGGCCGCCTTCTGGAAACCCACCCTGGAGCCGGCACTGGCCGAGATCGCGGACCAGGAACTCGTGGTCGACCTACGGTCGGGTTCCTACGCCGCGCTGGGCAAGGTGCCCGGCGCGGTGACGGTCGACGTGGTGGCCGAGCATTCGGACGGACGGCGCAGCACCGTCAGCCACTTCAACAAGGCGCACAAGGGTCGGCTGGCGCGAGCACTGGCAGGCAGCCGAGCCGAGCCCGACGACGCGGCCGCGGTCGCGGCGGTCGCCCGCCGCGCCGGGATGCGCGTCGAACGCCGGGACAGCCACCTCACCGTGGTGGTGCCGGCCTAGCCCCGTAGCCGACACCCTCAGTAGTCGAACACGAAATCGCTGGTGTAGAACTCTTCCGGCTTCTGCGTGAACTGGCCGGGACGGGTCATCGAGACCCAGGCGCCGGTGGCTTCGGGATCGACCGGGCCGCGCACGGTCACGGCGCCCCCTCCCGCGGCGTCGGTGAACAGCGTCGCCACCCACACGCCCGGATCGCCGGGATTGCAGGTGCGCGCGGACGAGCGCGGCAACTGGATGAGCCTGACGTCGTACGCGGTGTTGGGAACCCCGGTGGCGAACTGGATGTCGGCGACGACGTCGCCGCCCTCGATCCGCATGAATGCGTTCGGCCTGCCGTAGTACCCGCCACCGGTGTAGGCGAACTTCGTGAAATCACAGCGGCGCAGAGTCTGGGTGAACGGGATGACCGCCGGTGCGCCCGCACCGGTTTCAGCCGATGCGCCCCCTGCTCCCGCGACCGCGATCGCGGATCCGCTCACCGCGATCACCGCAGCCATTGAGGTACGTGCGATACGACGCATGTCGTCCTCGATTCTGATCAGCGGTCCCGGAGGTGTCCGCGGGTCGGTACCCCGCCAGATTAGTTCGCGTTGACGGGCAGACCAAGACGCGGGACACTTCGCGCGATGTCCACATTGTGGGTGTACGTGCGAATTCAGCTGATGACGTTCGGCTTCGGCATCGTCGGGCCCATCTTCCTGTTCGTCTACTTCGCCGCGCAGCCGGATCCGACGCTGCGTTGGATGTACTGGTGGGGGTTGGTCGTCACCTTCGCCGACATCCTGATCGCGCTGCTGATCACCGACGGCATCGTCGCCAAGCGGACGCGGACGGAGCGCTGAGGCGGTGGGCCATCCGCACTTCGCGCCGCCGCCGGTTCCGCCACAGCGCTCGGGTGCCGACATCGCGATCTCGATCGTCGTGCTGGTCCTGACCGCGCTGCTCGGCGTCGTGGCCGCATTCCTCGGGCTGTTCTCGTTGGCCTTCCTGGACCACTGCCCGCCGCCGCGGTGCAGCGTGGACGGCGCCGTGAACGCAGTCTTCACGACACTGTTCGCGGGTGCCGTCGTCGGCGTGGCCGGAATGGTGGTGACGATCATCGCGCTGGTGCGGCGAAATGCCGCGTGGCCCTTCGCCATCGGCACGTTCACACTGTGCATCCTGACCCTGGGCGCGGGTGTGGTGGGCTATTCGGCCGCGATCGGCTGAGGATTCCCTTCGCTCCCCGAGTTGCCTGGCGCGCCCACGGGCAGCATGATCCGCGTCATGGACACGTCGGCGGCGGTCGAACTGGCGTCCCGGGATGCCGTCGGCCAAGCGGCGCTCGCCGCCGCCGGTGAGGTCACCGCGGTCGAACTCCTCGAGGCCGCGATCATCCGGCTGGAGAAGTCACGCGAGCTCAACGCCGTCATCACCGACCTGTTCGACCGCGGCCGCGAACAGGCCGCCGCCCTCGACGCGTCCGGCGCGCTGCGTACCGGGGACGCGGGCCCGCTCTGCGGAGTTCCGTTCCTGCTGAAGGATCTTGGCGCCTCCCTGGCCGGCGCCCCGGAAGCGATGGGCTCCCGCGCACTGCGCGGCCATGTGGCCGCCGAATCCGCGTGGATTGTCGAACGTTATCTCGACGCGGGGCTGGTGGTCTTCGGCAAGACCAACACCCCCGAATGGGGAAACCATTGCACGACAGAGCCGTCCCTGTTCGGCCGCACCGCCAACCCGTGGTCGCCGACGGTGTCGCCCGGCGGGTCCAGCGGAGGGTCGGCCGCGGCGGTCGCGGCCGGGATCGTGCCCGCGGCATCCGGGGGCGACGGCACCGGGTCCATCCGGGTGCCCGCGTCATGTTGCGGTCTGGTCGGCCTCAAGCCGAGGCGGGCCCGCACGTCGTTCGCACCCGGCGGCGGACACGGCCTCGAAGGGCTGGTCAACGAGCACGCGCTGACCCGCACGGTGCGCGACAGCGCCGCCCTGCTCGACGCGGTGACCGGCACCGGGATCGGAGACCCGTACTCCGCACCGGCCCCACCCGCGCGCTTCCTCACCGCGATCTCCGAAACCCCTCCGCCGCAACGAATCACGATCACCACCGAGTCACCGTTCGCCGGGCCCGCCACCCAACCGGCCGTGGTCGCGGCCGTCGAGTACGCCGGGGTGGTACTCGAAGGACTCGGGCACGTCGTCGAACCCGGCTTCCCCGCCGTCGACCCGGATGCCGTGACCTCCGCGGTCGCGGTACTGCACGCCGTCAGCAACGTGGCGCTCTTCGAGTTGGCCTGCAGTGTGCTCGGCCGGGAACCCCGGGAGGACGAGTTCGAACCCAGTACCTGGGAGATGGTGCGCGAGGGATTCGTCACGACCGGGGCGGAGTACGCCGGCGCCATCGCGACGGTGCACGCCCAGACCCGCCGGTTCGCCGGCCAAATGAGCGGTTCGGACGTGCTGTTGGTTCCGACCCTGCTGACCGGCCCGCCGCCGTACGGGCTACTCGACCGGCCGCGCGGCAGCGTCCGGGAGTTCTTCGACGTCGAGTTCGCGACCACAGGATGGACGTCGCTGGCCAACGTGACCGGATGGGCGGCGGTCTCGCTGCCCCTCGGAACCACCGCCGAGGGATCGCCGATCGGCGTGCAGTTGATGGCCCCCGACGAGACGATCCTGCTGCAGCTCGCCGCGCAGTTGGAGCAGACTCTGCCCTGGGCGGACCGCCTTCCCCCGGGGTGGGTCGGAGGCGCGTGAGCGGGTGACCGGGGTTTCGGCGGAGCCGAGCCGGGGCCCGATCTGAGCGTGCGACACTTTCGCCCATGGCAGTCGACATCGCTCGCCCCAAGCTCGAAGGCAACGTCGCCGTCGGTGACCACCGCAAGCTCGGGTTCGCCGAGTTCGGCGACCCGCAGGGACGGGCGATCTTCTGGCTGCACGGCACGCCGGGCGCGCGCCGGCAGATCCCGCTCGAGGCGCGGGTGTTCGCCGAGAAGAACGGCGTCCGGCTGATCGGCGTCGACCGTCCCGGCATCGGGTCCTCGACCCCGCACGAGTATCAAAAGGTCATCGATTTCGCCGGCGACCTGCGCACGGTCGCCGACATCCTCGGCATCGACAAGATGGAGATCATCGGCCTCTCCGGTGGCGGCCCGTACACGCTCGGGTGCGCCGCGGCGATGCCGGATCGGGTGATCGCGGTCGGCATTCTCGGCGGTGTCGCCCCGACCCGCGGCGCCGACGGTATCGGTGGCGGCGTGATGGGCAAGATCGGACTGCCGGTGGCACCGGTTCTCGAGCATGTCGGAACACCGCTGTCGGCCGTCGCGACGGGGTTGATCCGATTGATCAAACCGGTCGCCGAACCCGTGCTCAACCTGTACGCCAGCATCTCCCCGGAGGGTGACCGCCGGCTGCTGGCGCGTCCCGAGTTCAAGGCGATGTTCCTCGACGATCTGCTCAACGGCAGCCGCAAGCAGCTGGCGGCGCCGTTCGCCGATGTCGTCGTGTTCGCCCGCGACTGGGGATTCCGGCTCGACGAGGTCAGGGTCCCGGTCCGGTGGTGGCACGGCGACTGCGACCACATCGTGCCGTTCGAGCACGGTAAGCACGTGGTGGGCCTGCTGCCCGACGCCGAGTTCTATCCGCTGCCGGGTGAGAGCCACCTCGGCGGGCTCGGCGAGGCCGAGGCGATCATGCAGGCGATGACCGATCTCTGGGACGACGCGCAGAAGCGGTGACGTCCCACCGGGTCAGCGCTTCAGCCAGCCCCTGACGGTCCCGAGGTCGTGGCTGTACGTCTGCATCAGGTCGTCGTGGTAGAGCGTGCCCCCGCTGATCTTCGCGTCGCCCTGCCAGACGATGTGGATGCGGACCACGCCCTTGTCGAAGTAGTCGTTGCGGTCTTCGACGCGGTGATTCCAGCCCGCCTCCTCGGCGAGCGTGGAGACCGCCTGTCGCTCGTCGGTGTCAACCATGTGTGTGTTTCTCCAGGGGTGTGTTCGGGTGCGTGTGCACGGGCGTGCGCCCCACCCTAACGGTCGCCGGTGAGGGCCCGGCGAAGGAGATGCATCGCGACGGTCGTCGACCGTTCCCGGACATCGGAGCGGTTGCCGGGCAGCCGCGATGTGCGTGTCAGGAACGTGCCGTCGGCCAGCGCGACCGAGAAGCACACGGTGCCGACCGGCTTGGCCTCCGAGCCGCCCCCGGGCCCGGCGATCCCGGTGGTGGCCACCGCGGTGTCGGCGCCGAACCGGCGCAGCGCGCCGGCGGCCATCGCCTCGGCGACCGGTTCGGACACCGCGCCGTGCGCTTCGATCAGCGCCGCATCGACCCCCAGTAGCTCGATCTTGGCCTCGTTGGAATACGACACCACACCGCCGGCGACGTACGCCGACGACCCAGGCCGGTCGGTCAGTCGGGCTGCCACCATCCCCGCCGTGCAGGACTCCGCGGTGGCGATGGTGCGGCCCGCCAGCAGCGTGGCGACCTGATCGTCGACGAAGGTGCCGTCGGTGGAGAAGAGCTCGCGGGAGTGCTTGTCCCGCAGCACTTTCAGCAGTTCCGAATAGACGGCCGCATCGTGGGGTTCGTACCGGGTGACGATCTCCAGCTCACCGCGCCGCAGGCACGTCGTGATCTCCAGCCGCTCGAATCCGGCGATCCGGGTCTGCGCCTCGCGCAGCGTGTCGGCCAGCCCGGACTCGGGCAGGCCGAACATCCGGATCGTCTCCTGCCGGTAGGTGACCCGGCCGGCGATCGCGCGCTGCACGGCGTCGGTCGCGACCGCCGCGTCCCACATCGGCTGCAGTTCGCGAGGCGGGCCCGGCAGCACCACGACCGTCGGCGCACCGGCGACCACGACACCGGGTGCGGTGCCCACCGGATCGAGGATCTCGGCCCCGGACGGGACCAGGGCCTGCTTGCGGTTGGCGGCCAGCACGGCGTCGGGATCGACGCCGGGGAAGCGCGCCATCAACCCGGTCACGATGTCGGCGATCTTGGCTTCGAGGCCGGGGTCGAGGACCAGATCGCGCTCACAGAACCGGGAGACGACCTCGACCGTCATGTCGTCGGCGGTCGGGCCGAGCCCGCCGCTGGTGATGATCAGGTCGACGCCCTGTCCGGCCAGGAAACGCAGCTGCGCCTCGATGTCGGCGGGCCGATCCCCGCACAGCGTGATGTGGCCGAGCTCGACGCCGAGTTCGAGCAGCCGGTCGGCGAGCCAGGGACCGTTGAGGTCCCTCACCCGTCCGGTCAGGACCTCGGTCCCCGTCACCACGATTCCGGCCCGTGCGCTCACGAGAGCAGACTCTACGCAGGGCCGTGCGCGCTACTTGTGCGGCACGTCGTTGGTCAGGCCGCCGTCCATCACGTACTCCGCGCCGGTGGAGTACCGGGATTCGTCACTGGCCAGGAACACCACGAAGGTCGCCACCTCCTCGGGCTGACCCGGCCTGCCCAGCGGGATGCGCAGCATGTTGTCGGGGAAATGCTTGGTCATCGGCGTGCGGATGAAGCCCGGATGCACCGAGTTCACCCGGATGTTGTGCGCGCCGAGTTCCAGGGCGGCGGACTTCGTCAGCCCGCGCACCGCCCATTTCGACGCCACGTACGGGTGCACCATCACCGCGCCGCGCAGTCCCTCGATCGAGGAGATGTTGATGATCGAACCGCCGCCGGCGGCCTTCATCGCCTCCACCGACGCCTGCATACCGAGGAAGGTGCCGGTCAGATTGACGTCGATCACCTTCTGCCACTTGGCCATGTCGAACTGGCCGATCATGCCGAGCGCCACCGTGCCCGCGTTGTTGACCAGCACGTTGAGCTTGCCGAAGTCCTGTACGGCGGTGGCCACGGCGGCCTCCCACTGGTCGGCCTGGGTCACGTCGAGGTGGACGTAGCGGGCCGAGTCGGGCGTCTCGGCGTTGATCT
This sequence comes from Mycolicibacterium parafortuitum, assembly GCF_002086815.1. Lineage (GTDB taxonomy): Bacteria > Actinomycetota > Actinomycetes > Mycobacteriales > Mycobacteriaceae > Mycobacterium > Mycobacterium parafortuitum. The sequence goes on from NZ_MVID01000052.1 coordinate 6,725, forward strand.
CGTCGGCGAGCGCCTGACCCTTGTCGTCGAGGATGTCGCCGATGACGACCTTGGCGCCCTCGGCGACCAGGGCCCGCGCATCGGCGGCGCCCATACCCTGTGCACCGCCACTGATGAGTGCCACTTTTCCGTCCACGCGTCCCATGGGGCGTCAGGTTACCGCACGTTGTGGACAGAAATTAGAACCTGTTCCAATCTACGTTCGGAGCACGCATACTGCTGCGCATGGCTATTCGAGTGGCGCTCATCGGAACCGGCAACTGCGGCAGCCTGGCGCTGCGCCAGCTGATCGAGGACCCGCGGTTCGACCTGACCACGGTCTGGGTGTCCTCCGCGGCGAAGGTCGGCAAGGACGCCGGCGAGCTGGCCCGCCTCGACGTGGCCACCGGCGTCGCGGCGACCGACGACTTCGACGCGGTGATCGCCGCCGAACCCGACTGCGCGGTGTACTGCGCAATGGGCGACGTCCGCCCGCGCGAGGCGCTCGCCGACGTGCGTCGGCTGCTGGAGGCCGGCATCAACGTCGTCGGCTCCTCCCCCGGCTTCCTGTCCTACCCATGGGGTGTCATCGGTGACCACACCATCGAGAAGGTCGAAGCCGCGGCCCGGCAAGGTGATTCGAGCCTGTTCATCACCGGTGTCGACCCCGGTTTCGTCACCGATCTGCTGCCGCTGGCGCTGGCGAGCACCTGCCAGAGCATCACCGGAATCCGCACCATGGAGATCGCCGACTACGCCACCTACGACGGGGCGACCGTGATGTTCGACGTGATGGGCTTCGGGAACGAGTTGGGCGACCTGCCGTTCCTGTACCAGCCCGGCATGCTCAGCGCCGCATGGGGCGTCGGGATCCGGCAGCTCGCCGCGGGACTCGGCGTGACCGTCGACGAGATCCGCGACTCGGTCGAACAGGAACCCGCGCCGGAAGACTTCGACGTCGCGGTCGGCACCATCAAGAAGGGCACAGTCGCCGCGGTGCGGTTCCTGATCGAGGGGATCGTCGACGGGGAGCCGGTGATCGTCGTCGAACACATCACCCGGCTCCGCGGGGATCTGCGACCCGATTGGGCCCAGCCGGCACAGGAGGGCGGGTCGTATCGGGTCGAGATCACCGGCGAGCCGTCCTACGTGATGGACATCTGCCCGACCAGCCGCAACGGCGACCACAACTATGCGGCGATCCTGGCTGCCGCGGGGCGCATCGTCAACGCGATCCCGGACGTGATCAACGCCGCGCCAGGGATCCGCACCACGCTGGACCTGGCGTTGGTGACGGGTAACGGCACCTACCGGCGACGGTGACTAGCGGCGGGGAACACCCTGCCACTGCATCTTGACCGTGGTGCCGCTGGTCGAGGGTTCGATGACCGCATGGTCGGACAGCGTCTCCATCAGCGGTATCCCGCGCCCCCGGGTTCTGGGCGCCGGTTCGGTCTGACGCTTGCGCCACATGCCGCGGTCCTCGACGCACACCGACAGCGTCTGTGAGGATGCGTCGTACTCGGCCTGGAAATCGATGGTGCCGGGACGGTCGGCCTGGACGTAGGCGAACTCGGCCGCGTTGGCCAGCGCCTCGTTGACCGCCAGCACCATGTCGCTGCGCCGAACATCGTCGAGGGTGAAGAACCGGCGCAGCCAGTCGGTGAACTCCTGGCGGACACGCGCCACGACTCCGGCATCGGCGTCGAGGCCGAACCGTTCGAAGCGTTCGGCGTTGGCGACCTCAGTCGGAGGCATGGCATCGATCATGGCAGTCGCTGGCTACCCCACACGACACGTTCCTAAGCGGCTTTCCTACGTCTCACGCGCGGCAAGAGCTTCGTCGAGGCTGGCGTACAGCGCGACGATGTCGGCGATGCCGACCAGCTTGAGCGGTCGGCTTGTGGCGGGACCGTCGGCGACCACGCTGATCGCGACCTCTGAACCGGCTTTGTCGTGCGCCGCGACCAGAACCCCCATACCGGCCGACGCGAGGAACTCCACCTCGGTGAAATCGATCACGACCGCGCCGGGCTTCTGCTCCAGTGCCTCGTCGATCGCCGTCTCCAGCTGCGGGGAGGTCAGCATGTCGACGACGCCGGCCACCGCGACGACAGCCGTCCGGTCGACCCAGCGCTGCGTGACGACACAATTCGAAGCCGCTGAGGCGTTCGTGCCTTCGGCTGCTTGCTCGTCCAAGGTTCACCTTCCATGTCAGGCCGCTCGTCGCATTCTGCGAGAGCACAGATCAGTGCACTCGCGCAGGCTGCATCCTGAACCCGGCAAGACCAACCTACCGTGGCGGTTGCGGCGACCAGGCCACAGATTAAACCAGGAGCCTGCCTGACGCCCGTAGCATGGCGTGGCACGCGGCGGTCGGTTACGCGATATGTGCCGGTCACCGCCCCGGAGGGAGCATGGGGACCCGACGTGAGGAGCATATGGGCCCGTCAGACGCAGCGACGTCGATCGACCCGGTCGCCGAGATCGAGGCCGGTCCGGCCGGCCCCGCGATCGGCGCGTTCTTCGACCTGGACGGCACGCTCGTCGACGGTTTCACCGCCACCGCGCACGCCGGGGACCGCATCCGGCGCCGACAGGCCCGCATCGGGGAGGTCACCGGGGTGATCGAGGCGGCGATGCGTTACCGGCTGGGCAGGGTGAACTTCGCCCGGCTGCTGGAGCGCGCAGCCGGATATCTGCGCGGTGAATCGCTGGACGACCTCGACGTCGTCGGCGAGCGGCTCTTCACCGAGCGGGTCCAGTCGCGGCTGTTCCCGGCCATGCACGAGATCGTGCTGGCCCACCAGCGCCGCGGGCACACCGTCGTGATGAGTTCGTCGGCGTTGACCATCCACGCCGAGCCGGTGGCCCGATATCTGGAGATCGACCATGTGCTGTGCAACCACTTCGAGGTCGACGCCGACGGCAGGCTGACCGGCCGTATCGCGCGTCCGGTGATCTGGGGGCGCCGCAAGGCCGCCGCGGTGCAGGGGTTCTGCGAGCAGCACGACGTGACGCTGGAGAAGAGCTACTTCTATGCCGACGGCAACGAGGACATCGCGCTGATGACGTTGGTGGGCTATCCACGCCCGGTCAACCCACGGCGCGAGCTCGCGGCGATGGCCGCCGAGCGGGGCTGGCCGGTACTCAAGGTGGTCAATCCGGGCAAGGGCAATCACGGCGGACTACTCGGTGTAATAAAGTAGAACACGTTTCAGTTTTCCTACTTGTGTTCCCCATGGCCATACCAGGAGCGGACTATGCATACTCCCCTGTGCGACCAACTCGGGATCGAATTCCCGATCTTCGCGTTCACCCACTGCCGCGACGTCGTCGTCGCCGTCAGCAAGGCGGGCGGCTTCGGCGTGCTCGGCGCGGTCGGCTTCACCCCCGAGCAGCTCGAGATCGAGCTGAACTGGATCGATGAGAACATCGGCGACCACCCGTACGGGGTGGACATCGTGATCCCGAACAAATACGAGGGCATGGATGCCTCCGACATGGATCCCGAGGTGCTCAAGAAGACGCTCAACGACCTGGTGCCCGACGAGCACATCGACTTCGCGAAGAAGATCCTGTCCGACCACGGCGTGCCGGTCGAACACAGCGACGACGATGCGCTGCAACTGCTCGGATGGACCGAGGCGACCGCCACCCCGCAGGTCGAGGTCGCGCTGCGGCACCCGAAGGTCACGATGATCGCCAACGCGCTCGGCACCCCGCCCGCGGACATGATCAAGCACATTCACGAGGCCGGCCGGGTGGTCGCCGCGCTGTGCGGTTCGCCGTCACAGGCCCGCAAGCACGCCGACGCCGGTGTGGACATCATCATCGCCCAGGGCGGCGAGGCCGGCGGCCACTGCGGCGAGGTCGGATCGATCGTGCTGTGGCCCCAGGTGGTCAAGGAGGTCGCACCGGTACCGGTGCTGGCAGCCGGCGGCATCGGCAGCGGCCAGCAGATCGCCGCGGCGCTGGCGCTCGGCGCGCAGGGCGCGTGGACCGGTTCGCAGTGGGTGATGGTCGAGGAGTCGGAGAACACCCCCGTGCAGCACGAGGCCTACATCAAGGCCGGCAGCCGCGACACCGTGCGCAGCCGCTCGTTCACCGGCAAGCCGGCTCGGATGCTGCGCAACGAGTGGACCGAGGCGTGGGAGGACCCGAACAACCCGAAGCCGCTCGGCATGCCGCTGCAGTACATGGTCTCCGGCATGGCGGTCGCCGCCACGCATAAGTACCCGAACGAGTCGGTCGACGTCGCGTTCAACCCGATCGGCCAGGTGGTCGGCCAGTTCACCAAGGTCGAGAAGACCGCGACGGTGATCGAGCGCTGGGTGCAGGAGTACCTGGAGGCGACCGGTCGGCTCAACGACCTCAACGAGGCCGCCAGCGTCTAGGAGCCTGCTGAATTAATCCGGCGTGGTGGCGGGGTTTGCGGCTGGGTTCTC
>NZ_MVID01000053.1 GCF_002086815.1 Mycolicibacterium parafortuitum
ACAGAACGCCTCGAGGCACCCCACCCCACAAACCACTAATTCAGCAGACTCCTAGAGCCCGTCGGCGAATCGGACCTGGAGGCCGAGCGCCCGAGCCCGGTGGCCCGGGCGGTGCTGCGCGGCCTGCGCTGGGCTCAGAACAGAGTGGGGTGCGCCGGTGCCGCGACTTCGGAGGAAACGGCACCGGCGCGCGCCATGGGCGCATGCCCGGTCAATCGGTACCGCGCGAGCAGCGGTGCCACCCGGGCACGCAACTGCGCACGATACTCCGGCGGCAGATAGGCCCCGCGCCGGTACAGGCTTCGATACTGGAATACCAGTTCAGGATGGGTCCGTTGGAGCCACTGCAGGAACCAGCCCCGGGTCGAGCCGCGCAGATGCAGCCCGAATACCGTCGCACCGGTGGCGCCGGCCGCGGCGATCTGGCCCAGCAGCGCCTCCAGATGTTCGGTCGAGTCGGTGAGTCCCGGGAGCACCGGCGCGACCATCACGTGGCAGTCCAGTCCGGCGTCGCGGATCGCCGAGATCAGCGCCAACCGGGCCTGCGGGGACGGCGTGCCCGGCTCCAGCTCACGCTGCAGGTCCGGATCCGCGACCGCCAGCGAGATCGACACGCTCGCCCCGGCCCCGTGCCGGGCGGCCTCGGCGATCAGCGGGAGATCGCGGCGCAGCAGCGTGCCCTTGGTCAGGATCGAGTACGGTGTGCCGGATTCGGCCAATGCGGTGAGGATGCCCGGCATCAGCCGGTAACGCCCCTCGGCCCGCAGATACGGGTCGGTGTTGGTGCCCAACGCCACCGTCTCGCGGGTCCATGACCGACGGCGCAGTTCCCGGCTCAACACCTCGGCCACGTTCGTCTTCACCACGACCTGGGTGTCGAAATCGGCGCCGGGATCGAAATCGAGGTACTCGTGGGTGGGCCGGGCAAAGCAATACCGTTCCATGTCAAGTCCAGCCGTGTTGCGCCTATTCACCGATCCGTAGTCAGAAGGCGACGACGAGGAGGTCAGCCCCCCGAGTTCGAACGGCGCTTGATCGACGCACTTGATCTCCGGGGCGGTGCCGACTCGTAGCCCAGGGTCAGCCAGTACACCGTGCGTTCCAGGACTGGCAGGATGTCGGTGGCGGCGATCTCGCCGGCGGAGAAGCGTCCGAGTAGTCCGTAGATCACGCTGGAGAAGATGGCGTCAAGATTGGCGATGAATTCGTCGTCGACGCCCGCCAGCACCTCCAGTCCAGCCGGGGCGACGAGGTCTAGCCCGAAGCGAAACAGCTTCTGCCCGTTGGGCGATGACCGCACCCGAAAGTAAGCCGCGAGCATCTCCGGGTGCGACTCCCAGGGTTCGAAGATCGTGCGAAAAATCTGCATCAAACCGTCATACAGCGACGCCTCCAAACCTCCCCCGACCGTGATGCCGGCGTAGCGGTGTAGCTTCGACCAGTACTCCAAGGCCGCCAGGATCAGATCGTCGCGCGTCGGGTAACGCTTGTAGATGGTGGCCAGCGACGACTGTGCCCGGCGGGCTACTTCGCGTAGTTGGACGGCATCGTAGCCCTCGGTTTCCAGAATCTCGACGACGACATCGAGCAGGCGGTCACCGTTGTGCCGTGCCGCGAAAGTTTCGGTCATCGCCCCTTGCCTTCTCGTGAGTAACATGGTTACTCTAACCGGTGTAACACGGTTACTCGGGTCGCTCTGCGGCGGCTGGCGCAATGAAGCGAGGAGCAATGGGTTCTCTGGACGGCAAGGTCGCATTCATTACGGGTGTGGCCCGTGGTCAGGGTCGCAGTCATGCGGTTCGTCTGGCCACCGAGGGTGCAAACATCATCGGCGTCGACATCTGCGCCGATATTGAGGCCAACGGGTACCCGATGGCCGCCCCGGAGGAGCTCAACGAGACGATCTCGCTCGTCGAGTCCGCGGGCGGCAAGATGCTCGGCAGTGTTGGGGACGTCCGTGACTTTCACGCGCTGAAGGCGGCGCTGGACGCCGGTGTGGAACAGTTCGGGCGCCTGGATATCGTCCTCGCCAACGCCGGCATCGCACCGACCGCATTCCGCGAGATCAGCATCGAAGAAGACCTGGAGATGTGGTGCGCCGTCGTTGACGTCAACTTGAACGGCTCGTTCAACACGGCCAAGGCCGCGATCCCGCACCTGATCGCTGGCGAGCGCGGCGGGTCGATCGTGTTCACCAGCTCCACCGCCGGCCTAAAAGGGTTCGGTGGCATGCGTGGCGGCGGGCTCGGCTACTCGGCATCCAAGACCGGCATTGTCGGAATGATGCGGACGCTGGCCAATGCGCTTGCGCCGTACAGCATCCGGGTGAACACCGTGCACCCGACCGGGGTGAACACCATGATGGCGGTTAATCCTGAGATGACGGCTTTTCTGGAGGCCTACCCCGACGGTGGGCCACATCTACAGAATTCGATGCCGGTGACGCTGCTCGAACCCGAGGACATCAGCAACGCCATCGCATACCTCGTGTCCGACGCCGCCAAGTATGTCACCGGGGTCACCTTCCCGGTCGACGCCGGCTTCTGCAACAAGCTATGACTGGCCGCGTCGAGGGAAAGCGAGTCCTGATCACCGGTGCGGCCCGCGGCATGGGGCGCAGTCACGCGATCCGGTTGGCCGAGGAGGGTGCCGACCTGATCCTGGTCGACATCTGTGAATCACTGCCCGCAATCGAGTACCCGCTCGCCACGACCGAAGAACTCGAAGAAACCGCACGACTGGTGGAGAAGCACGGCCGGCGCGCGGTGACCCATTTGGTGGATGTCCGGGACGAACGAGCGTTGACGGCGGCGGTCGACGCCGGCGTCGCACAACTGGGCGGCCTGGACGCCTCGGTAGCCAACGCGGGCGTGCTGACCGGCGGCACCTGGGACACCACCACCGCCGAGCAGTGGCGCACCGTCGTCGACGTGAACCTGATCGGCACGTGGAACACCTGCCGGGCCGCCATCCCCCATCTCGTCGAGCGAGGTGGCGCCCTGGTCAACGTCAGTTCGGCCGCCGGTATCAAGGGCTCACCGCTGCACACCCCGTACACCGCGTCCAAGCATGGCGTGGTCGGCATGAGCAAGGCGCTGGCCAATGAGCTCGCCGCGCAGAGTATCCGGGTCAACACCGTGCATCCCACTGGGGTGCCGACCGGTATGCAACCGGCGACCCTGCACACCCTGCTGCACGAGCAGCGGGCCGATCTCGGGCCGATCTTCCAGAATGCGTTGCCGATCGTGATGGCCGAGGCGGTCGATATCAGCAACGCGGTGTTGTTCCTGGTGTCCGACGAGGCCCGCTATGTCACCGGCCTGGAATTCAAGGTCGACGCCGGCGTCACCATCCGCTGACCACGAGTGAAAAGAGTTTTGACGTGACGACTTTTGCCCCGGACCGCCTCGAGCGCGGCCGACGCGCGTACGCCGACATCATGACGATCCCCGCACCTCAGGACTCGACGCCGGCGACCACGCATCTGCTGGACTTCGTCTTCGCCGAGGTATGGCAGCGGTCCGGCCTGACGCGCCGGGAACGCCGTTTCATCACTCTGCCGTGTGCGGCTGCCGCCGATGCCGAGCGGCCGCTGCGCGACCACGTGTATGCCGCACTCAACAGCGGCGACGTCAGCATCGTCGAAATGCAGGAGACGGTACTGCATTTCGCAGTGTACGGCGGGTGGCCGAAAGCGTCGCGGTTCAACCAGATCGTCGATGAGCAGTGGGAACGCATACACCGAGACCGGGGTATACCAGTGCCCCCGCCGGAACCCTTGTTACCGCTGAGCACCCCGAGTGACCCCGAAGCGCGTCTCGCGGTGGGCGAGCAGTCGTTCAAGGACGTGAACTGCCTACCGTTCGCCCCGACGCGGGATAATCCCTTTCAGGGCGCCGGAATTCTCAACTTCGTGTTCGGGGAGATGTGGCTGCGGCCCGGTTTGGGAATGAAGGAGCGACGGCTGATCACGGTTGCGTGCGTTGCCTTTCAAGACGCACCCTATCCGATCCTCAGTCATGTCTATGCCGCCTTGAAGAGCAGAGACCTCTCGTTCGATGAAATGGACGAGCTGGCTTTGCATTTCGCGGCGCACTACGGCTGGCCCAAGGGATCGCACCTGAACCAGGTTATCGGTGAGCAGAAGCAACGGGTGACCGAGGAATGGGCCGACGAGTCGAAAGGCAATTCGTGACCGCGATGCTCTCCGACAGCGTCGTCGGGTTGCTGGTCGGGCCGGACCGGATCACGTCGACATCGGTCGACCGACACTCACACATCTACCCGGGCACAGGTGAGCGCAACGCCACCGTGGCGTTGGCCGGGGCACCAGAGATGGATCTCGCGGTCTCGGCCGGCAGGGACGCGCAGCGTCATTGGGCGGCGTTGACGGTGGACCAACGGCGCGATGCGCTGATCGACCTCGCCGACGTGGTGCACGAGCACCTCGGCGAGCTCGCCGAGCTCAACACCCATGACTATGGGGTGCCGATTTCGTATGCCGGTAACGCCATCATGGTCGAGCAATTCCTCCGACACTTTGCCGGATACGTCGATAAACCGCACGGGTTGAGCACGCCGGTTAGCGGTAGCCCCGATCTGAACTTCATCGAACGTGAACCGTACGGGGTGGTGGGCGTCATCGCCCCGTGGAACGGTTCTCTGGTGGTGGCCGCATCCTGCCTTGCGCCGGCGCTGGCGGCTGGGAACGCCGTGGTGTTCAAGCCGTCCGAGGTGGCGCCATTGGCGGCATTGCGTTTGGGTGAGCTCTGCATCGAAGCGGGGCTACCGCCAGGGTTGGTGAACGTGCTGCCGGCCGCGGCAGACGGTGGGGACGCGCTGGTGCGCCACCCCGGAATCGGCAAGATCCATTTCACCGGCGGGGACCAGACTGCCCGCGCGGTGCTCAAGGCTGCGGCCGACAATCTGACCCCGGTAGTGACCGAACTCGGTGGAAAATCGGCCAACCTCATCTTCGCCGATGCCGACCTCGACGCCGCTGCAGTACGTTCGGCCCATCAGGGACCACTCATGCAATCGGGACAAAGCTGTGCGTGCGCCAGCCGAATCCTGGTGCAGGACAACGTCTACGACGCTTTCGTCGAGCGGTTCCTCAGCGTCATCGGCGCGGCGCGGATCGGCGATCCACTGGAGCCGACTACCGGCTTTGGCCCGGTCATCTCCGACACCGCGCTCAAGCGGATTCTCTCGGTGGTTGACCGGGCCGTCGACGAGGGGGCAGGCGAGCTGCTCACCGGCGGATATCGAATCACCGACGGCGCACTGGCGAGGGGCTACTACATCGAACCGACCGTGCTCGGTAATGTCGACAACGGTTCGACGCTCGCGCAGACCGAGACCTTCGGCCCGGTGGTTTCGCTGATCAGATTCAGCGACGAGGCCGAGGCCGTGCGGATCGCCAACGACACCCGATACGGCCTGAACGCGTTTGTGCACACGCGAGACCTGAACCGGGCCCATACGGTAGCCAGGCAACTGGAGTCGGGTTCGGTGTGGATCAACCAGGGCAGCCGGATCTCCCCGCAGGGTCCCTACGGTGGCTACAAGCACAGCGGCGCCGGCCGTACCGGCGGGCTGGAGGGTCTGCAGGGATTCCAACAGGTCAAGAACATCCGTATCGGATTGAGCTGACCCTCGATCTCCGAATAGCTCAATGCACTCATAGTGCACTATCAAGCCCTGCATGGATCAAGAGGCCGCGAAGCTTGCGGCGGCGATCGGCGCACGGGTCAAGCACGAGCGCAAGGGGCGTGGCTGGACGTTGGACCAACTTGCCGACGCTGGGTCGGTGAGCCGCCGCATGGTGGTCAATGTCGAGCAGGGAGCGGTCAATCCCAGTGTGGGGACATTGCTTCGGCTCAGTGATGCGCTCGGGGTGGGGCTGCCCTCGTTGGTGGAACCGCCGGAACCCAAGTCCGTCACGGTCACCCGCAGTGGTGCGGGTGCGAAACTGTGGACCGGCGCCAAAGGCGGTCGTGGCGTACTGGTGGCAGGAACCACTCCCCCGGATGTCCTGGAGTTGTGGGACTGGTCGTTGGGGCCCGGGGATCGACACACCAGTGAGTCTCACGTCGTCGGCACCAAAGAGCTGGTACACGTTCTCGTGGGTACGATCACCGTCGAGGTCGACGACCAGGTGGTCGTTCTCGAAACCGGTGATGCCCTTGCTTTTCCCGGCGACGTCAACCACGCCTACACCAATCCCCACAGTCGACAAGCCCGTTTTTCGCTGGCGGTTTTCGAACCGGGAGTGGGCACCGCGTCGGAGACCCGTCATGGTTGAGAAGTCCAACCTCGACCAAGCCGCCCGCGCCGGCGCCGACGATCAACTCTGCGCTGCCGCCGAAGATCTGACCTCTCATTTGCGTGGTCTGGGACCTGACGTCCACATCGCACAGCGATTGCTGCAGAAGCATCCAACAACGAAGTACGGAGTCTGACCGTGTTGATTCATCCATGGGACGGCGCAGTGGACGCCACCGAAGGTTGCGTCCAGCAGAGTGGTGTACGAGTCGGACCTGATCAGCGGTGCCGGCGTGTCGTAGCCGAGTGATTGAGGGTCATTGAACCGTCCCGGGTTTCATGCACCCTCAGGTTTCTGTGATCCGGCCGGTCTACC
>NZ_MVID01000054.1 GCF_002086815.1 Mycolicibacterium parafortuitum
GAGAACCCAGCCGCAAACCCCGCCACCACGCCGGATTAATTCAGCAGGCTCCTAGCGTCCCCGGTCAGCCGAGCACCTCGAAGACCGGGATCGTCGGCGCCACCGCGCGCATCTCATCGCGGCCCGACCGCGGCGTCAGCCCGCCGATGTGGCCCTTCACCTGCCAGAACCACCGGTCCAGATACGGTTTGAGCACGTCCGGCTTCGCCTCGTCGGGCAGTTCGACGACGCGATGGGTCCGTGCCCGCCGCCGGGCGCCGATCTCGACCTCGCCGGCCGCCCGCGCGTTGCGTGCCCACTGTGTGTTCCCGCGGGGTGACACCAGGTAGCGGTGTCCGTCGAGGGTCAACAGGTTCACCACCACCGAGCGCGGTTGCCCCGAGGTGCGGCCCCGGACCCGCACCGCGGTGGTGCCCTGGATGCTGATGCCCAGTTCGGCGAGGCGCCGCAGCGCGCTGTTGAACACGCGTGCCCCCGCACTCGGGACGTCGTAGCGCTCGGTCACGGTAGATCCTCCGTCCGTCGACAAACGAGAGCACTGCTCTCTGAATCCAGCGTGCCACCGCCGGGCGCGGAAAACAAGAGCAGTGATCTCGCTTTGTGTCACACTCGGCCGATGGGCAAGCGACAGGAGACGCGGGAACGCATCGAACGCGAGATCGTCGAGATCGGCCGCCGCCATCTCGTCACCACCGGAGCCGCCGGCTTGTCGTTGCGCGCGATCGCGCGCGAACTCGGCGTGGTGTCCTCGGCGGTCTACCGCTACGTGGCCAGTCGCGACGACCTGCTGACCCTGCTGCTCGTCGACGCCTATACCGAACTGGCCGACGCGGTCGAGGCCGCCCGGGCCGGGGCGACAGGGGACTGGCGGGCGCAACTGGGCGCGATGGCCCGCGCCGCGCGGTCGTGGGCGGTGCGGCAGCCGGCCGGCTGGGCGCTGCTGTACGGCAGCCCGGTGCCCGGCTACCACGCACCGCGCGAACGCACGGTCCTCCCCGGCACCCGGGTGGTGGCCGCGCTGTTCGCCGTCGTCGCCGACGGCGTCGCCGCAGGTGACATCCCGCTGGGGAAAGGCCTAGCGCCACAACCACTCTCGGCGGACCTCGACGGTCTGCGGGCCGAGTTCGACGTCGACGCCGACGATGCGACGCTCGCGAAATGCCTGACGCTGTGGGCCGCGCTGATCGGCGCGATCAGCCTGGAGGTGTTCGGCCAGTACGGCCCCGACACGTTCACCGACACCGCGCAGGTGTTCGACGCCCAGGTCGCACTGCTGACCGAGATGCTGACCCGATAGCTGAACTAGAACACGTTCTAGCTTGTCGGGCCCGGTGGCGATATTCTCGTCAGCGATGCATAACCAGACACCTGTCCAGATCGCGTGGGTGACGCGCGACCTCGACGCGACCGAAGCCGCGCTGTCGGCGTTGACGGGCGCCAGGAAATGGGTGCGGATGCCCGGCGTCCACTTCGGCCCGGACGGGTGCACCTATCGCGGCGCACCGGCCGACTTCGTCGCCGACATCTCGCTGAGCTACGCCGGCGACACACAGCTCGAACTCATCGCCCCGGTCAGCGGCCCCAGCATCTACACCGAGTTCCTCGACCGCGCGGGCCCCGGTCTGCACCACGTGTGCCTGGCATTCCCGGACGTCGACGGTTTCGAGGCCGCCGTCGCCGCCGCCGGACGGGACGGTAACCCGACGGTGATGGCGGGCACGATGCCCGGCGGCATGCGGTTCGCGTACGTGTCGGCCGACCACGCCGGCGTGCCGTACCTCGAATACGCGTACCTGCCACCAGAGATCCACGCATTTTTCGACCACATCAAACAGGAGCAGAAGTGACCTTGCAGCACATCCCGGACACGGTGAGCGTCGACGACGTCGAGACCTGGTCCGACGAGACCGACGTCCTGGTCATCGGGTTCGGTATCGCCGGCGGCAGCGCGGCGGTCAGCGCGGCCGCCGCCGGCGCGCGGGTGCTGGTGCTGGAGAAGGCCGCCGCCGCGGGTGGCACCACCGCGATGGCCGGCGGGCACTTCTATCTCGGCGGCGGCACCGCGGTGCAGCAGGCCACCGGCCACGACGATTCGCCCGAGGAGATGTACAAGTACCTGGTCACACAGTCGCGCAACCCCGAGCACGAGAAGATCCGGGCGTACTGCGAGGGCAGCGTCGAGCACTTCAATTGGCTTGAGGCACTGGGCTTTCAGTTCGAACGCAGCTACTACCCGGGCAAGGTCGTCGTCCCGCCGGGCACCGAGGGGCTGTCCTACACCGGCAACGAGAAGGTGTGGCCGTTCTGCGAACAGGCCAAGCCGGCGCCGCGCGGCCATTCCGTGCCGGTGCCCGGCGAACTCGGCGGTGCGGCGATGGTGATCGACCTACTGGTCAAACGCGCCGACGAACTCGGCGTGCAGATCCGCTACGAGACGGGCGCGACGGCGCTGATCACCGACGCCGACGGCGCCGTCGTCGGGGTGCGCTGGAAGCACTTCGCCGAAACCGGTGACATCAAGGCGAAGTCGGTGATCATCGCCGCGGGCGGGTTCGCGATGAACCCCGAAATGGTCGCCGAGTACACGCCCGCGCTCGGACAGGAACGCAAGACCAAACACCACGGCACCGTCGCGCCGTACATCCTCGGCAACCCCAACGACGACGGTCTCGGCATCAAGCTCGGCGTGTCCGCCGGCGGCGCCACCGACAACCTCGACCAGCTGTTCATCACCGCGGCCGCGTATCCGCCGGAGATCCTGCTGACCGGCGTCATCGTGAACAAGGACGGCGAGCGGTTCGTCGCCGAGGACTCCTACCATTCGCGCACCTCGGCGTTCGTGCTCGAACAACCCGATCAGACGGCCTACCTGATCGTCGACGAGGACCACATGCAGATGCCCGAGATGCCACTGATCAAATTCCTCGACGGCTACGAGACCATCGCAGAACTGGAGAAGGAACTCGGCATCCCGGCGGGCCGGGTCGCCGCGACACTGGAGCGCTACAACGCCAACGCCGCCGCCGGCGAGGACCCCGATTTCCACAAGCAGCCGGAATACCTTGCGCCGCAGGATAAAGGCCCGTGGGCGGTGTTCGACCTGTCGCTCGGGCGCGCAATGTACTCCGGGTTCACCATGGGCGGCCTGACCGTGTCGATCGACGGCGAGGTGCTGCGCGAGGACCGCAGCGCGGTCCCGGGCCTGTACGCCGCGGGGGCGTGCGCGTGCAACATCGCCCAGGACGGCAAGGGATATGCGAGCGGCACGCAGCTCGGCGAAGGGTCGTTCTTCGGGCGGCGGGCGGGAGAGCACGCAGCGCGGCGGGCGGGAGAGCACGCAGCGCGGGCCTAGCTTTCGCGCTGTGAGTCAAGGTTGACGTCGGGCGTGGATGATCTGCCGAGGTGTTGCGCTCGGCTTTTGACGCGATGAAGAGTCTGTTTCGTAGGTCGGCGGGGCCGTCGTGTTCCGGCAGGCTGATTAGTCGCCGTGGTCGGCAGGCTTTCGTGTGCGCCGTGATGGCGGCCCAGGGCGAGCGGGCGGCAAGCTAGGTTGCGCCGTCGTGCGGCATAGCTATCGTGGCCGTCACCGTTCGCCGCTGAGCCTTCCTCGACGAGGCGACACCGGGAAGGGTGGTCAGGATCTGACCGTCGGTCTCGGCGAGCAGTG
>NZ_MVID01000055.1 GCF_002086815.1 Mycolicibacterium parafortuitum
AATTTGTGTTCGGCGGTGTCCTACTTTTCCACCCGTGTGGGCAGTATCATCGGCGCTGGTAGGCTTAGCTTCCGGGTTCGGGATGGGACCGGGCGTTTCCCTGCCGCTATGGCCGCCGTAACTCTATTCACTTTTCAGTGACCCCCATGGTTGGGGGAAGTTTATAGCCCCTGTTTTTTGGTGGTGGGGTGCAGTCGTGTGACTGTGGATTGTGGTTGCGAGGTTTTGTTGTGTTTGTTGTAAGTTTTCGGCCGGTTAGTGCCAGTTCCCTGCGACCATTGCTGGTCTTCTAGGTCTGGTCTATCGATCCCGTGGTCTGCGGGGGGCCTTATCCCACTTAATGGGTGAGAAGCCTGGTCTTGGAGGGGGTTTCCCGCTTAGATGCTTTCAGCGGTTATCCTGTCCGAACGTGGCTATCCAGCAATGCTCCTGGTGGAACAACTGGTGGACCAGAGGTTCGTCCGTCCCGGTCCTCTCGTACTAGGGACAGATTTCCTCAAGCTTCTGACGCGCGCGGCGGATAGAGACCGAACTGTCTCACGACGTTCTAAACCCAGCTCGCGTGCCGCTTTAATGGGCGAACAGCCCAACCCTTGGGACCTGCTCCAGCCCCAGGATGCGACGAGCCGACATCGAGGTGCCAAACCATCCCGTCGATATGGACTCTTGGGGAAGATCAGCCTGTTATCCCCGGGGTACCTTTTATCCGTTGAGCGACACCCCTTCCACTCAGAGGTGCCGGATCACTAGTCCCGACTTTCGTCCCTGCTTGACATGTCCGTCTCGCAGTCAAGCTCCCTTGTGCACTTACACTCAACACCTGATTGCCGTCCAGGTTGAGGGAACCTTTGGGCGCCTCCGTTACATTTTAGGAGGCAACCGCCCCAGTTAAACTACCCACCAGGCACTGTCCCTGGACCGGATAGACGGTCCGAGGTTAGAGGCCCAATACGATCAGAGTGGTATTTCAACAACGACTCCACCAAAACTGGCGTTTCAGCTTCACAGTCTCCCACCTATCCTACACAAACCGTATCGAGCACCAATACCAAGTTGTAGTGAAGGTCCCGGGGTCTTTTCGTCCTGCCGCGCGTAACGAGCATCTTTACTCGTAATGCAATTTCGCCGAGTCTATGGTTGAGACAGTTGAGAAGTCGTTACGCCATTCGTGCAGGTCGGAACTTACCCGACAAGGAATTTCGCTACCTTAGGATGGTTATAGTTACCACCGCCGTTTACTGGGGCTTAAATTCTCCGCTTCACCCCGAAGGGTTAACGGGTCCTCTTAACCTTCCAGCACCGGGCAGGCGTCAGTCCGTATACATCGTCTTGCGACTTCGCACGGACCTGTGTTTTTAGTAAACAGTCGCTTCTCACTGGTTTGTGCCACCCACTCCCGCTGCCGGCAGCAAGTGCCATGACGGTATGTGGGTCCCCCTTCTCCCGAAGTTACGGGGGCATTTTGCCGAGTTCCTTAACCATAGTTCACTCGTACGCCTCGGTATTCTCTACCTGACCACCTGTGTTGGTTTGGGGTACGGGCCGTGTGTGCGCTCGCTAGAGGCTTTTCTCGACAGCATAGGATCACCGAATTCGCCTCAATCGGCTATGCATCACCTCTCAGGATATCTGCCAGACGGATTTGCCTATCTGACTCCCTACAGGTTTACCCCGGTATTACCACTGACCGGTACGGCTACCTTCCTGCGTCACCCCATCGCTTGACTACTACCCACCTGGGTCCCGCGCAGCCGGTAACCCTCCGCTCCCGAAGGATTGGATGGGCCACCATTTGGGCGGTTAGCAAGATGGATTCATCAGGGACGCTCACACACGGGTACGGGAATATCAACCCGTTGTCCATCGACTACGCCTGTCGGCCTCGCCTTAGGTCCCGACTCACCCTGGGCGGACTGGCCTGGCCCAGGAACCCTTGGTCTTCCGGCGGGCAAGGTTCTCACTTGCCTTATCGCTACTCATGCCTGCATTCTCACTCCCACACCCTCCACAACTCGATTACTCGGCTGCTTCACCGGATGCAGGACGCTCCCCTACCCAGCACACACAAGGTATGCTGCCGCGGCTTCGGCGGTGTGCTTGAGCCCCGCTACATTATCGGCGCACAATCACTTGACCAGTGAGCTATTACGCACTCTTTCAAGGGTGGCTGCTTCTAAGCCAACCTCCTGGTTGTCTTCGCGACTGCACATCCTTTTCCACTTAGCACACGCTTAGGGGCCTTAGCCGGCGATCTGGGCTGTTTCCCTCTCGACGCACGGAGCTTATCCCCCGCCGTCTCACTGCCGCATTACACCGTGTCGGCATTCGGAGTTTGGCTGACGTCAGTAACCCTGTGGGGCCCATCGGCCATCCAGTAGCTCTACCTCCAACACGAACACTGCGACGCTGCACCTAAATGCATTTCGGGGAGAACCAGCTATCACGGAGTTTGATTGGCCTTTCACCCCTACCCACAACTCATCCCCTCAGTCTTCAACCTAAGTGGGTTCGGGCCTCCACGCGGTCTTACCCGCGCTTCACCCTGGCCATGGGTAGATCACTCCGCTTCGGGTCCAGAACACACCACTACACCACACACTCTTGTGTGGATACGCCCTATTCAGACTCGCTTTCGCTACGGCTACCCCACCCGGGTTAACCTCGCGACATGTCCCTGACTCGCAGGCTCATTCTTCAAAAGGCACGCCATCACCCCACCACGAAGGAGGGCTCTGACGGATTGTAAGCGCACGGTTTCAGGTACTATTTCACTCCCCTCCCGGGGTACTTTTCACCATTCCCTCACGGTACTAATCCGCTATCGGTCACTAGGAAGTATTCAGGCTTACCGGGTGGTCCCGGCAGATTCACAGCAGATTCCACGGGCCCGCTGCTACTCGGGGAAAACATTCCACGAAAGCCATTGAGTTTTCATCTACGGGGCTCTCACCCACTACGGCAGGCCATCCCAGGCCACTTCAACTAACCCAACGGTTTATCACTCTCGCTTCTCTCGGCGGAGAGAAGAAGGAACGCCCCACAACACCGCACACACAACCCCCGCCGGGTATCACATGCACACGGTTTAGCCATCCTCCGCTTTCGCTCGCCACTACTCACGGAATCACTGTTGTTTTCTCTTCCTACGGGTACTGAGATGTTTCACTTCCCCGCGTTCCCCCCAGACGCCTATATATTCAGCGCCTGGTGACACGACATCACTCGTGCCGGGTTTCCCCATTCGGACATCCTCGGATCAACGCTCGGTTGGCAGCTCCCCGAGGCATATCGCAGCCTCCCACGTCCTTCATCGGCTCCTAGTGCCAAGGCATCCACCATGCGCCCTTAAACACTTACAACACAAAACCAAAAAATGAGTCACCCAACCCCGAAAGGCTGGGATCAATCAGAAATTTGCATTACA
>NZ_MVID01000056.1 GCF_002086815.1 Mycolicibacterium parafortuitum
TTTTTTGATCCGCCTCTTTTTCCCGTTTAGGGGTGGGTTGTTTTTTGATGCCAGTTTTTGGTGTCTTGTTTGATGATCGGATTTCTCTGATTGTGAATTCACCTGTCTTTGGATGGGTTGTTTTTGTTTGGAGAGTTTGATTCTGGCTCAGGACGAACGCTGGCGGCGTGCTTAACACATGCAAGTCGAACGGAAAGGCCCTTCGGGGTACTCGAGTGGCGAACGGGTGAGTAACACGTGGGTGATCTGCCCTGCACTTTGGGATAAGCCTGGGAAACTGGGTCTAATACCGAATATGATCATTGGCTTCCTGGCTGGTGGTGGAAAGCTTTTGCGGTGTGGGATGGGCCCGCGGCCTATCAGCTTGTTGGTGGGGTAATGGCCTACCAAGGCGACGACGGGTAGCCGGCCTGAGAGGGTGACCGGCCACACTGGGACTGAGATACGGCCCAGACTCCTACGGGAGGCAGCAGTGGGGAATATTGCACAATGGGCGCAAGCCTGATGCAGCGACGCCGCGTGAGGGATGACGGCCTTCGGGTTGTAAACCTCTTTCGCCAGGGACGAAGCGCAAGTGACGGTACCTGGAGAAGAAGGACCGGCCAACTACGTGCCAGCAGCCGCGGTAATACGTAGGGTCCGAGCGTTGTCCGGAATTACTGGGCGTAAAGAGCTCGTAGGTGGTTTGTCGCGTTGTTCGTGAAAACTCACAGCTTAACTGTGGGCGTGCGGGCGATACGGGCAGACTAGAGTACTGCAGGGGAGACTGGAATTCCTGGTGTAGCGGTGGAATGCGCAGATATCAGGAGGAACACCGGTGGCGAAGGCGGGTCTCTGGGCAGTAACTGACGCTGAGGAGCGAAAGCGTGGGGAGCGAACAGGATTAGATACCCTGGTAGTCCACGCCGTAAACGGTGGGTACTAGGTGTGGGTTTCCTTCCTTGGGATCCGTGCCGTAGCTAACGCATTAAGTACCCCGCCTGGGGAGTACGGCCGCAAGGCTAAAACTCAAAGAAATTGACGGGGGCCCGCACAAGCGGCGGAGCATGTGGATTAATTCGATGCAACGCGAAGAACCTTACCTGGGTTTGACATGCACAGGACGCCGGCAGAGATGTCGGTTCCCTTGTGGCCTGTGTGCAGGTGGTGCATGGCTGTCGTCAGCTCGTGTCGTGAGATGTTGGGTTAAGTCCCGCAACGAGCGCAACCCTTGTCTCATGTTGCCAGCACGTAATGGTGGGGACTCGTGAGAGACTGCCGGGGTCAACTCGGAGGAAGGTGGGGATGACGTCAAGTCATCATGCCCCTTATGTCCAGGGCTTCACACATGCTACAATGGCCGGTACAAAGGGCTGCGATGCCGTGAGGTGGAGCGAATCCTTTCAAAGCCGGTCTCAGTTCGGATCGGGGTCTGCAACTCGACCCCGTGAAGTCGGAGTCGCTAGTAATCGCAGATCAGCAACGCTGCGGTGAATACGTTCCCGGGCCTTGTACACACCGCCCGTCACGTCATGAAAGTCGGTAACACCCGAAGCCGGTGGCCTAACCCCTTGTGGGAGGGAGCCGTCGAAGGTGGGATCGGCGATTGGGACGAAGTCGTAACAAGGTAGCCGTACCGGAAGGTGCGGCTGGATCACCTCCTTTCTAAGGAGCACCACGAGAATCAGGCCCGCCCACATCGTGTGGGGGTTCGGTGATCTGATCGATTCGTTGGATGGCCTTTTCACCTGTAGTGGGTGGGGGTCTGGTGCACAACAAACGTTGAGAAGCGGTGTGGGAAACACTGTTTCGATGGAACTGCTGAACACACTATTGGGCTTTGAGACAACAGGCCCGTTGTTCCCTGGCTCGCTCTTTGTGGGCGGGTGTTGGGATGGCGTGTTGTTGCCCTGCTTTGGTGGTGGGGTGTGGTGTTTGATTCGTGGATAGTGGTTGCGAGCATC
>NZ_MVID01000057.1 GCF_002086815.1 Mycolicibacterium parafortuitum
TTTTGCCTGCTCAGAGGGTGTTTTGGGTGAGGCTCAACGATTTCGGTAGTGACCGGGTGAAGTGAAGGACGCGCACGCGGTGTTCCTCTAGGTTTCGGGGTTACCACACCAACCTCAACCACAAGGAAACGATCCGCGTGCGCGTCAGTACTGCATTTAACCGCTTGCTGCAGATTCCCGGGGCCACGGTGACAGATGTCGTCATCGGCGATGGCCAGATCGAGGTGCACCTACGGCCACGAGCCCGCTTGCTGCACTGCCCCTGCGGCAAACACCTCCGAGCGGTCTATGACCGGCGCCGCCGGCGCTGGCGCCACCTGGATCTGGCCCACGCACGGCTATGGCTGGTCTACGACATCCGCCGGATCAACTGTCCGGACTGCGGCGTCATCACCGAAGAGCTGCCGTGGGCCCGTCCCGGTGCTCGCCACACCCGCGATTTCGAAGACGTCGTGCTGTGGCTGGCCCAACGCACCGACCGGACCTCGGTGTCCACGTTGATGCGCTGCGCCTGGGAAACCGTCACCGCGATCATCAACCGAGGTGTCACCGAACTCCTTGATCAACGTCGCCTGCAAACCCTCTACCGCATCGGCGTCGACGAGATCTGCTACCGCCACCCACACCACTACCTGACCATCGTCGGCGATCACGACACGGGCACCGTCATCGACATCGAGACCGGACGCAGTGAACAATCCTTAACCAATTTCTATGCCGCCCAACCTGAGTCATCCCTCGCCCAGATCGAAGCAGTCAGCATGGATGTCTCGCGCGCCTATACCGGTGCCACCACCGCCGCAGTCCCGCACGCGCTCATCTGCTACGACGGATTCCACATCATGCAATGGGTCAACCGGGCCCTCGACCGCGTCTACGCCGAATCCATCCGCCTACCCGGGTACGCCACAGCGGACTGGAAAGCAGCCCGTTGGGCGCTCCGCACCGGGGAGAACAAACTCACCGACGACAAGCGCGCCCTGGTCAATCACATCGCCCGCACCAACCGCCGTATCGGCCGGGCCTGGACCCTCAAAGAACAAGTTCGAGACCTCTACCGCTATGACCACGAACCCGGCACAGCCCGCCGATTACTCAAGGCCTGGATCACCGCCGCCAAACGCTCCCGGATCCCGGCGTTCGTCGCACTCGGCAAACGATTCACGATCTACTTCGAACCCATCCTCGCCGCCATCGAACTCGGCATCTCCAACGCCCTCATCGAAGGCATCAACGCCAAAATCCGCCTCATCAACGCCCGCGGATACGGACACCACTCCGCCCAAACACTGAGCTCAATGATCTACCTCTGCCTCGGTGGACTGCAGGTCACGCTCCCCACGAAAACCTGAAGAGCCGCACTAGTGTTCGATGTATGGATGTGGTGGCGGAGGCGGTCGGGGTGATCGAGGAGCAGATCGCCATCCTGGCCAAGGCGGTCGACGAACTGCCCCACCGGGACTTGGTTCAGCTGCTGGCCCAGTTGACCACGGTGCTGCGTTCGGCCCCGGCGCTGGAGCATCAGGTGCTGGCGCGGCTGATGGACGACACCGAACCACACCAGCTCGGGGACGCGTCGTGGAAGAAAGTGCTGACGACCGCGTTGCGGGTCAGCGGCAAGGAAGCGAGGCGTCGGATCACCCACGCCGAAATGTTGGGGCCGCGGCGCTCGATGACCGGGCAACCGCTGGCGCCGGTGTGGGAGGCCACCGCCGACGCCCAGGCTCGCGGTCTGCTCTCCGACGAGCACGTCGAGATCATCGCCAGATTCCACCACCGGTTGCCGTCCTGGGTGGACGCCGAGACCCGCGCGGCCGCCGACGCGCACCTGGCGCAGGTGGGGTCGGGGTTGGGCCCTGAGGAACTCGACGCCGCGGCCGGCCGCTTGTTGGTGATGATCGACC
>NZ_MVID01000058.1 GCF_002086815.1 Mycolicibacterium parafortuitum
GAGAACCCAGCCGCAAACCCCGCCACCACGCCGGATTAATTCAGCAGGCTCCTAGAGGGCGCCGCCGGCGACGGCGGGGGCCGAGGCATCGCCACCGGAGGAGGCGGGCACCTCGCGCGCGACGAAGTCCTCCAGATGGAACAGATCCGAGCCGGCCCGCTCGGCGATGCGCACCAGCGTGGTCATCAGCGCGACCTCTTCGACCTGTTCCTTGAGGAACCACTGCATGAACTGCTCGCCGAGGTAGTCGCCCTCGTCGCGGGCGGTCGCGGCGAGCCGGCTGATCTGCTCGGTGACCGAACGCTCGAGGTCGAGCGCCAGCGCGATCGCGTCGCGGGGGGTCTCGAAGCTGTTGCGCACCGGGTCGACGGCCGGGATCTCGGTCGTCACGTCACGGTCGAGCAGGTAGCGCACCAGCATCATCGCGTGATTGCGTTCCTCGACGGACTGCCGATAGAAGAGCTTGGCCAGCTGGGGCAGATCCGCACCGTCGAAGTACACCGCGATCGCCAGGTACTGCTGCGACGCGCCGAGTTCGCTGCGGATCTGGTCGTTCAGCAGGCTGTGGAACTTGGTGTCGAGTGCATCATGAGTGGCTGGCGTGGTCATGTCGCAAAGATATAGCAGGTCAGCGGGCATTGTCATTGAAGGTGCGCCTAACCGAGCTGAGCCTGACCTTAGTAAGGGTGGCCAGTGTGATGCCGGCTACAGAGTTTGCTGATCAGGGGTTTCCGGCGTCCAGCACGTCCTGGGGGATCGGTGCGTCGGAGGCGAGCGCCGAGAACAGCCGTTCCGCGGTCTCGGTGTCCCAGACCACGATCGACCCCGCGCCGTTGCTGGTGAATTCACCGATCGGGACGGTGATGTTGGTGACCTCGCCCCGCATCGCCCAGCCCAGCCGGGCGAGGTCCCAGATGTGGGCGCCGTCATCGACGGTCAGGGTGTCCGCCGCGGCGGTGGCCATCGGGTACCAGCGCAGCGGGTTGAGCAGCACCGCCGGGCTGGTGGCGCGGTCGACCAGCGCCGACATGAACTGCCGCTGATGCACCATCCGGTCCAGATCGGCGCGTGGGGTGGCCCGCGACCGGACGTAGCCCAGCGCCGAGCGGCCGTCGAGTTCCTGGCAGCCGGCGGGCAGGTTGATCCCGGCCAGCGGGTCGTCGATCGGGGCGTCGGGGCATACGGTGACCCCGCCGACCGCGTCGACCACTCCGGCGAACCCGCCGAAGCCGACCTCGGCGTAGTGGTCGATGCGCAGGCCGGTGGCGAGCTCGACGGTGCGGGCCAGCAGTTCGGCACCGCCCACCGAGAACGCGGCGTTGATCTTGTCGTTGCCGTAGTCGGGGATCGATACGTAGGAGTCGCGCGGGATCGACACCATCGTTGCCGTCGTGCTCGACAGCAGTCCTGGCAGATGTACCAGCATGATCGTGTCGGTGCGGCTGCCGCCCAGGTCGCCGCCGGTGGCCAGCTCGGCCTGCTGCTCCGGGGTCAGCCCTTCCCGGCCGTCGGAGCCGACCAGCAGCCAGGTGGTTCCCGCGCCCTGCGGCGGGCGGTCCGCGTAGTTGGTCAGCGCGGGGATCCGCGTGAGCGACGAGTCGACCCAGACGCCGAGCGCGATGCCACCCGCGCCGAGAACCAGCAGGCACACCAGCGCGATCCGGAACCACCGGCGGACCCGCCGGGGCTTGCGGGGGTGACCCGCGGTCGGCGGTGGCCGACGGGGGGGTGGCGGTGGAGGTGGCTGACGGAGTGGCGGAGCCGGCCGCGGCCGGGGCGGTTGCCGGGGCGGCGGGGCCTGGCG
>NZ_MVID01000059.1 GCF_002086815.1 Mycolicibacterium parafortuitum
CTAGGAGCCTGCTGAATTAGTGGGTTTCTGGTGTGGCGTCAGGCCGATGATCATGCCCGGCAATGAGGTGTTGGTCGGTGTCAGTGGAGCGTGGGCCGCATCGTTTGCCTTAGGCGATGGCCCAGGTGTTGCCGTTATGGGTCAGGCCCAGGGTG
Source organism: Mycolicibacterium parafortuitum (assembly GCF_002086815.1). Taxonomy (GTDB): domain Bacteria; phylum Actinomycetota; class Actinomycetes; order Mycobacteriales; family Mycobacteriaceae; genus Mycobacterium; species Mycobacterium parafortuitum. Next base: position 156 of record NZ_MVID01000059.1, read on the forward strand.
ATTAGGCGGCGCAGATTCAGTGCGGCGGCCCGGTGATGTAGCCAGTGGTTGTTCTTGGTGACGCCGCGGTAGCGGACTTTGCGGTTTCCTCGGGTCAGCCAGGCGATCGAGCGTTCCACCATGGGCCGGTGCTGGCGATACTCGGTCTGCCACTCGTCTGTGCGGGCGATGGCCCGCGCTGCACGGAGGTGGTGTTCGTGTGCGCTGATGGTGAGTTTGCGTCCACGTGCGGCGGTGGTACACGAAGTCACCAAAGGACATGAGCGACAGTATTTCTCGAACCTCGCACCGCCACTGGGTGTGATCCTGACAGTGTGTTCTGCCGGGCAGGTGACAGTGCGGGCTTCGAAATCGATGGTGAAATCATCGCTGGTGAATCCCCCGGGTACCGCGGCGCGTTGGGGCAGCGGTTTGATCACCGCGACATGCTTGAGTTCAGCCAGCGTTGCCCGCGCTGCGCCGGTGCCGTAGGCCGAATCGCCGAGCACCCGCACCGGGGCCTGTTCGTCGGCGAGCAGTGCCAGTCCGATGACGGCTTCGTGGTTGCCGGGACCGCTGGCCTTGGTCAGGACGCAGTCGGTGATGATCCCGGTATCAGGTTCGACCGCGACATGGGCCTTGAAGCCGTCTTGGCGCCGTGCCACGGTCTTGTGGGCATGACGGGCGTCGGGATCGACGGTCGAGATCACCCGATCCCCGGCGACCTTTTGTGCGATCTGCCAGTGCCCGTCGGTGCCATCCGAGCCGTCGACGGGTTCGACGTCCTGGCCGGCGACCAACGCCAACAACGCCACCGCCTCAGCGGCGCGTGGCCCGAGATCCTGATCGGGCAGATATCCCAGTAGCCGGTGGGCATCGCCGACCAGAGCATCGATCAGATGGTCGCGAGCGGTCTTGTCGTTCCAGGCGATCGCGGGCTTACCCGGATCGGTGTAGTCATGAGCGGTGCACCGGGCAGCGATCACCGTGCTGGCGCCGGGCACGTCGCGGCCCACCCGGCGGATCGCCGCGATCAGCTGGGTCACGGTGTCCTGGGTGGCCACCGCATCATCGAGCACGGTGGAATCCAACGCCCGCCGTGTTTTCTTGGCCAGTACCCCGGTCTGCGCGACGACAGCTTTGACCGCCTCAAAGATCCGGTCCGGGGCCTGTGAGGCCGCCAATCGGCGCCGCCAATAGGTCAATGTCGTGGAGTGAAACGCCGCCGCGGTCACGGGCAGCCCGCACGCGGCTTTCCAGCGCAGATCGAAGGTGACCGCGTCCACGGTCTCGTTATCGGAAAGCCCGTGCAACGCTTGCAGGGTGATCACCGAGGCCATCACCTCGGCCGGCACGCTCGGCCGCCCCCGCCCCGAGGGAAACAGATCAGCGAACATCGCCTCCGGGAACAGCTCACGGCGGTGGGCAGCCAGGAACGCAAACATGCTGTCGGGCTTCAGAAGATGCCCGGCCACCGATTCGGCATCCAACAGCTCACGCTGATCATCAGAGTGTCCCTGCACCCGTTAATCATCTCGAGAACCCAGCCGCAAACCCCGCCACCACGCCGGATTAATTCAGCAGGCTCCTAG
>NZ_MVID01000006.1 GCF_002086815.1 Mycolicibacterium parafortuitum
CGCGCCTGCGCGCCCGTCATCGTGTGCACCGCGGGGAAGCCGCCGCCCGCGAGAACGCCCTTCAGTACGCATGACGCTCGACCCCCAGATCGCCGGGCTGATCGACGCGCTCGACGGCGGCTTCCCCGCGGTGCACACGATGACGGGCGCGCAGGCGCGCGCGACGATCCGGTCCCGGTTCACTCCGGCGCCGCGGCCCGAACCGGTCGCGGCGGTGCAGGAGTTGCGGGTGCCCGTCGACGGCACGTCGATCCGGGTCCGGGTCTACCGGCCCGCGGGTGAGGGGGCCGTCCCCGCTCTGGTGTTCGCCCACGGTGGCGGGTTCGTGTTCTGCGACTTGGAAAGCCACGACGGGCTGTGCCGCAACCTGACGAATCGGCTTGGCGCCGTGGTGGTCTCGGTAGACTACCGGCGCGCACCCGAGGACCGCTGGCCCACCGCGGCCGAGGACATGTACGCCGCCGTCCGGTGGGTGGCCGACAACGCGGCCGAACTCGGCATCGATGCCGGCCGCATCGCGGTGGGCGGCGACAGTGCGGGCGGTAACCTCGCCGCGGTCACCGCACTGATGGCACGCGACCGCGGCGGACCGGCGCTGCGCGCCCAGTTGCTGCTGTACCCGGTGATCGCCGCGGACTTCGACACCGAGTCCTACCGGCTGTTCGGCCAGGGGTTCTACAACCCGGAGCCCGCACTGCGCTGGTACTGGGACCAGTACGTGCCTGAGCTCGCGGACCGCCGGCACCCCTATGCCGTTCCGCTGCACGCCGAGCTGGCCGGCCTGCCGCCGGCGGTGATGGTCACCACCGGCCACGATCCGCTACGCGATGAGGCGTTCGCCTACGCGCAGGCACTCACCGATGCCGGCGTCGCGGTGACCCGATGCGAATTCGGCGGCGCCGTACACGGTTTCATGACGATGCCGATGCTCGACATCTGCCACGAGGCGCGCCGCCGCTCAACCGAGGAGCTGGCCGCGCTGCTGCGCGGGTAGCGGCGGTGCGGGTAGCGGCTGAACCGCGCCGTACCGCTGGTCCGGGTCGAGCACGCAGTGCGTGCGGCCGAACACCGTGACCATGCACTTGTTGTTGTGCGTGCAGCGGCTGCGGGTCTGCGGATCGGCGGCGATCTTGTTGACCAGATCGGGTTCGCGCAGCAGTGCGCGGCCCATCGCGACGAAGTCGAACCCCTCCCGCAGGCCGGTGTCGATGTGGCTGCGGTCGGTGATCCCGCCCAGCAGCACGAGTTTGGTGTTGCGCATGACCGGGACGAACTGCCGTGCCGCGTCGAGCATGTACAGGTCCCGGTACGGATACACCCCCATGGTCTGCTTGCCGAACAGCCGCACTGCGGGTCGCAGCGCCGGCGGCATCACGGTCGCGAACTCCCGGACCGGGACATCACCGCGGAACAGGTACATCGGCTTGTACACCGACGACCCCTGGGTCAGCTCCAGCGCGTCGAGGTTGCCGTCGGCGTCGAGCAGCGCCGCGGTGCGCAGCGCCTCGTCGATCCAGATGCTTCCGGGCAGACCGTCGTCCATGTCGAGCTTGGCGATGACCGCGATCTGATCGCGGACGGTGGTGCGCACCCGTTCGGCGATCTCGCGGACCAGCCGGGACCGGTTGTCGATGGACCCGCCGTAGGAGTCCTTGCGTCGGTTGATCAGCGGGCTCAGGAACGAGCTCGGCAGGTACAGATGGCCGAAATGCAGTTCCACCGCGTCGAATCCGGCGTCGACGGCGATCTGCGCGGCGGCGGCGAACTGGTCGATCACCGCGCTGATCTCCGCACGGGTGATCTCTCGGCAGTACGCGAAGGACGTCGGGTTCACGAACCGGCTCGGCGCCAGCGCCGTGACGCCGGTGAGCTTCTTCGGCGCCACCACTCCCGCGTGGCCGAGTTGCGCCGAGATCGCCGCACCGGCGTCGTGGACGGCGCCGGTGAGCCGCCGCAGCCCCGGCAGTGCGGCCTCGTTCATCACGATCTGCCCGGGGGCGCTGGCACCCTGCGGCGAGACGCAGCAGTAGGCGACCGTGGTCATCCCGACGCCGCCCTCGGCGAACGTCCGGTGGAAGTCGATCAGGTCGTCGGTGACCAGGCCCTGCGGGGAGCGGCCCTCCGAGGTGGCGGCCTTGATCACCCGATTCCGCAGGGTCACCGGGCCCAGTGAGACCGGCTGGAACGGATCGGGAGGATTCTGCGTCACCTCACCAGGCTGGTCCTGTCCCGCGGTCGGCGTCAATGGCGGTCTCCCGATGTCCGGGAACGCCGCCGCGGCCACCGCCGCGCTGCCCCTAACCTCGCGCCATGGCTGAGGTTTACGTCGTCGACCGGGTGGTGACCCGCCCCGGTTGTGCACGCAGTTTCGTCGACCGGTACCTGGCCGAGTACGCCCCGGGCGCGGTCACCCGCGGGATGCGGCTGCGCGACGTCCTCGTCAGTCCCCCGATCTGGTTCGAGGATCAGCCCAACACCGTGACGATCACCTGGGTGCTGCCCAGCCCGCAGGCGTGGTGGCAGATGACGTGGCAGGGGCGTCCCGATCCGGCGCTGGCCCAGTGGTGGGACAGCGTCGGCACGCTGGTCAGCGACCGCACGCGCAACGTGGCCGCGGCCGCGGGCGACGTCGACGGGCTCTGCGATGTTTAGCGTCGTGCGACTGCTCGACGTCGACGAGTCCGCGCGCGAACGCGTGCTGGCCGACGTCGACGCGGCGGCCGCCCGCACCGGGGCGCACCGCAGGCTGGTGGCGCCGACGCTGTCCGGATCCCGCAACGGCGGCGACATCCTGGTGCACCTGCGCTTCCACGATGAAGGCGAATGGCGCCGCGGCGCCGCCGCTTTCGAGGAGACCCTGCGCGACGACGCGATCACCCGGGTCAACGGCGCGGCGTATCCGGGAGAGCCCCGGCAGGCCCACCCCGGCCCGTCCGGCGTGTACCGGGCGTTGCTGTTGCGCGTGACTCCGGGCACCGACGCGGAGACGGGGAGCCGATTCGAGGACGAGCTGCGGCTGATGACGCGCTATGTCCGCACGATCACCGCGTGGCAGCTCAGCCGTGCGCTCGATCCGGTCGGAGATACCGGCTGGACGCACGTGTTCGAGCAGCAGTTCACCGACGAGGCCGGGCTGATGGGCCCGTACTTGATGCACCCGATCCACTGGGCGGTGGTGGACCGCTGGTTCGATCCCGAGACCACCGACGTGATCATCCGGGACCGGGTCTGCCACAGCTTCTGCGAGCTGGCGGCCCCGATCCTGGACTGACCCCGCTGCTACATCCCGGCGGGCAGGATGTTCGGGTTGGCGGCGGCCGGCGGCTCCAGCGGCGGCAGCACCGTGGTGCCGTCGAGCGAGTGCACCGGAAGCTTCTGCGACCACGGGTAGTGCAGGCTGAACGCGACCAGACCGGTGCGCTCGGCCGCCGGGCGGTGACACATCGCGAGCACCGTCTCGGCGAGGTACTCCACCGGTTCGGTCGGGAACGTGTCCGGGATCAGCGCCGACGCCCCGGGGGTGCGCACCGCGCTGGACGGCCCCACCGCGTTCACCGCGATGTCGGCGTCGAGCAGTTCGGCGGCCACTCCCTGGGTGAAGCGGTGCAGCGCGGCCTTGCACGACGCGTAGATCACGTCGCCCGAGGACTTGTTGTAGTCGCGGTAGGGCCGCGCCGGCGCCAGCCCGGTGACCGATCCGATGTTGACGATCCAGCCCTGCCCCTGGGCCCGCATGTGCGGGATCGCGGCCTGGGTCAGCACGAACGGGGTGCGCAGATAGTGCTCGACGGTGCGGTCGAAGGTCTGCATCGACATGTCGGCCACCACCGAGTAATCCGCGAATCCGGCGTTGTTGACCAGGATGTCGATCCGCCCGGTGCGTTCGACGACCTGCTCGACGAGCGCGGCTCGCTGCTCGGCGTTCTCCAGATCGGCGGCCAGCCCGAAGGCTTTCCCGCCGGCCTGTTCGATCAGCGCGATCGTCTCGTCGATGGTGCCGGGCAGTGCCGCCGAGACCCCGGCCCGCACCGATTCCGACGGCTCGTATGCGCGCGCGGTCACCGCGACGGTCGCGCCCTCGGCGGCCAGCCGCTGGGCGATCGCCCGCCCGATCCCGCGGCTGCTGCCGGTCACCAGTGCGGTTCTGCCGTTGAGTTTTCCGGTCATCGCTGCATTTTCGGTCATCGCAGTACTCCGGTCATCTCAGTACGAAGTCCTCTTCTATCGGTGCCCGGTGCTGCTGCCAGAGGTCGACCAGCCGGAACGGGGTGGCCACCACGACGCGGCCCGAGCCGGACCGGTAGTAGGTGTGGGCGTTCGGGGTGTGGCACCACACGGTGCGGCTCATCGCGTCGTCGATGCCGTCCACGTAGGACTCGAAGGCCTCGCGGGTCACCTCGATCGTGGTCGCACCGCGCAGCGCCATCAGCTGCAGGCACTCGATGATGTAGTGCGCCAGTACCTCCATCGAGAAGTTCGCTCCCGCACCGTGTCCCGGGCTGTAGTTCGGAGCCGACGTGATGAACAGGTTCGGGAACCCCGGCACGGTGCCGCCGCGGTACGCGCGGGGGCTGTCGCCCCACTCGTCGGCGAGCTTGCGGCCGTCGCGGCCGCGGATGTCCACGGTGGACAGGAAGTCGAGGTGGTAGCCGGTGGCGTAGATGATCACGTCGAGGTCGATCTGGCGTCCGTCGGCGGTCACGATGCCGCGGGCGTTGATCTCGGCCGGCTCGGCGGCCTCGACGTCGACATGATCGCGGGTCAGCGCCGCGTAGTAGCCGCCCGGATCACGGATGATCCGCTTGCCGTACGGGGCGAAGTCCGGCGTCACCTTCTTCGCCAGTTCGCTTCCGGCGCCGAACATCCGATCGATGTAGCCCAGGCACAACTGCAGCAGCACATCGTTGGCCGGAGAGATCGACAGGTGCTCGGCCGCCCACTCCGGATCCTGCAGGATGACCTTGTAGTTGTTGTCGGCGGTCCCCCAGTACGACTTCAGCCGGTGCCATTTCGCGTAGTACGGCAGGTGCGTGCCCAGGTAGCGGCGGTGGTCGGGGACATCGTCGGTCAGCCGTTTGCGCGGCGCCACCCAGTGCGGCTGGCGCTGGAACACCGTCAGATGCTCGACCTCGTCGACGCAGGCGTCGACGATCTGCACCGCGGTGCAGCCCGCGCCGATCACCGCCACCTTCTTGCCCGCCAGATCCAGCGACGAATCCCATTGCGCGGAATGCACACTGACCCCGGCGAACGTATCGCGGCCCTTGACGTCGGGCCACCGCGGCCGGTTCAGGTAGCCGGCCGCGGTGACGACGACGCTGGCATGGCTGACCTCGCGCACGCCGCCGCCGTCGACGGTGTGGATCTCCCACTGGTTGCGCGCCTCGTCCCACCACAGCGCCTCGACCTCGGTGCGGAAGCGGATGTGGTCGCGCAGCCGGTGCTTGTCGGCCAGCGCGACGAGGTAGGACTGATATTCGGCGCCCTGCGGGTAGTAGTTCGTCCAGCCCGGGTTCACCTCACGGGACAGCGAGTAGTACGCCGACGGGGTGTCGACCCCGATCCCCGGGTACGTCGTCGTCAACCAGGTACCGCCGACCTCGTCGTTGCGGTCGAAGATCTGGAACGTCACACCGGCTTCCGCGGCCGCCAGCGCGACCGCGATCCCGGCGATACCCGCACCGATGATCGCCATCGACGTGGTCTGCGGGATCTCCACGGTGCGCGGCAGTGTCGGCTGCGACGGGCGGAAGCCGCCCTGCTCCAGCAGCAGGTCGACCTGTTCGTCGTCGACCTCCGAACCGAGCCCCCAGCGCAGCAGTTGCGCGAAGAAGTCGCGGTCCACCGCCCTCTCGGCGGCGTCGGGCGACGGCGCGGCAAGTGCGGCGACGATCTCCTCGGCCAGCGCGGCGAGGGTTTCCCGATCGGTGACACCGACCTGCTCGGGCGGATCGGCGACGAACTCGATCTTGCGCCCGAACCGCTCGAGCACACCGGCGTCGCCGGTGAGCTGTGCCAGCACGCAGAGCAACACCCCCGCATCGGCCAGCATCAGGTTGGCGCGCAGTTCGGCGGGGTCGTAGCCCGGCCCGGAGGCCGTTTCGGTGACAGCGGTCATGGCACCGAGTATCGCCAGCGCACCACCGGGGCGGACATCGCGCTGTCTACTGAGCGGGAGAACACCGGCACCGCGGGCGCGGGCCGCCCCTACCCTTCGGGCATGCAGTCCGCAGAGCTCGCCGCTGTCGTCGCGCGCGCCCGCAGCCACAGCGTCGGGGACATCCCCCGCCGGTCCGCCCGGCGCCAGCCGGACAAGACCGCGATCATCGACGAGGCCAACGGTGTCGAGCTGACCTTCGGCGAGTTCGACCGGATGGTCGATCGCGCCGCCGCCGCATTGGCCGACAAAGGTTTTCAGCCGGGGCACCGCATCGCGCTGTTGTCGCGCAACTGCTGGCAGTACGCGGTGCTGGCGTTCGCGACCGCACGCGCGGGGGTGGTCCTGGTGCCGGTGAACTTCATGCTGACCGCCGAGGAGATCGCATACATCCTGGGCCACAGCAAGGTCACCGGGTTCATCGTCGAAGACGAACTGACGCCGACCGCCGAGGCGGCGATGCGCTCCGCGGGACCGCTGTCCGCGAAGGCGGCGCTGATCGCACCGGGCCGCACCGCGCCCGCCGGCTGGGACGACTTCGGCGCGTGGCTGGACACCGACTCCCCCGCCCCGCGGCCCGACATCGCCGATGATCAACTGCTGCGGCTGATGTACACCAGCGGGACCGAATCCCGGCCCAAGGGCGTGATGCACACCAGCCGCAGCTTGATGTGGCAGTACATCAGCACGATAGTCGCCGGGTCGATGTCCGGTGACGACGTCGAGATCCATTCCCTGCCGCTGTATCACTGCGCACAGCTCGACAACTTCCTGGCCACCGACATCTATCTCGGCGCCACCAGCATCATCCTGCCGCGCCCGGAACCCGAGCTGGTGCTGCGCACCATCGAGCGCTACTCGGTGACCAATTACTTCGCGCCCCCGACGGTGTGGATCAGCCTGTTGCGCAGCCCGGTGTTCGACACCGTCGACCTGTCCAGCCTCGGCAAGGGCTACTACGGGGCGTCCCCGATGCCCACCGAGATCCTGCTCGAGATGCGTGAGCGGCTCCCGAACCTGCGGCTGTGGAACTTCTACGGCCAGACCGAGATGGCTCCGCTGGCGTCGGCGCTGGCACCCGCCGAGCAGGACGCCCACGCCGGGGCGGCGGGGCGACCGGTCGTCAACGTCGAGACGGCGATCCTCGACGAGGACGACCTGCCGGTGCCCACCGGGGTGGTCGGCGAGATCGCGCACCGCAGCCCACATCTGATGCTCGGCTACCTCGACGACCCGGACAAGACGGCGGAGGCGTTCCGCGGCGGCTGGTTCCATTCCGGTGATCTGGGCTTCTACGACGAGCACGGACTCCTGCACGTCGTCGACCGCAAGAAGGACATGATCAAGACCGGTGGCGAGAACGTCGCGAGCCGCGAGGTCGAGGAAGTCCTCTACCGCCACAGCGCAATCCAGGAAGCAGCGGTATTCGCGCTGCCCGACCCGGTGTGGGTGGAGGCGGTCACGGCGGCCGTGGTGCTGCGCGACACCGTCACTGACACCGCCGCCGACACCGACGCCGTCACCGAAGAAGACGTACTGCGCCACTGCCGCGAGCACCTCGCCGGATTCAAGGTTCCCAAGCGGGTGTACTTCGTCGACTCGCTGCCGAAGAACCCCAGCGGAAAGCTCCTCAAACGCGATCTGCGCGAGCAGTTCCGCACCCCGGCTACCGAACACTGAAGGGAATACCCGTGTACACAGGCCGTATCGCGCGTTTCGACGCGCCCGGCACACCGTTTCAGATCGACACCGTCACCCTGCCCGAGGTGGGGCCCGGCGAGATCCTGATCCGGGTCACCCGCACCAATATCTGCGGGTCCGACCTGCACGCCTGGCACGGCACGTTCGCCACCCGAGGTCTGGGTGGGCAACTGCCGACGGTGCTCGGTCACGAGATGGTCGGGTCGGTCGAGGCGCTCGGCGACGGAGTGTCCGCCGACTCCAACGGTGCCCCGCTGCAGCAGGGCACCCGGGTGGTGTTTCCGTACTTCTTCGCCTGCCACACCTGCCGCAACTGCCTGGCCGGGCGACGCAACGCGTGCCTGAACCTGAAGATGGCGATGCTGGGCCGCGCCGACGAACCGCCGTACTTCGTCGGCGGCTACGGCGACTTCTTCCTGTTGCCCGCCGGTGCCGTCGTCTACACCGTGCCCGACAGCGTGTCCGATGCGATCGCCGCGGGCGCCAACTGTGCGCTCTCCCAGGTGATGTACGGGCTCGACCGCGTCCAGCAGGGCCTCGGTGAGACCGTGGTGGTCCAGGGTGCCGGCGCGCTGGGCCTCTACGCGATCGCCGTCGCCAAGGCGCGCGGCGCCGCGCAGGTGATCGCGGTCGACGGCATCCCCGACCGGCTGGAGCTGGCGACCGCGTTCGGCGCCGACGCCGTCATCGACATCAACGAAGTCGGCACCCCGAAGGATCGCACCAAGGCGGTGCGCAAACTGACCGGCGGCCACGGAGCCGACGTCGTCGTCGAGGTTGTCGGGCATCCGTCGGCGATCGACGAGGGTCTACAGATGCTCGGCCAGTTCGGCCGCTACGTCGAGATCGGCAACATCAACATCGGTAAGACCTTCGAGTTCGACCCGTCACGGTTCGTGTTCTCCAACAAGACGATGGTCGGTGTCTCGCTCTACGATCCGGCGGTCCTGGCGCAGGCGCTGACCTTCCTTGCCCAGCACCAGCATTCACTACCGCTGGACCGGCTCGCCGCCGCCCAGTACCGGCTGGAGGACATCAACGACGCGTTCGCGGCCGCCGAGGACAAACGCGACGTGCGCGCCAGCATCCTGCCCTGACGAAAGCAGACTCTCATGCACAACTATGACCGCACCGAACTGTTCATCGACGGGCAGTGGATCACCCCGAACGGGACCGGCACCGTCGAGGTGATCGACCCGGCCACCGAAGAGGTAATCGGCGGAGTTCCGAGCGGGACCGCCGACGACGTCGACGCCGCGGTCGCCGCGGCGCGCCGGGCCTTCGATCCGCTCGTCTCGGTCGCCGAGCGCCGGGAACGACTGGCCAGGGTGATCGACGCGATGCAGAAGCGGCTCCCCGATATCGCCGAGACCATCACCCGCGAGATGGGCGCACCGGTGCGGATCGCCCAGAGCGTGCAGACCCAGGTGCCGCTGGCCGTCGCCCGCGGCATCGCCGACGTGCTGGAGAAGTTCGAATTCGAAGAGCGCGTGGGCAATTCCCTGGTCGTCCGCGAGCCGTACGGCGTGGTCGCCGCGATCACCCCGTGGAACTACCCGCTCTATCAGGTGGTGGCCAAGGTCATCCCCGCGATCGCGGCCGGCTGCCCGGTGGTACTCAAGCCCAGCAACGAGGCGCCGCTGTCGACGTTCGAGTTCGTCGAGGCCATCCAGGCCGCCGGCCTGCCGCCGGGGTCGGTGAACCTGGTGACCGGGCCGGGCCGGGTGATCGGCGAGCACATGGCCGCCCATCCCGAGGTCGACCTGGTGTCGTTCACCGGCTCCACCGACGTCGGCGCCCGGGTCGGTGAACTGGCCGGCAAAACCGTCAAGAAGGTCGCCCTGGAACTGGGCGGCAAGTCGGCCAACGTGATCCTCGACGGCGCCGATCTGGCCACCGCGGTCAAGGTCGGTGTCGGCAACGCGTTCCTCAACGGCGGCCAGACCTGCATGGCGTGGACCCGCATGCTGGTGCCGCAGTCACGCTACGCCGAGGCGCTGGACATCGCGGCCGCCGCCGCGGCGCGCTACACCGTCGGTGACCCCTGGGATCCCGGCACCCGGATCGGCCCGTCGGCCTCGCGCTCGCAGTTCGAGACCGTGCTCGGCTACATCGAACGCGCGCAACGCGACGGGGCCCGGCTGCTCACCGGTGGCGCCGAGAAGATCCGCGACACCGGCTATTTCGTCGCCCCGACGATCTTCGCCGACGTCGACCCGCTCTCCGAACTCGGTCAGGAGGAGGTGTTCGGACCGGTGCTGGCGATCATCCCGTTCACCGACAGCGACGACGCGCTGCGCATCGCCAATGCCACCCCGTACGGCCTGTCCGGCGCGGTGTGGGCCGCCGACGACGACACCGCGATCGCGTTCGCCCGCGCCGTGCAGACCGGCCAGCTCGACATCAACGGCGGCCCGTACAACCCGGTCGCGCCGTTCGGCGGGTACAAGAAGTCGGGCATCGGGCGCGAACTCGGCCGGTACGGCTTCGAGGAGTACCTGCAGACGAAGGCGCTGCAGCTGCCGGCCCCGAAAGCGTCGGCGTGAACGGGTCCGTGGTCGTCACCGCGACCGGTGTTCCACTCATCGGACGCCGGTGTGTGCCAACCCACACCGGCGCAGTTGACTCACTGTCATGAGCAACGAGATCACGCTGTCCGAGGTTCAGGAGTTCATCGCCGGTTTCTGGTACCACTACGACCAGGGCCACTTCGCCGAACTCGCCACCCGCATCGGCGACGAGATGGAGTACCTGAGCAGGTCGGACTCGGGCAACTGCCCGTTCGAGGAGCTGCTGGCCGCCGAGCTGCACGGCGGCAAGGCCACCCTGGAGTGGCTGACCCAGCACCGCAACGAGAACCCGTACCCGCTGCGCCACCACGCCACCAACATCTTCCGCACCGGCGTCTCGGGTGAGGTCACCACCGCGCGCTTCTACCTGTACGTCAACCAGGTGACCAACAACGTGCCGTTCGACGTGTCCAGCGGCGTGGTCGACGTCGGTATCCGGCGCGGCGAGTCCGGTCTGGTGTTCACCTCCATGAGCGTGGTCCTCGACGCCGAGGACTCGATTCCGTTCGCCGAGTACGCCGCGAAGAACGCGGCGAACGCCTGACCACGGTGAGCGCACGCGACACCTTCGCAGGCGGCGTCGCCGTCATCACCGGGGCGGGCTCGGGTATCGGCGCCGGCCTGGCCCGCCACGCCGCCACGCTGGGAATGACGGTGGTGCTCGCCGACATCGACGCCACCGCGGCCGCGCGGCTGCGCGCCGAACTCGTCGACGGCGGCACCGAGGCGCTCGACATGGTCTGCGACGTCCGCGATTCCGATGCGGTCGAGGCCCTCGCCGAGCGGGTCTACCGCGACGTGGGCCCGGTGCGGCTGCTGGTGAACAACGCCGGCATCGAACAGTTCGGCTATCTGTGGGACACCCCGGTGGCGAACTGGAACCGCATCATGGACATCAACGTCGGCGGCGTCTTCCACGGCGTCCGGGCGTTCCTGCCGCGGATGATCGCCGCGGGCACACCGGCGTGGGTGTGGAACATGTCGTCGATCGGCGGGGTGGCCGTCGTCCCGCTGCAGGCGCCGTACATCGTCACCAAGCATGCGGTGCTGGCGTTGACCGAATGCCTGCGACTCGAGGTCGACCACGCCGGCCACGATCACATCCGCGTGCAGGCGGTGCTGCCCGGTGCGGTGGTGTCGAACATCTTCGAATCGGCGGGCGGCGTCGACCAGCAGAACAACGCGGCGCAGGCCGCCGCCGAATCCCAGCGTGCCGCGATGCTCGACATCAAGGCTGCCGCAATGGATCCGGTCGCGGCAGCCGAGGTCGTGTTCGAGCAGGCGGTCGCCGGCGACGGCGACGCGTTCTATCTGCTGACCCAGCCCGAGTACGTCGGCTCCGCGATGACCGAACGTGCCCGCGTGCTCAGCAACCAGGAACCCCCGAGACTGCGCACCAAACCACGTTTCGATCCGGCCAGGCATTGACAGGCGCGCACGTGTCCTCGCCCGCACTGGATCCCGACGCGGCCGCGCGGGCCGCGTCGTTCGGGGAGCTGCCGCCGATGCGCACCCGCGGGTTGGCCGCGGTACGTGCCGGGCTGGAGAGCGCACCGCTGCCCGAGAACATGCCGCCGATGGCGTCGGTCGACGACTTCACCGTCGACGGTCCCGGCGGTCCGATCCCGGTCCGGATCTACCGCCCCACCCGTGCCGACGGTCCGGCACCGGTGTTGATGCATTTCCACGGCGGCGGTCTGGTGATGGGCTCGAACCACTCCTTCGAACCGATGGCGCGCGAACTCGCGGCGGCCAGTGGTGCCGCGGTGGTCGCCGTCGACTACCGCCTCGCCCCGGAGTGCCCGCCGCCGGCGCAGTTCGACGACTGCTACGTCGCCACCGAGTGGGTGTCGCGCAACGCCTCCGAACTCGGTCTCGACGCAGAGCGGTTGGCGGTCGTCGGGGACAGCGCGGGCGGTTCCCTGGCCGCTGCCGTCGCGCTCGCCGCCCGCGACCGCGGCGGCCCGCGGCTGTACGCACAGGTGCTGCTCTATCCCGGACTCGACCGTGACATGGCCGCCGAATCGATCGTGTCCATGCCGGATGCGCCGATGCTCGCTCACGAGGACATCCTGTACATGCACGAGCTCGCCGACAGCGGCGGCGGGGCACCGCATCACCCGTATCAGGTGCCCGCCTACTGTGCGGATCTGCGCGGGCTGCCCCCGGCGATCGTCGCGACCGGAGGCTGCGACCCGATCCGGGACTGGGGCGAGCGGTATGCCGCGCGCCTGCGCGACGCCGGTGTGCAGACGACGCTGACCCGTTATCCCGGAATCTACCACGGATTCATGATGCGCTCGGACACCACCGCGCGCGGCAGGCTGGCGATGGCCGAGACCGGGGCGCTGTTGCGCGCCAAATTCGCCTACCCCCTGCCGTTCTGACTTTCCCCGCGAGCAGACACCAACTCGCACGACACGCCCGCGACTCGCCCGAGTATGCGTCTGCTCGTCGGGCGTATCGCGGCGGCGGTCGCCGCGAAAGTTCGTCCCGATCAACGGTCATCGCCCCGTCGGGGTGCCGTCGCGGCTGCGACCATCGCCGCAACGCGATGAGACGTGCCAGGTAAAGGAGAACCAAGATGCTGACCGACGAACGCCGCAAGGCACTGTCCGATGTTCTGCGGCCCGTGGCGCCGCCTCGCGAGATCGACGACGTCTACACCGCCGACCAGAAGCGGCGACTGCTCGACGTGGTGCACGACCGCGGCCCGTGGAAGCTGATCATCGCGCAGCACTTCGCGTCGGCCGACGAGTTGATGGCGACGATGAGCGGCATGTTCCCCGAGGGTTTCGAACCGTCGATGGACCTGTTCCTGACCCCGACGTTCCGCGGCTATCTCGCCAACTACGGTGCGGTGCTCTACCCCGAACTGCACGACTGCTTCTACAACGAGACGTTCCTGAACCAGGCCAAGGACTACTGGGGCGCGGAGTACGCCAAGCCGGAGTTGATGCTGTTCAACATCAACGGTCCATGCGCGAATCGTGATCCGGGACATCTGGATTCGCCGAGCTTCCGGGGTGTGCGGCACGAGAACGCGCCGACCTGGCTGTGCAGCGTGATGGGCAAGTCCGGACTGTTCAACGATTACCTGATCAAGATGGCGCAGGTGATCACCTGGTTCTCCCTCGACGAGGGCAGCGGCTTCACCTACTGGCCGGACGGACCGCTGGAGGCGCCCAAGCGGGTGCTCCCCCCGATCAACAACCGTGGCGTGGTGGTGCAGAACGAGATGATGGTGCACCGCGGCGAGGCCAACGGCCCGCTGGAACAGCAGATGCCGGCCGGTCTGGCGTTCGACACCGTGTTCGCCGGAGATCCCGCCGACCGCGACCAGTGGGTGCTCAAGAACGGCGACGACGTGATCGCCCGCCACCACACCGACGACCTGCGGTTCCTGGTGCACTGGTCGGCCGAGGTGTTCTCGGACTTCGACGAGCTGAAGAAGAACATGGACGGCTCCGACGACCTCACCATCGACAAGGCCATCGACATGCTGGTCGACAACCTGAACAAGCAGGGCGTCACGCTCGACATCCCGGCCGAGCCGCTGCACGACGCCGCGTTCATCGGTGCGCTCAACGCCGCCTACGACATCGGCGGGCCCACCGCGTACCCCGAGGAAGCCCCGCTGAGCGCGTTCCAGCTGACCTGATCGGCATGGGCTCCGATTACGACGTCATCGTGGTCGGCTTCGGCGCGGCAGGCGCCGCCGCCGCGATCGAGGCCGCGGACCGCGGCGCCCGGGTCCTCGTCCTCGATCGCGGTTACGGCGGCGGCGCGACCGCGCTGTCCGGCGGGATCATCTACGCCGGCGGCGGCACCCAGGAGCAGCGGGACGGCGGCTACCCCGACACCGTCGAGAACCTCCGCGCCTACCTGAAGCAGGAAGTCGGTGACGCGGTCGGCGACGAGACGCTGGATCGGTTCTGCGCGCAGAGCCCGCACCTGATCGAGTGGCTGAAGGACCAGGGCGTCGAGTTCCGCGGCGGCAAGGTGTCGTCGTACAAGACCTCCTACCCCACCGACGACTTCTACCTGTACTACTCGGGCAACGAGAAGGCCCACCCCTACGTCGAGTACGCGGCGCCGGCCCCGCGCGGGCACCGTGTCCTCGCACGCGGCATGAAATCGGGCAAGGTGCTCTTCGAGCGGCTCAGCGCATCGGCGAAAGCCAAGGGCGTCACCGTGGTTCCGCTGGCGCGGGTGCACGAGCTGATCAAGGACGACGGCCGGGTCGTCGGCGTCCGGTACCGGGTGCTGGACCGGACCCATCCGCACGCCACACGGCACGCGGCGCTGACGAGGGCGACCGCGAAGCTGGGCACCTGGATGCCGCAGATGGTCAAGGGTGCCGCCGCCGAAGTCGAACGGGTCTGGGCCACAGGCGCTGTGGACGCCGAAGCACACGCACCGTCGGTGATCCTGGCCGCGGGCGGGTTCATCTACAACCGCGACTGGGTGACCTCACACGCACCGCAGTTCGAGAAGATCTCGCCGCTGGGCACCGCCGGCGACGACGGCGCCGGGATCGCGCTGGGCCTGGCCGCCGGCGGGAAGACCAACAAGATGGGCAATGTCGCGGCATGGCGCTTCCTGGCCCCGCCCAGCGCATTCCTGGAAGGTCTGACCGTCGGCGCCGACGGACGCCGGATCGCCAACGAAGACCTCTACGGCGCCACCCACAGCAATGTGCTGATGCGGCAGTTCGGCGGCACCGGGTGGGCGATCTACGATGCGGCGACCTGGCGGAAGATCAAGAGCCAGATCGTCACGCAGACACAGCTTTTCCAGCGCCTTCAGCTGATCTATCTGTTCACCACCGGACACCGCAGAAGCGCCACCCTGGACGGGCTGGCCCGCAAGAACGGGATCGACCCGGCGGGGCTGCGGCGCACCGTCGACGAGTACAACGACGGTCTGGCGCGTGGCACGGGCGACCCTGCCCGCAAGGACCGCGACCTGTGCGCGCCGATGAGGACCGGGCCGTTCTATTCGATCGACATCTCGGCCGCGTCGTCGATGTTCTATCCGGTCCCCGGACTCACTCTGGGCGGGCTCGTCGTCGACGAGGGCACCGGCGAGGTCGCCCACCGAGACGGCGGCACCGTCGCGGGCCTGTACGCGGCCGGCCGCACCGCGGTCGGGATCTGCTCGAACAGCTATGTCAGCGGATTGTCGTTGTCCGACTGCATCTTCAGTGGCCGGCGGGCGGGAGCCCACGCGGCCGGCGGCCGGTAGTCAGGTCCGCGCCGGCGCGCTGTCCACGATCGGCACCTCGCCGTTGAGCACGGCGTCGGTGACCGAGTCCCGCAGTGCCGAGCACGCGAGGAACAGACCCTGCTCGCCGTGGGCGGCCAGCTTGCTCGCGTCGTGGCGCTCCTCGCAGCGCGCCGTCGCCGCGGCGTTCCACTGCACGCTCGTCTGATCCCAGGTGCTCTTGCGCACCAGCACCTCGGCGGCGCACCGGTGGCACGTCACCGGCACCATCGGCGCGTCGGCGAGCCTGTTGTCCGGGCGCACCGCCATCAGGACGTCCCGGTGGCCAGTTTCGGAACGCGACCGGCGGCGATGTTCTCCTCCACCTCGCGCATCCAGGACTCCCGCGGCCTCGTGGTGTCGATCTCGAATTCGAACCGGTCGGTCATATCCGGTGTCACGTCCTCGACGTCGACATAGAACTGCTCGTACCACCGGCGCAGCTGGTACACCGGACCGTCCTCCTCGACCAGCAGCGGGTTGTCGATCCGGGCCTTGTTTCGCCAGATCTGCACGTCCTGCTCGAAGCCCATCTTGACGAAGTCGCCGAGCGCGATCGCCGACTGCATGGCGACGTCCTCGGGCAGGTCCGCCGACTTCTGCACGGTGATGCCGTACTGCAGCACAAAGGAATTCGCGTCGATCGGGTAGTGGCAGTTGATCAGTACGGTGCGGGTGTCGCCGTGCTCGTAGTGGTAGGTCAGGTCGTCGATCATGAAGGACGGCCCGTGGTAGGAGGCCAGCGACGAGGTTCCGAGCAGCTTGACGCCGCCCTCGACCGAGCCGAGATCGGGCCGACCACCACTGGTCATGAACTGGGTGGCGACGTGTCCCTCGAAGATGTTCTTGAACTGGGTCGGCAGTGACCCGTGGATATAGAAGAAGTGCGCCATGTCGACGACGTTGTCGATGATCTCGCGGCAGTTGGTGTTCACGACGGTGCTGTACCAGTGCCAGTCGGTCCAGTCGTCACTGGTCGCACCCTCGATGCGCGGGATGGTGACGTCCTCCGGCGGCGGTTTGCGCTGCGGGTCGTTCCAGACGAACAGCATTCCGTCCTGCTGCAGGGTCGGCCACGTCTGGGTGCGCGCGAGCCGCGGGACGCGACGCGCGTACGGGACGTTCTTGCATCGGCCGTCGCCGCCCCAGCGCCAGTCGTGGAACGGGCAGGCGATCTCGTTGCCTTTGACCTCACCCTGGGACAGATCGCCACCCATGTGCCGGCAGTAGCTGTCGAGGACGTTGATCGCGCCGTCCTCGGAGGCGAACACCACGAGCTTCTGCCCGAACGCGTTGATCTGGTGTGGCTTACCGTCCGCGAAATCCCGGATCAGGCCCAGGCAGTGCCATCCGCGGGCGAATCGGGTCGGTGCGGCTTCGGCCTCGATCAGGCGGACCTCGTCGACAGGGGGCTGCACAGTCATAGTCCCGATTAGAGCCCCGCACGCCGCGCCTGGACCCCCGCTGTTCCACTCATCAGGAGGCCGATTACCGCCGCACTGTGGCGCGTTCTAGCGTCGACGCCGTGACCGCTGTTTCTGCGACTATCCCCGCCGGCCTTCCCGTCTCGGACACCACCGTCGACCTGCTGGTGGTCGGGTCCGGCACCGGCATGGCCGCCGCACTGGCGGCCCACGAGGCCGGCCTGTCGGTGCTGATCGTGGAGAAGTCCGAATACGTCGGTGGGTCGACGGCCCGCTCCGGTGGGGCGCTGTGGCTGCCCGCCAGTCAGGTGCTCGACGCCGCGGGCGCCAACGACAGCGCCGAACGCGCTCAGACCTACCTGGACTCGGTGGTCGACGGCACCGCACCGACCGAGCGCTCGGCGGGATTCGTGAAGAACCTGACCGCGACCGTCGACATGCTGCGCCGCACCACGCCGATGAAGCTGTTCTGGGCTCGCGAGTACTCCGACTACCACCCGGAACACCCCGGCGGCAGCGCTGCGGGCCGTACCTGCGAGTGCCGTCCGCTCAACACCTCGATCCTCGGGGAGTACCTCCCCCGGCTGCGGCCGGGCGTGATGGAGGTGACGATCCCGATGCCGACCACCGGTGCGGACTACCGGTGGCTGAATTTGATGACCCGCGTGCCGCGTAAGGGTCTGCCCACCATCGCCAAGCGGCTCGGCCAGGGCGTCGGCGGGTTGCTGTTGGGCCGGCGCTACGCCGCGGGCGGGCAGGCGCTGGCCGCGGGCCTGTTCGCCGGTGTGCTGCGTGCCGGAATCCCGGTGTGGACGCAGACCGCGCTGGAAGAACTCACCGGCGAGGACGACCGGGTCACCGGCGCCGTGGTCTCGCACGGTGGCAGGCAGATCACCGTCACCGCACGGCGCGGCGTGGTGCTCGCCGCCGGCGGATTCGACCACAACATGGACATGCGCCGGAAGTTCCAGTCCGAAGCCCTGGACTCCGGGGTCAGCCTCGGCGCCGACACCAACACCGGTGACGGCATCCGCATCGCGCAGGACCGGGGCGCGGCAATCGGTTTGATGGACCAGTCGTGGTGGTTCCCGGCGGTGGCCCCGCTGCCGGGTAAGGCGCCCGCGGTGATGCTCGCCGAGCGCTCGCTGCCCGGCTCGCTGATCGTGGACCAGAACGGTGCCAGGTTCGCCAACGAGTCGGCCGACTACATGTCGTTCGGTCAGCGGATCCTGGAGTTGGAGCGCACCGGGCAACCGGTCGAGTCGATGTGGATCGTGTTCGACCAGAAGTACCGCAACAGCTATGTCTTCGCCGCGGAACTGTTCCCGCGGATGCCGATTCCGCAGAGCTGGTACGACGCGGGGATCGCCTGCCGCGCCGACGATCTCGGCACATTGGCCGACCACATGGGGGTGCCCCGCGACACCTTCACCGCGACGATGCGACGGTTCAACGAATCGGCAAGTGCGGGAATCGATTCGGACTTCCACCGCGGCGAGAGCGCCTACAACCGCTACTACGGCGATCCGACCGTTACCCCGAATCCGAACCTGCGCCCGCTGACCGACGGGCCGTTCTACGCGGTGAAGATGGTGCTCAGCGACCTCGGAACCTGCGGCGGCCTGCGCGCCGACGAGCGCGCGCGGGTGCTGCGCGAGGACGGCGCGGCGATCGAGGGCCTGTACGCGATCGGCAACTGTGCCGCCAACGCGTTCGGCGCGACGTACCCGGGTGCGGGCGCGACGATCGCGCAGGGGCTGGTGTACGGCTACGTCGCGGCGATGGACGCCGCCGGACGTGCCGGCTAGTTCCGCAGCGGCGGTTCGTAGGGGTTGTACCACCACCAGTCGGCGCGCTCTCCGGACGAACCCGGATATGTGCCGACGTCGGGTGGCGGCTTGGTCGGCGGGCGGGCCAGCGATCCGGGTTTGAGCGGTTGCCCGGTGTGGTCGCTGACGGCGAGTCGGTGGGCGGGTCCGGTGATGGTGATCAGGCCGCGGTGGTGGGCGCGGTGGTGGTACGGGCAGACCAGGACGAGGTTGTCGAGTTCTGTTTCCCCGCCGTCCTCCCAGTGCACGATGTGATGAGCGTGCAGGCCTCGGGTCGAGGCACAGCCGGGCACCACACAGCAGCGGTCACGGTGTTCGAGCGCGCGTCGCAGCCGGCGGCCGACGGTGCGGGTGGCCCGTCCGGTGCCGATCGGGCGGCCGTGGCGCTCAAACCAGACTTCGCAGGTGGCATCACATGTCAGGTGGCGGCGTTCCTCACTGGTCAGCAGTGGGCCCAGATGCAGTGCGGCGACATCGGTGTCTGCGTCGACGTGCACCACCACCGTGGTGTGCTGGCCGTGCGGGCGGCGATAGGCCTCGGCGTCCCAGCCGGCCTCGACCAGCGTCATGAACGCGTTGCCCACCGTCGGCCATGGCGGCTGCTGCTCGTTCGACTCGTCGTCGTGGTCGTGTTTCCACTGCGCGATCAGCCCGTCGTGGTGGGACTGCAGAGCGGCCTGGAATTTCGCGGAGTCCAGGTGTGGGAGTTTGAGTTGCCAGTAGACGTAGTCGGTGTCGCTTCCGGTGGAAGTGACCGTGGGCTGTGGCACCGGCGGTGGGGCGGGCGGTTTGTCATCGTCGAGCGGGTCGGCGACGGGTTCGGGTTCGGGTCTGGGCTCAAGCTTGAGCGCGGTGCGCAGCTGGCTGACCGAGGCGCTCTGGGCCAGTTGCGCGTAGTGGTCGTCGGACCCCTCGCCCGCGTGTTCGGCGATCACTCCGACCTGGTCGACGGACAGCCGGCCCTCTCGTAGTTGCGCGGCGCAGCGCGGGAACTCGTCGAGCCGGTCGGCGATCGTGACGATGGCTTTCGCATTACGCGGCGAGGTGCCGACCTTCCACGCGATCAACGCCGCCACCGACCGCGCCCCGGTGATCCCCAGTAGTCCTTCGCGGTCGATCGCGGCGGCGATCTCGACGATCCGGCCGTCGATCGCGTTGCGCTGACCGGCCAATTCCGACAGCTCCTCGAACAGCGTCCCCAACCGGTCCGACTGAGACACCTCAGCCGGTGCACCGCTGCCGG
The DNA here is from genome assembly GCF_002086815.1 of Mycolicibacterium parafortuitum. Lineage (GTDB taxonomy): Bacteria > Actinomycetota > Actinomycetes > Mycobacteriales > Mycobacteriaceae > Mycobacterium > Mycobacterium parafortuitum. The sequence goes on from NZ_MVID01000006.1 coordinate 20,190, forward strand.
TTGTGGACATGACCCCAGTCAAGCACTCGGGTCCGACGACTAACGCAGACGAAAACACCTCGTGCACAACGCGAATGGAGTTTCACGCCGCGACCGGTGCCACCCTACTCGTCAGGTTCGGATTCGGCCTGCTTCTCGACTTCGTACCAGTACTCCGGCTTCGGCCACGCGACGGCGGCCTGGCCGTCGGTGCCGCGCGGGAACTCGGCCTCGGCGTCGTCGAGTTCCTTGATCATCTTCAGCGCCAGATCGCGTTCGTTGGCGTAGTAACGCTCCGCCCAGCGCAATGCGATCCGGGCATATGCCCATGACGGGTCCGCGCCCGCCAGCCTTGCGTCCTTGGCCGCCTCCCGCTCCATCTCATCGGCGTAGGCGATGTGCTCCTGCAGCAACTCCTTCAGCCGCGCGGGAGTGGACAGGTGCCCGAACGTCATCCGCAGCAGCGGCCCGTGCTTCAGCGACGGCGGATCGAACGACTCCTCGTTGGCCCAGCGGGTGACCTCGTCGAGCCCGGATGCGGTGATCTTGTACAGCCGCCTGCTGCGGGCGCCGCCGGTGTTCTCGACCCGGGACGTCACCAGGCCGAGGTGCTCAAGTTTCTTGAGCTCGCTGTAGATCTGGCTGTAGGCGGGGCTTCCGTAGTAAAACCGCATGGTCCAGCCGATCCACTTACGGACGTCGTAGCCGGACAGTTCCTGCTCGTAGGACAGCAGGCCGAGAAGCGCATAACTGGTCGCGGCCAGGCCCGGCTTGCGCCCAGAATCGCTGTCGGTCACTGTCCAAGGTTAACAATGCCCGAACCGGTGCATCGTGGCACCGACCGGTGGCCGGGACGGTGCCTTGTGCTCGACGGGGCGGCGTCCGACGCTGAAGCGGACGCCGCGACCCACCTGGGAGACCCATGACCACCACTTCGGAACTGCTCCTGCCCGATCCCGCGACCATGCGCGCGGTGTTGGGACATTTCTGCACCGGGGTCGCGGTGATCACCGGACACGACGGCACGCGTCCGCTGGGGTTCGCCTGCCAGTCGGTCACATCGGTGTCGCTGGAGCCTCCGTACGTGTCGTTCTGCCCGGCGGCGACGTCGACGTCGTGGCCCCTGATCCGCGCCACGGGACGGCTGGCGATCAACGTGCTGGCCGACGATCAGCGCGAGGTCTGCACCCAGTTCGCCACCAGCGGCAGGGACAAGTTCGGCGACCTCGCGTGGACCCCGGGGCGCAACGGCTCCCCCGTTCTGGACGGCACGGTCGCCACCATCGAGGCCGAACTCGAATACGAGCACGGCGCGGGTGACCACACCATCGTGGTGGCGCACGTGACCGGACTGCGCGCGAACCGAGATGTCAAGCCGTTGCTGTTCTTTCAAGGCGGCTACGGCGGATTCGCCGCGGCGGACCGGTGAGCCACGATCCCGCCGCCGCGCTGGCCGAATCGGTGCGTCACCTCATCGACGCGACGATCCGCACCCTCGCCGACGAGGAGACGATCACCGCTGCGCGCCACCAGATCGACGCCATCACAACACGATTGACCGCCGATGCGATCCCGGGCTGGTACGGCGTGCAACACGGCGACGGCATGCCGCCCGCGGCGGGCAACGTGGTGATCGGCGCGCGGAACGCGATCGCGGTCCCGCTGACCGTCGAGCAGCGCGACGACGGCGGCGTGGTCACCGACTTCACGCTGGGCGCCGGATATGAGGGACCGGCCGGACACGTCCACGGCGGCATCTGCGCGCTGATTCTCGACCATGTTCTCGGTGCGGCCGTGCATCAGCCCGGCAGGCCGGCGGTGACAGGCACGTTGACGGTGCGGTACCGCCGCCCCACCCCGCTGGGCCGCCCCCTCCGCGCCGAGGCGAGGATCCGTGACAGCGAGGGCAGCAAGACCTTCGTCGAGGGATCCATCTCCCACGGCGGCGATGTGACCGTCGAAGCCGACGGGATCTTCCTGTTCCCCAAGCGTTAGCCGCACCGGCATTTCCCGATCCCGTGACACAGCGGAACGGACACGGTAAGCACTTAGCGTGACTGCGGGGACGTATGTGGGTCGTGTCGGCGGGTTGGCGCTGGCACTGGGTATCGGGGCGGGAATCCTGGCGGGTGCCGGCGCGGCGTTCGCCGACGACGACGCGGGGTCCGGTCCGGGAACCTCGGCATCGGACACCTCGGCATCTGGCACCTCGGCATCGGACACCTCCGCGACGAAACCGTCGAAGACCATCGCGGACAGCGACCGGGGCACCGGCTCCAGCACCGACACCGAGGTCGCCGAACGCGATCAGGACGACACCGCCGACGACGCCGATTCCGCGGCCTCGCAGCGGCGGTCCGCGAAGCCGACGAGGGTTTCGACAAGGATCGCCGACGACACCGCGACCGACACCGACACCGAGGTAGCCACCGACACCGATGAGGCACCCTCGGACGCCGACGACAGCCCCGCTGTTCCCGGGGCAGTCGCGCTGTCCGCGCTGGCCACCGCTCGGGACAAGACCGAGGACGCCGGCGCCGCCGACAACCCGGCACCGGCGACCGTGGCGGCCGGCGAGTACGAGATTCCGACCGACGTCGTGGTCACCGAGGTCACCGCGCCGCTGGAGTGGATGCAGTACGTCCCGGTGCTGGGCCGGTTCGTGGTGACCCCGATCGTGAACGTGATCCACGCGATCCCGTTCGTGTCGGAGATCCTGCACCCGCTGGTCGGATGGCCGGTGGACCACGACGCCCCGCCCGGGGCGCCGCGGCCGCGCACCGTGCGGGTGAGGTCGTTCGATGGAGCCGAGATCTACGTCCACTTCATGCCCGCCACCGGGTTGCGGGACGGTGAGTCGGCCCCGACGGTGCTCAACGGTCCCGGCGTCGGCTTCCCCGGCTCGACGACACTCGGGCTCGACGTCGATCCGTTCCTGCCCGGCGACATCGTCGGTATCGGCATGCTGCGCAAGGCCGGCTACAACGTGGTCAGCTGGGATCCGCGCGGCGAGTGGCGTTCGGGCGGGCGGATGCAACTGCAATCACCGGATTTCGAGGGCCGCGACGTCTCGCACATCATCAGCTGGCTGACGACGCTGGACGCGGTGGCCAAGGTCGACGGTGATCCGAAGATCGGGATGGTGGGCCTGTCCTACGGCGGCGGCATCCAGTTCTCGTCGGCGATCGTCGACCACCGTATCGACGCGATCGTGCCGACGATCGCGTGGAACAGCCTGGTGGACGCGATCTTCCCGCGCCAGGCGGTCAGCAGCGTGTGGGGCACGTTCCTCAGCGCGCTGCTCGTCATCACCGGTGCGCGCCCTAACGAACGGATCCTGCCCGCCGTGGTCGGCGCGGTGCTGACCGGTAAGGCCTCCCAGTCCGACATCGATCTGTTCAACAGCCGCATGTTCGCCGATCGGCTCGCCAAGATCACCGCGCCGACGCTGCTGGTCCAGGGCACGGTCGACACGTTGGTCCCGTTGTCGCACGCCGATCTGAACGCCCGCGCCCTGCTCGAGGCGGGCACCACCACCAAGGTGGTGTGGTTCTGCGGCGGTCACGGCACCTGCCTGAGCAGTGTCAACGACGGGAAGGTGGTGTGGCGCGAGACGATGGAGTGGCTGGACCGCTACGTCAAGGGAGACGAATCCGTCGATCCGGGACCGCAATTCGAGTGGGTGGATCAGCACGGCGATTGGCATTCCTCGCCGACCTATCCGGTCGCGGCGGGCGAGTCGATCAGCGCGGAGCTGACAGGAACCGGCCAGTCGCTGGCGTTCGTGCCGTTCCTCGGTGGATCCGGCCCGAACCCGCTGATCCTGACCCGCGGCCTCGTCCGCACCTTCGTGGGCCTCCCGTCGGGGGCCAAGGCGTTCAACGCGGTGAACCTGCGCGTTCCGGATGCGACAGAGCTGACGCACCTGGTCGGAGCGCCGGAGCTGACGCTGACCTACTCGGGCACCGGCAACGCGAAGCACGTGTACGCCCAGATCGTGGACGACGAGACCGGCCTGGTTCTGGGCAACCAGGTCACGCCGATTCCCGTGGTGCTGGACGGACAGTCGCGCACCGTGACGTTCACGATGGAGCAGATCGGCCATACCCTCAGGCCCGGGGAGTCGGTGACGGTGCAGCTGCTCACCTCCGCGTTCAGCTTCCTGAACTTTTACTCCTACGGGGGGATCAAGGTCGAAGGCATGTCGGTGAAGCTCCCGACACTGGCTGCCGCCCAGGTGATCACCACCGCCGCCTGAGCGACGTCGAATGGACACGCTGCGTGACAAGGTGGCGGTGATCACCGGTGCGGCCAGCGGCATCGGCCGCGCGACCGCGGTTTCTCTGGCCGGCCACGGCGCCCGGATCGTCGCCGTCGACCGTAATACCGCCGGAATCACCGCCCTGGCAGACGAACTCGACGCCCTCGCGGTCACCACCGACGTCGCCGACCCGTCCGCCTTCAACGCCGTCCGCGATCGGGCGCTGTCCCGGTTCGGCCGGGTCGACATCGTCATGAACAACGTCGGCGTGCTGACCAACGGCCTGCCCCAGGACATTCCCGTGCACGAGTGGCGCCGCATCATCGACATCAACCTGATGTCGGTGGTCTACAGCAATGAGGCGTTCCTGCCTCTGCTGTTGGAGCAGGGCGAAGGCCACATCGTCACCACCGCGTCGTTCGCCGGGCTGTTCACCTATTCCTACGATCGGATGCCCTATGCGGCGACGAAAGCCGCCATCGTGCAGATCACCGAGGGGCTGGCGCTGTATCTGCGGCCCAAGAACATCGGTGTCAGCTTGCTGTGCCCGGGGCCGGTGCTGACCGACATCGCCACCGCGGTACCCACATTCGGCGCCGGAACGGCGCTGCGCACCCCGGGCACCCAGTACGAGCTGCTCGACCCGGCGACGGTCGGTGACCTCGTCGCCGATGCGATCCTGCGCAACCGGTTCTTCGTACCGACCCATCCGCACGTCGTCGAGGATCTACGACGCAGGGTCGACGACTGGGACGCCTATCTCGACCACCAGATTTCGCGTGAATCGTAGTGAAGGAGAACCGATGACCGACAACCGTGCCGAAGGCCTCAAAGTGTTCAAGGAGCTCCTTCCCGGGCTCGTCCCGGATGACGCGACGACGCTGCGCGACGACGGTTTCGCCGGTGAGATAGGCGAACTCGGCCTTGAGCATGTCTTCGGCGCGTTGTGGACCCGGCCAGGACTGGATCGGCGCTCCCGCAGCCTCGTCACCCTCGGCGCGCTGATCGCGCTGCGCGCGGACAACGAACTGAAGTTCCACTTCCCCATCGCGCTGCAGAACGGGCTGACCATCGAAGAGCTCGAGGAGGTGCTCTACCACCTCACCGGATACGTCGGGTATCCGGCGGTCAGCAGCGCGAGAGCCGTCGGCCGCGAAGTGCTCCCGCCGCGCCAGCATCTGACGTGAGGAACGGCCTACGGGCGCGACAGCACGGAGTCGCGTAACGCGGCGACGGACTGTGGCCGGGCCAGGTGATACCCCTGCCCGTAGCGGATTCCGATGTCGCGCAACAGCTGCATCTGCACATCGCTCTCGATGCCTTCGGCGACGGTCGCCGCGTCGATGTCGCCGGCGAAGTGCGACAGCGCCGTCGCCAACGCGCGCCTGGCCGGGTCATCCTCGATGCCGATGGTCAGCTCACGGTCGAGTTTGATGATGTCGGGCCGCAGCCGCAGGATCGTCGTCAGCCCGGCGAAGCCGCTTCCGGCGTCGTCGATGGCTAGTTTGATCCCGTGTCTGCGCACCGGCTCCAGGCTCACGCTGAGCAGCTCGGGCGCAGGCTCGTGCTCGGTGAGCTCGACGACGAGCTTCTGCGGATAGGCCAGCAGCACCTGCTGCACCTCGGCATCGGCCAGTGCCAGCGGGCTGAGGTTGACGGTGACCGAGTACCGGTCCGGGATCGCCAGCGCGGCGTCCAACAGACCACGCAGCGCCGTCAACTCCATGTCGACACCACGATTGACCTTGTGCGCCATCATCATCCACACATCGGGGGTCCGCACGGGTTCGCTGGCGAACCGGCTCAGCCCTTCGAAAGCCACGACCTGCCCGGTGGCGAGCTCGACGATCGGCTGGAACACCGGATCGATGCGCCCGTGCCGCAGGACCTCATCGATGACCCGTTCCAGTTCGTCACGCTCGGACAGTTCGGGGAGCACCACCGACGCGAGGAAGTCGGCGGCCGCGCGGTTGTGGCTCGGCGCGGCCGTGGAGTGCAGCAGATTATTCAGCAGCGTGGCGAGTTGGGCGTTCGAGTTGATCAACACCCCGAGGAATTCGGTGATCGACAAGATGGGTTCGACATTGGCCGGATCGAACGCGTAGGGCGTCGGAGCGACGACCGACAACGTGCCGATGGCCGCGCCCGCGTTCATCAGGGGGATGGACAGACAACTGCGGACCCCGAGCCGCTCGCTGATCGCGCGCACCTGCGGGGTCAACCGGGGGTCGGTGGCGGTGTCGCCGATGATCTCGGACTTGCCCGACTCCAGGGGGTAGACCTGGAAGGTGTCCGCGACCGGCACCACCCGACCCCGGATCGCACCCGTGTCACCGTGCGTGGCAAGGACTTCGAGGAATCCGCCCGCAGTCCTCAACGCGACCGAGGCGCCGGATGCGTTCGGTATCCGCGCGCACACCTGCTCGACGATCCGCTGAAGCAGCGACTGCGGGTCGATGGAGGCGATGAGTTCGCGGACGAGGTCCCGTATGCGCTGGGGCTCAGTCGCCGGCGCGTATCAGTGCGACGTCCGACACCAATCGGATGTGATCGGCCATCGCCTGGGCCGCGCCGACGGAGTCCTGCCGGCGTACCGCCTCGGCAATGCGCTTGTGCCCTTCCAGCGACGCCCGCGGACGGTCCTGTTGGGACAGCGACTCGATGCGTGTTTCCCTTACCAGACCGGAGATCTCGTGCATCAGCTTCGCCAGCAGCGACGAGTGCGCCGCCGCGGTGATCGCCTCGTGGAACATCTCGTCCCCGACCACCCCACGGTCGCCGGCCTCGACCTCTTCCTCCATCTTCGCGATCGCCGCGTCGATGGCGGCCATTTCGGCGTCGCTGCGCCGCGCCGCGGCCAGGCCCGCCAGCTTGACCTCCAGCGCTTCGCGCGCCTCGATGATGTCCGGGATGCGGTCAGCGTGTTCGCGCAGCGCCTTGATCGCGCGCTCCTCGGTCGGCCGCCGGATCAGGATCGCGCCGTCGCCGTGGCGCACCGACAGCACCCCCTGGACCTCGAGCGCGACCAGTGCCTGACTCAGCGATGCCCGGCTCACCCCGAGTTTCGCGGCGAGCTCACGCTCTGCGGGCAGCCGGCCCCCGGGGGTCATCGCGTTGTCGGCGATGTACGCACACAGCTGCTCGACGATGACCTCGTAGAGGCGAGGCCGGGTCACCGGACGCAGTTGCTCAACCACTAACTCACCTACTCTCTGAGCCATTTGCTGGCCAGCCTACCGCCGACCCCCGGGTATTACGGATCACATTCCCTGTTGACAGTGAGCCACCCCACTGGTGTACTGGCTAGGCCAGTAGTCCACTGGTGAGGACTCACGGATATCCGGAGACAGCCATGCCGCTTGAGCTCATACCAATCCTCGCCCTGATCGCGATGTTCATCTGCGCGACGCTGTTGCCCATCAACATGGGCACCCTGGGCTTTGTCGCCGCCTTCCTGGTCGGCACCCTCGCCGTCGGGATGAGCACCGACGACATCATCGCCGGATTCCCCAGCGACCTGTTCCTGACCTTGGTCGGCGTCACGTACCTATTCGCGATCGCGCAGAACAACGGCACGGTCGACCTGATGGTCCGCGGCGCTCTCCAGCTGGTCCGCGGGCGGGTGACGTTCATCCCGTGGGTGATGTTCGGCATCACCGCGGTGCTGACCGCCCTGGGCGCACTCGGCCCGGCCGCGGTCGCGATCATCGCGCCCATCGCGCTGACCTTCGCCAAGCGATACAAGATCAACGCCCTGCTGATGGGCATGATGGTGATCCACGGGGCGCAGGCCGGCGGCTTCTCCCCGATCAGCATCTACGGCGTCACCGTCAACAACATCGCCGAGAAGGCGGGTCTGGTGAACAGTCCGTTGACCCTGTTCCTGGGCAGCCTGTTCTTCAACGCCGGGATCGGCATCCTGCTGTTCGCATTCCTCGGCGGCCGCAAGCTGCTGGGACGAACCACCCGCGACCACGTCGACGACGAGGCTGACGGCGGATCCGGACCCACGCCGCACGGCGCGCACCGGCCGGGCGATCCCCCGGTGTTCTCCGGCCACGGCACCGGCGCATCCGCGGCCACCCTGGTGGCCCCGCCGAACACCGCACTGAGCCCATTGCCCCGTCGCACGGTGTCATTCGACCAGGTGTTGACCCTTGTCGGGCTCGCGGCCCTGGCACTGTTCTCACTGATCCTGGACCTCGACATCGGCTTCGTGTCGATGACGGTGGCCGCGGTGCTGGCACTGGCCTCCCCGAAGGCCCAGAAAGGTGCGGTCTCCCAGATCAGTTGGTCCACCGTCCTTCTCATCGGCGGAGTGCTCACGTTCGTCGGGGTGCTGCAGGAAGCGGGCAGCGTCGAGTGGGTCGGCAACGGGGTCGCCAGCATCGGCATGCCCCTGCTGGTCGCGCTGCTGCTGTGCTACCTCGGCGCGATCGTGTCGGCATTCGCATCCTCGGTGGCCATTCTCGGTGCCACCATTCCGCTCGCGGTGCCGTTGCTGCTCGCCGGCGAAATCGGTCCGGTCGGCGTAATCGTCGCGCTCGCAATCGCTTCCACGATCGTCGATGTCAGTCCGTTCTCGACCAACGGGGCGCTGGTGCTGGCCAATGCCCAAGGGGTGGACCGCGACAAGTTCTACAAACAGATCCTCAAGTACAGCGCGCTCGTCGTCGCCATCGGGCCGCTGGTTGCCTGGGCCGTGCTGGTGGCGCCCGGCTGGCTCTGACAGCACTCGTACCTGTGGCGTGCGCGATCTGAGATCGCGCACGCCACAGGCATTTTCGCGCACGGCCGCAGTGGCGTAAGTCATACCCGAGAGATCGGCGTGAACCGTTGACACCCCCACGGCCCGGCTGCTTTCCTAAATTGGCTAGGCCAGTAGGCCACCATTCCAATCCGAGGTGACGCCCATGACGATCTCGACACATCCCGCCCCTCCTCCCGACTCGTCCGGCCCCCTGGCAGGGCTTGTCGTCGTGGACCTGACCCGCGCGCTCGCCGGCCCGCACGCCGCGATGATGCTCGGCGACCTCGGCGCCGAGGTGATCAAGGTGGAGAATCCCGACGGCGGTGACGACACCCGCGGCTGGGGTCCGCCCTTCGTCGAACCCGACGATGGCACAAGGGAATCCACGTACTTCCTGTGCGCGAACCGCAACAAGAAGTCCGTCACACTCGACCTCAAGACCGCCGACGGCAAGACCGCGCTGGCCCGGCTGCTCACGCGGGCGGACGTGCTGATGGAGAACTTCCGCCCCGGTGTCCTCGACCGGCTCGGATTCTCCGCGTCACGGCTGGAGGAACTCAATCCCGGGCTGGTGACGCTGTCGATCAGCGGGTTCGGCCACGACGGACCGGAGGCCGGGCGCGCAGGATACGACCAGATCGCCCAAGGCGAAGCCGGATTGATGTCGGTGACGGGCTCGGGTCCGCACGACATGCAGCGGGTCGGGGTGCCGATCGCCGATCTACTCGCCGGAATGTACGGCGCGTTCGGTGTTTTGGCGGCGTTGCACGAACGGCAGCGCACCGGGCGCGGCCAGGTGGTCCGCGCGTCGCTGTTGGCCGCTGTCGTCGGCGTGCACGCGTTCCAGGGCACCAAATGGACGGTCGCCGGACAGGTCGGTGAGGCCACCGGCAATCACCATCCGTCCATCAGCCCCTACGGCTTGTTCGACACCGCCGATGGCGCTGTGCAGATCGCAGTCGGCAGCGAGGGGCTGTGGCAGCGGTTCTGCACCGGCTTCGGCCTCGACGCGACCGCGCCGGGGATGGCGACCAACCCGGACCGGGTCACGAATCAGAAGCAGGTCCGCGACCTCGTGCAGAGCGTCTTCACCCTGTACGGCACCGAGGAACTGCTGTCCAGGCTCGACGAGATCGGGGTGCCGGCAGGCCGGATCCGTTCCCTCCGAGAGGTCTACGAGTGGGAGCAGACCCGGTCGCAGGGTCTGCTCATCCAGGTCGAGCACGACACCCTCGGACCCATCGAATTGCCAGGTCCGCCTTTGCGGTTCTTCGATGCGGGCGGCACGGAACGCACCCGCACCGCGCATTCGGCTCCCCCGGTGCTGGGTGCCCACAACCACCTTCTCGCCCACCGTCTCGCCGAGGCCGGGACGGTGCGGCGATGAGCGGCATCAGCGCTTCGGCACTACTCGACGTGCTGATCGATCCGGGCTCATGGGAGTCCTGGGACGCCCCCGTCATCGACCCGGCCGGCGACGGCCGCTATCTCGAGGAACTGTGCAGGGCCCGCGCGAGGACCGGCTCGGACGAGGCGGTGCTGACCGGCGCTGCCGACATCCGCGGCCATCGGGTCGCAGTTCTGCTGTGCGACTTCGGTTTTCTCGGCGGCTCGATCGGCGTCGCGGCCGGCGACCGACTCGCCGCCGCCGTCCGGCGCGCAACCTCCGAGCGGCTGCCGGTGCTCGCACTGCCGACCTCGGGTGGCACCCGGATGCAGGAGGGCACATCGGCGTTCCTGCAGATGGTCAAGATCACCGCGGCGGTGGTCGACCACAAGGCCGCTCATCTGCCCTACCTGGTGTACCTGCGCGATCCCACGACCGGCGGCGTGTTCGCGTCCTGGGGATCGCTGGGACACGTCACGTTCGCCGAACCCGGGGCACTCGTGGGGTTCCTCGGCCCCCGGGTGTACGAGGCGTTGTACGGCGCTCCGTTTCCTCCCGGAGTTCAGACCTCGGAGAACCTGCAGGACCACGGAATCGTCGATGCCGTGCTGGAACCGGCCGACCTCGCCGATGCCGTCGACCGCATCCTCGGCATCCTCACCCCCGCGCCACAGACGAAGGACGGCGCGGGCGCGGTGGACGAAGGCCTCGACCTGCCGGCATGGCATTCGGTCGTCGCGTCGCGCCGTGCCGACCGGCCGGGCGTCCAGCAGCTTCTGCGACACGCTGCCGGTGATGCGGTGATGCTCAACGGAACCGGCCACGGCGAGAGGGACGCGGGAATCGTGCTGGCGATAACCAGATTCGGCGGCTTGCCGTGCATCCTCGTCGGGCAGGACCGGGCGTGCCGCACCGGCCCGCTCGGGCCCGCGGCGCTACGCCAGGCCCGCCGCGGGATGCGTCTGGCCGCCGACCTGGCGGTGCCGCTGGTGACCGTCATCGACACGGCCGGCGCCGCGCTGTCACGGGAGGCCGAGGAGGGCGCTCTCGCCGGGGAGATCGCCCGCTGCATCGCCGACATGGTGGCTCTGGACGCACCGACCGTGTCCGTCCTTCTCGGTCAGGGCACCGGGGGCGGCGCGCTGGCTCTGCTTCCGGCCGACCGGATGCTCGCCGCCCAGCACGGCTGGCTGTCCCCGCTTCCGCCGGAGGGCGCCGGCGCCATCCTGTACCACGACACCGGCAAGGCGCCGGAAATGGCTGCCGCCCAGCGGATCCGATCGACAGACCTGTACCGCGCCGGCGTCGTCGACCACGTGATCCCTGAACTACCCGATGCGGTGGCAGAACCCGTGACGTTCTGCCACCGTGTCGGCACGGTGCTGGGACAGACGCTGGCCGAGTTGGCCGAACGCGGCGATGCCGACCGCCGGGCCGAGCGGGCCCGCCGGTTCGACCGGTTGGGTGACGGCTCCCCGCTTCTCGCTCAGGCGGGATAGGCCGCGACTACCTGGTCGGGGCACCCCGAATGTGGGCCTTAAGTACGCGAATTCTGTGGATTGTGTACATAGGGCCCACATTCGGCCGTACCAGTGCATCGAGCGTAACCAGGGGTTGACGCGCATGACACCGTAGGAGCGTGCACGTCGAGAAGATGATCCGCCGAGGCGCCACGATCACCGCTGCCCTCGCCCTGACCACGCTCTCCGGTGCCGTGGCCGGTGCCGAACCGCCGCCCGGGGCAGACGTGATCGACGACTACCCCGTCGCCGAAGGATCCTTCCGCCCCGGTCCGCCACCGAACTACCACGTGTATTTCCGCACGCCGGACGGCCTGTTCTGCGGCATCGGGCCCAACGGCGGGCCCATCGGCTGCGACGGCGTTCCGCTGGACGCCCCACCGGGCACCAACCAGACGTTCCTGACCAGCGGCGCCCCGGCCGAATACCGCTACTCCCCCACGCCGACGTTCACCCAGGACGGTGTCGACGTGCTGCCCGCCGGTCAGCGGCTGGAGAATTGGGGCGCCAGTTGCGGTGTCGGACATCAGGGCACCGTGACCTGCAAAACCTACGGCGGGCACGGCTTCGCGATCTCCAGCGTCTACGGGCTTCTCTGGTAGTCGAAGTGAGGGCTCATCAGGCGCTCAGGGCCGGGCCAGGGGTAGCGCGGAGGACGCAGCCCACTCCCGCACCGCCGGGCCGAGCCAGCGCCGCAGATGCTGCCGCAGTTCGTCGGGCGTGCGGGCCGGATCACCCGGGTTGGTCAGGAAGGACTGCACGATGCGCAGCGCCCATTCCACGAGCTCGTCCAGGCCTGCCGGCTCGGTATCGACCTGCGTCCAGTCGATCGAGGTGCTCTCCAGCAGCATCCGGCGACCGATGTCACGTGCGGCGTCGGAGGTGACGCTGCGCAGCAGCGTGTGGGACGGCTCGTCGAGCAGCAGCTGCAAATAGGGCTCGTGCGGCACCGCGGCAACGGTCTGCACCACACCCTCGATGATCGCGTCGGTGATGTCGTCGAAAGACTGCAGCTCCTCACCCAGCCGGCTGAGAAAGCGTCGCGTCCCGTCTTCGGCCGCGGCGCGCAGTAGTGCGGTGGTGCTCGGAAAGTACCGGTAGACAGTGGCTCTGCTGACCCCGAGCGCGGTCGCGACATGCGCGATGCTGGTCTGGGCGCCGCGCTCGGCCACACACCGGTGGGTGGCGGCGATGATCCGCGACACGGCTTCGTCGTCCGTGGACGGCGGTTCACCCTGCCAGCCGTGCGTGCGCATGCTGCGACTGTAGCGCCGCGACCCCTTTACCTCGGCGATACACCTCTGCTATGACTGTATCGTCGATGTTTCGGTACGGCCCGATAGGCAAGGGGCGATCAGTGGATCCACGCACAGGCGAAAACCGATGACGGCCTTGCAGATCCGGCGCATCCGGTTCGACTTCGACGACGCCGTGCCGTTCAACTGGAACCCGGCCAACCCGGCGTTCTCGACGTACATGAACATGGTCTCGATCATGGCGATCTGCTTCGAGAAGATGATCGTCGCGGCGGTGCGCGAGGCGATGCCGCTGATCAGCGATCCGGCGGTCGCCGAGGAGGCCGAGGCATTCCTGCGGCAGGAAGCCCAGCACGCCAATTCACACCGTCAACATGTACGCGCACTGATCCGCTCCTACCCCGGGCTCCAGGAGACGTTCGACGCGTCGAACGCCGCGTACGACCAGGTCACCGAAACGACTCCGCTGCGCTACCGGTTGGCCTACATCGCCGACCTCGAGGCCACGTTCACACCGTTCTTCAAGATGCTGCTCGACTATGAGGACACACTCTTCCGCACCGGTGACGACCGGGTGGCGTCACTGTTCGTGTGGCACTTCGTCGAAGAAGTCGAGCACCGCAGCTCGGCGCTGATCGTCTATGACGCCGTGGTGGGCAGCAAGAGCTACCGGATGCGGGCGCTGCCCGGGATCGTCAAACACCTGACCGAGGTCAGTTCGTTGATCATGGACGGCATCAACGAACATGTCCCGCTGGCCGAACGGGCGATCGACGTCAACACCATCAAACCGCTCAACGGCCTGATCGACGCGGTCCGCAGCCGGGCGACGCGACAGCCGAGGGTTCCTGCTGCGTTCCACGCGATCCCGTGGAAACGTAAGATTCACACCGCATCTCGGGTGCTGCTGAGCCAGACCCCGCTGCACGACCCAGCGCACGAGCCGACGCCGGAGTTCGCCGACCGGTGGTTCGCGCGATTCGAACGCGGCGACGACGTCGCGCACTGGTACGCGGGCGCGCGTTAGCCTCGGTCGCCACGCGCCGTCGCGGCGAACGCCCACACCCCGTCCACCGACCACTGGTCGTCAGCATGACGGCGTACTCCGCAGGCCGAGGCGACGGTGGTCGACCTGCACCGCTGTTTCGGCCCTTTCCGCACCGTGCGCGTCGTACCGTGAGCGAACGCAACGGCGCGAGGAACGGAGTGGTGATGCGAGATCCACTGACACGTCGAGTCCGGACAGTCCTGATCGCGGCGCTGTCCGCCGTGCTGCTCGTACTGGTCTCCGCGATTCCGTCGTGGGCCATGACGCTGACGTTCGTGCGTCACGCCGAATCACTGGCCAACGCGGCGGGAATCATCGACACCGGGGTGCCTGGTCCCGGATTGAGCGAAAAGGGCTGGGCGCAGGCCGAGGCCGTCGCGCCCGCCCTCGCCGGCATTGGCTTCGACGGTGTCTACGTGTCGTCGATGCTGCGCACCCAGCAGACCGCCCAGCCGATGCTCGCGCTGCTGCCCGGGTCCGGCGTTCAGGTCCTGCCCGGTCTGCGGGAGATCTCGGCGGGCATCTTCGAAGGCGCGTCCGAGGACGAGGGCCTGGGCCGCGTGGGCTACGCGCTGGCCCCGGTCCTCTGGATGCTGGGCGCCCGGTTCCTGCCCGTGCCCGGCGGGGAGGACGGCAACGCGTTCGACGCCAGGGTGGACGGTGCGATCCAGCAGATCGCCGACAACGGCGACGAGAACGCGGTGGCCTTCGCGCACAGCGCCACGATCATGTTCTGGGTGATGATGAACGTCGACAACCCCGATCTCGGCCTGATGCTCCGCCATCAGCTCGACAACACCGAGTCGGTGGTGATCGACGGCAGCCACGAGGAGGGCTGGACGCTGGTCAGCTGGGCGGGCCAGCAGGTCTCCGCGGATCCGTCGCTGGTCACCAAACTGCTCGTCAACGTGCGGGACGTGGTGGTCGCTCCGCAAACCGCGCTGTACAACATCGGCAAGGCGTTCGCCTCGGGTGACTTCGAAGCGCTGGTGCGCGCGGTCCGCGACGGCGTGGTCGAGGTGACCCGCGCGGTGGTCAACTTCATCCCCGACACCGTGCGCGACATCGCCGACGAGTTCCGCCCGGCCGCGTCGACGGTCACGGCGACGGTCGCGGAGGACACTGCAGAGGCCGGCCTGGACCAAAGCATCGCCGCGGCCGCCCCGCAGCAGCCGAACGACGACGAGAGCGAATCGCAGTCCGTCACCGTCGCCAAGAAGCGCGCTGAGTCGGACGGCACGGAAAGGGCGGACGGCACGGAAGAGGCGCTCGATGCCACGCCGGGCGACGAGGTCACCGAGGAGGTCGACGACGAGACGGCGGAGTCCACCGACGAGGTCGCTGACTTGGACGTCGCAGAGTCCGACGAGACCGATGCTGGAGACGACGCCCCGGCCGACGACGTGGACGGCGATTCGGACGACAGCGGCGACGCCGGAAGCGCGACGTCGGAACCGGCCGCCGCGTAAAGTGCGCCCGGCCGAATGCGAGAAACTTCGCCAGATCGGTCACACCAGTCCCGAGTAGCCGCCCGCAGCATCCACCGAGTACCCCGTGCGCCGTTGCCGAAGTGTGACAGATACTTGATTGTTTCGAAGGAAGACAACAGGTTTCGACCACTATTGTTGAGTCTCCGGCATCACGGATTATCGCGATGCTGCAAATTCGAAAGGGTGCGGAGTCCAATGCGCGTGG
Source organism: Mycolicibacterium parafortuitum (assembly GCF_002086815.1). Lineage (GTDB taxonomy): Bacteria > Actinomycetota > Actinomycetes > Mycobacteriales > Mycobacteriaceae > Mycobacterium > Mycobacterium parafortuitum. The sequence goes on from NZ_MVID01000006.1 coordinate 36,086, forward strand.
CTGTTCGGGGTGCCCTCGTTGTCGGCATAGTGGCTGTCAGCACGGTTACCGCACCGATCAGCACTGGTAAAGCGGCGCACTGGTCCCCGCTGCCCGATATCGCATCACTGCTTCCCGCGGAGGGCGCAGTGGTGGGTGTGGCGCATCCGGTGATGGTCACCTTCGACAGCCCCGTGGTCAATCGGCGCGTTGCCGAGCAGGCTTTGCGCGTCAAGTCCGAGCCCGCGATGAGCGGCCGGTTCGAATGGGTGGAAAACAATGTCGCCCAGTGGATTCCGGATAAGTTCTGGGCAGCGCACAGCACGGTCATGCTCAAGGTGGGCAACCTGCCCGAGAGAAGTTTCAACATCGGCCCAGCCGTCATCGGAGTCGCGAACCTCTCGGAGCACACCTTCACCGTGACTATCGACGGCGAACCCCCCACAGCGCTGCCGGCGCCGCACCACCGGCCGAACTGGGGCAAGAACGGGGTGTTCCCGGCGTCGATGGGCCGTCCGGAATATCCGACGCCCGTAGGTGTCTACTCCGTCATGGCCAAGGAACGCGACGTGCTGATGGATTCGAGCAGTGTCGGCATCCCCATCGATGCTCCCGACGGATACCTCCTCGACGTGGAATACGCCGTCAGGTTCACGTCGCGCGGTCTCTTCGTGCATTCAGCGCCGTGGGCTGTCAATCAAATGGGCTATGAGAATGGCAGCCACGGCTGCATCGGACTCAGCACCGAAGATGCCGAGTGGTACTTCGACAAAGTCAACGTCGGAGACCCGATCATCGTGCAGGAGAACGGCGTCGAGGTTCCTCGCGTCGTCTCCGGCTAGATACCGGCTCGGTTGCGGAGACACCGGACATCCTTCAGCGTTGCGGCTCAGGCGGTTTGAGCTCACGCCATGAGCAGGCACGGGCTACCGGACGCAGGCCTGGACAGGAAAAGCGTTAGTTACCAGCTGACTTCACCGTAACGCGCCGTGGTGTGCGCTTCGTCGGCGAACCACACCGGCGGCCCGCTCCCACCTAGGGAGCGAGCCGCCGGCGTAGGTTTCAGTGCCCGGTGGAATTGCCTGGGCCAGGCATGATCGGCTGACCCGGCAGCGGCGCTCCACTTGGCGCCGGACCCGTCAGATCACCCTTCCCGGCGAGACCGCCCATGCTGCTCAACGGAAGGCCATCGGCCGCAGCACCAGCCAGCGGAACCAGAGGCGCGGCCGGCGGGGGCGGCGGCGCGATCGGCGGCACAACCGGAGGGGGCGCCAGCGGCCCGGGCAGGGCCATCGGAACGCCTGCCATCTCGGTGATCGGCGCACATACGGTTGCGGCTGCCGGATCCACCCCCGCAGAGTTCTGAAGGCACTCGGCCCCGCCCGCTTGCGCGACAGCGGGGCTCAACCCCAAGGCCACACAGCACATCCCGGCCCCGACCGCCGCCGCTCTGATGCTGAGCCGATCAAAGATCGCCACCGACCACCACTCCATCCGTTTACGCGCAGACTTCCGCTCCGGGTCGCGCAGCGGAATGTCTGTGATACCAAGGCAACGTCGCCGTCACGACGACGTCGTCAATTTATCGCTCCAGACAGCAGCAGCGGAATACTCTGCGCGAGGCTGTACCCGAACGGTGACGTTCGGCGCCGCCGACGCGCGTAGCGCAGCAAATCCCCTGCAGAAGATATGGTTTCGAGACCGATACGTTGTCGTCGGTTCATCCAACCGCTCTACGCGGTCCGGGACGCCCGTGCCCAGTTGCGAGTTACGGACCGGCGAAGTCGCCGACCGCGGTCATCATGTTGCCGTCCCAGGCGGTGGCGAAGCCGCCGGCGGTGAATGCGCAATTGAGGATGATCGCTCGGTGCCCGGGACTTTGCATCCAGAAAGCGATAGCTGCGTCCGCCGTCGCCGCAGACCCGGTGGCCCAGAAAACGATCTCACCGGTGGACCCGGCGGTGCCGTAGCCCGCCTCGGTCATGCGCGCCCGGGGTGACGACCCGTCCGAGCCGGCATGGCTGAACACACGGTTCCGCAGCATGTCATCGGCATGCCGCTGGGCCGCCGCGGTCAGACGCGCGTCCTCACCGATCGCCCCGCACGATTGGCGTTGCTGGTTGACGCCGACATATATCCCAGCTGCCCGGTCGTCGGCCTGCGCAGAAGGACCAGCGGTGGTGCCGAGCGCCGTGGTGACGACGGTGCAGATCGCGAAGACACGGACGAACTTGGCCTTCGCGATCATGTTGTCTCTTGGCGCCCCACCTAACCGCACAGTTGTTTTTCGCGACGTCGCAGCGGTTCGTTACACAAACGTGATGAGACCGCTGATGCCGGCTTAGGGCGCGTTGGTCGTTGGTACCACACACAGATCACGCGCCCATGAGAAAAGCCCCCGGAGTTTCCTCCGGGGGCTTTTCCAACTAGTAGCGGGGACAGGATTCGAACCTGCGACCTCTGGGTTATGAGCCCAGCGAGCTACCGAGCTGCTCCACCCCGCGACGGGTAGAAGCTAGGTTACCGGGATGCGAAGGAGGCACCAAATCGCCTGCTCAGAGCCCCCGATCGCTGTGATGGACCCCCTTTCGGCCACCCCTGCTCAGCGCACCCGGTCGCCCACCCGACGTGCTGCCGCCTAGACCGCGCCCGGCGCCGGTGGCTTTCCGGGCGACGCTGCGGCGATCGCCTTCGAGTGCTGCAATGGGGAATGCGCGCGAGACCGACGTGGGCGGCTCTGGCCGCCTCCTTGTCCCTGATTGCCGTCACATCGGCGCCGACTTCTGCGGCGCAACCCGAACCCGTCGCTCCCCCGGAGTTCGTCTCACTCACCGACGTGGATCCCTCCATTCTGTTGGACATTCGCTACGTCACTCCGCACAACTTCACCGGCAAGCCCGTCGACGGCTACCAGACCCCGACGTGCATCCTGACCCGCCCGGCGGCCGAAGCGGTGCAGCGCGCCCAACAACAGTTCGTCGCCCAGGGTTACTCGCTGAAGATCTATGACTGTTACCGGCCGCAGCGCGCCGTCGACTCATTCGTCGCCTGGGCCAACGATTTATCCGACCGGCAGATGGAAGCGGAGTTCTATCCGCGGGTGGACAAAACCCGACTGTTCGCCGACGGCTACATCGCCGAACAGTCCGGCCACAGCCGCGGCAGCACCGTCGATTTGACGCTGGTCTCGCTGCCGCCGCGCGCGGAGCAGGCGTACGTGCCGGGGCAGCCGCTGGTGGACTGTGCGGCGCCGGTCTCGGAACGCTTCCCCGACAACTCCCTCGACATGGGCACCGGATACGACTGCTTCGACACGCTGTCGCACACTCTCGACCCGCGCGTCCAGGGCGACCAACTGAAGAACAGGCTGCTGCTGAAGGACGGCCTGGAGAAGCAGGGCCTACAGAACTACGAGAACGAGTGGTGGCACTTCACCTACAAGCCGGAGCCGTTCCCCGACACCTACTTCGACTTTCCGGTCGACCCCGCGTCGCTGGTGAGCCCGCGCTGACGCGCCGGCCGGCGGACCCCCGGCACAGCGGTCAGAAGTGCGCCTTTGCGCGTCGCGCGGCGACGTGGGCGGCCATGCGGACCGGGGCGTCGGCGAGCGGACGGCCCCGGTAGTCGCCTCGCCGCTCGACGATCTCGAAGTAGACCTGCGAGCCGATCACCGCGGTATAGGCATGCAGGTATTCGCCGTCGGCGCTGCGGTCGTACAGGATGTTCAGCCGGCGGATCCGGTCCACGAACTCGTCGGTGAGATCCAGCCGGGCCTGCAGATCGACGTAGTAGTTGTCAGGGATCCGCAAGATCGGGGCGTCGGCGGGTAGCGCGCCCAAGGCGGCGACGATGTCGTCGGTGAGGAACGCGATGTGTTGCGGGGTCTGGACACCCGGGGTCCACTTCCCCCGGCGCAGCAGCGGACCGTCCAGCGCCACACCGAATCCCGACGGCTGCGGCGCGCGGAGCAGATGACTGCGCACCAGGCCGTAGGGCCCCGGGTACTCCGCGACCTCCTCGGTGCGCATCCCGAGCACGGAACGATAGAACAACACGCTTTCGTCGTACCGGTCGAAGGGCGCGGTGACCGAGACGTGGTCGATAGCGGTGAGGCCGGCGTCGGCGGCCACGCCGGCCGGTGACTCGACGTCGAAGTCGCGGCGCCAATCCAACTCGGCGCGCTCGGCGGAGACGAAGAACACCGATACGCCGTCCGGCGCCGCGACGGCGGGCAGATCCGCCTCCCCCGGCCGCACCACCCGCGGCAGGGCTGCCACGTTGAGACCCTCGGCCGTGGCGGCGAAACCGGTGGGATCCTCGGTGTCGAACCCGATCGCGGCAATCGCCGTGGAATCGTCCTCGGCGGCATCGGTGACCACGGTCACCAGGATGGTGACATCGTGTTGCGTCCACGCCGTCACCTTTTTGGTGCGGTGCGTCGCCGAGGGCGCGAATCCCAGTGCGGACAACGCGTGTTCGGCCGTGGTGAGGTTGGTCGGTGTGACGCTCAACTCGACGAACGCCACGTCGAACCGCTGCCGCGGCAGTGCGTGGTCGAGGCCGGCTTCGAGCGCTCCCAGCGACCGCACCGCGTCGATGGCCGTCCGGACCGGCGAGGACTGCCGGAACACGTCGTTGAACACCTCCAACGACAGCGGGCCCCGGTACCCGGCGTCCAGCACGGCTGCGGTGAACGCGACGAGGTCGAAAGCCCCCTCCCCCGGAAACAGCCGGTAGTGCCTGCTCCACTGCAACACGTCCATGTCCTTGTGCGGCGCGTCGGCGAGCTGGAGGAAGAAGATCTTGTCGCCGGGCACGTCGGCGAGTTCGGACATCGTCGACGATCTCGACAGGATGTGGAAGCTGTCCAGGCACAGGCCGACGGCCGGGTGGTCAGCCCGCCGGACCGCCTCCCAGGATTGCTGCCACAGATCGACCGTGCGCCCCCAGGCCAAGGCCTCGTAGGCGATGCGCATCCCGCGGCGCTCGGCGAGTTCCCCCGCCGCGCGCAATTGCGCTGCCAGCTCGTCGATGTCGGCCACGGCGTCGCCTGAGGCGTTGGAGCAGACCAGGATCAGATCGACGCCGAGCTCGGCCATCACGTCGAACTTGCGGTCGAGACGGATGAGGTTGCGTTCGAACTGTTCGCGGTCGGTGCTGTCGAGGTCCCGGAACGGTTGGTACAGCACGATGTCGAGCCCGAGTTCCTCACACCGCTTCCGGACCTCCGCCGGACTCGACGTCGACGCGACGAGATCGGGTTCGAACAGTTCGATCCCGTCGAACCCGGCATGGGCGGCGGCGACGAGCTTGTCGTCGAGCGTCCCGGACAGGCAGACCGTCGCGATGGTCTTGACGTGCCGGTTGGGGGTGAGAGTCATGATGTGAGGCCTTCTTTCACGACGAGATGGTCGGCATCGGTCACTCCTGCACGCGGCGGAGCGTGGGGTCCAGACGCTTCTGGAGTTCGGCGAACGAGGTTCCGTAGGTCGCGATCACCCGGATCCCGTCCTGGCCGACGGCGAACATCGCCAGTTCGGTGTACACCCGGCTGACACACGCCAGGCCCGTCAACGGATACGTGCACTGCGGCACCAGTTTCGGTGTGCCGTCCTTGGTGAACAGCGTCATCATGACGAAGACGTCCTTGGCGCCGATCGCCAGGTCCATGGCCCCGCCGACGGCCGGGATCGCCCCCGGTGCACCGGTGTGCCAGTTGGCCAGGTCCCCGCGCTCGGAGACCTGGAACGCGCCGAGAACGCACACGTCGAGGTGCCCGCCGCGCATCATCGCGAACGAGTCGGCATGGTGGAAGTACGAGGCGCCGGGCAGCTCGGTGACCGGGATCTTGCCGGCGTTGATCAGATCCGGGTCGATCTCGTCGCCGACGGCCTCGGGGCCCATGCCCAGCATGCCGTTCTCGGTGTGCAGGACGATCCCGCTGTCGGGGGCGAGGTAGTCCGAGACCTTCGTGGGCTGTCCGATGCCGAGGTTGACGAACGACCCGGGCGGGATGTCGGCGGCGACCGCCCTTGCCATCTCGTCGCGCCCGAGGGGTCCCCGGTCGACGTTCTCGACGGTCTCCGACACGGTGAGGGCGATGGTCACGAAGCCTCCAATACCGGGGTGGTCGCCGCGGAGAGGTCCAGCACCCGGTCGACGTAGATGGACGGCGTCACCACCACTTCCGGGTCGATGTCGCCGGTCTCGACGACCGCGGACACCTCGACGATGGTCAGGTCGGCGGCCGTCGCCATGACCGGTCCGAAATTGCGTGCGGTCTTGCGGTAGACCAGGTTGCCCATCCGGTCGCTGCGATGGGCGCCGATCAGGGCCACGTCGCCGCGGATCGGATACTCCAGGACGTAGTCGCGTCCGTCGATGGTGCGCGTCTCGCGCCCCTGGGCCAGGTCGGTGCCGAACCCGGTGGGACAGAAGAACGCGCCGATCCCGGCGCCCGCGGCCCGCATCCGTTCGGCGAGGTTGCCCTGCGGCACCACCTCGAGGTCGATCCGGCCCGCACGGTAGAGCTCGTCGAACACATGGGAATCGCTTTGTCGCGGAAACGAACAGATGATCCGGCGCACCCGCCCGGCGGCCAGCAGTGCGGCCAGACCGGTGTCGCCGTTGCCGGCGTTGTTGCTGACGATGGTCAGGTCGGTGGCGCCGTGGTCGATGAGCGCGTCGATCAGCACGGTGGGCATGCCGGCCATGCCGAAGCCGCCGACCAGGACGGTCGACCCGTCGGCGATGCCGGCCACCGCCTCCCGGGGGTCACCGGTGATGAGCGTCATCGGGCACCGCCCGCGGCGTCGTCGTCGGACAGCACGTCGGCGGCGATGCGGAACGCGGAGTTGGCGTCGGGGACGCCGCAGTAGATCGCGGTCTGCATGATCAGCTCCTTGATCTCGTCGTCGGTCAGGCCGTTGCGGCGTGCGGCGCGCAGGTGCATCGCGAATTCCTCGTGGTGGCCCCGCGCGATCAGGGCGGTCAGCGTGATCATCGAGCGACTGCGGCGGTCCAGCCCGGGTCGCGTCCAGATGCCGCCCCAGGCGTACTCGGTGATCATGCGCTGGAAGTCCGCGGTCAGGTCGGTGGTGGCGGCGGTGGCGCGGTCGACGTGGGCGTCGCCGAGCACCTCGCGACGCACAGCCATGCCGGCCCGGTAGACGTCGTCGACGGTGCCGGCGGCGGGAGCCGGCGACAGCCCGACGTTCTGCGCGATCAGTGCCGCGACCCGGTCGGGCGCCTCGGCGGGCGCGAGGTGGGCGACACCGTCGAGCACCACGAGCTCGCCGTTCGATACCCCGGTCGCGATGCGCTGCAACGACTCCGGTGGGGTGGGCACGTCGTCGCGGCCCGCGACCGCGAGGACGGGGATGGCGATCTCGGTCAGTCGCCGCGCGACGTCGAATCCGGCCAGCGCCTCGCACGTCCACGCGTAGGACTGCGGATCGGTGCGGCTCAGGCTGTCCAGGAGCGCCGCCGCGACGCCGGGGTGGCGCTCGACGAAGCCGGGTGCGAACCAGCGCTGCGGGGCGGCGGCGACGATCGGGGCGATGCCGTCGGCGCGCACGGTGGCGGCGCGTTCGTGCCAGCCGTCCGGGGTGCCGATCACCGCGCCGGTGCACATCAGCGTCGCGGTGCTCATCCGGTGCGGCGCATCGAGGGCCACCTGCAGGCCGACGGCGCCACCGACGGAATCGCCTGCGTAGTGGAAAGTCTGGGCACCGAGCTGGTCCGCGAGCGCGAGGACCGCGGCGGCGAGGTCGGCGATGGTGAATGCCGCGGCGGGGGCGCTGCGGCCGTGGCCGGGCAGATCCCAGCCGACGAGGCGGGCGCGGGTGACGAGCCCGTCGGCGACCCCACCCCACAGGGTGGCCGCCGAGGTCCCCAGCGATGGGCCGAGCAGGATGAGCGGCCCGTCGACGGGCCCGCCGAAGTCGACGGCGGCCAGCGTGGGAACGGTCACGAGGACTCCTCGAGGAAGTGGCGGGCCCGGCTCAGCGTCGCGTCGACGACGCGGTCCGCTGCTCCCGTGTAGTCGGAAAGTCCGGGCCGACCGGTCAATTCGGTCATCGTCTGCTGTTCGGAAAGCAGGCCGTCGGCGGCGGCAAGGTTCGCGGCGGCAAGGTTGGCGGCGGCACGGCCCTCGTCGAATCGCAGCCCGCAGACGAGGTCGGACGTGTGCGCGGCGGCGACGACGGTGCGCCGCGCCAGCGTCCGCAGCGTTGCCCATTCCGCGTGCCAGGCGCCGTCGGAACGTTCGTCGACGCTCGCGGCGGATGCGGCGTGCAGAGTGGCACCGAGTGGTCCCGCCGTGAGTGCCGCGCGCCGGATCAGCACGGCGCGTACGGGATTGTTCTTGTGCGGCATGGTCGACGATCCGCCTCCGCTGCCCTCGGCCAGCTCGCCGACTTCGGGGCGGCTGCCCGTCGTCACGTCGGCGGCGAGGTGTCCCCAGCTGTCGCAGCACGTCACCAGCGCATCGCCGATCCGGGTGATGGGCGACCGTGTGGTGTGCCACGGCAGCGCGGGCGCAAGCATCAGACGGTCGGCCAGCGCGTCGCCCAGGGCCAGCGCCGCGTCGATCGACCCGGCGAGTTCGGTGGTGGCGGCGAGCGTGCCCACCGCGCCGCCGACCTGGACGGGCAGCGACGTGCGCAGGCCGGCCAGCGGCTCGGCCGCGTCGAGCACGCCTGCGAGCCAGCGGGAGATCTTCGCGCCGAGTGTGCTCGGCAAAGCCGCCTGGGTCAGCGTGCGCGCCAATGCCGGTGCGTCACGGTGGGTTTCAATGAGCTCTGAAAGCGCGCGAACCTGCGCGGCGCACTCGACGCCGACCCTGATGAGCACGTCACGCACGCAGAGGATCACCGCCGTGTCCAGGACGTCCTGGCTGGTCAGTCCGCGGTGCAGCCACCGTGCCGTCTCCGCGTCCGCGCGGTCCCGAAGCACGGCGATCAGGGCGCTGACCGGGTTGCCGTCGACGTCGGCGCGCCGCGCGATCGTCTCGACGTCGCCGTCGGCGACGGACAGGTCCGCCCGGGCGTCGGCCGGGGCGATGCCGGCGTCGACCAGAGCGCCGAGCCAGGCCTGCTCGACGGCGACCATCGCGGCGAGGAACGCGCCGTCGCTCATCAGGTCACCCGCGAGATGGTCCCCCGGCCAGAAGAGATCGGTCACCGTGGCTGCCCGGGATAGCGCAGGAAGACGGTCTCGGGCGCGCCTGGCGCGTCCTGCAATTGGACGTCGAAGTGCAGGCCGGCACCATCGCGGGTCGCGATCAGGGTCTGGCGCCGTTCGGGTGGCAGCGAGGTCAGCAGCGCGTCGTCGGCCAGGTGGTCCCCCTGCATGTAGACGCGGGTGAACAGCCGGTTGAGCAGTCCGCGGGCGAACACGGTCATCAGGATGAACGGAGCCGCCCCGGGCCGGACCGGGCCGGGGATCACGGTGGAGAACGAGTACCGGCCGTCGTCGCCGGTGCTCGCCCGGCCCCATCCGGTGAAGGTGAAACCGTCCCGGTGCATTGACCCGGCGGAGGTGGGGACCGCACCGTCGGCGTCGGCCTGCCAGATCTCCAGCAGCGCATCGGGTACCGGGCGGCCGTCGCCCGCGGAGACGACGCCCGACAGTTGAATGGCGTTCGGCGAAGCGGGAGGAACGAGTTCGTGGCACCGGTCGAACGGCAAGGCATAGCCGAAGAACGGGCCGACGGTCTGTCCCGGGGTCGCGGTCAGCAAGGAGCTCATGCGTGCTCGCCTGTCAGGTCGGCATTCTCGGTCGGGGTGGGTGTCGCGCCGGTGAGCACGATGTCCCAGCGGTAACCCGTCGCCCACTCGTGGGTGGTGACGTCGTGGTCGTAGGCGGCCACCAGCCGATCACGGGCCTTGCGGTCGGTGATGGCCTGATAGATCGGGTCCAGGCCGAACAGCGGATCGTTCGGAAAGTACATCTGGGTGACCATCCGCTGCGTGAATTGTGTTCCGAACAGCGAGAAGTGGATGTGCGCCGGCCGCCAGGCATTTCGGTGGTTCTTCCACGGGTACGGTCCCGGCTTGATGGTGGTGAACCGGTAGGTGCCGTCGTCGTCGGTCAGGCAGCGGCCGACACCGGTGAAGTTGGGGTCGATCGCCGCCGGATGCTGGTCGCGCTTGTGGATGTAGCGCCCACCGGCATTGGCCTGCCAGATCTCGACGAGCTGGCGCCGCACGGGCCGGCCGTCGCCGTCGAGGACCCGGCCGGTCACCACCATCCGCTCACCGATCGGTTCACCCCCGTGCTGGATGGTGAGATCGGCTTCGAGCGGGTTGACATCGCGCTCCGAGAAGCACGGCGTCCACAGTTCGACGCCCTCGGGGTCCGCGTGGTGGAGATCCTTGGTGGGATGACGCAGCAGGCTGCTGCGGTACGGCGGGTAATCGAGCCGGGGCTGTGTCTCCTCGACCCCTGCGCGCTCGTAGTCGGTGGCGATAGCTGCCATCTCCGCGCTGATCGCCTGCTGGTCGGCGGTGGCGCTGTCGGAGTCGGTGACGGTCGGCATCAGGTTCTGCACGGTCGCTCCTCAGTGGTCGACGAGTTCCCGCGCGGAGCCGGGCGTCGTGCCCAGCAACGCGGTCGGGACGTCCTTGGTTTCCCTGGCCGTCAGCGCGGCACCGCTCGCGATCAGGCAGACGACCGCGGTGAACACGGTGATGACCACCCAGCCCCCCTCCTCTACCCCGCCGAGTGCCGTCACGATCGCCGGCGCGAAGCCTGCGACGAGGAAGCCCAGCTGCGTGCCGATCGCCAACCCGGAGAACCGAACCCGGGTGGAGAACATCTCGCCGTAGAACGACGGCCACACCGCGTTGGCGGCGGCATAGCCAAACGAGAAGGTGGCGATCGCCAGCGCGAACATCAGCAGCGTGTTTCCACTGCTCATCGACAGGAGATAGAACGGCATCAGCACCGCCGAGGACAGCGCACCGTAGATGAAGACCGGCTTACGGCCGACGCGATCGGCCAGCTTTCCGAAGAGCGGCTGCGTTCCCAGTGCCACGATGTTCGCGACCACGACAAGCCACAGCGTCACGTCCGAGTCAAGCCCCATTTTCTTGCCGTAGGCGATCGCCAGGTTGGCGAACACCGTTGACACAGCGGCGATGAAGGCACAGAAGATCACCCGCAGGACGTCACGCCAGTGATTGCGCATCAGGGGTTTCAGCGGCATCCGGGCGATGGTGCCCTTGCTCTTGGCATCCTCGAATTCGGGCGTCTCGTGCAGCCGACGGCGGATGAAGTAGGCGACCACGACCACGAACGCGCTCAGCCAGAACGGAACTCGCCAGCCCCAGGAGTACAGGTCGTCGTCCGGCAGTGCGACGATCGGGATGACGACGAGCGAGGCCAGGATCAGTCCGCCCTGGGTTCCGGTCAGCGTCCACGAGGTGAAGAACGCGCGCTGGTTGTCGGGCGAATGTTCCAACGTCAGCGAGCTGGCACCGGCCTGCTCGCCCGCGGCCGAGAAGCCTTGCAGCAGCCGGCATGTGACCAGCAGGATGGGTGCGAGGACCCCGGCCGTGTCGTAGGACGGCAGGCAACCGATCGCGAACGTCGAGACGCCCATGAGGACGAGGGTGAACATCAGCACGTTGCGGCGCCCGATGCGGTCACCGTAGTGGCCGATCACGAAGGCGCCCACGGGCCTGGCGATGTAGGCGACCCCGAGTGTGGCGAACGACTGCGCCAACGCGACCGTGTCGTTGCCCTCGGGGAAGAAGACCTTCGGGAAAACCAGCGCGGCGACGAACCCGAACACGAAGAAGTCGTAGTACTCGACGGCGCTGCCCATGAAGCTGGCCAGCGCGGCCTTCTTCGGCGTCCGTTCGGGTGCGCTGTCGGGCGGGTTGCTGTCGGTGAAGCTCATGGGTTCCTCCTACATTCCTCGTGAAGTCAGACGGCTGCGAATTACGTGGCAAGCGTTCGGAAATGGCGTGACATGCGGTCGGCATCCGGGGTGATTCCGGTGATCAACTCGAAGGCGATGGCCGCCTGGTGTACCGCCATGTGGCCGCCGTCGAGCGTCCGGCAACCGGCCCGGCGGGCGGCGGTGAGCAACTCGGTGTCCAAGGGCCGGTAGACGATGTCGGCCACCCACAGGCCGGGATGCAGAAGACCGGCGTCGAACGGCAGCCCGGGGTGGTCGGCCATGCCGGTGGGCGTGCAGTGCACCACGCCGTCGCTGGACGGCAGCAGGATCGAGAGCTTGTCGGACGGCGACACGTCGACGTGCGCGTCGCGGTGGCGCGCGGCGAGTTCGCCGGCCAGGGTGGTGGCGCGCTCGACGTCGACGTCGACGATGGTCAGATGGGCGGTGCCCAGGTCGAGGAGCGCGTGCCCGACCGCTGCACCCGCGCCCCCGGCACCGAGCAGGACCACGTGAGAGGTGGCCGCACCGGGCAGGCCTTCGGCGAATCCCCGGGCGAAGCCGGGTGCGTCGGTGTTGTAACCGACGGTGCCGGTCGTCTGGAACACCACCGTGTTGACCGCCCCGAGTGCGGCGGCACCGTCGTCCAGCCGGTCGAGGTGCGGGATCACCGACCGCTTGCACGGATGGGTGATGTTGAGGGCGTCGAACCCGAGGGCGCGCGCCCAGGTGAGGATCTCCCCGATCCGGTCGGGAGTGAGTCCGGCCGCGTTCAGATCAATGGTGCGGTAGACGTAGTTGAGCCCGTGGGCCCGCGCCTCGGCCATGTGTAGTGCCGGGGTGAGCGACGGTCCGACGCCTTGTCCGACGAGACCGACCAGATACGGGCTGGATGTCACTGCTTCACCGTTTCTCCTTAATGTACTAACTAGTACGTACATCCAGTAGAGCACTGTGGTCTGCGTCTCGTCAAGGATTTGGTGTGAGCTGAGTCGCTCGTCAGCGCGCGGTGAGCCAGCCGACGACGATGTCGCCGATCATCCGCCGCAGGTGGGCGCGTTGCGCGGCCTCGGTGAAGTCCACGTCGAACAGGAACCCGAAGGTGTAGCGGTTCGCCACCTGGAACACGCAGTAGGAACTGATCAGCAGGTGCACGTCGAGCGCCTCGACGTCGGCACGGAACACCCCCTGCTCGTGGCCGCGGGTGAGAATCTCGTCGAGCAGCGACGTCGCGGGCCGAGCCAGGCTGCGCAGCGAGTCGAGGCGCCCGATGTACTCACCCCGGTGGATGTTCTCGATCGCCACCAGCCGAATGAAGGCCTGATGGTCGAGGTGATGGTCGAAGGTGAGCTCGGCGAGCTTGCGCATCGCGTCCACCGGATCGACGTGGTCGACCTGCAGCCGCTGCTCAGCCTCGCGGATCCCGCGGTAGGCGTTCTCCAGCACGGCCAGGTACAGGCCCTCTTTGCCGCCGAAGTAGTAATAGATCATGCGCTTGGTGGTGCGGGTTCGCTCGGCGATCTCGTCGACCCGCGCGCCGGAGTAGCCGGATTCCGCGAACACCTCGGTCGCGACGGCCAGAAGCTCGGCGCGGGTTCGTTCGGCATCACGCTGCAGTTCGGGGCGGGGCTCGCCGGTCACGCCGCGAGCTTACTGGCGCCCCTGCCCGCGCCTTGCGCGGACATTCCCACGGCGAGCAACAGACGGTTCGTCGGCGCCATCCGACCACCCCAGGCTTCACCCGGTGGGCGCCTGAGCTGATCGCCACCGACGATGAACCGCGACGACTCGGCGCGCGGGCTTCGGGGAATGACACCGCTGGCGCTGCGCCACGAATTCCCCTGTCATGCAACGCCAGACGCATCAAAAGTGCAATGATGCTGAATTTTCCTCTGTCGCAGTGCGATCCAAACGGCATCGCGCTGATCCCGCTCCGCTGCCCGTGAGCGCCCCGCAGCGTGGGGTACTCCGCGGCGCGGAAGACGGCAATCCTCCTGCGCCGAGGGCCGAAGTAGGTCAATCTGATACCCAACCCCCGCGGGGTCCACGAATGGAGTAGTGAATGCGGCGCAGTCGAACTGTCCTTCTCGGCGCGGTAGGCGTGGTCATGACGCTGATCGCCGCGTCTGCCGGAGTCGCCAACGCCGCCCCGGATGCCAATGGCCTGACGATGGTCAACGTCGTCAAGGTCAAGGGTCTGCCCTGGTTCAACCGGATGGCCGTGGGCGACGAGAACTTCGCGCAACGCACCGGCGTCCACACCAGCCAAGAGGGCGCAGACGACACCGACCCGCAGAAGCAGGTCCAGCTGATCGCGGATCTGATCCCGCGCCGGCCGACCGCCATCACCGTGGTGCCCAACTCGGTCGAAGCGCTGGAGGATGTACTCGGACAGGCTCGCGCCCAGGGCATCACGGTCGTCTCGCACGAGGCCACCGGAATTCAGAACGCCGACATCGACATCGAGGCGTTCGACAACGCCGCCTTCGGCAGGCAGATCATCCAAAGCCTCGCCCAGTGCATGGGCGGACAAGGCGACTACGTCCAATTCGTCGGTAGCGTGACCATGACGACGCACATGCAGTGGGTGGACGCCGCGCATGACATGCAGCTGGCCGATTTCCCCGGCATGACCCGGGTCGAAAGCCCGGTCGAAACCGCCGACGATGAGTCGACCGCCTACGCGAAGGCCACAGAGCTGCTGGCGAAGTACCCGAATCTCAGGGGCTTTCAGGGCGCGGCCAGTACCGATGTGCCGGGAATCGCACGTGCCGTACGAGACGCGGGCTTGCAGGACCGGATATGCGTGATGGGAACCGCGGTTCCCTCCTTGGCGTTGCCGTACTTCTCCGACGGCTCGGTCGACAAGATTTTCTTCTGGGATCCGGCGATGGCCGGGGAAGCGGCATTGCAGATCGCGCTGATGCTCGTGCAGGGCGAGAAGATCGAGGCCGGCACCAATCTGAACGTCCCCGGCTACGAGTCGCTGACCAAACTCGACGGCTACGACAACGTCTTCGTCGGAAATGCCGCGCTGGAAGCCGACGCCAACACCATAGCCGGGTACCAGTTCTGAAAGACCCGAGGTCGTCCCGTCCCGTCTAGGACTGCTCCCCGATCGTGCGCGTCAGCCGGTCGGCGAGCAGGCCGGCGAACTTCGCCGGATCCTCCAGCGCCCCTCCCTCGGCGAGAAGTGCGGTGCCGTAGAGCAGTTCGGCGGTGCCGGCCAGCTCGGCGTCCGCGCCGCGGTTCTTGTACGCGTCCCGAAGACCGACGATCAGCGGGTGGTTCGGATTCAGCTCGAGGATCCTCTTCTCCACCGGGACCGGCTGACCCGATGCCCGGTACATACGGGCCAGTGCGGGTGTGATGCCGAAGGTGTCGGTGATCAGGCACGCGGGCGAATCGGTCAGCCGCGTGGACAGCCGCACTTCCTTGACGTGGTCGCTCAGGGTGTCCTTCAGCCAGGAGATCAGGTCGGCGAACTCCTGCTCCCGCTCCTGGCGTTCGGCTTCGCTGGCTTCTTTGTCGGCCTCGGAGTCGAGGTCGACCTCGCCCTTGGCCACCGACTGCAGCGGCTTGCCGTCGAACTCGTGGATCGACTCCACCCAGACTTCGTCCACCGGATCGGTGAGCAACAGGACCTCGTACCCCTTGGCCTTGAACGCCTCCAGGTGCGGTGAGTTCAGCAGCTGCTGACGGGATTCGCCTGCGGCGTAGAAGATCTGGCCTTGCCCCTCCGGCATGCGTGCCACGTAATCGGCCAGCGTGGTGGGTTCGTCGTCGCTGTGCGTCGAGGCGAACGAGCACAGCCGCAGCAGCGTCTCCTGGTTGTCGGTATCGGTCAGCAGCCCCTCTTTGACGACCCTGCCGAACTGCGTCCAGAAGGTGCGGTACTTCTCCGGCCGCTCTGTCTGCATCTCGGTGATGGTCGAGAGCACCTTCTTGGTGAGCCTGCGCCGGATCGCCCGGATCTGGCGGTCCTGCTGCAGGATCTCGCGGGACACGTTGAGCGACATGTCCTGTGCGTCGACGACACCCTTGACGAAGCGCAGGTACGGCGGCATCAGCTGGTCGCAGTCACCCATGATGAAGACCCGCTTGACGTACAGCTGCACCCCGACCGCGGCGTTCTGGTTGAACAGGTCGAACGGCGCGTGCGACGGGATGAACAGCAGCGCCTGGTATTCGAACGTGCCCTCCGCTTTCATCGCGATGATTTCCAGCGGCTCGTCCCACGCGTGCGCGATGTGCTTGTAGAACTCCGTGTACTCCTCGTCGGAGACCTCGTCGCGGGGCCTGGCCCACAGTGCCTTCATCGAGTTCAGCGTCTGGGTCTCGACGGTGACCGTCTCCTCGCCGCCCTCCTCGGACGCGGGAGTCCGGCGCTCGACGTCCATCCGGACGGGCCAGGCGATGAAGTCCGAATACTGCTTGACGAGTTCCCGGATCTTCCACTCCGAGGTGTAGTCGTACAGCGCGTCCTCGCGGTCCTCGGGTTTGAGGTGCAGCGTGACCGAAGTCCCGACTGGCACTTCGCCACCGGACTGGTCCACGGTCTCGATGGTGTAGCTGCCCTCGCCGGTGGACTCCCACCGGGTCGCCTCGCTCTCGCCCGCCTTGCGGGTGAGCAGCTCCACGCGGTCGGCCACCATGAAGCTTGCGTAGAAGCCGATCCCGAACTGGCCGATGAGCTCCTCGGAGGCGTTCGCGTCCTTGGCCTCCCGCAGCTGCTGGCGCAACTCGGCGGTACCCGACTTCGCGAGCGTGCCGATCAGGCGCACCACCTCGTCGCGCGACATACCGATGCCGTTGTCGCGCACCGTCAGCGTGCGCGCGTCCTTGTCGACGACGATCTCGATGTGCAGATCGGAGGTGTCGACGTCGAGGTCCTTGTTGCGGAACGCTTCGAGCCGCAGCTTGTCCAGCGCGTCGGAGGCGTTCGAGATGAGCTCGCGCAGGAACGAGTCCTTGTTGCTGTAGACGGAGTGGATCATCAGATCCAGCAGTTGCCGTGCCTCCGCCTGGAATTCGAGCTGCTCAACCTGCGGTGCCATGTGCCCTCTCCTTCGACAAAGCGATCTCAGATGCCGGGAGACAAATATTAGCGAGGCCGCTCCGCAGTGCTGATGGCCGCCGTCAGACCAGCGTCCGGATCACCTGGCCGGTGGCCAGCACCCGGGCCGGGTCGTAGCGGTCCGCCAGGGCGGCCAGCCAGTGCAGCGTGTCCTCGCTGTACACCCGCGCCGGACGCGCCGGGTCGTAGGACGGCGCGAAGTTCGGCCACTGCCCGCCCGTGGACCACGCGGCAACGGCATGGGTGACCGAGCGGGCATGCTCGACGACCGCGCCGGCGATCTCCGGCGCCAACGCACCGATGACCGTCAGCGAATAGGCGGCGTCCCGGTGGCAGAACGCGCTGCGGTGTTCCGGTTCGCGCGCCAGCGCTCCACCGAGCATCCGCAGCTCGACCAGCGCCTGCGGCGACCCGGACTCTGGGCCGGCCGCCGCGAGCACGGCATCGATCGCCTCGGCGGGTAGCTCCGACAGCAGGGCGTGGGCCTCGTTGCACGGCATCGGATCGACCGGGTCGGCGTGCACCGCACCGATCGCCGCGTAGGGCATCACCGCGACCGCGTCGATCAACGGCGTCGCCAGTGCGCGCATCGGGGCCAACAGCCGCTCCCCCTCCGCGAGGTCGCCTACGGCGGTGTACCGCACCGAAACCGTCATCCTGCCGGCCAGTGGTTCGGGCACGCCGGGCAGCGGGGGCAGCTGTTGGATCGCGATCGAGGTGTTCACCGTCTCGGGTAGCGTCGCGCTCCAGGCGCGCCAGGCGTGCAGCACCGTCGCGGCCTTACTACCGTCGAAATACAGTGCCCCTCCGTAGAACTCGGCGATGGCGGGCATCTCCATCTCGACCGAGGTGACGATGCCCAGCGTCGCCTTGCCCCCGCGCAGGCCCCAGAACAGGTCCGCGTTCTCGTCGGGGGCGGCACGCAGCAACCGACCGTCCCCGGTCACCAGCTCGAACGCGCGCACATGGTCCGAGGACAGGCCGACAGTGCGCACCAACGGCCCGATCCCTCCCCCGGTCAGGTAGCCGACCACGCCGACGGCCGGCGACGACCCGCACAGCGGCGCGAGTCCGTGCGGGGTGGCGGCGTCGATCACGTCCTGCCAGCGTGCGCCGGCCTGCACCTGCGCCGTGCCGTTGAGGGGGTCGACGGAGACGCGCTTCATCGCCGACGTCTGGACCAGGATCGTGTTCGGCCCGATCCCGACCGCGCCGTGGCCGGTCGCCTGCACCGTCACCGTGAACCCGTGTGCGGCGGCGAACCGCACCGTCGCCGCGACGTCCTGCGGGGACGTCGCCAACACCACGGCCGCCGGATTGACGGGTGCGGCCACGTTCCACGGGGCGCAGCGCTCGTAGCCGGGCTCACCGGGCAGCGCGACGTGCGTCGTGACCTGATCGCGCAGGGTGCGCAGCGCTTCGTCGCGGCTCAGGTCCGTGGGTGCGGTCATCGATAGGGTCCTTTCTCGGATTCCTGGTGTTGCGCAGCAGCATCGCCGAGCGGCCTTGGCGGCCACTTGGCGCCGGACACCAAGAAAAATCCAAGCGGAACCTACCGCGTGACCTGCGATTTAGCGCGCGCTCGGCGGCGGCGAGCGGAAAGTCACGCGGGACGAGCTAGACCAGTTCGGGGACGCGCAGGTGGGCCAGCACCAGGTCGCAGTCGCAGGAGTCGAGTACCTCGGCTCCGGCGTCACGCACCGTGACCAGCTCCAGTTCGTCGAGAGCCTCCCGGTTGTGGCGCAGCGCGTCGGAGCTGTCGAACGTCACCGACGCGACGCCGAAGCCCGAATCACGGTCCGCCATCAGGCTGGCGCTGCAGAAGCCGTCCAGTTCCTCCAGCGCCGGGATGGTCGCCAGCCGGAACGCGTCGATGGCGCGGTCGACGTTCTCGGCCGCCACCCGTGCCCACGTGACCCGCACGCAGGCGCCCGGTGACGACCGGTGGTCGCGGTGCAGCGCCGCGATCTCCCACTCGTCGACCGTGGGGCTGCCCCCGAGGATCTGCGCCGCGCGGTCGCGATGCTGGTCGGCGACGGGCCTGCTGGCGTACATGGCCTGCTCGGACTCCCAGGCGGTCGTCGCGATGCAGCGGCCGGTCTGACGGTCGACCAACAGCGACAGGCCGATATAGCCGTCCAGTCCGGTCAGCGCCGGCCACACCGTGTCGTGGATGTAGGCGATCCCGCGTTCGACAGCCGAGGATCGCGCGTGGATGGTCGAACTACGCGCATACATATCTGCCTCCGTAGTACGTGGCAGCGTCCCAGCGGCGCCGCCGGACGTCCTCATCGTCCTCCGCGGGACACCTCGGGGCAATGGCCGAACCGGCCGCGACGCCTCGCGAGACCGCCATCCCGGTAGTGACTACCGCGTGGTGGCTACCGTGGGGGCGGTCTCGCGAGACGGCAGGTCAGGTCAGCCGTGACGCCGCGGCCGCGACCGCGGCCATCCCGACCCCGGTGGCCTCGGCGGCCAGTGCGGCGGCGTCCGCCGAGCGCTGCGCCGACGGCGCGGCCAACTCGCAGTCCAGCAGCCGGCACCGCAGCAGCGTCGGCACGCCGTCGGTACGCTCGGCGATCGCGCGGGCGGTCGCGAGGTCCGCCCTCGCCTGTTCGGCATCCCCGCGCAGCGCATGCAGCCGAGCGGTCGCCAGCGCCACCGGTCCCGCCATCCCGACCTGCCCGATCACCGCGATCCGGTCGCGATACGCGTCCAGGTGTGCCAGCAGCAGTTCGGCGAACTCGGGGAGGCCGTGATCGGCGGCCAGATGCGCCAGCAGGGTGTGATGACCCAGCGTCGTCCAGATATGGGACCGGTCGGTGTCCTCCGCCCACCGGCGCAACGTCGCCAGCGCCTCGTCGTGCGCCTTCGGACCGGTCAGCAGCGTCAGCACCCCGGTGCGCACCACGCCGACCATGCCGAGACCGCCGGATCCTTGCGCGTCCAACGCCTCCCAGCTCGGCTCGACCGGTCCGCCGCGCTCACGCAGCAGCGTCGCCCGCGCCAGCAGCCCGCTGCCCGCCTCGTACAGCTCGGTCTGCTCGTGGACGTGCGCGGCGATCGCGTGATGCCGCTCGGCTTCGGCGAAATCGCCGTGCCACACCGCCAGCACGGCCTCCATCCAGCGCAGCTGCGCGCGCAGCACCGGCAACCGCAGCTCCTCGCTGCCCGCGATACCCGCCTGCACGTGGCGGCGGGTCGCGGCGACATCGGCGAGGTTCATCGCGGCCATCGTCGCGACCGAATGCGCGATCACCGAATCCTCACGAGACCTGCTGTGCCCCAAAGAGTTCAGTCTGTCGACCCACTCCAGCGACTGCGCGCTCAGCGCCGCGACACCGGAGAACGTGATCAGCCGGCCCACCAGTACGTCGGCGATCACGTCCGGATCCCCGCTGTCCTCGGCGAGCCGCTGCGCCCGGTCAAGCAGCCCCGGCGCGATCGCCGGATCCGGGTGGTAGCAGTGCCCGACGGCCAGCGCCGACAGCACCCGGGCCGACGACGCCGGTTCCCCCTCCGTGAGCGTCGCCGCCCGCATCAGCAGGGTCAGCAGCTCCCCCGGATCGTTACCCGGGGCCAGCCACGGCCACCCGCCGCTGGCCCGCAACAGCGCGCTGGCCACCCGGCCCGCGCTCGCCGCCCGCCCGGTGCGCAGCGCCTCCCCGAGATAGCGCTGCACGCTGTCGAGCACGAGTTGGCCGCGCCCGGCCCGCGAATGCGCTTCCAGCAGTTCGACGGTCAACGCATCCCGGACGGCGTCGTCGCGCTCGGACACCGGCAGCCGGTCGTAGGCGTCCAGCGCGGCCTGCCACCAGCGCGCGGCGATGTCCGAACTCCATTGCTGCGTCGCCTCTTCGGCCGCCAGCCGGCAGGCCTGCACCACCACCGTCGGCTCCACCAACGGCTGCGCGGCGACGAGGTGCTGCGCACGCCAGGTCGGCGCATCCGGTAGCGCGCTGTCGGCCAGCACATCGGCGACCTTGGCGTGTACGCGCTGCCGGCGCAGCGCGGGCATCCCGGTGAGCAACTGCTCGCGCAGCAGACCGTGGGCGAACACGTAACCCTCACCGGTGTGCGAGGAGACGATGATGCGTTCGTCGGCCGCCTCATCCAGATAGTCGGCCAGCGTGTCCAGATCCAGCGCCGTGGTCTTGGCCAGCAGCGGAACCGTGACCGAGTCGAGGACATCGGCGATCACCGCCGCGGCGCGCAGCACCTGCATCACCGCCGGATCCAGCGCGGCCAGGCGACGGTCCAGCACCGAGCGCACCGCGTGCGGAATCTCGTTGCCCGCGCGCTCCTCTCGGGGCAGCCGGGCGTATTCGGAGACGAAGAACGGGTTGCCGCCGGTGCGGTCCGCCAACTGGGCAGCCTCTTCGGCGGTGACGACCTCCTCGGCCACCTCGTTCGCCAGCACCGCGACGTCCTCCGACGACAGCGCGGGCACCTCGATGAGCCGGTTGTCCTTGCCGCGGGCCACCGTACTGAGCAGTCGCGCGACCTCGGGCGTGCGCTCGCCGTCGCGCACCGTGACGATCACCAGCACCGGGTGGTCGCGCAGCGCTCCGGCGATGTAGGCCAGGCACGCAGCGGAGGTGGTGTCCGACCACTGCACGTCGTCGACGATCACCGCGCGCAATCCCGGTGCGGACTCGAGGAGTCGCTGGATCCGTTCGTAGACGAGGAATCTCGCGGTATCCGGGTCAGCGTGCGGCGGGATCGCGAGCACCTCGTCGGCGTCGGCGCCCAGCGACCGGACCAACTGCCGCATCGGCCACCACGGCGGGGTGCCCCGCTCGTCGGGACAGTTGACCCAGACGGCGTCGCCGCCCCCGCCGGTCACCAGCCCCGCGATCTCCTCGGCCAGCCGGGTCTTCCCGATCCCCGGCGGCCCCGACAGCACCAGCCAGCGCGTCGCGCCTGCCCTGGTCCGCTCCAACAGCTCTGCCGCCGTGGCGAGTTCGCGCCTGCGGCCGATCAACGGCGCACGGTGCGACGCCGGCTCGGGCGTCTCGGCCCGGGCCGTGGTGGCCTCGGCGGGCACCACCGGCGCGGCGCCGGTCCACTCCGGCGAGCGCGGCCACCCCGACAGTTCGGGCGCCTGGCGCAGCACGGCGGTCTGCAGATCGCGAAGCTCCGGCCCCGGCTCGAGACCGAGTTCGTCGTCGAGCCGGCGCGCATACCGGCTGTAGGCCTCCAGTGCGTCGGCGGCGCGCCCGGCCCGGTACAGCGCGAGCATCTGTAGTCGGCAACCCCGGTCGGCGAGCGGATCGAGTGCGCGCAGCTGCGACACCGTCGTCAGGGCGGCCGGGATCCTTCCCAGCGCCAGCAACGAGATCACCTTGTCGGCAACGCATTCGGTGCGCATCTCGGCGATACGCGCCGCGTCCTCGCGCACCCAGTCGGCGTCCCCCATGTCTTCGAGCAGCTCGCCGCGGATCAGGACGAGCGCCGCGTCGGACTCGGCGAGGGCCTCCTCCCAGCGTTCGGCCTCGATCGCCGCGGCCGCCCGCCCGCAGGCCGAGCCGAACACCGTGATGTCGAGGTCGTCGGGGCCGAGGTCGATGAAGTACCCCGGCGGCTGACGCACGATCGGCTGCGCCACCGACGCCGTCGGATCACCGGCGCGCAGCGCCCGGCGCAGGTTGGAGATGTAGACCTGCAGGCTCGCCGTCGCGCTGGCCGGGACATCGTCGCCCCACACCGCGTCGACGAGCCGATCGGTCGACACCACCCGGCCCTGCGCCAGCAGCAACGCCGCCAGCACCGCCCGCTGCTTGCGCGGGCCGACATCGATCACACCCTCCCCGTGGACCACTTGCAGTGGTCCGAGCAACCGATAGCGCACCGGTGTGGGTGAACTAGCCGGTTTCCTGGTACTTCGTCACCGCATCGTCGAGGCGTTGCAGCGCCTCGCCGTACTCCGCGAAGTTGCCACCCTCCTGCGCGCTGCGCAGCGCATCGAGCGCGGAGTTGACGTCCTGCAGCGCCGCGGCTTTCGCGGCCGACAGCTGCGTCGGACCTGGCGGCGGCACCGCGCCCGGAACCTCCGCCTGCTGGGGCGGCGGAGCCTGCCCGGGCCGGCCCGGCGGCTGCGCGGTGGGTGGCCGCTGCTGGGACTGACCGGCGGCGGGCGGTTCGGTCGTCGCGGGACCGGTCGCGGTCGCGTCGGCGCCGGGACCGAACAGATCGGTCAGCGCGTCACGCACCGTCGGGCCGTAACCGATCTGGTCGTTGTACATCATCGCCACGCGGATCAGACGCGGGTACGTCGATGCGGCATCGGTGTTACCCGGTGACGCGTAGATCGGTGCGACATAGAGCAATCCACCGTCGCCCAGCGGCAGGGTCAGCAGGTTGCCCCACCGGATCCGGTTCTGGCCGTCGCGGCCGATCTGTCCCAGCTCGGTCGAGACCGCGGTGTCGGTGCTGATCGCGTTGAACGCCAGCTTGGGACCGTTGACCTGGCCCGGGATCGTCAGAACCGTCAGCCGGCCGTACGTCTCGGGATCGGAGCTGGCACTGATGTAGGCCGCCAGGAAGTCACGCCGGAAGCGGTTCATCGCACTGGTCAGCTGGAACGACGTCGAACCGTTGTTCTCGGCGAGGTCCTTGGCGACGATGTAGTACGGCGGCTGGTAGCTGCTGGCCGTCGGGTTCGGGTCCAGCGGCACGTCCCAGAAGTCCGACGTCGAGAAGAACGTCACCGGATCGTCGACGTGATACTTGGCCAGCAGCGCGCGCTGCACCTTGAACAGATCCTCGGGGTAGCGCAGATGCTCCTGCAGTTCCTGACTGATGTCGCTCTTGGGCTTCACACTGTCGGGGAACACCTTCATCCAGGCCTGCAGCACGGGATCCTGCTCGTCCTGGGCGTACAGCGTCACGGTGCCGTCGTAGGCGTCGACGGTGGCCTTGACCGAGTTGCGGATGTAGGACACCTGCTTGTCGAGCTGCAGGCGGTTCTGCGCCACCTCGTTCGAGTCGGTGGTCGCCGACGACAGCGACATCGACTCCGAGTACGGGTAGTTGTCCAGCGTGGTGTAGCCGTCGACGATCCAGACGATCCGCTCGTTGACGATCGCCGGGTAGACCGTGGTGTCCGTGGTCAGCCACGGCGCCACCGCCTCGACACGCTTGGCCGGATCCCGGTTGAACAGGATCTTGCTGTTCTCACCGATCACGTTGGAGAACAAGAAGTTCCGTTCGGCGTACTTGGCCGCGAAGACGCTGCGGGTCAGCCAGTTGCCGATCGGCACGCCACCACTGCCGGTGTAGGTGTAGTTGCGGGTGTCGGTGTTGGTCTCGTAGTCGTACTCGCGGGGCGGGCCGTTCTCGCCGACGATCGCGTAGTCGTCGGCAGTGCTGGCGATCACCGGGCCGTAGTAGATACGGGGCTGCGCCAGCGGAGCGGGCCCGGGCGAGGTCACCTCACCGTTCGCGCCGACGACGCTGGCCAGGAACTCCGGATAGCCGCCGTTCTGGTTCGGGTCGTTGGCGATCCCGCGCACCGTGTTCGCCGGCGAGGCGATGAACCCGTTGCCGTGGGTGAACACGGAGTGCCGGTTGATCCAGTCGCGCTGGTTGTCGATCAGGCGGTCGGGGTTGAGTTCACGCGCGGCGACGACGTAGTCGCGCAGGTTGCCGTCCTCGTCCCGGTACCGGTCCATGTTGAGCTGGTCGGGGAAGAAGTAGAAGTTCTTGCCCTGCTGGAACTGGGTGAACGCGGGGCTGACGATGTTGGGGTCGAGCACCCGGATGTTGGACGTCGTGGCCCGGTCGGCGGCCACCTGCTGCGCCGTCGCGGTCGCGTTGCCCGGGTAGTCGCGATAGTTCACCACCTCGTCGGTGATGCCGTAGGCCTGCCGCGTCGCCGTGATGCTGCGACTGATGTATTCGCTTTCCTTCTGCGCGGCGTTGGGGCGCACGCTGATCTGCTCGACCACCAGCGGCCAGCCCGCGCCGACCACCAGCGACGACAGCAGCAGCAGCACCACGCCGATCGCCGGGATCCGCAGGTCGCGCAGGAAGATCGCGGAGAACACCGCGACCGCGCAGATGACCGCGATCGCCATCAGGATGAGTTTGGCGGGCAGCACCGCGTTGATGTCGGTGTAGCCGGCGCCGGTGAACGGCTTGCCGCTGCGGGTGTGGCTGAGCAGCTCGTAGCGGTCGAGCCAGTACGCGACGGCCTTGAGCAGCATCAGGACGCCGACCAGCGTGATCAGCTGGATCCGTGCCGCGCGGCTCAGCGCGCCGTTGCGCCCGGCCAGCCGGATACCGCCGAACAGGTAGTGGCCCAACAGGTTCGCGATGAATCCCAGGAAGGCCGCGACGAACAGATACGACAGCACGAGCCGGTAGAACGGCAGGTCGAAGGCGTAGAAGCCGAGGTCGATCCCGAACTGCGGGTCGGTGACGCCGAACTCGCCGCCGTGGATGAACAGCTGCACCTGCTGCCAGTAGCTCTGGGCGACGAACCCGGCGAGCACGCCGATACCGACGGGCACGCCGATGCCGATCAGCCGCAGCCGCGTCATGACCGCGGTGCGGTACCGCGCGATCGGGTCGTTGGGTCCGGCCGTCGGGACGAACACCGGCCGGGTGCGGTAGGCCAGCGCCAGCGCCGCGAACACCACCGCGCCGAGCAGGATCGCCACCACGAAGAAGATGATCAGCCGGGTCACGATCTGGGTCGTGAACACCGACCGGTATCCCAGCTCGCCGAACCACAGCCAGTCGACATAGGTGTCGATGAACCGCGGCCCGAGCAGCAGCAACAGCACGGCCACCCCGGCGACTGCGATCAGAAACCGGCTTCGTTGCGTCAGCGTCGGCATTTTCGCCGCGGGGCGCATTCCCACTCGACTACTCCACTCTCGGAAATTCCCAGCAGATGTACAGGAACGACTACTCCGCCCTAACTTTACGCACCCGCCCTATGAAGCCCGCTCAGCAGCGTGGAGGTTCGCCACCAGCGGAAAGCGTCCGCAGCCCGTCGACCGCGTGCTCCAGCGTGTCCACCTTGAGCAGTTCGATGCCGTCCACGTCGGCGGTCTTGGCCTCGGCGCAGTTGTCGGCGGGCACCAGAAACGCCGTCGCCCCGGCCTCCTGGGCGGCGACGATCTTGTGTGTGATGCCGCCGATGGAGCCCACCTTGCCGTCGCCGGAGATGGTGCCGGTGCCCGCGACGAACTTGCCGCCGTTGATGTCACCGGTGGTCAGCTTGTCCACCACGGCCAGGCTGAACATCAGACCGGCCGACGGCCCGCCGATGTTGGCGAGGTTGAACTCGACGGTGAACGGCGCCCACGGCGCGTCGAGCACATTCACCCCGAGGATGCCCTGGTCACGGTCCGGATGCTTGCCGAGGGTGATCTCGGCCGAACCCATCGGCGCGTTCTTGCGGCGGTAGTCGACGACGATGGTGTCGCCGGGCTTGTAGGCCTTGAGCAGCTCCTGGAACTGCTCGAGGTTGGCCACCGGGGTGTTGTTCACGCCGTCGATGGCGTCGCCGGCCTGCAGCTTGCCCTTCGACGGGCCGTCCTCCTCGATGCTCTCGATGGTGACGGCCATCGGGTACTTCAGGTACTGCAGCGCGGCGTACTCGGCACTGTCCTCCGATTGCCGGAAGTCCTGCGTGTTCGCCTCGTCGATCTCCTCGCGCGACTTGTCGGGTGGATACACCAGATCGCGCGGCAGCAACTGGTCGCGACCCGACGCCCAGAAGATCAGCGCCTGCCCGAGGGTCAGCCCGTCGCGTTGCGACACCGTGGTCATGTTCAGATGCCCGGAGGTCGGATGAACGTCGGCGCCCTCGATCGCCACGACCTGCTTGCCGTCGACCTCTCCGAGCGTGTCGAAGGTCGGCCCGGGCCCCAGCGCGACATAGGGCACCGTCACCACCGACGCCAGGATCGCGAAGATCAGGATCGGCACCAGAGCGACGACCAAGGTGGAAATCCGCCTGTTCACGCCGCCCACAGTAAAGGTGTGACCCGAGTTCACTGTCAGCGTGACCCGCGCACGCGCATGTCATCCCCACGGTGAGTACGGTTGAGGCATGGCTGACCTGCCTTTCGGCTTCTCCGCCGGGGACGACCCCGACCGCGACAAGCACAAGAAGGACAACCCCGGCCCGGGATCGGGTGGGGATCCGTTCGGTGCCGGCTTCCCCGGCGGCGGCGAGTTCGACATGTCGCAGCTCGGGCAGATCTTCTCCAAGCTGGGCGAGATGTTCAGCGGCGCCGGGACGTCGATGGCCGGCGGCAAGTCGTCGGGACCGGTGAACTACGACCTGGCCCGCCAGCTCGCCTCGAGCTCTATCGGATTCGTCGCGCCGGTGCCCGAACAGACCGCGACGGCGATCGCCGATGCGGTGCGGCTGGCCGAGACCTGGCTCGACGGGGTGACCCCGCTGCCGGCCGGCACCGTGCGGACGGCGGCGTGGACGCCGAACGACTGGATCGACAACACGATGGACACCTGGAAGCGGCTGTGCGACCCGGTCGCCGAGCAGATCTCCACGGTGTGGGCGCAAGCGCTGCCCGAGGAGGCCAAGGCGATGGCCGGCCCGCTGCTGGCGATGATGTCGCAGATGGGCGGCATGGCGTTCGGCTCACAGCTCGGGCAGGCGCTGGGAACGCTGTCCAAGGAGGTGCTCACCTCCACCGACATCGGGCTCCCGCTGGGGCCCAAGGGTGTCGCGGCGCTGATGCCCGAGGCGGTCGAGTCGCTGTCCGAGGGGCTGGAGCAGCCGCGCAGTGAGGTCGTCACCTTCCTGGCCGCGCGCGAGGCCGCCCACCACCGGCTGTTCAGCCATGTGCCGTGGCTGGCCAGCCAGCTGCTCAACGCCGTCGAGGCGTTCGCCCGCGGCACCAAGATCGACATGAGCGGCATCGAGGAGTTCGCCCGCGGCTTCAACCCGGCCTCGCTGACCGATCCGTCGGAGATGGAGCAGCTGCTCAACCAGGGCATCTTCGAGCCCAAGGCCACCCCGGAGCAGACGGCGGCGCTGGAGCGGCTGGAAACGCTGCTCGCGCTGATCGAGGGCTGGGTGCACACCGTCGTCGTCGACGCGCTCGGCGACCGCATCCCCGGCACCATGGCGCTGGCCGAGATGCTGCGCAGGCGCCGCGCCACCGGCGGGCCCGCCGAGCAGACCTTTGCGACGCTCGTCGGCCTGGAACTGCGCCCCCGCAAGATGCGCGAAGCCGCCGACCTGTGGCGCAAGCTCACCGACGCCGTCGGCGCCGACGCCCGCGACGGGGTGTGGCAGCACCCGGACCTGCTGCCCAGTGCCGCCGACCTCGACGAGCCGGCTGCGTTCATCGACCGGATGATCGGCGGGGACGTCAGCGACCTCGACAGCGCGATCGCCGACCTCGAACGCGAGATCCAGCGCGGCGACACCGGACCGGACGAACCCCGCGCCTGACCCCTGTGGATAACCCGGCTGGGTGCCGGCGCCGCGTGACAGTGTCAAGTCATGACGCGAGGTGTCAAATCATGACGCGGTACGCACTCAGCCCCACCACCCCGGTGCTGTCCCGCCCTGACGGCACCGTCCAGGTCGGCTGGGATCCGCGCCGCGCCGTCGTGGTCCGCCCACCCGACGGGTTGTCCGGCGCGGTGCTGGCCGAACTGCTTCGCTCGCTGCAAGGTGTTGCCACCACCCCGCAACTGAGGGCACTGGCCGCCACCCACGGAGTCGATGCACCCGTGGTCGACGGGCTCGTCACCCATCTCGTACAGCGCGGCGTCGTCACCGCCGCACCGCGTGCGCATGTGCGCGCGGCCGTCATCCGGGTGCACGGTGACGGCCCGCTGACCGACCTGCTGATCGCATCGCTGTGCAACGCGAACGTCCGTGTCAGCCACAGCACCAGAACCAACGCGTCCACCGCCCGCCCCGACCTGGTGGTCCTGACCGACTATCTGGTCGCCGACCCCCGACTGGTCCGCGATCTGTGCGACGCGCGGGTTCCGCACCTTCCGGTGCGGGTGCGCGACGGCACGGGGTTGGTCGGTCCGTTGGTGGTGCCCGGGGTGACGAGCTGTCTGCGGTGCGCCGACCTCCACCGCAGCGACCGGGACGCCGCCTGGCCCGCCGTCGCGGCGCAACTGTGCCGCACCGTCGGTAGCGCCGACCGGGCCACCGTGCTGGCCACCGCGGCGCTCGCGCTCAAGGAGATCGACCAGATCGTGCAGACGTTGCGACGCGCCGATCCCGGTGCCGCGCCGGCCCCGGCAACGCTGGACACCACCCTGGAATTCGACGTCGCGACCGGGTCGATCGACGCGCGGCGGTGGTCGCGGCACCCCGACTGCGCATGCTGACCGCACCGGTCTCCAAGTAGTGGATGATGGACACGTGAGCGAGATCAAGCGGGGCAGCGTTGCGCGGAACGCCAAGCTGGCGTCGTTACCGGTCGGCATGGCGGGACGCGCCGCGCTCGGCTTCGGCAAACGGCTGACCGGCAAGTCGAAGGACGAAGTCAACGCCGAACTCATGGACAAGGCCGCCCAGCAGCTGTTCACCGTGCTCGGCGAGCTCAAAGGCGGCGCGATGAAGGTCGGTCAGGCCCTGTCGGTGATGGAAGCCGCGATCCCCGAGCAGTACGGCAAGCCCTACCGGGAGGCGCTGACCAAGCTGCAGCGCGAGGCGCCGCCGCTGCCGGCCAACCGGGTGCACCGGGTGCTCGACCAGCAGCTCGGCACGAAGTGGCGGGACCGTTTCCAGTCCTTCGACGACAAGGCGATCGCCTCGGCCAGCATCGGCCAGGTCCACAAGGCCGTCTGGGCCGACGGCCGCGAGGTCGCGGTCAAGATCCAGTACCCCGGCGCCGACGAGGCGCTGCGCGCGGACCTGAAAACCATGCAGCGCATGGTCGGCATCCTCAAGCAACTCGCCCCCGGCGCCGACGTGCAGGGCGTGGTCGACGAGCTGATCGAACGCACCGAGATGGAACTCGACTACCGGCTCGAAGCCGACAACCAGCGCGCCTTCGCCAAGGCCTACGAGGGCCACCCGGACTTCGTCGTCCCCCACGTGGTCGCCAGCGCGCCCAAGGTCGTGATCCAGGAATGGATCGAAGGCGTGCCGCTGTCGCAGATCATCCGGGAGGGCACCCAGGAGCAGCGCGACCTGATGGCCACCCGGATGTTCGAGTTCTGCGACGACGCCCCCACCCGGTTGGAGATGGTGCACGGCGACGCCCATCCCGGAAACTTCATGCTGCTGCCCGACAACAAGATGGGTGTCATCGACTTCGGTGCGGTGGCCCCGATGCCCGGCGGCTGGCCGGTGGAGCTCGGCCAGATCCTGCGGTACGCAGTCGACAAGAACTACGACAAGCTGCTGCCCACCATGGAGAAGGTCGGATTCATCCAGAAGGGCCAGCAGGTCTCCACCCGTGAGATCGACGAGATGCTCAAGCAGTACGTCGAACCGCTGGAGGTGCCGGTGTTCCACTACACCCGCAAATGGCTGCAGCGGATGACGACACTGGAACTCGACCGCGCCGCCGGTCAACTCAAAACCGCTCGGCAGATGGACATTCCGCCGAAGCTGGCGATCCCGATGCGGGTGATCGCGTCGATCGTCGCGATCTCCTGTCAGCTCGACGCCCACGTCGACACTCGTCGTATCGCGATGGAGAAGGTTCCGGGATTCGCCGATCCCGACGCGGTGTGAGCGCCGGGACCGGCTGAATCTCAAGCGGCCACAGGGTCTTTCGCGTCCTTACGCGGACGGCCCCGCGGCCGCTTGCGGGCGATGACGGCGCCGCGCTCGAGGATTTCGCCACCCCAGACGCCCCACGGTTCCTGGCGTTCCAGCGCCGCGTTCAGGCAGGCCCGCCGGATCGGGCAGTCCACGCACAGCGCCTTGGCGCGTTCGAGGTCGCGGGGATCCTCGGCGAACCACAGGTCGGGGTCCTCGACATGGCACGGCACCGCCGGCTCTCGCGTTTCGGATGTCGGCGTCTTCTCGCATGTCGGCGAAGACATGTCCGGTCCTCTGCTTTCTGGTCGTTGATTCTCGTCGGTTGTTTTGTCTCTGAACTCTTTTCGATGGATCTGTGACCAGGACTTCGTTGTCGGAGAAACAAGAAGGCCACGGATCCGTGATTGCGGGTCCGTGGCCTGGAGGTGGCGGGTGGGCTAATACCTAGAGATAGCCCCTCACGGACGCGGCAATCGCGCCGGCGGCGGCACGACGCTTACGCGGCGCGGCAGCAGCGGGAATGGGATGCGCGGGATGTACCTGGACAGAGGCACGGAGGGTCAACCACTTGCCGGCAACACCGGTGAACATCTGATTGCTGTTCATGTCTGGCCCCCTCCTTTCGCACATGGCACGCGTCTGTGTGCTACGAGGCTAAACCGTACCAGCAAAACGGCACAACATATTTTTGACCAGCGCTTTTGGCGGAATTTTTACGATTTTTGGCGGCCTTTGACCAACGCGAGGACGTCGGCGCCGAACTGTTCGAGCTTGCGTGCGCCGATGCCGGGGATCGCGACCAGCGCCGCGTCGTCGGTGGGCAGCGACTCGGCGATCGCGATCAGGGTGTTGTCGCTGAACACCACATACGCGGGCACGCTCATCTCCTTCGAGATCCGCAGCCGCCATTCCTTGAGTTCGGCGAGCAGTTCGTCGTCGATGTCCGACGGGCAGGTCTCACAGCGGCGCAGCATGATCGCCGGTGGAGTGGTCAACTGCGCGTTGCAGATTCGGCACCGCGGTGCGGGCCCGCGCGCCCGGCGCGGCTTACTGGGGCCATCGTCGCGCTGGGACTGCGGCGCGATGCCGTTGA
This sequence comes from Mycolicibacterium parafortuitum, assembly GCF_002086815.1. Classification (GTDB taxonomy): domain Bacteria; phylum Actinomycetota; class Actinomycetes; order Mycobacteriales; family Mycobacteriaceae; genus Mycobacterium; species Mycobacterium parafortuitum. Next base: position 67,869 of record NZ_MVID01000006.1, read on the forward strand.
GGAAGCGCGACGGGCGTCGGCCCTGCCGGCCGCCCGGATTGCGCGCCAGCGCCCAGCTCAGCGTCAGATGGACCCGTGCCCGGGTCACCCCGACGTACAGCAGCCGGCGCTCCTCCTCGACCGGTTCGCTGTCGGGGCCGTGCGACAGCGCATGGGAGATCGGCAGCGTGCCGTCGGCCAGGCCGACGAGGAACACCGCATCCCACTCCAGGCCTTTCGCCGCATGCAGCGACGCCAGCGTCACGCCCTGCACCACGGGCGGGTGGCGCGAATCGGCGCGTTGGCGCAGCTCGGCAAGCAGGGCACGCAGGTCCAGGCCGGGCCGCTGCGCGACCTCGTCGTCGACGAGCTGGGCCAGCGCGACCAACGCCTCCCACCGGTCGCGCGCGCGGGTGCCCGCAGGCGGTTCGGCCGTCAACCCGAGCGGTTCGAGGATGGCGCGCACGATCTCGGGCAGCGGACCGTCGAGATCGGGCTGGCGCTCGGCGGTTCGCTGCATCGCCAGCAGAGCCTGGCGGATCTCCTGGCGGCTGAAGAACCCCTCCCCGCCGCGCACCTGGAACGCCACCCCGGCTTCGGTGAGCGCCTCCTCGTAGACCTCGGACTGGGCGTTGATGCGGTAGAGCACCGCGATCTCGGACGCGGCGGTGCCGGAGTCGATGAGCTTCTTGATGCTCTTGGCGACCGCGGTGGCCTCGGCGACCTCGTCGGGATACTCCTTGAACACCGGGTTGGGGCCCGGCGGGCGCTGCCCGACGAGGTGCAGCTTGCTTCCCGCCATCCGGCCACGGGCGGCGGCGATGACCCGGTTGGCCAGCGACACCACCTGCGGGGTGGACCGGTAGTCGCGTTCCAGCCGGACCACGGCCGCCTCGGGGAAGCGCCGCGAGAAGTCCAGCAGGTAGCGCGGTGAGGCGCCGGTGAACGAGTAGATGGTCTGGTTCGCATCCCCGACGACGGTCAGGTCGTCGCGGCCGCCGAGCCACGCGTCGAGCACCCGCTGCTGCAGCGGGGTGACGTCCTGATATTCGTCGACGACGAAACAGCGGTACCGGTCGCGGAACTCCTGGGCCACCGCGGGGTCGTTCTCGATCGCCGCGGCGGTGTGCAGCAGCAGGTCGTCGAAATCCAGCAGCGCGACCCCTTCGCGACGCGTCTTGAGCGCCTCGTAGTTGTCGTAGACCGTGGCGACCTTGGCGGCGTCGAACGGGATGTCCCGTCCCACGTCGGCCACCGCGGCGGCGTAGCCCTCCGGGCTGATCAGCGAGGCCTTCGCCCACTCGATCTCGCCGGCCAGATCGCGCACATCGTCGGTGCCCGTCGGCAGGCCGGCGCGGTTGGCAGCCTGCGCGACCACGGCGAACTTGCTGTCCATCAACTGCCAGTCGGTGTTGCCGACCACCCGGGGCCAGAAATACGACAGCTGCCGGCGGGCCGCGGCGTGAAACGTCTGCGCCTGCACCGCACCCGTGCCCGTGCCGTCGTCGAGCGCGCGCAGCCGGGCGCGCATCTCCCCGGCAGCGCGCTGGGTGAACGTCACCGCCAGCACCTGGCTCGGAGCGACGTGACCGGCCGTCACCAGATAGGCGATGCGGCGGGTGATGGTGCGGGTCTTGCCGGTGCCGGCGCCGGCGAGCACACAGACCGGGCCGCGGGGCGCCAGCACGGCCTCGCGTTGTTCCTCGTCGAGGTCACCCAGCAGCAGATCGCGCGACGCCGTGGGAGACATGGCGACCATCATGTCAGCGCGGCCCGACAACCGCGGGCCTCGGGCGGGCATGTCCGGGCCGTCGACTACGTTGATGCAGTTATGAGCACTGACGACGCCGCATTGACCATGTACACGACGACGTGGTGTGGCTACTGCTCGCGCCTCAAGATCGCGCTGAAGTCCGCGGGGATCACCTGGACCGAGGTCGACATCGAGGCCGACCCGGCCGCCGCGGAATTCGTCGGCTCGGTCAACGGCGGCAACCACGTGGTGCCGACGGTCAAGTTCGCCGACGGCTCGACGCTGACCAACCCGACCATCCAGCAGGTCAAGGCCAAGCTCGCCGCCTAGCGTTTCTCCCGCGAGCAGACACAAACTCTCGCGACACGCGGGCGACACGCCGGAGTCTGTGTCTGCTCGCGGGGGGATCAGTCCTGTGCGGCCCAGGATTCGATGATCTCGCGCGCGATCGAGATCGAACCGGGCAGCAACAGCCGCGACGTGCCGCCCGAACCCCAGTCACCCTGATCGAGGGCCTCGCGGATCTCGGCGCGGGTGAACCACTGCGCCTCGGCGATCTCACCGTCGTTGAACGAGAACGGCTGCTCGGGGTCTCCGACCGCGTGGAAACCGACCATCAGCGAACGCGGGAACGGCCACGGCTGCGAGCCGAGATACTGCACATCGGTGACCGTGAGCCCGACCTCCTCGGCGATCTCACGCACCACGCACGACTCGAACGACTCCCCCGCCTCGACGAACCCCGCCAGGATCGAGAACAGCCGCGGCGGCCACACGGTCTGGCGCGCGAGCACCGCGCGGTCGTGGCCGTCGTGCACCAGGCAGATCACCGCCGGGTCGATACGCGGGAACTCCTCGTGGCCGGTGACCGGATTGATCCGCGCCCAACCGCTTTTGATCACCTTGGTCGGGGTGCCGTCGACCGGGCTGAACCGCGCGCTGTCATGCCAGTTCAGCAGCGCGGTCGCGGTCGCGACGAGCTGGGCGCTGACGTCGTCGAACACGTCACCGGTGCGGCGCAGGTCGAGCACCTCCACCGGGGCGTCGGAATCCTCCGGCGGTTCCAGCTCCGACCGCAGCGCCCACACGTGCCTGCCGTCGTCGAGTCTGCCGAGAAACACGGCGTCCTCGGGCGGGGTGGCACCGGCATCGGAGGCGCGGTTGAGCACCGCCCGGCCGCCGGAGATGAGCACCTGGTTGCGCCGGTCCACGCGCAGCAGCACCGCGTCGGCCCAGCCGGCCACGGCGGCGTCGATGTCGGTGCGCAGCGTGTCGGCGCGGTCGGCGCCGACGCGCGACAACAACGGCACGTTGCGGAGCCGGAAACCCGGGCTGTTGACCGGGTTGGTGGCGTGATCGCTCATCGGGTCCTTCTGCTCTTCGCGCAAGCGCTCATCGGGTCCTTCTGCTCTTCGCGCAAGCGCTCATCGCGACCTTCTCCTCTTCGCGCAAGCGCTCATCGCGACCTTCTCCTCTTCGCGCAAGCGCTCATCGGTCCTCGTCCGCGGAACGGATGTACAACAACCGGTCGCCCAACTCCAGCGCGTCGACATCGGGTTCGTCGACCCGGAACAGCTTGCTGCCGCGCACCACGCCCAACACGATGTCGCTCTGGTGGCGCGGCGATCCGCCGGCCTCCTTCGGAGTGACCTCGCGCTCGGAGATCGCGAAACCGCGGTCCGGTGTCAGCAGGTCCTCCATCATCTCCACGACGCTGGGGGTCTGGACGGCGATGCCGAGCAGCCGGCCGGCCGTCTCAGAGGTGACCACGGTGGAATCCGCGCCGGACTGCTTGAGCAGGTGTTCGTTGTCGCTCTCGCGCACCGCGGCGATGATCTTCGCGTTCGGCGCGAGCTCGCGGGCGGTGAGCGTGACCAGCACCGCGGTGTCGTCACGGTTGGCCGCGACGATGATGGTCTTGGCGTGCTGAGCGCCCGCCAGCCGCAGCACCTCGGAGTCGGTGGCGGTCCCGCGCACCGTCACCAGGCCCGCACTCTTGGCGCGCTCCAGCGCGGCACTGTCCTCGTCGACGACGACGATGTCCCCAGGGGCGATCTCGTCGCCGACCATCGCCGCGGCCGCCGTCCGGCCCTTGGTGCCGTATCCGACGATGATGATGTGGTTGCGCAACCTGCTCCTCCATCGCTGGATTTGGTAGACCTGACGCGATTGCGTGGTGAGGGTTTCGACGGTCGTGCCGATCAGCACGATCAGGAACGCCACCCGTAGCGGGGTGATCACCAGGACGTTGATCAGCCGCGCGGACGGCGTCACCGGGGTGATGTCTCCGTATCCGGTCGTCGACAGCGACACCGTCGCGTAGTACAGGCAGTCCAGGAACGACAGCTCGTTGTCCTGGACGTCGCGATATCCGTCGCGGTCGAGGTAGACGATCAGCACCGCGGCGAACAGCGCGCCCAGCGCATAGATGACGCGGACCGTGATGCGCCGCGCCGGGCTGACCATCTCGGTGGGGATCACCACCCGGTCGGTGAGCGCGTGGACCGGGAGATCGGCCAACGACTGATCGAACCGGCGCACCCGCCGGCGGAGGCGTCCCTTAGCCATGAGGGCCGATCAGGGAGTGAGGCAGCCGCACCCGCACAATGTAATCATGTCCTCCTCCTCATCCGCGCTGCAGCGGATTACCACTTCCTCGCGCGGCGCCAAGATGGGTGCCTGGCTGGTCGGGATGGGGGTCCTGCATTTCGCGGCCCCGAAGCCGTTCGACTCCATCGTTCCGGAGGAACTTCCGGGCACCGCCCGCTTCTACACCTACGCCTCCGGGGTCGCCGAGATCGGCGTCGGGGGGCTGCTGCTCGCACCGCAGACCCGCAGGGTGGGCGCGTTGTCGGCGATCGCGCTGTTCCTCGGTGTGTTCCCCGGCAACGTGAACATGGTGCGGCTGTGGTTCCAGGACCCCAGCAAGTCGCTGCCGATGCGGATCGGGGCGATCGCCCGGCTGCCGCTGCAGATCCCGATGATCACGCGGGCCTGGAAGATCTACAAGGAGAGCTGAGCGGTTCCGTCAGGCGACCTCCTCCTCGCCCGCATCGGTCAGCAGCGCGACCAGTTCGTCCTCGTCGGGCAGTGTGTCAGGCATCAGTGTGCGACCCGACCGCACGTAGTGGAACGCGGCCCGTACCGCCGACAGCGGGCAGCCGTGCAGCCGCGCCCACGCCAGCCGGTACACCGCCAACTGAAGAGCGTTGCGCTGCAGCTCTTCTGGGTCTGACGGCATCTCGCCCGTCTTCCAGTCCACAATCGTGACGGCTCCGTCGTCGGCGGCGAACACCGCATCGATGCGGCCACGCACCACCCGGCCGGCGAGCATCATGTCGAACGGCACTTCCACGTCCACCGGGGTACGCGCCGCCCACGGTGACACCGCGAAGGCCGCCTGCAGTTCCTCCAACTCCCCCCGGTCCTGCCGGTCGGCATCGACGGCGCCGGGCAGATCGTCGAGGTCGAACAGCTTCTCGGCCTGGAAGTATCGCTGCACCCATTCGTGAAACGCCGTGCCCAGCAACGCCTGCGAGTCGGGCCGGCGCGGCAGCCGCCGTTGCAGCCGCTGCGCCACCGCCTCCGGGTCGCGGCCCAGCTCGACCATCGCGCTGACCGACAGCTGCGCGGGCAGCGCCGGGACCGGCGGGCGCGCGGCCGATTCCCGTTCGGCCAGCAAGGCATCCACGTCGGCGGCCCAGCCGTGCACATCGGGCAGGCCCTGCGGATCACTCTTGGCCATTGTGGTCACCAGGGAAGCCCCGTGGTCGACGTCGCTCCGGCGGGTCCCTGCCGGGTCGACCGGCCACACGGCTTCGACGACACGGTCCCGCAGCGGGTTCGGGGAACCGTCGGCGGGAGCGTCCGCCCACACGTCGACGGCGCCGCACGGCTGTCCCGCCTCGACCGAGCGGTCGATGACGTCCTTGAGCTCGGTCAGGAACGTCGACGGTCCGCGCGGCTTGGATTCGGTGGCGCCCCAGTGATGACCCGACACCAGCAGCATGTGCTCGGCCCGGGTGATCGCCACATACAGCAGCCTGCGTTCCTCGTCGGTGCGACGCTGATCCAGGTTGCGCTTGTGGTCGTTGATCTTGTCCGACAACCCCTTCCGATCACTGACATCGGAGGTGTCGAGCACCGGGACGCCGTGATCGGACACCGTCGCGCAGTCCCCGCGCAGCAGCGGCGGCAGATCGGCGGCGTCGGTGAGCCAGGTACGCGGCGACGCGGTCGACGGGAACACCCGCCCGGACAGGTGCGGTACCGCGACGATCTGCCATTCCAGACCTTTGGCGGCGTGCACGGTCAAAATCTGCACCCGCTCGGACGACACCGCGACCTCGGCGGGCGCCAATCCGTTCTCCACCTCCTCGGCGATGTCCAGATAGGCCAGCAACGCTGAGACCGTCAGATTTCCGCGCGCCGCGAAGTCGGCGACCACGTCGCCGAATGCGTCGAGATGTTCAGTGCCCGACCAACCCGCCGAGACCGGTTGCGCGGCGCGGACTTCGGCGTCCACACCGAGGGTCCGGCGCACCTCGGCCACCAGGTCGGGAAGCGGGCTGTCGAGGTGTGACCGCAGCGTGGTCAGCTCGCGGGCGAGCGCGACGATGCGGGCGTGACCGGCCGCGGAGTACGCGTCGGCGGGACCGGGGTCGCAGATCGCGTCCGCCAGGCATGCGCCGTCGGCGTCGGGGTCGAGCTGCGCGACGATCTCGTCGGTCGCCGCCGCCGAGTCAGGCTTCGGTGCGCCGGTGCCGACGAGCGTCACCGCGCGCCGCCACAGCGCCGCGATGTCGCGCGCCCCGAGGCGCCACCGCGGCCCGGTCAGCACCCGCACCGCCGCCGCACCGGCAGTCGGGTCGGCGCACAGCCGCAGCATCGCCACCACATCGGCGACCTCGGGCACCGCGAGCAGACCGGCCAGCCCGACCACCTCGACCGGCACCCCGCGCCGGGTCAGCGCATCGGCCATCGGCGCGGCATCGGCGTTGCGGCGCACCAGCACTGCCGCCGTGGGTGGGGCGCCCGACGCCGAGACCTCGCCGTGCCACTGCGCGGCGAGCCGGTCGGCGACCCAGTCGCGTTCGGCCTCGACGTCGGACAGCAGCGCCGCGCGCACCGTGCCGGGCTCGGCACCCGGACGGGGCTGCAGGGCGCGCACCGCCACCGACCGGTGGCGCGCATCCAGGGACACCTCGTTGGCCAGGTGCAGCACCTCCGGCGGATTGCGCCAGCTGGTCCGCAGCTCCAGCGTCGGCGCCGGGCTGCCGTCGGAGAGCGGGAAGTCCGTGGTGAAGCGCGGCAGATTGGTCGCCGACGCACCCCGCCAACCGTAGATCGACTGGATCGGGTCGCCCACCGCGGTCAAGGCCAAACCGTCGTCGGCGCCGCCACCGAACAGCGACGACAACGCGACCCGCTGCGCGTGCCCGGTGTCCTGGTATTCGTCGAGCAGCACCACCCGATAGCGTTGCCGCAGTTGCTCCCCCACCTCCGGATGGGTGGAGGCCAGCCGCGCGGCCGAGGCCATCTGCATCCCGAAGTCCATCACGCGTTCCTCACGCATCCGGCGGTGCAGCGCGTCGATCAGCGGCACCAGCATGGTGCGTTCGGTCTGGGTGCCCAGCATCCGCAGCAGCCACTGACTCGGGCCCTTGTCGCGCTGGTATCGGCCTGCGGGCAGATGGTGCACGAGCCGGTCAAGCTCGACGTGGGTGTCGCGCAACTGCGCGGTGTCGACGAGGTGTTCGGAGAGCTGACCGGCCAGCCGCAGCACCATCGCGGTGATCGACGCCGGCGACTTGTCGGTATCGAGGGCATCCGGGTGCTCGCAGACCACGCGGAACGCCAACTGCCACAGTTCGGTTTCGCCGAGCAGCCGGGTGTCGGGCTCCACCGGCAACATCAGCCCGAACTCGCGCAGCAGGTTCCCCGCGAACGCGTGGTAGGTGCCGATGGTGACCGGGTCGTCGGCGAAGTCCGTGCCCGGGATGGTCAGGCCGGCCCCGGCCAGCCGAGCCAGCCGGGAGCGCACGCGGCGAAGCAGCTGGCCGGCGGCCTTGCGGGTGAACGTCAGCCCCAGCACCTCCCCCGGTGTCGCGTATCCGTTGGCGACCAGCCACACCACCCGCGCGGCCATCGTCTCGGTCTTGCCCGCCCCGGCACCGGCGATGACGACGAGCGGCCCGGGCGGCGCGGCGATCACGGCGGCCTGTTCGTCGGTCGGCTCGAAAAGTCCCAATGCCCTGGACAGTTCGGCTGGGCTGTAGCGCGGTGTGCTCATGTGTCGCTCCTGGTGTCCTGCGCCGGGCACATCGCCCGTACCGGGCAGTGGGCGCACCCGTCGTTGACCCGGGCGACGAAGTCGGGGCCCTGCGTCGCGGCCGCGGCCTGATGGATCTCGGTCTGCCAGTGTTCCTGGCCCTGTGCGGTCATCGGGTCTTGGTGGCGTTCGGTCGCGGCTCCGCCGGTGGTCTTGCCGAGATAGACCAACCGTCCCCCACCGGGCTGGTCACCGTCGGCGACGAGGCCCGCGGCCACCGCCAGCTGGTACAACGCCAGCTGGGCGTGCTCCTGGGCGTCGCCCTTGGTGACCGGGCTCTTCCCGGTTTTGATGTCGACGACGACGAGGCGGCCTTCGCTGTCGCGCTCCAGCCGGTCCAGCCGGCCCCGGATCCGCACCGCGGGCCCGTCACCGTCCGCATCACCGACCAGCCCGTCGACGTCGATCTCGGTGCCGACCTCGGTGAGCTGTGCCCGGCTGTCGGTGCGCCACCGCAGGAAGGTCTCCAGCATCTCCAGATGCCGGGACAGCTCGTTGTCGGAGTGCCACCGAGCGTCGAACGGCAGCTTGTCCCAGACCTTTTCAAGCTCGTTGAGCAGCACGGACTCCGGCTTCGCCGACTCCGACACCAGCGCGTGCACCAGCGACCCCAGCGTGGAGCGGACATCGCGGCCCCGCGCACCACCGTGGCGTTCCAGCAGCCAGCGCAGCGGGCAGTCCGACAGCATCTGCAGCGTCGACGGCGACAACGTGACCACATGGTCGTCGCCGTCCCACAGCGGCTCCTGCGTGGACAGTTCACGCGCCCCGTACCAGGACGCCGGATCGGCACCGTGCACGCCGGCCTCGGCGAGCCTCGCCAACTGTGCCGCGGCACAGGCCCTCTCACCGTCGGTGACGGCGTCGGGTGCGGCGCACACCACCGACCGCAGCCGGCCGACCAGCGCCGCGGGCGCGAGCACGCGGGGCGCGCGGATCGGCAGCGCCGGCTCCGGGACGGGTTCGGTGGCCACCACGGTGAGCTCGGTGCAGAACGACGACGGCAGCATCGCGTCGTCGCCGGAGTCGCTGTCGACCGCGGTGACGAGCAACCGGCTGCGGGCCCGGCCCATCGCGGCGATCAGCAGCCTGCGCTCTTCGGCCAGCAGCGGTGCGCGACTGGACAGCCGCTGCCCGTCGGCGGCCACCCCGTCGATGACGTCGACCAGATGCTGGGTGGCCAGCACCCCGCCGCGCGGAGAGACGTTGGGCCACAGCCCTTCCTGCAGGCCCGCGAGGACCACGAACTCCCATTCGCGGCCCAGCGCGGAGTGCGCGCTGACCAGCGCGACCCCGTCACCGTCGCGCTCGTCGCCGCGGGTCGGTGGTAGCGACAATCCGGTGATGTGGTCGACCAGGCCGCGCAAGGACGCGCCCGCGGTGCGGTCGACGTACTGCTCGGCGACGTCGAACAGCGCCGTGACCGCGTCGAGGTCGCGGTCGGCCTGCGCGGCGGCGGGCCCGCCTCGTTCGGCCGCGGCCAGCCAGCGCTTCTGCAGCCCTGAACGGTTCCACGCCTGCCACAGCGTGTGCCGCGGATCGCAGCCCTCCTGGGCGCTGCGCCGGGCAGCGGTCAGCACGGCGCGGACGCGGCGCAACGCGCGGGCCTGCTCGTCGGGCAGTGGCGCGGCGTCGCGTCGCAGCGCGTCGACCAGCAGCTCGCCGAAGCTGCTGTCGCTGTCGGGGGTTGCGCGCCGCAGCGACCGGCGCAGCTGACGTAACGACACCGGATCGACGCGCCCGATCGGGCCCGTCACCAACGCCAGCGCGCGTTCCCCGTCGAGGCGATCGTCGGTGGCCTCCAGCACCGTCAGCAGCGCGCGGACCGCCGGCTGATTCGTCAGCGGCACATCGGTGTGCGGCTCATCAACGGGCACCCCTGCCGCGGTCAACGCCCGCCCCAACGAGTCCCCCATCCGCGGGACGGACCGCACGATCACCGCCATCTGTGCCCACGGCACCCCGTCGACGAGGTGAGCGCGCCGCAGCGCGTCGGCGATCAGCGTGGCCTCGGCGTGCGGCGACGCCGCGATACGCACGGCGACCGAACCCGGTCCGTCGCACCCGGTGTACTCGCGCCCGGCGTCGGGCCCGGGCAGCCTCCGCGCGACTGCGGCGATCGCGTCGGCCACCGGTGCCACACACCGGCGCGACCGGGTCAGCGTCAGCGCGGCACCCTCTCCGCGCAGCAGCGCCGGATCGGCGCCGCGGTACCCGAACACCGTCTGCTGGGGATCGCCGGCGATCACCGTCAGCTCCGCACCCGCCGCGAGCACCTGCACCAGCCGCGCGGCCTGCGGATCCAGGTGCTGGGCGTCGTCGACGAGCAGCAGTTGTACCCGCGCACGTTCGGCGGCCAGCAGCTCGGCGTCCATCGCGAAGGCCTCCAGCGCGGCGCCGACGAGCTCGGCGGCACCGAGAGCGGGCACCGTCGCCTGCGGCGCCGCCATGCCCACCGCCGAACGCAGCAGCATGATCTGCTCGTAAGCCTGGGCGAAACGGCCCGCGGCCTGCCATTCCGGGCGACCGGCCTGACGTCCGATGCGTTGCAGCGCAACCGGATCGATACCGCGCTCACTGCACCGCGCCATCAGGTCACGCAGTTCGGTGGCGAACCCGACGGTGGTCAACGCCGGACGCAGCCGCTCCGGCCACCGCACCGGGGACGCGTCGCCGTCCTCGACATCACCGGCGAGCAGCTCACGGATGATGCCGTCCTGCTCGGCGCTGGTGATCAGCCGCGGCGGCGGGCTGCCGTTGCGCTGCGCGGCCAGCCGCAGCACCGCGAACGCGTAGGAGTGCACGGTCCGCACCAGCGGCTCACGGACCGCCTCCCGTCCCCCGGCGCCCAGCAGCGCCGACGTGATCGACGCCCGCGTCCGCGCGCTCAGCCGCGATGAACCCGTCAGCAGCAGAACCGATTCCGGATCACGGCCCGCCGCGATCTGGGCGACCGCGGTGTCGACGAGCAGGCTGCTCTTGCCGGTGCCCGGCCCGCCCAGCACGCGAACGGTGCCCCGCATGTCCCGTCGGCCGAGGGCATCGGGCGTCAGTTCGGTGTGGGGCGCGGACATGCACGCATGACATCACGGGGGTACGACAAGTGCCCCTCACCTGGCCTCCGCGCAGCGGGCCTGGCAGCATCGGCCTGGTGACCGACGTGTTGTGCACCTACCGCTTCGGCCCGCCCGGGCCCGCCCGCGTGCTGGCGATCCACGGGCTGACCGGACACGGCACGCGGTGGGAGACGCTGTTCACCGACCACCTGCCCGACGTCGCGGCGCTGGCGCCGGACCTGCTCGGGCACGGCCGGTCGTCATGGGATGCGCCGTGGACGATCGATGCGAACGTGGCAGCGCTGGGCGCCCTCCTCGATGCCGAGGGCGGCGGCCCGGTGGTGGTGGCGGGACATTCGTTCGGCGGCGCGATCGCGCTGAACCTCGCTGCGGCACGGCCGGATCTGGTCGCCGGACTGGTACTGCTCGATCCTGCGGTCGGTCTGGACGGACGCTGGATGCGTGAGGTGGCCGAGGACATGTACAGCTCGCCGGACTACACCGACCGCGAGGAGGCCCGCAACGAGAAGGTGCACGGCTCGTGGGGCGAAGTCGCCGAGGCCGAACTCGACCGCGAGCTCAACGAACACCTCGTCGACTACCCTGGCGGCCGGGTGGGCTGGCGCATCAGCATCCCCGCGATGCTGTGCTACTGGAGTGAGCTGACCCGTCCCGCGGTCATGCCTCGCGACGGCACCCGCACGACGTTGGTGCGGGCCACCCATACCGATCCGCCGTACGCCGGCGACGACCTGATCGCCGCGCTCGACGCGGGCCTCGGCGACGATTTCACGCTGCTGGAATGGGATTGCGACCACATGGTGCCGCTGGCCCGGCCCGCCGAGACCGCAGCGGTGATTCGCGACCATCTCGGCTGACATGGCCGCGATCACCGAGGAACAGGTCGAGACGGTACGCGCGCTGGTCGCGGCGATCCCGTCGGGGCGCGTCGCGACATACGGTGACATTGCCGCCGCCGCAGGGCTTTCCAGCCCCCGCATCGTCGCGTGGATCATGCGCACGGACTCCGCGGATCTGCCGTGGCACCGGGTCATCCCGGCGTCGGGCCGTCCCGCGCCGCACCTGGCGACCCGTCAACTCGAACGGCTGCGCGCCGAAGCCGTGTTGGCCGTGGACGGCCGGGTTCCGCTGCGGGAGTATCGGCACACCTTCTGACGCGCCGAGCCTGGCGTCATGGTCGTGGATCTGGCGCAAACAACAGCCGGGAACCTCAGTTCGGCGAAACCCCCGCGAAAACCCGCCGCGTCAGAGCGCCAACCGGACCAGCGACGCCGTTCGCGACAGACCCGGGAACGCCGCGGCCGTCGACCGCGGATGCAGTGCGTGCACCGCCAGCCGGAAGATCAACGCCCGCAACAGCATCTGCGGCCACTCCGGCAGCGCCGACCAGCGTTCGATCAGCGCGTCGTCGGCCTCACCCCAGGACAGCGCGTCCACCACCACGACACCGGCCGCCCACGCCGGCGGACGCCAGTACGGGGTGATGTCGGTGATGCCCGGCGCCGCGGTGCCCGCGAAAAGCACTGTGCCGTAGAGGTCCCCGTGCACGAGCTGGCTGGGGCTCTTGGTCGGCCGGCGCAGTGTGGCGAGCTGGTTGATCAGCTCGATCGACTTCTGGCCGTCGGCCGCACCCGGACCGACGCGGGCGCCCGGCGGCAGCGCGTGCAGCGGCCGTTCCTCCCAGGCCGCCCGGTCGGCGGCGATGAACACGTCGACGTCACCCCACGGCGCGATCGGCGGTTGGGTCAGGAACCGCGGACGCTCCAGTTTGGCCATCGCCTCGTGCAGGCGTACCGCCGCCGAGACGACCTCGTCATGGCGGGGTTCCGGGGTGCCCGCCACGTAGGTGTCGGCGCGCCAGCCGGCGACGACGTACCGGCCGTCGGTGGAGCGCACCGGCCGGGCCAGGCGCACACCGTCGACGAACAACGTCTCGCGGACCTTCGCCGACCAGGCGGCGCGGGCGTGGTCGGCAACCATCGACAGCACCACTTCGCCGCAGCGCCAGCCACCCTCCCAGTTCGAGCCCAACGGCGCGGGTTGCACGCCGGACAGCCCAAACGCTGCGAGTACATGCTGTGGCGGGCGCTCTGCAGTCACCGCCACAGCCTAAGCGCCGCGACCGCGAACCCCGCGTTAGTACATCACCATGTCGGGTTCGAGTTGTTTGCCCCAGGCCACGATGCCGCCCTGCACGTGCAGCGCGTCGGAGAATCCGGCGTTCTTCACGATGGCCAGGACCTCGGCCGAGCGGATGCCGGTCTTGCAGTAGAACACCGGGGTGCGGTCGGTCTTCAGCTTCGACAGCGCGGCGCCGGATTCGAAGGCACCCTTCGGGATCAGCTCCGCGCCTTCGATGTGGTTGATGTCCCACTCGACGGGTTCCCGGACGTCGATCAGCGCCAACGGTTTACCGGAGTCCATCATCTCGCGCAGCTCGCGCGGCGTGATGGTGGATTCGGCCGCGGCCTCGGCGGCGGCGTCGGAAACCACACCGCAGAACGCCTCGTAGTCGATCAGCTCGGTGATCTTCGGCGTCGACGGGTCCTTTCGGATCTTGATGGTCCGGTAGCTCATGTCGAGGGCGTCGTACACCATCAGCCGGCCGAGCAGCGGGTCGCCGATGCCGGTGATGAGCTTGATCGCCTCGGTGCCCATCACCGACGCGATCGACGCGCACAGGATGCCGAGCACGCCACCCTCGGCGCACGACGGCACCATCCCCGGTGGCGGCGGCTCCGGGTAGAGGTCGCGGTAGTTCAGGCCCAGCCCGTTCGGGGCGTCCTCCCAGAAGATCGACACCTGGCCTTCGAAGCGGAAGATCGAACCCCACACGTACGGCTTGCCCGCCAGCACGGCCGCGTCGTTGACGAGGTAGCGCGTGGCGAAGTTGTCGGTGCCGTCCAGGATCAGGTCGTACTGGCTGAACAGGTCGACGGCGTTGTCCGGTTCGAGCCGGAACTCGTGCAGGTTCACGGTGACCAGCGGATTGACCTCGAGGACGGAATCCCTGGCGCTCTGTGCCTTGGACCTGCCGATGTCGGACTGGCCGTGAATGATCTGGCGCTGCAGATTGGATTCGTCGACGACGTCGAACTCGACGATGCCGATCGTGCCGACACCCGCGGCGGCCAGGTAGAGCAGGGTCGGCGAGCCGAGCCCGCCCGCGCCGATGACGAGGACGCGCGCGTTCTTCAGGCGTTTCTGCCCGTCCAGACCGAGATCGGGAATGATGAGGTGGCGGCTGTAGCGCGCGACCTCTTCGCGGGTGAGTTCAGCCGCTGGCTCTACCAGCGGCGGCAACGGTGTCGACACCGACTATCTCCTTGGTTGGCTGTATGACCATCTCAGCAGGTACGGAATTCAACAGCAACGAGGGCCCGTAGCTTCCCGTGCGCTCGCGGTGCGACGCGAGGTGGCCGACCCGCCGCTGATCAGGCGATCGGGTACGGCCAGGGGTTGAAGCGGCAGGTCAGGTTGTCCGGGGTGACCGTGCCCGGGTCGAAGCGGGCCGCGTCGTTGTTGTTCGTCGAGAACGTCTGCTGCATCATGATCGGCGCCAGCGCACCGTTCTCGGCGCACTGCTCGTGCCGCTGGTAGCCGATCGCGTGACCGACCTCATGGTTGATCACGTACTGCCGGTAGGACCCGATGTCGCCCTGGAACGGCACCGCGCCGCGCACCCAGCGCGCCTCGTTGATGAACACCCGCGGCTGGCCGTCGAAGGCGGGGTTGTAGCAGGACGCCTCGAGCTGGATGTCGTAGCCGCAGCCGTCGCGGATCGTCATCGGCGAGGTCAGCGAGACCCGGAAGTCGGGCTCCACCCCGGAGGCGGCGTCGACGCGGGTGAACGCGAACTGCGGGTTGTGCGTCCAGCTCTTCGGATTTGCCAGCGTTTCGCCGACCATGCGGGCGAAGCCCTCGTCGCCGCCGAAGCTGGTGGTGTCCACCCCGTCCTCGACCTCGACGGTGTAGGTGAACACCTTCGTGGTGCCCTGGCCGACCTGGGGCAGCGCGCCGGGCACGATGTGCCACGTGCGGGCGCCGGCCTCGGTGAACGGGCCACCCTGCGGCAGGATTCCGGTGGGCAGATTCGCGTCGAACTCGGTCAGCCCCTTCGGCGGGGCGCCGATGATGGAGGTGCTCGGCACGCCGATCGTGGGCGGCCCCTGCACCGGCCCCTCCTCCTCGAGGGCCTGCGGCGCACTGGTTCCGGTGATGGTCTGATAGATCACGACCACGGTCAGGACCACCAGGAACGGCAGCGCATAGGCCCGCCAGCCGTAGGTGGAGACGAACCGGCCGATCCAGGTCTGTTTGCGCCAGCGCTTGTGCTCGTCACGGTTCGACCGGACCCGGCCCGGCTGTTCGGCCAGGGGATCGCGCTGGGCGCGCAGCGGCTCGCGCCACTCGTCGCGCAGCACCGGCACGCGACCGCCCCCATGACGCTCTGGACCCATTTCGCCCCCTGGCGTGCGGGAGTCGTAGGTCACCGAAACAGGATGACACAGGTCAGCGCCGTTGCTGGTCCGGCGCGCCACCGAAGTACGTGCCCAAGTGCCGCTTTCGCGGCTCGCGGCGTTGCTGTGTGCGCCCTGACGCGCACGCCGCGCAGACGGTAGTAGTGTCAGTCGCAACGTAACGAAGCCGACGGTCGCGCCGGCTGTAGATGTCGAGGTTCTGATGAGCGAACTCGCCAAGACGGCGCCGCGGCGAGGGGGCCAGCCGGCAAACGGCACCGGCACTCCGACCGTTGCCCGGCGTGGCAACCGTCTGCCGCGCGATGAGCGCCGGGGTCAACTACTGGCCGCGGCCAGCGAGGTGTTCGTCGACCGCGGTTACCACGCAGCGGGAATGGACGAAATCGCCGAGCGCGCCGGGGTGAGCAAGCCCGTTCTCTACCAACACTTCTCGTCGAAGGTGGAGCTCTATCTGGCGGTGCTGCAGCGGCACGTCGACAACCTGGTCTCCGGCGTCCGGCAGGCGCTGCGCACCACCACCGACAACCGTCAGCGGGTGCGCGCCGCGGTGCAGGCGTTCTTCGACTTCATCGACCACGACAGCCAGGGCTACCGGCTGATCTTCGAGAACGACTACGTCACGGAACCGCAGGTCGCCGCCCAGGTCAAGGTCGCCACCGAGTCCTGCACCGACGCGGTGTTCGACCTGATCAGCCACGATTCCGGCCTCGAGCCCCACCGAGCCCGGATGATCGCGGTCGGGCTGGTGAGCATCAGCGTCGACTCGGCGCGCTACTGGCTCAACAACGACCGCCCGATCGACAAGGACGACGCCGTCGAGGGCACCGTGCAGTTCATCTGGGGCGGGCTGTCACACGTCCCGCTGACGCGGTCCTAACCCCCGAAAGAGCATTCCGCGCGGCGCCTCCTGCGACGCGCCACGCGGAATGCGCGTTCGGTTGACTCAGCGGGTGGCTTCAGAGCCGACGACGCCGAATCCGACGCGGCGGGAGTCGGCGGCACCGATCTCGACGTAGGCGATGCGGGCCGACTGCACCAGATACCTGCGGCCCTTCTCGTCGGTGAGACTCAGCACGGCCGGCTCACCGCTGAGTGCATCGGCGACCAACTTCTCCACCTCAGCCGGCGTCTGGGCGCTGGCGAAAACCAGCTCGCGCGGGCTGTCGGTGACACCGATCTTGACCTCCACGGTGGGGACCCTTCTGTTCGAGTGCTCGTCTACTCCAAGGAGGCTAGTGGACGTCGGCCCGGCACGGCGGAGCCGCCACCCCACCCTCGCCCAGGGCGAACATCGGCTGTCCGCACGGCCGGCCGGAGGCGGCATAACAGCGGGGCGATCGAACCGAGTCCCGACCGTGACCGCCCAGGGCGCGCGTCAGCCTCATCCGTCACTTCTGCCTCAGTAGCATCGGGCGCGAAACCGGATAAAGGATGACTGGGAAGCTTCATGAACAGGCCTTATACCGCGCAATCCCCGTACTCGCTGACGCCGACGGAGCGCATCCGCAGCAGCCGCGACAGTGGCCGCCGAGGCAGCCGATACGGCGGCCGTGGCAGTGATGTCGACGAACTGGACCGCTACGGCGATCTGGACACCGACGCGCTGCCGCCCTACCCCGGGGACGACTACGCGGCCGACTATGACGACGTCGAGAACTACGACGACTACCTCGACGAGGCCCGCATCGACCGCCGCTGGATGTGGATCGCCGGGGTGGCCGGCGCGATCCTGTTCGTCGCGGTGATCACCGCGAGCATGATCCTCGGCGGCGGCGACAGCGGTTCGGTGTCGGCGACGGTGGCGTCCCCGCTGCCGACCTCCAGTGCGCCGGAACCGTCCGCGGCCCCCGCCCCGCGTGTCGCGGCGCCTGCCCCGTCGTTGCCTGCCGAGACCGTCACGACCGTGACCCCGTCCGCCGAGGCGCCGGCGCCGGTTCCGGAAGCTCCCGCGCCCGTGCTGCCCGCCCCGCAGGCCGCACCGCCGCCGGCCCCGCCCGCGGGCACCGTGACCTACCGGATCACCGGCAACCGGGCGCTGCTCGACCTGGTCACCGTGATCTACACCGATGCCCAGGGAGCGCTGCAGACCGACGTGAACGTCGCGCTTCCGTGGACCAAGACGATCGTGCTGGATCCCGGGGTGACCCTGAGCTCGGTGACCGCGACCAGCGTGTCCGGTCAGCTCAACTGCGCGATCCTGGACGCCAACGGCTCGCTGCTGTCCGTGCAGAACAGCAACTCGATCATCACCAACTGCACGCGGTAGCGGTCAGGCCAGGCCGAGTTCGGCCATCCGGCGGTTGTGGGTGTTCTGCAGCGTGTCGAAGAATTCCGACATCTGCGACAGCCCGCCGCCGGCCATCACCAGGTCGACGAGCTCGTCGTGGTCGGCCATCACGAATTGGGCCTGGGTGATCGCCTCGCCGAGCAGCCGCCGCGACCACAGCGCCAGCCGGTGCCGTTGCCGATCGCTGGCAGTGACCGCCGACTGCACCTCGGCGACGACGAACTGCGAGTGCCCGGTCTCCGACAGCACCGACCGGACCACCTCGGCGGCCTCGGGAGGCATCACGTCGGCGATCTGCAGGTAGAAATCGGCGGCCAGCGCGTCCCCGATGTAGGTCTTGACGAGCGCTTCCAGCCAGGTGCTCGGGGTGGTCAGCCGGTGATAGTTCTCCAGCGCCGGCGCGTACCGGGTCATCGCCGGAACGACGTCGACGCCACGCCGTTCCAGCGCGTCGCGCAGCACTTCGTAGTGCCGCATCTCGGCGGCGGCCATGCTGGCCATGTTGATCCGGCCGCTGAGGTTCGGCGCCATCCTGGCCTCTTCGGTGAGCCGGTAGAACGCGGCCACCTCACCGTAGGCGAGCAGCGCGAACAGCTCGTTGATGCCGGCATGATCGAGTGAAATCGGTCCCGCGTCAGCGTGGCCCGGCTCGTCCCCCGGGCTACCCGTCGGGGCGGAGGCAGCGGCCGCAGACGGCGTCGAATTCATGCCCCAACCTTAGACTCCGGCACCGGCGATGCGGCTTCTGAGCAGTCGACCGGCTACCATGGTCGTGGTGTCGGCGTTCGTGCCGACGGATCGAACCAGGTCACGCCGGCAAATTCGCCGCAGACACCTAGGTAATGTGCGTGCACGCGGTGGCCCGCCTCCTCAGCGCAGGGCCCGCGAAGTTCTCTTCACAACTCGTGCGCGCGTGGACACGCATGAGGAAACAGTGAAAGGCTTCGTCAACCGAGCATGACTCCAGTGACAACGCACCCGAACCCCACATTCGCCCAGCTCGGAGTGCGCGACGAGATCGTCCGCGCCCTCGCCGAGAACGGCATCGAACACGCCTTCGCGATCCAGGAACTGACGCTTCCGCTGGCGCTGGCCGGCGATGACCTGATCGGTCAGGCCCGCACCGGCATGGGCAAGACCTTCGCCTTCGGCGTCCCGCTGCTGCACCGCATCACCTCCGACCCGGAGCGGCCGCTGACCGGCATCCCGCGCGCGCTCGTCGTCGTCCCGACCCGTGAGCTGTGCATCCAGGTCTACGAAGACCTCGTCGGCGCCTCCAAGTACCTGAAGGCCGACGAATCCCGCAAGCTGACCGTGACCGCGATCTACGGCGGACGCCCCTACGAGCCGCAGATCGAGGCGCTGCAGAAGGGCGTCGACGTGGTCGTGGGCACCCCCGGCCGCCTGCTCGACCTGGCCCAGCAGGGCCACCTGCAGCTCGGCGGGCTCAGCGTGCTGGTCCTCGACGAGGCCGACGAGATGCTCGACCTGGGCTTCCTGCCCGACATCGAGCGCATCCTCAAGCAGATCCCGGCCAAGCGCCAGGCCATGCTGTTCTCGGCCACCATGCCGGACCCGATCATCACCCTGGCCCGCACGTTCATGACCCAGCCGACGCACATCCGCGCCGAGGCGCCGCATTCGTCGGCCACCCACGACAGCACCGAGCAGTTCGCCTACCGTGCGCACGCGCTCGACAAGGTCGAGATGGTCGCCCGCATCCTGCAGGCCGAGGGCCGCGGCGCGACGATGATCTTCACCCGCACCAAGCGGACCGCGCAGAAGGTCGCCGACGAGCTGGCCGAGCGCGGCTTCAAGGTCGGCGCCGTGCACGGTGACCTCGGGCAGGGCGCGCGTGAGAAGGCGCTGAAGTCGTTCCGCACGGGCGAGGTCGACGTGCTGGTCGCCACCGACGTCGCCGCCCGCGGCATCGACATCGACGACATCACCCACGTGATCAACTTCCAGATCCCCGAGGACGAGCAGGCCTACGTGCACCGCATCGGCCGCACCGGCCGCGCGGGCAAGACCGGCATCGCCGTCACCCTGGTCGACTGGGACGAGCTCCCCCGCTGGACGATGATCGACAAGGCGCTGGGTCTGGACACCCCCGACCCCGCCGAGACGTACTCGAACTCGCCGCACCTCTACGAGGAACTCAACATCCCCGCCGATGCCGGCGGCTCGATCGGCAAGGCGAAGCAGGCAGACAAGCCCAAGCGTGAACCGCGTGAACCGCGTGAACCGCGCGAACCGCGGGCCGAGAAGCCGGCCCGCGACCGCAACCGTCGCCGCACGCGCGGCGGCAAGCCTGTCAGCGGGCACCCCGAGGGCACCCCGGAGCAGCCGGAAGCGTCCGCCGCACCGGATTCGGACAGCGACGCCGGCGACGGCGCGCCCCGTCCCGCCCGCCGGCGTCGCCGGCGTCGTCCCAGCAAGGGCTCGACTGCGGGGACGGCTGCCGGTACGGCCGCAGGCACCAACTGACCGACTGCATTGGTCAAACCCGAACGCCGCACTCGGGCGGACCTCATCGCCGCGGCAGCGATCGCCGTCATCGTGGCGGTGGTCGCCGCCGTGGTGTGGTGGACCAGCGATGCCAGGGCCACCATCAGCCGACCCGCCGCAGAGCCGGTGCCCGCGCTGAAACCGGCTGTCGCCGTACCCGATTCGTTGACCGAGCAGTGGTCGGCGCGCAGCGGTAAAACCACCCAGCCGCTGGTGGTCGCCGGCGCGGTGGTCACCGGGGACGACCGCACGATGGAGGGCCGCGACCCCGGCACCGGCGACGTGGTGTGGACCTACGCCCGCGATCTCGAGTTGTGCGGGGTCACCTGGGTCTACAACTACGCGGTCGCGGTGTATCCGGACTCCCGGGGCTGCGGGCAGGTCAGCACGGTGGACGCGAAGACGGGCCAGCGCGGTCCGGCCCGCACGAGCTACGCCGACCGCCACGTGACCCTGTCCGGCGACGGCAGCACCGTGCTCTCCGCCGGGGACACCCGGCTGGAGATGTGGCGGTCGGACATGGTGCGCATGCTCAGCTATGGGGCACTCGACGCCCCGATCAAGCCCGGTGTCCCCGCGACACCGTTGTGCCGCTTCGTCTCCGCGGGCGCGAGTTCGGGGTCGGTGGCGGTGCTGGAGGCCTGCGAGCGCCAGGATCTGCGCCTGACGCTGCTGCGGCCGTCCGACGAGGAGGACGTCCCGGAGACGAAGTACGTCCAGCAGAAGGGCGTCGCCGACGGCACCGGAGCCCGCGTCGTCGCGGTCACCGACACCTACACCGCGCTCTATGTTCCGACGCCGAAGCCGCGCCTGGACCTGATCGACGACACCGGCGCGACGGTCGACACGACGATCGTCGACGTGCCGCCGTCCGACGACGCGACGATGTCGCGGGCGGGCGAGGTGATCACCTGGTGGACGGGCGACGCGCTGATGGTGTTCTCCGCCAACGATCTTCGCTACAAGTACACGGTCGCGGCGGCGGGCGCGAACGCCCCGATAGGCCCGGCCACGGTGATGGCGGGCAAGCTGCTGGTGCCGGTCACCACGGGCTATGACGTATTCGATCCCGACACCGGGAAGGGCGAGAGGCACATCCCGGTGCAGCGCCCGCCCGTCGACGGCCCGGTGGTGCCGGCAGTGGCCGGCACGGTGGTGCTGGAGCAGAGGGGCGACGAGCTGGTGGCTCTCGCCTAAACGTCCGGCGTGTACGTCTGCAGCGGCTTGCCGGTCTTCCAGTGCTTCATCAGCGCGGCGGCGAACTCGCGGTAGGCCATCGCACCCTTGTTCTTGCGCCCGGTCAGCACCGAAGCACCTGACGCGCTGGCCTCGGCGAACCGGACGGTGCGCGGGATCGGCGGCGAGAGCACCGGCAGGTTGTAGCGGTCGACGACGTCGAACAGCACGTCGCGGCTGTGCGTGGTGCGCGAGTCGTACAGCGTCGGCAGCGCACCCAGCAGCGTGAGGTTCGGGTTGGTGATGGCCTGCACGTCCGACACGGTGCGCAGGAACTGGCCGACGCCGCGGTGGGCGAGCGTCTCGCACTGCAGCGGAACCACCACCTCGTCGGCCGCGGTCAACCCGTTGAGCGTCAGCACCCCCAGCGACGGCGGACAGTCGATGATCACGACGTCGAAATCGGCGCTGACCTTGTCGAGCGCACGTTTGAGCGCGTGTTCGCGCCCCGCCCGCATCAACAGCATCGCCTCGGCCCCGGCCAGGTCGATGTTGGCGGGCAGCAACGTCATGCCCTCCTGGGTCTGCACCAGCGCGACGTCCGGTTCGACGTCGCCGAGCAGCACCTCGTGCACCGAGACCGGCAGTTTGTCCGGATCATGGCCGAGCGAGAAGGTCAGCGACCCTTGCGGATCGAGGTCGACGAGCAACACCTTCTTGCCCTGTTCGGCCATCGCCGCACCCAACGACGCAACCGTCGTCGTCTTGGCGACTCCACCCTTTTGATTGGCGACTGCAAGTACCCGCGTCACTGTTCCCATCCTGCCGCCTATTCTGACTTTTGTCGTGCTCTCGCGTTCATGTTCACCTCTGGGCCCCGGTGGTAAACCGCCGGTACGGCAGAATCGGATGCTGTGGGCCTTCTGCAGCACCGTCTGATCCTGCTCCGGCACGGCGAGACGGAATGGTCGAAATCGGGCAAGCACACGAGCCGTACCGAGCTTGAGCTCACCGAACACGGCCGCGCCCAGGCCCGGGCCGCGGCCGACACCCTCGAACAACTCGACCTGCACGACCCGTACGTCGTCAGCAGTCCGCGGGTACGGGCGAGGACCACCGCCGAACTCGCCGGGCTCGCCGTCGACGAGGTGAACCCGTTGATCAGCGAATGGGACTACGGCGACTTCGAGGGCACCACCACCGTGCAGATCCGCGAGACCGTGCCCAACTGGCTGGTGTGGACGCACGGCTGTCCCGGCGGTGAGACCTCGGCGCAGGTGTGTGCGCGCGCCGACAGGGCCATCGCGGTCGCGCTCGGCCACATGGAGTCCCGCGACGTCGTGTTCGTCGGGCACGGGCATTTCTCCCGCGCGGTGATCACCCGGTGGATCGAGCAGCCGGTGTACGAGGGCATCCGGTTCGCGATGCCGGCGGCGTCGATGGCGGTGTGCGGCTTCGAGCACGGGGTCCGTCAGCTCGGCGCGCTGGCGCAGACCGGTGTCCCCAACCCGGCCGTGTCGACGTGACCCGCGAACCCGCGTTCGTGTTCGCCGGGCCCGACGGCGTCGTCGTCGGCGAGGGCGTCCACACCGCGTTCCCGCGCATCGCCGACGCCCGCGCCGCGCTCGCCTCGCACAGTTCTCCGATCATCGTGGGCGCGTTGCCTTTCGACCTCGACAAGCCTGCCGCATTGATCAGGCCGCAGTCGGTGCGGTTCACCGACTCGCTGCCGGACTGGCCGGCGCGCGATCTGGCCGCCGCGGAGATCACCGCGACCAGCCCGGACGCCGACGAGCACCGTCGGCGCATCGAGATCGCGCTGCGGCGGCTGCGTGATCCCGCCGACGGACTGCACAAGGTGGTGCTGGCCCGCGCGCTGCAGCTGAGCGCGCACGGGCGGCTGGACGCCAGGACCGTGCTCGCCCGCCTGGCCTCCGCGGACGCGCAGGCGACCAAGTTCCTCGTCGATCTTTCGGCTGCGGGCGAAGGCTATTCGGGCACCGCGCTGGTGGGCGCCAGCCCGGAGCTGCTGGTGGCCCGGCACGGGCAGCAGGTGTTCTGCCGGCCGTTCGCCGGTTCCGCACCGCGGCGCGCCGATCCCGAGGCCGACGCGGCGAGCGGAGCCGCGCTTGCCGAATCCGACAAGAACCACCACGAACACCAGCTCGTCGTCGACGCGCTGCGCACCGCGCTGGACCCGCTGTGCACCGATCTGCAGATCGCCGAACGTCCCCAGCTGACCAAAACCGCCGCGGTGTGGCACCTGTACACACCCATCACCGGGACCCTGCGCGAAAAGTCAACGACAGCTTTGGATCTCGCCGTCGCGCTGCATCCCACGCCCGCGGTCGGCGGCTCCCCCACCGAGGAGGCCACCGCGCTGATCGCCGCCGTCGAGGGTGACCGCGGCTTCTACGCGGGCACCGTGGGCTGGTGCGACCGGCGCGGTGACGGCCGCTGGGTGGTGTCGATCCGGTGCGCGCAGCTGTCGGCCGACCGCCGCACCGCCGTCGCGCACTCCGGCGGCGGGATCGTCGCCGAATCCGACCCCGACGACGAAGTCGACGAGACCACAACGAAATTCCGAACCATCCTGTCAGCGCTGGGAGTCCAGACATGAGCGAGAGCATCCGCAGGGTCCGCCGCGGCGACGAGGCCGAACTGGTGGCGATGATCGGCGAACTCGCCGAGTTCGAGCACGCCGCCGACGAGTGCACGGTGACCGAGACACAGCTCGCCGACGCGCTTTTCGGCCCCGACCCGACGCTGCACGGCCACATCGCCGAGGTGGACGGTCAGGCCGCGGCGATGGCGTTGTGGTTCCGCAACTTCTCGACATGGGACGGGGCCGCCGGGATCTACCTGGAAGACCTGTTCGTCCGTGCGCGATTCCGCCGCCGCGGGCTGGCGCGCAAGCTGCTCGCCACGCTGGCCCGTGGGTGCGTCGAGCACGGCTACTCGCGGCTGAGTTGGGCGGTGCTCGACTGGAACGTCAACGCGATCGCGCTCTACGACGGCGTGGGCGGCAAACCGCAGAGCGAATGGATCACCTACCGCGTGTCGGGTCCGGAACTGTCGGCGTTGGCATCCCGGGAGAACTCGGAATCCGGCTCCTGAGTGAGCCAGTGCAGGCCCGTGGGGCCGAACAGTGCGGCCAGCACCGTGACGGCCGCGGCGGCGACGACGACCGCGTAGCCCGGTCGCCCCGAGCTGAAGACGTAGTAGGCCACGGGCAGCAGCACCAGGTTCGCGAACACCGCGATACCGCGGCCCCAGCGGCGCCCGGCCCACAGCGCCCACCCGGCGGCGGCGACCCCGGATCCCATGATCGCGAACCAGCCCGCGGTGCCGTATCCGCTGATCCCGACCTCGTGGTGGCCGCCTGCCTCGCGCACGACGAGCACGACCGCGGTCACGATCGCCAGCAGACCTTCGAGAGCGGCGATCGCACCGGCCAGGCGCACCGGGCGGGGTGTGAACGTGCCGTAGGCGCGGTATGTCACTGCGCCAGCCTGTCGGCGAGGTACTGCACCGCCATCTCGTAGCCCAGCGGCCCGGCGCCGGCGACCACCATCTCCGCGACGGCCGACACATACGAGTGGTGCCGGAACTCCTCGCGGGCGTGGATGTTGCTCAGGTGCACCTCGGCGACGGGCAACCCGACCGAACGCAGCGCGTCGGCGATCGCGACCGAGGTGTGGCTGTAGGCGGCCGGGTTGATCACGATGGCAGCGCAGTCGCTGCGCGCGGCGTGGATGGCGTCGATCAGTTCACCCTCGTGGTTGCTCTGAACGGCGCGGACGGCCAGGCCGGCCTCCTTGGCCACCTGCGCCACCCTCGCCTCGATCTCGGCGAGCGTCGTCGACCCGTAGACCTCGGGCTGCCGGGTGCCCAGCAGGTTCAGGTTCGGCCCGTTGACGAGTAGTAATCGGCGTTCGGTCACCGTTGTACGGTACCGGCGCCGGTCGCCGCGCGGCCTCGATGCGCACCGGACGGTTAGGCTCGGGCCCCGTGCGCGCCGTGCTGATCGTTAACCCGAATGCGACTTCGACGACGCCGGCGGGCAGAGACCTGCTGGCTCATGCGTTGGAGAGCCGCGTCCGGCTGACAGTGACCCACACCGACCACCGCGGTCACGCGATCGAGATCGCCCGTGACGCCGCCCGTGACGGTGTCGACGTGGTGATCGTGCACGGCGGCGACGGCACGGTCAACGAGGTCGTCAACGGCGTCGTCGAACAGTGCGGCGCAGGTCAGCCGGGTCCTGCCGTGGGTGTGGTGCCCGGCGGCTCGGCGAATGTGTTCGCCCGCGCGCTGGGCATCAGCCCGGACCCGATCGAGGCCACCAACCAGCTCGTCGACCTGCTGGGTGACTACCGGCGCGGCCGGCAGTGGCGGCGCATCGGCCTGATGGACTGCGGTGAGCGCTGGGGCGTGTTCACCGCGGGGATGGGCGTCGACGGCGACGTGGTGGCCGCGGTCGAGGCGCAGCGCGCCAAGGGCCGCAAGGTCACGGCGTCGCGCTACATCCGCGTCGCGGTGCGCGAGGTACTGGCGGCCGCGCGCAAGGAGCCGAACCTGACGCTGCGG
Source organism: Mycolicibacterium parafortuitum (assembly GCF_002086815.1). GTDB lineage: Bacteria > Actinomycetota > Actinomycetes > Mycobacteriales > Mycobacteriaceae > Mycobacterium > Mycobacterium parafortuitum. The sequence continues at coordinate 94,051 of NZ_MVID01000006.1, forward strand.
CTGCCCGACCACGAGCCCATCTCCGGGGTGCATTTCGCGTTCGTGTCGAACGCCAGCCCGTGGACGTACGCCAACACGCGGCCGGTGTGGACCAACCCGGACACCACGTTCGAGACGGGGCTGGGGGTGTTCGCGACCACCAGCATGAACATCTGGGCGAATCTGCGGTTGGCGCGGCAGATGAACTCGCGTAAACCCCGCCTGGAAGCCAAGCATCTGATCCGCGACGACGACCTGCCGTGGCTGGAAGTGAGCAGCGACACCCCGGTCGCATGCCAGATTGACGGAGATTACATCGGGGAGCGCGAAATGATGCGCTTCACTGCGGTGGCCGGTGCTCTGCAGGTGGTCGCGCCCCCGCCGAAGATGGGCCGTTAACAGCTCTGAACTGGGGAAATGCCCTCAGCCGGAAAAATCCCAGGCATGTTTTAGGGCGCAGATGGGTAGAGCCTAGTACAGGTGACCACGGGTTCGGAAAACGGACCCCGGTAGTGAGATAGCCCACGAGTTAACGAACTTCTATTGACATCTGTTCAGCCTGTGAAAGCATCGATGCAACAGCGCGGAAACATTTGGTGCGCTTGCGTTAACAGCCGAAGTGAAACTCGTGCGTCTCTCTGCGCGCACACATGACATTGACGAGGAGTTTGATCAATATGGATTGGCGCCACAAGGCGGTCTGTCGCGACGAAGATCCGGAGCTGTTCTTCCCGGTCGGAAACAGCGGCCCGGCGCTTGCCCAGATCGCGGACGCGAAGCTGGTCTGCAACCGCTGCCCGGTCACCGCGGAGTGCCTGAGCTGGGCTTTGGAGTCCGGCCAGGACGCCGGCGTGTGGGGCGGCATGAGCGAGGACGAGCGTCGCGCGCTCAAGCGTCGCAACGCCAGGACGAAGGCTCGCAGCGGAGTCTGAGCCTCCTTCGGCATACAAAACAACGGCCCCGACTAATGTCGGGGCCGTTGTTTTGTGCAATGAATTGAATTGATTTCCACCGCTTAACAAAAATGGCATAAACCGTCAGTATTGCGGGACCCGAACGCGTCTGCCGATCGGTACTCGCAGAACTACGTCGGTGCCGCCGTCGTCGCTGGCGTGCATCCCCAGCGACCCGTCGAGTTCGGCCGACACCAGGGTCCGCACGATCTGCAGGCCGAGCCGGTCGGACTTCTCCAGACTGAATCCGGCGGGCAGTCCGCGCCCGTCGTCGTGCACCACCACATCGAGCCAGCGCGCCGACCGCTGGGAGCGGATCGTCACGCAGCCCTGGGGGGTGGCGGTGTCGAAGGCGTGCTCGATGGCGTTCTGGACCAGCTCGGTGATCACCATGACCAATGCGGTGGCACGGTCGGCATCGAGCACCCCGAGCTCCCCGATGCGGTTGATCCGGATCGGAGAGTCAACGGCCGCAACGTCGTTCATGATCGGCAGGATGCGGTCGATCACCTCGTCGAGGTTGACCTCCTCGTCCACCGACATCGACAGCGCGTCGTGCACCAGCGCGATGGACGACACCCGCCGCACCGACTCCATCAGCGCCTCGCGGCCCTCGGGGTTGGTGGTCCGGCGGGCCTGGAGGCGCAGGAGCGCGGCGACGGTCTGCAGATTGTTCTTGACCCGGTGGTGGATCTCGCGGATCGTCGCGTCCTTCGACAGCAGGGCGCGGTCGCGGCGCTTCACCTCGGTGACGTCCCGGATCAGGACCACCGCCCCTACAGGCACCCCATGCACCTCCAGCGGCAACGTACGCAGCAGAACCGTCGCTCCCCCGGCATCGACCTCCATACGCATGCTCGACCCGCCTGCGAGCGAATCACGGATGTGGTTGGCCAGTTCCTGGGCCTCGAAGGTGTCCGCGATCAGCGGACGCGTGACGCTGACCAGGTTGTGGCCCTCGAGTTCGGCGGTGAGCCCCATCCGGTGGTACGCCGAGATCGCATTCGGGCTGGCGAAGGTCACCACCCCCGCCTCGTCCAGGCGGATGAACCCGTCCCCGGCACGCGGGCTCGACCGCGACATCGCGAGGTCGCCGACGTTGGGCCAGGTGCCCTCGGAGAGCATGTGCAGCAGGTCGCCGGCGCAGTCGACGTAGGCGGCCTCCAGCGGGCTGACCTGGCGCGGCGCCAGCGAGGTCTGATGGGTCAGCACCGCGACGACCTCGTTGCGGTACCGCACCGGCACGGCCTCGACGTTGAGTCCGGGGTCGCCCGACTCGCCCGCCACGGTGGCCCGGCCGATGGTGCCGGAGCGGAACGCTTCGGCGACGATCGGGATGCCCCGGGCGTCGGCGAGGGTGCCGACGGCGTCGGTGAGCAGCACCGTCGGCGCGGTGTTGGGCCGCACCTGGGCGACGCAGACGAACCTGTCGTCGTCGCGGTGCACCCACATCAGGTAGTCGGCGAAGGACAGGTCTGCGAGCAGCTGCCACTCCCCGACCACCGCGTGCAGGTGGTCGACGGCGTTGCCGGGCAGCACGGTGTGCTCGGCGAGGAGGTCACCGAGGGTGGACATGGCCTACGAGATGCCTGGCGGGAACGACGATGCGGCTAGCTGATGACCGCGATCAGGTCGCCGGCCTGGATCACGTCACCGACCGACACACTGACCTTGCTGACGGTTCCCGCGACCTCGGCGAGGACCGGGATCTCCATCTTCATCGACTCGAGCAGCACCAGGGTGTCGCCTTCACCGATCTGATCGCCTTCGTGAACCACGACCTCGAGCACACTGGCCACGATTTCCGCGCGAACATCCTCGGCCATCTTCACCCCACTCACTCAACTCTGGTGCCGGACGCGTCCATCGAACCACACCGCCGTCGTCGATGTCGCCGCTCACAGCCCGCGCGGGCAAAGGTGTCGGCGGAGCATGCGACAATATCTGACAGGCGCCCGCCGCCCGCGGGACGAATTCACCGACTCTTGGAGGTACACCATGGCCAAGCGTGGCCGTAAGAAGCGCGACCGTAAGCACTCGAAGGCCAACCACGGCAAGCGACCCAACTGCGGTTCGAAGTCCGTTCGCTGACCTCCGGCTGACATCAGCCAACCGCCCGGCACTCAGATGAGTGGCCGGGCGGTTTCGCGTTCCAGGGCAGGCGCGGCTAACCCTGGCGGATGATCGTGGTCTGGCTGATCTGAATACGCAGCCGCTCGCGCAGCCCGTCGGGGGCACGCTCTCCGCTGCACTTGCTGGCGATGAGGTTCTTGATCTTCTCCTCGACGCCGTAATACCGCAGGCAGGCCGGGCATTCGTCGAGGTGCTGCTTGAGTTTGTCGCGGGTCTCCACGGTGCACTCACCGTCGAGCAGCGTCCACACCTCGGCGATCACGGCGGCGCATTCGGGATGTTCCGGGTCGACGGGCCCGACCGGCGGGCTCCAGCGTTCCTCCGGGTTCTCCATGCCGCTCATGACGTGACCTCCTCCGGCTCCTGCCCGCGAATGAAACCACGGTCGCGGGCCACACCGGCCAACAACTCGCGAAGTTGGCGCCTGCCGCGGTGCAGCCGCGACATCACCGTTCCGATCGGGGTGTCCATGATCTCGGCGATCTCCTTGTACGGGAAGCCCTCGACGTCGGCGTAGTACACCGCCATCCTGAATTCCTCCGGCAGCGCCTGCAGGGCTTCCTTGATCTCACTGTCGGGCAGCAGCTCCAGCGCCTCGACCTCCGCCGACCTCAGACCGGTCGACGAATGTTCGGCGTTGGCGGCCAGTTGCCAGTCGGTGATCTCCTCGGTGGGGTACTCGGCAGGCTGGCGCTGCTTCTTGCGGTAGCTGTTGATGTAGGTGTTGGTCAGGATGCGGTACAGCCAGGCCTTCAGGTTGGTCCCCTCGCGGAACGAGCGGAAGCCTGAGTAGGCCTTGACCATCGTCTCCTGCAGCAGGTCCTCGGCGTCGGCAGGATTGCGCGTCATCCGCAACGCGCCGCCGTAGAGCTGGTCGAGCAGCGGAATGGCATCGCGTTCGAACCGGGCGGTCAGCTCCGCATCGGTCTCGTCGCGGGCCGGGACCGCGTCGGCGTCCAGGGTGACCTCAGCAGCCAACCCGTTGGTGTCGGTCATCGTGGGGAACACCGTCCCTTCTGTAGCGGCGCCGCCGATCACATCCAGTACGAGTACCGGACGCGATGGGGCTCTCGTGGCCATCACTGGCACCATCAATCCCCTCTCCAGATCCTAGAGGCTGACACCGACTACCGACGGTGACCGACCCGTGCCGGTCCATCACAGCTGTGCAGAACAACAGCGCAGATGTCGCAGGTTGTTCCCACCGGCGGCCTCGCCGGCCCGCAGCCGGGGAATCTAGGCTGGCGCGGTGGCGAAAGCAGCGACACCGGCGATCGCGGCACTGGTTGCCGCGGGCGTGCCGCACGAGGTGGTGCAGTACCGGCACGATCCCCGCACCGAGTCGTTCGGCGAGGAGGCGGTCAACGAACTCGCCCGCGCCGGCGGGCTGGCGCCCGAACAGATCTTCAAGACGCTGGTCGTCGCGTTACCGAAGGGGCTCGGCGTCGCGGTGTTGCCCGTCCCGTCGAAGCTGTCACTGAAGGCCGCGGCCGCGGCGCTCGGCGCCCCCAAGGCCACGATGGCCGACCCGGCCGACGCGCAGCGCTCGTCGGGCTACGTCGTCGGCGGCATCTCACCGCTCGGACAGCGCAAGGCCCTGCCGACCGTCGTCGACGCATCGGCACTGCGCTGGGACCGGGTGTTGTGCAGCGCGGGCAAGCGCGGATTGGACATCGCGCTGGATCCTCGGGACCTGGTGCGACTGACGAATGGCGTCACCGCCGACATCTGCGCGTCCTAGGGTGGGGCGCATGTCTCTTGCCGGAAAGACCATGTTCATCTCGGGCGCCAGCCGAGGAATCGGGCTGGCCATCGCCAAACGGGTCGCGGCCGACGGGGCCAATATCGCGCTCGTCGCCAAAACCGCCGAGCCGCACCCGAAGCTGCCGGGCACCGTCTACACCGCGGCCAAGGAGATCGAGGAGGTCGGCGGCCAGGCGTTGCCCATCGTCGGGGACGTCCGCGACGGCGAGTCGGTGGCCGCGGCCGTCGCGCAGGCGGTCGAGCAGTTCGGCGGCATCGACATCTGTGTCAACAACGCGTCGGCGATCAATCTCGGGTCGATCGAAGAGGTGCCGCTCAAGCGCTTCGACCTGATGAACGGCATCCAGGTGCGCGGCACCTACGCGGTGTCGCAGGCCTGCATCCCGCACATGAAGGGCCGCGAGAACCCGCACATCCTGACGCTGTCGCCGCCCATCCTGCTGGAATCCAAATGGCTGCGCCCGACTCCGTACATGATGGCCAAGTTCGGGATGACGTTGTGCGCGTTGGGGATCGCCGAGGAGATGAAGGACGCCGGGATCGCGTCGAACACGCTGTGGCCGCGCACCATGGTCGCCACCGCCGCGGTGCAGAACCTCCTCGGCGGCGACGAGTCGATGGCGCGCTCACGCAAGCCCGAGGTGTATTCCGATGCGGCATACGCGATCCTGACCAAACCGTCGAGCTTCACCGGCAACACGCTGCTGTGCGAGGACGTGCTGCTGGAGGCCGGCGTCACCGACCTCTCAGTGTACGACTGCATCCCGGGTTCCGATCTCGGCGTGGACTTCTGGGTCGACTCGGCCAACCCGCCCGGCTACACCGGGCCGTAACCACCGCCGGTTTCGCCGCGAAATATCATTCCGGGCTGCGCGTTCGGCGCGAACCACGACCCGGAATGATATTTCGCTCCGCTCAACCCGCGCGGGGCTCAACCCGCGCGAGGCTCAAGCCGGGCGGAGCGCACCGATGACGTCGCGATCGTGGCACGCTGAGCGGGTGGCTACCCCGACATTCTGGTCCTCCGGCCGTTACGACGCGGTCGGTGAGCGCATCGCCCCGATCGCCGGGCAGGTCGTCGACGCCGCCGCCTCACGACATCCGCTGCGCGACGCCGCGGTGGTCGATCTGGCGTGCGGGACCGGCAGCGCGGCGCTTTCCGCCGCGGCCCGCGGCGCGCAGGTGACCGGTGTCGACCTGACACCCGAACTCCTCGAGATCGCGGCGGGACGCGACGGCGCCTCCTCGGTGCGGTGGCACACCGGCGATGCGTCGGACACCGGCCTGCCCGCCGCGTCCTTCGATGTGGCGGTGTCGAACATGGGCACCGTATTCGTCGACCCCGAAAAGCAGGTCGCCGAGCTGATCCGCCTTCTCAAACCCGGTGGCGTGCTCGCGTTCTCGTCGTGGGTGCGCGACACCCACAATCCCCTGTTCGATCCGGTGATCGCCGTGCTCGGCCCGCCCGCGGCGTCGGCGTTCTCCCCCGATCAGTGGGGCGATGCAGACATCGCCACCGAACGGCTCAGTGCCTTCGACGACGTCGACATCGTGCGGGGCCGGCACCGCTGGGAGTTCGAGTCGATGGCCGCGGCGATGCATTTCCTGACCGCCGAGTCACCGATGCACGTCGAAACGTTCCGGCGCGCCGAACCGCGGCAACGCGACCGTCTCGCAGCCGAATTCGAGCAGGCGATGCGACCGCACCTGGACGCGTCCGGGACCGTCGCGTTCACGTCGTCCTACGCGGTCATCACCGCAGTACTGCGGGGATGACGGGTCACTGCGCCTGGTAGAGGATGCCGCGCCCGATCGCCTCGCGGACCACCGGCATCGCCGCCTCGGCCAGCGCCGCGCTGTCCACCCCGTGGTAGCCGGCCAGCAGGTCGATCAGGGTGCCCAGCGGCACCTCGCCGCGGCAGCCCGCGAACAACGCCCGTGACACCTCGTCGACCCCGATGACCGCGGCGGGCCCGCCCGGACGGCGCACCGCGGCGCCGACGACCTGCCATCCGTCCGGCCCCGGCAGGGACTGTTCCTCCAGGAACACCGGCGCGGTGGACAGCTTGGTGCCCAGCAGCGCGTCGTCGGTCATGTCGTGCAGGTATTCGCGGCGGGCGAAGAACGCGTCGACCTCGGGGCCGGTCAGCGCCTCGTCGGCGCCGGTGATCTCTTCCAGGATGTGCTCGGGTGCGCGGTGCTCGCCTGGGCGCGGCGCCCGCAAAGTGATCATGCCCATGCCGATCCCGGCGATGCCTTCGGCGTCGAACCAGTCCAGCCATTGCCCGCCGCGGCGGGCCGCCCGCTCCGGTGACTCCCCGGCATCGGTGGTCCACAGCGATACGTAGCTGACCGGATCGGCGAACTCGCGTTGCACCACCCAGGCGTGCAACCCGGTATCGGCCAGCCAGCCGCGCACCCGCTGCTGCCAGTTCTCGGGGTCACGCACGATCCAGTTCGCCATGATCTGGGCGGTGCCGCCCGGTGCGAGATGGTCGGCGGCCTGTTCGATCAGCGTCTGACACAGCGCATCTCCGGCCATCCCCGAGTCCCGGTAGATGTAGTCCAGTGCGCCGGTGCCCACCACGAACGGCGGGTTGGACACGATCAGGTCGAAGCGTTCACCGGCGACGGGTTCGAACATGCTGCCGCAGCGCAGATCCCACGACATGCCGTTGAGCCGCGCGGTGGCGGCGGCCAGGGTGAGGGCGCGCGGATTGGTGTCGGTGGCGACGATCTCGTCGCAGTGGGCGTCGAGGTGCAGCGCCTGGATACCGCATCCGGTGCCGAGGTCGAGTGCCCGCGCGACCGGGTTGCGGATGACGGCGTGGGCCAGGGACACCGACGCGCCGCCGATGCCGAGCACATGGTCGCGGCGCAGCGGCCCGGCGCGCATCGCGGCGTCCTGGTCGGAGACGACGAGGAAGTCGCGGGCGCCGTCGCTGGTCGGACGGATGTCCAGCGCAGCACGCATTGCACCGTCGGCGGCCGGCTCGACCACGCCGTTGTCGACCAGCGCGGTGATTGCGGCGGTGGGCAGGGCCTGCGCGACGCGGTCGGCGGGTTCGTCGACGCCGAGCAGGAACAGCCGCACCAGCGTGGCGAGCCGTTGCCGGTCGGCGGTGGCGCGCTCGGTGACGCGCAGCGCCGACCACCACTGGCCGCGGCTGAACGCGGCACCGGCGTCGGCGCCGAGCAGGTCGGCGACGCCGTCGGTGGTGTAGTCGGCGGCGCGCATGTCGGCGGCCAGGGCGTCGACGACGGCGCCGGAGTGCAGTGGGTCGGTCAAAGCAGGGTGCCTTGCTCGGCCTGCGGGGCGGCCGGCTCGATCAGCTCGGGGCCGTTGTTGCGGACGTTGTTGACCAGCGTGGACACCTCGCGGATCTCGATGCGGTCCAGGTCGCCGTGGCCGCGCAGCAGCCCTTCGTCGATCGGCGCGTCCGGGTCCAGCCAGCGGTCCCAGTCGTCGGCGCTGATCGTCAGCGGCATCCGGTCGTGAATGTCGGCGAGTTGCGCCGCCGCGTCGGTGGTGATGATGGTGCAGCTCAGTAGCGGTTTGGCGTCCTTGGGCGCGCCCTTGGGCCGCCACGTCGACCACAGCCCCGCCATGAACAGCGGTTCGCCGTCGCCGGCGTACATGTAGAAGGGCGTTTTGGCGCCCTTCTGACCCTTCCACTCGTACCAGCCGTCCATCGGGACCAGGCACCGCTTCGCCTTCGCCGAGCTGCGGAACGCCGGGGACGACGTGACCTTGTCAGCACGGGCGTTGATCAGCAGCGGACCGCTCTTGGTGTCGGGCCCGCCGTCGTCGGCGGACTTCGCCCACGGCGGCACCAGGCCCCAGCGCATCAGCCGCACCCGCCGGGTCGACTCGTCGTCGGGATCGGTGTGGCGCTTCACCACGGTGGCCACCGTGGTCGTCGGCGCCACGTTGTAGTTCGGTGACGGCGGCCCGGCCTTCTCGGAGGTTGCCTCGTCGATTGCCTTGATCTTCTCCGCCAGCAGTGCCGGATCAGTGGTCACCGCGAATCGCCCGCACATGACCCCATGGTGGCAGAAAGTCCCGACAGGCCAGAATGGACAACCGTGAGCAACTGGCCGGCCCCGTCGACGTCCACCCCCGTCCACGCGACCGTGACCGTGCCCGGTTCGAAATCCCAGACCAACCGTGCGTTGGTGCTGGCCGCGCTGGCCGTCGCCGACGGCCCCTCGACGGTCAGCGGGGCGCTGCGCAGCCGCGACACCGACCTGATGATCGGGGCACTGGAGGCGCTCGGCATCACCGTCGAGGCGTCCGACACCGACGCCACCGAACTGACCATCAGCGGCGCGCTGGCCCCCCGCCCCGACGCCACGATCGACTGCGGCCTGGCCGGCACCGTGCTGCGGTTCGTGCCGCCGGTCGCCGCGCTGAGCGCCGAGACGGTCACCTTCGACGGTGACGAGCAGGCCCGGTCCCGGCCGATCGCCCCGCTGCTGGACGCGCTGCGCGGGCTCGGCGTGGACATCGACGGCGACGGCCTCCCGTTCGTCGTGCGGGGCCGCGGGTCGGTGTGCGGCGGGACGGTCGAGATCGACGCATCGGGATCGTCGCAGTTCGTGTCCGGCCTGCTGCTCTCCGGCGCCGGGTTCACCGACGGGCTGACGATCGTGCACACCGGCGAGTCCGTGCCGTCGGCGCCGCACATCGCGATGACGGTGACGATGCTGCGCGAGGCCGGCGTCGACGTCGACGACAGCACTCCCGCCCGCTGGCAGGTGTCTCCCGGCACGGTCGGGGCGCGGCACTGGGTCATCGAACCCGACCTGTCGAACTCTGTACCGTTCCTGGCCGCCGCCGTGGTCAGCGGCGGCGCGGTGCGCATCACCGGCTGGCCGACGGTCAGCATCCAGCCCGCCGAGACGATCCTGTCGATTCTGTCCAGTCTGGAATGCGAAGTGCACAAAGGCAGTTCGTTCCTCGAAGTGAAGGGCGCGACGACGTACGGCGGCATCGACGTCGACCTGCGCGACGTCGGGGAGCTGGCACCGTCGGTGGCGGCGATGGCCGCACTCGCGGCGCCGGGGTCGGTGTCGCGGCTGCGTGGGATCGCGCATCTGCGCGGGCACGAGACCGACCGGCTGGCCGCGCTGAGCGCCGAGATCAACGGCATCGGCGGGCAGTGCGAGGAGACCGAGGACGGCCTGGTCATCACGGCCCGGCAGATGCACGGCGGAACGTGGAAGTCCTACGCCGACCACCGGATGGCCACCGCCGGCGCGATCATCGGCCTGCGGGTGCCCGGCATCGAGGTCGAGGACATCGGCACCACCGGCAAGACACTGCCCGACTTCCCGAAGATGTGGGCGGACATGCTCGGCGGCCAGACCGACCAGGTCAACGCTTGAGCCGACGCGAGTACGACGAATCCGACGTCCGGGTACGTCCCGGACGGGGTTCGCGGCCGCGTACCAAGACCCGTCCCGAGCACGCCGACGCGGAGCACGCGATGGTGGTGACGGTCGACCGCGGGCGGTGGGGTTGTGTGCTCGGCGGTGACCCGGAGCGGCGGGTGACGGCGATGCGGGCGCGGGAGCTGGGCCGCACCCCGATCGTGGTCGGCGACGAGGTGGATGTCGTCGGCGACCTGTCCGGCCGGACCGACACGCTGGCCCGTATCGTGCGCCGCGGTGAACGCCGAACGGTGTTGCGCCGCACCGCCGATGACACCGATCCGACCGAACGCGTCGTCGTCGCCAACGCCGACCAGCTGCTGATCGTCGTGGCGCTGGCCGACCCTCCCCCGCGCACCGGGCTGGTGGAGCGCGCCCTGATCGCGGCGTACGCCGGCGGGCTGACCCCGATCCTGTGCCTGACCAAGACCGATCTGGCGCCCGCCGAACCGTTCGCCGAGCAGTTCCGCGATCTGGACCTGACGATCACCACGGCCGGCCGCAACGACCCGCTGGAGAACGTCGGCGCACTGCTGGCCGGAAAGGTCACCGCGCTGCTGGGACATTCCGGGGTCGGCAAGTCCACATTGGTGAATCGGCTTGTGCCGCAGGCTGATCGGGCTACCGGCGCGGTGACCGACATCGGCAGGGGCCGCCACACGTCCACCCAGTCGGTGGCGTTGCCGTTACAGTTCGGCGGCTGGGTGATCGACACCCCGGGGATCCGGTCGTTCGGGCTGGCCCACATCGAACCCGACGACGTGGTGATGGCGTTCTCCGACCTCGCCGACGCGATCGACGACTGCCCGCGCGGCTGCGGCCACATGGGCCCGCCCGCCGACCCGGAGTGCGCCCTGGACACGCTGACCGGCGCGGCCGAAAGCCGCGTCCACGCCGCGCGCAGGCTGCTCGCGGCGTTGCGCGAGGGCTCCTGAGCGCCGCGCCCGATGGCATTACGCGGACTCTCAGCTGCCTCGAAAGCGCGCCGCACGCACGCGCGGAACAATGGTCTGCGGCGGGGTTTGCAGTACAGCCCGACAGGGCACGCTGTCCGGGCGAACAAGGAGGAAGAAGTTGACAAACGTTCCATCGATCACGTTGAACGACGGCGCGAGCATCCCGCAGTTGGGGTTCGGCGTCTATCAGGTGCCGCCCGAGGACACCGCCGCCACGGTCCAGCAGGCCCTCGAGGTCGGTTACCGCCACATCGACACCGCCGAGATGTATCAGAACGAGAAGGGTGTCGGTGAGGGCATCCGCAATTCCGGCATCGCCCGCGAGGACGTGTTCGTCACCAGCAAGCTGAACAACGGGTTCCACAAGCCCGACGACGCACGCCGCGCCTTCGACCAGACCCTCAAGGCGCTCGGCTTCGACTACGTCGACCTGTTCCTGATCCACTGGCCGCTGCCGACCCTATACGACGGTGACTACGTCTCGACGTGGAAGGCGTTGGAGGAGTTCAAGAAAGACGGCCGCGCCCGCAGCATCGGGGTGTCGAACTTTCAGGTTCCGCATCTGGAGAAGCTGGCGCAGGAGACCGACACCGTACCCGCGGTGAATCAGATCGAGGTGCATCCGTACTTCGCCAACAACGAGGTCCGCGCGTACGGCAAGGAACACAGCATCGCGACCGAGGCCTGGTCACCGATCGCGCAGGGCAAGGTGCTCGACGACCCGGTGATCACCCGGATCGCGGAGGCCACCGGTAAGTCACCGGCGCAGGTCGTGCTGCGTTGGCACATCCAGCGCGGCGACATCGTCTTCCCGAAATCGGTGACGCTGCAACGGATCAAGGACAACTTCGCGCTGTTCGACTTCGAACTCGGTGACGAGGACGTCGATGCGATCTCGGCGTTGGACAACGGCGAGTCCGGGCGGATCGGACCGAACCCGGACACGTTCGACTACGTCCCGTAACAAAAGAGGTGAGGCTGCGTCGAAGGCCGGAAAGCGGAACCGACCCTCGACGCAGCCTCAGAGCACTTAAGCGGCGAGCTCCTGCCGCTTGACAGCGGCCTTCTTGGAGGCCTTGTGCGCGCGCTTGTCGCGGCGGCGGGCCCGTGCGGCGGCGATCGCCGACCGCAGGCCGGTGCGCTCCGCCGGATCGAGCTCGACGAACATCCGCTCGCTGCGCGTCTCGGGCGCATCGTCGGCGGTGTCCTTCAGGAACCGGTCCGGCAGCGACAGTTTCGCGATCGTGCGCCACGATTTGCCGTACTGCACCAGGAAGTTTCCGGTGGTGTAGGGCAGGTCGTACTTGTCGCAGATCTCGCGGACCCGCAGCGAGATCTCGTGATACCGGTTGCTGGGCAGATCCGGGAACAGGTGATGCTCGATCTGGTAGCACAGGTTGCCACTCATGAACCGCAACACCGGACCGTTGTCGAAGTTGGCGCTGCCGAGCATCTGCCGCAGATACCACTGGCCACGGCTCTCGCCGACCATGTCGGTCTTGGTGAACTTCTCTGCGCCATCAGGGAAGTGGCCACAGAAGATGACCGCGTTGGACCAGATATTGCGGATCACGTTGGCGACCGCGTTGGCCGTCATCGTCGACTTGTAGGTCGCACCGGGCGACAGGGACGTGATCGCGGGGAACGCGACGTAATCCTTGAACACCTGCTGGCCGGCCTTGACACCGAACTCGCGGACCCGGGCCAGCGTCGCGTTGCGATCGTCGCGGCCCTTGAAGATCTTGCCGAGCTCCAGGTGCTGCAGGCCCACGCCCCACTCGAACGCGACGCACAGCAGCGAGTTGAAGAACAGGTTGAGCATGTTCATCGGACGCCAGCGCTGATCGCGCGTCACACGGATGACGCCGTAGCCCACGTCGTCGTCCATGCCGAGGATGTTCGTGTACTTGTGATGCATGAAGTTGTGCGTGAAGCGCCAGTGCTTGGACGCGCCGCTCATGTCCCATTCCCACGACGAGGAATGGATCTCGGGATCGTTCATCCAATCCCACTGGCCGTGCATGACGTTGTGGCCGATCTCCATGTTCTCGATGATCTTGGCCACGCCCAGCGTGGAGGCGCCCGCCCACCAGAACTTGCGCTTCGAGCTGCCCGCCAGCATCAGCCGGCCGGCCACCTCCAGAGCGCGTTGCGCAGCGATGGTGCGCCGGATGTAGCGCGCGTCGCGCGCACCGCGGGAGTCCTCGATGTCCTGGCGGATCGCATCCAGTTCGCGGCCGAGGTTCTCGATGTCGGCCTCGGTCAAATGTGTGAATTCAGGGACGTCGGTAATCGCCAAAGTCAGCCTCCTCTCAAATCCCTACGCTACCGTAACCTACGTACCCGTAGGTTACTACCCAGTAAACCTCAGACGTCGAGAACACAATCTCCCGATGCGGCGGAAACGCAGGTCTGCACGCGGGTGCCCGGATCGTGTTCGACACCGGTGCGCAGATCCCGCACATGCCCCTCTACCAGCCCGACCACACAGGACTGGCAGATGCCCATCCGGCACCCGAACGGCATCTGCACCCCGGCCTGTTCGCCGGCGTCCATCAGCGACGTCGCGGCGTCGGCGGTCGCCGACTTGTCCGAACGCGCGAACGTGACGGTGCCGCCGCGGCCGTGCACGGGAGCCCGGGACACCGCGAAACGCTCCTGATGCAGACGCTCACCGATACCGGCGGCCTTCCAGGTTCGTTCGGCGGACTCCAGCATCGCCTCCGGACCGCAGGCCCAGGTCTGGCGCTCTCGCCAGTCGGGCACCACCTCGTCGAGGCGATCGAGGTCGAGCCGGCCCTCGGTGCGGGTGGCGCGCAGCTGCAGCCGGTAGCCCGGGTGCCGGTCGCCGAGGGCGGCCAGCTCGGAGGCGAACATGACGTCGGCCTCGGTGGGCGCCGAATGCAGGTGCACGACGTGGCCGGGGGGGCCGATCGCGCCGCGGCGTTCCATCGTGCGCAGCATCGACATCACCGGGGTGATGCCCGATCCGGCGGTCAGGAACAGCACCGACTCCGGCACCGGGTTCGGCATGACGAAGTTGCCCTGCGGGGCGGCCAGTCTGACGATGGTGCCCGGCTCGACGCCGCCGACGAGGTGCGTCGACAGGAAGCCCTCGGGCATCGCCTTGACGGTGATGGTGATGGTGCGTGAGCCCTTGCTGGAGACCGGGCTACTGGTCAGCGAGTACGAACGCCACCGCCAGCGCCCCTCCACCAGCAGGCCGATGCCGATGTACTGGCCCGCCTCGTAGTCGAACGAGAAGCCCCAGCCGGGCTTGATGACGAGTGTGGCCGAGTCCTCGGTCTCGCGGCGCACCTCCACGACGCGGCCGCGCAGTTCGCGCGCCGACCACAGCGGGTTGGCCAGCTGCAGGTAGTCGTCGGGCAGCAGCGGGGTGGTGATGCGCCCGGCGATGGTGCGCAGCGCATGCCAGACGGGACGCTCTTTGGCGCCGGCGATGGTGGGCCGAACGGTGTCGGCGACTTTGGCGGTGTTCTTGATTGTGCTCTTGGCCATGGGGCTCCTGCCCGAAGTTACGCGTGCTCTAGGCGAGTACCCGAAGCCGATCGGGACTCAACCTACGCTACCGTAACTTACGGTACCGTATCCAGCCTTCAGAGCAGGTCCAGCAGGAACGGAAACTCCTGCGGCGCGTACCAGGCGAGCTCGTGGTCCTGGGCGTCCCCGACCGTCAGCTCGGCGTCCTCATCCCCCAGATCGGCATCGTCGATCGCGTCGACGGCGGCCTCGACGGCCGACTCGGCGGCCTGGTTGTCGACGTATGCGGCGATCACCGTGCTGAGTGTGATGTCCCCCGCGACACGCACGACGGCGTCGTCGAGGTCGGGCCGCAGCGTGGTGGCCGCATCGGCGACCTCGGCCTCGACCACCACCCGCCGTGGCGGCAGCTCGCCGTCGCTCTCGTGGCCGAGCAGTCGCAGCGACGCCAGCGCGGCCTCGCGCCGGGCGACCTCGGCGAGTTCCTCGTCGTCGCCTTCGGCGTAGCCCTCGCGCAGCGTCGGCGTGACCGCGAACACGGTGCCGTTGGCGGGGCGCAGCGATCCGTCGGCGACCAGGCGCTGCAGCATGGCCAGGGTTGCGGGGGCGTAGACGCGCACGGTTGGAGGGTAGTCGCTATGCGCGGACCCGGCCGTCACCCGTCGACGTCACCGAGCAGCGTCGCGACGTGGTCGTCGACGTAGGTCGACAGGTCCCGCGGGGGCCGCTGGTATTCGCCGGTGCGCACCGGGCGCTTCGGCAGCTTCACCGGGGGATGCCCGACGTCGTGATAGTCGATGGTCGACAGCAGGTGGGCGATCATGTTGATGCGGGCGTGCTTCTTGCTGTCGGACTCGACGACGTACCACGGACTCAGCGCGGTGTCGGTGTGCAGCATCATCTCGTCCTTGGCGCGCGAGTAGTCCTCCCAGCGGTACACCGATTCCAGGTCCATCGGCGAGAGCTTCCAGCGCCGGACGGGGTCGTCGCGCCGGGACTTGAACCGGCGCAACTGTTCCTCCTCGGACACCGAGAACCAGTACTTGCGCAGCAGGATGCCGTCCTCGATCAGCATCTGCTCGAAAAGCGGTGCCTGGCGCAGGAACAACGCGTGCTCGGCGGGGGTGCAGAAGCCCATCACCTTCTCCACACCGGCCCGGTTGTACCAGGACCGGTCGAACAGCACGATCTCCCCCTTGGCCGGCAGGTGGGCGATGTAGCGCTGGAAATACCACTGTCCCCGTTCACGATCCGACGGCGCGGGCAGCGCGGCGATCGTCGCCACCCGCGGGCTGAGGTACTCGGTGATCCGTTTGATCGCCCCGCCCTTGCCCGCGGCGTCGCGGCCCTCGAAGACGACGACGATGCGGGTTCCGGTGGCGCGGACCCATTCCTGCAGCTTCACCAATTCCGTTTGGAGCCGGAACAGTTCGGCCTCGTAGACGTCGTTGGGCAGTTTCGGCTTCTTGCCGGTCTTCTGGTCAGCCACGTGTGGGGTCACCGCCCGCGCTGCGCGGATCCTTCTCCACCGAGATGACGAAGTCGTCGCCGTGCTGGGTGACCCCGGAGATCACCGCGCTGTTGACCGCCTCGGCGGCGTACTTGCGCCGCACCACCAGCGGGTCCCGGCGCAGATCCCTGACCAGGGAGACCGCCAGGCCCACCATCACCAGCACGAACGGCAGCGCGGCGATGATCGTGATGGTCTGCAAGCCGGTCAGTGCGTCCTCGCCACCGACGAGCAGCATCACCGCGGCGACCGCTCCGGTCGCCACACCCCAGAACACCACCGTGCTCCGACTGGGTTTGATGGTGCCCTTCTCCGACAGCGATCCCATCACCACCGACGCGGCGTCGGCGCCGGAGACGAAGAAGATCGCGACCAGCACCATCACCAGCACGCTCGCGATCGTCGCGATCGGGTACTGCTCCAGCAGCGAGAACAGCTGGGCCTCCACCCCGCCCTCCCCGGCGAGGTCGGTGCCGTTCTGCTGCACGTTGATCGCCGAGCCGCCGAACACCGCGAACCAGACCAGCGACACCAGGCTCGGCACCACCAGCACCCCGCCGACGAACTGACGGATGGTGCGCCCGCGCGAGATCCGCGCGATGAACATGCCGACGAACGGTGTCCAGGACACCCACCAGGCCCAGTAGAAGATGGTCCAGGACTGCAGCCACGTGTTGACGTCGGCACCCTCGGCGCCGGTGCGCGCCGACATCATGTTCAGCTCCGCGAAGTAGCTGCCCAGCGTGGTCGGCAGCAGGTTGAGGATGAAAACCGTTGGGCCGACCACGAACACGAACAGGGCCAGCGCCAGCGCCAGCACCATGTTGATGTTCGAAAGCCACTGGATGCCGCGGGCCACCCCGGACACCGCGGACAACACGAAGCACACGGTGAGCACGGTGATGATCACCACCAGGATCGCGTTGCCGGTCTCCCCGATACCGGCGACGATCTGCAGTCCGCTGCGAATCTGCAACGCGCCCAAGCCCAGCGAGGCCGCCGAGCCGAACAGCGTGGCGAAGATCGCCAGCATGTCGATCACCTTGCCCCACGCGCCGTTCGCGCGGGAGCCGATCAGCGGCTCGAACGCCGAGCTGATCAGCTGCAGCCGGCCTTTCCGGTACACGCCGTAGGCGATCGCCAGCCCGACGACGGCGTAGATGGCCCACGGGTGCAGGCTCCAGTGGAACAGCGTGGTCGCCATCGCGTGCTGCACCGCTTCGGGATTGCCTTCGGGTCCGGTGCCCGGCGGCGGTGTGACGAAGTGCGACAACGGTTCGGCGACACCGAAGAACATCAGGCCGATGCCCATGCCCGCGCTGAACATCATCGCCACCCACGAGATCCCGTTGAACTCGGGCGGCTCGTCGTCGCGCCCGAGCGGGATGGTGCCGTATCGGCCGAGGGCCAGGTAGAGCACGAAGACGACGAAGCCGGTGCTGGTGAGCACGAACAACCAGCCGGTGTTGTCCATCACCCAGGTCAGCGCGGAACCCGACGCGCTGGCCAGCGTGTCGGTGCTGACGAACCCCCACACCAGGAACGCGACCGCGATGACGGCGGTGACACCGAACACCACCCAGTCGATGCCCCGCGACTTGGTGATCTCGGACTCCACGACGGGCACGTCGAGCACCGGATGGAGCCTTGGCTCTTCGGCCGTTTCGTCCGGAGCGGCCGACTCGTCTGGAGGGGCCGTCTCGTTCGGCGGGACAGAAGCCTCGTGTTCAGAAATGCCAGCCATCCGACCAATTCGACCCTTGCGGCGTGCCCTCGTCAACTCTCAAAGCAGCCACAACGCGGTCACCGGGCGGCTTCGACGAGCTCGTCGAGGGCCTCCCGCAGCAGGCTGGGCAGCATTTCGACGTCGCTCATCGCGTCCCGGTCGGCGTTGATTCCGAAGTACAACATGCCGTTGTAGGACGTGACGCCGATCGCCAGCGTCTGGTTGTGCAGCAACGGCGGCACCGCGTAGGTCTCCAGCAGTTTGGTGCCCGCGATGTACATCTGGTTCTGCGCCCCCGGCACATTGGTGATCAGCAGGTTGAACTGCCGGGCCGAGAAACTGGTCGCCACCCGGATCCCCATGGCGTGCAGGGTGGGTGGCGCGAACCCCGACAGCGTGACGATGGTGCGGGCGTCGACGAGGCTGGGTGCGGTGGGGTGCGATTCGGTGGCGTGCGAGATCTGCGTGAGCCTGACCACCGGGTTGGCTTCTCCGACAGGAAGATCCACCAAAAACGGGGTCACTTCGCTGATGGCCTGTCCCGGGCTGGACGAGTCGATCTCGGCATCGGAGTACACCGACATCGGCGCCATCGCGCGCACCGTCGTCGTCGCGGTCACCGGTTCGCCGCGCGAGAGCAGCCAGTTGCGCAGCGCGCCGGCCACCATGGCCAGCACGACGTCGTTGACGTCGCAGTCGTAGCGGGCGCGCACGATGCGGAACTCGTCGAGGCTGCCCGAGGCCACCGAGAAGCGGCGGTTGCGCGACACCGTGGTGTTCAGCGGGCTGCTCGGCGCGGTACCGCGGGCGACGGTGCGGGCCAGATCGGCGACGCGGCGGCCGAGGTCGGCGATCTGGGTGGTGCTCGACACCGTGTCGGCCACGGCGGTGCGCACCGCGGCGGCCTGGGCGGTGGGCCGCATGATCCACTCCCCGATCGCTCCGATCAGCAGCTGACGGTCGCTGGGTTCGCGACCGGGGATCCAGATGTCCTCCCCGAATTCGGGCGGCTTCTGGGTGCGGTCGGCGATCACGTGCCCGATCTCCAGCGCGGTCATCCCGTTGACGAGGGCCTGATGCGATTTGGTGTAGATCGCGACGCGGTTCTTGGCCAGCCCCTCGACGAGGTACATCTCCCACAGCGGCCGGGACTTGTCCAGCGGGCGGGAGCCGAGCCGGGCGACCAGGTCGTGCAGCTGGGCGTCGCTGCCCGGGGACGGCAGCGCGGAGCGCCGGACGTGGTAGGTGATGTCGAAGTCACGGTCGTCGACCCACACCGGGCGGGCCAGGCCGAACGACACCTCCCGCACCTTCTGGCGGTAGCGCGGGATCTGCGGCAACCGTTGTTCGACGGTGGCCAGCAGGGTTTCGTAGCTCAGCCCGTTGCGCGGCTTGCGCAGGATCTGCAGCGAGCCCACATACATGGGCGTCGACGAGTTCTCCAACCGGTAGAAGGAGGCGTCCGACGCCGACAACCTGGTCACCATCCGCGGCGCCGCCTCCTTCGATCGTCGGTGAAAACGTCAGACGCTGTCACGTTATCCGGAGATTCTGTATTTCCGCCCAACGGGTGCGTCAGGGGCGCCGAACGCCGTGGGATCATGGTGGGGCTGCGACTCTCCAGCAGCGGCCCGTCGAACGCTGGAGAACACGCATGCCGTCATCACCCCACCCCCCGGTCCACCCCGCAGATGCGTCGTCCGCGCCGTCTCCTCAGGGTTGGGTGACCGCCCCGGTCATCGACTGCGAACCGGTCCCCCAACCGATCTCGGCCAGCCCGTGCCCGACACCGTCGGCCACCGCGCTGCACCGACGCACGCCGCGCCCGAGGAGAACGCCGCGGGTGCGGGAGGCGCCACCGCCGCGCGCAGCGGTGGCGTTCGCCGACGCCGCGCTGCGCAGTGTGATCGAGGTGATCGACCGGCGCCGCCCGATCGCTCAGCTGCGGCCGCTGATGACGCCGTTCCTGATCGACTGCGTCATCGCCTGCGCGTCGGCGCCGCGCACCGGGAGCGCGACGCTGCGCCGGGTCCGGGTGCGCCCCGTCGACACCGGCGGCGCCGAGGTCGACGCCGCGGAGGTGTTCGCGACGTTCGCCCGCGGCGGACGCGTCCACGCCGTCGCCGGCCGGATCGAACGTCACCGCGAGAGCTGGCGGCTGGTCGCGCTGCAGATCGGCTGAGTCAGCCGCGCTTGGCGTGCTTGCCGGACTTCTGAGCCTGCCGGGCCGCTTCGCGGCGCTCCTTGCGCGTCCCTCCGGTCGACGGGGCGTTTCCGGAGCGCTTGACCTCCACCGAACCGTCCTCCGACGGGCCCGAGTAGGTCAGCGGCCGCTGCTGGTCGTCGATGCCCTTCGCGCGCACCGCCGGGGCGGGGCGTTCCTGGGTGGCGACGGCGCCCTGTTGCGCGGCCGCGGCCGCGAACTCGGCCAGGCCGGTCGGGGCCGCCTGCGCGGCGACCGTCGGCGCCTGCACCGGCTCGACCTGCACGTTGAACAGGAACCCGACGGACTCCTCCTTCATGCCGTCGAGCATTGCGATGAACATGTCGTAGCCCTCGCGCGCGTACTCGACCTCGGGGCGCTGCTGGGCCAGCCCGCGCAGCCCGATGCCCTCACGCAGGTAGTCCATCTCGTAGAGGTGCTCGCGCCACTTACGGTCGAGCACGTTGAGCAGCACGTTGCGCTCCAGCTGGCGCATTGCGCCCTCGCCGGCGATCTCCTCGATCTCGCGCTCCCGCTCGGCGTAGGCCCGCTTGGCGTCGTCGACCAGTGCGTCGAGCAGTTCCTTGCGGTCCAGCTCACCCGGCTCCCCGACGGCGTCGGAGTCGATGAGATCGTTGTGGTCGATGCCGACCGGGTAGAGCTGGCGCAGGCCCTCCCACAGCTTCTCCAGGTCCCAGTCCTCGGAGTAGCCCTCGGCGGTGGCGCCGTCGACGTAGGCGGTGACCACGTCGACGAGCATCTGCTCGGCCTGGTCGCGCAGGTTCTCGCCTTCGAGGATGCGGCGGCGCTCGGCGTAGATGACCTTGCGCTGCTGGTTCATCACCTCGTCGTACTTGAGGACTTCTTTTCGGATGTCGAAGTTCTGCTGCTCGACCTGCGTCTGGGCGCTCTTGATCGCCCGGGACACCATCTTGGCCTCGATCGGCACGTCGTCGGGCAGGTTCAGCCGCGTCAGCAACGTCTCCAGGGTCGCACCGTTGAACCGGCGCATCAGCTCGTCGGCCAGCGACAGGTAGAACCGGGACTCGCCGGGATCGCCCTGGCGGCCGGAGCGGCCACGCAGCTGGTTGTCGATCCGGCGCGACTCGTGCCGCTCGGTGCCGAGCACGTACAGACCGCCGACGGCGATGACATCCTTGGCCTCATCGGCCACCTGCGCCTTGATGTTGGGCAGCTCCTCGTGCCAGGCCTGGTCGTACTCCTCCGGCGTCTCCACCGGATCGAGGCCACGCTGACGCAGCTTGCGGTCCAGCAGGAAGTCGACGTTGCCGCCGAGCACGATGTCGGTACCGCGGCCCGCCATGTTGGTGGCCACGGTGACCGCGCCGAGCCGGCCGGCCTCAGCGATGATGCCGGCCTCCTGCTCGTGGTACTTGGCGTTCAGCACGTTGTGCGGGATGCGGCGCTTCTCGAACTGCCGGGACAGGAATTCGGAACGCTCCACGCTGGTGGTGCCGATCAGCACCGGCTGGCCCTTCTCGTACCGCTCGGCGACATCGTCGACGACGGCGATGAACTTGGCCTCTTCGGTCTTGTAGATCAGGTCGGACTGGTCGACGCGGACCATCGGCCGGTTCGTCGGGATCGGGACCACGCCGAGCTTGTAGATCTCGTGCAGCTCGGCGGCCTCGGTCTCGGCCGTACCGGTCATTCCGGCGAGCTTGTTGTACATGCGGAAGTAGTTCTGCAGCGTGATCTGGGCGACCGTCTGGTTCTCGGCCTTGATCTCGACGTGCTCTTTGGCCTCGATCGCCTGGTGCAGACCTTCGTTGTAGCGGCGGCCCACCAGCATGCGGCCGGTGAACTCGTCGACGATGTACACCTCGCCGTTGCGGACGATGTAGTGCTTGTCGCGCTCGAAGAGCTCCTTGGCCTTGATCGCGTTGTTCAGGTAGCTGATCAGCGGCGAGTTCGCGGCTTCGTACAGGTTCTCGATGCCGAGCTGGTCCTCGACGAATTCGACGCCGATCTCGTTGATGCCGACGACGCGCTTCTTGATGTCGACCTCGTAGTGGACGTCCTTCTCCATCATCGGGGCCAGCCGGGCGAACTCGGTGTACCAGTTCGACCCGCCGTCGGCCGGGCCGGAGATGATCAGCGGGGTACGGGCCTCGTCGATCAGGATGGAGTCGACCTCGTCGACGATGGCGAAGTTGTGGCCGCGCTGCACACAGTCCTCGAGGCGAAGCGCCATGTTGTCACGCAGGTAGTCGAAGCCGAGTTCCCAGTTGGTGCCGTAGGTGATGTCGGCGTTGTAGGCCGCGCGGCGCTGGTCGGGGGTCAGGGTGCCGAGGATGACGTCGACGTCGAGGCCGAGGAAGCGGTGCACGCGGCCCATCTGCTCGGCGTCGCGCTTGGCGAGGTATTCGTTGACCGTGACGATGTGGACGCCCTTGCCCTCCAGCGCGTTGAGGTAGGCGGGCAGCACCGACGTCAGGGTCTTGCCCTCACCGGTCTTCATCTCCGCGACGTTGCCGAAGTGCAGCGCCGCGCCGCCCATGACCTGTACGTCGAAGTGTTTCTGGTCGAGCACCCGCCAGGCCGCTTCGCGGGCCACGGCGAACGCCTCGGGCATCAGGTCGTCGAGGTCTTCCTTGCCGGATTCGAGGCGGCGGCGGAACTCGTCGGTCTTGGCCCGCAGTTCGGCGTCGGAGAGCTTCTCCATGTCGTCGGACAGGGTGTTGACATAGTCAGCCACCCCCTTGAGGCGCTTGACCATGCGGCCTTCACCGATACGGAGCAACTTCGACAGCACGCTGTAACCCTTTTTCCTCGTCGGATCGTGTCGGATGCGGGATCGCGACAGACGGAGACCATCGTAGGCGACGGAACGAATTCCCTGGTTAGGCGACGGTACCGGGGCGCGTCAAATACAGAAATCCCCCGGAGTGCGCGTCTCCGGGGGACTTCTGCCTGTTCAGGCCGTCAGGCGAGTTTGATCAATCCGTAGTCGAACGCATGGCGCCGGTACACCACGCAGGGTCGATCGCTCTCCTTGTCGTGAAACAGGAAGAAATCGTGGCCGACGAGTTCCATCTCGTAGAGCGCGTCGTCGACGGTCATCGGGGTCGCGGGATGCTCCTTGACGCGCACGATCCGTCCCGGCTCGTGGTCGTCGACGGCCGCCTCGTGGGCGTCCGCCGACGTGTCGGCGGCCACCGCGGCGAACGCGTCCTCGAGATGCTGGGGCGTGGTGGCCTCGTGGAGGGCCATCGGCGTCTTGTCGCCGTAGTGGATCTTGCGTCGGTCCTTGGCCTTGCGCAGGCGTGCTTCGAGTTTGCTCACCGCGGCTTCGAAGGCGGCGTAGAAGCTGTCGGCGCAGGCTTCGCCGCGCACGACGGGTCCGCGGCCGCGCGCGGTGATCTCGACGTGCTGGCAGTTCTTGCGCTGGCGCCGGTTCTTCTCGTGATCGAGTTCGACGTCGAACAGTTGGATCGAACGGTCGAACCGTTCGATGCGGGAGAGCTTCTCGGCGACGTAGGTGCGGAAGTGGTCTGGCACTTCGACATTGCGTCCCTTGACCACCACCTCGGCGTTCGGCATGCCCGATGGTGCATCCGCACTGTCGTCGTCCATCAGCATCGCGCTGTCGGTTTTCACGGAATGACTTGTCATACTTGGCAACTCGATTCTCTCGCATACGCACGCTCACCGCGTGCCGGCCGGGAAGAAATCGCGCCGACGGGGCATACCTGGTCGCGCCGCTCGCCGGTGCAAGGTGTCTACAGATCACCTCCCATCGCTGCCGCGACACCGGCGCTCTTATCTGCGAGCGCCGTCCGTGACCGTTCACGGTTGGTTGGTGCCGACGGTAGTCGCTGTTCACCTTCCGTGCCACTAATTGGGCAGACCTGTTTTCACATCTTCATCGGCAGATGATCTGCCGGTAATGACCGTCCTGCGGTCACGCGTTCGCCAAAGTCAGGACCGCGAGGACAGCGGCGCCGCCGGTTTGCAGGACACGGACCGACTCGGTGGCGGTGGCCCCCGTGGTCACGACGTCGTCGACCATGATCACCGGGCCGGCGACCGGCGCAGTCAGGCGCACCCGGCCGGCCACGTTGCGTTGCCGTGCCGCGCTGGACAGCCCGACGGAGTCCCTGGTGAACGCTCTCATGCGCAGCACCGGGGCGACGGTCTCGTCGCGCGCGGCCAGCGCCGCGATACGGGCCACCGGGTCGCCGCCGCGGCGCCGGGCCGACGAGCGGCGGGTGGGCGCCGGCACCAAGGTGACGGGCGCGTCGACGACGCCCCAGCCGAGCAGGTGGTCGAGGCCGGTGCGCAGCGCCGCGGCCAGCGGAGTGCGCAGGTCGGCGCGGCCGTGCTCCTTGAGCGCGACGATCGCGTTGCGCCGCGCCCCGGCGTAGCGGCCCAGCGACAGCACCGGCACGCCGGGGTCGAGCCGCGGTGAGACGACGTGCGGCTCGTCGGGTCTGACCGCGAGCTCGCGGTCGCAGGCCGCACACCACGCGGTGCCCGCGGTGTCGCAGCCCCCGCAGTGCAGCGGCAGCATCAGGTCGAGCATTACGCCAGTGTCCGGCGCGGGTCCGACACTGGTGGCCGGGGCTTCGCGAAATATCATTCCGGGCTGTGGCGTGGCCTCGAACCACAGCCCGGAATGATATTTCGCGGCCAGTCGGCGGCGCTAGGCCGTGACGATCGAATCCCCTTGCACCCGCACCGCGACCGGCTTCAGCGGCTTCGACGCCGGGCCGTCGAGCACCGCGCCGTCGAGGCCGAACCGGCTGCCGTGGCACGGGCAGTCGATGGACCCGTCGGCGATCTTGTTCACCAGGCATCCGGTGTGGGTGCACACCGCCGAGAACGCCTTGAAGTCACCGGCCACCGGCTGGGTCAGCACGACGTCGCCGACTATCACACCGGACCCGACCGGCACGTCGGCCGTCGGCGCCAGCGCCTCACCTGACGGCGGCGCCTGCGACGGGGAGGACTCCGACCCGCTCGAGCACGCCGCGACCGCGGCGGCGGCCAGGCCGATTCCCGCGCCGGCGATCACCGTCTTGCGGGGAACCCGCAGGTCCTCGATGCCCATGGACTCACCTTCCGTCGAGCTGGACCGCCGGAGGGCTGTTCCGGCGGCAGGCCTGTGTCAGCCCGGCAACACGGGTAGCGCGCCCGCGGTCATCAGCGGGCGCACCTCGACCCATCCCGGGTCTTCGGCGGCCGAACCGGACAGCTGCAGCACGCCGCGGCCGTCGGACACGTAGACCGCCGACGGGTTGGCCGCCACCGACCGCACCGGCATCAGCAGGTTGCGGCTCGGGCCGTCGGAGTTCACCCCGTCGAGGTTGACGTAGGACACCGGGTGCTGGGGGTCGGTGCGGGTTACGACGATGTCGTCGCCGGTGCGCCACGACAACGACACCACGGTCTCGCCGAGCCCGTAGCCCAGCCGGCGCGGGTAGGTCAGCGCGTACCCTCCCCCGGGCGTCTGCTGGACCCCGGCGAGGATGACCTTCCCGTCGACGACCATCGCCGCGCGGGTGCCGTCGCGGGACAGCTGCAGCTCGGTGATGCCACCGGCGAAGCGGGTCTGCACCGCGGTCGCGTCGACGGGGATGCGCGCCGGCTGCCCGGACGCGTCCTGGATGACGCGGACCACGGTGTTGCCGTCGACGACGACCCAGATCGCGTCGTCGAGCGACCAGCTCGGCCGGGTCAGGCTGCGGCCGTCCATCACCTGCGCGGCGTTGCCGCCCACCGGCCCGACCCACAGCGACGACGCCATATCGGGGGCGCCGGGCCGCAGCATCACGATCGAGGCGACCTCCTGGCCCGAGCGGGACAGTGCGGCGGCGACCTGGCCGGGGATCTGCCCGAACGAGCCGGGCACGCGCGGCGCGCGGTCACCGTCGAGGCGCACCAGGGAGCCGCCGACCAGCGCGTGCAGCCCGGCGGCCGCGCCGTCGGCCGCGCCGGGGTCGGTGGCCGCGACGTCGCCGGTGTCCCAGCCTTCGGCGAACCGGTCGTCGAGTGCGGCACCGTCGGCGTTGATCACGTACGGGCCGTTGATCCCGGACCGCGACAGCGTCCAGATGATCTGTGCGGCAAGCAACTGCCTGCTGTGCGGGTCGGTGGTCGACAGGTTCTCCAGGTCGATCCGCGCGCCGCCGTAGCCGCGCCCCACACCGGTCTTGCCGCCGTCGGCGCGGGTCACCGGGCCGCGCAGCCGCAGCGGCGGGCCGAGCAGGTTACGCACCGTCTTGTCCATCTCCGGCCGCGGCCCCGCGATCAGCTTGCTCACCAATTCGGTTGCCAGCTGGTCGGGTTCGGACACCGCGACGTAGCGCGGGTCCGGTACCACGGTCTTGCCGGTGGGGTCGGCGAAGTACAGCGTGTGCCGCTTGTAGGTGGCCTGGAACTGCTGCCAGTCCAGGAAGACGCCGTTGGGCAGCTTGTCGATCCGCCACCCGTCGCGGGTCTTGGCGAGTTCGATCGGGCCGGGGTCGGGCAGCGCGCCCGCACCGGTCTCGAAAACACCCATGTCCGAAAGAGATCCGAGGATGTCGGCGCGCATCGCGACGGTGACACGCTCGGGGGTGCGGGTCTCGACGAACACCACGTTGTCGATCAGCAGCGCGCTGCCCGCGTCATCCCATGCCGCCGAGGCGGATTCGGTGAGGAACTGCCGCGCGGCCAGGTGCCGGTTGGCCGGATCAGCGGTGGCCTTGAGGAATTCGCGCAACAGCACATCGGGGTCCATGCCGGGGGTCGGCTTGGGCAGGCTGGGCGGGGCGGGCCGGTCGACGGTGCCGATCGCCTGCGGCGACGACGAACTCGGCACCCCGGCGCAGCCGGTCACGATCAGCAGCAGCGCCGCCACCAGCGCCACGAGGCGCGTACGTGTCACACGCCTTCTCCTGCCGGTTCCCGGACCCGCCGGTTCGGTGCGCCCGCGGGGCGCTCGATCGGTTTGACCGGAAGCGGACTGCTGGTGACCTTGTGGCCGCGCACCAGCGGGAGGGTGAGCCGGAAACAGGCGCCCTTGCCGGGTTCGCCCCAGGCTTCGAGCCGGCCCTGGTGCAGGCGGGCGTCCTCGATGCTGATCGCCAGGCCCAGGCCGGTGCCGCCGGACCGGCGCACCCGGGACGGATCGGCGCGCCAGAACCGGCTGAACACCAGCTTCTCCTCGCCGGGACGCAGGCCGACGCCGTAGTCGCGCACGGTGACCGCGACGGTGTCGGCGTCGGCGGCCATCCGGATGCGCACCGGCTTGTGCTCGGCGTGGTCGATCGCGTTGGCGATCAGGTTGCGCAGGATGCGTTCCACGCGGCGGGGATCCACTTCGGCGATGACGTCCTCGGCCGGCATGTCGACGATCATCTCGACGCTGGCGCCCTCGGCCAGGTGCCCGACGTTGTCGAGGGCGCGCTGCACGATGGACCGCAGGTCGACGGCCTCGACCGCGAGTTCGGCGACACCGGCGTCGTGGCGGGAGATCTCCAGGAGGTCGTTGAGCAGGGATTCGAACCGGTCGAGTTCGCTGACCATCAGCTCGGTGGAGCGGCGCAGCGCCGGGTCCAGGTCCTCGGCGTGGTCGTGGATCAGGTCGGCGGCCATCCGCACCGTGGTCAGCGGGGTGCGCAGCTCGTGGCTGACGTCGGAGGTGAACCGGCGCTGCAGGTTTCCGAACTCTTCGAGCTGGGTGATCTGGCGGTGCAGGCTCTCGGCCATGTCGTTGAACGACACCGCCAGGCGCGCCATGTCGTCCTCGCCGCGCACCGGCATGCGCTCGGTCAGATGTCCTTCGGCGAACCGTTCGGCGATCCGTGACGCCGACCGCACCGGCAGCACGATCTGGCGCGCCACCAGCAGCGCGATCGCGGCCAGCAGGCCGAGCAGCACGACGCCGCCGGTGGCCATGGTTCCGCGCACCAGCGCGATGGTGGAGTCCTCGTTGTTCAGCGGGAAGATCAGGTAGAGCTCGAGGTTGGTCACCGGTGAGGACGTCGGGCTGCCGACGATCAGCGCGGGCCCGGAGAACCCGTCGGTGTGCACCGTCGCGTACTGGTAGCTGACCTGGCCCGCCTTCACGAAATCGCGCAGTGTGGCCGGGATCTGGTCGACCGGGCCGGCGGCGGTCGCGGCGCGCGGGCCGTCCCCGGGCACGACGAGGACGGCGTCGAAGGTGCCCGCCAGACCCGCGCCGGCGTCGGCCTTGCGGTCGATCAGGGTGTTGCGGGCCAACTGCAGGCTGCTGTCGAGCGAGCGGGTCTCCTCACCGCCGACGATGCCGCTGACGGTGGTGCGGGCGCGCTCGATCTCCTCGGTCGCGGCGCCGACCTTGACCTCGAGGATCCGGTCGGTGATCTGGCTGGTCAGCACGAAGCCGAGCACCAGGATGACGGCCAGCGACAACCCGAGCGTCAAGGTGACGACGCGCAGTTGCAGGGACCGCCGCCACACCAGGCTGAGCGCGCGGCCCAGCGCGGCGAGGCCGCGCAGCAACGGGGCCGACCGGCGGTGGATCCGTCGGCGCGAGCCGAAGATCACGGCTGCCTCACGGCTGCAGCCTTAAGACGAGCCGTCCGATCACGGAGGTCCGGCCTTGTATCCCACTCCTCGAACGGTCAGCACCACCTGCGGGTTCTCCGGGTCCTTCTCGACCTTGGCCCGCAGGCGCTGGACATGCACGTTCACCAAACGGGTGTCCGCGGGGTGGCGGTAACCCCACACCTGTTCGAGCAGCACATCACGAGTAAACACCTGGCGTGGTTTGCGTGCCAGCGCCACCAGCAGGTCGAACTCCAGCGGGGTCAGCGAGATCTGCTCACCCTGGCGCGTGACCTTGTGGGCGGGCACGTCGATGTCGACGTCGGCGATGGACAGCAGCTCGGCCGGCTCGTCCTCGTTGCGCCGCAGCCGGGCGCGCACGCGCGCGACCAGCTCCTTGGGCTTGAACGGCTTCATCACATAGTCGTCGGCGCCGGACTCCAGGCCGAGCACCACGTCCACGGTGTCGGTCTTGGCGGTCAGCATCACGATCGGCACACCGGAGTCGGCCCGCAGCACCCGGCACACGTCGATGCCATTCATGCCCGGCAGCATGAGATCCAGCAGCACCAGGTCGGGTCGCAATTCACGGACGGCGGTCAACGCCTGGGTGCCGTCACCGATGACCGCGGTGTCGAAACCCTCCCCCCGCAGCACGATGGTGAGCATCTCGGCGAGCGAAGGGTCGTCGTCGACTACCAGGATCCTTTGCCTCATGGTGTCCATGGTGTCACCAGAAGGCGATAAACCGCGGCTACCACGCGGGGTGTTTTGCGAGTTGAGCGTGGTTTAAGCGAGATGCTCAGGCGGCGGCTTCGAGCAGATGCCGTTGTTCGGCCAGCGATTGCAGCACCTCGTAGCCGATTTGGCGGATGCTGGCGGTCACCGGGCTCTCGCACAACCGGTGGACGGGCAGGTCGCCCAGCACCGCACGAAGCGTCTTGCTGCGCGACAGCGCGCGCCGCGCCGCCCGGGCCTCGCGGTCGTCACCGGGCGCCAGCGCGAGCACGAGCTGCTTGCGGGAGAACTGCATCCCGTCGGCGTCCTGGATCACCGGGTTGGTCCACCAGTGCTCGAACGGGATGCGTGCGCCGCTGAGGATCTGCTCGCCGTCGCGGGTGCGGATCGGCGCCGGCGGGTACATCGCGAGCTTCGGGACGAACTCGCCGCAGCCTCCGCGCCTGCTGCGGATCCGCATCAGCGTCAGCGCGGCGGCCGCGCTCGTCGTCTTCGGGTTGATGACTCCGGCGGTGTCGACCCAGGTCAGCGTGTCCCGGTGGCCGTAGAGCGCATCGGAGCCGTCGCGGCGGAACAACACCGCGCGCAGGTGTCCGGCCAGCACCGTGGCCTCGCTGTAGCGCCCCCGGTCGTACCGCTGGACGGCCGACTCGACACAGGCCAGCAGCTGGTCCAGCGTGGGCAGAGCAGTGGTGTGGATTTGCGATTCGATGAGCAACGGTCCCCCTGGTTTCGTTACCGAAGCGTTATCCCCCGGGACACGATCTTATCCACTGGCGCGACAAAGCGCCCGGTAACCGGAGGTCAACCCGAAATCAGCCGGGCGGCGAGGTCAGTGGCGTCGACGTCGGGCGGAACCACCGCCCACCGACCACCCCATTGCGCGGCCGCCAGCTCGGCGTAGACGGCTCCGGTGCGGCGTTGCAGCCCGCCGTCGCGTTCGTACGCATCACGCGCCCGGTCGGCCTCCTCGGCTTCGCGGCTGGCCGCCCGCGCTGCGGCGAGTTCGGTCGGAACGTCGAGCAGTACTTGCCACGTCGGCGTCGGCAACCGCAGCCGGCCGAACTCGAGGTCGCGCACCCACTCGACGACCTCACCGTCGGCGCCCTGATGAAGGCGGGCCGCGCTGTAGGCGGCGTTGGACGCGACGTAGCGGTCCAGGATCACCACCGAGTAGGCGGAGGTGAGGTGGGCGATCTCGTCGCGCGCGCCGGCGCGGTCCATCGCGAAGAGCATCGCCATCGCGTACACCGAGTCCGCGAGGTCACCGTGACGGCCGTGCAGGGCCTCGGCGGCGACGTCGGCGGGCACCGACACCCCGTAGCGCGGGAACGCCAGGGTCGCCACGGATCGGCCGCCGGCTTCGAATGCGGCCCGCAGTCCGTTGGTCAGGGTCCGTTTGCCCGCGCCGTCGACGCCTTCGATCACGATGAGCACTGCGCGAGCCTAACGTCCGCGCGAATTCGACGCGGTAGGTCACGCCGCTCGGCGCTTCGCGCGCCCGATCAGTCGTCCGTTGAGCACCAACAGGTTTCGGCGGGGACGCGCGTCAGCTCACGGGGCGCGGCCCGCGACGCTGGACTGCAGCACGACGGTGTCGGCCGCCGGGTCCAGGAACGCCCGGGTGCTGCGGCGCGGGCCGCCGAAGTACATGTTCAGTTCCACCCCGGTCAGGAACGGCCCGGGCGGCAGTTCGGGCTCGAGAACCTTCTGCACGGCGGGTCGGTGCCCGAAGTCCTCGGCGCCGTACCGGTCGACGAGGCCCGCCATCGTCTCCGGGGTGACCTCGACGACGGCGTCGATCCATTGCAGCGACAGTCGCGTCGACTCGCTCCCGCCGCTGTTGTCCCACGCGATCCACGACGCCGACACCGGGGCGCCGAGCGCCGGGAACGTCGCGGCGAGTTCCTCGGTGTCGTGCCGGATCTCCGGCGCGGGCCGGGTCGCGGTGACGCTCGTATCGGTGGCGGCCTCCTCGGAGGCCGGCTGGCCCTGACATGACGTCAGGGCCAGCACGAGTCCGAAAAGTACTGCTGTGAAACGGTGTGCCACGTCAGTAGCGGTAGTGCTCCGGCTTGTACGGGCCTTCGACGTCGACGCCGATGTACTCGGCCTGCTCCTTGGTGAGCCGGGTCAGCGTGCCGCCGAGTGCCTCGACGTGGATCTTGGCGACCTTCTCGTCGAGGTGCTTGGCCAGGCGGTAGACCTCGTTGTCGTACTCGTCGTTCTTGGTCCACAGCTCGATCTGCGCGATGACCTGGTTGGAGAAGCTGTTGCTCATCACGAACGACGGGTGGCCGGTGGCGTTGCCCAGGTTGAGCAGGCGGCCCTCGGACAGCAGGATGATGGACTTGCCGGTGTCCCCGAAGGTCCACTCGTCGACCTGCGGCTTGATGTTGATGCGGGTCGCGCCCGAGCGCTCCAGGGCGGCGATGTCGATCTCGTTGTCGAAGTGGCCGATGTTGCCCAGGATGGAGTGATCCTTCATCGCCTTCATGTGCTCGAGGGTGATGATGTCCTTGTTGCCGGTCGAGGTGATCACGATGTCGGCGTCGCCGATCGCCTGCTCGACGGTGACCACGTCGTAGCCGTCCATCAGCGCCTGCAGCGCGTTGATCGGATCGATCTCGGTGACCTGGACGCGGGCACCCTGGCCGGCCATCGACTCGGCGCAGCCCTTGCCGACGTCGCCGTAGCCACAGATCAGCACCTTCTTGCCGCCGATGAGGGCGTCGGTACCGCGGTTGATGCCGTCGATCAGCGAGTGCCGGGTGCCGTACTTGTTGTCGAACTTGCTCTTGGTGACCGAGTCGTTGACGTTGATCGCCGGGAAGGCGAGCTCACCGGCGGCGGCGAACTGGTACAGGCGCAGCACGCCGGTGGTGGTCTCCTCGGTGACACCCTTGACCGACTCGGCGATCTTGGTCCACTTGGTTTTGTCCTTCTCAAACCCCTCACGGACCAGCGCCAGGAAGACCTTCCATTCGGCCGGGTCGTCGTCCTCGGCGGGCGGCACCACGCCGGCCTTCTCGTACTGCGCTCCGCGCAGCACCAGCATGGTGGCGTCGCCACCGTCGTCGAGGATCATGTTGGCCGGTTCACCGGGCCAGGTGAGCATCTGCTCGGCGGCCCACCAGTATTCCTCCAGGGACTCGCCCTTCCAGGCGAAGACCGGGGTGCCCTTGGGCTCCTCCGGGGTGCCGTTGGGGCCGACGACGACGGCCGCGGCCGCGTGGTCCTGGGTGGAGAAGATGTTGCAGGAGGCCCAGCGGACCTCCGCGCCGAGCGCGGTCAGCGTCTCGATCAGCACAGCGGTCTGCACGGTCATGTGCAGCGAGCCGGAGATGCGCGCGCCCTTGAGCGGCTGGACGTCGTGGTACTCACGACGGAGTTCCATCAGGCCCGGCATCTCGTGTTCGGCCAGGCGGATCTCCTTGCGGCCGAACTCGGCCAGCGAGAGATCGGCGACCTTGTAATCGATGCCGTTGCGGACATCGGCGGTCAGAGCAGTCATGTAGTAGAGCCCCTTAAGGTTCGTCAGTTACCTGTGAGAGCGCACGCGTGTAGACGACAACGCCTGCGCGGACACCCAGGCCTGCGGGCTCGCGGGACAGGCGGTTGAAGCGCTCTGCCGGCCAGGGGCGTCTATGACACCGTAGCGCCTCGGGTCCGCGCGCCGGGCATGGCCGTCCTGTCACCTGGCTTTTCTGCGCCGGGCCAGCCGCCGAATCAGTCCTCGAATCAGTCCTCGACGACGCCGTAGCGTTCGGCGAACGGGGTCATCAGCCGGGCCAGGTCGCGGGCCACGTCGTGTCCGCGGGCGGACGATGTGCCGGAGTTGGCTTCCGGCGGCATCGAGATGTAGCTCATCGCCAGCCGCACGATCGCGCGGGCCAGCACTCCGGCGTCCTCTTCGCTGCACCGCACCCAGCTGCTCATGAACGACTCGGTGAGCCGGATCGAGCAGTGGTTGATGATCGGCGCGCTGTCGGTGGTGATCAGCTGCAGCAGATCCGGTTTGGAGGTGCCGGTCAGCAGCGAGATCACCAGCGGGTCGGCGGCCGATTCGACGAAGAAGTCGCGGAAACCCTGCAGGAACGCGGCGTACACGTCGCCGATGTTTCCGTTGATCGCGGAGTGGATCTGGTCGACGAGCCGGTCGGCCAGGCGCATCGCGTAGCCCTGGGCCAGGCCCTGGCGGGAGCCGAACTCGTTGTAGATGGTCTGGCGGCTGATGCCGGCGGCCTTCGCGACGTCGGACAGCGTGATCTGGGACCAGTCGCGGGCCAGCAGCATCTCGCGCATGCCGTCGAGGATCGAGTCGCGCAGCAGCACCCGCGACGCCTCGGCGTAACTGATGCGCTTGTCGCTGACCCCACCCACAGGCGCGACAATAACGGTTGCGCGCATCGGTCCGGGACTCGCACCGCGAGCGCGCGTGTCTGCACGCTCCTGCTCAGCGTGTCGCGGCGCGTCACGCACGCTCGCCGCCACCGACTGCGCATTCACGGCCGCGACACCTCGACCATGTCGAAGTCCGACTTCGCCGCGCCGCAGTCCGGGCAGCTCCAGTCGTCGGGGATGTCGTCCCAGCGGGTGCCCGGGGCGATGCCGTCCTCGGGCCAGCCCTTGGCCTCGTCGTACTCGAAGCCGCACTGCACGCACACATACAGCTTGTAGTCGGTTGATTGCTCTTCGCGCGAGCGCTCATCGGTCATTGCTCACTCCTGCTTCTCGAAGTCGATCTTCTCGCGCACCGCGCAGTCCGGGCAGCACCAGTCCTCGGGCACCTCGCTCCATAGCGTCCCGGCCGGAAACCCTTCCCGCGGTTCGCCTTTGGCTTCGTCGTAGACGTAATCGCAGCCGGGGCAGCGGTACGCGGTCATGCCTGCCCTCCGTGGCGGGCGAGCACCTTGTCACGGACGCGGGGGTGGATGTTCACCCGGGTGAGGTCGCCGTCGTAGTGGTCCAGGACGCGGTGGTCCATCACCTTGCGCCACACCGGCGGGAGGTACGTCAGCGCGATCATCGACGCGTATCCGCTCGGCAGGTTCGGCGCCCCCTCCATGCTGCGCAGCGTCTGGTAGCGGCGGGTCGGGTTGGCGTGATGGTCGCTGTGCCGCTGCAGGTGGTACAGGAACAGGTTGGTGACGATGTGGTCGGAGTTCCAGCTGTGCACCGGTGCGCAGCGCTCGTAGCGGCCGCTGTCGAGTTTCTGTCGCAGCAACCCGTAATGCTCCAGGTAGTTCACCGTTTCGAGCAGCGTGAAGCCGAAGACCGCCGAGATCAGGATGTACGGGATCAGCGCCCAGCCGAAGACCGCGATCAGCACGCCGTAGAACACCAGCGACATCGCCCATGCGTTGAGCACGTCGTTGGACCAGTGCCACGTGCTCTTGCCGGCGCGCTCCAGTCGTTTGGCCTCCAACTCCCACGCGGACTTGAGGCTGCCGAACACACTGCGCGGCAGGAACTCCCAGAACGTCTCACCGAAGCGGGCCGACGCAGGATCCTCGGGCGTCGCGACGCGCACGTGGTGGCCGCGGTTGTGCTCGATGTAGAAGTGCCCGTAAAGAGTCTGCGCCAGCGTGATTTTCGCCAGCCAGCGCTCCAAAGACTCTTTCTTGTGCCCCATTTCGTGCGCGGTGTTGATCCCCACGCCCCCGAGCAGCCCGACCGACAACGCCAGGCCGATCTTGGCCGGCCACGGCAGCGCGCCGTCGAAGCCGAGCCAGCTCAGGTCCGACGCGGTGAACAGGTACGCGCCGACGATGACGCTGGCGTACTGGAACGGGATGTAGGCGTAGGTGCAGTAGCGGTAGTACTTGTCGTTCTCCAGTCGCTCCATCACCTCGTCGGGCGGGTTCTGTCCGTCGGGGCCGAAGAACCGGTCGAGGATCGGCAGCAGGATGTACAGCAGGATCGGTCCGATCCACAGCGGCACCTGCGCCGCGGCGTGCCAGCCGATTGCGTTCAACGCCCACACCACCGGCAGCACGACGAACAACGCCGTCGGAGCGATGAGCCCCATCAGCCACAGGTAGCGCTTCTTGTCGCGCCACTGCTCGACGTTTCTGGGCTCGGTCATTTCCTGGGTGGTCACCTCAGTGCCTCCTCTGTGAGTGCCATCACCGATCGAAGTTGACTATAGAGCGCATTTTGTCGGGTGTCTAGACATAGAGCTTTATTTTGTAAAGAGGTCGGGCTGCGCGCGGCCGCTGCAAGACAGCACAAACGTCGCGCTCGCGACGGGCGAGCGCGACGTGTGCGTCACGGATTACGGCGGGTCGGCGTACAGAAACGCGCGCTCGCCGGGCGAACCGACCTACTTGACCAGGCGCTTACCGACCAGCGAGTGCCGGCGGCCGTAGAGGAAGTACACGACCACGCCGAGCAGCATCCACAGCCCGAACCGAATCCATGTCAGCCCGGTCAGGTTCAGCATCAGCCACACGCACGCGATGATCGACAGGATCGGCAGCACCGGAACCCAGGGCGTCCGGAAGCCGCGGTCCAGGTCGGGACGGGACCGGCGCAGCACGATCACACCGGCCGACACCAGCACGAACGCGAACAGCGTGCCGATGTTGACCATCTCTTCGAGCTTGTCGATCGGGAACACCGTGGCCGTCACCGCGACGACGGCGCCGACGATCAACGTGATGCGCACGGGCGTGCCGCGCGAGCCGGTCTTGGCCAGCTGCGTGGGCAGCAGCCCGTCCCGCGACATCGCGAACAGCACGCGCGTCTGTCCCAGCACCAGCACGATCACCACTGTGGTCAGGCCGGCCAGCGCGCCGATGGAGATGACCTTGGCGGCCCAGTCCACGCCGTTCAGCGAGAACGCGGTCGCCAGGTTCTGCGTCTCGGCCTCGCGCAGTTCGGTGTAGCTGACCATCCCGGTCAGCACCACCGACACCGCCACGTAGAGCACGGTGACGATCGCGAGCGACGCCAGGATGCCGCGCGGCACGTTGCGCTGCGGGTTCTTGGTCTCCTCGGCGGTGGTGGCGACGATGTCGAAGCCGATGAACGCGAAGAACACGATGGACGCACCGGCGAGCAGGCCGTACCAGCCGTAGCTGCTCCCCTCGGCGCCGGTGATCAGCGAGAACAGCGACTGCTCACTGCCCGTCCCGCCGTGGCCCGGCTCGGGTGCCGGCACGAACGGCGAGAAGTTCGCGACCTTGACGTAGAACGCGCCGACGATCACCACCAGCAGCACCACCGCGACCTTGAGTGCGGTGATGACGAGGCTGACGCCCGCCGACAGCTTGGTCCCCAATGCCAGGATCAGGGTGACGAACGCGATGATGATCAGCGCGCCCCAATCCAGTTGCAGCCCGGCCACTTCCGCGGTGCCGCCGGCAAACCCGAAGACGGTGCCGAGATAGCTTGACCAGCCCTTCGCGACAACCGCTGCGGCGACGGCGAACTCGAGGATCAGATCCCACCCGATGATCCACGCGACGAACTCGCCGAACGTCGCATAGGAGAAGGTGTACGCGCTGCCGGCGACCGGCACCGTCGACGCGAACTCGGCGTAGCACAGCGCGGCCAGCCCGCACGCGATCGCGGCGATGATGAACGACACCGAGATCGCGGGCCCGGTCAGGTTCGCCGCGGTCGACGCGGTGATGGTGAAGATGCCCGCGCCGATCACCACCGACACGCCGAAGACGGTCAGGTCCCACCAGTTCAGGTCTTTGCGGAGTTTGGTGTCCGGCTCATCGGTGTCGGCAATCGACTGTTCCACCGACTTGAGCCGCAGCCTGCCCGCCGGTTGGGGGTCGGGTTCGTATGCCATCAACCGTCCTCTTTTCGTATCGGCTGAGCGGAATGTACCCACTCCCGCGGGACTCAATGGGCCGAAAGGACGCGATCGTGATCGGCGCGAGTCTGGGCTGCTCGTACGCCCCAGGGTGCTCCCCGCCTGACGCCGTCGGCCTGACTCTGCGGGCTACAGCCCGACGGTCACCCGGAACAGTCGTGTCGGTTCCTGCGCGCTGAGCCTGATCGGGCCGTCGTCCGCCGAAACCCACGCCGCCGCACCTCGGGCCAGGTCGACCGCCGACGCCTTGGCGTGCACCGTCACCGCACCCTCGGTGCACAACAGCACCTGCGGCCCGTCGTGGCGGATCGGCGCGTCGATCTCGTGGCCGACGGCGTCGCCGTCGATGTTGACCACCGACACCGCGAACTCGGGTGCCGGTGTGGGGTAGACGATCTCAGCGCCGTCGCGGATCGTCTCCGGGGTCACCAGCACATCCTCGGCCGGGGTGAAGTCCAGCACGCGCAGCAGTTCGGGGACGTCGACGTGCTTGGGGGTCAGTCCGCCGCGAAGCACGTTGTCGGAGTTGGCCATCACCTCGACCCCGACGCCGTGCAGGTAGGCGTGCAGGTTGCCGGCAGGCAGGTACAACGCCTCGCCCGGCGCCAGCGACAGCCTGTTGAGCAGCAGCGAGGCCAGCACTCCCGCGTCTCCGGGATAGCGCTCCCCCAGCTCGAGCACGGTCTTGGCTTCGCGGGCGAATTCCCGCTCGCCGGACCGGACGTAGTCGATCGCGCCGTCGAGCACGGCGGGCACCAGCACGTCGAGATCGGGCTGCGGGCAGGTGATCCACGTCGTGAAGAGCGCACGCAGTCCGTCCTCGTCGCGTTGACCCAGCAGCAGGTTGATGTACGGGTCGAGGTCGGTGACCCCGAGCGCCTGCATCAACTCGACCGAACGGGCGGCGGGACGGAAACCCGCCAGCGCCTCGAATTGGCTGAGCGCGACGATGATTTCGGGTTTGTGGCTGCGGTCGCGGTAGTTGCGATCCGGGGCGTTGACCGGGATGCCCAGCCGGTCCTCGCGGGCGAATCCCTCGATCGCCTGCTCGGTGCTCGGGTGCGCCTGCAGCGACAGCGGCTCGTCGGCGGCGAGAACCTTGACCAGGAACGGCAGCGTGTCGCCGAACCGGGCACGCACCGCGGCGCCGAGTTCCCCTTCGGGGTCCTCGCGCAGCGCGTCGAGCAGCGAACGTTCCCCGTCGTCGGTCTGCAGCCAGGCCGGGTCGCCCGGGTGGGCGCCGAACCACAGCTCGGCCTCGGGATGGGCAGTGGGACTTGGTGCTCCGACGAACTCGGCGATCGCGGTCCGCGAACCCCATGCATAGGTCCGCACCGCACCTCTGAGCAGATGCACTCGTTTCAACCTCGAACCAGCCGCTGGTAGACCGCCGCCATCTCGAGGCGGACCGCCAACAGCGCCAATTGTTGTTCGGGACGCGTGGCTCCGAGCGTCGTGGCTGAGCCCGGCTCGCTGTTCCCCCCTGGCACCGCGACGTCCGGGACGTCGTCGGCGTTGACGACGTGCACGTCGTCGAAACCCCTCAATCGCGCTGATACGGCGGGCCGTTCGGCGTCGGTGGTCAGCACGAAGGTGCGGGTCCGCCGCGGCAGCGGCCCGTCGATTTCTTCGTCGTGAAAGATCGAGGCCTCCCCGGCGGCGGCGTCACGCCCCCAGCCGGTGGCGATCGCCGCCAGTGCGTCGGCGAGCCCGGCGGCGGCCATCACGCGGTGGGCGATGCGCAGCGACACGGT
This sequence comes from Mycolicibacterium parafortuitum, assembly GCF_002086815.1. Taxonomy (GTDB): domain Bacteria; phylum Actinomycetota; class Actinomycetes; order Mycobacteriales; family Mycobacteriaceae; genus Mycobacterium; species Mycobacterium parafortuitum. The sequence goes on from NZ_MVID01000006.1 coordinate 133,067, forward strand.
GCACACGTGTCGGGCCAACGCGACGGTGGCTGCGGAGTCGCCGGCGAACACCACCTCGCGGTCGCGCATGCGGTCGGCCAGCGCCTTGGCCGGGTTGGTGAAAAGCTCACGGGCGGCACTGTTTCGGATCGCCTCGGCATCCAGGGCGTCGGCCAGTGCGGCCAGGTCCACGGAGAACCCGGGCAGGATTGCGTCCAGCACGGCCAGGCCGGCGGCGAGGTAGCGCGCCAACGTGAAGTCGTCGGGAACGGGCAGCCGCGGAGGCACCGCCACCGATCGTCCGGCCGTCGCGTCGCGCAGCGGTCCTTCGTACGGGGCGACGACCACGACCCGGGCACCGCGGCGCACCGCGGTCGCGGCGGCGCTGACCAACGCCGGCTGAGCGGGGTCGTCGCCGGCGACGACGAGCACGTCGAGTGCGCCGATCCACGGCGGCGCTTCGGCGGCGACGACGATCGGCGCACCGACCGAGCCGGCGAGCACCGCGGCCAGTATCGAGCCCGCGGCCTCGGCGGTGCCGGGGCCTGCCACCCACACGACGGTGCGCGGCGGCGCGTCGGACCGCAGACCGTCGAGGTCACCCTCGTCGAGCGCGGCCGCGGTGGCGCGGACCTGCGCACCCGCCATCGACGCCGCCCGGAGCAGCCCGTGGCGGTCGGCGGCCAGCAGGCCGTCGGTGTCGTCGAGGTCGACCTCAGCCGCCGACAGAGGGCTGGTGCTCACGTCGATTCCCTTGCACCTGAGGTGATGTACCCACCGATCTCGTCGACAAGCTCCTCGACCTCCGCGGCGTCGCGGGCCTCCACGTTGAGCCGCAGCAGTGGTTCGGTGTTCGACATCCGCAGGTTGAACCACCGACCGTCGCCGAGGTCGACGGTCACCCCGTCGAGGTGGTCGATCGCCTGCACGCGGCCGCCGAAGGCCTGCAGCACCGAGTCCACGATCGCGGGCGCGTCGGTGACGGTGTAGTTGATCTCGCCGGAGGCCTCGTAGCGCTGGTAGTCGGCCATCATCTCCGACAGCGGCCGATCCTGTTCGCCGAGGGCGGCCAGCACGTGCAGCGCAGCGAGCATGCCCGAGTCGGCGCCCCAGAAGTCGCGGAAATAGTAGTGCGCGGAGTGCTCCCCGCCGAAGATCGCGCCGGTCTCGGCCATCAGGGCCTTGATATAGGAGTGGCCGACGCGCGAGCGCACCGGGGTGCCGCCGCGTTCGGTGACCAGTTCGGGCACCGCGCGCGAGGTGATCAGGTTGTAGATGATCGTCGCGCCGATCTCGCGGCCCAGCTCGCGGGCGGCGACCAGCGCGGTGACCGCCGACGGTGAGACGGCTTGGCCGCGTTCGTCGACGACGAAGCAGCGGTCGGCGTCGCCGTCGAACGCGAGCCCGATGTCGGCGCCGACCTCGACGACGTACTTCTGCAGGTCCACCAGATTGGCCGGGTCCAGCGGGTTGGCTTCGTGGTTCGGGAAATCGCCGTCGAGCTCGAAGTACAACGGCTCCACCGTGACCGATTTGATCGGTCCCAGTACCGCGGGGGCAGTGTGTCCGGCCATCCCGTTGCCGGCATCGACGGCGACGCGCAGCGGGCGTGCGCCGCCGATGTCGACCAGGGAACGCAGGAAGTCGCCGTAGTCGGCGAGGACGTCGCGTTCGGACACCGATCCGCGCGGGCCGTCGTAGCCGGGAATCCCGGCGATCACCTCGTCGCTGATCACCGACAACCCGGTGTCCTTACCGACCGGCTTGGCGCCGGCGCGGCACAGCTTGATGCCGTTGTAGGCGGCCGGGTTGTGGCTGGCGGTGAACATCGCGCCCGGACAATCGAGCAAACCCGACGCGAAGTACAGCTGGTCGGTCGAGGCGAGGCCGATGTGGACGACGTCGAGGCCCTGGGCCAACACACCTTCGGCGAACGCCTTCGCCAATGCCGGCGAGCTGGCGCGCATGTCGTGGCCGATGACGACCTGGGTGGCGGGCTGGTCTGCGCTGTCGCGGACCAGCCGCGCGAACGCGGCGCCGACGTCGGCGACGAACGGCTCGTCGATCTCGTCGCCGACCAGTCCACGCACGTCATATGCCTTGATGACGCGCTGCACGGCCTCGGCGGGACGAGACATGGGACTCCTTGGACGAAGAGACTGTTCGGTGCTCCAGCCTAGCCGTCGCGGGTTGGCTGTACGCGGTGTCGTCGCGGGGTCCGGGTTCCGGTCAGTCCGTGGGGTCGGGCAACACGCGGAGGTGACCGCGGCGTCGGCCGTTGGTCTCGGGCCGCCGCGCCGGGGGCGCCATCAGCGCGCCGCCCTGCGCTCCGGTGACCGGGTCGGTGAAGCCTGTGGTGAAGCCGGCTGTCACACCGCCGGATGGGACGGGGCCTTCGCGACCTTCTCGAACTGCGTCAGCCAACGCCACCAAGTCATCATCATCGGGGTGTGAGGGCAACGGACCGGCGTGGCGAACGAGCTCCCACCCGCGCGGGGCGGTGATGCGACCGGCGTGCATGACACACAGATCCCACGAGTGCGGCTCGGACACGGTGGCCAGCGGGCCGACGACAGCCGTCGAATCTGCATAGACGAAGGTGAGCGTCGCGACCGCATAGTGCGGGCACCCAGGCCGGCAGCAGCGACGGGGAACATTCACAGCAGGAGGTTATCGTGCAGGAACGTCCCCGTGCCGCCGGACACGCGCGGTTGTGAGGCGGCCGAAGCCCAACCGTTACGATCTTGTCCGTGACCAGGCGCCAGCATCGGGGGTCGCGGCGGGGTAGAGAGATGCGCGGACCGCTGCTCCCACCGACCGTTCCGGGATGGCGCAGCCGCGCCGAACGTTTCGACATGGCGGTGCTGGAGGCTTACGAGCCGATCGAGCGGCGCTGGCACGACCGGGTGGCCGCGCTCGACGTCGCGGTCGACGAGATTCCGCGGCTGGCCCCGAAAGATCCGGAGAGTGTGCAGTGGCCGCCGGAGGTGGTGGCGGACGGCCCGATCGCCCTGGCCCGGCTGATCCCGGCGGGGGTGGACGTCCGCGGGAACTCCACACGAGCGCGAATTGTGTTGTTCCGCAAGCCGATCGAGCGCCGGGCGAAAGACACCGACGAGCTGACCGACCTTCTGCATGAATTGTTGGTGGCTCAGGTAGCCACGTATCTGGGCGTGGAACCGTCTGTCATCGACCCGACTCTGGACGACGACTAGCGCGGCTCGTTAGATGATGCCGCGCTTGAGGCGACGGCGCTCCCGCTCCGAGAGACCGCCCCAGATACCGAAGCGCTCGTCGTTGGCGAGGGCGTATTCCAGGCACGCGTCCTTGACCTCGCAGCCCTGACAGATCCGCTTGGCCTCGCGGGTGGAGCCGCCCTTCTCGGGGAAGAACGCTTCCGGATCGGTCTGGGCGCACAGGGCGCGTTCCTGCCACTGGTCTTCGTCCAGCGGGTCGAAGTCGTCGCTGAAGTGATCGACGTGTTCGGGCACCAGACTGAGTTGGGGACGTCCGTTCGCCCCCGACTGCACCGGACCGGTCTGGATGTGCGGCGCACTCCCTACCGAGCCGAGGAGCCTGTTCTCGAACGCTGCCGAATCGTCGAAATCCGCCTGTTCAAATGCCATTTCCCCTCCTCCACGGGTCTCGTAGTTCCGTATCTGCCAGCCTCGCGAAATCCGCGAGACCATCCCCATTCGAACAAGTGATCGAATCTCGGTCTGCGACACCGGAACCGGCCGGAGAACCGCGAAATGACACTGGTGTGATTACACACGCGTTAGCTGCCCCGGTCAAGCGCTGGAACAGGAATTCATACCATTCCGTGACTTGTTTTCGGCGCGTCGCGCTGTGGCGTGTCTATCACCCTCCCCACCGGCCGCCCCTCGACGGGGTTGGACCGCCTAGTCTCGTTCGTTGTGAAGGTCACGGTTCTGGTCGGCGGTGTCGGCGGTGCACGGTTCCTGCTCGGTGTCCAACATCTATTGGGCTTGGGGCAGTACGGCACTCAAGATACCAATGATCATGAAGTGACCGCTGTGGTCAATGTTGGTGATGATGCGTGGATGTTCGGGGTCCGCATCTGCCCTGACCTGGACACGTGCATGTACACCCTCGGTGGCGGCATCGACCCGGAGCGTGGTTGGGGTCACAAGAACGAAACCTGGAACGCCAAAGAGGAACTCGCGGCCTACGGGGTGCAGCCGGACTGGTTCGGGCTCGGCGACCGCGACCTCGCCACTCATCTGGTGCGCACCCAGATGTTGCGCGCGGGCTACCCGCTCTCGGACATCACCGAAGCGCTGTGCCGGCGCTGGTCCCCCGGCGCGCGGCTGCTGCCCGCCAGTGACGACCGCTGCGAAACCCACGTGGTGATCACCGATCCCGACGACGGCGAGAAGCGCGCCGTCCATTTCCAGGAGTGGTGGGTGCGTCACCGCGCCCAGGTGCCGACCGACAGCTTCGCGTTCGTGGGCGCCGACACCGCCACGGCCGCACCCGGTGTCACCGACGCGATCGAGAACGCCGATGTCGTGTTGATCGCGCCGTCCAACCCGGTGGTCAGCGTCGGGGCGATCCTCAACATCGGCGGCATCCGCGCCGCGCTGCGCTCGACAAAGGCACCGGTGATCGGCTACTCCCCGATCATCGCCGGAAAGCCGTTGCGCGGCATGGCCGACGCGTGCCTGTCCGTGATCGGGGTGCCCAGCACCTCCGAGGCGGTCGGCAACTACTATGGCGCACGGTCGTCGACGGGCATTCTCGACGGGTGGCTGATTCACGAGGGTGACCACGCCGAGATCGACGGCGTGAAGGTCAAGGCCGTACCGCTGTTGATGACCGAGCCCGCTGTCACCGCCGAGATGGTGCGCGCCGGAATGGAACTGGGCGGGGTCACGTTGTGAGCGATCACGGCACCTCGGCGCCCATCGAGATCCTGCCCGTCTCGGGGCTGCCGGAGTTCCGCCCGGGTGACGATCTCGCCGCGGCGATCGCGTCCGCGGCGCCCTGGCTGCGCGATGACGACGTGGTCGTGATCACCAGCAAGGTGCTGTCCAAGACCGAGGGCCGGATGGTCGCCGCCCCGTCGGACCCCGACGAGCGGGATGCGCTGCGACGCAAGCTGATCGACGGGGAGGCGGTGCGGGTTCTGGCCCGCAAGGGGCGCACGCTGATCACCGAGAACGCGTTGGGTCTGGTGCAGGCCGCCGCCGGGGTGGACGGATCGAACGTCGACTCGAACGAACTGGCGCTGCTGCCGGTCGATCCGGACGGCAGTGCGGCGGCTCTGGTCGGCGCACTGCACGAGCGGCTCGGGGTCCGGGTCGCGGTCGTGGTCACCGACACGATGGGGCGGGCCTGGCGGACCGGGCAGACCGACGTCGCGATCGGGTCGGCCGGGTTGGCGGTGCTGCACGCCTACGCCGGCGAGCACGACGAGCACGGCAACGAGTTGATCGTCACCGAGATCGCGGTGGCCGACGAGATCGCCGCCGCGGCAGATCTGGTGAAGGGCAAGCTGACCGCGGTGCCGGTCGCGGTGGTGCGCGGACTCGCGGTGCGTGACGACGGCTCTTCGGCGCGCAATCTGGTGCGCGCCGGCGAGGAGGACCTGTTCTGGCTGGGCACCGAAGAGGCGCTGGCGCTGGGCCGCTCGCAGGCGCAGCTGCTGCGGCGCTCGGTGCGTCACTTCTCTTCCGAGCCGGTGGACGGTGCGCTCATCGAGGCCGCCGTCGGTGAGGCGTTGACCGCGCCCGCGCCGCATCACACCCGACCGGTGCGGTTCGTGTGGGTGAGCGACTTCGCGGTGCGTACCGCGCTGCTGGACAAGATGAAGGAGCGTTGGCGCGCCGATCTGCTCGGCGACGGCCGCGACCCCGAGGCCGTCGAGCGTCGGGTCGGCCGCGGACAGATCCTCTACGACGCACCCGAATTGGTGATCCCGTTCATGGTTCCCGATGGCGCGCACAGCTATCCCGACGCGCAGCGCACCGCGGCCGAGCACACGATGTTCACGGTGGCCGCGGGCGCGGCGGTGCAGGGCCTGTTGGTCGCGCTCGCGGTGCGCGGCGTCGGCAGCTGCTGGATCGGGTCGACGATCTTCGCCCCGGATCTGGTGCGTGCGGAGCTGGATTTACCGGACGATTGGGAGCCGTTGGGCGCCATCGCGATCGGCTACGGTGAGGAACCTCCCACGCCGCGCGAGCCGGTTCCGACCGACGGCCTGCTGGTTCGGCGATGAGCGCTTGCGCGAAGAGCAGAGTGCAGCGATGAGCGCTTGCGCGAAGAGCAGAGTGCCCCGATGAGCCTGCACCAGTCCACCGTCGACGTCCTCACGGCGTGGGATGCGCCGGACCCGGCGCAGGATTCGTTGCGGTACGCGTATCTGGCATTCCTGGCCGCGCGCGAGGACGCCTGTCTGCGTGAATGCGTGCCGGGCCACATCACCGGCTCGGCTTTGGTGGTGGACCACCGCGGCGAGCGTGCGCTGTTGACGCTGCACCCGCGATTCGGGCGGTGGCTGCAGCTCGGCGGGCATTGTGAACCCGAGGACGAGACGATCGTGGCTGCGGCGCTGCGGGAAGCGACCGAGGAGTCGGGCATCGAGGGGCTGACGATCACGCCGGAACCGGCCGCGCTGCACGTACATCCGGTGACGTGTTCACTCGGTGTGCCGACGCGTCACCTCGACGTGCAGTTCGTGGTGCACGCCCCCGAGGGTGCGGAGATCGTGCGCAGTGACGAGTCGCTCGACTTGAAGTGGTGGCCGCTCGACAAGCTGCCGGACGACTCCGATTTCGGCCTCACCCAGCTCGCGGCGGCCGCCGCGCGCCTCGCGAAATATCATTCCGGGCAGTGATTTCAGAGTTATCCACAGCCCGGATTTAACACTCGTGAATCGGCAGCTGCTGCTCGGCATGCTCGTGTCATGGGGGATGCGATAATCGGCTCAGACGCCGTGTTCTCGGGCGCGCTGACGCGGGGCGAACTTCGCTGGAACTACCGGGCCGTCTTTCCTGACGTCTATTTGCCGAAGAACCTGGAGCCGACGCTTGAGCGCAGAGCGGAGGCCGCCTGGCTGTGGTCGCACCGACGAGGCGTCATCACAGGGCGTGCCGCGGCCGCTCTGCACGGGGCACTGTGGGTGGACGACGACTCCCCCGTCGAGATCCTGTGGTCCAACAGCAATCCGCCGCCCGGCATCCTGTCCCGACGAGAACGTATCCCGGCCGGTGAGATCACCCGCGCCAACGGCATGTTCGTCGCGACGCCGGCACGGACCGCGCTCGATCTCGGCCGTCGGCTGCCGCGCGGGCAGGCTGTCGCACACCTCGACGCTCTGACGCGCGCAACCGGCGTCGAGGCGCCGGCGATTCTCGACCTCACCCATCGATACAAAGGCACCAAGGGCGTGCGCAGGTGCCGGGAGGCGGTCGATCTGATGGACTCGGGTGCCGAGTCTCCTCAGGAGACGCGGGTACGGCTGTTGCTCGTCGATGCCGGGTTCCCGCGTCCGCAAACGCAGATCCCGGTCGCTGACGGATACGGCTTCGTGTTCGCCTATCTCGATATGGGGTGGCCGCATCTGAAGATCGCCGTCGAGTACGACGGCGAACACCATCGAACCAGCGACGCTCAGTATCGACGGGACGCGAAGCGGTTACGCAAGCTCGACGCCCTCGAATGGATCGTCGTCAGAGTGATGAAAGGCGATCGACCGTACGAGATCACAAACTGGGTCAAGCGAGCATTCATCCTCCGCGAGAGTGAAGGCATGGCTGTGAAACTGCCCGCGTGAAGGACCCGGAATGATATTTCGCGGGAAACTGGCACCGGACCCTCAGATGTCCGTCGAAAAACGGATCCCGCCGTCCGGGATCGTGATGCCCGGCCACACGCGCGCGCCGCGCAGCAGTTCGCAGCGGGCGCCGATGTCGGCGCCGTCGCCGATGACGCCGTCGCGGATCAACGCCCGCGGCCCGATACGCGCCCCGAACCCGATGATCGAGCGCTCGATCACCGCGCCCGCACCGATTTTCACGCCGTCGAAGATCACCGCGCCGTCGAGTCGCGCGCCGCCGGCGACCTCGGCGCCGCGACCGACGACGGTGCCGCCGATCAGCAATGCACCCGGGGCCACCGACGCCCCGTCGTGCACCAGCTTCTCGCCGCGCTGATGCGTCAGTGCGGGCGACGGCGCGATGCCGCGCACCAGGTCGGCCGAACCCCGGACGAAGTCCTCCGGCGTTCCCATGTCGCGCCAGTAGGTGGAGTCGACGTAGCCGCACACCTTCTTGCCCGCCGACAGCAGCCCGGGGAACACCTCGCGTTCCACCGAAAGCGGACGGCCCTTGGGGATTTCGTCGATGACCGACCGCTTGAACACGTAGCAGCCGGCGTTGATCTGGTCGGTCGGCGGGTCCTGAGTCTTCTCCAGGAAAGCCGTCACCACGCCGTCGGAATCCGTTGGCACGCAACCGAATGCGCGCGGATCACCGACGCGCACCAGGTGCAGGGTGACATCGGCGTCGCGTTCGACGTGCGAATCGATCAGCGCCCGCAGATCGCAGCCGGACAGCACGTCGCCGTTGAACACCACCGCGTTGGCGTGCCGCAGCTTGGACGCGACATTGGCGATGCCGCCGCCGGTGCCCAGCGCCTCTTCCTCGACGACGTATTCGATCTGCAGGCCGAGCTTCGACCCGTCACCGAACTCGGACTCGAACACCCCGGCCTTGTACGACGTGCCCAGCACGACGTGTTCGATGCCCGCCTCGGCGATCCGCGACAGCAGGTGCGTCAGGAACGGCAGTCCGGCGGTCGGCAGCATCGGTTTCGGGGCCGACAGCGTCAACGGACGCAGCCGCGTACCCATCCCCCCGACGAGAATGACCGCATCGACTTCGGCTGGATTCACCACCGCTGTTCCCCTCACTTAGACCGACGAGCCTGACGGCGTGAACTGCGAACCACCAGGCTCGCCCGCGCCCCAAGTGCCCCCCGGAATGCCCAGCGTAGCGGCGCCTGCCACCACTTCGGATACCGCTCTGCCAAGAAAGTGTAGGTGCTGACGTGGTGCGCGGCGAGGTTGCGGGCCGGGTCCCTGCCGGTGGCATGGCCTTTGGCGTGCAACACCTCCGCCGTAGGCACGTAGACGTTCTGCCAGCCCGCGGTGCCGAGGCGATCGCCGAGGTCGACGTCCTCCATGTACATGAAGTAGCGCTCGTTGAATCCGCCGATCTCGCGGAACGCGTCGGTGCGCAGCAGCAGGCAGGATCCGGACAGCCACCCGACGGTGCGTTCGCTGGGTTCGGCGCGGTCCTGCCGGTAGGCCGCGGTCCACGGGTTCGACGGCCACACCGGCGAGACGACGGCGTGCATCCCGCCCCGGATGATCGACGGCTGGTGGCGCGCCGACGGGTAGACCGCGCCGTCGGGGTCGCGGATCAGCGGGCCGAGCGACCCGGCCTGCGGCCAGCGTTGCGCGGCGTCGAAGAGTTGGTCGATGCTGTTCGGTCCCCATTGCACGTCGGGGTTGGCGACGATGAAAAAGTCTGTGCGATCGGCCAATCCGTACTCGGCGACGGCGCGGTTGACGGCGGTTCCGTAGCCGACGTTGCCGCCGGTGCGGTACAGCTTCGCGTTCGGGTGGCGTTCGAGGGCCTCTTCGGGGGCGCCGTCGGTGGAGCCGTTGTCGGCCATGATGACGGTCACCGGGCGGTCGGTCGCATGGGCCAGGGTGGCCAGGAACCGGTCCAGGTGCGACCCCGGCGAGTACGTCACCGTCACGACAAAGAGTTCGTCGCTCACGCCACGCCTGCCCATCTCACGGCGTAGAGCCTAACTACCCGCGGTGTGTGGCCAGCGCCTCAGCCAGCGCTTCGCGCCACGGCCGCAGCGGCGTCAGCCCCGCCTCGGCCGATTTCACCGAGGACAACGCGGAGTACGACGGGCGTGGCGCCGGGCGCGGATGGCGGTCGCTGCCGATCGGCCGCACCCGGTCGGGGTCGGCGCCGAGCTCGGCGAACACCGCCTGCGCCTGGTCGAAGCGGCTCGCGGGGCCGGCGTTGGCGGCGTGCAGCACGGGCCCGTCGACCCCGCCGTCGGCGATCTGCAGCAGCGCGGCGCACAGGTCGCCGACGTAGGTCGGTGAGCCGATCTGGTCGGCGACGACCTCGACCTCGCCGGAGCCGGCGGCCGCGCGGCGCATCACCGCCGCGAAGTCCGAGCCGTCGCCGCCCTCGAAGACCCACGCGGTGCGCACGACGTAGGCCTCGGGCAGCGCGGCGAGCACCGCCTGCTCACCGGCGAGCTTGGTGCGGCCGTACACCGACAGCGGTCCCGTCTCGTCGTCGATGTCGTAGGGGCGGCCCGCGTTGCCGCTGAACACGTAGTCGGTGGACAGGTGGATCAGCGATGCCGCCGCCTCCGCGCAGGCGCGGGCGACGTTCTCGGCGCCGACGGTGTTGACGGCGTCGGCGCGCTCGGGTTCGGCCTCGGCGACGTCGACATTGGTCACGGCGGCGCAGTTGACGACGACGTCGCCGGGCGCGATGTGACGTCGTGCGGCCGCCGGATCGGTGATGTCCCATTGCGCCGATGTGAGCGCCACCACGTCTCGCCCATGGCTGCGGGCCTGACCTGCCAACACGCGTCCGACCAGGCCCGCTGCCCCGGATATGACGACTCGGCCGCTCATATGACGAGTTTGGCACGCCGGTCCCGGCTGCTCGGATTGCGACCGGTCCGCAAGTAGCCTGGGCCAATGCCTGCTGCTCACGTGGTCCGCGCCGTCTCCGTGGCGTTGGCAGTGGCCATCGTCATCGGCACCGGGGTCGCGTGGGGCAAGATCCGCTCGTTCGAAGCCGGCATCAACCACATCAACCCGATCGCCCTCGGCGGTGAGGGTGAGGACGGTGCGATCGACATCCTGCTCGTCGGCTCCGACAGCCGCACCGATGCGCACGGCAACCCGCTGTCCGACGAGGAGCGCGCGATGCTGCGCGCCGGCGACGAGGTCGCCACCAACACCGACACGATTATCTTGATCCGCATCCCGAACAACGGGGAGTCGGCGACGGCCATTTCGATCCCCCGCGACTCCTATGTGGAGGCGCCGGGCATCGGGAAGATGAAGATCAACGGCGTGTACGGCTCGGTGCACTTCGAGGAGATGAAGAAGCTCGTCGAGCAGCAGGGCGTCGACCCGGCCGAGGCGGAGCCGGAGGCGCAGGCCGCCGGGCGCGAGGAGCTGATCAAGACCGTCGCCAATCTGACCGGCGTCACCGTCGACCACTACGCGGAGATCGGCCTGCTGGGCTTCGCGTTGATCACCGATGCGCTCGGCGGCGTCGACGTGTGCCTCAACGAGCCGGTCTGGGAACCACTTTCGGGTGCCGACTTCCCGGCCGGCTGGCAGAAACTCAACGGCACGCAGGCGCTGAGCTTCGTGCGGCAGCGGCACGACCTGCCGCGCGGTGACCTGGACCGGGTGGCGCGCCAGCAGGCGGTGATGGCGTCGATGGCCCACGAGGTGATCTCGGGCAAGACACTGTCGAGCCCGACGACGTTGAGCAACCTGGAGTCGGCGGTGCAGCGGTCGGTGGTGCTGTCCGAGGGCTGGGACATCATGGATTTCGTCAGTCAGCTGCAGAGCCTGGCGGCCGGCAATGTCGCGTTCGCGACCATCCCGATCCTCGAGGAAGCCGGCTGGAGCGACGACGGTATGCAGAGTGTGGTCCGGGTCGACCCGAAAGAGGTCAAGGACTGGGTCACCAGCCTGCTCAACGACCAGGATCAGGGCAAGACCGAGGAGCTGACCTACAGCAACGACCAGACCACGGTCGAGGTGTTCAACGATTCGGACGTCAACGGACTCGCCGCCGCGGTCGCCCATGTGGTGACGTCCAAGGGATTCACGCAGGGCAACGTCGGCAACAACGAGGGCCCGAAGGTCACCAGCAGCCAGGTGCAGGCCGCCAAGGCCGACGATCCGGGTGCGCAGGCGGTCGCGCTGGAGCTGGGCGGGCTGCAGGTCGTCGAGGATGCGTCGGTGCCGCCGAACACGGTGCGGGTGGTGCTGGCCGCCGATTACACCGGCCCGGGCTCCGGGCTGGACGGCTCGGATGTCACTTTGATGGGCGCCAGCCCGACGACGTCGGGCGCGGTGTCCGACACCGGGGGCACGGTGCCGCCGCCGGCGCCGATCATCACGGCCGGTTCCGACGATCCGAAGTGCGTCAACTGACGTGACGAATGTCAGCTCGGCGATCCTGGATCCGTTGATGGCGGCCAACCCGGCCGGCCCGCGGATCACCTACTACGACGACGCCACCGGTGAGCGCATCGAGTTGTCCACCGCGACGCTCGCCAACTGGGCGGCCAAGACCGGCAATCTGTTGCGTGACGAGCTCGGGGCGACGCCGGGCAGCCGGGTCGCGGTGCTGCTGCCCGCGCACTGGCAGACGGCGGCGGTGCTGTTCGGGATTTGGTGGATCGGTTGTGAAGTGGTGTTCTCCGGCGAGGCGGACATCGCGTTGTGCACCCCCGACCGGATCGACGACGCGGACGCCGCGGCCGGGATGGGCGAGATCGCGGTGCTGTCACTGGATCCGTTCGGCAAGCCGGTGCCGGATCTGGCGGTGGGGCTGACGGATTATGCGACCGCGGTGCGGGTGCACGGCGATCAGATCGTGCCGGAGCGCGCGCCGGGTCCCGCGTTGGAGGGCCGGTCGGCCGACGACGTGCTGGCCGCGGCCCGGGAGTCGGCGGCCACGCAGAACATCACGGGCACCGACCGGGTGCTGTCGACCGCACCGTGGGACACGGCGGACGACGTGATCGAACGACTTCTCGCGCTGTACGTCGTCGGCGCGTCCCTGGTTCAGGTGGCAAACCCCGATGCGGCTCTGATGGAGCGCCGGGCTGGGACCGAGAAAATCACGCGTTCCGCACTGTGACCGTTTCGTTTCCGTGGCCTAACGCAGTTTTAAGGATCGTGCCGCACACTGGTTTTCAGCCGGTCGCCACGATGGTGGCGAAACCCGGGACCTTTGAGACAACAGGGGCCCCAGCGTGAGGAGGTCCGGATGTCGTCGACGCTTATCGCCAGCGTGCTGATCCTGAGCCTGTCCGCGGTGCACTGGCGTCTCCGCCGGCACGCGGGCTGGATGGCAAGTCCCCGCGGTCGATTCTTCGTGATGCTGAGCTACCCGTTGGCAGCGCTGGCCGCGTACTGGATGTGTTCGGCGGCGACATCTCTTGAGTGGGCGCTCGCCGGCGGCTGGGCAATGGCGTGGATATCGTCGACCCTCGTCGGCCTCGGCGCGCTGAAGCGGGTCTCCGCCGAGCACGCGGCCCGGGCGGTCGCGCTGGAAACGATCACGCCCGCTGTCTCGCGGTAGACCTTTCAGCCGCCTCACGAGCACCACCGATCCCACCATTCCCACCCGGCAAAACTGAGCCATTCAGCGAATTTTTGATTCCGCAAGCAACGACACGCTTTGTTTCGGCGATATTGACGCCGCGTTAACTCTGACCTTATTGTTTACGTGACCAGACCGCTTATCGACGGGTACGAGCTTCGCTTCGCATCACTGCCGACAGGAAGTTTGGCAAAGCAGGACCTCCGGGATTCAGGCACTGGGGGGCTGTCGGTAGGGGGCGTTTATGGGGTCGTCCGTCGCGGCAATGTCGATCGTCATCGCCCTCGGTTTGTGGCACGTACACAACCGACGACACCCGGCATGGTTCGTCAGCACCGAAGGTCGATTCTTGATCTGCGTCGGATACGCGCTCGTCGCGTTCGGCGCGTATTGGCTGGCGGTCTCGCCGACGGTCGCCGCGTGGGAGTGGACGCTGGGCAGCCTGTCCGCATTGGCGGCCGTCGCCGCCTTCGTGTTCGGATTCGATCAACTCCGCCATGTGACTCCCGCCCACGCCGTCCCCGAACAGATCCTCGATTCGGACGACTCTGCGCAACCCAAGCAATCGCTGTAGCGGACGACAGCGGCCTACGAACTCGAAACAGACCTCTACTGTCGACGTGTGACCACGTCCGCACGCACGCCGCTGAACGTCCACAAATTGCGCTCTGCGGTTACGGGAGCGGCGTGGCACCAGGTCGACGTCGTCGAGGAGACCGGGTCGACCAACGCCGATCTGATCGCGCGAGCCGCTGCGGGCGAGGACATAGTCGGGGCGGTGTTGTTCACCGAGCATCAGACCGCGGGCCGTGGACGCCACGGACGCAGCTGGTCGGCCCCGCCACGGTCGCAGATCGCGGTGTCGGTGGGAGTCGACACCACCGGCGTGGCTGTCGAGGGATGGGGCTGGGTGCCGCTGCTGACCGGCGTCGCGGTCGCGCATGTGATGCGCGAGTTCGTCGGCGTCGACGCCGGCGTGAAGTGGCCCAATGACGTGCTGGTCGGCACAGGCAAGTTGGCGGGCATTCTCGCCGAGGTGTCGGCACCGGCGATCGTGGTGGGCCTCGGACTCAATGTCAGCCTGACGCCCGACGAGCTTCCGGATCCGAAGGCAATCTCGCTGACGATGCTGGGTTACGACGTCGACCGCACCGAGTTGGCGACGGCGCTGCTGCAGGAGCTCGGTTCCCGGCTGCGCCGGTGGCGCCTCGCCGGAGGCGCCGACGCGGCCTTGACCGAGGACTACCACCGACTGAGTACGACGATCGGCACCCGGGTGCGCGCGGTCCTACCCGGCGATTCCGAAATCGTGGGCACCGCAATGGGTATCGACGACGCCGGCCGCCTGCTGATCGACACCGACGGGTCGATGGTCACCATCTCCGCCGGTGACATCACGCACCTGCGGCCGGCGCAGAGCTAGCAGGAACGCGTCACTTCAGCAGCGCGCGGCTCATCACCACGCGCTGAATCTGGTTGGTGCCCTCGTAGATCTGGGTGATCTTGGCGTCGCGCATCATGCGCTCCACCGGGAAGTCGACGGTGTAGCCGGCGCCGCCGAACAGCTGCACGGCGTCGGTGGTGACCTCCATCGCGATGTCGGAGGCCAGGCACTTCGACGCCGCGGAGATGAAGCCGAGGTTGCCCTCGCCACGCTCGGCGCGGGCCGCGGCGTGGTAGACCATCAGGCGCGCGGCCTCGACCTTCATCGCCATGTCGGCGAGCATGAACTGCACAGCCTGGAAGTCGCTGATCGACTTGCCGAACTGCTTGCGGTCCTTGGTGTATTCGATCGCGGCGTCCAGTGCGCCCTGCGCGATGCCGACCGCCTGCGCCCCGATCGTCGGACGGGTGTGGTCCAGGGTGGCCAGCGCGGTCTTGAAGCCGGTGCCCGGCTCACCGATGATGCGGTCACCCGGGATGCGGCAGTTCTCGAAGTACAGCTCGGTGGTCGGTGAGCCCTTGATCCCGAGCTTGCGCTCCTTGGGTCCGATGGTGAAGCCCTCGTCGTCGATATGGACCATGAACGCCGAGATCCCGTTGGCGCCCTTGTCGGGATCGGTCACGGCCATCACGGTGTACCAGGACGACTTGCCGCCGTTGGTGATCCAGCACTTGGCGCCGTTGAGGATCCAGTCGTCGCCGTCGGCCTTGGCGCGGGTGCGCATGCCGGCGGCGTCGCTGCCGGCTTCGCGTTCGGACAGCGCGTAGGACGCCATCGCCTCACCGGATGCGATGGACGGGAGGACTTTCTGCTTGAGCTCGTCGGAGCCGCGCAGGATCAGCCCCATCGTGCCGAGCTTGTTGACCGCGGGGATCAGCGACGCGGATGCGTCGACGCGGGCGACCTCCTCGATGACGATGCACGCGGCGACCGAGTCGGCGCCCTGCCCGTCGAACTCCTCGGGAACGTGCACCGCGTGGAAGCCATTGGAGACGAGCGCGTCCAGGGCCTCCTGCGGGAAGCGGGCGTTCTCGTCGACGTCGGCGGCGTGCGGGGCGATCTCCTTCTCGCACAGTGCGCGGATCGCCGCGCGTAGTTCCTGATGCTCCTCCGGCAACTGGAAGAGATCGAACGACGGATTTCCGGCCCAACTAGCCATCATCATCTCCTTGCTACTCGTCGGTAACTTTAGCGCGGTGCGGGCGAGAAACGAATTCCGGGCAAGGCACTTCTCAGGGTGCGCTCAGCGCCGGAAACGGTTCGCTCTCAGCCTTCGTGGGTACTTTCGGCGTCATGCAGGTGTACATCGATGGCAAGGCCTTCCGCCGTACCGCGCATTGTGACTGTGGTTGGAACGCTACTCCCCGTTTGATGCGGAGTTCCGCGGTAGTCGACGCCGGTATCCACGCCGCCCAGACCGGACACATCCAGGCCGCCGCCCCCGTCCAGCACACCGCGCCCGTCGTGGTCCTGCGAGCGTCCTGAGTCCTCGCGACTCCGCCTCCGATCGGAGTTCGCTCGACAGCGGTGTGACCGATGTCACGCCGCTGTTTTTGTGCCTCGAAGTCTCGATTTATCCAGGGCGTCAATCGATTAGCCAGGCAAACCGCGCTGACCCGAGGCACGCCTAGGACTCCGGGACTCAGCATTCTGCACGCCAGTTCGAGGCCATTGTCCAGATTGGAAATCGAGTCTGGGAACGCGGCGGAAACTTCACAGAAAACCGGTCTTGAGCAGGCCTTATACGCTCAGTTCCGGGGCGCGGTGAATGGTTGTGGACAAATTCACGAATGCCCCGAATAGCGAACTGCTCCGGCGCCAATACCGTCAAAAGGGGCATGACTGATACCTCGTTTTTCGCCCCCACTCAACCATCTCGCCTCCGCGACCCCCGAGCCCCGCATATCGCGGGGACGGCGGCGGCCTTCACCGACCACGTCTACGACCAGGACCAGGTCGCGGCGGCTCTGACCGAGTTCACCGATCCCGCGTTCGCCCGGTTCGCGCACTCCAGTGGGGTTAAGTACCGCAATCTCGCGTTGCCCGTCGGCCGCTATCTACTCTTGTCCGGGTTCACCGAGGCCAACACGGCCTACATCGAGGTGGCCACCGACCTCGGCGAGCGTGCGGTCCGCCAAGCCCTGTCCGCGGCGCACCTCGACCCGTCGGAGGTCGACGCGATCATCACCGTGTCCAGCACCGGCGTCGCCGTGCCGACCATCGACGCGCGCATCGCGGGCCGGCTCGGCCTGCGCCCTGACGTGAAGCGCATCCCGCTGTTCGGCCTCGGTTGTGTCGCCGGGGCAGCGGGACTGGCGCGCGTGCACGACTACCTGCGCGGGTTCCCGGACCACGTCGCCGTGCTGCTGTCGGTCGAATTGTGTTCCCTGACCCTGCAGCGCGACGACTTCTCGATCCCCGCACTCATCGGGTTGTGCCTGTTCGGGGACGGCGCCGCCGCGGTAGTTGCCGTCGGGGCGGAGCGCAGTCCTGCGACACCGCACCCGGGCCCGCGCGTCATCGACACCCGCAGCACGCTGTTTCCCGACACTGTCGACGTCATGGGCTGGAACGTCGGCGCCGAAGGCTTTCAGCTGGTGATGTCGAAGGATGTCCCCCGGATGGCAGAAGACCACCTCGCCGACGCGGTCGGCCACTTCCTCGCCGACCACGGGCTCGGCACCGAGGACATCTCGACATGGATCTGTCATCCCGGTGGGCCGAAGGTGCTCGAGGCCATCGGCTCGGCAATGCATCTGCCGCAGAACACCTTCCGGCACAGCTGGGATTCGATGAGCGAGCACGGCAACATCTCGTCGGCGTCGGTGCTCGATGTGCTCGCCCGGACGTTGAACGATCCACCGACACCCGGCTCGCTGGGGCTGATGCTGGCGATGGGGCCGGGCTTCAGCTTCGAGCTGCTCCTGCTGAGCTGGTAGGAGGAGCCATGTATTACCTGTTCATCCTTGCAATCGGAGCGGAACGCCTCGTCGAGCTGGTGGTCTCGCGACGCAACGCGCGCTGGTCATTCGCGCACGGCGGCCAGGAGTTCGGTCGCGGCCACTATCCGGCGATGGTGAGTATGCATGCGCTGCTGCTGATTTCCTGCATCACCGAGGTCGCTGTCTGGCATCGCCCGTTCGTCCCGTGGCTCGGGTGGCCGATGATGGCGCTCGTCGCCGCGAGCACGGCCCTGCGGTGGTGGTGCGTCGCAACCCTGGGTAAGCACTGGAATCCGCGCCTCATCGTGATCCCGGACGCTCCGCTGGTGACCGGTGGGCCTTACCGATGGCTGCATCATCCGAACTACACCGCGGTGGCGGTGGAGGTGGCGGCGCTTCCGCTCGTGCATTCGGCGTGGGTCACCGCGATCGTGTTCAGCCTAGCCAATGCCGCGGTGCTCTCCGTCAGGATCGGCGCGGAGAACCGAGCGTTGGGTTATGCCGCGTAACCGCTACTCCCCCAGCAGCTTCTGCCGAAGCGCCTCATCCTTCTGCAGCACCATCTCCTCCAGAGATGCTTGGAACGCCATCACTCGGTCTTGCAGCGCTTTGTCGGAAGCACCGAGAATCCGCACCGCCAGCAGACCGGCATTGCGCGCACCGCCGATCGACACCGTCGCGACCGGAACACCGGCGGGCATCTGGACGATCGACAGCAGCGAGTCCATGCCGTCCAGCCGTGCGAGCGGCACGGGAACCCCGATCACGGGCAGCGGGGTGGCCGACGCGACCATCCCCGGCAAATGGGCGGCCCCGCCGGCGCCGGCGATGATCACCTCGATGCCGCGCCCGGCGGCTTCCTGGGCGTAGGTGAGCATCCGGCCCGGTGTCCGGTGCGCCGAGACCACACCGACCTCGAACGGCACGTCGAACTCGGCGAGCGCCTCAGCTGCATCGGACATCACCGGCCAGTCGCTGTCACTGCCCATGATCAGCCCAACCCGGGGAGAACTCATGCGTGGGGATCCCATCCGTCGGTCCACTGTGCGTGCGACAACCAGTGTGCCGCCCGCTCGGCGCGCTCCCGCAGGGACGTCATCGATTCAGCCGGTCCGCCGACGATGTTCACGTGCCCGATCTTGCGGCCCGGCCGCTCCTCCTTGCCGTAGAGGTGCACTTTGGCATCTGGCATGCGGGCGAACAGGTGGTGCACCCGCTCGTCCATCGACATCGCCGGTATCTCGGGGGCGCCGAGCACATTGCCCATCACGGTCGGCGCCAGCGCGGACGTGTCCCCGAGCGGGTAGTCCAGAACCGCGCGCAGGTGCTGCTCGAACTGGCTGGTGCGCGCCCCGTCCATCGTCCAGTGCCCGGAGTTGTGCGGCCGCATCGCAAGCTCGTTGACGAGCAGCTGCCCGTCGACGGTCTCGAACAACTCCACCGCGAGCACCCCGACGACGCCGAGCGATGACGCGATACGCAGCGCCAGTTCCGACGCGGCGGAACCCAGTTCCTCGGACAGGTCCGGCGCCGGGGCGAGCACGGTGACGCAGATGCCGTCGCGCTGCACGGTCTCGACCACCGGCCATGCGGCACCCTGTCCGAACGGTGAGCGGGCCACCAGCGCGGCCAACTCGCGGCGCATCGCGACCCGTTCCTCGATCATCACCGCCACACCGTCGGCGAGGTAGCGCTCGACCACCGAGCACACTTCGTCGGTGTCGGCGGCGAGGACGACGCCGCGCCCGTCGTAGCCGCCGCGCACCGTCTTGATCACCGCCGGACCGCCGACCTGTTCACTGAACGCGATGGCGTCCTGCACGGAGGTCACCTCGGCGAAGCGGGGTACCGGCGCGCCGAGGTCGGAGAGTCGGCGGCGCATCAGCAACTTGTCCTGCGCGTGGACGAGCGCGCCGGGCGGTGGGGCGACGTTCACGCCGTCGGCGACGAGGGCGTCGAGGTGTTCGGTCGGCACGTGCTCGTGGTCGAAGGTGAACGCGGTCGCGCCCTTCGCAACCTGTCGCAGCGCCTCGAGGTCGGTATGGGAGCCGAGGACGACATCCGGGGTCACCTGGGCGGCGGATTCATCGCTGCGGACGGCCAGCACCCGCAGGGTCTGGCCCAGCGCGATTGCCGCTTGGGCCGTCATCCGGGCGAGTTGGCCGCCACCGATCATTGCTACGACGGGCGGGGACGCGGGGCTTCTCGACACGGCATACATGGTGTCATGACCGGCACCACACCGATGACCTGCGGTTACCGAGCGATGCGGCATTGGGCACGCCGGTTCCGTAAACTGGCTCCTTGTGTCCTTTGCCGATGCGACGATCCGCCGCCTGCCGCGGCCGGTCCGTCCCTACGCCGAACGGCACCACGAGCTGATCAAGTTTGCCATCGTCGGTGCCACGACGTTCGTCATCGACTCCGCGATCTTCTTTACATTGAAGCTGACGATCCTCGAGCCCAAGCCGGTGACGGCCAAGATCATCGCGGGCATCGTCGCGGTGATCGCGTCCTACATCCTGAACCGGGAATGGAGCTTCCGCGACCGCGGCGGCCGGGAGCGCCACCACGAGGCCCTGCTGTTCTTCGGTGTGAGCGGCGTCGGCGTGCTGCTGAGCATGGCGCCGCTGTGGATCTCCAGCTATGTGTTCATGCTGCGCGCGCCTATGGTCTCGCTGGCAGCCGAGAACGTCGCCGACTTCATCTCGGCGTACATCATCGGCAACCTGTTGCAGATGGCGTTCCGGTTCTGGGCGTTCCGCCGCTTCGTGTTCCCGGACGAGTTTGCCCGCAACCCGGAGAAGGCGCTCGAGTCCACCCTGACCGGCGGCGGACTCACCGAGGCGCTCGAAGACGAGTACGAGCTGCGCCATCCGCACACCCCCGTCGGGCAAGCCGAGAAGGCCGGCAACGTGACCCCGATGCGGAGGCGCCGGCGCGGGCAACGGCAAACCCCTGACCCCGACGAGCCGAGGGTGTCGAAGACCTCATAGGTCGGCGCTGCCGGGTCGACGGTCTTTGCATAACGTTTGTCACGTGCCGGGTCGCCATCGCCGTTCGCAGCAACTGCAGCCCGCGGCTTTGATCGTGGGCGGTACCGCCGGGGCGCTGGTGCGCTATGCGATGGCGACGACGTGGCCGAAGCCTCAGGACATGCTGATCCCGACACTGATCGCCGTCGGGGTGGCGTTCTTCTTCGCTGCGTACGTGTTGGCGACCGGTCTCAGGACTTCACTCCACTATCTAATCCTCGGATTATGTGGTGGCGTGGCCAGTTTGAGCGCGTGGGCGGTGCTCACCATCAGCACACCGATGAGGCTGTCCCTGGCCTTCTTGACGCTGACACCGGTCGCGGCGGTCACTGGGTTGTTGTGCGGATTGGTGGTGGCACGTGCGGTGGCCAGGTGACCCGTGCTGACGTGGGTGCTCGTCGCGATGGGCGGGGTGATGGGCAGCGTGTTCGCGCTATTGATGCTGCAACGGCCGACCCAGCGCCGACTTCTACTCAGCACTGCCGGCATCTGCGGGCTGTT
This sequence comes from Mycolicibacterium parafortuitum, assembly GCF_002086815.1. Lineage (GTDB taxonomy): Bacteria > Actinomycetota > Actinomycetes > Mycobacteriales > Mycobacteriaceae > Mycobacterium > Mycobacterium parafortuitum. The sequence goes on from NZ_MVID01000006.1 coordinate 154,392, forward strand.
CGGCGTGTTCAGCGCCTACCCATACCTACCTACGTTCACAACGCCGGTCACGTTCGGATTCCTCGGTACAGCGTCGAGCATGGTTCTGGTCGCGTCAGCGCCACCGGCGTGGTTCGGAACTAAGTCGATTCTGCAGAGTGCCGTTGCCGTAACTCGCAGGTTGGCAGTGTATTGCGCTGTGGGCGTCACATTCGCCCTCGCCGGCTATCTCAGCGTCCGGGCAGGAACGACCTTCTACGTAAAGGTTCTTCGCTAGTCACACGGCCCCTGTATCTCCGCCTTCACCCAGCCTCCGTACTGGTAGAGGTACGTGTACTGCCACTGGGCTACGGAGAACGGGTAGCGGCGGGGAACGTCGCGCATAACGACCTCGCGGTTCGGTGTCACGAAGCATTGCTCGAAGATCCTGCGCGCGCGAGGGAGGTGATAGCGCCAACTGACCACGATCACCGATGTCCACCCGTACTGGTCAGCGAGTTCTCGTGTCATGATGGCTTCGCCGCGAGTTGTCGACGGGACGGGCGGCCGACAAATCACGCGGACATCACGGCGCGGCCTACAGACGTCCTTCATCGTTTTGTCTTGCGGGTGGTACGGGTTGGAAATCAAGACCGTGCGCGCGTATCCCTCTTGTGCCAGCTTCAATCCATACGATTCGCGGCCGTCGTGTTCGCCACCGAGGACGACGATGGCATCGGCGGGGACCAGGGAATCCGGCTTCGCACGCGCGAAAAGCAGTGTGCCGCTGGCGCCGTTGAGGAACAGCAGCAAAACCAGAACGGCCATGACCGCAGGAATGCGAAGCCGCTGCCGCCGAGTCACACAGACCGCCCGGAGAACATCGTCCTACGCTAGGACACAGCCTCCTCAGGTGCAGACTCAACTCGGCGACTCCTCGGAGCCCAACGTGTCGAAAACTTCGTGATACAGCAGTGAATGGACGTACTCAACCCGTGGAATGTCCTGAAATTCCAACGGATCCTGCGCCGCCGACTCGATGATCAAGGTTCCAGTCCTGAAGATCCGGTCGATAAGGCCGTGTCGAAATTCGACGCTATTGATGCGGGCCAAAGGGATGTCGATTCCCGACCGGGTGATCAGTCCGTGTCGATACATGACGCGGCGGTCGGTGATCACGAAGTGGGTGGTCCACCAGTTCAGGAACGGCCAGACCGAGAGCCATCCGATGAGGATGAGCCAGATACCGGCGACGACGCCGAACACGATGGTCCTCGCCGTCTGTTCCCAATTCAGGGTGTTGACGTAGCCGGCCAGAAATGCGGCGGCCGCAGATGCCACGATCAGGATGATCGCGGGGAACGTCAGACGTCCCCAGTGCGGGTGACGATGCAGGACGACCTGTTCGTCCTTGGCCAGCACGTTCTCCGGATAGCCCACGGCAGCACTGTACTGGGGATTCTGCCCGCCCGGCGGCCTTTCCCCTCCCGACCTCAACTCTGCCCGGCGCGTTGTACCCGGCATCCGAGTGGGTCGCTATTTCAGCTTCTCAGCAACCCGGTCTCGTGGTAGCCGAGGCCGGTGTTGACCAGCCACGGGTCGACCTTCTCGCCGAAGTACCGGCCGACACTGCGCAGCGCACTCAACATCGCATGGTCCTGGTTGTCGTAGCGGTGCATGCCGTTACGGCCGATCGGGTGCAGCCCCGGGTGATTCTCACGGAGATAATCCCGGATCCGAACAACGTTGCGTTCACGGCCCGCTTCGTAGATCGGGTACGCGTACTGCGAGCGGATGGTCATCAGCTGCTGGACGGACGAGTCTCCCACGCCGAGGACCTGCAGATCGCGCTCGACTATCGCACGCAGAGTCTCGTCGTCGGCCAGCCACAGGTCATCGTGCGGCAACGTGAAGTATTCAAGGCCCAAATAGGTTCCGGTGAATCCCTCAGGAGCCAGCGCAGGTGACCAGCGCAGGTAGTTCTGCACCCGGCCGACTCGGCAGTCGGCGCCGGGGGTGTACACCCAGTTGTACGGGATGTCGCGATGCTCCGAGAGCGCCACGGCGACGGTGATCAGGGATCGATGCCGGAGCGTGCCTGCGATCGCGCGAATGTGCTTGGGCGGGGCGGGTTTCAGCATGTGCATCAGGAGTTGCAGCGGCATGCTGGAGAACACGGCATCTCCGGCTGCAATGTCGCCGTTCTGCAGCTCGATGTTCCATTGCCGTCCGTCGTGGTGGAGACCAACCACCGGAGAATTTAGCGACGGAGTGACGCCGGCGTCGGTCAGAGCGGCGGCCGCGGCGTCCCAGAGCTGCCCGGGACCGAGCCTCGGATAACGGAAGACATCGTCGTCGGCGTCGCCCCGCTTGCCGGCACGGCGCCAGTCGATAGGCTTGATGCGCTGGTTGGCCCAGTCGCTGGACAGGCTGTCGGGGTCGGCGAGCCAGGTCTTGCGCACATAACCGTCGAAGAATATCCGGTACCAGTGCTTGCCGAACTCTTCGATCCCCCACTCGCGGAACGTCTGTTCCTTTTCGACGGCACGCATGCCGCGCCGAAATCGCGACCACATTAGCCCGCTGGCACCTCGCATTCCGCTGCGGAACCCGAGGCGTGTCACCAGTTCGCGGCCGAGGAGCGGGTAGGGCACCAGATGGCCGTCCACGAGCATCGCCGAACGGCGCGGAACCGCAAGCCATTCGTCGTGCGGGAGGAGCTCCTTCCATAGATCCATGATCTCTTCGTGTTGGGTGAAGAAGCGGTGCCCGCCGGGGTCCGCCCGCCACTGGCCGGCGGTCGGGGTGCGGGCCAGACCTCCGACGTGTTCGGTGGCTTCGTAGATTCGAGGGACCACACCCCGGTGCACTAGCTCGAGTGCGGCGGTGAGCCCGGCAGGGCCGGCCCCGATGATCAGGGGGTTGCGGTGCGTAGCCATTCGCTACCGTCCGCGCCGCTGCGGGAAACGACGGTGCTCGGAAATGAGGTCGTCGATGTGGTCGGTGGTCAGTTCGTTTAGCGGAGTATCCAGAAACACGAGCTCTGCGTACTGGCTTTGCAGCGGCAGAAATCCGCTCAGCAGAGGTTCTGCGGTGGTCCGAATGACCAGATCGACGTCGGGAATGTCGAACGCCGCCGCGATGTCGCAGCCCTGTTGTTGTGCGCGTTGGTGGGCGGCGCGCAACTCGTCGTAAGCGTCGTAGGCGGCGAGGATGTTGATGTGGAAGCTGTCGCCGTGGGTGGCGCGCTCCAGCGCTTCGGCCGCGTCGACGTAGCGGCGCGGAAGCAAACTCCGATCCCCGTGGAGTTGGACGGTGTATTCGTCGGAATCGAAGTGGGCGGGGAGTAGCTCGGAGAAGAAGTAAACGGTGGCGTCAAACACGGCGTCCAGTTGCGCGGGAGGTCTGGCGAGGTTGGCACGACTGAGGTTGTACACCGAGACCGTCCGCACCTGGTTGTGCCGGAGAGCAAGCAGGATTTCGATGACCTTCTCGGATCCGCTCCGGTAGGACTCCGCGTACGTCGCGCCGTTCGCATCGGCCCAACGGCGCATGCCGTCGGGTATCAAGCCGACGTGAGTTGGCTCCATGTACCAACATCCCCCGCCTAGTGCGAACCGCCCCGGATTTGATGCACCCTCTTTACTGGTGCCCAGGCCCTGAAGGGGCTGTATTCGTAGCGTAGTGGACCGTCTCTTGCGGCGACTCTGTCTGGACCTGTTCCCGACGCACGATTTTGCCCAGCAGACTGTCGTGCAGTTGAGCTCGCGGGCCACCTCCGACACAGGCGGCCCGCGTCCACCACGCCTGACGAGCCGCCTCCACCATGCCCTCAGGTGTAAACGACCAACGCGCCCGCGGCATGTCGACATCCTCCTTGCAGGCACCGTCTCGCTACTCAGGTGTCCGCATAAACTTGGGCAACTCGAAGGCCTCACGGGCTCCTCATACCGTCGCATCCCACTCAGTTCACGGCCGATTTCCATCAGTGCGCTGTCCACAGCGTCGCCGACCGAGGCCGATCGAGGAGGTGATCCGGAGTCACAAAGCGCGGATCAGAAAGCCAGCACGGAGTATGAGATTAGTGCAGTCGGCACCGACCAGGTGGTTCGAGAAGCAGGGCGCGTAGCGATGCGCACACTGGGGCTAGCCACCCCAATGGTCGACTCCGCAGTGTGGCAGATTGTGGGTTTATGAAATTCCCGAAGACGATGGACGTCGAGCCGACCGATCGTCCACTCCGTATAGCAGTTATCTATAGCCGAGTTCCGCTGCCGATGCGTCGTGCTGACCAGATGACCGTGGCGCACCTGTTGAGTTTCCTCAAGGCACGTGGACATGTGGTTGATTTATTTTGCATAAATACCGGCGCATCCGCCAGCAGCGAGGACCTTGCCTGGCTTCGGGGCGCGTGTCGAGAGGTTCATCTCTATAGATTCGGAAAGATCAGCAGCATCGCGCGCGCCGTTTTCGGCATATTGAAAACGCGGCCGTTGCAGGTGGGGCTTTTTTCACACCCTGAGCAGCGACGGGAGGTTCGATCCCGCATAGGGGCCGGTGATTACGACATCGTCTATACCTACTATTTCCGCAGCGCGGAGATTACACGCGATACGGGTCGTCCAGCTGGCGAATTACCCAGACCAAACGATAAGCGCCCAGCTACTTTTCTCGCGCTTCAGCTCTCGCAGACCCTTAATTCTCGTCGAATTGCACAGAACGCGCCCAATCTCGCGCTTCGCATTTTATATAAAGCCGAAAGCCGTCTCGTAGCCGCTTATGAATCGCGTATTTGGCAGAGCTTCACCCACAGCGTTTTGATCGGGTCACGGGATGTGGAGGAAATCTCCAAAAACTGTCGTGCACAGGGTGTGACGCCGATAAATAATTATGTATTCGGGGCACACGGCACGGATGTGAGCCGTTTCGCCCCGCGCACGGACATTGCCGAGCGACCGCACCATATCGTGTTCTCAGGTGTGATGCGCACGCCGACCAATGTGCACGCCGTTCAGTGGTTCGCCCAGAATGTCTGGCCACATGTGCGTACCGCTCTGCCCGATGCGACGTGGACAATCGTCGGCCGCGAGCCGTCCGCGGAGGTGCGGGAACTCGATAAGTTACCGGGCGTCACGGTCGCTGGCACCGTTCCAGATCCAGCGGTATACATGGCCGAGGCAGCCGTCTGCATCAACCCGATGCAGGCGGGCGGCGGCATGCAAAACAAGCTCATCGAATATCTCGCGATGAGTAAGGCGATCGTCGCGACACCTGTGGCTAATGAAGGGATCGGTGCGACTCCGGGTGAGCACTTGCTGGTTGCCGAAACAGCTGGTGACTTCGCAGCGGCGGTAATCGCGCTGCTAAACGACCCCGAGCGCCGAAGCGTGCTCGGCGCTGCCGGGCGCACATTCGTTCTCGAGAATTGGACATGGGAATCGCATTGGCTTCGACTGGAAGAGAATTTCTATGCAGCGCTTCCTCCGCATGATGGTGCGCGCTCTTGATGGTGCGCGCGCGAACCACAGCCGTGTCCCCCTGGCGCGTCCCCTCCCTCGGACCTAGTGACCGTTCGGAGTGACTAGCAGTGGTAATGTCTACAAATGACTTAGCTGCAATCAATAGCGAAGGTGGTCAGCATCTTGACAACTGCGCTGGAACACATGAGCTTCGCCTGAAGCGGTTTTCGCGGTGCGATTGAACCGAGCTAACAGCGTCCCGGCGGCAACGCGTTGTCCACTCCGGGATGACACTGATTCACCAATATGCATGGTGCAATTCAGAAGCGCCGAAACGCCACGGAGTCCAAACTGCAACGCGGGTCAACCCTAATTTGAAATGAAATGGACGTAAGGTATCGTGCGCAATGCGTGATTCGACGGAGAATAAACCCCGGATACTGTATCTGACAAAGGTGCTCCCTTACCCTCCTGCAGTATCGGGTGACAGTGTTTACAGCCGAGGCATTATCGAGTCGTGGTCGACCCTTGCGGAATTGACTGTTCTATGCGCTGAGAGCGGAGCAGATCGGCAACTAGCCACTTCCGGTGTTAAATGGCGAATCGCTGGCAACGTAAGAGATGGCAGAGCGAGATCAGTACTTTCGAAGTTCCCCCTTATAGCATGGAAGGGGGCTACGAGCGAGTTCCGCACGGAATTAGATGTACTCCTTGCTTCAGGAAACTGGGACGCGATAGTTCTCGATAATATTGGCATGGCTCATGCTTTACCGCGCGTTCAGAAATATCGAAAATTACACCCCAAAGTAAAGCTTGTCTACATTTCACATGAGTGGGAGTATTCGACACGCGCTAGTAAATACCGAGCGTACGACATTAGCTTAGCGGTGCGCTTAGTGGCTCAGCTCGACCTCAGAAAAGTCAAACGCTGGGAAAAAGCACTGATCGTGAAATCGGACATCGTGACCGTAATTACGGAGGCCGACTTAGCCCCATTCCGAATGATAGATCCCGCCCGGAAGTATCTCCTTATCTCTCCAGGATATAGCGAGACTATAGTCGAATCGCGCCGAATTACCGGAGAAACGCCGAAAAGAATTCTTCTCCTCGGCGGTCGCCGAAACGAACAGAAGCAGCAAGTATTACTAGACTGGCTTTCTAGTGCATACAAGCCTCTGACTGAGGCGGGTATTGAGATTACGGTTGCGGGTGATATAAGTATCGAGCTCCGCGACTATGTCGTCGGCAAGTACCCACAAGTTAACGTGATGGGATACGTAGAGGATCTCGTAAAGCTAGTTGAAGGAGCCCGAGCGGGGGTTATTGCTGACACTATCGGGGGTGGCTTCAAGCTAAGACTCTTGTCCCATGTATTTCACCGACTTCCGATTATCGGCCTAACCGATGCGATTATTGGACTTCCTACCCCTGAAGGCAAAGGCTATCTTGCAGTTCCAACCCTCTCGGAACTCTCGAAGCTGATCTGCGAAGTCATTGACGACGTCGACACGCTTGATGAATTGCAGAACCGAGCGTTTCATGATTGTGCACGCGCGTTTTCCTGGCAAGAGCGCGCAGACACATTAACCAAGGCAATTGGCGGTCGCGACACCACGCGCCTGATGTGAAACGATTGTCGGCTCCGGTTGAATCCTGAGCGGCCTGCTCCGGTTGAAAAGTGAGCAGGTTTACGGGGTTGAGTCTGCCTGACGATCGGCTTCCACGGAGGGCAGTGTGTCGATCGCGGTATGTTTGATGCGGTAGCTGGCACCTTTGAGGGCGATGACGTCGGCGTGGTGGACGATTCGGTCGATCATCGCCGAGGCGATGGTGGCCTCGCCGAAGACCTGCCCCCAGCGGGAGAACGGCAGGTTGGAGGTCAGGATGATCGAGGACTTCTCGTACCTGGTGGAGACGAGCTGGAAGAACAGGTTGGCCGCTTCGGTGTCGAAGGGGATGTAGCCGACCTCGTCGATGACGATGAGCCCGTAGCGGCTGATCTTGCGTAGTTCGGCGTCGAGGCGGTTGGTGCGGTGCGCTTCGGCCAGCCGGGTGATCCAGCCGGTGGCTGGGGCGAACGCCACGCGGTGCCCGGCGTGGGCGGCAGCGATCGCCAGCGCGGTGGCCAAGTGGGTTTTGCCGGTGCCGGGTGGGCCGAGTAGGACGATGTTGCGGGCTTCGGATAGCCAGCCGCCGGCTTCCAGACGGGCGATCTGGGCGCGGTCGACTGCTGGTTGGGCGGTGAAGTCGAAGTCGGTGATCGTCTTGATCGCCGGGAACCCGGCATAGCGGATACGTTGGCGGGCACCGGATTCCGCGCGGGCGTTGGACTCCACCGCCAGGACCGCGCCGAGGTAGTCCTCCAACGACCAACCGGCGTCGCGGCCCTGCTCGGCCAACCGCTGGTAGTGCGCGGCGATCCGCGGGGCCTTCAGGAGACGGGCCTGGTGGGCGATGAGCTTGTCGGCCTCACCCGGCACCGGGGTGCGTTTGGTGGCCATCAGGCGACCTCTCCGGTCCCGAACCGCACGTCGTAGGCGCTTAGGTCGGCGACCTCGACATCGACGGCCAGATGCGCACCCGCGGCGGGGCGGCTGCGGAACTGCTCGCGCAGTACCGCCGCAGCGGCGAGATGCTCCGGATCGGTGACCAGTCCCGCGCTACCCCAGAGCCTTTCGTGATCGGCGACCAGGCGGTCGGCGCACCGGGCGGTGATCCGGTCCAGGCCGGTGGTCACGGTGATCATCCGGCCGATCATCTCCGGATGCACCGAGTAGGCGTTGCCACCACAGCTGACGTAGTAGTCGCGACCCAACCGCGTTACTACTGTCGTACCCGTCGCCGGGGCGACCGGCGGCAGTGCGGTCATCGCGGCCCGATCGGCGGCCAACGCGTCGGCCGGGATCAGACCCGTGGTGGCGTGAATGCGGCGGTTGGCGATTCCTGCCAGCCACGCCCACAGCTGGGCGTTGAAATCCGCCGGCGAGGTGAACGTCCGGCCCGGCAGGAACGAAGTCTCCAGATAGCCGTTGGCCCGCTCCACCAGGCCCTTAGATTCGGGGTCATAGGGCCGGGTCTGAATCAGCCGGGTGGCCAGCACCCCGCAGAACCCGGTGACCCCGTCGGCCAAACGTCCACGCTGACCAATGCCGGACTCGTTGTCCCACAGAAGCGTTCGAGGGACCGCGCCGATGTCCTGGAGCAAGTGCCACATGCCGGCGAGTAGATCCCCGGTCACCCGTGACGGGATCATCATCGCCGCAATGAACCGCGAACAGGCCGCGACCATCACCAGCACCGGAAACGATCGCAGTACCCCGGCGTGATCGGGCACCAGGGCGCCGGGGAACCAGAGGTCGCACTGCACCTGCTCACCCGGAAGATGCACCAACCGGTCACATGGATCGGCCGGGGCGTACTCAGGGCGGATCCGTGCGACGTTCTCGGCGAACCAGGAATGCCCGCCGGCCCAGCCGACCCGCTGCGCCAGCACCGTGGCCGGCATCGTCGGGAACTGCCCGAGCAACGCCCGCACCGCAAGCTCGACCTGCGCCCACGCCGACGTCGTCGACGGCGTGCGCACGTACCGCGGCGGCGCCTCAGAGTTCAACGCCTTAGCCACGGTGTTCCGCGACAGCGACAACCTCTCCGCGATCGCAGCCTGCGACAGTTTCTCCGACCGATACAGCCGGCGAATCTCCGCCCAATCCTCCACAGTGATCACTCTCCAATCAGAAGGGTGCTCACTTTTCAACCGGAACTACCTGCTCACTTTTCGGCCGGAGCCGACAACGATAACTATCTGTGCAGCGCCGTCGGCTCAGCTGGGCCCACGTCATCGGCATGCCGGTCTTGAGGCGGTCTGTAGACCTAACCGCGTAACGACGCCAATTCACGCCCGCCCGGACGCCACGTCCCCTCTGGTGCGAACGCAATCACTGCCAAGCCGGACGGTTCCATGTTCTTTACAACCCACGACCCGAGGCTGTGCGACCTCATGCACCTCGCCGGCACCCGAAGCTACTGGCCTTCGTGCTTAACGGCATTATCCAGCGAGAGCCACAGCGAACGACCCCTCTGCACACCCATAGCGTCAAAAGCAGGCGGTGCGTGAGATCTACAACTCCGAAAGCAATCTGCAAAGCCTGGGTCGCGGCGGAAGCGTTCGAGATCGAATTCGTAGAAGTACGCCAGGGCGGACGTCAGGATCATCGCCGGACCGCTACACCTTGCTGTGTCCTGTGAGTTCCGGCCGATCATTGGACCACCGCGTGTGTTGACGGCGTGCTCCACAAATCCGATCGAAAGAACGTTCACCACCGTGCGTTACGTACCAAAGTAAACAACGGACTTGATCGCTTGTCACGGGACGCGGTGCCTACAAAAGTCATCGGACGCCACCCAGACCTTCTAACGGGTCGTATCGCCCCACACCCGGTCGCTCAGGTCCACACCGGAGCGGTTCAACGACAACTGTGGAACGACCACCACCACCCGCAGACGCCGGCGTGCGCAGCGGAACCAACGTCCCGACCCTGATCTACGAGGTCGCAAAGTCCTCACGGAATGAACTGCCAAGTATACATAGGATGCGTAACTCCTCAGAGGAATTCTGTGCTCGATGCAGAGTCACTGTGGTGCCGACGGACTGTAGTAGGCGACCCACCCAGCCGACCAGCCGATCGCGGCAGTGCCCGGTGCCCCGTCCGCAGGCCGCAACCGCACAGGGCTCAACTGCACAAGTTCAACGATTACCAACGGGAAGCACCATTCGTCTATCGCCGAAGCATGCAAATATTGTCGTTACATAACTAAACGACCGCCAGCTGTCGGCGATGTCTGTGCCGTATTTCGCCGAGCATCAATCGTCTAATAGGCGCCGGAATGACTGAGCATCGCCCTGACTGTTTTGATTGCGATGATTAGATCCGAAATCATCGACCAATTTTCGACGTAGAACAGATCAAGGCGAACCGTATCTTCCCATGACAGATCAGAGCGGCCACTAACCTGCCATAACCCCGTAATCCCAGGTCGAACGAGAAGTCGTTTCATTGCATGATCGTCATAGGTTTGAACCTCGCGGGCCAGAGGAGGGCGTGGGCCAACGACGCTCATGTCCTGCTTAAGCACGTTGATGAACTGTGGGAGTTCATCGATGCTGTACTTGCGCAAGATTCTACCAATTCTCGTCACCCTTGGGTCGTCCCGAATCTTGAACAGTACCCCGCCTTCACTTTCGTTAAGCGCTGCAAGTTTCACAACCATTGAATCAGCACCGACTACCATCGTACGGAACTTAATCATTTCAAATGGCTTGCCGTCGAGGCCGATGCGCTCCTGCCTATAAAAGACCGGCCCACGACTCGTCAATTTCACAGCCGCAGCGATAAGTAACAGAAAGGGAAAACCCAGCAACAGTACGGTGCTCGCGAACACGATGTCGAATAAGCGCTTTTCGAATCTCTTGGCGCCATTGTATCTCGGCTTGTCGACGTGAATCAGAGGAAGCCCAGCCACAGGGCGAATCTGTAACCGCGGGCCCGCTATATCGACAACACCGGGGGAGACCAGCAAGTCAATATCCAACTTTTCGAGTTCCCATGAGAGATCCCGGATCCCGCGACCGTCCAGGCGCTCAGTCGCGGTGACGGCGACAGCGTGGCTCCCTGTGATGCGTACTGCATCCACGACGTCTGATTCGTCGCCATACGTTAGGACCGAGCCTACGCCGGGGACCTCAATCGTCGGGCGGTGCATTGGACCGGGTATGCAAGCCCCAACCACCTGGTACTCGGATCCTCCATCACGAGCCAGCGACTTGGTGAGGTCGCGGACAGCGGAGGGGCTACCCACCGCGAGCACGCGCGTAATACAGCTGCCGTTTCGCGCTCGTGCGCGAACGACTATCTGGCGAGCAAACCAGCGCCCCAAGGTCAAGAAAAGCAAGCCTGCGGGCAGCGCGATCACAAGGTATCCCCGGGCAATCTCCAGCTTGAAAAGCATAGAAGTAATGGCTACGCCACCGAAAACGGATAGTGTTGCGATCCATACCCGGCGATACTCCTCGGCGCCCGACCCTATGACGCGGGTAGAACGCGACCTGTTGATACTGAGGGCCAAAACCCACAGGATCGCGATTATGACCGAAACCGCGCTGTAGTCGAGACTCTGGTACGTGGGCACGGCTTCCGACACCGCACCAAAGCGCAACCACTGTGCCAACCCGACTGCGAGCACGACCCCTAAGAAATCAACCGCTACCAGCCGAAGCGCATAACTTTGCTGCCAAGTCGGGATTTTACCCCGAACCGGCACGATATTTGCTGACACATCTGGCTGATCATTTATCGCCGTCATAAAGCCCCCCACGCGTCTCCCCCTCTGCGCAGGAACTTTATCGCACACGACACGCGCTTCTCAACCGGAGAGAGTCGGATCGCTTGACGACCAGCAGCCCTTAGCCGGCCGAGATATCGTCTCGAACTCAGGCCCGCACCTTGTCCGGCCCACACAGGTCGATGACTGGCGGGAGGAGCATAGCGATCTTCTCACCGACCGACCTGAATACCTCGGGAGCTTGCCCCATGGGATCCACGACATCGACTCGCTCCTCTGCCCCCAACTGAGAACGAAGGGGGGCAAGTTCGTCCACCGACCGCGGACTCCAGCGTTGCGACAGTTGAGACGCCTCCGAAAGCATGAAGGTTCGGTTGAGCTTCCAGGGCGCGAGCTCCAACACTTCGTCGCGATGGGCGGCTGTCATGGTGACTATCAAATCGGCACTTGCGGCTATCTTGGGCGTGAGTTGACGCGCCCTGAAGCCCGCGGGATCACCCCCTAGTTCTTCGAGCACGCGCGTAGCACTCGGGTGGATGGCTTGGTCGATTACTGCGCGCGTGCCCGCGCTCGATGCGACGAAGTCCGGAATTTGGCGGGTTGCCGCGTACGCCTTGCTCAACCTCTCCGCCACTGGCGAGCGGCAGATATTTCCCGTGCAAACGAACAGGATGTGCAGGATTCCTCCCAAGATGGGGTGCCCCGAAGCACGCAGCCTTGACCTTCGGCTCTAGTTAGGCTGTCTCGGGTTCCGATATCGTAGCCGCAGGGCCAGATCCTCACGGAAGGGCCCACGCCACAGCAATGAGCCATAAAGCTGCAGGAACCGTTTTGGCGGATGTCGACCACCTTATATCCGCGCGCCAGGCGCGCGATCCGAAATCGGTGCAGCTGTACAGAGCGTCGGACAAGCCATGCCCGTCACGGTGGATTGCTTTCAGCTAGACTCGGGCCCGGCGCGTGACACTGTTAGAGACTTCAGTCAACACGATTCTGACAATTGCATCACGCTACAGGAACTCGTTACGAGTTCTTTTGGACGGATTAGGCGGGGAACCGGAAGTTCCCTCAATCGGATTAGGCGGGGGCACAGGGTCCATTGAAGATTGCGATTTTAGGACTTGGATACGTCGGCATAACAGCTGCCGCGTGTTTAGCCAGCCAGGGTCATAGTGTGATTGGCATCGATCCCAACGAAACGAAGGTAGATGCCGTGCTTGCCGGACGGTCACCGATCGCCGAACCCTTGGTACGCGAGCTAATCGACAGGGCGAGGAAAGACGGTCTTATAACTGCAAGCACAACTCTTGTTCCTGAAGTCGCGCTCTGCGAGCTTGTCATAGTCTGCGTGGGCACGCCTAGCGCGGTCGATGGGTCACACAACATGACATATATCGCTGAGGTATCTCGCCAAGTAGCGGAGTTGGTCAAGGCGAACCCTGAGAGTCGACCCACGGTGGCATATCGGTCGACCATCAAGCCCGGATCGATGGACGAGCTCATCCAGCCCATCTTCGAGGGCATCCTCGGACAAGAATCGCGCCGCGTCGAGCTCGTTTACTATCCCGAGTTTCTGCGCGAATCTACGGCCGTCTCGGACTACTTCTCACCGCCCAAGATCGTTATTGGAACTCAGAACGGTGAGAAATGCGCTGCTTTGGACGTAATCAACGAAGGCATAGAGGCCCCTCGGTTTTATGTCAAGTATCGCGAGAGTGAGATAACTAAGTTCATCGACAATTCATTCCATGCAGTAAAAATTACATTCGCGAACGAGATCGGGCGAGTATGTAACCACCTCGGCATAAGCCCCGACATCGTCCACAAGATCTTCGTTTCCGACACAAAATTGAATATCTCGCCGCAATATTTGAGGCCGGGCGGGCCATTCGGAGGTTCCTGCCTACCAAAGGATGTCCGGGCCCTGCAATACATTTCCCGCATTTCCGGGAGTCAGACCCACCTAATCGATTCGCTAATTACCTCCAATGAGGCGCATAAGTCGTTCGTCTTTAGGTTTGCCACAGACGGACTCAAACACGGTGCAAAGGTACTTCTTATCGGCATTGCGTTCAAAAATGCAAGTGATGATCTAAGAGAGAGTCCCAACGTTGATCTAGCTAGGATGCTGATCACCGCTGGATATCAATTAGCGATATTCGACCCGCACGTCACTCCCCAGAACTTGATTGGCCAGAACTTGGGGGTCCTTTCGAATTCACCATTCATCCGAGAGTTACTCGTGGACCAGGAGGCGATTGAAAGCACCGAATGGGATCTAGTGATCGATTCGCGGGGTTCAGCCGGCGAGTACAAGCTCGAGGCTTCTCGAACGGTGGATGTGAACAAACTCATGCTGCGCAACAGCAGCAGTTAACTTTTTGATCTTGCCACCGCGATTCATGAAATACAGGCCGGAAAACTTCAAGTTGGATGCGAACGACATGTCTCAGCTGAAAGTCAAAGTTCGCTAAACTTCACGTATCGTTCGTAACGAGTACAGGCGACAATAAACATAACTTTCACGCAAACCTATCAGCCATGAATACGTGCGGCGGCTAGCGTCAGACCACAGTAGGAGTCAGAATTGCGTGTCCACCCTACATTGCGTGCCGCAACACGCTTAACGCCTCGGATGGTTGCGTTCCAGATCAAACGCAGCGTAAGGGGCAAGCTGGTTCCAAGGTTCCCGAATGTCTACGACCGGACGATCCGCCGCACCGCGTCGAGCTTGCCGACGCCAGAGTTCAGCGACAAAATGCCCCCAGACCTCGCGCACTTTGTCGGCGAATATTACCGCCATAATGACGAAGAACTAAAGGATGCGGCCTGTGGTCGATTTACGCTACTGGGACGCGCAGTGGATTTCGGGTCAATACAAGACATTGATTGGCTGTTTCTACACCCAGACGAGGGCGACGGCCTTTGGCGGATGAAGTTTGCGCAACTCAGCATCTTGCATTCGCTTATTTCGAGCGCAAACGAGGCACATCACTACTCGGCGCGCGCCATATTGAGGCGTTTTGCGGAGTTCCGCACCTTCGAGTCAACCGAAGCGTTCGCTACCTGTTGGTCACCATATGACACATCTCATCGAATCCTAGCGACCCTCAGCGGGCTGGCAATTGCCCGAATGCGAGGACATATCGGAGAAGATGTGCGGGCGGAAATAGAGGATTTCATTCGCCTAGATGCTGGGTTCCTATGGCGAAACGTCGAGCATGAAATGCGCAATAATCACACGGAACGCAACCTTGCAGCTCTATGTTTCTATCATCTTGCCGCCAATTCAATATCGCCATCACGTGCTCGACGGCTCGATCGAGAAGTCAATCGGATCATTTCTGCGACCGTGCTTGCTGACGGCATGCAAGCCGAACGCTCGGCGATGTATCAGGGTCTGACTGTGATGTCTCTTCGGATCTTCGCTGCGTGTCACTTTCTGTCCGTGGCGACACGTGACTTAGCGCGAAAGCGGGCAGATGCCGCCGCTGGCGCTTGGATGTTTCTCACACACAACGATGGAGATATCGCACTCTTTAACGACAGCTGGTTCGGTGAAGTTCCACAGCCAACGGCAGTCCTTGACACGGATAAGGTTACTTTGCCGCTGTCCCTCCCGGACGCGGGATATTACCGATTGTCTTCCGGGCCAATCGAAGCACTCTTCGATGCAGGTGAAATTGGGCCCCGGTGGAACCCCGCCCACGGTCATCCTGATTTTTTAGCGCTCGAGGTAGATGCTTTTGGCCGCCGCTTCATTGTTGATCCCGGAACTTCTCAGTACTCGCCCGGCCCTCAGCGGACATATGAACGGTCGGGTCAGAGTCATAATGGCCCTCACTACCAGGGTGTCGAAACTGTTGAGTACCACGGCAGGTTTAAAGTCGGAAAGTTCCTCCGCGCGGAGCCGCTTTCGGAAGTCGATCTGTCCAATATATCCGTCGACACATTAGGCGGTCACATTCGCACCTCCGCCGGTGTATGCATTCGAATCGTGTGCGCCCTACCGAGTGGAGGGTTGCTCGTCATCGATCGTTGGATGTCATCCCGACCTGCAGGCGCCACGAATCTGCTCATTCCAGATTCTTGGACCATTCAGCATCGGGGCGAGGCTGTAGAAGCGCGCTCGGCAGAAGTTACGACTGAGGTGGTCGTGTTTCAGGGACGGCTGAGGGGGCTCGAAAAGCGTACGTGGGCTCGCCGATACTTCCATGCAGAGGGAGCTGTTGCGGTCATGCTTGAACCGACAATCGGCCCATCCGGAGCGCAAGAACTCGCCTTCGGGATCGGAGTCGTGCTGCAATCTGAATTATCCGCCGTCCACGCCGAGGTGACTAACCAGCTCACATCAGCTATTAAGGCCGGTGTTTTCACCCGATGAATCAGCCCAAGTTCGACGCCGCATCATATTTGAAGCGGACAGATGCGAACCACGCCCAAGAATATTGACTTCAAGGAATCCCGCCCTCTTGAGTCAAAACTACCGCCTGCTTTATCGTCAACTCACGTGTGAGCACCGCTCGGGGTCGCGATGGCGCGAAGTTGCAGGCAATGGTCGTACGCGATGACACTGAATAGAAGGAGTTCATTATGCCACCAAGTCCGCACGCAGGATCATTTCACGGAGAAACCCAATTTGCGATTCCCCCAGCTGAATTGACGGCGCCGATCACTCCGCGCCGACAGAAATTCTACAGATATCCCCTAGGCGCACGAGTCGCTGCAGTCCGCGACGGCATTCAATCTATGCGCAGCCGACGCTATATAGCAGCATTCGCCGCAAGCGCGGATGGTCGGCGTTCTCTGCAGATATTCAATGCTCTATATGATCAGCAGCACGGTCAGACAGGCGTGATCGTGTGCAACGGGCCGAGTCTCAATAAAACCGACCTTTCCCCACTCGCAAACGTGCCGTATATCTTGATGAATCGCGGATATTTGCTTGCCGACCGCCTACCAGCCCCCCCGATTGCCTTGTGTGTCAGCGCACCGCTCGTACTCGAACAGTACGGCAACGAAATCGCTGGACTGGAAACGAATCTCTTCCTCTCGGCTGAGCATAGACAGCACATGGCGCGTACAGACCGCGTGGCCTACACCGCCATGGATCTCCGCTGGCAATTTGCCACTCGGATCGGTAGTTCATTGTTCCCGGGGTACACAGTGACGTTCCTCGCCCTCCAACTCGCCTACCATTTCGGTTGGACGAAAGTATTGATCATCGGTATGGACCATCGCTACTCCGAGGGCGGAAATCCGCGGGTGATTGCAACTACCCAGGGCAGTGACCCCAACCACTTCGATCCAAACTATTTTGGACACGGCTCCAAATGGGCGTGGCCGGCGCTCCAGATGAACGACCATTCATACAAACTCGCCCGACATGCCTATGAATCAGTCGGGCGACGCGTCATCGACTGCACCGTCGACGGTGCATGCGACGTTTTTACGAAAGGTGACTTTGCGAAGGAAGCCGTGAATCTGCCGTCGGCTTAGCAAAGATGAGTCGAAATAGGCCGGCCCGAAATTCGCTCACATACATCGGCGTTGCTGCGATCCAGCGGGGCGCGCCGTTCCTTCTGTTACTGGTCCTTGCGGCTTTGGTCCCAGTTGCCGAGTTCGGACAGTTCGCAGTCTTGGCGTCTATCTATGGTCTCCTCGCCTCCGCTGCAACGTTCGGAATGGAAAGTGTAGCGTTCCGGGGCTTCTTTACCTACGATTCGGAAGACCGCACGGCGCGCTTCTATAACACGCTCGCGAAGTTCAGTTTTGCGGGACCTTTAGCACTGGGCGTAGGGATCTCTGCGGTGCTCATATCGTCTTCGGACAAGCCGCTCAATATCCCAGTTGGCTCCGTGATCGCAACAGTTGCCGGAGCGTGTCTGTTCGGTGCGGGCAGCACGGTCCCCCTCGCTCTGCTCCGTGCGCGGGAGCGCGTCGTTGCATACGTCGGGGTCGTTCTGCCTCCGGCCTTGATTATGGCCGGAGTAAAGTTCTGCCTCTGCGGCCTATTCGGCTATGGCGCCGCCGGCTGGGCCGTTGGGGACCTAATCGGTGGCCTCAGCGCGATGATCATCGCGTTACCGTTCCAGCGTCGTTTCCTGACCGGTCGAAATACATCTCGGGCAGATCTCAAGGAAGCGCTCCGCATAGGCATTCCCTTGCTCCCCCATGTGCTGTCGGGATGGGCCCTGAACTTATCGGATCGCTTGGTGATCGCCGCGATACTAGGCACGGCCGCTGCCGGCAAGTTTGCCTTCGCAGCTCAACTCGCAATGATTGTCACAGTGCTCGCCGTCGAGATTAATCGGGGCGTTTTACCAATGTATGGACGTGTCCTTCAGGATTCCAACCCTGAGCGACTGCGTCGGGTAGTCGAGATCCAGCGGATTGTCTCACTACTACTCGCGGCTGGTGTCGCTGTCGTTGGCACGCTGATTGTTGTCACGCTCGCGCCAATGGACTACCGGCAGTCAGCCAAACTCATCCCCATCCTTACGCTGGCGTCATGTTTTTACTGCTTATACCTGATTCCGATGAACCACCTCTCGGTAATCGCTGGACGCACGTCGCGAATGGCGTTCATTACGGGCTTTTCCGCGGCGATGAACATCACGCTCAATATCGTGCTGTTGCCGTTCGCCGGCATCGCCGTTGCCGCATATTCCACGCTGATCTCGTACTTTGCGCTTTTCGCGCTTACCACGTCCTACTCGGGAAATTACACGGGCACATCGTGGACACTACGCTCGAAAATGTGCGTCGGCGCACTCTGCACGGTCGTCGTGGCAATGGTCGTCTATACGGGCACCTTGCCTGACGCTTGATCGCGCGCGGCAGCAGGAGCACCTTCGGCCGGCCTCTGCCGCGGTACACCCCACATACCGATTCGAAGCCTCTCGCGCCGCGGATACTGGTTTCGACCAGCGGTCAGGGACAGCTCGACCGGCGCACAATGCTGCAGACTCCGGTTGTCAAAAGGAGTTGATTGCCGTCCTACCGCCTCGCGGCATTGATCGTCTGGCTGTACGCAGTCAAGCAAATGAGTGTGACCATAGGGCCAAGTGCCGCAGCCGACGCGTTCGAACAGAGCACTGCGACTTCCGGAAAGGCCACGACCCCGAGAGCAACACCAAGTGCTGCCACTCCCGCCGGGGCCGGTTCGCTGCCGAATCGTTGCACCTTTAGCTGCATAAAAACGAGAAAAGCGATACCTACCAAAACGAGAACCATGAGGGCAATACCGCCTGACAAAAGCACCTCGAGCAAGGCGTTGTGGGGCGGATAATAGCCGCTACGGTACACCACGCCCAGCACGCCGGAATATTGCGCCGCGGTCCCCGATGCAATATACCCGTCGGGACCCCATCCCGAGAGCTGCTCCATGAAAGAACTGTTGCCAAAATCGTCCAGTGATATATCCCAAATGGTTGTACGGCCCTGCAGGGTCGCGGTTCTAGCGGCCGTCCCGCGCATTGGGAGATAATCCACCACAAGCTTTTCAGCGACATCAGCGAACCTGCTCCACCAAAGGGGCGCAAGCCATAGAAACGCTGCAGCTACAAGCAGTAAGCTGCGGATAATTCTCGGCATCAGGCCACTAGCAATGATGACGCCGAGCGAGGCTGCGACAATCTGAGTTCGTCCATCCGCGGCCAACACAGCCAGGAGGTGCACGAAAATTCCGACGGCACATACGGCCTTTATGCCGACGGCGCCGATCCCGATGCTGCTGCGCTTGAGGCGCACCACCCATACGCAAAGAACAGATCCAAGCGCAGCGACCGTCGGTACCGTCACCCAAGAGACAGCAAGGGGAAATCGCCAGCGTAGCGTAAATGGACCGTAATTTGCGATTGCGTCAGTCAAATACGCAGAGTTGTAGTCAGCACGGAATCCGAGAAGAAACAGCACCACCGCTGCAGTGACGTACACCAGTGTTGATAAACAAAAGGCGACGACCAAGGTTTCCACATTTTGCGACCGGATCCAAGTTAGGACGGCGACAGCGCAAACGACGGACCCTAGGAGAATCGATCCCGTGCCGCGGCCATCCGCAATACACTCCGTGGTCCAGGGACTTATCGCGGCTAGTCCCACGACAAAATTGCGCGACGAGGGCAGCGGAAATCGGAGAAAAGTGAGTACTGCTACCACCGCGATCACGACGCCCGCAGTCGAGTGCAATCCGACGCCGACTAGAGCTGCGCCGCCGGCGAGCCCGCTTTGCACGGGATGCAGGTAGTCACGGGAGTTCGCCGCCCTTGAGATGTCCCCCTTAGAAACTCCGCAAATTATTCCGATCAAGATAGGGAAGGCCAACGCGACACTTAGTCGGAAGTTGTACAAACCGCAGATGAGCAGCAGCACCTCAGCTCCCGCGGCCAGGATGGCGATTAATGTCGCATACCGACGGATAACGTCGAACTGAGCCTGAGGCTGCGAGGTAGCGGATGCCCCTTCGAATTTGGCCCCCGACACGCCACTGTTCTGCGCTACCGCATCACCTGTCGCCATCGCTATCCCGTCCCACCGGCGTAATAAAGACATAACCGTCGCCATCCCCTGCGGAATCCGGCGCGGCCGCGGTCGTGACGATCATCCACCTCTCGTCACCACTCAAAGCAACGGACGAGGGAAACCGCGCTGGAACAGGAATGGTTGTTCGCAGGCCATCTGAGGCAATGTGCTCGATTGCCGCACGTCCCCAGTTAGCCACCAAGACCGCTCCGTCAGCCGCGACGGCGATGCCGTCCGGTTCATCGATCTCGTCCAGGGTTACCCAGGGATCCCGGACTACCGTTCCGATCGCGGTCGTCAGGACGTCGACCCTCGGATATACCGAGTCAACGTA
Source organism: Mycolicibacterium parafortuitum (assembly GCF_002086815.1). Lineage (GTDB taxonomy): Bacteria > Actinomycetota > Actinomycetes > Mycobacteriales > Mycobacteriaceae > Mycobacterium > Mycobacterium parafortuitum. Next base: position 175,005 of record NZ_MVID01000006.1, read on the forward strand.
ATACGCACGTTCGGGTGAAAACCAACGAATGCCATTTGAAATTCCAATACCATCAAGCACACCTATCAATTCACCATCGTAAAATTGGAATAGGTTAGCGGCGTCTTTACGGCCAGACATTGACATGGTCCCAATATGGACAACGCCGTGTGGTGACAACGCACCATCATTGAACCGGATATCGGGCGGGAAGGTCCATTTGCCCAGTTCTGTCAGCCCCCCAGTGGACCAATCATACGTAAACAGCGAATTGCGCGAAGCGACAATCGAACGAACAGCATCTAGCGGTATCGCGACCGTCACGAACTCTAGATCCAGCGTCCGAGTTTCGGCCATTTGTTCGCCCTTAAAGGGACTCCACCGGTGGATGCTGCTCGCGAGGATGTCGACCCACTGAAAAAGCTCGAGTTCCGGTATCCAGCGAGCACTTTCATAAAGTTGGCCGCGGTGGACAGGCACCCTGCGCCAGTTAACCTTCACGTTCACTCCGTACCCAAAAGGGCCGTCGCCCCGCCATCCACGACGAGTGTGGATCCTGTTATGAACGCGGCGTCGGAACTCGCCAAAAAATGAACGGCCGCTGCGACGTCGGTCGCTTCACCCACACGACCCAACGGCGTTCGAGCCTCGAGCATCCCCCACCGCGCATCGGCGTCGTCACCCCAGCGTGCAAAACCCTCGTGAAGCTTCGCAGTATTGATCGCTCCTGGCCTGACGGCGTTGACGCGTACCGCTGGAGCCAGGTCGATCGCTGCAGAGCGGACCCATCCCTCCAGCGCCGCCTTAGATGTCGCGTAGGCATTGATGTTTCTGGCTGTCGCATGAGCGTGTACAGAACTCACGACCACTACGGCCCCGTGCAGTTCCGCCAAGCTTTTGCGACTGCCCGCCACCAGCGAGTCGGCAGCGATCACGTTCACCCGCATCGTTTCCAAAAACGCGTCGACAGGTGTCTCCCCCGCCGCAGCGAGCGGCTGAGTAGCGGCATTGTGCACCACGACGGATACTGCATGCTGTTTACAAACGCCTGCGGCGACGTCGCGTACCGACTCGGAATCCGCCATGTCGACGGCGATCCATTCGTCCACCTCGGGGTTTTCCACGCGGTCAAACCCGACGACGAAATAGCCGGCGCCTCGAAAGCGGCGGCATATTGCCTGGCCTATGCCCCCTGCGGACCCACTAACGATGACTGCCGGACTCAACTCGCTCAAGTTCCTCTAAGAGGATGTCGACGGCCCTCTGGCTAGCGCGCATCACGCCTGCCGTCGCGTTTGAACCGTTATGGGCGCCTAGCACCACATTCAGGCTCCGGAGTGGACTGTCCACCGGTAACGGCTCGACATCAAAAACGTCAAGTCCTGCACCGGCCAGTGCCCCTTTCCGCAGGGCGTCCGCAAGATCAGACTCCACCACTAGATCGCCGCGGGCTACATTCACCAGGAAAGCGTCAGCCCTGAACTTTCTTAGCGAAGCTGCGTTGATCATGCCGCGTGTGGAATCAGTGGACGGTGCCGTCAACACGACGAAACGCGAGCGTGTTAGCAACTCGTCCAAACCGACGAGCACAGCCCCCTCCGGCAAGCCGCTCTGTACGAACGGGTCGTGTACCACCACGGACATTCCGAACCCCAAACCGCGTCGTACGACCGCAGTGCCGATCGATCCAGCGCCGACCACCCCGAGTGTCTCGCCCGAAAGGGACACGCCCTCGATCTTTTTCCACTCGCCCCTTCGGACTGCCGCGTCGATCAGGTGGTGCCCACGGGCAAGATTGAGGATGTACCCGAATGCGCTGTCGGCAACTTCGTCACCGAAGACTCCGGGCGTATTTCGTACGACGACCCCCAGTGCGCGTGCAGCATCGAAGTCGACCGTGTCGGTGCCGATTCCCCAGCGCACGAGAACTTTTAGATTCGGTAGCCCGGTGAGCGTGGCGCGCCCCAAGTCGTCATCGCCAGCGATGATACCGACGCACTCGTGCGCGATGTCGATTAGTTCTGCAGTGTTGAACTGTTGTCCGGAAAGAGTCGGGACCACCAGATCGAAGCCCGCCGCCTCTAGACGCTCCCGGTGTCGGGGCAGGTGGTTCTGCATCTGCTTGCACGTAATTGCAATACTGCGCCTCACGTCGACCTCGCTATCAGCGCGGCTGCAAGATCCCATTCCTCCTCAGTATCGATGTCGACCGCCTCTAAGGCCGCCATCGGAAATATTGCCCGGTTGGCAGTTATTCGATTCTTTTCGGCGAGGAATGGCTCTCGCCGAAAGATGTAGAGGCATGAGTTTTCGAGGTGGAGAGGGGCCAGGTCTTGTGTCCGCAGGAGTACGGCTGGATCATGGTTCACCGGACGTTCCGCATCCCACCAGAAGCGAGCCTGCATAGGTGTCGTCGTGAAGAGTGAATCGACCCCTGCCTCGAAGAAAGTTTGCACGGCTCTCTCAATCGTCTCGGAACGCAGAAACGGGTTGGTTGAGTGAGTCTGCAGGAACACATCCCCAGTAAGCTGCGTGAGCGTGTTGGCCAGCACGTCGTTCATGGGAATCGCGCCGTCGCGCAAGTGCTCCGGGCGTTCCAACACCAGAACGTCGGGCAGATGGACGTCGACATGGTTGCGAATAACCGAACTATCCGTATCGATGACGACTTGGTCTATAGACGAGCAAGATCGCAACGCGTCGACGATATGACGGAAGAGAGGTTTCCCGCCTAAATCGCGGTAGTTCTTCCCCTTCACTCTCTCACTCGAATGCCGCATCGGTACGATGGCCGTAACTCTAGTTTTCACGAATAGTGCCCCGCTGACTCAATCATCGAATAATCGATTTCGCCGCTCGGCGCGTGGAGTTGCGGACGCGTCACCCACTGCGCCGGATAATAGAACCGACGAAGTAGCTCCGCATCCGGGGCGCCGTCGTCTGCAAATCCTAGATACGCGCCACGAAATTGCGCGAATCGGAAGCGGGCGATGTCCCATACATTCTCACGCAATTTGCGATCGCGAAGGGCGTGCCAGCAATCGCTGACAATATTAGATAAAGCTAGGGTCACTGCTTGCAGGGCGCTGAAAGTGGTATCCGGATAGATATCTTTATACGCGATGGCTTCGCGGCGATATCGGTTCTGCAGGACCTTCCATGACTCTTCATGGACGTGCACGACTGGCGCTTCGGCGACATAGGCGATTCGCGCACCCACCTCTATCGCACGCTTGGCGAAGTCGAGATCCTCCAATCCGGTAAGTTCTTCTCTATATCGCAGTTTTTCCCATATACTGCGGCGGACGAGGGCGTTTGCGTTGTTACTAAAAGGATGGCCTTGGTCCCAAATGCTTTCCTTTGGGAACCATTTGATCATTACGCGCGACTCAGAATATTTCGTGCGGTGATCGCCGACCTGACGCCCATACGCTATCGCGATATCGGAATTCTCGAAAGGCTTCATCAGCCGCTCTAAGTAGTCATTGTAGACGGGGTATACGTGCGCAGAGACAATAAGTAGAAGGTCGCCCGTGGCGGCTTCGCAGCCGCGGTTCAGTGCGCGGCCGAAAGTGAATTCGTGCTTGGCGATGTTAACAACTTTGCATCCCCGCGACTTCGCGATCTCCACTGTCTGATCGGTAGATCCAGAGTCAACGAGAATGAGTTCGTCGGGGGGGCGAGTCTGAGCGCCGAGCCCATGCAACAAACGACCGATGTGCGCTTCCTCGTTGAGAGCGCGAATTACGACTGAGACTTTAGCCATCCTCGCCAATCCTCCCCCACGGTCCGGCCGACCGAGCCGATACCGGCAACCATGTCTCCTCGCTTCCCCAATTCGGGCACTCCCCCAGCACTGGCCCATCCTTCCCCCGTGCGACGCCGTTCGCAAATTCCACCGTATTTGGGGATGGCCCCCGAAGCAAAGCCATGCATGTCGCCACGACGACGGCATCTGCACCTCCGGCCGGCCACGGCGAGGCATAGGCCCACGGGTTCCGTTACACATCGCCTGCTCTGCTACGGTAGCTGGGGGAACAACAACGCTCGCGTTCCTGCGAAGCCGCCTCCCGCTAGCTCGTTCAACTCAAACGATTCCGCAGCGGGCGATATCGGCGCGCAGGTGGATCAGACCTAAGGGTGACCGGCCGGGTGGCGAGCGACAGCGTCCTCGCCAACTTGCAGAGTTTGCAAGCCACGGCCCATCGGGTGCCCCGGGGCATGATTTCATCGACGTCTTGATATCGTTCTGACTTACCCCATCTTCCCGTGGCCGAGGGATATACGGTTGCGACTCTTGCCACATCATTCTTTTGAAGGTTCGATATCGAATTTCGTACTGGCGCGCGCTATTCGTCACCGTTAGTTGAAGTCGACTCGGCCCCCGGTAACGCTAGCTCCATCGGAGCGTAGGCCGCCCCCCTTGCACGCCCACCCGAAACCCCGGGGACTACGTCTCGTCTAGACGACCAGCTACTCGAGTGCCTTACCGAACGCTTGGAATACCGTGCTCGAAACCGCCGCGCCACCGCGGACCCGAAGATGCGGACCCCCCGCGGCGCCTAGGTTACGGCAAGCTTGACCGACTGGCTGCACCCACTGAATCGGAATCACACCACCTCGGCTGCTAAACCCCGCGGACGGAGGAACTTAGGTGCTCGCCACACCCGACAGGCGACACCAGCCGTATCTGCAGTGCGGTTTGTTTAAAGCCCCTTGCGGAAGCTACTTCCAACCGTCCTCAGGTTTCTTAACCGGACGCGGGGATTTGATTCTATGTGAGAGGCTATCAGTCCCCCACTCTAAGTTGGCAAGGTAAATAACGGACGGGTCTTTTACATTAGTCTGGTACAGGCCCCAATGGGGATAGGCGAGGGCAGCTTTTCCGTTGTCGTCCTCATAATAACCAATCGGGGCGTCGGCGCTTACGATCTGATTGCCGTCAAGCCAAGCATTAAGATGGCCATCCCGACCCAATCGGCCCGATATGACTAAATTATGCACGAGGCCATCAGTTGGGCGCATCGCGCGATATCGGACTACACTCTGCGGGCCGCCTTTAATCTTCTGATCCGACTCCGTCCGTATTTCCAGATTTCCATCAATAAGCTCGACCCTTACGACTGGGGCTCGGTTTTTTTTAGTGGTATCGACGGAATGCCACTGATGGATAATGTTCTGTTTACTGCCGCCGTTAAACGGTTCACGGGCAGGACCAACCACAAATGAGAAGGAGGTCCACAACGTGGATCCTGCTCCATAACGTTCACCCTTTGAAACAAATTCAGATCGCCGCTTGGCATTCTTTGAGTCACCGGAGAAGCCGAAGTCGTCTTGGTGAACTTCGAAACGATAGAGATTCGGGGCGGGAATCGACAATGCATAGGGTACAGACGCGGCGTAAAGTTCCATCGGCTTCGAATCGACCTCAAATCGGGCTCGATCTGCAACGGCAGTCGGTGGTGCGATAACCACGAACGAAGCGATGGTGATAGCTGTTAGGGCTAATCTAGAGAAGATGGCGCGCCGCATATATTGCGCACTCTACAGGACGATGCCTGGGCCACCCCTAGGTCTGGTCGGCTGGCCTGGTACTGGGCACGACGTCGCGAATCGCGTGCCGGTACGTTTATCACCGCTGGCCGGCTCATACCCCGACGACCGGCACCGCCCCTTTACGGGTTAGATCGGCGATTCCAAGCAAGATCCCGGCGGCACGGCAATGACAACCTACTTGTTGGGATACGCCGGCACCGACCGCGCCAACCGGCATACATCCGCGCGGAGATCGCGGCCCAAGAGCGTCCGAGAACCAACACCGCTGTTATCGTCTGGCTGGGCGGGCGTCCTCGTTCCCTGCCCGCGGGCGCCGTTGAAGCCGTCCTGTCCGGCAACAGCAACAGCTGGCAGGCACGCCTCCTTCCAGCACCTGAGGATCGAGCACCGACGACCCGCCCATACGAGCAGCAGACCAACGGAAAGACAGACCGCCTTCACCGCAGCATATGGCTGCCGATGGGCCGTCACCCCCTTCTGCCCAACGAGCCAACCAACCAATCCCCACTACCGGCATGGATCGATATCTTCAACCACCACCGGCAACACTCAGCGACCGGGAAGCCCCGCCAATCGCAAGGTTGACCAACCTCCCTGGGCCATGCAGCTAGACGGGCGCCGCTAGGGTGGCGACAACGCGGCAGAGTCGAGTCGCCGCTGGCGCGTTCAAGGCTCGGACCAATTCCGCATCGTCGGGGGCACACCGACATTCCCACTGACCGCGGACGCGAAGACGTAACAAACGGGCATATCGACAGGGTGCCAGCACGAAACGGGCCGACGGAAAGCCTTACCGCCCGCCATTTTGCGCACCAAGAAGGCTTCTAATACCGACCCTCCCGTACCTCTGAACGCCCGCAAGCAGTTCACCGCCGAAATCTCCTAGACAAATGGCGGTTTTGGGAGTCCTCTCGGGAGGGGTCTCCCGCCCCTACGGCCATCCTTGCACTCTTGCACCACGTACGCGGAATATGAAGTAATCGACATTCCTGTACATCGGGAAGGCAGTACGATCCAGCTTACCGAACAGATCTAAAGGTAACGCGCAACTCGCTTCCTAAGAAATTTTAGCGAGGTTTTCTCTATCGCCTTGTATGAGAGTCCGCCAAAGGCGACCGATAGCGCAAAGGAAACAGATAGGAAAAGGAGGAAGCTCCCTAAGCCCGACAAAGGAAATGGGCCATGCTTCCAAATCGACCGGAGCGCGGCAATCGGAAATCCGTGGACTAAATATATCGAATATGAGGCATCGCCTGCAAACTGGAGGATAGGGACGGAAAGCGACTTTTCCCTGTTCTCAATAGCCAGCGCGCCGACGACGATTACCGCTGCCGGCACACCATAGACCGCCGCTCGCGTACCTGCTGAGTACAGGGGATCTAGCAGGAAGAGAGAGATAAAGCCAATAAAGACCAAGCCGAAGCCGACCGCGGGCGTGATTCGGCGTAGAACCCCGGCCAGGTAGATCTGTGCGATCAGCATTCCGAACGCAAACTCTAGGATTATGCTCTTGAGGTAGAAGTCCGCTGTCCCCAGGGAAATTTCGGCGGCCTGCAAGGAAAATCCAGCAGCAACAAGAAGGCTTAGTACAGCGGCGGCCAGGAGCACCCTACGTCTTACCGAAATCGCCATTGCGATGGCAAAAAGTACATAGAAAAAGACTTCGTAGTTCAGTGTCCAGCCTTGCTTCACTATGGGTGAAGTGCCCGCGGCCTCTGTGTAGTGTGGGATGAAAAGTAAAGATAAAATGACGTGGCGCACGCTGAGTTCGTTAGATCGAAATAGCTGCGGGAGCGCTAACATCAAGAATGTTGCGCACAGCGTGTAGAACCAGTAGATAGGAATAATTCTTATTGCACGCATGGCCAAAAATTGTGTTGGCGTACGCTCTCTGTCGCGAGTTACGTAAACCATAACGAAACCGCTAATTACGAAGAAAAGATCTACTCCGGATTGGCCAGCCTCCGTAGGCCAAATCGCTTTGAACTGGGGCGATTGCTCCTGGACGTGGTGAAATACAACAAGCAAGGCTGCAATGCCTCGAAGAACTTGGATTGTTACGAGTCGTCTTGCCGTGTATTCAGTAGGGGTGGACAAATCAGGCTGTCTAGCGGGCATACCTGCGGACGCTGACTCGCGTTGCTTCTTCTCAGATGCGGATTCCGACGTCAATTTAGTGCCCCGACTGCCGTCGTTCAGCTGTCGGAGGACGGGTTTGCAGGCGGTGAAGATGCAGCGCCCTGCATACGAGATGATGAGTCGGATACTTAGAAGTTCGAGTCGCAGTTACAAGATGTGGCGCGACCGCGTGCTGGTTTAAAACTGCGTGCGAACTGTGGCACAAAGCCACGACGACCCCCGTACTCGAACCAATCCTCCCGATGGTCTTCTGACTGTATCCGATCCTCCGTGAATCTTCACGTCAGTGGCAGCGCGCACCAGATCAACGAGCCAGCCGCCACTGACGGCGCTCATTGAAACTGCCCAGTTCTGCTCACCGAAAGTGCTCCCCTGTGTGGCTCCGCCGATGAGGGCGGGTCTCCTCCGATGCTGGTGGCCTCTGACCACCCACCAGCTCTGTGAAGGAGACCCGCTTTCTCATCCTCACATGGAAGGACGACTTGGAGATACACGCCCTGCGTAACGAAGCTGGCCGATCTCGGCCATTGCCCGCCATACCGGAAAGAACCGTAGAATGGTCCGCAATTACCTCAACGGCGTCACCACCCCGGCGTGCGGAAACCCGCCGCAATTGACCCCTTTGAACCGTTCATCGCCTACGTCACTGTCCGGCTGACCGAAGGATCCGCACCTGTAGGCCCGCACACTGTGCCACGAGCTCGAAGACCTCGGCAATCCGATGCCGTATCCAACGCTGACCCGACAGATCCGGGCACGCAATCTGCGGCCGGCGTGTCAGGACTGCGCCCACGCCGCGGGCAGCGCCAACGCGGTCATCGACCACCCGCCTAGACCCGAAACCCAATGGGATTGGCTGGATCTGCCGATCCCCCCGCATCCTGGGGATGGGGCACGATGGCGCACCTTTTCGTCGGATCGCTGGCTCATTCCGGTCGGTGGCGGGCCGTGCTGGCCCCCGGCGATGACCCAACCGCACTTCGTCGACGGCCTGGACCGAATCTCCCGCAAGCTCGGTGGGTTGACCCGCACCTGGCGCTTCGATCGAACGGCCACCGTCTGCGACCCTGGCTCGGGCCGGGTCACCGCGTCGTTCGCCGGCGTAGCCCAGCACTATGGGGTCGCCGTCGCCATCTGTCCAGCGCGGCGTGGCAACCACAAAGGTGTGGTGGAGAAGGCCAATCACACTGCAGCGCAACGGTGGTGGCGTACATTGCCTGATGCCATCACGGTTGAGCAGGCCCAGGACCGCCTCGATCAATTCTGTCGGCAGCGCGGGCGACGCCGGGTGGCGGGCCACTGCCGAGGGGAAGGTCACGGTGGCCACCCTGGCCGCGGCCGAACCCTTGGCGCCGCTTCCGGTCGCCCCGTATCCGCTGGTCCTACGCGAGGACCGCGCGTTGTCTCGTCAGGCGATGCTGTCTTACCGCCGCAACCGCTACTCGGTGCCTCCGGAATTGGCGTCAGCGGCGGTCAGCGTCATCCACGTGCTGGGTTCTGAGGTCATCGACATCGTCACCTTCCCGCAGATCACCATCACCCCGGCGCCATCAGCTGGCCGCCGACGGCGCCGGGGTGATGGTCCGCGATCACGGCCACGTCGTGGCACTGGATCAACTGGCGATGGCCACCGCAGCCACCGGCGGCCGAGCTCGCTGCCGCAAGGAACCATCCCACCCGGCACAGCATCGCGTGCAGCAGCAGAAACATTGCGCATCAACTCATCTGACATCAACCCAACGCTGACAGCCGCGATCGTGGAATCGCCGACCATGATCGATCTGTCCACCTACGAACGCGCCACACGCGCCGAAGGAACACCTTGCCATGACCACCACCCAGGATGCGGTGCCCGCACCCAACACCGCCGCCCGAGCCAGCATCTATCAACGCCCTGCGCGGCCACCTGGCCGTGCTCAAACTCCACGACGCCGCCGAAGCGCTGCCCTCGGTCCTCGACCCCGCCCAGTCCGACGGCACCTCCATGACCGCCGCCCTGGAGGAGTTGCTCTCCATCGAGGTTGAAGCGACCGAGGGCCGTCGGCTGGCCGTCCGGTTACGGTTCGCCTGTCTGCCGACACCCACCTCACTGGAGGACTTCGATTACGACGCCGCGACCGATCAGCCACCCGTAGGGCACGTCAAATCTCACGATACTGACTGGGACAGAAGCGGTTCAGCCGTCACGATGGCAAGAATAAGAGTTACCGGAACGGACCGCCGTCGCATCTACGGGGACTTGGTATCGCGTGAGCGCCGGCGGCGTACACAGGACCGGATGCTCCGCAAGCTCGCCGACGGCGACAAGCGTGTCGAGGAACTGGCTGCGGTATGCCGAGCACATGGATCACCGAGTCAAATGGCTCAAAACGGTGGATGAACGAGAGTTGCTAAGCACCCAGGAACGCGGAGTTGAGAACACCCGGTTCAAACCCTGCATCGATGAACCGAGCGCAAGCTGCGTATCAACCTCGGCTTCAATCCCGGAACCGCCCTGGTCTCTTGGAGCCTCCAACATTCCCCGGGCGGTGCACGTAGCCCGGCACGTCCAGCAACCGCGTCATTCTGCTTTTCTCCGCCGCCGACCCCCAGGTCCCGATGCTGGCAGCCCAGCTGCAGTCGCCGACGCTCCGTCGCCTTTCGCGACAGACGCCTCTGTATCTCCGCTTGGCTGAGGGCCCGAGTTAGCTGTGTAGCCACCGTAATAGCCGTAGTTGTAGCTATAACTGCCGCCGCCACGCATCGGCGTCATCGTGAACACTGCTCCGAGTAGGGGCGCGCCAACGCTGTGGAGACTCCCTACAGCGTGTGATAGGTGCTCGCGCTTTGTGTGGCCGTAACGGGCCATAATGAGCACCCCATCCGCACCCGCAGCGAGAATCGCGGCATCGGTGATTGCAAGCAATGGTGTGGAATCCACGATCACATAGTCGAATTTGGCTCGCAGCTCACTAAGCAACTTCCTTGCCGATTGCGACCCTAATAATTCGCTAGGATTCGGCGGGATAGCACCGGATGTCAAAACGGTGAGTCCGGGAAAACGCGTCTTCTGTAGTGCATCCTCAAGGGACACGGCACCGCTGAGAACAGTACTGAACCCAACCGTGCCTACCAGGTCCATATATCGATGCAACGACGGGCGCCGTAAATCTCCGTCTATCAGCACTACTGATTTGTCTGTCTCCGCCAGCGCAAGGGCAATATTAATCGCGGTCGTCGATTTGCCTTCACTTGGCATCGAACTCGTCACCAGGATTACTCGCGGAGGGTTATCGACTGCGAGGAACTGCAGATTCGTCCTCAGCTTTCGGAACGCCTCTGCAATTCCTGATGTTTCGCTATCGAACGAAATCGACGCCTGCTTGCGACGCTCTTTATCTAGCGGGATGCTACCAACTAGCCCGGTGCTAGTTATGGTCTCCAACTGGTCGCGCGTCTTTACCGTATTATCTAGAAGGTCGCGAGTCACAGCTAATCCGACGCCTAGCAAAATGCCCAAGACCAGACCTATGCCAATGTTTCGCAACGGCTTAGGAATAACGGGATTCTCGGGTATCGACGCTCGTTGCTCGACCACCACGCGCGAATCGGGGCTGGATCCATCTTCGGGCGTCTCTAGCTCCCGAACAAGAGCAACGAATTCGTCTGACAAAGAGTTCGCTATGTCGCGTGCTTGTATCGGAGACTCGTCCAACACTGCGACATCGATTAGAACGGTATCCGGCTTAGTCGTGGCCGTCACGCGCTCCTGCAATTCAATCGCGTTTATGCCAAGTCCAAGCTTGTCGATAGTGCGTTGAGCCAAAGTTTGGCCCATTATCAATTCGGCATAGGAAGCAACGCGCTCTTGGGAAAAACGGTTGCCTTGATAGGTTTCAGCCAGAGAAGAACCGCTGGTTGTGGACACAAAAAGGCGCGTTGTGGCTTGGTAGAGGGGCGTAGTCAAAAGTGTTACGGAAACAGCACCCAGCACTGCAACCAGCATTGTTACGAATACGGTTATCCACCGCGTCCGTAATAGCCGAATGAAGTCTTCGAAATTCAATGCACTGCCCCTTAACTACCAATTTCAGCGATCTTCCGTCGGCATAGAACGTGGCGCCTCTGAGAGATTCTGCTTTCCTGCTCTAAACAGCCTGCTTCCGCTAATGGAATAGCGGTGGCCAACACCCGCCACGCTGCAAGCTGGTCCGGACAGCTCGCAGACCAAGAAGTTAAAACGAAACGAATCGGCCAGTTTGACCCGTTGCGAGAAACTCGTCGTTCATTCGCCTCACTCAGCGAGTGCACTGGGGCACCATCACCTTCGGCACGACCGTTTCTACCAAAGGTTGGCTTGGTGCGCGTGGAACGCCGGGTACTGATGGCTCGGAGAGTTGGTACATGATGTCCGCCGTTTGACCGGGCGTAATGATCACCTGGGTTTCAAACACCGGGTGCCCACGCTCCGTGTAGATGATGGCCGGTACACGCTCCCCGTTGAGGATCGCACTTGACAACTCGGAGCCTTTAGTCGCGAAGAGACGGACCGACACCACGTTCGTGCCTTTAGGTAGGTCCAAACCCAGTTCCGGGGAAAGTCCGACGGCGCCGGCGACGTAGTCCGGCAACGGCTCACTCGGTACAGCGTTCGTTAACTTCACTGTGACTGTCGAGGCACGGGTCTCGCCCTGGCATTTATCGGCGGCGTATTCGATCTCTGTCTTTAAATAATAGTCCAGCTTGTTGCCGCCGAGATTGTTCAGCACAACACCCGCATATGGAGCCGGATCATCGGGGAGCACATGCGCAAGCGGAGTTTCCTCGAGAAGAGCCTGATCTTCCGGTACCGCACTCCAAACGGCGATGCGACGTTCGCTGACCGCCTTACCAAGCGCGTCCAGCAGTCGTCGCGGAGACTTCACCGTGCCGGTCATCTTGGTGACGACTGCATTGGCGATGTCCTGGAGGTATTGCTTGCGGGCGATCTGATCAATCGGAAAGCGTTTGTACGCCGTCGATTCCGTCAGTTCGACAACGTTGTCGCGCGACACAATCTCTCCGTCAGGCATTGTCACCGGTCCAACAGCACCGAGGATGTAACTCAATGCAACGGGGTCGATGGCGATGACGCCGTCTACCGTCATGCCGGTTTGCTCCAGCCACATTCCCTGCCATATCTGGGCCGCGTAGGGGAAATGCGGGCTCAGATTGCTGTTCCGGAAGTCGAAGAAAGGCTGGTTGTATCCGTACTGCTGGTCGTATTCATCTCCGAAGTCGACGGGCGCAACGGCGTCGTCGAGTTCGGTGTTCGGAGCCAAGGTATCTACGCTCGGCTTTCCCTCGTCGAACCTGAGAATCCCATAACCCCCGAGCAGGCCACCGGTAGCGCGCGCTTCGGCATTGGTCTGGAATCCCATGAAATATGTGCGCGGACCGTCGGCGCCCATCATTGATGGCGCCAGGCGCGCTGCCAGAGCAGTGTTTTCGATAACCGAAGTGACGCCGGAAATCTGGCTTTGGAGTTGCGACCGAGCGTCACTTAGCAAGGACACGTACCGGGGGTCTGTGATCGCGGCGGCCTCACCGTTCAGCCTCTTGGCGTCGATGGCAAGTTCCTTCAACTGCGGTTCTTGGCTGCGCAGGAGTTCGACGTCTACCCGCCCGTCCCGGTAGAGACGGTCAGGCGAGATCGTCAAACCGACGTCGGCGGCCGGCCGCAGCACATCCGAGGCGAGACCGAGAACTACTTGGGTGACCTGTTGACCTGTCTCGAATGGACTGCCCAACCAGGGGATTCCCGAGACGATGTTCCACGCGATCGAGTGGGTGGCGTCTCGGGCCGCCTGCGCGTGCACCAACGCATCATCCGCTGACTTGGATGCCGCTTGCGTGTCTCCGTCGAGCAGCGCTTCTTTGGCCTGTTGAGCACTGTCGCGAGCCTGCTCAAGGTTCGATTTGGCCTTGAGAGCGCCGAATGCCACCCAACATCCAAGTCCGATGACGAGGAGAACCAACACGGATACGCCCAAGAAGACGCCGCGGCGGGTGACCCACTCTGGCATCCATCGCCGGCCGTCGTGATCCTCTCCCGTGTCGTCGCCATTCTCGGCGTTGGCATTGTGATCAGACCGGCGTCGCGAATTAAATGGCACTCAGAAAGTTCCTAGTAAAAGGTTGAAGCCTGCACGTCAGCGGACTGACATGCAGGCTTCAACACCTAGCATTTATTTGATCGCGCCCGATTAGCCCGAGCAGGTTCCCTGGGTCACGCCACCGTAAGCGCCGGCGACGATCGAGTACGACCGCCCGCCCGCGCAGGCAGACATCTCAACCTCGCCGTACCGCGCCAGCTGAGCGTTGAGACGCTCGACACGGCGCTCCCACAGCGGGGCGAAGATGGAGTTCGGATTCGCCTCAAGCAGCGACTGATAGTTCGTGATCGTGATCCGCGTCCAGTAGGTCGAGGTCCGGGTCACCGCACCGGTGAACTGGACGACGAACACACCGAACAGACCCTGCGGCTGCTGCGCAAGATCGCTCATCACCGGAGCAGCCGGAAGCTGCACAGCGGGAGCGGCATTCGCGGCGACCGGAGCCACGGCGGTGGTCGCAGCGACCGCGACGGCAGCAGCCCCTACCTTGAATTTCGTTGCGATGGCGTTCATTCGTGTCCCCCCATAAAGGTTCGAGAGCCCTTGTTTGTTGCTCGAAGCATCCCAGAAGGCGCTGAGCGTGTCAACCGGAACACGGACTTCCCCGGATGGGTGCGCAATCCCCTGCGGGACTCCCACCTGCGAGATGCCGTCTTTGGCAAACTATCACCTTCAAGATCAAATTGCGAGGACGCCGCGCCAGCAGCTGGTCGCACTTCGGTTTGCGTCGAATTACCTGTCGTTTGCAACATCAATTAACCGCGCCGTAATCGGTTTCGCGCCCGCTTCGGTCACCCGCCGGCCGCGTCAGCAACGTCGACGCCTTGTTGGACCGCGCGACTGGAAATCTGATTGATCACGACCGCCCACGTTTCCGATCACGGGCGCAACACCACGAATCTAAGGGGTTAGTAAGACCCACCCGCGACTCTGCTCGGCGCCGCCGTTAGCATCAGGTCCATGACCAGCGTGACTGAGCCTTCTGCCGAGCACGACATCGACATCCACACCACCGCCGGAAAGCTGGCCGATCTGCGCAAACGCGCGAAAGAGGCCGAGCACCCGGTCGGTGAGGCCGCCGTGGAAAAGGTGCACGCCAAAGGCAAGCTGACCGCGCGCGAGCGCATCCTGGCGCTGCTGGACGAGGGCTCGTTCGTCGAACTCGACGCACTGGCCAAGCACCGCTCCAAGAACTTCGGCCTGGAGAACAACCGCCCCACCGGCGACGGTGTGGTCACCGGCTACGGCACCATCGACGGCCGCGACGTGTGCGTGTTCAGCCAGGACGCCACCGTGTTCGGCGGCAGCCTCGGCGAGGTCTACGGCGAGAAGATCGTCAAGGTCCAGGAACTGGCCATCAAGACCGGCCGCCCGCTCATCGGCATCAACGACGGCGCCGGCGCCCGCATCCAGGAAGGTGTGGTCTCCCTCGGCCTCTACAGCCGCATCTTCCACAACAACATCAAGGCCTCCGGCGTCATCCCGCAGATCTCGCTGATCATGGGCGCCGCCGCCGGCGGGCACGTCTACTCCCCCGCCCTGACCGACTTCGTCATCATGGTCGACCAGACCAGCCAGATGTTCATCACCGGACCCGACGTCATCAAGACCGTCACCGGTGAGGACGTCACCATGGAGCAGCTCGGCGGCGCGCAGACCCACATGTCCAAGTCCGGCACCGTGCACTACGTCGCCTCCGGTGAGCAGGACGCCCTGGACTACGTGCGCGACCTGCTGTCCTACCTGCCGCCGAACAACTACGCCGAGCCGCCGCGCTACCCGGCCCCGCACGCCGACACGGCAATCGAAGACAGCCTCACCGACGAAGACCTCGAACTCGACACGCTGATCCCGGATTCGCCGAACCAGCCCTACGACATGCACGAGGTCATCACCCGCATCCTCGACGACGACGAATTCCTCGAAGTCCAAGCGGGTTACGCCGGCAACATCATCGTCGGCTTCGGCCGCGTCGACGGCCGCCCGGTCGGCATCGTCGCCAACCAGCCCACCAACTTCGCCGGCTGCCTCGACATCAACGCCTCGGAGAAGGCCGCCCGGTTCATCCGGACCTGCGACTGCTTCAACATCCCCATCGTGCTGCTCGTCGACGTGCCCGGCTTCCTGCCCGGCACCGACCAGGAATACAACGGCATCATCCGCCGCGGCGCCAAGCTGCTCTACGCCTACGGCGAGGCCACCGTCGCCAAGGTCACCGTCATCACCCGCAAGTCCTACGGCGGCGCCTACTGCGTGATGGGCTCCAAGGACATGGGCGCCGACGTCGTCGTCGCCTGGCCCACCGCCCAAATCGCCGTCATGGGCGCCTCCGGCGCCGTCGGCTTCGTCTACCGCCAGCAGATCAAGGAAGCCGCCGCCAACGGAGAAGACGTCGATGCGCTGCGCCTGCAGCTGCAGCAGGAGTACGAGGACACCCTCGTCAACCCCTACATCGCCGCCGAACGCGGATACGTCGACGCCGTCATCCCCCCGTCGCACACCCGCGGCTACGTCGCCACCGCACTGAAGCTGCTGGAGCGCAAGGTCGTTCAGACCCCGCCGAAGAAGCACGGCAACATTCCCCTGTGATCTGACCTAACGAGAAAGGCTCTCCGTCATGAACCATGACGCCGACATCGTCGAGGTCTCCGATCCGCGGGACATGACCATCGACGACCCGCCCGCCCCCACCCCGCACTTCCAGGTCCTCAAGGGCGAACCCACCCTCGAAGAACTCGCCGCGCTCGTCACCGTGCTGGCCGGCGCAGGCGGCGGGGCACCCGGTGACCCCGGACCCCAGGAACTCAACCTCTGGGGCCACCCCGTCGACAAACTGCGCTACGACGTCACCAGCTGGCAGCGCACCACCCTGTGGGAACGCACCCACATGCGGCACTGACCTCGTCGATGACGCGTTTCGTCCTCGGCTCGGCGTCACAGGGCCGGCTCAAGGTGCTCACCCAGGCCGGCATCAATCCTGTCGTGGTCGTGTCCGACGTCGACGAGGACGCGCTGATCGGTTCACTCGACCCGGACCTTCCACCGGAAGCCGTGGTCGCGAAACTGGCCAACGCCAAGGCCCTCAGTGTCGCCGCGGCACTCCCCCCGGATCTGTTGGCCGATTGCGTTGTGCTGGGCTGTGATTCGATGCTGCATCTGGACGGCCGGCTCACCGGTAAGCCCGGCTCCGCGGACGCGGCGCGGCGACAATGGGAGTCGATGGCGGGCTCCGTCGGGCATCTGCTCACCGGGCACGCATTGCTGCGGCTCAGCGGTGGCGTGATCACCCACACCGAGGGCGATACCGGCAGCACCGCCATCCATTTCGGATCGCCGAGCGCAGCCGACCTCGACCGCTACGTGAATACCGGAGAACCGATCCACGTCGCGGGGGCGTTCACCCTGGACGGCCTCGGGGGCTGGTTCATCGACAGGATCGACGGCGACCCGTCGAACGTGATCGGGGTCAGTCTTCCGGTGATCCGACAGCTACTCGACCGCGCGGGGCTGTCGGTCACCGACTTCTGGACCGCTGACTAGCAGCCGGGGTAGCGCCGCTTCAGGGCGAACGTGACGCGCTGCGGCTTCGAGCCGACCTTGACCGTTGCGTCCGCGCGCGGCGACTGACCGCACACCACCCAATTGGTGTAGTTGTAGACCACCTGGTTGTGCACCGAGTCGTAGATGTTGAACCGCACGTTGTCCTCCCCGGCGGCTCCGACCACACTGTTCACGGCGCGCTCCAGGACTTCACCACGCAGCGCAGGCATCGTCCACGTGGACGTCTGAGCACCGGCGACCGGCGCAACCACGATTCCCCCGGCCAGCATTCCGAAAGACGCCACCGCTGCCGCGATGTTCCGCCCTTGCCTCTTGAAACCCTTGCGCTCCATGGCAAGAACCCTAGCGTTGGCTGTGGGTTGACTGCCAACGCTTCGATAACGATTTGCTAAAGGCGGCCCGCGCCTACGCCCCGCAGTGCTCCGCGCCGGGTCGCTCGACCAGCAGCGTCACCGACTTCGTCTTCTGCGACAGCTTGCTGCCCTTGGCGGGCGACTCGCCGCAGACGACCCAGTTCTCCAGGTTGTAGACAGGCGCATGATTCGGCGCGACGACCTTGAACGTCAACGGCATCTGCTCGACGTCGGCCTCAACCTCCTGCTCGGCGGCGAACAGCGTCTTGTCCTTCAGGTCCGGCATCACCCACATGGCGTCCGGCTCCTTGTATTGGATGAGGCCGTCGTCCGCGTGCGCGCCCGCGGGCCCTGCAGCTCCGATGGCGCCGCCGAACAACGCACCGGCCGCGATAGTTGCTGAGACAAGTTTCTTCTGCACTGCGCACCCCTTGGGTAGGTATCAGCCAGCTCGATGGAGGCCGCCTTCCCAGTGAATGCTCGAAAGGCCGGGCACGAAGCGTCGTCGCTCCGCCATGCGCTGCTGTCCAGGCAACTTTAAGCGACCCCCACCCTGAGCGCCTTCGTCCCCAGCAAACTGACAGGAATCCTCAAGGACCCCCGCAGCCGACCCGGCCGGCACGCCGGTCGACGCAAAGAGAAAAGCGCCGGTGATCTGGACCACGTTTCGGTTGCGAGCACCCATGCACATGGGTAAATAGCGAAGAAGTGACGTGCATGATCATTCGTCCGGTGGGGGGCATCGCATGGTTACACGCTTCGATCAATGGCGGGACTCAGCCGAGCGTCGACGACGACGTGCAGAACGAGCAAATATCCGGCTGGACATCCAAGGGTTGCGCATGGTCGCGGTCCTTGCGGTGCTGGCCTACCACCTGACCGGCTGGCCTCGGGGCGGCTTCGTCGGCATCGACATCTTCTTCGTGATTGCCGGATACTTCGTCACTGAGAGTTTGCTGACGACGGCGGCGGACACGGGCAAGCCGGAGCTCCGCAACTTCTACCTCGGGCGGCTGCGCCGCATCGTGCCCGCCGCGACCGTCGTCCTGATCCTGACGATCGCCGCGTCGGCCCTTGCCTTTTCGGCAGCACGGGTGCGCGACATCGGCATCGACGCGCTGTTCGCCTTCTTCTTCGTGGCGAACTGGCATTTCGCGGCCGACGGCGTCGATCCGGTCACCACCTCCGACACCGCGTCCCCGTTGCTGCACTACTGGCCACTGGCGGTCGAGGAGCAGGTCATCATCGCGTGGCCGCTGCTGATCCTGGCCCTCACCGCCGCCGCGGTGCGCAAAGCCTGGAGCGACGAACGGTGGCGCGCCCACCTCGGCGCAGCCGTCGGCGGCGTCGTCCTCGCATCCCTGGCCTGGGCGGCCTACCAGACCATGACCTCGCCGACCGTGGCGTTCCTCAGCACCTTCACCCGCCTCTGGGAACTCGGCGTCGGCGCACTGCTGGCCGTGGCCGCCGGCAGTCTTGCGCGTCTCCCGGATCCGCTGCGCCCGATCCTGTCGTGGCTCGGCCTGGCGCTCATCGGCGCCGCGTTCGTCCTGATCGACGGCACTTCCGGATTCCCCGCACCGTGGGCGCTGCTACCGGTCGCCAGCGCCGCCCTGGTGATCGGCGCGGGCATCGGGCGGGAACCCGACCTCCAGGGCTTCCTGCGCAATCGCGCCAGCACCTACCTCGGCGACCTCTCCTACTCGCTGTACCTGGTGCACTGGCCGGTGATCGTGGTACTGGCGGCCGTGATGGACCGCGACGCGCACTACTACGCCAGCGCGGTCACGCTGACCCTCGGGCTCGCCGTCGCGCTGCACCACTTCGTCGAGAACCCGATGCGCTACGCCAGCTGGGGCGCCCTGCGGCAGGCCCGCGAAGACCGCAGGCACGGTCTGCACCACACCAGCCCGGCCACCAAGCTCGCCGGTGTGGGCGCGCTGATCCTGATCACCCTGAGCGTCATCAGTTACGCGATGAGCCCCGAGGCGATCGACGCACCCGCACCGGTGACACCCGCCGTCCCCGCCCTCTGATCTGGACACGATTGAGGCCAGATCCGCCCCCGTCCGCCCGGTAGGCTCTGTGACGTGCCGCTACCTGCCGATCCCAGCCCTGCCCTGCAGTCCTACGCCCACCCCGAGCGACTGGTCACCGCCGACTGGCTGTCCGGCAATCTCGGCAGGCCGGGTCTGGCCATCGTCGAATCCGACGAGGACGTGCTGCTCTACGACACCGGCCACATCCCCGGCGCCGTCAAGATCGACTGGCACACCGACCTCAACGACCCGAACGTGCGTGACTACATCACCGGCGAGCAGTTCGCCGACCTGATGAACCGCAAGGGCATCTCCCGCGACGACACCGTGGTGATCTACGGCGACAAGAGCAACTGGTGGGCCGCCTACGCGCTGTGGGTCTTCACCCTGTTCGGCCACCCCGACGTGCGCCTGCTCGACGGCGGCCGCAACCTGTGGATCTCCGACGGCCGCGACACCACCCTCGACGTGCCGAACAAGCAGACCACCGGCTACCCCGTCGTCGAGCGCAACGACGCCCCGATCCGCGCGTTCAAGGACGACGTGCTCGCCATCCTCGGCAAGCAGCCGCTGATCGACGTGCGCTCCCCACAGGAGTACACCGGCGAACGCACCCACATGCCGGACTACCCCGAAGAGGGTGCGCTGCGCGGCGGCCACATCCCGACCGCGGTGTCCATCCCGTGGGCCAAGGCCGCGCTGGACAACGGGAAGTTCCGCAGCCGCGCCGAACTCGACGAGCTCTACGGCTTTCTCACCCCCCAAGATGAGACGGTCGTGTACTGCCGCATCGGTGAGCGCTCCAGCCACACCTGGTTCGTGCTGACCCATCTGCTCGGCCTGCCCGGCGTCCGCAACTACGACGGCTCCTGGACCGAATGGGGCAACGCGGTGCGCGTCCCGGTGGCCGTCGGGGAACAGCCGGGCGAGGCGCCTGGCACCGCACGATGACCATGCCGGCCGCGCTGGCCGAGGTGGTGTCGGACTTCAAAGACGTTGAGGGACAGGACAAGCTGGCCCTGCTGCTGGAGTTCGCCGACGACCTGCCCCCGCTGCCCGCCGAGCTCGAAGAGGCGGCGATGGAACCGGTGCCGGAATGCCAGTCGCCGCTGTTCCTGCACGTCGACGCCGACGACCGCGACCACGTCCGGCTGTACTTCAGTGCCCCCGCCGAGGCGCCGACCACCCGCGGCTTCGCCGCGATCCTGGCCACCGGGCTCGACGGGCAGTCCGCCGGCGACATCCTCGCCGTCCCCGACGACTTCTACACCGACCTCGGCCTGGCCAAGCTGATCAGCCCGCTGCGGCTGCGCGGCATGTCGGCGATGCTGACCCGGATCAAGAACCGCCTGAAGTAACACCGGCGGCCCTCCACGGCGATAAGACAGTGACCGCGAAGGACCATGCGCATTCCCGGTGGGGATGCCCAGAAGGGGTGACGGATGACGACTACGGGTTGGGATCGGGCGCGCAAGATCGCCGCATGGAGCGCGGTACTGGCCGCACCGACGGCGCTGCTGGTGCTCTCGGCCGGCACCGCGTCGGCAGACAGGATCAGCCCCAACCGGACCGTCAACAGCGGCCAGGGCACCGTGTCCAAGGACGCGACGTTCGGCGAGGTCCGTGGCGCCGATGACGCGCTGCACGCCCAGGGCGAGATCCGTGACTCGATGATCGCGGTCCCCGGACGCATCGACGGCACCCGCGCCCGCGGCTTCCGGCCCAGCTGGTCCGGCGGACCCGGCATGGGTCGCTGGTGAGCTGACGCCGGCTCCCCTCTTAGCCCGCCTCTTGGCGGACATGGCTGCGGGCGTGCGCGATCGCATCGTCGAGCGAATCCAACAAGTGGTTCTCGTGGCGCAACGCGTCGATGACGCCGACGTTGTCCAGCAGCGCCCGATGTTCGGGCTGCACGCCCTTGATGATCACGGTGATGCCCCGGGACTCGAGATCCTCGACGATCTCGGCCAGCGTGTTGGCGCCCGTGGCATCGAGCATGCCCAGCTGGGACATCCGGATGATCACCACCGCCACATCGCGGTGATGCTCGTCGACGATCGCCGATGAAATGCGTTCGGCGGCACCGAAGAACATCGCACCGTCGAGCCGCAGCAGCACGATCCGGTCGTCACCCGGGCACGGCGGGCCCGGAAGCTCCTCGCGGGTGACGCTGCTGCGCCGGGCCAGCGCCCGCAACGCGAACACCGCGGCCACGATGACACCGATCTCGACCGCCTCGATCAAATCGAACACGATGGTGATCGACGCCGTGACCACGAACGTCACCGCGTCCGAACGCGTCGACGTCACGATCCGCATCACCGTGCGCGCCGAAACCATCCGCACCGACGTCACCATCAGCACCGCCGCCAGCGACGCCAGCGGGATCGCCGCGACCGGTCCGCTGGCCAGATAGACCACCCCGAGCAGCACCAGCGAGTGCACGATCGCCGACAGCCGGGTGCGGGCACCGGAACGCACGTTGACCGCGGTGCGCGCGATCGCCCCGGTGGCCGGCATGCCGCCGAACAGCCCCGAGGCCACCGACGCCAGCCCCTGCCCCACCAACTCCCGGTTCGGGTCGTAGCTGCCGGTGCGCGACATCGTCGCCGCGACCCGCGCGGACAACAGCGATTCGATCGCCGCCAGCGCCGCGATCGCCAACGCCGCACCCGAGAGCGCGCGCAACGCGGCCAGATCCGTGTGCGGCAGCACCGGCGCGGGCAGATGTGCGGGCAGCTCCCCGATACGCGCGACCGTCATCGAGAACGCGATCGCCACCCCGGTCGCGGCCACGACCGCGACCAGCGACGCCGGGATCGCGCGGTGCAACCGCGGCAGGCCGACCATCAGGACCACCACCAGCGCCACGATCGCCAGCGCCGGCGCGGCCGCCGACCACTCGATCGCGCGCAGCGACTGCCACGCCGCAGCCAGCGGCCGCTGCCCGTGCGGCGTCGGCTGCCCGAGGGCGGCCGGGATCTGCTGCAGGAGGATGATCGCGGCGATCCCGAGGGTGAAGCCCTCGATCACCGGCCACGGGATGAACGTCACCGCCCGGCCCAGACCCGCGACGCCTGCCGCCACCACGATCACCCCGGCGAGCACCGTCACCAGCGCCAGGCTCGGCAGTCCGTACTGCGCGACGATCGGCGCCAGCACCACCGCCATCGCACCCGTCGGACCAGACACCTGGACATGCGACCCACCGAAGACCGCGGCGACCAGACCGGCCACCACCGCGGTGATCAACCCGGCGGCCGCGCCGGTTCCCGAGCTGATCCCGAACGCCAACGCCAGCGGCAGCGCCACCACCCCGACCGTCACCCCGGCCAGCACGTCGCGGCGCCAGCTGCGCGGCACCTCGGCGTAGTCGGCGCGCCGGGGCATCAACGACGCGATGTTCACGATCCGGCCACCGGCGGTAGCGACGACAGCGCGTCGATCTGCTCTCTGCTGGCGGCCAGCGTGTCAGCCAGGAACGCCCGCGCGATCACCAGCAACTCGGAGATCTTCGGATGGGCGAGTTGGTAATACACCGCGTTGCCCACCCGCTGGGCCTCCACGACCCGGTGCCGCTTGAGGACCGCCAGATGCTGCGACAGCAGCGTCGCCTCCAGCCCGGTCTGCTCCAGGATGTCGCTGACCGGGGCCGGGCCGTCGGCGACCGACAGAATCTCCAGCACCCTGATCCGGGCCGGATGCGCCAGCGCCTTGAAGAGGTTGGCCTTGATCTCGTACAGCGGCCGCTCACCGCCCGCGAGGAATCCCTGCATACTCACGCACTCACACTTGATGGATTGAACAAACTCTCAATCCAGAGTACGCGTGCGGGGGCACTTTTATTACCGGCGGGTAAGGGACCGGCTCGCGGGGAGTCGAATTGGGTTCCTTAAACTGCCCGAGATATCTTCTTTTACGAATCTCTTAAAGAACATGCCAACAGGAGGCGCAGTGGCCAGTCACGCCAGCTCGAAGATCTCCAAGGTGCTCGTCGCCAACCGTGGAGAAATCGCCGTCCGAGTGATCCGCGCTGCCAAGGACGCCGGGCTTACGAGCGTGGCGGTGTACGCCGAGCCCGACGCCGACGCACCTCACGTCCGTCTCGCCGACGAGGCGTTCGCGCTCGGCGGCCAGACGTCCGCCGAGTCGTACCTGGTGTTCGAGAAGCTGCTCGACGCCGCGGCGAAGTCCGGCGCCAACGCGATCCACCCCGGCTACGGCTTCTTGAGCGAGAACGCCGACTTCGCCCAGGCCGTCCTCGACGCCGGGCTGATCTGGATCGGCCCCAGCCCGCAGTCGATCCGCGACCTCGGCGACAAGGTCACCGCACGCCACATCGCCGCCCGGGCCAACGCGCCGCTGGTGCCCGGCACCCCGGATCCGGTCAAGGACGCCGACGAGATCCTGGCCTTCGCCAAGGAGCACGGCCTGCCGATCGCCATCAAGGCCGCGTTCGGCGGCGGCGGCCGCGGCATGAAGGTGGCCCGCACCCTCGAAGAGATCCCCGAGCTGTTCGACTCGGCCACCCGCGAGGCCGTCGCGGCCTTCGGGCGCGGCGAGTGCTTCGTCGAGCGTTACCTCGACAAGCCGCGCCACGTCGAGGCCCAGGTCATCGCCGACACGCACGGCAACGTCGTCGTCGCGGGCACCCGCGACTGCTCGCTGCAGCGCCGCTTCCAGAAGCTCGTCGAGGAAGCCCCCGCCCCGTTCCTGACCGACGCGCAGCGCAAAGAGATCCACGAGTCCGCCAAGCGGATCTGCAAGGAGGCCGGCTACTACGGCGCCGGCACCGTCGAGTACCTGGTCGGCCAGGACGGCCTGATCAGCTTCCTCGAGGTCAACACCCGCCTGCAGGTCGAGCACCCGGTCACCGAGGAGACCTCCGGGATCGACCTGGTGCTGCAGCAGTTCAAGATCGCCAACGGCGAGCCCCTCGACATCACCGAGGATCCGACCCCGCGCGGTCACTCGTTCGAGTTCCGCATCAACGGCGAGGACGCCGGCCGCGGCTTCCTGCCCGCCCCCGGCCCGGTGACCAAGTTCGTCGCCCCGACCGGCCCGGGCGTGCGCATGGACTCCGGCGTGGAGAGCGGCTCGGTCATCGGCGGCCAGTTCGACTCGATGCTGGCCAAGCTGATCGTCACCGGCGCCACCCGCGACGAGGCGCTGGCCCGGTCGCGGCGCGCGCTGGAGGAGTTCACCGTCGAGGGCCTGGCCACCGTCATCCCGTTCCACCGCGCGGTGGTGTCCGACCCCGCGTTCATCGGCGACGGCACCAAGTTCGACGTCCACACCCGCTGGATCGAGACCGAGTGGAACAACACCGTCGAGCCGTTCACCGGCGGTGACCCGATCGACGAGGAAGACACCATCCCCCGCCAGACCGTCGTGGTCGAGGTCGGCGGCCGTCGCCTCGAGGTCTCGCTGCCCGGCGATCTCGCCATCGGCAACGGCGGTGGCGGCGCCGCGCACGGCGCGCTGCGCAAGAAGCCCAAGCCGCGCAAGCGTGGCGGCGGCGGCGGGGCGGCCGCGTCCGGCGACGCCGTGACCGCACCGATGCAGGGCACCGTCGTCAAGGTCGCGGTCGAAGAAGGCCAGACCGTGTCGGCCGGCGACCTGGTGGTGGTGCTCGAAGCCATGAAGATGGAGAACCCGGTCACCGCCCACAAGGACGGCGTGGTCACCGGCCTGGCCGTGGAGGCCGGCGCGGCGATCACCCAGGGCACCGTGATCGCGGAGCTCAAAGACGCCGAATAGGTATTGCTCGAACGAACGGGGCGCCACCGCGTTGTGGCGCCCCGTTCGTCATTCGTGGGGAGGCTGAATCCGTGGAGCCCGTCGAGATCAATGCCGGCGCGTGGTACCTGCGTGCCCTGCGTGCCGACGACCGCGTCGACGACCGGCCCGCGCTCGCCGATCTCGGTGAACATCGCGCCGACCACGTCGATCGCCGTGGCGCGCAATGGGATTCCGATGAGGTCTATTCGTGGGCGGTGTGCGAGCCGACGACCGGCGAACTGCTGGCCGAGGTCACGCTGACCCCGGCCACCGGCGAGGTCGCGACCCGCACCCGGCCCGGCCAGGAGGATGCCGCACATACCGGCGCCGAGGCGGTGCGGCGGTTCGCCGCCGCGATCCTCGACCAGACGTGACACGACCCGCCCCGGGCGGAGGTCGGGACTCCGACCGGGGCGGGCCTACGGCTGCGGGCCAGGGGTACGCCGCACCTTTTTTGACGGCGTCAGATCCCCCTGCCCCCATGCAGCCGGAGTTGGGAAGCCGGCCGCTAGAAGCCGTCCCGGGATTCGGTGAGCATCTGGTAGTAGACGCGCGAATGCGTGTCCGGAGCCATGTTGCTCTCGTTGATCCCGGTGGCCGCGGCGGCGGTGCCGGCCATCCCGAGGGTCGCGCCGAAGATCGCGGCGGACAGCAGCGGGGTGGCGAAGAAGCGGCTTAAACGGGTCATGTCGAGCCTCCGAGAGTCTTGGCCGGTGCCGGTGTGTTCCGGCGATGGGATAACTCTCGCGCACCGGCGCCGCCCCGTCTGTCGGGCGATCAGCCACTCGACCGGGGGAATCTGCTGTCCCCTGATCGGGGGACAGTCAGCGGCTGTCGATGTCGCGCCCGGTACCCAGGTCCCCGCACTCGACGGCGACGACGTCGTCGCGGGCCCGCAGGAACGGTCCGGCGCCGTCGTCGCCGGCAAGGGTGTCGAGCAGCTGCGGCAGGTGGGCGCGGGCGATGACGACCGGGTGGCCGGGCCGTCCGTCGTAGCGCGCCCGGGCCAGTCCGGACGCCGAGGCACGCGCGGCGTCCAGCACGCGCCGCACCGCGGCGGCTCCGACATCCGGGGTGTCCACCGTCGTCAGGACGACGAAATCCGCACCCTCGGCAGCCCGGATGCCGGCGCGCACGGAGGCGCTGAGGCCGTCACTCCAGTCCTCGGCGACCACGGCGCGGGCCGGCGCGGGCACCTCGACGATCGCCGCGCCGAGCACCACCACGACCTCGTCGCACCCGCCGTCGGACAGCGCCGCGACGCTGCGCCGCAGCCACTCCCCGCCCTCGGCGAGCACCTTCGGCATCCCGAACCGGGTCCCCGCACCCGCGGCGAGAACGACTCCGGTGGCCGTATATCGCTGCGACACAGTCCTTTTGCCTCCCTATCGGGTGCCGATGATGCTGAGCGTTTGTTAACAACCTCTCACAATCGTTGTCGATAACCGCCACCCGGGCGTAGGGTTCGACACAGGGTTGAGCGCAACAGCCTTCTGGAAACGTCATCGACCCGCTGTGAGAATCCAGGGCCACCCTTGACGTGACACCGCAGCACGAATCTCGCACTCTCGATCGGAGTCACCGTGCCTCACGTCCCAGAACATCCCCCGGCCCCGCCGGAGCGCTTCGTGTGCCGCACCGCGTTCTTCGGCACCGACTGGCCGCAACCTGACACCGCCGTCGTCGCCGGGCGCGGCGAACTCGATGCCGCCAACGGCCATCCGTTCGTCGATTACGCGCTGCGCCATTCCGACACCACCCGATGGCTCGTCGTCGACTTCTCGGGTCTGTCCTTCTTCTCCACCGCCGGGTTCTCGGCGCTGCACACCCTGAACGTGCGGTGCGCAGGCGAGGACATCCGCTGGGTCCTGGTGCCCGGCCGGGCCGTCACCCGGGTGCTGCGGCTGTGCGATCCGGATGCGGCGCTACCGGTGAGCCCCGACGTGCCGACCGCGCTGGTGGCCGTGCACGACGCGCCGCGTCAGTCATTCCAGCTGGTCACGGAGCCGCGCTAGCGACTTCGCGAGCAGCCGCGACACGTGCATCTGCGAGATGCCGACGCGTTCGGCGATCTGGGTCTGCGTCATCGACTCGAAGAAGCGCAGCACCAGCACCGTCCGCTCCCGCTCCGGCAGCGCCGCCAGCAGCGGGCGCAGCGCCTCACGGTTCTCGATCTGATCGAGCGTCAGGTCGACGTCGCCGAGGGTGTCGGCGATCGCGGGGGCTTCCTCGTTGCCGCTGCCGCCGCCGCTGTCGATCGACAGCGTGTTGTACGAGCTGCCGGCGACCAGGCCTTCGATGACCTCGTCGCGGTCCATCTCCAGCTCGGCGGCCAGCTCGGTCGCGGTCGGGGCGCGGCCCAGGCGTTGGCTCAGTTCTGCCGTCGCGGCGCCGAGCCGCAGATGCAGTTCCTTGAGGCGCCGCGGCACCTTGACCGACCAGCTGTTGTCGCGGAAGTGCCTACGGACCTCACCCATGATCGTCGGCACCGCGAAGGACACGAAGTCCGAGCCGGCGTTGACGTCGAAGCGGATGACGGCGTTGACCAGACCGACGCGGGCCACCTGGACCAGGTCGTCGCGCGGCTCACCGCGTCCGTCGAAGCGGCGGGCGATGTGATCGGCGAGCGGCAGGCAGCGCTCGACGATGCGGTCACGCTGACGCTGAAACTGTGCCGAGCCTTCCTCGAGTTGGGCCAACTCTCGGAACATGTCGGCAACGTCGGAGTACTCAGAGTTCGACCGCGGTGATGAACCCTTGGGCGACGGCCGGGTCACTGCAACGAACTCGCTCGCCTCGTCGTCATCGAGATGCCGAATACCTCGGCGTCGTCCACCTGCCCGTCGTTGAACGTGGTGACCTCGTCGGTCAGCGAACTCAGCACATGCCAGCTGAAGCTGCCCGGGGCCAGGATGTCGGTGCTGTCGCAGGTCGTCGACGCGTGCACCACCAGCGCGTCGGGCTGCGGATCGACGACAACCAGCAGCGTCGAGTTCGGCACCGCCGAGCGGATCAGCCGCGTACACGCCTCGTCGACAGCCAGCCGGAGGTCGGCGACGGCGTCGAAATCGAGGTCCTCGAAGGTGCCGATCGCGGCGACCAGTGTGCGCAGCACCGCCAGATTCTCCAGCGCCGCCGCAACTCGGAGTTCTACCGATTGCGGGCTGAGACGCTGTCCATTGCTGTGGCTCGCAACATCGGCCATCTGACCTCCCGGAAACTTGCCAGCGAGATTACCCCAGGCTGAAGCGCCGTTATCCATGGGCGCTCCGGGCGTTCACCAGCGCATCGGTTAGCGGCCATCCGGCACCGGGTATCCGGTGCGGATGGACCAGAATGCCAAACCCCTGCGCCGCATCCTGGTGATCGTCGGCACCGTACTGGCGGTGATCATCCTGATCGGAGTGGCCATCTATGCGGGCGCGTTTCTGATGCTGGCGCCGATGATGCAGTGATGCGGTTGAGTTCATGGTGGCGCTCCCATACCCGTCGGTCGGTGACAGCCAAACCATGCGTGCGTTCGGCATGACAGCCACTTACCCCGGCGCGCTCGCGACTAATCCGGCAAAACCGTTGCTGCTGAATGAGGTTCGTTGAGACACGGGTCACCCGTTTAGCCGCCGGAACGCCCGGGAAGCCTCGGAGTGACTCCAGAGGGGCGCGCACCGGCCCCGGTCACCCACGAACGAAAGGCACACCATGAGCGACAAGAACAGCGGACCCGAAGAGGGCATCAAGGGCGTCGTCGAGGACGTCAAGGGCAAGGCCAAGGAAACCATCGGCACCGTCGCCGGACGTGACGACATGGTCCAGGAGGGCAAGGCCCAGCAGGACAAGGCCGACGCACAGCGCGAGGTCGCCCAGAAGGAAGCCGAGGCCGAGTCGGCGCGCGCCGGCGCCAAGGCCGCGGAGAAGCGCCAGGAAGCCAACCAGTAATCGTCGGCTCCGCGAAAGGGCCCGACCGGGTGACCGGCCGGGCCCTTTCGTTTGGGCGGGGCGCCCCGAAATTGCGCTCACGGTCGTGCCCGACGGCGTTTCCGCGGCCGTGGCCGCAATCTCGGCGCGTAACCGCGACGCGCGAGCGCCTCTCGGACCCTAGACTTGATGAACTCCGCCGAGTGCTCCTTGACCACCTTGAGCACGATCCACCCCTGTCGCTCGACGAACTCGCCTCGGCCGATGTCGTAGACGTACGTTCCGCGGTCCTCGCTGTGGTGCGCGCCCTCGTACTCCAGGCCGATCATCGGCTCGTCATAGCCGAGATCCACATGCGCTGTCCGCCGACCGTCGGTCACCACGATCTGCGTACTGACCGGGTCCAGCCACTCGTCGACCAACAACAGCCGCAGCCAGGTTTCTCGAGGCGACGCCGCGCCGCCGTCCATCAGATTCAGCGCCGTGGCCGCGCGGCGGATGTTGCGCGCGGCCGGGTAACGCCCCGCCAGCGCCAGCACGTTCACGGACTTGAGGTCGACGGCGTTCGCGAGGGCATCCAGCCGGGCCACCGCCTGGTTGCGCGGGAGGTGCCGGGCCAGGTCGAGTGCCGTCCGCTCCGGCGTCGTCACCAACAGCCCGCCGATGTCGCAGATTTCGTTGTCGTCGATGCGCTCGTTGCGCACGACGATGCCGGGCGGAGGGCGGCCGTTGCGCCAGATGATCTCGATCGGCACCGATGTCGGGACCCAGCGCGCGCCGTGTAACGCCGATGCCGCCGCGCCGGCGATGATGCCTCGGCCGCCGGTCCACATCGACGCCGCGAGAGCGAGATCGGGCACCGACATCTCCGCGTTGGCGGGTGCATAGATGTCGGGGAAAATCCGGCGGTAGTTCCATCGCAGCGCCGAGCGCGTCAGCGCACCGGCCGCCAACGCTTCGCTGCCCACGAACACTCGTCGCATGCGGCGATGCTCGGCCCCGACGCCGACATATTCGGCAGCCGCACGCCGAGATTGACGTCAGGGCTGTGGATAGCGCCGGTCCCACAACCCTGAGTGCAATCTCGGCCCGGTCAGCTGTTGGGCCGTTGCGGCCAGGCGCCGGGATGCTCGGCATACCAGCGCTGTTCGAGGCGGCGGACCCGATGGTGCTCGACCATCAGCCACGCTCCCCCGACCAGGAATCCGGCGAGGGCGATACCGCCCAGCAGGATTCCGGAGTCGTTGTGGGAGGTCGCGAACGCCGACAGCATCGCGACGAAACTGACCATCGACAACCCGATCACCACCAGCGCGGGCATGATCTTGTTGTCTTTCATCGATTCCCCGGCGTGCGGACGCGTGGTGCGCACGTGGTCCACAGGATCGTTGGGACCCTTCATGGGTAACTCCTTAGAACTACCCCTTCAGTGTGCTACCGCCCGGGCAGCGACGGAAGACTCAAAACGGTGCACACCAGCGCCAGCACCAGCAGGGCGAGCGCGGCCGCCTGCCAGGCCCGCTCGGCGCGCATCCGGAAGCCGCGCACCAGTGACCACAGTGCGCCGGCGAGCATGATCGCCGGCGCGCCCAGCGCCAGCGTCGCCTGCGCGGCGGCGCCGCAGCCGAGTGCCTGGGCAAGCGATCCGGTGCACGTGCTGTTCCACATGTCGGCGACGAACAGGAAGACCAGACCCGTCACGGCCACACCGAGCCCGGTGCGGATCGCGTCGCGGACCCCGGCCTCGCCGAGTACGGCGCCGCGGCGCAGTCCGCGGGTGTGCTGCGAAAGGTCGGCCATCTCGGTCTCCGTTCTGGGTTTGCGGGGAGTTCCCGTGGCCCGATCGTGATAAACCTGTGATGTCGTTATCGCCGTTTACGATGCGGCCGTGACAACGCTGAGGTGGCGGCTCTATGCGGCCCTGTCGATCGCCGCGGCCGCCACCAGCTGGCTGGCCGGCGGCGGCTGGGTGCTGACCGTGCTCTCCGGGTTGCTGGCCCCGATGGTCGTGATCGCCGGCCCGAAGTTCGTCAAGGCGGTCGTCACCGGGGCGGCCACCCCGGCGGAACGCGAGCGGCCCGAGAACTCGGCGATGTCGGGGACGGAGTTCGAGGACTACGTCGCGCGGATAGCCCGGACGTGTGGGGTGCCGGTGATCATGACGTCGCTGTCCGGCGACTGGGGTGTCGACCTGATCGTCGGCCACCGCCCCAACCGGCTGGCCGTGCAGTGCAAGCGGCTGTCCCGGCCGGTCGGCGCGGGGGCGGTGCAGGAAGTCGTGGCGGGCGCACCGATGCAGGACTGCACGCAGACGATGGTGGTCACCAACCACGAGTTCACGCCGGCGGCGCGCAAGCTCGCCGAGCGGCACGGGTGCGTGCTGGTCAGCGGCGCGGAGCTGCCACGGTTGGCGTCGACGATCCGCAGGCTCACCCGGCCGTCGACGTGAGCACGGCGCGCACCGCGGCCAGCGCACGGTCGATCTCGTCGTCGCTGACCGTCAGCGCGGGACGGAACCGCACACTGTCGGTGCCGCACCCGAGCATGATGACGCCACGGTCCCACAAACGCGCCAGCAGTTCGTCGCGCTGACCCGAAGTCGGCATGCTGAACGCGCACATCAGGCCACGGCCGCGGACGTCACGCACCAGCGCAGGGAATTCGGCGGCCAGCGCATCGAGTCCGTCGAGCAGATGCCGTCCGCGCGCGGCGGCGTTGCCGAGAAGTCCGTCGGCCTCGATGACCTCGAGGATGCGGCGGGCGCGGACCATGTCGGTCAGGTTGCCGCCCCAGGTGGAGTTGATCCGCGAGCTGACGTGGAAGACGTTGTCGTCGATCTCGTCGACGCGGCTGCCGGCCATCACACCGCACACCTGGGTCTTCTTGCCGAACGCGACCACGTCGGGCCGGACCCCCAATTGCTGGTAGGCCCAAGGGGTTCCGGTGATCCCGCAGCCGGTCTGGACCTCGTCGAAGATCAGCAGCGCGTCGAACTCGTCGCACAGCTGCCGCATCGCGGCGAAGAACTCAGGCCGCATGTGCCGGTCCCCACCCTCACCCTGGATCGGTTCGGCGATGAAGCACGCGATGTCGTGAGGGTCGGCCTCGAACGCCGCACGCGCCTGGCGCAGCGAGTCCGCTTCCAGCGCTTCGATATCGGCGCCGGCACGCAGGTACGGCGCGTCGATGCGCGGCCAGTCGAACTTCGGGAACCGGGCGACCTTGTTCGGGTCGGTGTTGGTCAGCGACATCGTGTATCCGCTGCGGCCGTGAAAAGCGCCCTTCAGGTGCAGCACCTTGGCGCCCAGCTTCGGGTCGCGTCCGTTGGCCTCGTTGAACCGGCTCTTCCAGTCGAAGGCGACCTTGAGGGCGTTCTCGACCGCCAGCGCGCCGCCGTCGACGAAGAACAGGTGCGGCAGCGCCGGATCGCCGAGGACGCGGGCGAAGGTCGCGACGAAGCGGGCCATCGGGACCGTGTAGACGTCGGAGTTGCTGGGCTTGTTCAGTGCCGCCGTGGCGAGTTCGGCACGGAACGCGTCGTCGTCGGCCAGCGCGGGATGGTTCATACCGAGCGCGGAGGACGCGAAGAACGTGAACATGTCCAGGTACGACCGGCCGGTGCGGGCGTCGACGAGGGACGAGCCGCGCGACCGCTCCAGATCGAGGACGAGGTCAAGGCCGTCGGCCAGGATGCTGCGCGCCAGCACTGAGCGCACGTCGGCCGGGGTCAGCGCGGAGCCCGAGACGCCCATTGACGGAATAGTAGCGGTCATATGGAGATCCTAACGGATTATTTACGCTTCGCAGCGTCGCTGACCGTATTTTTACTGCCTGAACCGTCACCTGGCTGCTCAAGACGCCGTCACCGTCCGTTTTGCGCGCCTACTATCGAACTCCTGGAGCCAGACCAACCCGGCAGCGATCCGAAACTTCTCGGCCTTTCCGGCGATCACCGGTGATCTGGTCTTACGGTGGGGTGGTCGAGATGACGCGAAGCGCGATGGCGGGGCGGTCGTGATGGGGCTGCTCCGGTCCTCATTGCGGGCAGCACAATTGGCAACCGGCGCTGCCCTTTTGGCCGGCAATGCCGCCGTCGGCACCGGCCGCACCATCGCGGGCTCGGCCGCCACCCTGGTCACCGACGCCGCCGCGGGCGCAGCCTCGACCGTGCGCTCCGCCGCCGGCCTCGTCCAGGATGCCGCGGCCGTCGCCCCCGAGGCGGTCCAGGCGGCGGCTGCGATCACCGTCGAGGCCCTCGGCGGCCACCCGGCCAAGCGCTCGAGTCGGCTCAACTCGCACCACTGGATCGAGATCTGCGGCCTGTCCGGCCCCGACGCCGACGCGATCGCCGACGAGGTCCTCGACTCGGTGCTGGCCGTCGACGGGGTCAAGCACGCCGACATCAACCGGTCGGTGGCGCGCATCATCGTCACCACCGAGCCGGAGGGACCGGCCGAGGATCTGTCCAATGTGGTGGCCGCCGCGGAACGACGTGCCCGGACCGCGCCCTGCGGCGACCGGCACCGGCCTCTGACACTGCCCGGCGACGACGCGCTCCTGGTGGCACGCACGCTGGGCGCGCTGGCCGCCGCGGTCGGATTCGGCCTGTCGCTGACCGGAAACGCCCTGCACGTTCCGAGAGGTCCCGAACTGTTGTCGGTGGTGCCGACGATGGCCGCCAACGTCCCGCAGCTACGCCGGCAGCTCGAACGCCGACTCGGCCGCGACAGCACAGATCTGTTGTTGAGCCTGCTCAATTCCGCGGCCTCGGCGTTGACCGCCTCGCCGACGACCGCGGCCGCCGAAGCCGCGACCCGCACGCTGCTCTGCGCCGAGGCCTGGGATGCCCGGCTGGCCTGGCGCCGCCATGAGCCGCGGCTGGCCGCCCATCCCCCCGACGGCGGTCTCCCCGACCGCGGCACCCTGGAATGGGAATATGGTCCGGCAGAACGCTATTCGGCTCGTATCGGGGAGGTGGGCCTGGCCGCGGCGGCGGTCATCGGCGCGCTGACCCGCAACCCCACGATCGCGGGCAGCGCCGCGCTGGTGACCGCGCCCAAACCGTCGCGCGCGGCCGGTGAGGCCTTCGGCGCAGCGATGACCCGCGGGCTGACCGGCCGGCACGACGCCGTCGTCGTCCGCTCGCGAGCACTTCGGCACCTGGACCGGCTCGACGCGATCGTCATCGATCCCCGGGTGCTCCACACCGGCGAGCTGATGGTGAGCCGCATTGTCGGAGTGGATAATTCGCGACGCACCCAGGCCTGGTCGGCGGTGCGCGCCGCACTGGACGACGGTGGCCTGAGCGCCGGCTGGCACAAGCTCTCCACCATTCCGGGCGCGGGCAGGACGGGTAGAGCCTTGGTAAGCCCGGTCCGTGATCCTTTCGCCAGTGCCGTGGTGGCCGAGGCACGGCGCACCAAACCGCGGGTGGTCTCGGTCGCCGACGACGGCCTGCGCTCGCTGGCCCAGGGTTTCGATCGGCTCTACCCCGTGAACGGCTCGATCGATGACGCTCTCGCCGCGGCGGTCGCCGGGTTGAAGTCCGACGGAGCCACCGTCGCGCTGGTGACGACCGCCGACATGTCGGCGAACCAGGACACGGATCTGACGATCGGGTTGGAACGACCCGGATCCGCGCCGCCGTGGGGCGCCG
Source organism: Mycolicibacterium parafortuitum (assembly GCF_002086815.1). Classification (GTDB taxonomy): domain Bacteria; phylum Actinomycetota; class Actinomycetes; order Mycobacteriales; family Mycobacteriaceae; genus Mycobacterium; species Mycobacterium parafortuitum. The sequence goes on from NZ_MVID01000006.1 coordinate 210,118, forward strand.
ACGTGTTCGTGCCCGACCTGCTGTCCATCTGGCGCATCCTGCATTCCCTGCCTGCCGCACGTGCCGTCAGCGCCAAGGGGGTCCGGCTTTCGGTGTCCGCGACCGCACTCGGCGCGCTGATGCTGGTCCCCGGCGTTCCGGGCAGCGGTCCGGAATCGGTGAGCGTCGGCGTGGTCGCGGCACTGTGGTCGGGGTTCACCACGGGCAGCAAGGTATTCCGGGATCCGCCGCCGGAACCGGACGCGACGCACGACTGGCACGCCATGCCGGTCGCGGAGGTGCAGCGCCTGCTACCGCGCCCGCCGGACGAACTGCCTTCCCCCGCAACCGGTTTGATCGATATTCTCCCGGTTCGCGCGCTCGGGAACGCCGGCGCGTGGACGTGGCATGTGACGCGCGACTTCGTCGCCGAGATGCGGGCGAATCTGGCTGACCCGATCACGCCGCTGCTGGCCACCGGCGCGGTGGCCAGCGCGCTGCTCGGTTCACCGCTGGACGCCGTGCTGGTCGGTGGCGTGCTGCTGGCCAACGCCGCGCTGTCGGCCGAGCAGCAGTTGCACGCCGAGCGGATTCTGCGGCGGCTGATGGCCGTCGAGGAGCCCCTCGCGCGACGCCGGATCGGCCCGTCCGGCGACGGCGCAACTGAGAAGGTCGCCGCGAACCGGCTCCGCCCCGGCGACGTCATCGAGGTCCACTCCGACGAGGTCGTTCCCGCCGATGCGCGTCTGGTCGAGGCCGCCAACGTCGAGGTCGACGAATCGACGCTGACCGGCGAATCCCTGCCGGTGCCCAAACAGGTCGATCCCACGCCGGGCGCGCCGCTGGCCGAACGGGCGTGCATGCTCTACGAGGGCACCACCCTGGTGGCCGGCACCGCGATCGCAGTGGTCACCACCGTCGGGCCGCGGACCGAGATGCGCCGTGCGTTGGCGATGGCCCCGGAGATGTCCCGCGAGGTCGGGTTGCAGCGCCAGCTGAGCCGACTCACCAAGCGCGCGCTGCCCTTCAGCGTCGGCAGCGGCGCGCTCGTGGGACTGCTCAGCCTGGCCCGCGGCACACCGGTGCGGGAAGCGATCGCCAGCGCGGTGGCGTTGACCGTGGCTGCCGTGCCAGAAGGCTTGCCACTGGTCGCCACGCTGGCCCAGTTGGCCGCGGCCCGGCGGCTCACCAGCGAGTCGGTGCTGGTGCGCAACGCGAACTCCATCGAAGCGCTGGCCCGCCTCGACGTGGTGTGCTTCGACAAGACCGGAACACTCAGCGAGAACAGATTGCGCGTCAAGGCGGTCTCGCCGGTGGACGACTTCTCCGAGGAGCAGACACTCGAGGCCGCACTGAGCACGATCTTCGTCCGGCCCGGCCATCGCGCCCACCACGCCACCGACGACGCGATCCGCCGCGCCGTCCATCCGGACGAGGACGGCGCGCACACCACAGCGGTCGAGCGCGACGCGTTCCTGCCCTTTCAGGCGGGCCGGCCGTTCGCGGCCGCGATCGTCGGCACGAGGCTCACCATCAAGGGCGCCCCCGAGGTGCTCGCATCCGCACTGACCCGCGCCAACGGGCCGGTGGTCGCCGCCATCGACGCGATGGCCGCCAAGGGGCTGCGGGTCATCGCCGTCGCCGAACGCCACCTCACCCCGCAGCAGGCGGCGGCCGCGACCGCCGATGCCGCGGCCTTCGAAGAGCTGTGCCGGACCGAGCTGACCCTCATCGGTCTGCTCGGGCTGGCCGACACCGCCCGCGAGAGCGCTCGCCGCGTCCTCACGGAGCTCGGCCGCCGCGGCATCGGGGTCCGGCTGATCACCGGCGACCATCCGCTGACCGCAACGGTGATCGCCGGCGAGCTCGGCCTCGACGTCACCGCCGAGCAAGTGATGACCGGCACCGAATGGGAGAACCTGTCGGCGGAGGAACGCGCCGACGCGGTGTCCACGCACATCGTCTACGCCCGGATGTCACCAGAGCACAAGATCGACGTCGTCCAGACCCTGGAGCGCATCGGGTTGGTGACAGCGATGGTGGGCGACGGCGCCAACGACGCCGCCGCGATCCGGGCGGCCAGCGTCGGCGTCGGGGTCGCCGCCCGAGGCAGCGACCCGGCCCGCACCGCCGCGGACGTGGTGTTGCTGGACGGGCGGATCGAGGCCTTGCTCGACGCCCTCGACGAAGGAAAACAGTTGTGGCGCCGCGTCCAGTCGGCGGTGTCGCTGCTGCTGGGCGGCAATACCGGGGAGATCGCGTTCGCCCTCATCACCAGCGTGCTCACCGGACGTTCGGTGCTCAACGCCCGGCAGATGCTGTTGGTCAACATGCTCACCGACGCGTTGCCGGCCGCGGCACTGGCCGTCAGCCCGCAGACCGACACCACCGGCGAGGTGGATCTCGACGAGGCCGCCATGTGGCGGGCGATCGGCGTCCGCGGCGCCGCCACCACGGCCGGGGCCAGCGCGGCCTGGGCCATGGCGAGCGTGACCGGAACCCGCCAACGCGCGTCGACCGTCGCGCTGATCGGCTTGGTGTCGACACAACTGGCCCAGACCCTGGTCGACTCGCGCAGCCCGCTGGTCGTCGTCACCGCAGTCGGATCCTTCGCCACCTTGGCCGGGATCATCAGCATCCCCGGGCTGAGCCAGGTGTTCGGCTGCACACCGGTGGGCCCCGTCGGATGGGGTCAGGCGTTCACCGCCACGGCCGGGGCGACGCTTCTGTCGAAGGCGGCTCCGGGATTGCTCAGCCACGCCACCGACGCGGTGCGGCAACGCCTCACCGACTTCGGGGACTCAGTTGCGGTCGTCGATGACGACGAAGCCGACCTGGACGAGGACGGCGTAAACGGAACGGATCGGCGGGGTCAGCAGCCAGACCCCGGCGGCGATTAGCGCCTCAGGACCGGAGCTGCGAGAAACGTCGGACACGACCGAAAGGTAGCGCCGGAAGTGGGACAATCCGAAGACCTTCAGTTGAACGGGGTGCGAAATGTTCGATAAGGCACGATCTTTTGCCGCGTCCCATCGGGACGCCTCGGACGCGGTCAAGCAGGCGCAGGGGTTCGCGGTCCGGCTCCCGTTGGTCGGGCGAATCACGGTTCCGCCCCCGGACCAGCTCGCGTTCTACGGCGTGCTCGGCGGACTGGTCGCGCTCGGCGCGATCGAGTGGCCCGTCGCGGCCGCCATCGGTGTCGGGCAGGCGGTGGTTTCGCGGCATTTCGGCGACAAGCCTGCCGGCGAGGAGCAACGGCCGGCGCGCGCGCCCGCGGTCGAGACGACCCCGGCGAAGGCCGCGGTCAGCTCAGCCCCGGCCAAGAAGGCCCCCGCCAAGAAAGCGGCGGCGAAGAAGGCTCCTGCGAAGAAGGCGGCAGCCAAGAAGGCTCCCGCGAAGAAATCACCCGCGAAAAAGGCGCCGGCGAAGAAGGCGTCGAGCTGACAGGCCCGCCACACCGAATCACGACCGCGCCCCGCAAACTTTCCGTCGCAGCGCCCTAGTGCAGTAATTAGTCCGGTATATGGCGTCTATCGCCGTAAAATTTCTGTAGGATGATCGTGCTGCGCGTCTTGACGTTCGCGGCGGTACGGATCTTCTGGAGCAGGTGTTCCAGCGCCCGCGCCGACTCGACGTGGACGAGCAGCATGTAGTTGTCCTCACCAGCCACCGAATAGCACGCCTCGATTTCGGGGATCTGTTCCAGCCGCGCGGGGGCATCATCGGGTTGAGAGGGGTCGAGAGGGGTGATCGCGACGAACGCGGACAACATGCTGCCGACGGCTTCAGGGTCGATGCGCGCCGTGTATCCCCGGACCACGCCCCGCGATTCCAGCCGCCGCACCCGCGTCTGCACCGCCGACACCGACAGCCCGGCCGTCGCCGCCAGGTGCGCGAGCGTGGCACGACCGTCGGCGACGAGTTCACGTGCCAGCACGCGGTCGATCTCGTCGAGCGGCACGTACCCGCGGGCGGGCGCGCGTTGGGGGTCGTCCGGAACTGTCATGGCCGAACTGTATCGGAGCGCCGATGAGTAGCCGCATCGAAATATGGCAGTTACGCGCACAATTCGCCGCGGGCCTGTCCCAGATGTACGGCGCCGAGGTGCCGGCATATCACACCCTGGTCGAGGTCAGCTCCGAGGTGAACCGAGCCCATACCGGCGAGCTGCGGCTCGGCTCGCTGGAGCGGGTGACCGCCGAACGGCACGGCGCCATCCGCGTCGGCAGCCCCGCCGAACTGGCCCAGGTCGCCGCGCTGTTCTCGGCGTTCGGTATGTCCCCCGTCGGTTTCTATGATCTGCGCGAGGCCGCCTCCCCGATCCCGGTGGTGTCCACCGCGTTCCGCCCCGTCGAACCGGATGAGCTGGCCCGCAACCCGTTTCGGGTGTTCACCTCGATGCTGACCGCTGCCGACGACCGCTTCTTCAGCGCGGACCTGCGCGGGCGGGTCCAGCGCTTCGTCGAGGATCGGCAACTGTTCGATCCGGCGCTGATCGCGGCGGCCCGGCGGATCGCCGCCGCGGGCGGATGTCCGGTCGACGAGGCCGCGGACTTCGTCGCCGCCGCGGTATCGGCGTTCGCGCTGTCCCGCGAACCGATCGACCGGGCCTGGTACGACGAGCTCTCAGCGGTGTCAGCGGTCGCGGCCGACATCGCCGGGGTGACGTCGACGCACATCAACCATCTGACCCCCCGCGTCCTCGACATCGACGAACTGCAACGTGCGATGACCGAGCGCGGGATCACCATGATCGACCACATCCAGGGCCCGCCCCGGGTTGACGGTCCGCAAGTGTTGTTGCGGCAGACGTCGTTTCGGGCGCTCGCCGAACCTCGACGGTTCCGCTCCCCCACCGGGCAGGTGTCGGACGGCACGCTGCGGGTGCGCTTCGGCGAGGTGGAGCAGCGCGGAGTGGCGCTCACCCCCGCCGGACGGGCCCGGTTCGACGCGGCGATGGCCGCACCGGACCCGGCCGCGGTGTGGCACGACCACTTCCCGGCGACCGACGCCGAAATGGCCGCCGCCGGGCTGGGCTACTACGTCGACGGCGACCCGGCCAGACCCGTTGTCTACGAGGATTTCCTGCCGGCCTCGGCGGCCGGGATCTTCCGCTCGAATCTCGACTCCGACGCTTCGGCGGTGGAAGGTGGAGACACCACCGACTACTCCCAGGACTGGATGGCCGGCCAGATCGACCACTACATCCACGACCCTTACGACCTCTACGAGAAAGTCGCGCGCTCATGACCACCGTTCTGTCCAAACTGCCCACCGCCGACGCGCTGCGCGCGCAGGTACGCGACGCACTCGCCGCCGTCGGCTCCACCGTCCCGCTGGGTGAACCCGGCGACGGCGGGCTGGCGGCCAGCACCCCGATCACCGGGGATGTGCTGTTCACCGTCGCGCCGTCGTCGGTTGCGGAGGTGGACGCGGCGATCAGCGAGGCGGCGCAGGCGTTCTCGCAGTGGCGGGTGACGCCGGCACCGGTGCGCGGAGCGCTGGTGGGCCGGCTGGGGCAACTGCTCGTCGAGCACAAGGCCGCGCTGGCGTCGTTGGTGACGATCGAGGCCGGCAAGATCACCTCCGAGGCGCTCGGCGAGGTGCAGGAGATGATCGACATCTGCGAGTTCGCGGTCGGGCTGTCGCGGCAGCTCTACGGCCGCACCATCGCCTCCGAGCGGCCCGGCCACCGGCTGATGGAGAACTGGCACCCCCTCGGCGTGGTCGGCGTGATCACCGCGTTCAACTTCCCGGTCGCGGTGTGGGCGTGGAACACCGCGGTGGCGCTGGTGTGCGGCGACACCGTGGTGTGGAAGCCGTCGGAACTGACCCCGCTGACGGCCCTGGCGTGTCAGGCGCTGCTGGAGCGCGCGGCCACGGACGTCGGCGCCCCCGCGGCCGTCGGCCGGTTGGTGCTCGGCGAACGCGAGGTCGGCGAGAAGCTGGTCGACGATCCGCGGGTCGCGCTGGTGTCGGCGACCGGGTCGGTGCGGATGGGCCGTGAGGTCGGCCCGCGGGTGGCGTCCCGCTTCGGCCGGGTGCTGCTCGAGCTCGGCGGCAACAACGCGGCGATCGTGACGCCCGCGGCGGATCTGGATCTCGCGGTGCGCGGCATCGTGTTCTCGGCGGCCGGCACCGCCGGCCAGCGGTGCACCACGCTGCGGCGGTTGATCGTGCACTCGTCGATCGCCGATGAGCTGGTCTCGCGGATCACCGCGGCCTATCGGCAACTGCCGGTCGGCGACCCGTTCGACGAGCGCACGCTGGTCGGGCCGCTCATCCACACCGCGTCCTACCGGGACATGGTCGGCGCGCTGCAGCAGGCACAAGCCGAAGGCGGCGAGGTGATCGGCGGGGAGCGCGTCGACGTCGGCTCACAGGTCGAAGAGGGCGCGTTCTACGTGACGCCCGCGGTGGTGCGGATGCCGTCGCAGAGCGCGGTGGTACATCAGGAGACGTTCGCGCCGATCCTCTACGTGTTGACCTATGAGACCCTCGACGAGGCGATCGCGTTGAACAATGCGGTGCCGCAGGGCCTTTCGTCGTCGATCTTCACACTGGACATGCGGGAGGCCGAGCGTTTCCTGGCCGCCGACGGCTCGGACTGCGGCATCGCCAACGTCAACATCGGGACGTCCGGTGCCGAGATCGGCGGCGCGTTCGGCGGCGAGAAGGAGACCGGCGGCGGCCGCGAGTCCGGCTCGGATGCGTGGAAGGCCTACATGCGCCGCGCGACGAACACGGTGAACTACTCGACCGAGTTGCCGCTGGCCCAGGGCGTCCACTTCGGCTGAGCCCCCACGCCCTGTCGCGAGCGTGCGAGTCTGCGGCCGACACGCCGTCTTTTCGGGCCACTTTGCGCACGCTCACGGCAGACTCGGGGCATGGACCTAGCAGGCAAGACAGCGGTCGTCACCGGCGCGGCATCGGGAATCGGGGCCGCCGTCGCGACCGAGCTCGCATCGCGCGGAGTCAGCGTCGTCGTCGGCGACCTCGACGAAGCCGGCGCCCAGTCGACGGCCGCGACGATCCACGATGCCGGGGGCTCCGCCGCCGCACTGCGCGCCGACGCGTCGGACGTCGCCGACATCGAAGCGCTGATCGCGCTCGCCGAGCGCGAGTTCACGCCGGTGGACATCTACGTCGCCAACGCCGGGGTGATCGGAAAGCCCGGCCTCGGAACGGAATCCGACTGGGACGTCATCCTCGACGTCAACCTGCGGGCCCATATCAGGGCGGCGCGGCTGCTGGTACCGGGTTGGCAGGCAAGGGGTTTCGGCTACTTCGTCTCCGTCGCGTCGGCGGCCGGACTACTCACCCAGCTGGGCGCCGCCGGATACGCGGTGAGCAAGCATGCCGCGGTCGGCTTTGCCGAGTGGCTGGCGATCACCTACGGCGACGACGGCATCGGTGTCAGCTGCGTATGCCCGCTCGGCGTGGAAACCCCTCTGCTGCAGACGATCCGGGGTATCGACGAGCCGCAGGCGAAGCTCAGCACCGCGTCGATCGAGCAGTCGGCGAAGGTGATCAGCGCGGCCGATGTCGCGACGGTGACCGTCGACGCGATCCGCGACGGCCAGTTCCTGGTGCTGCCGCATGCCGAACTGCTGGAGATGTACCGACGCAAAGGCGGTGACTACGACCGCTGGATCGTCGGGATGCGCCGTTACCAGCGGACACTACGGTCACACTGAGCCGCGGCGAGGGCGCGGCGAGTGCACGGACGACGCGGCGAGTTACCGTACAGACACGCGCGCTCGCCAGGTCGACGTCAGGCCCGCGGCCACTGTTGTACATGTGTTGAGTATAATGCGCAGCATGGCTGAAGCACGTCGGCGCCTATCCCCCGACGATCGCCGCAACGAACTGCTGGCGCTCGGGGCCGAGGTGTTCGGGCAGCGGCCGTACGACGAGGTCCGCATCGACGAGATCGCCGAGCGCGCCGGGGTGTCCCGGGCGCTGATGTATCACTACTTCCCGGACAAGCGGGCGTTCTTCGCCGCGGTCGTGCGCGCCGAGGGTGAGCGGCTCTTCGAGGCCACAAACACCCCGGCCGTACCCGGCGAGTCGCTGTTCGACCAGGTCCGCGCCGGCGTGCTCGCCTACCTGCACTACGACGAGCAGCACCCGCACGGCGCGTGGGCGGCCTACATGAGCATGGCCCGGGTCGATCCGGTGTTGCGCGGGATCGAGGACATCGACAACGACCGGCAGGCCAACCGCATCATCGACCGGGTCACCGCAGGCATCGACGGACTCGACGGCAAGGTCGAGCGGGATCTGCGTGCTGCCGTGTACGGCTGGCTGGCATTCACGTTCGAGATGTGCCGTCAGCGTCTGGTCGACACGTCACTGGACGCGGACTTCATCGCCGACCTGTGCGCGCACACGCTGATGGACGCGCTCGGGAGGGTGCCGGGGATTCCGGCGACCCTCGCCGACGCGCTGGCCCCGCAGCGGCGCTGAGCTCAGCTCCCGGGCTCGCGGTGCTCCTGCTGCGGGCCGTGGCCGTAGCCGCAGCGGTGCCGGAAGTCCTTCATCGGCTGACGGATGCCGCGCAGTTCGGCCGCGACCTGCGGGTTGGCGTCCATGAACGCGATCACCTCGGCCTTCTTCTGTTCGCGGTCCTTGCCGAACAGGGATGTGAAGAAGTCGTTGACCGGCGGGTGGGTGAACAGATACGCCGAGGTGGCTGCGGAGACGCCGGTGGCGACGCCGGCCAGGTCGGCGGCCGTGCAGTTCGGCGCCGTCGGCTGGGCCTGGGCAGGGACGACGGCGGCCAGCAGGACACCCGCGGCACCGACGGCGGCGGCGAGTGCGCGACGCATGGTTGGAGGACGCATGGTTGGAGTAGGCACCCGCCGATCCTAAGCCGCTCACCGGCGCCGATGCCGAAATTCGGGCTCCCCGCGGTGCGCGGCCGAAACCCCTCGCCGGAACTTTGCTGCAAACCGCTTGCGGGGAGCCCGGCGCGAGTAGTGTCGGCCTCGCCTGGGGTCAGGCCGGCCTCGGCTGTCCCTAGCAGCCACGCCGTCCGGCGTGACCCCAGGCCTCATTCTCGGGGATCCCCGGGCCCCCTTTCTGCCTGCTCCGGCCGACTTGTCGGGGGTTGCAGGCACCATGGACAGATGCCCGCGAAGACCGATCCGCTGTCACGCTTCAGCGCGCTGACGCGTGAATGGTTCGCGGGCACCTTCGTCGAACCCACCCCGGCTCAGGCACAGGCCTGGAACGCCATCGCCGCTGGGGAGAACACGCTGGTCATCGCACCCACCGGGTCGGGTAAGACGCTCGCGGCGTTCCTGTGGGCGATCGACGGGCTGGCCCGTGAGCCACGCGACAAGCCCACCACCCGGGTGCTGTACGTGTCGCCGCTGAAGGCGCTGGCCGTCGACGTGGAACGCAACCTGCGCACCCCGCTGACCGGGATCTCGCGCATCGCCGAACGCAACGGTGAGGCGCCACCGTCGATCAGCGTCGGCGTGCGCTCGGGCGACACCACGCCGAGCAAGCGGCGCGAACTGATCAGCAAGCCGCCCGACATCCTGATCACCACGCCGGAGTCGCTGTTCCTGATGCTCACCTCGGCCGCGCGCGACAGTCTCGCCGACGTGCAGACGGTGATCGTCGACGAGGTGCACGCCGTCGCGGGGACCAAGCGCGGCGCGCACCTGGCGGTGTCGCTGGAACGGCTCGACGCGATGCTGGCCACACCGGCGCAGCGGATCGGGCTGTCGGCCACGGTGCGCCCGCCCGAGGAGGTGGCGCGCTTCCTGTCCGGGGCCTCCCCGACCACGATCGTCGCGCCGCCGGCGGCCAAGACGTTCGACCTGACGGTCCAGGTGCCGGTGCCCGACATGGCCAATCTGGAGAACAACTCGATCTGGCCCGACGTCGAGGAACGCATCGTCGACCTGATCGAGGCGCACAACTCCTCGATCGTGTTCGCCAACTCGCGCCGCCTCGCGGAGCGGTTGACCGCCCGCATCAACGAGATCCACGCCGAACGCACCGGGATCGAGCTGGGCAGCCACAATCCGGGGGTGGCCGGCGGCGCGCCCGCGCATCTGATGGGCAGCGGTCAGACCTTCGGCGCCGAGCCGGTGCTCGCCCGCGCGCACCACGGGTCGGTCAGCAAGGAGGCCCGCGCCGACGTCGAGGACGCGCTCAAGAGCGGGCGGCTCAAGGCGGTGGTCGCGACCTCCAGCCTGGAACTCGGAATCGACATGGGCGCGGTCGATCTGGTCATCCAGGTGGAGACCCCGCCGTCGGTGGCCAGCGGTCTGCAGCGGGTGGGCCGGGCGGGCCACCAGGTCGGTGAGATCAGCCAGGGCGTGTTGTTCCCGAAACACCGCACCGACCTGATCGGGTGCGCGGTCAGTGTGCAGCGGATGCTGGCCGGCCAGATCGAGACGATGCGGGTGCCGGCCAATCCGCTCGACGTGCTCGCCCAGCACACGGTTGCGGCCGCGGCGCTGGAGCCGATCAACGCCGACGCGTGGTTCGACACCGTGCGCCGCAGCGCGCCGTTCGCGACGCTGCCGCGCAGCGCGTTCGAGGCGACGCTGGATCTGCTGTCGGGCAAGTACCCGTCGACCGAGTTCGCCGAGTTGCGGCCCCGCATCGTCTACGACCGCGACAACGGCACGCTGACGGCCCGTCCCGGCGCGCAGCGGCTGGCCGTCACCTCCGGCGGGGCGATCCCGGACCGGGGCCTGTTCACGGTGTTCCTGGCGTCCAGCGCGGACTCCGAAAAGCCCTCGCGAGTCGGTGAACTCGACGAGGAGATGGTCTACGAGTCCCGCCCCGGCGATGTCATCTCCCTCGGTGCCACCAGCTGGCGCATCACCGAGATCACCCACGACCGGGTGCTGGTGATCCCCGCCCCGGGCGAGCCCGCACGGCTGCCGTTCTGGCGCGGCGACGGGGTGGGGCGGCCCGCCGAGCTGGGCGCCGCGATCGGCGCGTTCAACGGCGAACTGGCCCGGCTGGATCGCCCGGCATTCGAATCCCGCTGCAAAGAGGTCGGATTCGACGACTTCGCCACCGACAATCTGTGGCAGCTGATCTCCGAACAGCGTGAGGCCACTGCGGCGGTGCCGTCGGACACCACGCTGGTGGTGGAGCGGTTCCGCGACGAGCTCGGCGATTGGCGGGTGATCCTGCACTCCCCGTACGGGCTTCGGGTGCACGGGCCGCTGGCGCTCGCGGTGGGCAAGCGGCTCTACGAGCGCTACGGCATCGACGAGAAACCGACCGCCTCCGACGACGGCATCATCGTGCGACTGCCCGACACCGACGACGTCGCCCCCGGTGCGGACATCTTCGTGTTCGACGCCGACGAGATCGAACCGCTGGTCACCACCGAGGTCAGCGGTTCGGCGTTGTTCGCGTCCCGATTCCGCGAGTGCGCGGCCCGCGCGCTGCTACTGCCCCGCCGGCATCCGGGCAAACGCTCCCCGCTGTGGCATCAACGTCAAAGGGCCGCCCAGCTGCTTGACGTGGCGCGCAACTACCCCGACTTCCCGATCGTGCTGGAGGCGGTCCGGGAATGCCTGCAGGACGTCTACGACGTGCCGACGCTGACCGCGTTGATGGGCCGGATCGCCCAGCGCCGGGTCCGTCTGCTGGAGGTCGAGACCGCGACACCGTCACCGTTCGCGGCGTCGCTGCTGTTCGGCTACGTCGGCGCGTTCATGTACGAGGGCGACAGCCCGCTGGCCGAACGCCGCGCCGCCGCACTGGCTTTGGACCCGACGCTACTCGCCGAACTGCTGGGCCGGGTCGAGCTGCGCGAGCTGCTCGACGCGGACGTCATCGCGAACACCACCCGCCAGCTGCAGCATCTGACCCCCGAGCGCGCCGTGCGCGACGCCGAAGGGGTGGCGGACCTGTTGCGGCTGCTCGGGCCGCTGACCGCCGACGAGATCGGCGAGCGTTGCGTGCAATCCGACGTCGGCGGCTGGCTCGAAGGGCTGCTGACAGCCAAGCGGGTGCTGACGGTGTCGTATGCCGGGACGACGTGGTGGGCGGCGATCGAGGACATCGGGCGGCTGCGCGACGGGGTCGGGGTGGCGGTGCCGGTCGGGGTGCCGATCGCGTTCCTGGAGCCGGTCGTCGACCCGCTCGGCGAATTGCTGTCGCGGTTCGCGCGCACCCGGGGGCCGTTCACCACCGCCGACGCCGCCACCCGGTTCGGGCTGGGGCTCCGCGTCGCCGCGGACGTGCTGGGCCGGCTGGCCGCCGACGGGAAACTGGTGCGCGGCGAATTCACCGATGTGCCCACCGATTCCGGCGGTGTCGAGCAGTGGTGTGACGCCGAGGTGCTGCGGATTCTGCGGCGCCGGTCGTTGGCGGCGCTGCGCGCCCAGATCGAGCCCGTCAGCACCGCGGCGTTCGGGCGGTTCCTGCCATCGTGGCAGATGGTCGGCGCGGATGCGGTGTCCGGCGTCGACGGGCTCGCCGCGGTGATCGACCAGCTGGCCGGCGTGCCGGTGCCTGCCTCGGCGGTCGAGCCGCTGATCTTCGGGCAGCGGGTCCGCGACTACCAGCCCGGCATGCTCGACGAGCTCCTCGCCTCCGGTGAGCTGCTCTGGGCCGGCGCCGGATCGTTGTCCGGCGCCGACGGCTGGGTGTCGTTCCATCCCGCCGACACCGCCCCGCTGTCACTGGCCCCGCCCGGTGAACTCGAACTGACCGACGTTCATCACCAGATCCTCGCGGCCCTGTCCGGGGGCGGCGCGTATTTCTTCCGCCAGATCAGCATCGACGGGGTATCCGCCGAGTCGTTGAAAAACGCTCTGTGGCAGTTGATCTGGGCCGGATACGTCGGTGGCGACACCTTCGCCCCGGTGCGGGCGCTGCTCGCCGGATCGAAGGGCCCGGGCGGCAGGCGTGCGGCCGCACCGGCCCACCGGCACCGGCGCGCCCCGCGGTTGAGCCGCTACAGCCTGAGCACCACCAGCCTCAGCGCGCACCGCGACACCGATCCCACGGTGGCCGGCCGGTGGTCGGCACTGCCGGTCGCCGAAGTGGACACCACGGTGCGGGCGCACTATCAGGCCGACCAACTGCTGGCCCGCCACGGCGTGCTGACCAAGGGCGCGGTGGCCAGTGAGAATTTCCGTGGGAACATCCCGGGCGGGTTCGCGTCGATGTACAAGGTGCTGACCACGATGGAGGAGGCGGGTCGCTGTCAGCGCGGGTATTTCGTCGAATCCCTCGGCGGCGCCCAGTTCGCGACCGCCAGCACCGTCGACCGGTTGCGCAGCCACGCCGACAGCATCGACGACAAGCAGCAGACGCTGCGCGCGCTGGCGTTGGCGGCGACCGACCCCGCGAACCCGTACGGTGCGGCGCTGCCGTGGCCGTCCCGAGGTGCCGACGGTGACACCGCGCACCGGCCCGGACGCAAGGCAGGTGCGCTGGTGGTGCTCGTCGACGGTGCACTGGTGTGGTTCGTCGAGCGGGGTGGGCGGTCGCTGCTGAGCTTCACCACCGACCCGGAGACGTCGAACGCCGCCGCGGCTTCGCTGGCCGAAATGGTGCCGCGGCAACGGGTTCCGGCGCTGCTGGTGGAACGCGTCGACGGCGTCCCGGTGCTGGAGGCGCGGGAGTCGGTGACGGTCGACGCGCTGGTCACGGCCGGGTTCTCGCGTACGCCGCGCGGGCTGCGGTTGCGCTGATGCCCGAGGGCGACACCGTCTACCGGACGGCGGCCAAGCTGCGCGAGGCGCTGGCCGGCCGGGAGCTGACGCGCTGCGATATCCGCGTCCCGCGCTATGCGGCGGTGGATCTGAGCGGGCAGGTGGTCGACGAGGTGCTCAGCCGCGGTAAGCATCTGTTCATCCGGGTCGGGCAGGCCAGTATCCATTCGCATCTGAAGATGGACGGTGCGTGGGTGATCGGTCGTGTCCGGGTACCGGCCTACAAGATCCGAATCGTGTTGGAGACGGCGACGTCCCGGACCTCCGGGGTCGACCTGGGCGTGCTGGAGGTCTTGGACCGGGCGACCGATATGGATGCGGTGGCCCACCTCGGTCCGGATCTGCTCGGCGAGGACTGGTCGGCGGAGGTCGCGGCAGTCAACCTGATGGCCGACCCCGACCGCCCGCTGGCCGAGACGCTGCTCGATCAGCGGGTGATGGCCGGGGTCGGCAACGTGTTCGCCAACGAGCTGAGCTTCGTGTTCGGGCTGCGACCGGGTACCCCGGTGCGCGAGCTGACCGATCCGCTGCGGGTCGCCCACCGGGCCCAGCAGATGTTGTGGCTCAACCGGTTACGGGTGAACCGCACGACCACCGGCAACACCCGGCCCGGCCAGGACGTCTGGGTGTACGGCCGCGCAGGACTCCCCTGCCGCCGCTGCGGCACCCGGATCGAGACGGACAAGTTCACCGAGCGGGTCACCTACTGGTGCCCGACCTGCCAGCGCTGAGCTGGCCTCCTCCCGCCGAAATTGCGTTCCAGCAGAAGAAGTTCGAGTAGATCTCTGCACAGACGCAATCTCGACGGTGGGGTTGGGGATAACCGCCGATAGCGCCGCTGATCCGTCGGAACCCGCGCCGACGATTCGGCCATGGGACACATCATCATCGGCACCGAAGCGATCGCCAACGGTGCCGTCACTCGATACGAACTCCAGCGTTTCTACCGTCCGATCTACACCAATGTGCACGCGCCACGACTCCCGGCGCCGACGTTGCGTGATCGCACCGAGGCAGCGTGGCTCTACTCCAAACGGGGCGGGATCGTCTCCGGACTGGCGGCCGCGGCGGTGCACGGATCGAAGTGGATCAGTGCCGACATCGACATCGAACTGATCTACCACTGCCCGCGCGCACCGAAGGGAATCCTTGCCCGCAACGAGCGCATCGCACCCGACGAATGGCAGCAGGTGGGCGGAATCCCGGTCACGACGCCGTCGCGCACCGCCTTCGATCTCGGCCGATACCGTCCCGAATACGACGCGTTGGCCCGCCTTGACGCCCTGATGGCGAGTCGTCCCTATTCGATCGACGACGTGCTACTGCTGGCCAAGCGCTACAAGGGCGCCCGAGGCGTCGCCCGCCTCAAGGCCGTCCTGCCGTTCGTCGACGGCGGCGCCGAGTCGCCCCGCGAATCCTGTTGGCGCAAGGTGATCCTCGACGCGGGATTCCCGACGCCGCGCACCCAGATCCCCGTCGTCGACCACGACGGCCGCCACGTCCGTTTTCTCGATTTCGGCTGGGAGAAGTTCCAAGTCGCGCTCGAGTACGACGGCGACCAGCACCAGTCCGACCGTGGGCAGTACCTCAAGGACCGCCGCGTCATGCCGGAACTTCGCCGCCTGGGCTGGCATGTCACGGCGGTCGTCAAAGAGGACGATCCCGTCGCGGTCATCCAGACACTGAGCCAGGCCATGCGCACCCGCGGTTGGCACGGCCCGATTCAGATCCCGTCGTACGCGTATTCAGCGAGATTCCGCGCCGAGACTGCATCCAGGAAGCAAAAGTTCGAGTAACGCCCTGCTGGAATGCAATTTCGGCGCGGGCCGAACTAGACGGTGCAGTCCACACCTGCTACGTCACGTGCGATCACGCATGCCGACGGGTTCGACAGCTTCCAGGTACCACCCTCGTCGACCCAGTAGATGTTGTGCGTCTTGGTTCCCCAGATCGGGATGGTCACCGCGATCTGGGCGTCGAGCTGGTCGCCGTTGAGCACCGGGTTCTCCACCCGCCAGTTGATCATGCCGCTGTAGGTGTTGAGGCGGTTGGCGATGTTGTCCGCGGTCGGCACCGCGGCCTCGCCGCCGGCCAGCTTGGCCGCGCGCACCTCGGTGGGGGTGCCGGTGTTGAGGACCTGCTGCAGCTCGGCGGTCAACTCCCCCGCGCTGGGCACCGGGGGCTGCGCCCACGCCACACCCATCCCACTCAGGGCACCAGCCGCCACCACCGAAATCGCCGCCAACGCAGCACGCATGAACGTTTTCCTTCCGCACAGAGGTCCCAACCTCGGACACCTCACCATGCGGCGGGTCGCGCCACAAGACCTACGTCCCGGCTCAGGCGACCGATCGCGCCGCGGATTCGATGACCTCCGTCACAGCCTCCGGATGGCTGATCAGGGTCAGGTGGGATCCGCCGGGGAACTCGGTGACGTGCGACCCGGCGCGGTCGGCCATCGCGCGCTCCGACGTCGGGGTGATGATCTGGTCGCCGCTGCTGATGAAGTACCACGACGGGATGTCGTGCCAGGCCGCCGCGGTGGCCGGGGTGTCGAACGCCGCGGTGGCCGCGGCGCGCTGCGATGCCCACAGCTCGGTGGCCTGTTCGGCGGGCAGGTCGTTGGCGAAGTGGTGGACGAACACGTCCTGGCGGAGATAGAGGTCGGTGCCGCCGTCGGCGGTTTTCACCGTGTCGAACAACGCGCTGTCCGGTAGGCGCTTGAGCACCGAATCCGCGCCGGACAGTGAGCCGTTGGTCTCCCCGGCCTCGGGTGCGGCCGCGTCGACGTAGACCAGCGCCTTGACGTTGGGCAGGCCGGCGGCGGCCTCGGTGATCACCGCGCCTCCGTAGGAATGTCCGACCAGGACGACGGGGCCGTCGACGGTGCGGACGAACGACGCGACTTCGGCGGCGTCGGTGGTCAGGTTGCGCAGCGGGTTGGCGATGGCCCGCACGGGGTAGCCGTCCGCCCGCAGGGCCGACGCCTCACCGTCCCAGCTCGACGTGCCGGCCCACGCGCCGTGCACCAGCACCACGGTGGGCTTGGCCTGCACCCCGGGATCGGCGTGGGAGGTGGCACCGTGGCCGACCAGTGCGACCGACGCCAGCACCGCGGCCGCCGTCATCGTCGCGATGCCGGTGCTCATCGGCCTGAACAACTGCATGACGGTCCTCCCTTGCGCCTGCCACGATTTTTATCGCTAGGGAGAGCCTTTCGCGCCAGCTACGGCGGCGTCATTGCCGATGACGAGAAACCTCGCCTACCGGGTAGCCGGTATCGGCGTCAGAACGGAAGCGCGAACTTGAAGATCTTGCGCACCACGGTCGCGAACTGATGCGGCAACGGACCGGTGTTGTAGGGCACACCGTAGCGTTCGCAGATCTCACGCACCTTCGGTGCGATCTCCGCGTGCCGGAACGCCGGGATGTCCGGGAACAGGTGGTGTTCGATCTGGAAGGACAGGTTGCCGGACAGGATGTGAAACAGCTTGCCGCCGTCGAGGTTTGCCGATCCGAGCACCTGGCGGAAGTACCACTGGCCGCGGGTCTCGGCTTTGGTCTCCTCGATCGAGAACTCCTGCACGTCTTCGGGGAAGTGCCCGCAGAAGATGATCATGTACGACCATACGTTGCGCATCAGGTTCGCGGTCAGGTTGCCGGCGGCCACCCACGGCGCGAACGGACCGGCGAGCAGCGGGAACGCGACGTAGTCCTTGAGCGTCTGCCGTTTGGTCTTGGCCCAGATCTCGCGCAGGATCTCGCGCTTGTCGGTGAGCGTGATCTCGCCCGCGGCGATCTTTTCGCTCTCCATCTCGTGCAGTGCGACCCCGTACTGGAACAGCACCATCAGCAGGAACGCATAGATCGGGTTGCCGAGGTAGTACGGGCGCCATTTCTGGTCGGAGCTCATCCGCAGGATGCCGTAGCCGATGTCGCGGTCCAGGCCGACGATGTTGGTGTAGGTGTGGTGCATGTAGTTGTGCGAGTGCCGCCACTGGTCGGCCGGGCATGCGGTATCCCATTCGAAGCCCTTGCTGGAGATGGCCGGATCGCCCATCCAGTCGTACTGGCCATGCATGACGTTGTGGCCGATCTCCATGTTGTCGATGATCTTCGACAGGCCGAGCATGGTGGTTCCTGCGAGCCAGAACGGCGGGAAGATGCCACCGAACAGCAGTGCGCGGCCGCCGATCTCGAGTCCGCGCTGCGCCTTGATCATCCGGCGGATGTAGGTGGCGTCGCGCTCGCCGAGGTCGGCGATGACCGTGTCCTTCAGCGCGTCGAGTTCCCTGCCGAACGCGTCGAGCTGCTCGGCGGTCAGGGTGACGGTCTTTCCTGCGACCGTCTTCGAGATGCCCTGCTGCGGTGCGTTGTCCAGTACTTGCGTCATGATGTCCTCTCTGGGTCGAGATTGCGCCTGAGCAGAGTTCTTCTCGAACGTCCTCTGCTGGAATGCAATTTCGGCGGGAGTTGAGCGGTTACAGGTCGATGTCGACATCACCGACGGGCGCGGACACGCAGATCTGCACGTCCTCGGCTTCGGTGGACGACACGGCACCGGTGACGACGTTGCGGACGGCGCCACTGGTCTTGCGGCGGGTGCAGGAGAAGCAGATGCCCATCCGGCACCCGCTCTCCGGGGTCAGGCCCGCACCCTCGGCCTGTTCGAGCAGTGGTCGCCCGTCGTCGACGACCTCGACGCCGGCGGCGGCGAATCGTACTGTGCCGCCGCTGGACTCACCGGCGGTGAACACCGGTGGGACGAAGCTTTCGCACTCGGCGTCCGGGCGGACCTCACGCACCGCGTCGACGAGCGACGGCGGTCCGCAGACATACACCGCATCGGCGGCGGTCGCGAGGTCACCGGTGAACCGGGCCGGCACATCGGATCCGCGGGAATCGCGGGTATAGCCGTGCAGCACGGTCACGTTCGGCATCGCCGCGGCGATCTCGCGCAGTTCGTCGCGATAGCAGGCCTCCCGCTGCGATCGCGCGTAGTGCACGAAGGTGACCTCGCCGGCGTGCCGCCGGGACCGCAGGGTCCGGAGCATCGACATCACCGGAGTGATGCCGCTTCCGCCGGAGACCAGCAGCATGCGCCGTGCCGGCTGCTCGGGCAGCGTGAACTCGCCGGCCACGGAGTCCAGCCCCACGACCATGCCGCGGCGGGCGTGCTCGACCAGGTAGGTCGACACCAGCCCGCCGTCGTGGCGGCCGACGGTCAGCTCCAGGAGCCGGTCGTCCTCCGCCCCGGCGGGTGAGTACGGCCGGGTGCGGCGGCGGCCGTCGATCTCGACGGACAGGTTGATGTGCTGGCCGGCCCGGAAGCCGGTGAACGCCCGGTTGGGCGCCAGCGTCAGTGTCACGCTGCGCGGCGTCATCCGCCGCACCGCCACGATCTTGGCGCGGGCCTGCGCTCGCGTCCAGGTGGGGTCGACCAGCTCGGTGTAGCGGTCGACGCCGTGCGGACCGGTCAGCAGGTCCAGCAGCGCCGAGCGCCGCGAGCGCCTGGTCAACGTTTCAGTGAACATGTGTACACCGTGCGCGCCTCCGGTGCATACCGTCAAGGGATCGATGCAGCTTGTGGTATGTTTCACACAGTGAACAGTCGTACGCCCAGCTCACGATCGGGCCGCTCCAGGTCCCGGGAGAAGGGCCGGGAGACGCTGTCTCGGGAGGAGCGCAAGGAGGCCACCCGGCGCGCGATCGTCGAGGCCGCGCTGCATCTGCTCGCCGAGCGCGGGTTCAGCGCGCTGAGCCTTCGTGAGGTCACCCGCGAGGCCGGCATCGTGCCCGCCGCGTTCTACCGCCACTTCGATTCGATGGAGGCCCTCGGCCTCGTCCTGATCGACGAGTCGTTCCGCAGCCTCCGCGACATGCTGCGCGGCGCGCGCGCCGGCCGCCTCGACCCCAACCGGGTGATCGAGTCCTCGGTGGACATCCTCATCGACGGGGTGCAGGAGCGCCGTGAGCACTGGCGGTTCATCGGGCGGGAGCGCTCCACCGGCGTCACTGTGCTGCGTTACGCGATCCGCACCGAAATCCGGTTGATCACCTCGGAATTGGCGATCGACCTGGCCCGTTTCCCGAATTTGAACACCTGGAGCAGCGAGGACCTCAACATCCTGGCCAGCGTGTTCGTCAACTCGATGATCGCGATCGCCGAACAGCTCGAAGACGTCACCGATCCGCCTGCGGTCGAGGAGATCCGGCGCGTCGCGGTCAAGCAGTTACGAATGATCACCATCGGCGTGGCGGGCTGGCGCAGCGGTTAACGTCACAGGCATGCCGCCCGTACTCGAAGTCGCCCGCCCCACGCCCGAGATCATCGTGCTGACGCTGAACCGTCCCGACAAGCTCAACGCGCTGAATTACGAGCTGGTCGAGGCGCTGCACACCGAACTCGACGCGCTGGCCGCCGACAACGAGTGCCGCGTCGTGGTACTCACCGGTGCGGGCCGTGGCTTCTGCTCGGGACTGGACCTCGGCGCACCGAATCCGGAGGAGTCCGGCGGCACCGAATTCCCCCGGTCCGGCATGCGCTGGCAGGAACGCATCGCCGACCTCACCGCGAAGATCCACCGGCTGCGCCAACCCGTGATCGCCGCGGTCAACGGGGCCGCCTACGGCGGCGGGCTCGGCATCGCGGCCGCGTGCGACATCCGCGTCGCGGCGCCGTCGGCGAAGTTCTGCACGCAGTTCATCAAGCTCGGACTCGGCGGCTGCGACATCGGCGTCAGCTACACGCTGCCCCGCCTGATCGGCGCCGGACCGGCGTTCGACCTGATCCTGACCGCGCGTGCCGTCGACGCCGACGAGGCCCTGCGGCTCGGGCTGGTGTCCCGGGTCACCGAGAACTGCCTCTTCGAGGCCACCACCATCGCCGAAACCCTCTGTGTCTACGGCAAATTCGGTGTCGAATCGACCAAGCAGGTGCTGTGGGCGAACCTCGAGGCGTCCAGCCTGGAATCGGCGCTGCAGCTGGAGAACCGTAGTCAGATCCTCGCGTCGACCAGCGGGGAGATGCGCGAGGCCGCCTCGAAGATCCTGCGCAAGACCTGACCGGCGAAATTGCATTCCAGCAGAAGAAGTGCGACTCAGACTCAATCGGTCGCTGCAACACCTGATTCGTCGAGGGGTGTTGTTCGATG
>NZ_MVID01000060.1 GCF_002086815.1 Mycolicibacterium parafortuitum
CTAGGAGTCTGCTGAATTAGTGGTTTGTGGGGTGGGGTGCCTCGAGGCGTTCTGTGGCGCGTGGGTTTCGTCAAATCCGGGGATCGACGATTCGAGGGTCACCCGGGCCGTATTGAGCGGCGCTTCGGTCGCGTGTGAGGGCAGGCCTGTGGGCGGGGTGGCCTCAGGCCACTGCCCAGGTGGTGCCGGTGTGGGTCAGGCCCATGGTGATGAGGCGGCGTAGGTTCAGCGCGGCGCTGCGGTGATGAAGCCAGTGATCGTTCTTCGCGACGCCGCGGTAGCGCACTTTGCGGTTGCCGCGGGTTAGCCAAGCGATGCTGCGTTCGACCATTGGTCGGTGTCGACGATATTCGTTGAGCCAGGCTGTGTTTCGGGATTCCCGGCGGGCTGCTCGTTGGAGCGCGTCGTGCGGCCGGATCTTGAGGCTCTTGCCGGTCGCGCTGGTGGTGCACTGTGCCCGCAACGGGCAGTCACGACAGATGACGCCGAAGGTGACATACCCCTGCGCGGTGATGGCGCGGGTGATCCCTGCCGGGCAGGTCGCGGTCCGGGCAGTGTGGTCGACGGCGAAGTCGTCAACGGTGAACCCGCCTGGTACCGCCGAACGCGTCGGCGCGGATTTGACCCGATCGACATGACCACCGGCAAGGAGTTCGGCCCGCAATGCTCCGGAGCCGTAACCGGAATCAGCGAGTACGGTGACTGGTTCGGACTCCCCGGCGAGCAGGTCGATCCCGACCGCGGCGTCCCCACTGCCGGGGCCGCTGGCCTTGGTCAACGCGCAGTCGGTGATGATCCCGGTGTCGGGCTCGACCGCGATATGGGCTTTGAAACCGTCCTGGCGGCGATGCACGCTCTTGTGGGCGTGACGAGCCTCGGGATCGACGGTCGAGATGACCCGATCAGAGACGACCTTCTGCGCGATGCGCCAGTGCCCGTCAGTACCGTCAGAATCGGCGACGGGTTCGACGTCTTGGCCGGCGATCAGCGCCAACAACGCCACCGCCTCGGCTGCCCGCGGCCCCAGGTCCTGCTCGCACAGATGACCGAGCAGTCGGTGGGCATCGCCGACCAGGGCGTCCACCAACGCTTCTCGGGCGTCGGCGTCGTCCCAGGCGATCGCGGGTTTACCCGGATCGTCGTAATCATGAGCCCTGCAGTAGGCGGCGATCACCTCACCAGCACCGGGAACCTCGCGGCGGACCCGGCGGATCGCCCCGATCAACTGGGTCACCGTGTCCTGGGTGGCCACCGCATCATCGAGGATCGTGGAATCCAACGCCCGCCGGGTCCGCCCGGACAGGGCGCCGGTGGCTGCCACGACCGCTTTGACCGCCTCGAAGATCCGGTTCGGCCGGTCCGAGGCCGCCAGTCGGCGCCGCCAGTACGTCAGCGTCGTGGAGTGGAATGACCCGGCGGTGATCGGCAGCCCGCAGGCGGCTTTCCACCGCAGGTCGAAGGTCACGGCATCGACGGTTTCGTTGTCGGATAAGCCGTGCAGGGCCTGCAACGTGATCACCGACGCCATCACCTCGGCCGGCACGCTCGGGCGTCCCCGCCGCGACGGAAACAGATCGGCGAACATCTCCTCGGG
>NZ_MVID01000061.1 GCF_002086815.1 Mycolicibacterium parafortuitum
CTGATAGAGCGCGGGTGCCAAACCTGTTGCAGAGTAGAGATGTTCGGCATCGGGGAAGCGTTCGATCGGCAGGCTGTGTGCAGCGAACGTCGCCGCGCGAATGGTCAAGTCCAGGGACGTGGTGTACGACGTCGTCGTGTGATTCTTCGTTGTGATGGTTCAGGCGGTCAATGCCGCGGAGGTGGCCTCCTGTTCGTTCGGGGTGTCGTTGACGGTGCGTGATTTGCTCAGGACGTCGAGGCCGAGGTAGCGGCGGGACTCGGCCCATTCGTCGTGTTGTTCAGCCAGCACGGCACCGACGAGGCGGATCAGGGCGTCGCGGTCGGGGAAGATGCCCACGACGTCGGTGCGCCGGCGGATCTCCTTGTTGAGCCGCTCCTGGGGGTTGTTCGACCAGATCTGGCGCCAGATCTGTTTGGGGAACGCGGTGAACGCCAGCAGATCCGGCCGGGCCGCGTCGAGGTGCTCAGCCGCCTTCGGCAGCTTGTCTGACGACGACTTCGGCGTCACCGCCATCAGGTTGGTCGTGTAGTGGGTTCTGCAGCGCTGCCAGGCCGCCCCGGGCAGGGTGGCGCCGATCGCGGCCACCAAGCCAGCGTGGGCGTCGCTGGTGATTAGCTTGACCCCGGACAGGCCCCGGGCGGTAAGCGAGCGCAGGAACGTCAACCAGCCGGCTCCGTCTTCGGCGGTGGTGACGTCGATACCGAGGATTTCGCGGTAGCCCTCGGCGTTGACCCCGACAGCGATCAGGGCGTGAACGTTGACCACCCGCCCGCCTTCGCGGACCTTGAGGACCAGGGCGTCGGCGGCCATGAACGTGTACGGGCCGGCATCGAGTGGCCGGGTGCGAAACGCCTCGACCGCGGCATCGAGCTCTTTAGCCATCACCGAGACCTGCGATTTCGACAGGCTGGTGATGCCCAGGGTTTCGACGAGCTTGTCCATCCGCCGCGTCGAAACACCGAGCAGGTAGCAGGTGGCCACCACCGTGGTCAGGGCCCGTTCGGCGCGTTTGCGGCGTTCCAGCAACCAGTCCGGGAAATACGAGCCGTGGCGCAGCTTGGGGATCGCCAGGTCCAGACTGCCTGCGCGGGTGTCGAATTGGCGGTGCCGGTAGCCGTTGCGGGAATTGGTGCGCTCGGTGCTGCGCTCGCCGTATCCCGCGCCGCACAGCGCGTCGGCTTCTGCGCCCATCAGGGTGTGGATGAACGTGGCCAGCAGCTCGCGCAGCACGTCGGGGTGTGTGGTGGTGAGTCGTTCGGCCAGCACGGTGGGCAGGTCGATATTGTGGGCAGTGGTCATCGCGTGGTTCCTTTGCTCGAGTGGACTTTGGACGGTCTCTCGAAGAATCACGCGATGACCTTCAATCATTCGGCTACGACACGCCGGACATCCTGGTCAGTTCCGACTCGTACACCACCTTGATGGACGCAACCGCGCGAATGGAGGCGACACCGGGAAGGGTGGTCAGGATCTGACCGTCGGTCTCGGCGAGCAGTG
>NZ_MVID01000062.1 GCF_002086815.1 Mycolicibacterium parafortuitum
CTCAGACTCAATCGGTCGCTGCAACACCTGATTCGTCGAGGGGTGTTGTTCGATGGGGTTTCGCAAGCGTGGCAGCAACGATGTTCCCGAGTGTGCGCGTGAGGTGTTCTTCGAGGAGTTGAGGTCGGGGTCGTCGCAGTCGGCGGCTGCCACAGCGGCCGGGGTGTCGCATCAGACCGGCTCGAAGTGGGCCAGGGCCGCGGGTATCCCGGCTGATCTGCGGCATCGCGGTACGCGGTATCCGGCAGCGGTGCACGAGACGTTTTGGGCGGCGATGAGATCGGGGGCCTCGACGATTGAGGCTGCGGTGATCGCCGGCGTGTCGGAGAACACCGGCGTGGTCTGGGTGCAAAAGGCTGGCTACGTGCCCAGAACCCCAGCCCCTGGCGTCATCGAGATCGACGGTGCACGTCGGCCGCGTGCGCCACTGACCTTCACCGAACGCTGCCGACTCGAGGAGCTCTTGGAAGCCGGGTACCTTCCGGCGCCGGCCGCCGAGCGACTCGATCGTCACCGCAGCACCATCGACCGGGAGATCGCCAAGGGGATGACGGTTTCGGGATACCGGGCCCGGGTCGGCCAAGACAGCGCCGACCGCAACCGCAGACGTCCCAAACCGCGCCGTCTGGAATCACATCCGGTGTTGCTTGCCGAGGTGGTGGCACGCTTGGAGAAGCGGCATAGTCCCGAGCAGGTCGCATACCGGTTGCGGCTGGACTACCCCGACGATCCGGAGATGTGGGTGTCACACGAGACGATCTATCAGGCCCTCTACGTGCAACCGCGTGGGGAGTTGGCACGGCTGGTCAAGACCGCGCTGCGTACGGGGCGTGTTCAGCGGAAACCGCAGGGCCGCACCGCAACCGGTCACGGCAAGATCCGGGACATGGTCCACATCAGTGAACGCCCCGCCGAAGCCGAGGACCGCGCGATCCCCGGGCACTGGGAAGGTGACCTGATCATCGGCGCAGGCCAACAGTCGGCGATCGGCACGCTGGTCGAACGCACCACCGGATTCGTGGTCTTGCTGCACCTACCCGAGGACCGCACAGCGGCCACCCTGGCCGAGGCCATGTCGATCAAGATCCCTGAGATCCCCGAGATCCTGCGCCGCTCGCTGACCTGGGACCAAGGCAGCGAGATGGCACTGCACACCAAGATCACCGAAGCCACCGGGCTGCCGATCTTCTTCTGCGACCCACACAGCCCCTGGCAGCGCGGTACCAACGAGAACACCAACGGCCTGCTCCGTCAGTATTTCCCCAAAGGCACCGACCTGTCGTTCTACGGGCCCGGCTGGCTCGACCAGGTCGCCGCCGAACTCAACGCCCGCCCCCGCAAACGCCTCAGCTGGCGCACACCCGCCGAAGAACTCGACCGACTACTGTCAGACCCGTCCACATTCGTTGCAGCCACCGCTTGAATCCAAG
>NZ_MVID01000063.1 GCF_002086815.1 Mycolicibacterium parafortuitum
TGAACCGTCCCGGGTTTCATGCACCCTCAGGTTTCTGTGATCCGGCCGGTCTACCGGTCACGAGTTGGGAATAGTAGCGGGCTTCGGCTTCGGCCGGCGGAATGCGTCCGAGGCGGTGCATCAGGCGCTGCTGGTTGTACCAGGCGACGTAGTCGGCGGTGATGTATTCGACGTCGCCCACGGTGTTCAGTGGGCCGCGGCGAAACGGGGAATCCGCCCGGACACATTCGTTCTTGTACAGGCCGATGGTCGTCTCAGCCAGCGCGTTGTCGAAGGCATCCCCAACACTGCCCACGGACGGGCGAATTCCCGAAAGGCTCAGTGTCTCACCGAATCTCACACTCGTGTACTGCGAGCCGGCGTCGCTGTGATGGATTGCGCCGTCGACGGGATGGCCTTGGCGGGCACGCAGTGCAGCGGCCTGACGCAGCGCGGATTCGACGAAGCGGGTGTGCTTGGACGCCGAGGCTTCCCAGCCCACGATCGACCCGGCGTAGGCGTCGATGACGAACGCGACGTAGACGAACACGCCGGTGACGAGCTTGACGTAGGTGAAGTCGGCCACGAGCAGCACGTTGGGTGCGGCCACCCCGAACTGGCGGTCCACCAGGTCCGGCGGTCGCACCGCCTCCGGGTCGGGGATCGTGGTGCGGACCCTCTTCTGGCGGCGCACGCCTTGCCAGCCGTTCTTGCGCATCAGGCGTTCCACGGTGGACTTGGCCACCGGGATGCCCTCACGCTGCAGATGGGCCCACATCTTCAGCGACCCGTACAGCGACTCGGGCCTGCGGCGTCCGTGCTCATCAGGCTCGTAGTAGCCGGCTAGGATCTCGGTGATCGTGGCGTCCCACAGGGCCCGTTTCGAGGGCGCCCGCACCGCCCAGGCATGAAATGTCCGCGGGGCGATCGGCACGGCGTGCTCGGTGAGCACGCGGCAGATCGGAGCGACCCCGAAACGGTCCCGGTGGGCGGCGATGAACTCGCAGACCGTAGCGGTCAGCGGCGGTTGCGCGGGTCGCTCTCCCGCACGAAGAAAGACGTTGCCGCCTTGAGGATTTCGATAGTCTGCTCCAGCTCGGCGTTACGCCGTTTCAACGCCCGGATCTCCGCAGCCGCCTCCGAAGAGACCCCGTCTCGATCACCGTCATCGACCTGTTGCTGGCGAATCCAATTACGCAGCGTCTCGGCGTTCATCCCCAACCGTTTGGACACCGCGGTAATCGCCGCCCACTCGCTCGGATAGTCCTCCCGGTGCTCGCGCACCAGACGGACCGCCTTCGCTCGGGTCTCCGGGTCGTACTTGCTCGGCATGACATGCACCTTCCCAAGGAAGGAGGTGCGCATCAAACGCGGGATGGTTCA
>NZ_MVID01000064.1 GCF_002086815.1 Mycolicibacterium parafortuitum
CTGAAACGCCCTGGAAATCCTGGAGGCTCCTGACCTTGGAAACGAGGATGCAGGTATGCCGAAGGAACAGTCGCCCGGGAAGCCGACGACACGCAGGTACAGCGCTGAGGAGAAGGCCGCCGCGGTGCGGATGGTCCGCACCTTACGGGCTGAGCTGGGCACCGAGCAGGGCACGGTGCAGCGCGTCGCTCGCCAGCTCGGCTACGGCGTGGAGTCGGTGCGCACCTGGGTCCGCCAGGCCGACATCGACGAAGGCCTGGCTCCTGGGGTGAGCACCTCGGAGTCGAAGAAGGTGCAGGAACTCGAACGGGAGATCCGAGAACTCAAGCGTGCCAACGAGATTCTGAAACGAGCAGCGAGTTTCTTCGGGGCGGAGCTCGACCGCCAACACAAGAAATAGTCGATTTCATCGACGCCAATCGCGAGGAGTTCGGGGTCGAGCCCATCTGCACAGTTCTGCGCAGCGCAGGCCTGCAGGTGGCCCTGAGCACCTACTACGACGCCAAGGCCCGGGTCCCGTCGGCGCGGGCCCAGCGTGACGCCGTCCTGGGGCCGGCGTTGTGTCAGCTCTGGAAAGACAATTACTGCGTCTACGGGGCCCGCAAGCTCTGGAAAACCGCCCGCCGCGACGGCTACGACGTCGGCCGCGATCAGGTGGCCCGGCTGATGCGGGCGGCCGGCATCGAAGGAGTCCGGCGCGGCAAACGGGTCCGCACCACCAAAGCCGACCCGGCCGCGGCGCGGCATCCGGATTTGGTGAAGCGGAATTTCACCGCGATGGCCCCGAACGACCTCTGGGTGACCGATCTGACGTTCGTGCCGACCTGGGCCGGGGTGGCGTATGTGTGCTTCATCATCGATGCGTATTCGCGGATGATCGTGGGGTGGCGGGTGGCCAGCCATATGCGCACCTCGATGGTCCTCGACGCGGTGGAGATGGCGCGGTGGTCACGTGGAAATACGTTGCCAGGCTTGAGATGTCACTCCGATGCCGGGTCGCAATTCACGTCCATTCGCTACGGGGAAAGGCTCGCTGAGATCGGCGCAGTCCCGTCAATCGGGACCGTTGGGGATAGTTTCGACAACGCTCTGGCGGAGACTGTGAACGGCTACTACAAGGCCGAGCTGATCTACGGGCCGGCTCGCAGCGGGCCGTGGAAGACCGTCGAAGACGTAGAACTCGCCACCCTCAGCTGGGTCTACTGGCACAACACCAGCCGCCTGCACAGCTATCTCGGCGACATCCCACCCGCCGAGTTCGAAGCCGCGTTCTACGATGCATACCGGACCGACCAACCCTTGATCGGAATCCAATAGCCCGAGCCTCCGGGAAACCCAGGGCGTTTCA
>NZ_MVID01000065.1 GCF_002086815.1 Mycolicibacterium parafortuitum
ATGACTCAGACAGTGCGTGGTGTGATTTCGCGGGCCAAGGGCCAGCCGGTCGAGGTGGTCGACATCGTCATCCCCGACCCCGGACCCGGCGAGGTCGTCGTGAACATCCAGGCCTGCGGGGTCTGCCACACCGACCTGACCTACCGCGAAGGCGGCATCAACGACGAGTTCCCCTTCCTGCTCGGCCACGAAGCCGCCGGCACCGTCGAAACCATCGGCGAAGGCGTCACCAACGTCACCGTCGGCGACTTCGTCATCCTCAACTGGCGCGCCGTCTGCGGACAATGCCGCGCCTGCAAACGCGGCCGCCCCCACCTGTGCTTCGACACCCACAACGCCGCACAAAAAATGACCCTCACCGACGGCACCGAACTCACCCCCGCCCTGGGCATCGGCGCCTTCGCCGACAAAACCCTCGTCCACCAAGGTCAGTGCACCAAAGTCGACCCCGCCGCCGACCCCGCCGCCGCCGGCCTGCTCGGCTGCGGCGTGATGGCCGGCCTCGGCGCAGCCATCAACACCGGCGCCATCACCCGCGACGACACCGTCGCGGTCATCGGCTGCGGCGGCGTCGGCGACGCCGCCATCGCCGGCGCGGCACTGGTCGGCGCCAAAAAGATCATCGCCGTCGACACCGACAACCGGAAACTGGACTGGGCCCGGCACTTCGGCGCCACCCACACCATCAACGCCAAAGACCTCGACCCCATCGCCACCATCCAGGACCTCACCGACGGCTACGGCGCCGACGTCGTCATCGACGCCGTCGGACGCCCCGAAACCTGGAAACAAGCCTTCTACGCCCGCGACCTCGCCGGCACCGTCGTCCTGGTCGGAGTCCCCACCCCCGACATGACCCTCGACATGCCCCTGATCGACTTCTTCTCCCGCGGCGGAGCACTCAAGTCCTCCTGGTACGGCGACTGCCTCCCCGAACGCGACTTCCCCACCCTCATCAGCCTCTACCTCCAAGGCCGCTTCCCCCTCGACAAATTCGTCTCCGAACGCATCAGCCTCGACCACATCGAAGACGCCTTCCACAAAATGCACGCCGG
>NZ_MVID01000066.1 GCF_002086815.1 Mycolicibacterium parafortuitum
GTCGGGGAATTGGATGGCGAAGGCGTTGAGTGCTTCGGTCCAGCGGTAGGTTCCTGAACCTGGGTTTGATCCTCGTTTCTGGTTGATGTTGCGGATGGCCAGATACAGCAGCTTGAGTGCAGCGGCGTCGGAGGGGAACGAGCCGCGGGCTTTGGTGACTTTGCGTAGCTGGTAGTTCAGCGACTCGATGGCGTTGGTGGTGTAGATAATCTTGCGGATCTCGACCGGGAACGCCAGGAACGGCACGAACTCGGCCCAGGCGCGGTCCCAGACCGCGACCGCCCCCGGCGATTTTGCCTTCCAGTCGGTCCGGAAGTCCTCCAGCGCGAGTTTGGCGGCGTCCTCGGTGGGCGCGGTGTAGATCGGGCGCAGCGCGGCGGCCATCTTCTTGCGGTCGGTGTAGGAGGCATAGCGCATGCTGGCCCGCAGCAGATGCACCACACAGGTCTGGATGACGGCTTGGGGCCAGACCGCGCTGATCGATTCCGGCAACCCGGTCAGCCCGTCACAGCAGACGAATAACGCGTCGCGGCAGCCCCGGTTGCGCAGCTCGGTGAGCACCCCGTGCCAGAATTTGGCGCCCTCGGTCTGCTGGATCCAGATCCCCAGGACCTGCTTGATCCCGTCGACGTCGACCCCGATCACCACGTGCGCGGCCTTATTGGCCACCACGCCGCCGTCGCGGATCTTGAGCCGGATCGCGTCGATGTAGAGGATCGGATACACCGGATCGACCGGGCGCGACTGCCACGCAGCGATCTCGTCGGTCACCACGTCGGTGACCCGCGAAATCGTGGCTGCCGACACGCTCGCGCCGTAGACCTCGCCGAGGTGCTCGGTGATGTCGCGGGTGCTCATGCCGCGGGCGTACAGCGACAAGATCATGTCCTCGACCTGCCCCAAGCGGCGTTTGCGTTTGGGCACGATGACCGGGTCGAAGGTGCCGTTGCGGTCGCGGGGGACCTCCAGATCGACCGG
>NZ_MVID01000067.1 GCF_002086815.1 Mycolicibacterium parafortuitum
CTAGGGCGTGTCTGACAAATGCGGCAGCCAGAGGGTGATGGCGCGTAGGACGGCTGCACCGCGGTAGACGAGGGCGAGTTTGTCGTAGCGGGTGGCCAGACCACGCCATTGTTTGGTGGCGTTGAATCCTCGTTCAACGACGTTGCGGCCCTTGTAATCCTCGGTGTCGAGGGCCGGCGGTCGCCCGCCCTGGGTGCCGCGCCGTTTTCGGTGGCGGATCTGATCGGACGGTTCGGGGATGACGGCGACGATCCCTCGTCTTCGCAGCCGCTGTCGGGTCGCTCGGCTGGAGTAGGCCTTATCTGCGCGCAGACGATCGGGCCGGGTGCGGGGCCGCCCGGGCCCGCGGCGCTGCACTTTGAGGTGCGCGAGTAAATGCTCCAAGACAGGTCCGTCGTGGGCCTGGCCAGCACCCACAAGCACCACCAACGGCCGTCCGTGACCGTCAACGAGGTGGTGGATCTTGCTGGTCAACCCGCCGCGCGAGCGACCAATGCCGTGGTCAGGCGGCTCGCTCGCCAGATTCGTGTAATTCGACCAAGCCCCCTGTGTCACGGGTGATGTTCGTGGCATGTTGGTGAGCGCGAGCGATCGTGGAATCCACCGATACCGCCCAGTTGATGATCCCGGCCTCGTCGGCGGCCGCCAGCAACCGAGCCAGCACCAGGTCCCAGGTGCCCTCGGCGCTCATCCGTCGGTGCCAGGTCCAGATTGTCTGCCACGGTCCGAAGACCTCGGGCACGTCCCGCCAGGCGATGCCGCATCGGTATCGATAGATGATCCCCTCGACCATCGAGCGAGCATCCCGAAAGGGCCTGCCCTTCTTACCTGTTCGGACAGGTAGAAGATCTTCGATCAATGACCATTGAGCATCGGTAAGCAGCTGGAACCGTGACATGCCCTAAGTCTCAGCCGCAACATCCGAAACATTTGTCAGACACGCCCTAG
>NZ_MVID01000068.1 GCF_002086815.1 Mycolicibacterium parafortuitum
AGCTGATAGGCCATGAGTAGTCATTGAGCGGATCCTCGGAGGAGGTCCGGCTCGAAGGAGGCTGTTCATGTCGGTGTTGGAGGTTGCGCTTGATCCGGCGACGGTGATCGTCGCGGTAGACCCTGGCAAGGCGTTCCACCGTGTGTGGATCAGCAATGGCGCGGGACTGCTGGCTGATCCGATGTCGTTGCCCGTCTCGCGGGAAGGCATCTCCCAGCTGGAAGTCGCGCTGAACAAGCACGGTCCCGATGCGCCCGTGATCGCGATCGAGGCGACCGGCAGCCTGCATCGGCCGTGGGTCGCCGAATTGGAGCGTCGCCATCCTGGTTCGGTTCGGCTCTTTGCGCCATCGGAAACGAAATCAGCCCGTGTGCAATTGGGTTCGGGCAGGTTCAAGACCGATGATCGCGACTGCGCGGCGTTGACGTACATGGCCCGCCAAGGCGCGGGTCGCCGCTATGGCCGGCAGGCCTCGGTAGAAGCGCTGCGCGCCGCGGTTCGGCATCGTCGCGGTCTGGTCGCCGACCGCAAAATCGCTCAGCAGCGGCTTCACGACCAGCTCAACACGCTGTGCCCCGGATTGTCGGCGCCCGCTGGTCACGGCCGATCCCTGGCACTGGAGACGCCCACCGGCCTGGCGGTGCTGGCATGCGCTGCGGCGTTCGCGGGTCGGGCACCGCAGCTTCGATCGCTGAGGTGTCGGGCCCAGGGGCGCTTGACGACCAGCACCGCCCAGTACTGGCTTCATCGGTGGCGCGGATGTCTGCCGCCGCCGGCCGATGCCGACCAACGCGCCCTGCGCCTCGGCCGCGATCTGGACCGATACCGGCGGCTGCGAGCCGATATCGATGCCCTCGACGTCGAAGTCGGGGCACTGCTCGCCGAGACCGACGGTCAGATCCTGACCACCCTTCCCGGTGTCGCCTC
>NZ_MVID01000069.1 GCF_002086815.1 Mycolicibacterium parafortuitum
GTGTCGGAGAAGACGGGTTATCCGGCGGATATGTTGTCGCTGGGGATGGAGATGGAGGCCGAGCTCGGCATCGATTCCATCAAGCAGGTCGAGATTCTGGCTGCGTTGCAGGCGAAATATCCTGGTGCTCCGGATATTCCGGCTTCTGAGCTTGCGGGTCTGCGGACTCTTCAGGATGTCGTCGACACGGTGGCGGGTTTCGCCGGTAGTGCGCCGGCGCCTGCTGCTGCTGTGCCGGTTGCGGCCGCTGCGCCGGTGGTGCCGACCGGTGATGTGGTGTTGGCGATTGTGTCGGAGAAGACGGGTTATCCGGCGGATATGTTGTCGCTGGGGATGGAGATGGAGGCCGAGCTCGGCATCGATTCCATCAAGCAGGTCGAGATATTGGCTGCGTTGCAGGCGAAATATCCTGGTGCTCCGGATATTCCGGCTTCTGAGCTTGCGGGTCTGCGGACTCTTCAGGATGTCGTCGACACGGTGGCGGGTTTCGCCGGTAGTGCGCCGGCGCCTGCTGCTGCTGCGCCGGTTGCGGCCGCTGCGCCGGTGGTGCCGACCGGTGATGTGGTGTTGGCGATTGTGTCGGAGAAGACGGGTTATCCGGCGGATATGTTGTCGCTGGGGATGGAGATGGAGGCCGAGCTCGGCATCGATTCCATCAAGCAGGTCGAGATATTGGCTGCGTTGCAGGCGAAATATCCTGGTGCTCCGGATATTCCGGCTTCTGAGCTTGCG
>NZ_MVID01000007.1 GCF_002086815.1 Mycolicibacterium parafortuitum
CGGTCACTACCGAAATCGTTGAGCCTCACCCAAAACACCCTCTGAGCAGGCAAAAACGCCCACTAAAACCCTAGGAGCGCCACACTAGTTCGAACCACCGACAAGCGCTGACTACGCAATGGGACAGCTGAGACACACCGAGACCCGAGAAACCCAAGTGGCAGAAGAAAATTCAGAGGCCCGCTGCCATCTCCGCGAGTTCGCGTCTGTTCGCCAGCGAACGTCAGGAGCGCAGGAACTCGAGGATGTCGGCATTGATCACGTCGGCGTGCGTCGTCGGCATTCCGTGCGGGAAGCCCTTGTAGGTCTTGAGGATTCCGTTCGGCAGCAGCTCGGCGGACCGCGGACCGGCGGCCGCGTAGGGCACGATCTGATCGTCGTCTCCGTGCATCACCAACACCGGCAACTGGATGTTCTTCAGATCCTCGGTGAAGTCGGTTTGCGAGAACGCGACGATCCCGTCGTAGTGCGCCTTCGCTCCACCCTGCATACCCTGCCGCCACCAGTTCGCGATGATCCCCTCGACTGGTTCGACGCCGTCGCGGTTGAACCCGTAGAACGGCCCTTCGGGAAGCTCGCGGAAGAACCCGGCGCGGTTGGTCGCTACCGATTCCTGGAAACCGTCGAACACCGACTTCGGCAGCCCGCCCGGATTGCTCTCGGTCTGGACCATCAACGGCGGCACCGCGGCGATCAGCACCGCCTTGGCTACGCGACTCTCACCGTGCCGCGCCAGGTACCGCACCACCTCCCCACCGCCGGTGGAGTGCCCGATGTGGACGGCGTCGCGGAGGTCGAGGTGCTCTACCACCGCGGCGAGATCGTCTGCGTAATGGTCCATGTCGTGTCCGTCGGCGACCTGACTGGACCGGCCGTGACCCCTGCGATCGGGCGCCACGACGCGGTACCCCTGCGCAAGGAAGAACATCAGCTGGGCGTCCCAGTCGTCAGACGACAGTGGCCAGCCGTGGCTGAAGACGATCGGCTGTCCCGATCCCCAGTCCTTGTAGAAGATCTCGACGCCGTCTTTGGTGATGATGGTGGGCATGGCCGGAGAGTACTCCGAAACCGGCGCCCCGGCTGGCTCAACGGATCACAGACCTCAACAGCTCGGCCGCTTCGGTCTGATACGCATATTCGGCCCAACCCTGGGCTGTTGCATGGAATCTCATATCGACGAGCGACGGGTTCGCACCGCGGTCGAGTAACCGCCGGATCAGCTCGAGGTCGCCGTCCCACGCCGCGTGGTGCAACGGGGTTGCACCCTGCTCGTCGAAAGCGTTGACGTCATCGGGGATTCGTGGCAGCACCGGCGTGACCCCCGACGTGTCGACTCCGTTTCGGGCCAGCAGATCCAGACGCCGCACGAAGCCGTGTTCGGCCGCCCAGTCCACCTGCCGCCGCCACATCTGCGCCCTGGATTCCATGGCTTCGGCGAGCTTGCGCTCCCAGGGACTCGGTCCGGCGTCGGCCAGCCCGTACGCGAACAGCAGCTCTAGATGAGAGTCATCGGGGCGGAACATTCGGTTGTACAGCCCCTGGTGGTCGACGGGGTGGGCGCCGCGGCGCAGCAGCAACTCAGCCAGCTTGTTCGCCGCCGGATGCCGAGGTTGCCGACGCGGCCCCAGCTCGCCCTCCCCCAACACTCCGGTCAGCGCGGTGAACGGCGTCGCCATGCCCCGCCACAGATAGCCGGCATTCGGGTCGGCGCCGGCGTCGAGCAGAACCGTTGCCGCAGCGCACATCTGACCGGTTGTTGATTCGCTCCGCAAGCGTCGCTCAGCCGCGGCCGGCGCAACCCGCGTGTAGCACAGATAGAGCAGGGGCGGCCACCCGTACGGGCCGCCCGTCGCATTCGCCGTGATGCCGCGATCGAGGTGACGTGCCAACGCTTCTGGATCGCCGGCGGCCGCGGCGGCCCATATGTGCGCGTCGACCAGATCCGGCTCTTCCTCCAGGCTCTGCGCGGCCGACTCCCACCGTGGTGGTGCATCGCGGTCGGTGTACTGCAGCACGGCCAGCGCGCAGAACCGGTCCGCGTCGGCAAGTCTCGTCTCGGGTACGGCCGACGGGTCGACCGCGAGGTCCGCGACGAGATCCAGATACCGCACCAGTGCGGGCCATCCGGGGAACCCGTACTGCCGCGCGATCCTCAGCTGAGCGACGTGCAGCGGGAGCCGTTCGGTGGATGCGCGCTGAAGGGCTCGCGCTTCCCTCCGCAGGTGCTCCAAGGACGGATTGTCGGGCAGGGTGCTGGCCATGACGGCCTCCTCTCGTACGCCCGGCGTCCGCGGATCGGGCCGAGAAGAGGTCGGCGGCGAGGATCGAGCACAGGGAGGCTGAGCCTCTTCGAGCGGACGTCGGGCGGTCCTGCGCGCCCGCGGTGAGTCTAGCGCTTTTTCCCGCCCACCCAGCGGTACGATCCCGATCGTGTGGACCGTTCGAGTGGTGGCGTCTGGCGGGTTGGCCCTGTTGACCCTGGGCCTGGCCGCCCTGCCTCAGTCCCAGGAGGCCTCGGCCGATGTGTGCGGCTCCGTCGGCGGGCGCCACGTCTCGGTGAACGCGTGCGGCAACGTCGCCGACGCCATCGCCCCCTGGGTTCCGCCGCCTGCCGCGTACGCGCCGCTGCCGGAGGACTACGAAGCTGCTCCTCCTCCACCGCCTCCGCCTCCCCCGCCACCGAATGTCAGCGTGTGCGCGAACGTCGGAAGAAGGATCTCCGTCAGCGGGTGTGTTTAGGCTAACCTCGCCCAGGTGTCGTTCTCGTATGCCTCTGTCGTCGAGACCACCCACCTCAGCCGCCGTCTGAAACGGATCGTGCTCGACGTCGAAGCGCCGGATGTGCTGAACGTCAGGGTCGCGGGTGATTCCGCGGTAGGGGTGTATTTCGAGGCAGATGACCATCCCGAGGGCGAGGGCCGGAACTATTCGGTGCGTCACCAGGACGGGGCGCGGGTCACGCTCGACGTGGTGCTGCACTCTCGTGGCCCCGGAACCGACTGGGCCGCGACTGCCGCCGCCGGCGATCGGGTCGTGCTCGACCACGCACGCTCGTGGTACCGGCCTCCGGCTGACAGCGACTGGCAGCTACTCGTCAGCGACCTCTCAGGTTTGCCCGCGACCGCCCGCATCATCGAGGAGCTCCCCGCCGAGGCCACCGCGACGGTGATCGTCGAGGTCGCCGCGCCGGAGGATCTCGGCTATCTTCCCCGCCGTCCGAACGCCACGGTTCACGGCATCGTGGGTAGCGGAAACGGCCATGCCCCAAGCACACTCATGCACGCCGTACGCGAACTCGACCTCCCGGTCGGCCGCGGCTATTGCTGGTTCGCCGGTGAGGCCGCCGAATCCAGGGCCATACGCAAGTACCTGCGCAGCCTCGGCTGGACGATCGACCAGTACGACGTCACCGGTTACTGGCGGTTCGACTCGGAAACCTGGGACGCGCGGTTCGCCGAGGTCGAAGACGACGTGCTCGCGGTCTACGAAAGCGCGCTGACCGAAGGCAAGAGCGACAAGCTGGCCTTCGAGGAGTTCGACGAGGCCTGCGAGCGGATGGGTCTCTGACTCGGTGACGACCCAGACCCCACTCTCGCCGAGCCCCGAGTCGTCGGCGCGGTATCCGGTGCATCGCGGCAAGCTGATCGGGCTCGTCACGGCGACGGGCTTGCTGGCGGTGGTGTGCATCGCCAGCCTCGCCGTCGGAACCGAGAACGTCTCGCTGGGCACGGTGTGGTCGGCGGTGACCGATTACCGCGACGTGGGCGATGAGTGGATCGTGCACGAACTCCGTATCCCGCGAACGGTGCTCGGACTGCTGGTGGGCCTCGCACTCGGGTTGTCCGGAACCCTGATCCAGGCTGTCGGGCGCAACCCCCTCGCCGACGCGGAGATCCTCGGGATCAACTCCGGCGCTTCACTGTTCGTGGTCAGCGCGATCGCGTTGCTCGGGCTCACCGGGATCTGGACCTACATCTGGTTCGCGTTCGCCGGTGCGCTGTTCGCCATGGCCGTCGTGTACCTCGTGGGAATGTCGGGGCGAGCGGCAGTCACCCCGGTGCGGGTCCTGCTCGCCGGCGTGGCAGTCGGGGCGGTGCTGGAGGGTATCGGCTTCGCGATCCGGCTGCGCCATCCCCGCGCGTTCGACAACATGCGGTTCTGGGAGGCCGGGGCGCTTGACGGCCGGCCGCTCGATGTGGCGCTGGCGATCGGGCCGTTCATCGCGGTGGGCGCGGTGCTCTGCCTGGTGGTGTCGCGATCGCTGAACATCACCTCGTTCGGGGACGACCTGGCGAAGAGTCTCGGTGGCAACGTGGTCCGGACCCAGCTGTTGAGCCTGGTCGCGGTGACGCTGCTGGCCGGTGCGGCGACCGCGGGCGCGGGGCCGATCGGGTTCATCGGACTGATGGTGCCGCACGCGGTACGGCGCTTCACCGGGCCGGACTGGCGGTGGATTCTCGGCTACGCGGTGGTGGTGTCGCCCGCACTGCTGCTGGCGGCCGACATCGTCGGACGTGTCGTCATCCGGCCATCCGAGCTGCCCGCCGGCATCGTCACAGCCTTCATCGGCGCCCCCGTGCTGGTTTGGCTCATCCGCCGCCGCGGAACGGACCGCACATGAGCGCGCCCACGGTCCGGTTCGGTCAGCGGCAGTGCGTCATACGCTTCGGCGGGGTGGCGGTGCGCGCATCCCTGCGCGCGGTCGTCGTGGTGGCCGGGCTGACCGCCTCAGCCGCCGTCCTTGCCGTCCTGGCAATAGGTTTCGGCAAGTACCACGTCGTACCGAGAGATGTCCTGGGAGTGCTGGCGGGGGTCAACACGTCGTTCGACCGCGTGGTGATCCTTGAGTGGCGGATGCCGCGGATGCTGATGGCACTGCTCGTCGGGGCGGCGTTCGGGGTATCCGGGGCGATCTTCCAGGCGCTGACCCGCAACCCCCTGGGCAGCCCCGACATCATCGGGATCAATGCCGGCGCCTACACCGGGGCCTTGGCGATCATGGCGACCGTCGGGGGCGGCTACTACGCCGTCGCGGGCGGTGCGCTGGCGGGCGGGCTGGTGACCGCCGTCCTGGTCTACGCATTGTCCTATCGCAACGGGATCGCCGGTTACCGGCTCATCGTGGTCGGTATCGCGGTCAGCGCGGTGCTGAACTCGGTCAACCAGTGGATCGTCATCAAACTCGACCACCACACGGCCGTCACCGCCGCGGTGTGGCAGCAGGGGTCGCTGTCCGGAATGACGTGGTCGCAGGTGGTTCCAATGGCGATCTGCCTGGTGGCGCTGGCCGCCGCGCTACTCGCACTGGGCCCGCAGCTGCCGGTCCTGCAGCTCGGTGACGACGCGGCGGGGGCCCTCGGTGTGCACCCCGACCGGGCGCGGCTGGGCTATCTGGTCGTCGGCGTCGGACTCGTCGCGCTGGCGTGCGCGGCCGCCGGACCGATCGCATTCATCGCGCTGGCCGCACCGCAGCTCGCCCGCCGATTGACCGCGAGTCCAGGTGTCGCCCTGGTACCCGCCGCGGTGATGGGTGCGGTGCTGCTACTGGTCTGCGATGTCCTCGCCGCGAGAATGTTCGGCGACAACGCGATCCCTGTCGGTCCGGTGACGGTGTCGCTGGGCGGCAGCTACCTCGTCTACCTGTTGGTCACCCAGGCGCGCCGCCGCTGATGCACAGAGAGCAACCGATGCCCACCACCCGTCTGCAGGCCTCCTCGTTGTCCATCGCCTATGACGACACGACTATCGTCAAAGAGCTTTCCGTCGCCGTCGCGGACGGACGCATCACCGTAATCGTCGGCCCCAACGCGTGCGGGAAGTCGACGTTGCTGCGCGGCCTGGCCCGGTTACTGAAACCCATTGCCGGGCAGGTGATTCTCGACGGCACCGACATCGCCACACTTCACACGAAGGAGGTGGCACGGCGGCTGGGGCTGCTCCCCCAGACCTCGATCGCCCCAGAGGGCATCAGTGTGGCCGATCTGATCTCGCGCGGACGCTTCCCGCACCAGAAGCTGTTGCGGCAGTGGTCGACCGACGACCAGGCGGCGGTGGCCGAGGCGATGGCGTGCACCGGGGTCACCGAGCTGGCGGACCGGCTCGTCGACGAGCTGTCCGGTGGCCAGCGCCAACGGGTCTGGGTCGCGATGGTGCTGGCGCAGCAGACCCCGCTGCTGCTGCTCGACGAACCGACGACCTATCTCGACATCGCGCACCAGGTCGAGCTCCTCGACCTGTTCGCGATGCTCAATCGCGAACGCGGTCACACCGTGGTCGCGGTGCTCCACGACCTCAACCACGCCTGCCGCTACGCCGACGAGATCGTCGTGATGAAGTCAGGACACATTGTCGCGCAGGGCAATCCGGATGACGTCGTCACCGCCGAGCTGATCGAGGACGTGTACGGGCTGCGCTGCCAGATCATCGACGACCCCGAAACGGGAACTCCGCTGATCATCCCGCGCGCCTCGCCACACCTCACGGTTCGGCGGTGAGGTAGCCGCCGCCGCGGCCGAAGAAGTCCATCGCGCGGTGATCCACACCATCCTCGGTGCGCACGACGTCGAGCACCAGGCCGTGCGACCGACCCCGGTACGCATCGGCGCCGGCGACGATCACCATGCCGCCGTCTTCCTCGATGAACACCCGACCCGGCGTGCCTCCGTACCGGCAGCGTGAGACGTGAGCCGAGATCAACCGCAGTTTCTCGCCGCGGAAGTAGGTGTACGCATTCGGATACGGGTCCGACAACGCCCGGATGAACCGCTCGATGTCGGCGGCGGGCCAGTTCCAGTCGACGACGCCGTCCCGGTCGGATCGCTTGTGAAAAAATGTCCGCTTGGTCAGATCCTGCGGTACCGGTCGCGCCGTCCCGTACTCCAACCCGTCGAGAGCCTGCTCCAGCACCTCGGGGACGAGATCGAGGGTGTCGTACACCAGGCTCGTCCCGGTGCTCTGCGGCGTGATCGCCACCGAACGCTGCACCAGGATCGCACCGGTGTCGAGTTCGTCGTCCATCAGGTGTGCGGTCAGTCCGGTTCGACTCGCCCCGCTGATCAACGACCAGATCACCGGCGAGAAACCGGTGAACTCGGGCAGCAGGGAATCGTGCAGGTTGACCGTGCCGAGACGAGGAATGCTGAAGAGTTCCTGTGGAAGTCTTGTGCGCCAATTGTTGGCGACCATCACGTCGGGTGCCAAATTGACGATGCGGTCGGCCAATTCGCGCGAGGGCTGTTTGGCGAGGAACACCTCGATCCCCTCTTCGCGTGCGTAGTCCTCGACCGAATCATCCCAAATCGACTCGTACACATGATCACTCGCGGGATGAGTGACCACCAGACATACGTCGTGCCGGGACTTGACCAACGCTTCCAGAGTTCGGTGTCCCCATGTCTGATAACCGAACATCACCACGCGCACAGCAACCTCCCAGGTAAAAAGCTAGCCCACTATGGTTAGCCTTTCCTTTGATAGCATGCCTTTCGGTCGTGGCGGGGCCCCAACATATCTCGCGGGCGCCGGCCGTGAACAGACCCGACATCTCCGGGAGGAGCGTTTTGTCCAGCAATCCTTTTGACGAACAGGACGGCCGCTTTCTGGTGCTGGTGAACGACGAGGAACAGTACTCACTGTGGCCGACGTTCGCCGAGATACCGACTGGCTGGCAAACAGTTTTCGGCGGGCCGGACGGCACCGACCGAGACAGCGCGTTGAACTACGTCGAACAACACTGGACCGATATGCGTCCGCGCTCGTTGCGTGAACAGATGGATCATGCTGGTGCCGATGCGATTTCGTCGAGTTGAGCGCGACAGTCTCTGACGACAGCGTCAACTGGACCGGCACCAGAGTTCTGCACCGCGCGCTGACACGCAACCGGCGCTGCCTCGGTGCGGGCTCAACACTCATTGCTGCGCACCAACTCTGCGAAGTATCGGTGCCGGTGCTGATCGGCGTGATCGTCGATCGCGCAGTTGCCACCGGATCGGTTCGGGCGATCCTGATCTGGATCGCTGCGCTCGCCGCGCTGTTCATCGTGCTGACCGTCGTGTACCGCTTCGGGGCACGGATGCTGATGGCGGCGATAGCGGCCGAAGGACACCTGCTGCGTGTCGAGCTGAGCCGCAAGATCCTCGACCCGCTCGGCATCGACACGAACTACAAAGCAGGTGAACTGCTTTCCATTTCGTCGACGGATGCGGATGAGACCGCCTATCTGCTCGACTACGTCCCGCGCCTGGTCGGTGCCGTGGTCGCGACGATCGCGTGCGGCGCCCTGTTGCTCACCATCGACCTGCCTTTGGGTCTGATGGTCCTGGTCGGGGTTCCGATCGTGATGGCCGCACTGCAGCTCACTGCTCCGCTGATCGCCGCACGGGTGGAGAACCAGCAGGCCGAGATCGGCAGGGCAACGGCGCTCGCGACAGATCTGATCAGCGGTCACCGGCCGCTGCAGGGCATCGGCGCGCAACACAACGCCGCCGCGCGATACCGGGTGGCCAGCCGCCGTTCGTTGAGCGCGACATTGCGCGCGGCGCGACTGGAAAGCGCCCACGCCGGTGCCGCGGCCGCTGCCGGCGCCCTCGCAGCGATGGCCGTCGCGGTCGCCGCGGCGTACTTCGCGATCCGTGGCGACCTCACGCTCGGCCAACTGATCACCGTGATCGGCCTCGCGCAGTTCCTCGCCGAACCGTTCGAGGTTCTGGCGATCCTGCCGAGTTCGGTCGCCGAGGCACGCGCATCGGCCAATCGCGTCGCGACCGTGCTGGCCGCGCCGACGCGCCACCGCGCGGAAATTCCCGCCACCGCCGGCAGGTCCGCACGCGGATCGCTGACGGTACGTGACGCCACGCATGCGGGCCTGGACGGTCTGTCCCTCGACGTCCGTCCCGGAGAGTTCCTGGCAGTGCTGGCCACCGACTCGCGAGACGCGACGGCGCTGATGGATCTGCTCTCCGGTACCCAACGCACCGAAGACACCGGCTCGGTAATGGTGAACGGTCGCCGAATCGGGGCTCTCGATTACGGCACCCGACGTGCCACACTGCTCGTCGAGCACCATCACGGTGACCTGTTCAGCGGATCGCTGACCTCCAACCTCGCGATCTCCGGTGCCGACGACGCGGCGGTGCGCCGCGCCCTCGAGGCGTCCTGCGCCCTCGACGTGGTAGCGCTCTACGAGGACGGACTCGACCATCCGGTGCTGGAGCGCGGCGCGAGCCTGTCCGGTGGGCAGCGCCAGCGCTGGACACTGGCGCGCGCGCTGGCCGCCGATCCCGACGTGCTCGTACTGCACGACCCGACCACCGCTGTCGACGCGGTCACCGAACAGGCCATTGCCGACGGGATCCGCGGGCTTCGCAGCGCCGCCGGACGGACGACGGTCGTGCTGACCAGCAGTCCGGCCCTGCTGGCGGCCGCCGACCGTGTCGTACTGGTCAGCGGCGGACGGGTGGCCGGCGAAGGTACCCACCGGCGCCTGGTCGACATGCACTCGGGCTATCGCGAGTTGGTGACGCGATGACGATCAGTGAATCCGTCACGCCACCGGTACTTCCCGTCGCGTCGATGCGGCGGTCCTGGTCCTGGCTTACCGGCGATCTGCGCAGCCGCCGCGCCCAGACCACCGTGACTGTGCTGGTCGGGCTGGCCGCCGCCGGCGCCGCGACCGTACCCATCTACCTGCTCGGTTCGCTCGTCGACCGGGTGGACGCGAAGAGCTCCGCGGACAGCCTGGTCGGTCTTGCCGTCGTGATCGGTGTGGCCGCGGTGATCGGCGGATTGGGTACCGGCCTGGCCCGGTACCTGATCACCCGGCTCGGCGAACATGTGGTCGCCGATCTGCGTGAGGACGTCCTGCACACCGCGCTGCACCTGCCTGCCACCACGGTCGAGGAGAGCGGCCGTGGCGATCTGTTGTCCCGCGTCGGCGCGGACGTCGCCGCGGTCGCCAAGGCGGTGTCGCAGGTCTTACCGGACATGCTCAACGCATTCTTTCTCGGCCTCGTGACGCTGATCGGAATGGCCAGCCTCGACTGGCGGCTCGGACTCGCCGGTGCGCTGTGCATCCCGGCCTATGCGGCCGGGCTGTGGTGGTATCTGCCGCGCTCGGCGCCGGTGTACGCCGAGCAGCGCGTCGCACTCGCGAACCGGGCCCAGGCGACCGTGGAGTCGATCCAGGGGGCCCGCACCATCGATGCATACGAAGTCCACGCCCACCACCTCGCCGGCATCGAGCGGGCCTCCGGGCGCGCTCGCGATCTCGAGGTCGGTGTGTTCACCCTGTTCACCCGCCTGGTCGGAAGGGTGAACAGGGCCGAATTCATCGGCCTGTCAGCAACATTGGCCGTCGGCTTCCTGCTCGTACGCGCAGACGCCGTGACCATCGGGCAGGTCACCGCCGCCGCATTGATGTTCCACCGGTTGTTCAACCCGATCGGCATGATGATGTACAACTTCGACGAGATCCAGGCCGGCGCCGCGTGCCTGGCCCGTCTTGTCGGGGTCGTAGACCTTCGCCCGTCCGCCGAGCCGGAGCACGTCGATGTGCCCGGCCTGACCCGCATCCCTGCCGACGCCGGCGTCGAGGTCAGGAACGTCTCGTTCTCCTACGGCACGGGACCTGAAGTGCTGCATGACGTCTCGCTGTCGATTCCGGAGGGCACCCGATGTGCGCTGGTGG
This sequence comes from Mycolicibacterium parafortuitum, assembly GCF_002086815.1. Lineage (GTDB taxonomy): Bacteria > Actinomycetota > Actinomycetes > Mycobacteriales > Mycobacteriaceae > Mycobacterium > Mycobacterium parafortuitum. The sequence goes on from NZ_MVID01000007.1 coordinate 10,685, forward strand.
GCACCACCGGAGCGGGCAAGACCACGCTGGCGGCCGTGGTGGCGGGTCTGTATGTGCCCGACCGGGGGCACAGTTACCTCGGCGGTGTTCCGGTCGCCGACATCCCCGATACCGAATTGCGCCGCTGGGTCGCCACGGTGACCCAGGAGGTGCATGTGTTCTCCGGTCCGCTGCTCGACGACCTGCGGCTGGCGGCGCCGGACGCCGACCGTGATCAGGTCTGGGCGGCACTGGAACGGGTCGGCGCACGCGAGTGGGTTTCAGCGCTCGACGATGGCCTCGACACCTTGGTCGGTGAGCAGGGTGTGGCGCTGACGGCAGCACAGGCCCAGCACATTGCGCTCGCCCGCCTCGTGCTCGCCGACCCGCGCGTCGTGGTGCTCGACGAGGCGACTGCCGAAGCCGGCAGTGCCAGCGCCGCCGAACTGGAGCGGGCCGCGCTGGCGGCGACCTCAGGACGCACGACGCTTGTGGTCGCCCACCGGCTGACGCAAGCCGCCACCGCCGATCAGATCGTCGTGATGGACGACGGCCGAATCTCCGAGCGCGGCACCCATTCCGAACTCGTCGAGCTCGGCGGACGGTACGCGCGGCTCTGGGACGCATGGAGCGCGCACAGCTGACGCGCACCCCTATACGAAAGAGGATTGTCGGTACGTGACCGCGAATTCACTGGACATCGCCGGGCTGCTCGAGGAGTGGAACGACCGCTCGACACCGGACACCACGTCGACGGTACCCGAACTGTTCGCCGCGCAATGCGCGAGGACCCCGGACGCCGTCGCCGTCGTCGACGGTGACCGGCAGATGACCTATCACGAGCTCGCCGAGCGGGTGAACCAACTGGCCCAGGCGATCAGCCGGACGAGTGCGGACGCCGAGTCGGTGCTGGCGGTCGGGCTGCCACGCTCGGCCGAGATGGTCGTCTGCGTGCTGGCCTCGATGGTCGCCGGCGCGGCGTTCGTGCCGCTCGACCCGGCCTGGCCCGCCCACCGGCGCCGACAGGTGCTGACCGACTCCAGGGCGCGGGCGGCGTTCGTCTCGTCGCCGGACAGTAGCGACTGGGGCGTCGACACCTCGGTCGTGGACCTGCGGGACTGGCGCTTCGGCGACGAGCCCGCAGTCGCGCCTCCCGTGGCGGTACGACCGGCACAGCTTGCCTATGTGATCTTCACGTCGGGTTCGACGGGTAAGCCCAAGGGCGCGATGATCCGGCACGACGCGATCGCCGAGCGGTTGGTGTGGCAACGAGACCATATCCTGCACTTCGGCGACACCGACGCATCGCTGTTCAAAGCGCCACTGTCGTTCGACATCTCGGTCAATGAGATCCTGCTTCCGCTGATTTGCGGGGGTCGTGTGGTGGTGGCCCGGCCCGATGGTGAGAAGGACCCCGAGTATCTACTCGCTCTCATCCGCGATCAGCGGGTCACGTTCGTCTACCTGGTCTCCTCGATGCTCGACACCCTGCTCGAACTGGACCGCCTGACCCCATCCGGTCAGAGTTCGCTGACCTCACTGCGGCACGTTTGGTGCGGCGGAGAGGTGTTGACTCCCAATCTGTTCGCCCGGTTCCGCGACCGACTGTCCACCACGCTCTATCACGGATATGGCCCTGCGGAGGCCACCATCGGTGTCTCGCACGTGATCTACCGGGACTCCGCGGAACGGATCGCGACCTCGATCGGGCGGCCGAATCCGCACACCCAGCTCTACGTGCTCGACGAAGCGCTGCGCCCGGTGCCACCGGGTGTCGGTGGTGAGCTCTACGCCGCCGGTTTCCTGCTCGGCCGCGGCTACGTGAACGCCGCGCCGCTGACGGCGGCACGGTTCGTCGCGAATCCCTTCGACGACAACGGGTCCCGCATGTACCGCACCGGGGATCTGGCCCGCTGGAGTGAAGACGGTTCGCTGGAGTTCCTCGGCCGCGCCGACAACCAGGTCAAGATCCGCGGGCGGCGGATCGAACTCGAGGAGATCGAATCACAGCTCTGCGAGCATCCCGCGGTGCGCCGGGCGGTGGTCACCGTGCACCGCCAGGGCGGCGCGGATCAGCTCGTCGGCTACATCGTCGCGGCGGACGGTATCGACAACGGTGCCGAACTGCATGCCCAGGTCGCGGACTGGGCGCGCTCCCGGCTCCCCGACTACATGGTGCCCTCGCTGTTCGCCGGAATCTCCCGGATCCCGTTGACGGCCAACGGCAAGACCGACCGCCGCGCGCTGCCCACTCCGGGCGCCGCGACCGCGGCCGGCCGCGGCCGGGCACCGCGCACTCCGCGCGAGATCGTGCTGGCCCGTGCCTTCGCCGACGCCCTCGATCTCGACGCCGTCGGAGCCGACGACGACTTCTTCAGCCTCGGCGGCGACAGCATCGTCGCGATCCGGGTGGTCAGCAGGGTCCGTTCGGCCGGCTACGGACTGCGGCCGCGGGACATGTTCGCCCACCGTACGGTCGAAGCGCTGGCACCACTGCTCGTCGAGGCGTCGCCGATCGACGCGCAACCGGTCGACCCCGTCGGCCCGGTCCCCGCCACCCCGATCCTGCACTGGCTCGACGAGATCGCCGGACTGCCCGGCGCATCCGTGCTGGGCGGCTTCTACCAGGGCATGACGCTGGTGACGCCCGGCGACCTGACTCGTTTCGCGTTGCGCGACATCATCGACGCGGTCATGTCCCGCCATCACCTGCTGTGGGCATCCACGACCGGAGCTGCGTCTGCACTCGACATCCCGAAGACCGCCCCCCGGATCCCGCTGCTGACCGGCGAACCCGGTGAGGATGTCGAATCCATGCGCGACCGCCTGCTGCGGCTGCTCGATCCCGCCGCCGGCGCGATGCTGGCCGCGGGCTGGCTGCGTGCCGCGAATCGCCTCGTGGTGGTCGCCCACCACATCGTCGTCGACGGTGTATCGCTGCGGATCCTGGCCGAGGACGTCGCCACTGCGCACCGCCAGCTGTGCCGGACAGGTGCGATCGCGCTGCCCGAACCCCGTACGCCGTGGCGGTCCTGGGCCACCCAGCTCTCCGACGCGGCGGGCCGCGGCGCGTTCGACGGTGACCGGGAGTACTGGGAGCACACCTGCGGCATCGTCGAACCGCGCTGGGGCAACCGGCCTCTGGAGCCCGCACGCGACACGGTCGCCACCGAGGCGAGGCTCACCGTGGAACTGCCTCCGACGGTTTCGGAGCAACTGCTCACCGAGGTCCCCGACCGCATCCACGGTCATGTCAACGATGCGATGGTGGCGGCGCTGTACCTGGCTCTGCGGAACTGGCTCGACGAGCGCGGAATCTCCTGCGCAGAAGGCCTTCTCGTCGAGATGGAAGGTCACGGCCGCGAGGCCCACACGGTCGGCGATATCGACCTGTCCGAGACCGTGGGCTGGTTCACCACGCTCTACCCCGTCGCGCTGCGCGACGACGCGTTCGATCACCGTGCGGCACTGACAGACGGCTCGGCGCTGGCCGCAGCGGTCCGGTCGGTCAAGGACCAGCTGCGGGCGGTGCCGTCGCACGGTATCGGCTACGGTGCGCTGCGGTACCTGACAAACACAGACGGCCGGCTCGATGCCGCGCCGCAGGTGCTGTTCAACTACCTCGGCCGCTTCGACACCACGGACCGGCCCTGGGCGTTCGCCGACACCGGCGCGGCTGTGCTGGAGGGCCGCGACCCGGGGATGCCGCTGCCTCGACTGTTGGAGATCAACGCCGAAGCCGCGGACACCGGTACGGGCCCCGTCCTGCGCGCGACGTTCAGCTGGCCTTCGGGTGCCGTCGCGGAGGCCGAGGTCGCGACGTTGGCGCAGCGCTGGACCGAGCTGATGACGACCATCGCCGGCTGCGACGACGTCCGCGGGCACAGCCCTTCCGATTTCCCCTCGGTGGCATTGGATGCCGCCGATGTCGGCGAGCTGGAAAGCCGGTACCCCGGCCTGACGGACGTAATACCGCTGACTCCGGCGCAGCACGGCATCTACTTCCATTCGACGTTCAACCGGCGCACCGACCCGTATGTCGTGCAGCAGGTCGTCGACATCCACGGGTCGCTCGACGTCGAGCGGTTCCAGCGGGCCACCGAGATCGTGGCGTCTCGGCACCGGTCGCTGTCGGCTGCGTTCACCACCGTCACCGACGGCACGCCGATCGCCGTACACGCGGCGGTGGCAGCCCCCGACTTCGACGTGGTCGACGCTCGCGGGATGTCGGCCGAGCTCGCCGAGGCCGCGGTGGCCCGGCACGCCGAACGGGAGCGCAGGCGACCCTTCGATCTGGCCGCGCCGCCGCTGACTCGCTACACCCTGGTGCGTCGCGACGACCGGTACACGATGATCCAGACGGTTCATCACATCGTCGCCGACGGCTGGTCGGTGCCGCTGGTTCTCGATGACCTGCTGATCGCATACTCCGGTGCCGACTTCGACGGTCCCGCCGCACGATTCGTCGATTTCGTGCAATGGCTGAGATCCCGCGACGAGGACGCCGACGGTGCGGCGTGGGCATCGCTGCTGACCGGCGTGGACGCACCGACACTGCTGGCGCCGCTGGACGGTCTCCGCGGCGGCGGCCACGGGTTCGGCCGAAGGACTTCATCCCCGATCGCACGTGCGGCACTGTCCGAGCGCGCCGCTGCGGCCCGTGTCACGGTCAGCACGATGCTGCACACCGCGTGGGCGTTGACACTGGGCCGGTTGACCGGGCGCAACGACGTCGTTTTCGGCACCGTCGTCTCCGGGCGGTCCGGCGATCTCGCCGGCCTCGACCGGATGGTCGGACTTCTCGTGAACACGATTCCGATCCGGGTCCGATGGGATCATGGCGACGCGATCTCGACGGTGGCCGCGCACCTGGCCGAGGCCGAGTCGGCGGTCCTCGATCATCACCACCTGCCGCTCACCGAAGCGCACCGGATCGCCGGCCTGGACATGTTGTTCGATTCCCTGGTGGTGATCGAGAACCTCGGGGCCACCACGCATTCCACCACTGACCTGCACCTCGGCGAGATCGAGGTGGTCGAGGCTCCGCACTATCCGATCTCGGTGATGATCACCGTTCGCGACACCGTGAGCGTCACCGTCACCAACGACCGGGAGCACGTCTCGGACGTGTTCGCCGACACGGTCATCCGCACGTTCGCCGACGTGCTCAGCACGATCGCCACGGACCCGGGGGCGCGTTACGCACAGCTGCACATCGCCAAGTCGGTTGCGGCCGAACCCGTCGCCGGCACGACGGTCACCGACGTGATCGGGTCCGCCATCTCCGCGCACCGCGACCTGCCGGCGCTACTCACCGACAACGGGGCGCTGACGTTCGCCGAACTCGACCGGCGCGCCGCGGGGCTCGCCCGCCGACTGGCGGACTCCGGTGTCGGCCGCGGCGACGTCGTCGGCCTCGGCATGACCCGGTCGGCCGATCTGGTGGCGGGACTGTGGGCGGTCGTGATGGCCGGCGCGGCCTATCTGCCGCTGGACCTGTCCTACCCGCGTGCGCGGCTGGAGTACATGCTCGCTCACGCCCGACCACGCGCGGTGCTGGTCGACCGCCATGGCCGCGATGTGCTGACCGGTGGGCTGCCCGCCACCACATCCGTCGTCGACACCGACGAATCCGATTCCACTGATCCCGGTCTCACACCGGTCGCCGTCTCGCCGCTCGATGCGGTGTCGGTGCTCTTCACGTCCGGCTCGACCGGAGAACCGAAGGCCGTGGTCGGTACGCACGGCGCACTGTCCAACCGGCTCGCCTGGGCGGTCCGGGACTGGCCCGCCCCGACCCGGCTGGCCAAGAGCTCCCTGTCGTTCATCGACGGAACCACTCAAATGCTCGCCGGGCTCGCCGCGGGTGCGGCCACGGTGCTGGCAGGCGACGACGCGGTCCGCGACGGCGGACGCCTGGCCGCGCTCACCGCCGGCCATCGGGTCACCCAACTCGTCGCAGTGCCGTCGTTGGCGGCCGCGCTGGCCGACGAGCATCCCGGCCAGCTGGGCACGCTGCGGCGCTGGATCGTCAGCGGGGAAGCGCTCACCCCGGGACATCTCGCGGCGCTGCGCACCGCGTGCCCGGACGCCGAGGTCGTGAACTCGTACGGGTCCTCGGAGGTGACCGGCGACGTCCTGGCCGGTGCGCAACAGCAGACACCGGTCACCCTCGGGCATCCTGTGCCCGGCGCCGCGATCCGGATCCTCGGGGACCACCTCGCCGACCTCCCCGACGGTGTGATCGGCGAGATCTACGTCGGCGGAGCCCAACTGGCCCGCGGCTACCTGGACCGGCCCGGCCAGACCGCGACACGATTCGTCGCCACCGCGGACGGCCGGCGGATGTATCGCACCGGCGATCTGGGCGCCAGAATGCCCGACGGACAGGTCGTCTTCGCCGGCCGGTGCGACGACCAATTGAAGGTCAACGGTTACCGAATCGAGCCCGGCGAGATCGAGGCGGTACTGCGCGCGAGGCCCGGGGTGTCGGAAGCCTGCGTGATCGCCCACGGCGCGGCACTGGTGGCCTTCGTGGTCACCGACGGCACCGACCCCGACGATCTGATGTCGGCGCTGGCCGCCGAGCTGCCGCGCCACCTCGTCCCGCGCACACTGGTCACCGTCGACGCGATACCGCTGCTGCCCAACGGCAAACGCGATACCACGGTATTGCGGTTCCTCCTCACCGAGGAGTGCGGTGACGGCGGTTTTCTCGCGCCATCCGATGCCCGGCAGCAACGTGTCGCCGATCTGATGGCCGACGTTCTCGGCGTGCCACGCGTCGGTGCCGAAGCGGACTTCTTCAGCCGCGGCGGCGACAGCATCTCGGCGATCCGGCTCGCCAGCCGGCTGGCGCGCGCCGGGCTGCACGTGACGACCGAGGACGTGTTCCGCGGCCGCACACCGGTCGGGATCGCGGCGGCGGCCGACACCGTGGCGACCGGCGAATCCGGCCGGCCCCGGATCCCCCGCTTCGGCACCGTGACGCTGTCCGACGCGACGCTGCAGAAGATCACGAAGACCGAGAGCATCGAGGACATCTGGGCCATGTCGCCGTTGCAGAAGGGCGTCTACTACCAGAGCGCCCTCGGCGACGCGGCGACCGCGACGTATCTCGCGCAGAACACGTTCGATCTCGACCGCCGCGTCAACATCGCCGCGCTCCAGCACGCATTCACCTCGATGCTGCGGCGCCATCCCCAGCTGCGGGCGGGCTTCCGCACCGTCGAGCACGTCGAGGACACCCCGCCGGCGGGCGCCACCGACCTCGTCCAGGTGGTCATCACCGACCCGCCGTCGGCGATCACCGTCGTGGACCTCGCCGACGGATCCCACCGTGACCCGAGCGCAGAGGCCGCGCGCATCGCCCGGACCGACCGCAGCACCCCGTTCGAGGTGGCGACTCCACCGCTGCTGCGGCTCACCGTGATCCGGCTGCCGGGCTGCCGGGACCGGATCCTGTTGACCTACCACTTCCTGTTGTTCGACGGCTGGTCACGGGAACTCTTCCTGCGGGAGTTGTTCTCTCTGTACGCATCCCACCTCACAGGAAGCGGTGCCGCCGGCGCGGTCGAACCGCACGGCGAAGTCGTGACGCGGTATCTGCGCTGGGTGGACGAGATCGGTCAGGACGGGGCCACACAGGCTTGGGCCTCGCTGCTCGCGGGGCTCTCCGAGCCGACCCTGGCCAGCGGCGTAACCCCCGGTCATCCCGACGCGGCCGCGGATACCGAGCCGGGACGCATCGTCGTGACCGTGCCCGAGCGGATCACCTCGCAATTGCACGTCGTCGCGACCGAACTGGGTGTCACCCTGAATTCGGTGGTGACCGCGGCGGTCGCGCTGGTGACCGGTTACCACGCCGGGACCACGGATGCCGTGCTGGGTACCACGGTCGCGGGCCGACCCGGCGAGATCAGCGGTATCGACGAGACGATCGGGCTGTTCCTGAACACCGTGCCTGTGCGGGTGGATCTGTCCCCGACGAGGACGGCCGCCACCGCGATACGTGCGATCGCCGAGCAGCGCGTGGCGATGATGCGCCACGACCACCTCGGCCTCGGCCAGATCCACCGGACCGCCGGCGACACCGGCGATGCGCTGTTCGACACCCTGCTGGTGCTGCAGAACTTCCTCGGCGACGACACATTCGCCGATATGGAGGCCGAGCACGGCATCATCGGTGTCGACTACCACGACACCACGCATTTCCCGCTGACCTGGGTGCTGACACCCGGACGAGAACTGACCGTCAAACTCGAGCACCGCGTGGTCGGCGAAACCCGCGCGCAGGAGATGGTCGCCCAACTGCTCACCACGTTGCAGACCGTCGCCGAGGCGCCCGACATCTCGCTGGGCGCGGTCGGATTGGCCGGCCGAACGCGCGTGGAAGCGCTGGAGCGGCGATGGTCGGCGACCGCACGGCCGGTCGACGACATCACCATCGCCGAACTCCTGGCCCAGCAGGCCGACCGTACCCCCGAGCAGATCGCCCTGGTGTTCGGCGCCGAACGGCTGACCTACCGTGAGTTCGACGACCGGGTCAGCCGGCTGGCCCGGTACCTCCGCTGCTACGGAGCGGCGGCCGAGACGTTCGTCGCACTGGCGTTACCGCGTTCCATCGACATGGTGGTCGCGCTGTTCGCCGTGCTGAGGGCCGGCGCGGCCTACCTGCCGCTGGAACTCGACTTGCCGGCCGAGCGGCTGCGCACGATCGTCGCCGACGCGAATCCCGTCCTGCTGGTGACCACCGCGGCCAATGCCGAGCTGGCCGGGTGCGGGCAGCGGCACGGCGCAGCCGTGATCACCCTCGACGACCCACGCACCGCGGACGCGGTCGCCGCCACCGCGGCAGAGCCGCTGAGCGAAGAGGAACTCGGTGTGTTCGCGTCCGGGGCGCGGCGGCTGCAGCATCCCGCGTATCTGATCTACACCTCGGGCTCGACCGGGACACCGAAGGGCGTTCTGACCGGATACGCGGGGCTGACCAACATGTACTTCAACCACCGGGAGGCGATCTTCGCGCCGACGGTGCGCCGTGCGGGCGGCAGAACGCTGAACATCGCCCACACCGTGTCGTTCTCGTTCGACATGTCGTGGGAGGAGTTGTTCTGGCTCGTCGACGGGCATCGTGTGCACATCTGCGACGAGGAGCTGCGCCGTGACGCGCCCGCGCTGGTCGAGTACTGCGCGACGCGGCACATCGACGTGGTCAATGTGACACCGACCTACGCCCATCACCTGCTCGATGCGGGTCTGCTCGACGGGCACACCCCGGCGCTGGTGCTGCTCGGCGGCGAGGCCGTCAGCGAGCACGTGTGGACGGTGCTGCGTGACCACCCTGACACCGCCGGGTACAACCTCTACGGACCCACCGAGTACACCATCAACACCCTCGGTGGCGGCACCGAGGACAGCGCCACCCCGACGGTGGGACAACCGATCTGGAACACCCGCGGCTACATCCTGGACGTCGCGCTGCGGCCGGTGCCCGACGGCGCGGTCGGTGAGCTCTACATCGCGGGCACCGGTCTGGCGCGTGGCTACCACCGCAGGCCCGGTCTGACGGCCACCTCGATGGTCGCCGACCCGTTCGTCCCAGGTGGCCGCATGTATCGCACAGGAGATCTTGTGCGCCGTCGCGCCGGCAAGTCCGGGCTGCTGGACTACCTCGGCCGCGCCGACGACCAGGTCAAGATCCGCGGTTACCGAGTCGAGCTCGGCGAGATCGAGTCGGTACTCGCCGGCGCTGACGGCGTACACCGGTGCGCGGTCGTGGTCCGCACCGGTTCCGGCCTACCGCCGGTGAAATCGCTTGCCGCCTACGTGGTTCCGACTGCTGTCGCGGACTCCGTGAACACGATGGACACGACACGCTTCGTCGCCGCGCTGCGCGACCATCTCGCCGCGCGGTTACCGGGTTACATGGTGCCGACGCGGTACGGCGTGGTCACCGAACTGCCCCTGACGATCAACGGCAAGCTCGACGTGGCCAGGCTGCCCGAACCCGTTGCCGTGACCACCGGTACCGCGCGAGCACCACGCACCGAACGCGAGGCGCTGCTGCTCGGCATCGTGTCGTCCGTCCTCGGCATCGACGACATCGGCGTGGATGACGACTTCTTCACCCTCGGCGGCGACAGCATCTCGTCGATCGCGGTGTGCGGGCGGGCCCGCAAGGCCGGTCTGCGCATCACCCCCCGCGAGGTGTTCCGGAGGAGGACTGTCGCCGCTGTCGCGGCATTCGCCGACACGGCGGCACCGGAGTCCGTGTCCGCGCCCGACTCGGGAGTCGGGCCGATCGCCGGCACCCCGATGCTGGCCGAGACGATGGCGGCCGCGACACCCTTGTCGAACTTCTACCAGTCGATGGTGTTGAGCACCCCGGCGGAGCTGACCGAAACCCAGCTCAGCGACCTGCTGGCCGCGCTACTGGACGCACACCCGATGCTGCGGGCGAGAACGCAGGACCGCGACGGCGGATGGACGCTGACAGTGCCGGCCGCGACCACCCCTGCGGCCCAGGTGCTGACCCGCATCGCGGGCACACTGACCGAGACGACCCTCCAGCGGGCCACCGAGGCCTCCGCCGCGGAACTCGACCCGGCCGACGGTGTCATGGTGCGGGCCGTGTGGTACGACTCCCCCGGCGCCGCAGGACAATTGCTGCTGGTGATCCACCACCTGGTCGTCGACGGCGTGTCCTGGCGCATCCTGATCCAGGATCTGGCGCGAGCGTGGCAACGCATGACCGCAGGCGACCCCGCACACGTCGACCAGGTCCCGACCTCGTTCCGCACCTGGGCGGAAGCACTGACGAGCACCGATCGGTTCGCCACCGAAACGCAGTACTGGAACGACGTGTTGGCGACGCCCGACCCAGCTCTCGGTGTCCGCGCGGCAGATCCCGGTCGGGACACCGCCGCGACAGTCCGCGAACACACCTTCTCGCTGCCCGCCGCGGTGGGCACCGCATTGTTGTCCTCGGTTCCCGCATCCTTCCACGGCGGCGTCAACGACGTGCTGCTGTCGACATTCGCACTGGCACTGCACAAGTGGCGTGCCGACCGCGGCCGCGGCGAGGGCAGCGCAGCGCTGCTGAACCTCGAAGGCCACGGCCGCGAGGCCGACCTGGTGCCCGGCCACCTCGATCTGAGTCGCACGGTGGGATGGTTCACCGCGATCTACCCGGTCCGCGTGGACCCGGGGGTGCTGTCGTGGGACGAGGTGCTGGGCGCGGGGCCTGGACTGGCCCGCGCAGTGAAGGCGGTCAAGGAACAGCTGCGCGCGGTTCCCCACCGCGGCCTGGGTTACGGTGTGCTGCGCCACCTCGACGGTTCCGCACCGGTGCGGGGCCGCGCCCCGCAGATCCTGTTCAACTATCTGGGCCGCTTCTCCGGACGCACCGGGCGTGGCTGGGAGGCGGCATCCGGGCTCGGCACCCTGCGCGAAGGGGTCGCCCCCGCCAATCCCGCAGGCACGCTGGAGATCAACGCACTGGCCGAGGACGGCCCCGACGGCACCGTGCTGACCGCGACACTGTCCTGGCCCCAGGGGCTGTTCCCCGGCTCCGAGATCGACGAACTCGCCACGCTGTGGCGTGACGCGCTCGACGCGCTGACCCGGTGCTCGGCGCTGCCGGGTCACACCCCGTCCGACTTCGCCCTGGTTCGGCTCTCGCAGAACGACATCGACACGCTCGCACAGGACGGCCCCGTCGAGGACGTGCTGCCGCTGATGCCGCTGCAGCAGGGCATGTACTTCCACAGCGTGTACGGCGAAGGCGTCGACACCTACCGGGTCCAGCAGATCGCCGGGCTCAGCGGCCCGCTCGACCCGGCCGCGCTGGGCCGCAGCATCGATGCCGTCGTGCAGCGGCACCAGGCGCTGCGCGCGGGCTTCCGGGAGCTCGAGGACGGCACGCTGGCCCAGGTCATCCGGGCACAGGTGGATGTCGAGTTCGCGGTCGCACACGGTGCGCTCGATGAGGTTGCCGGTGAACAACTCTCACGGCCATTCGACCTCGCCGACGCACCGCTGGTGCGATACACGCTGGTGTCGCTCAGCACCACCGAGCACCGGCTGATCCAGACGATGCACCACATCGTCGCCGACGGGTGGTCCTACCCGCTGATCTTCGGCGACATCATCAAGCACTACAACGTCATGCACCACAACGTCCGCGAGAGCACGAGCACCGCACTTCCCCCCGCCGCCGTCACACTGCGCGACCACATCGAATCGACACTCGGCGGCAATCGCGAATCGGCGCGGCGCGCCTGGGCGGACGCCCTCGACGGTGTCGAGCCGACACTGTTGTACGGCAACGGTGTTCGAGGCGCCGCCAAGCACCGCAGTCACGTGCGACGGCTGCCCGCCGGCCTGACCGCTGAGCTTGCCCGAAGAGCACGCGAATGCGGTATCACCATGTCCACCGCGCTGCACGGCGCGTGGGCACTGGTCCTTGGCCGGCTGCTCAACCGCACGACCGTGGTCTTCGGCTCGACGGTGTCCGGCCGCGGCGGCGACCTCGCCGGGGTGCAATCCCTGGTCGGTCTGCTTATCAATACCATCCCGGTGCCGGTGTCGTGGACACCGCGTTCGTCGGTCGGTGCCGTTTTCGCCGAGCTGCAGGACCAGCAGGGCGCTCTGCTCGATGCCCAGCAGGTCGGGCTGACCGAGCTCTCCCGGCTGGCCGGGGTGCGGGAGTTCTTCGACACCCTGGTGGTGGTCGAGAACTTCCCCGCGACCGCGACCACGGAGGACACCGACGCGCTGTCGTTCCACGGTTTCACCGGCACCGACGCCCCACACTATCCGCTGTCTGTTGTCGCCTATCTCGACGAGCGGCTCGTCGTCGAGATCAAATACGACGCCGGCGTGCTCGGCGACGACGACGCCGCCAGGTACGCCGAGAGGATCGAGCACGTCCTGCGCACGTTCGCCGAGAACCCCGAGGTGCCGACGGGTTCGGTGGACATCCGTACCGCTGCCGAGCGGGCCTTCGCGCCGGGCGGCGTCTGGTCCGGCCCCGACGTCACCTTGGGTGAGGCGTTCTCCGCCGCGGTGCGCCGCAACCCCGCCGCAGTCGCGGTCACCGCGGGTTCTTCGTCGCTGACCTACGCCGAACTCGACGACCGCTCCGCCGCCCTGGCACATGCGCTTGCCGCAGCCGGAGTGCGATCCGAGTCCCGGGTAGCGGTGGCGCTGCCCCGGTCGGTCGACCTGATCGTCGGCCTGCTCGCGGTCGTCAGGGCCGGCGGTACCTACGTGCCGCTCGACCTCGACTCCCCCGCGGCGCGGCTGCGGCACATCGTGGCCGACAGCGCCCCGGTGTGCGTGCTGACCGACCACCCTGACCGAGTTCGCGATGTCGCGGCGTCCGTGCTGCTGATAGGTGAAGCGGCACAGGCTGATTCAACAGGTCGCGGGCTGCCCGCGGTCGATCCCGACCAGGCCGCCTACGTGATCTACACGTCCGGCTCGACCGGTGCGCCCAAGGGGGTCGCGGTCAGCCACCGCAACGTGGCGGCGCTGTTCGCCGGCACCGCGGAGGTCTTCGAATTCGGCCCCGGCGACGTGTGGACGATGTTCCATTCCGCCGCGTTCGACTTCTCGGTGTGGGAGCTGTGGGGCGCGCTGCTGCACGGCGGCCGGCTCGTGGTCGTCGACGCGGCCGACGCGCGGGATCCGGAACGCTTCGCGCGGCTGCTGGAATCCGAACGGGTCACGGTGCTCAACCAGACGCCGTCGGCGTTCTACCCGTTGGTCGACGCCGACCGCCGACTGCAGCCCGCGCTGTGCCTGCGCTACGTCGTCTTCGGCGGCGAGGCACTCGACCCCGGCCGGCTCACGGACTGGTTCGACCGGTATGGCGACACACCGGATTCGCCGCGCCTGGTCAACATGTACGGCATCACCGAAACGTGTGTGCATGTCTCGCATCGGGCGCTGTCGCGCAAAGACGCCGAAGGCGCCCGGGGCAGTGCGGTCGGCGGACCCCTCCCGGGTTTGCGGATCCATCTGCTCGATGAGCGACTGCAGCCGGTACCGGCGGGGGTTGTCGGCGAGATGTACATCGCCGGTGGGCAACTCGCTCGTGGCTACCTCGGGCGAGCCGGCCTGACGGCGTCGCGGTTCGTCGCGAACCCGTTCGACGGTGCCGGCGAACGGCTCTACCGCAGCGGCGACACCGCGATGTGGACTGCCGACGGCGACCTCGTCTACGTCGGCCGCTCCGACCAGCAGGTCAAGGTGCGCGGGTATCGCATCGAACTCGGCGAGGTGGAATCCGCACTCGCCGCGCTCAACGGCATCAGCAATGCCGCCGCTGCCGCGCGCAGCGACGACACCGGCCGTACCAGGCTGATCGGGTACCTGGTGACCGACACCTCGTTCGACGTGGCGCAGGTCCGCGCGCGGCTGGCCGAACGGCTGCCGGACTACATGGTGCCGTCGGCGTTCGTCGCACTGGACGCGCTCCCGCTGACGGTCAACGGCAAGCTCGACCGCGACCGGCTCCCCGATCCGGCAGATGTCGTCACCGCAGAGGACGGTGCACCGCCCGCCGCGACAGGCGTCGCCGCCGAGATCGCGGCGCTGTGCACCGAGATCCTGCGGGTTCCGGTCGGTGTCGACGACGATTTCTTCACGCTGGGCGGCGACAGCATCGTCGCGATCCAGCTGGTGAACAGGGCACGGCGAGCCGGGCACCGGATCACCCCGCAGCAGGTCTTCGTGGCCAGGACACCGGCGGCGCTCGCCGCTGTCGCGTCCGCCGGTCAGGACCGCCCCGTTCAGGAGGTCCGCGATCCCGGTGCCGAACCCGGCGAGGTTCCGCCGACCCCGATCGTGGCCCGGCTCGCCGAACTCGGCGGCACGATCCGCCGGTTCAACCAGGCGGAGCTGGTGTTGACCCCGGCAGGTCTGAGACCCGAGCACCTCGACGCCGCGATCACCGCCGTGGTGCACCGCCACGATGCGCTGCGGCTCCGATTGGTGCGCCCGGTCCCGAGCCTGTGGACGCTGGAGACCGTGGCGGAACAACCGGCGTCGGTGTTGCGGGTGGACGCCGCGGATCTCGGCGACGACGAGCTGGCCGAGACGATCGCCGTGGCGTCTGACGCGGCCGCCGACCGGCTCGACCCGGAGACCGGACAAGTCCTGCAGGCCGTGTGGTTCGATCGCGGAGACACCGCGCGCGGCCGGCTGCTGCTGGTCGTGCATCACCTCGCTGTCGACGCGGTGTCCTGGCGCATCCTGCTCGACGACCTCGCCGAGGCCTGTGAGCAGGCCGCCGCCGGGACGGCCCGTGCACTGCCCGCGGTGCCGACGTCCTACCGCACATATGCGCGTGCCGTCACCGAGAACGCCCAACAGGCTGCTCGGCTCGCCGAATTCGAGCATTGGACGGCAACTCTGGCCCCGGGCGCCGAACTCGATCCGTCCCGTGCCGCGATCGGACTGACCGTGGGGGAGACACGCGACCACGAGATCGCCCTCGACGTCGACGAGACCGCTCCGTTGCTGACCACCGTCCCTGCGATGGCCAACGCCGATGTCACCGAGACCCTGATCGCCGCACTGCATCTCGCGGTCGGGCGCTGGCGGGCGGGACACGGGGTCGATCCCGCCTCACCGCTGGTACTCGACCTCGAGCGGCACGGCCGAGCCCGCTGGGGAGAAGACCTCGATCTGTCGCGCACGGTGGGCTGGTTCACCGCCATCGCGCCGGTACGGCTCGATCTGAGCGCTGCGCCCGGTGATCTCGTCGGCACGCTGGCCGAGGTCAAGGAGACGCTGCGCGCGGTACCCGACGGCGGCGTCGGGTACGGGCAGCTGCGCTACTGCAATCCGCGCACGGCCTCGGCGCTGGGCAGGCTGCCCGCGCCGCAGCTGCTGTTCAACTACCTCGGCCGGTGGAGTTCCGGCGCTGAAGCCGACTGGCACAGCGCCCCAGAGGAACGCGCGCTTCGGACCGCACCGGATCCGGACCTCGGCACGCCGTATCTGCTCGAGATCAACGCGCACTGCGACGACACCGCGGACGGCCCGCGGCTGCGTGCGGTGCTCACCTACGCAGACGAGGGAATGACCGACGACTCCGTCGCGAACCTCGCCGGGCACTGGACCGCCGTGTTGCGTGAGTTCGGCGAGCTCGCAGCAGAATCCGCCACCACTGTGCTGACCCCGTCGGACGCACCGCTGGTGAGGCTGACCCAGCGGCAGATCGATACCGTCGTGGCCGGTGTCCCCGCGCGCGTCGAGACGATCTGGCCGCTGTCCCCACTGCAGCAGGGGGTCTACTTCCAGGCGCGGTACTCCCCCGCCGCGGTCTACATCGTCCAGAACGTGTTCGACTTCGCCGAACCGATCGACACCGAGGCGCTACGGGCCGCGTACTCCGCGGTGATGCAGCGCAATCCGGTGCTGCGGTCCGCATTCTGGGCCGACGGCGTCCCGGCGCCGGTCGCGGCGATCGCCCTCGACCCGGTGTGCGACCCCGAGATCGTGGACCTGACCGGCGTTTCCGCATCTGCTATCGAGGAGCAGTTGGCCCGCGTCACCGCCGAGGAGCGGCTGCGCACCTTCGACCTGGCGACCCCACCGCTGGCCCGGTTCACCGTGGTACGCACCGGCACCGGAGCCGAACGCCTGATCTTCAGTTACCACTTCCTGCTGCTGGACGGCTGGTCCCGCGAGCAACTGCTGCGCGAACTGTTCGCCTACTACGCGGCAGTCCGATCCGGCGAGACGGCCGACCTGCCCGCTCCGCGCGCCGCGTTCACCGACTACCTGCGCTGGCTTTCGGGTCGGGACACCGAGAGCTCCGCGCGGCGGTGGGCCGATACCTTGTCCGGGCTGGTGGCACCGACGCTGCTGGTGCCGGCAGCGGTCGGCACCGAGCCGACGCTGGCGATGCGGCGCGAGTTCGTGCTCTCCGAGACCGACACCGCCGCACTGGGCCGCACCGCACGGTCGGCCGGGGTCACCCTCAACGCGCTGATGAGCACCGCGCTGGCACTCGTCCTCGGCTACGAAACGGGCAGTGACGACGTCGTATTCGGTTCGACGGTGGCAGGCCGGCCCACCGAGATCGACGGTATCGACGAGGTGATCGGCCTGTTCCTGAACACCGTGCCGACCCGGGTGCGGCTACACGCCGGCCGGCCCGCCGTCGATGCGATGCGGGCGGTCCAGAACGACCGTCTCGACCTGATGGACCATGAGTACCTGGGTCTCGGAGACATCCAACGAGCCGCGGCAGCTGCGGGCAGCGATGCGCTGACCAGCTCCGGTCCACTGTTCGACAGCCTGTATGTGCTGCAGAATTTCCTGGACGACGACACGTTCACCGACCTGGAATCCGAGCACGGCATCGTCGGCCACGATTCGGTCGACGCGTCACACTATCCGCTGACCTGGGTGGCATCCCCGGGTAAACGGTTGTGGGTCAAGCTCGAGTACCGCCCCGACGTGGTCGACCGCGACCGCGCCGAACGGCTACTCCACCGGCTGCGCCAAGTGCTGCTGCACCTGGCTGCCGGCGGGGGCAGCGAACCCCTCGGCGCCACGCCGCTGGCGCTGGACCGCGAAAGGACCGCAGCGCAGGCCCGTACCGACGCGACCCGGCACCCGCTGCCGCAGGCCGCGGTGACCGATCTGCTCGCCGGACGCGCCGAGCGCTCCCCCGGACTCACCGCCCTGGTATGCGGTACCGAGCACGTCGACTACCGCGAACTGCAAACCCGGATCAACCGGCTCGCCTGGATGCTGCGTCACCGCGGCATCGGTACCGGGCACACCGTGGCGCTGGCCATCCCCCGCTCGATCGACACCGTGGTCGCGCTTTTCGCGGTGCTGCGAGCCGGTGCGGCGTATCTACCGCTGGAGCTGGACTACCCGGACGAGCGGCTTGCCGTGACGCTCGACGACGCCCGACCGGCCGCCGTGCTGACGACCACGGCCGTCGCGGCACGGATCCGACCGCTGACCCCGCGGCACTGCTCGGTGATCGCGCTCGACGCCGTCGAGACCGTCGCCGAATACGGTGCGGCACGGCCGGATTGGGACGGATTCCGTCCCGCCCCCGGCGATCCGGCCTACGTGATCTACACCTCCGGCTCCACCGGGCGACCGAAGGGTGTCGTGACACCGCACCGCGGCCTGACCAACATGCACCTGAACCATTTCGACGCGATCTTCGCCCCGGCGATCGACAAGGCCGGTGGCCGGCGGCTGCGGATCGCGCACACCGTGTCGTTCTCGTTCGACATGTCGTGGGAGGAGCTGCTCTGGCTGGTCGAAGGCCACGAGGTGCACATCTGCGATGAGAACCTCCGCCGCGACGCCTCCGCACTCGTCACCTACTGCCATGACCGCCGGATCGATGTCGTCAACGTCACCCCGACCTACGCCGGTGTGCTGTTCGAGCAGGGATTGCTCGACCCGGACGCGCATCCGCCGGTGCTGGTGCTGCTCGGCGGCGAGGCGGTGTCGAACGCGGTGTGGTCAAGGCTTCGGGACAGCGAGACCAGCTACGGCTACAACCTCTACGGGCCGACCGAGTACACCATCAACACGCTCGGGTGCGGCACCGATGACAGCGTCACACCTACAGTGGGGCAACCCATCTGGAACACCGCCGCCCATATTCTCGACCCCTGGCTGCGTCCCGTCCCGGACGGCACCCCCGGCGAGCTGTACGTCGCGGGCGCCGGTCTGGCCCATGGATATCTGCGCAGCCCGGATCTGACGGCGGCCCGATTCGTCGCCAACCCGTTCCACGATCCGTCCACCGGCTTCGACTCGCGCATGTACCGCACCGGGGACATCGTGGCGCGCCGCGCCGACGGCAATCTGGAGTTCCTCGGCCGCTCTGACGACCAGGTCAAGATCCGCGGATACCGCGTGGAGTTGGGGGACATCGAAACAGCGCTGGGCGCCCATCCGTTCGTCGCGCAGGCTGCGGTCATCGCGCGGCCCGACCCGCACGTCGCCGGTGGCCGGCGTCTGGTCGGCTTCGTGGTTCCGGCGCTGCCTGAGCACGAAACCGTGGTCGACGAACTCCGCGCCCATCTGAAGGCCGTCCTCCCCGCCTTTATGGTGCCCTCGGCGATCACAGTCCTCGATCGCCTGCCGTTGACCGACAACGGCAAGCTCGACGTCAGGGCGCTGCCCGAGGTGACCGCCGACGACCTCGGCGACTGTGGGCGCGCACCCCACACGGACACCGAACACGCGCTGTGCGCTCTGTTCTCCGAGATCCTCGCCGTCGAGGTCACCGGGGTCGGCGCGGATTTCTTTGCCCTCGGCGGGCATTCGCTGTCGAGCATCAAGCTGATCAACGGTGTCAGGGCGACGCTGGGCACCGAGCTGTCGCTACGCGACGTGTTCGACAACTCGACGGTGGCCCAACTCGCGGACCTCCTCGACGCCGGGACCGACAGCGTCACCGCCTCACCCGCCCGCCTCGCGTTGACCGCGCGACCGCGGCCGGCCACGGTACCGGTATCCCCGGCACAGGAGCGCATGCTGATCCTCGACCGTCTCGGCGGCCCCGGTACCGCGTACAACTATCCGCTGGTGTTCACCACGGCGGACGAGCTGGATGTGGCCGCGCTGTCGGAGGCACTCGGCGATGTGGTGTCCCGGCACGAAGCGCTGCGCACCGTGTTCGGCATGCACCGCGGCGGGTTCACCCAACAGGTCCTGCACGAGGACACCCCGGTGCCGCTGGACGTAGTCGATTGCGTATCCGCCGAGGTGGATGCCCGCGTCGACCGCGCTGTGCGGCACCGCTTCGATCTGTCGTCGCAGATTCCGTTGCGGGCGAGAGTTTTCCGTCATGACCGCGGGCACACCGTGGCGCTGCTGCTGCACCACATCGCGACCGACGAGTGGTCGGATGGGCCGTTCCTGCGTGACCTCGAGCGCGCCTATGCGGCACGTGAGCGCGGCGCCGCCCCGGCGTTCGATGCGCTGCCCGTCCAGTACGCCGACTATGCGCTGTGGCAGCGCGAGCGGCTCACCGATACCAGGCGGCAGCGGCTCGACTTCTGGCACCGAGCCATGGCCGATGCGCCCGACGAGATGTTCCTTCCGACCGACCGGCCGCGGCCGTCCGTACCGTCCGGTGTCGGCGGTGTCGTGCAGCACCGGCTGACGCCCGAGACCGCGGAGGCCCTGCGCGGGCTGGCCCGGGACGGCCAGGCAAGCATGCTGATGGTGCTGCACGCGGCCGCGGCGGTGCTGTTGCACCGATTGGGTGCGGGCCCGGACATCGTCGTCGGGACGCCGGTGGCCGGGCGTGACGAGGCGGTGCTCGCCGACGTGGTCGGATTGTTCGTCAACACAGTGGCGCTGCGCGTGGACGCGTCGGGCAACCCCGGCTTCGCCGATCTGCTCGCCCGCGTCCGCGACGCCGACCTGGCCGCGTTTTCTCACGCGGATCTGCCGTTCGACCATGTCGTGGATGCCCTGAACCCGCCGCGACGTCCCGGCCGCAATCCGTTGTTCAACGTGTTCGTCGGATACCACCGACGCGACGGCGATGACGGATCTCTGTTCGGCCACGCCGTCGAGTGGCACGAACCGACCACGCGCACGGCGATGTTCGACCTCGGCTTCACCCTCACAGACGGCGGTGACGGTGCGGCACTGACTTTGACGACCGAGTACAGCGGCGATCTGTTCGACGTGTCCTCGGTGCGCACGCTCACCGGGAGGCTCGCCGCCGTGCTCGACGCGGCCGCCGCGGACGCGACGGTTCGGGTCGGCGACGTCCCGGTGCTCACCGGCACCGAACGCGATTCGGTTGTCGGCGAACGCAACCGAACCGATCACACGGTCGGTCCGGATACGCTGGGCGTCCTCGTGTCGGCGCAGGCGCGACGGACCCCGAATGCCGAAGCGGTGCGGTTCGGTGACGACCGCCTGACCTACGCCGCGCTGGACGGTTGGTCCGACCGGCTGGCGACGCGGCTCTGCGACCAGGGTTGCGGGGCGGGTTCTGTCGTCGGCGTGAGCCTGCCACGCTCGGTCGAGCTCGTGGTGGCTCTGGTCGCGGCCGCCAAGGCGGGTGCGGCCTTCCTGCCTCTCGACCCGGAGTACCCGCCCGACCGGCTGCGGTACATGATCACCGATGCCGCCCTCAGCGTCGTCCTCGATGACGCGGACGCCATCCGGGCGGCCCGGTCCGGTGAGCGCCACGCGCTGCCCGCGGTCGATCCGGCGGCGTGGGCGTACGTGCTGTACACCTCCGGCTCGACCGGCACTCCGAAGGGCGTCGCCGTGCCGCATGCCGGCATCGTGAACCGGATCGCATGGCTGCAGCACGCGTACCCGCTGCACAGCGCCGACCGGATGCTGGTGAAGACACCGATCAGTTTCGACACCTCGGTGTGGGAACTGTTCTGGCCGCTCAGTGTCGGGGCCGCACTGGTGGTCGCCGACCCCGGCGGGCACCGCGACCCGCGGTATCTGACCCGGACGATCCGGGAGCACGCGGTGACGGCGGTCGACTTCGTACCGTCGATGCTGGAGTTGTTCCTCGACGATCCGCACGCGAGTACCTGCACGTCGCTGACCCGCGTCACCGTCGGCGGTGAGGCGCTCACCGACGAGATCGCCGGACGGTTCGCCCGCACCTTCCCCGGGGTCCCGCTGCACAACCTCTACGGACCCACCGAAGCCTCGGTCGATGTGCTCGGCTGGACGGCCGACGGCGGCGCGGTGTCGCTGGGCACACCGGGTTGGAACGTACGTGCCTACGTACTCGACGAGTACCTTCAGCCCGTCCCGGACGGTGTCCCGGGCGAGCTGCATCTGGCCGGTATCCAGCTCGCCGACGGCTATCTGGGCCGGTTCGGGCTGACCGCACAACGATTCGTCGCCGACCCGTTCGGCGCCGGCACCCGGATGTATCGCACCGGTGACATGGTCCGCTGGCGGCGTACCGGCACGGCGCCGGCGACGCTGGAGTACCTGGGACGCACCGACGAGCAGATCAAACTGCGCGGTGTGCGCATCGAACCCGGCGAGATCGAGGCGGTGCTGTGCGGACATCCGACGGTCGGGTCGGCAAAGGTGCTGGTCCACCGCGACCGATTGGTGGCATACGTGGTGCCGGGACCCGAGGGCTTCGATACGGCACGGGACACCGAGTCGCTGCGCAGGCACGCCTCGGCTGCGCTGCCGAGCCACATGGTGCCGTCGGCGTTCGTCGCACTCGACAGGTTCCCGCTGACGCCCAGCGGCAAGCTGGACCGCCGCGCGCTACCGGAACCGTCGCCGGCCGCGGTATCAGGGAGGCCGCCCACCACCGATGCGCAGAGGCGGCTCTGCGACCTGTTCGGGGAGATCCTCGCAGTACGGGTCGACGACATCGACGCGGATTTCTTCACCCTCGGCGGGCATTCGCTGCTGCTGGTCCGGCTGGCGACCGGGATCCGCCACCGATTCGGCGTCCAGATACCGGTCACCGAGTTGATCGCCGCGCCGGCGGTCGCCGATATCGCGGAGCGCCTGTCCGACGGCCCGGATGCAGCTGCCGGTCAGATCGCAGACGGCCTCGCCCCGGTGCTGACGCTGCGCGGCTCGGGTGACCGGCCGCCGCTGTTCTGCCTGCCCCCGGCCAGCGGGCTCGGATGGCAGTTCGCCGGCCTGAAACAGCACCTTCCCGACGCGATCCCGATCTACGCGCTGCAGTCGACGACCTTCGCCGGTGCCCCCCAACCCGACGACATCGCTGATCTGGCGACCGAGTTCGCCGACCGGATCACCGAGATCGCCCCCGCCGGCCCGATCCGACTGCTGGGCTGGTCCTTCGGGGGTTCGGTGGCGATACTCACCGCGCAGGTGCTGCGCAGCCGGGGCGTCGAGGTCGAGTTCGTCGGCATGCTCGACACGCGCACCGACACGACCGAGGATCCCGGGGCATTCCACGCTGAAACAGTTCTCGGCGCGTTGCTGCGCGAGATGGGTTTCGCCGTGGAGCCCGGCGCCCCGATGACCGTCGAGCAGGCCGTCGACCTGGTGAAGGGCTCCGAGGATGCGATCACGGTCCTCGACGACGAGCAGATCGCGGTCGTGGTCGAGAACTACGTCGCCGCCGAACGCCTCACCGCCTCCGCCGATTACGGTTGCTACGACGGTGACGTGTGGTTCGTCGACGCCGGACGTCTGGAGATGGATTTCGACGGCGTCGCATCGAAGGGCTGGCGTACCCATGTCGGCGGCGTCCTCGAGGTGGTTCGTCTCGACTGCAGGCACTCCGAGTTGATGGATCGTCCGGTTCTTGAGGTGTTGGGACCGCTTCTGGCAGAACAGCTTCAGCGGTGATCAGCGCGAGATACGCCGATGCCCCGCCGGTGCACCGGCGGGGCATCGGCCGTGGTGTGTCAGGCGTTCGACAGGTCCGCGACGGGTCGGCCGTTGAGGGCGTTACTCAGTTGCGGGGTCAGCACATCGAGTGCGTACAGCAGCGCATCCGGCCCGCTGTAGGTCAGTGCGCCACTGAGATTCGATTCGAACGTGGTGTACAACGTACGATCCTGCTGTACGACACCGAGGCGTGCGAACGCCGGCGACGCCAGCATCTGCTCCTTGGTGGCGCCGTTGACGAAGAGCACGTCACGGTCGAGCAGAGCGAGCTTCTCCTCGCTGACGTCCCCGTCGACCTCCTGGGTCTGAAAGCCCAGCGCGGTGAACAACGAGCGCCGGGGGTCGTTCTCCGGCAGCAGCCAGTGTCCGCCGTTCTCCGGGCCGAAGTCCACCACCAGGGTCTTACCGTCGAACTCTGGATTCTGCTGCCGCGCTTGGTCGATGCGTCCCTGCACCTTCGAGACGAGTTCCTTGGCCTCGTCCTCTTTTCCGAGCGCTTTGCCGGTGGTGAGCAGCTGGACATCCCATGGCGTCTCCTCGTCGGCGTAATCACCCGACTGGATGACGGTCGGGGCGATCTGGGAGAGCCGGTCGTAGGTCTCCCGGTCGATGGACTCGTAGATCGCGAAGATCAGGTCGGGCTTCTGCGCCGCGATCGCCTCGAAATCGATCTCGTCGGCACCCCAGGTCGTCACGCCCTTCCCGTCGGTGGCCGCCTTGACCCATGGGTAATCGTTGTACTCCTCGAAGAACTCTCGGGTACTGACGGGAACCACACCGAAAGGCAGGACGAAATCCTGGTCGGTCCATCCGACGGTCACGACCCGACTCGGGTTCTCCGGCACCTCTGTCTCGCCGAACTTGTGGGAGATGGTCACCGTATCGACCTGCGGGCCGCTGGATTGTCCAGAGCCACAGGCAACCACGAGCCCGACGGCCAGACACATCGTCGCCACCAGCGCCGCGCTGCGGGTCCATCCCGGACGCGACAGCCGCCTCCGGTCGCATCGTCTCCGCCAATGATGTTTGTTCACAAGCGCAATCCCTTCAGTAGGCGCCGTTGCCCACCAAACATTAGCTTAGGCTCGGCATACTTGCGAAGGTCCGCGCACACCTCGCCGCAGACAGGAGACTCACAGCGACTTCCCAGAACTGCTGCGGCACAAAGACTCTCGTGCCACTTTCACAGGAGACGAAGGGCTTGCGCTCATTCGAATATAAGTTAGCCTTCGCTAAGCCACATCAGCGATGCCGTTCTGTCGGTGAGCACGACCCAGCGCCCCAGAAGGACAAGCCCAGAAGGCAACGAGCCAGGGAGGCCGGATGCAGCGAACACTGCTCGGAGGAAAGATCCACAGGGCCACGGTGACCCAAGCCGATCTGCACTACGTGGGATCGATCACCGTCGACGCCGAGTTGATGACTTCGGCCGGCATCATCGAGGGCGAGCAGGTGCATGTCGTCGACATCACCACCGGGGCCCGCATCATCACCTACGCCATCACCGGCGCCCCGGGCAGCGGAGTCATTGGAATCAACGGTGCTGCGGCCCATCTGATTTCGCCCGGGAATCTGGTGATCGTCATGTCGTTCCTGCAGATCGAGGAATCACAGACACATCACCACCTGCCGAAGGTGGTTCACGTCGACAGCGCCAACCGAATCGTCGCGCTGGGCTCCGATCCGTCCGAGCCGGTACCGGGGGCGGCCGACCAGATGGCAGGAGCCTGATGACCAACAGCGACACGCGAACCGCCAACGGACATCAGCCGGTCCTGGACCTCGTGGGTGTCGGCTTCGGCCCGTCCAACCTCGCTCTGGCGGTGGCCCTGAGGGAGTACAACGAGAACGCCAGCCACCCGATCACGGCTGAGTTCGTAGAGGTCAAGCCGGAATTCGGTTGGCATACCGGCATGCTGCTTCCCGGTACGACGATGCAGATCTCGTTCCTGAAGGATCTCGCGACGCAGCGGAACCCCAAGAGCGAGTACACGTTCCTGAACTACCTCACCGAACGCGGCAGGCTTACCGAGTTCATCAATTTCAAGACGTTCTTCCCCACCCGCCTCGAATTCCACGACTACCTGGCCTGGGCTGCCGACAAGGTCGGTGCGACAGTGCGATACGGATCCCGGGTGGCCTCGGTACGAGAAGTTGACGGGATCTTCGAGATCGAGGTCACCGGCGGCGGGGAAGCCCGGCTGCGCGCTCGCAACGTGGTGATCGCCGGCGGTCTGGAGGCCCAGCTGCCGCCCGGGGTCACCAAATCGGCGCGTCAGATCCACAACCACAACTTCCTGCACGACCTCGCACGCCTGCCGAGCCGCGACCACAACCGCTTCGTCGTGGTCGGCGCCGGACAGAGCGCCGCCGAGGTGTGCGCCTATCTGCACGACCAGCCGGGTGTGGAGGTGCACGGCGTATTCGCGAAGTACGGGTACAGCCCCGCTGACGACAGCCCCTTCGCCAACCGCGTGTTCGATCCCGACGCCGTCGACGACTTCTACTCGGCAGCACCGGGTGTACGACGTCGGCTCATCGACTACCACCGCAGCACCAACTACTCGGCGGTGGACCTTCCGCTGATCGAAGACCTGTACGCACGGGAATACGCCGAACGCGTCGCCGATCAGCGCAGGCTCTTCCTGCGGGGCGCGTCCAGCGTCCACGCCACCGAGGAATACGACACCGGGGTGAGCGTCGATATCGTGCATCACCCCAGCGGCACCGTCGACCGGATCGACTGCGACGCGGTCATCTACGCGACCGGGTTCGCCCCTGCCTCGCTGCAGCGGATTCTCGGCGATCTGTATACCGATGTCGTGCACCACGACGGCCACCCGGCGGTCTCCCGCGACTATCGCCTGGTGCTGGACCCACCCACTGTCGGCTCCCTCTACATCCAGGGCAACACCGAACACACCCACGGGTTGACGTCGTCGTTGCTCTCGAACATCGCCGTCCGCAGCGGCGAGATCCTGGAGTCGATCGACGCGGGCAGGCTGGCACCGGTGCGCGTCGCCGGATGAGCGCTGCTCGTAGTTGGTTACTCGTAGTTGATATTGCCCAGGCCGAAGTCGCGGGTCGAGAAGTCGATCTGTGCGGCCGGATTGGCGATCGCGGTGGTCAGTCCCGCGCCGAAGGGCCCCTGGCTGTCGAACAGTGTCGCGGTCCCGACGGCAAGTCCGTCGGCGGCGTGATGGGAGTTGGCCTGCAGACCGATCCAGTCGTCGACCGGCAACCGGGACAACGCCACCGTCAGATCACCGTTGATGTACCCGACGCCGTCGGTGCCGAGGTTGGTCACCAGGCTGGTGGCCTCGGCGACCATCGCGGTGCGCACGAACGGCGAGTTGTCCTCGTCGGCAACCACTCTGATGCCGTCGTTGAAGAACCGCTTGCGCGACGCGTTCTGATGCGCGGCCGGTGATCGGGTCCAGCCGACGGCGTCGCTGAAGACGTAAGGCGGAACCGTGCCGTCAGGCTCGGGATGCTGTGGGAACGCCTGCTCCGAGCGCCACAACGTTCCTGGCGGCGGGGTGGACGGCCGGTACTGCACCAGGGTCGCTTTGGCCACCGCCTGACCGTGCTGGATCACCACGCATTCGGCGCTGCGAACCCTGCGGCCGTCGCGGATCACTTCGACGTCGAGCGTGGTGCGTGCGTTGCGCGCGGCCCGGAACAGATCGACCGTCAGGCGTACGGGCCGGAAGTCCGGTGATCCGCACGCGGTCTCGAGCGCGCGGGCGACCAGGCCGACGACCGCGGGACCGTTGAGGTGGTCCTCGCCCCAGTGGCTCTGCGCGTAGCGCGTGGGCAGGAAGCCGTCGGTATCAGGGGTGAAGTGCGCCGCGACCTCGGCGGCACCGGCTGTTTGCTGCACCCCACCAGTAGACCGTGCCCACTCCCGGAGTGTGGCGCCGGGTTACCGGTTCAGCCACCAGATCCGGGTCGAGAGCACCGTGGCGAAGCCGCACCAGAGCGGGTAGGCCGCGAGGGCGGCGCCGGCCGCCGGGTGCACCGAGCCGGCCCGGCGCGCCAGGTCGGCGCTGCTGACCGCGAGCGCACCGGCCACCACGGCCGCGGGACCGAGCTTGCGACGGTTGAAGAACACCCAACTCCAGCTGGCGTTGAGCGCAAGGTTCAGCGCCAGCGCGCGGGAGTAGGCGCGGGCCGCGGCGGCGTCGCCGCGCTCCTCCAACCCGTCGATGGTCTTCGCGGACACGCCGCTGATGTCGGCGTACAACAGGTTCCACACGATCGGGAACGCCGCCGGTGGCGGCTGGAAGCTGGGCTTCCGTAGCCGCCGGTACCACGACGACTGCACCGCGGGCCTGGTCGCCAGGCCTCCGATGACACCGGTGGCGATTGATCCGCCCGCCGTCTTGGCGAGGGTCGAGAAACGCATCTGGGTCCTTTCCACACATCCGGACCCTGGCGGGGTCCGGACTCCCCCATACCCAGTTATCCACTTCGCGAACCAACTGCCCGAAAATGATTGTGCGCCAGGACGGCTCGCGTACCGCACGTTTGCGGGCCATGATTCATGGTGTGACCGATGATCTCGCCACCCACACCCCCGACGGCCGACCACGCGCCCGTGGAGCGGGGGTGCCGCTGGACGGCGACCCCGGACCGCTGAATGCGCTGACCGACGTCGCCGGGATCGAAGTCGGTGTGACCACCCTGATCGACGGCGACGGTCCGCTGGTCGTCGGCCAGGGGCCGGTGCGCACCGGCGTCACGGCGATCCTGCCGCGGGGCCGCGGCGGGATCGGAGAGCCCTGCGCGGCGGGGTGGTACTCGCTAAACGGCAACGGCGAAATGACGGGGACCACCTGGATCGACGAGGTCGGAGCGTTCACCCTGCCGGTGGTGTTGTCGAACACCCATGCCGTGGGCGCCTGCCACACCGGGGTCGTGCAATGGGCCAACCGCGTCGCGCCGCGATTGGCCCGGCAGTGGCTGCTGCCGGTGTGCACCGAGACGTGGGACGGCTATCTCAACGACATCAACGGTGGCCACGTTCGCCCCGAACACGTCGAGGCCGCTCTGGACGCGGCCCGCGGCGGGCCGGTGCCGGAAGGGTCCGTCGGCGGCGGCACCGGAATGAACTGCTACGACTTCAAGGGCGGCAACGGGACCGCGTCGCGGCTGGTGCCCTTCGGATCTCACACCTACACCGTCGCGGCGTTCGTCCAGGCGAACTTCGGCGACAGGGCCGAACTGACGATCGCGGGCCACCGCGTCGGCCCCGCCCTGCTGGACGACAATCCCCTCGCCGGCGACTGGTTCGCCCGCGACATCGCCGCCCCGCCCGGCGCCGGTTCGGTCATCGCGGTGATCGCCACCGACGCACCGCTACTGCCGGGTCAGTGCAAAGCGCTCGCGCGCCGGGTGCCGTTGGGACTCGCGCGCACCGGGACCACCGGCAGCCATTTCTCCGGCGACATCTTCCTGGCGTTCTCCACCGCCGACGTCCCGGGCCTCGCCAGCGCGTTCCCGCTCGGACCGGCGGGCGACGACGAGATCGGCTCGATCGCGTTTCTGCCGTGGGGCCGGATGGATGCGCTGTACACCGCGGTCGTGCAGGCCGTCGAGGAGGCGGTGCTCAACGCACTGGTGGTCAACGTCGACATGGTGGGGCGCGACGGCCACCGGACGCCGCGGCTGCCCCTCGACCGATTGGCCGCGCTGCTCGGGCGAGGGACATAATCGCAGAGAACTGAAGATGAGCTAACGATCGGAGCGCTTGTGCAGCGGACGGTCCGACGGCCGCGTCTGCTGGTGATCGGGCTCAGCGTGGTCGTGCTGACAGTCGCGGTGCTGCAGACCGCGGTCGTGCCGGTGCTCGGCGTGATCGCCGAACAACTGAACGCGTCGACCGTGGCGGTCAGTTGGGCGGTGACGGCCAACCTGCTTGCCGCCGCGGCCGCCACCCCGCTGATCGGCCGCCTCGCCGACCTGTACCGCAAGAAACGGGTGCTGCTGGCCGTGCTCGCGGTGGTCCTGGCCGGCTCGGTGCTGGCCGCGGTCACCGCATCGCTGCCGCTGCTGATCCTGGCCCGGGTGCTGCAGGCCGCGTCGTTCGCGCTGTACCCGATCTGCATCGCGATCCTGCGCGAGGAACTTCCGCCCGACCGGATGGTGTCGGCGATGGCGGTGCTGTCGGGCATGTTGGGCTTCGGCGGCGGCGCCGGGCTCGTGGTGGTCGGGTTGCTGATGAGCGGTGATGCCGGCTATCACCGGGTGTTCGTGCTCACCACCGCGTTCACCGTCGCCGTCATCGTGATCGTGCTGACCCTGGTGCCGAACCGGCCCCGCAGCTCGTCGGGGTCCGTCGACTGGCTCGGCGCGGCAGGACTGGCGCTCGGGCTCTCGGCGCTGCTGTTGGCGATCACGCAGGCGAACTCCTGGGGGTGGCTCTCGGTACGGACCCTGACGTGCCTGGGCGGCGGCGTCGCGGTGCTCGGCGCCTGGTGGCTCTGGGAGAAGCGGGCGCCGCGCCCACTGGTATCGATCGCGATGCTGGCGCGCCGGTCGATGCTGTTCACCAATCTGGCCACGATCTTCGTCGGGATGGGGCTGTACTTCGCGTTCCTGGGCCTGACCCAGTTCGTCCAGGTCGACCGCGACGTCGCGGGCTACGGCTTCGGGGCGTCGGTGTTGGAGGCCAGCGTGATCTACCTGCTGCCCGGTGCGGTGACGGGGTTTGTCATCGCGCTGATCAGCGGCCGGTTCATCGACCGCTACGGTGCCCGGCCGGTGCTCGTGATCGCCGCGCTGGTGGGTATCGCCGGATTCCTGCTGATCGCGTTCGTGCACTCGGAGCCATGGCAGGTGATCATCGCCAACATCCTGGCCAACGCGTACATCAGCCTCGGCTACGGCGCGCTGCCCGCACTGGTGGTCGGCGACAGCGAGGCGGGCGAAACCGGCGTCGCCACCGGGATGAACGCGATCGCCCGCACCGTCGGGAGTTCGACCGCCGCGGCGGTGGTGGCCGTGCTGCTGGCGCGCACCACGGCCGCGGGGACGCCGATGGAGAGCAGCTTCACGATCATCTTTCTCGGCGGCGCGGGCACGGCCGTCCTCGCGATGGTGCTGATCGCGGTGTCACGGCCGCGGAAACGTGCCGTCGAGTCGGACGAGGCACGCTACGAATCTCGCGCGATGAACCACGAATGGGGCTGACCGGCGGGCGACGATCTAGCGCAGGGATGCGAGGTTACGCACCGAGCGGTCCACGTCGCCCTTGATCACGCGTGCGACGACGTGGCCGACCGGGGTCGACAGCAGGCCGCCGGACAGGTCGGCAACCACCCCGAACGACGATCCGTCCTCGCCTCGCGGCTCGACCTGCATGGACAGCGAGATGCAGACCCCGCCGCGGCCGTTGCCGACAAGCTCGATCTCCTTGGGCTCGTCGTACCGCGTGACCCGCCAGTGGATCACGTTGCGGAATCCCTTGACCCTGATCAGCGAGGACACCTGCGTGTCGACCTCGATCTCCGCGGGCACCTCGCTCTTCCACCCGCCGAAGATCGTCAGCCATTCGTCGAAGCGCTTCAGATCGGAAGCCAGCTCCCACGCGCTCTCGGGGCTCAGATCGGACGTCACGGATACATCGACACTCGCCATGCTGTTCTCACTACCCCACCCGATCAGCGCCGTAAACGGCACCGGAACGCACCGGGGAGCTGCAAAACTGCAGAGTGCGACGTCACAACTGCCGGCCGGGACGCGGTCAGGCAACAGGATCGCGCGTGTCTCGACGCGGATTCTCTCGAGAACGGGCATGCCGGACGGCGGAATCCATTGTCTGAATGTAAATTCGTTGCGGAATCACTTGCGAACCCCCGTCCGATCGGCGATTGTTTTACCCACAGCCGGGGGCAGTACTGAGGAGGATGGGCACCTGACCCGCTCACACACGGCCACGAGCCAGGGGATCGGACACGACGTCGGCCGCGCCAAGGGCGGGCCGGTCATCGAGATCGACCACGTCACGAAGCGCTTCGGGGATTACGTCGCAGTCGCCGACGCCGACTTCTCGATCGCCTCCGGCGAGTTCTTCTCGATGCTCGGGCCCTCCGGATGCGGCAAGACCACAACGCTGCGCATGATCGCCGGATTCGAGACCCCTACCGAAGGAGCGATCCGCCTCGAGGGCGCGGACGTGTCGAAGACGCCCCCGAACAAGCGCAACGTCAACACCGTGTTCCAGCACTACGCACTGTTTCCGCACATGACGGTGTGGGACAACGTCGCCTATGGACCGCGTAGCAAGAAGCTGGGCAAGGGCGAGATCCGCAAACGCGTCGACGAACTCCTCGACATCGTGCGGCTGTCGGACTTCGCCGAACGCCGGCCCGCTCAGCTTTCCGGCGGTCAGCAGCAGCGAGTCGCACTGGCCCGGGCCCTGGTGAACTACCCCAGCGCCCTGCTGCTCGACGAACCGCTCGGCGCACTGGATCTGAAACTGCGCCACGTCATGCAGTTCGAGCTCAAGCGCATCCAACGCGAGATCGGCATCACGTTCATCTACGTGACCCACGATCAGGAGGAGGCGCTGACGATGAGTGACCGCATCGCGGTCATGAACGCCGGCAACGTCGAGCAGATCGGCACCCCGACGGAGATCTACGACCGCCCCTCGACGGTTTTCGTAGCGAGCTTCATCGGCCAGGCCAACCTCTGGTCGGGCCGCCAGACCGGGCGGGCCAACCGGGACTTCGTCGAGATCGACGTCCTGGGTTCCACCCTCAAGGCACGCCCTGGCGAGACCGCGATCGAACCCGGCGGGCAGGCCACGCTGATGGTGCGCCCCGAGCGGGTCCGCGTCACGATGGACGCCCCGACCGGTGACGTGGCAGGGGTACGCGCCAAGGTCTCCGATCTGACGTTCCAGGGCCCGGTGGTCCGGCTGTCCCTGGTGGCACCGGACGAGTCGACCGTGATCGCCCACGTCGGCCCCGAACAGAATCTGCCACTGCTGCGCCCCGGCGACGAGGTGTACGTCAGCTGGACTCCCGACGCGTCGCTGGTTCTGCCCGGCGCTGACATCCCGACCACAGAGGATCTCGAGGAGATGCTCGACGACTCGTAAGTCCGACCACAGGGCCGATCGGGCCCGCGCGACCCCACCCAACTCCTCGGAGCCAACGAAAGGCACGCACCGTCATGTCTCCCGAAATCGATCCCACCCTGCTCGCCCGGATGACCGCCAGCCGCACCTCGCGGCGGCGCTTCATCGGTGGAAGTGCCGCTGCCGCTGCAGGTTTGACCCTCGGCGCGTCCTTCCTCGCGGCCTGCGGATCGTCGGACTCCGGAAGTTCGAGCAGCACCGAGGAGGGCGGTCCGGCCAGCGGCACCCTGCGGATCTCGAACTGGCCGCTGTACATGGCCGACGGTTTCGTCGCCGCCTTCCAGACCGCGTCGGGCATCACGGTCGATTACAAAGAGGACTACAACGACAACGAGCAGTGGTTCGCCAAGGTCAAGGAACCGCTGTCGCGCAAGCAGGACATCGGTGCCGACCTGGTGGTTCCGACGGAGTTCATGGCCATCCGGTTGCACCAGCTCGGCTGGCTCAACGACATCAGCGACGAGGGTGTGCCGAACAAGAAGAACCTGCGGCCCGACCTCATGGACAGCAGCGTCGACCCGGGCCGCAAGTACAGCGCCCCGTACATGTCCGGGCTCGTCGGCCTGGCCTACAACCGTGCCGCCACCGGCCGTGACATCACGAGCATCAACGATCTGTGGGACCCGGCGTTCAAGGGCCGCGTGAGCCTGTTCACCGACACGCAGGACGGCCTCGGCATGCTGATGCTGTCCCAGGGCAATTCTCCGGAGAACCCGACCACCGAAACCGTGCAGCAGGCCATCGATCTGGTCCGCGAGCAGAACGACCGCGGTCAGATCCGCCGGTTCACCGGCAACGACTACGCCGACGACCTCGCCGCGGGCAACATCGCCATCGCGCAGGCCTATTCGGGTGACGTCGTGCAGCTGCAGGCCGACAACCCGGATCTGCAGTTCATCGTGCCGGATTCGGGCGGCACCACCTTCCTCGACACCATGGTGCTGCCGTACACCACGCAGAACCAGAAGGCCGCCGAGGCGTGGATCGACTACGTCTACGACCGCGCCAACTACGCGAAGCTGGTCGCTTACACCCAGTTCGTGCCGGTGCTGTCGGAGATGACCGAAGAGCTCGAGAAGGTCGATCCCGAAGCTGCCAGCAACCCGCTGATCAACCCGCCGGTCGAGGTGCTGAACCGGTGCAAGAGCTGGGCCGCGCTGACCGACGAGCAGACGCAGGAATTCAACACCGCCTACGCGGCCGTGACCGGCGGCTGACGAGATGGCAGGTGTTGCCTCCAGCAGCCGTCAGCGGAGCAAAGTCGCTCCGTATCTGATGGTTCTGCCGGCACTGGTATACCTCGCGATCTTCTTCGTGGTGCCGTTCTTCTCGCTGGCGCGGACGTCGTTGTCGGAGACCGGCGGCTCGGTGTTCATGCCGACGCTGACGTTCGCCTGGGACTTCGGCAACTACGTCGACGCCTTCTCGCTGTACCGCGACCAGATCCTGCGGTCGTTCGGTTATGCGTTCGTCGCGACGGTGCTGTGCCTTCTGCTCGCGTTCCCGCTGGCCTACGTCATCGCGTTCAAGGCGGGCCGGTTCAAGAACCTGATCCTCGGCCTGGTCATCCTGCCGTTCTTCGTCACGTTCCTGATCCGCACGATCGCGTGGAAGACGATCCTGGCCGACGAGGGCTGGGTGGTGCAGGCGCTGGGCACCATCGGTCTGCTGCCCGAGGAAGGCCGGCTGCTGTCGACGAGCTGGGCGGTGATCGGCGGGCTGACCTACAACTGGATCATCTTCATGATCCTGCCGCTCTACGTCAGCCTGGAGAAGATCGATCCGCGCCTGCTCGAGGCGTCGAAGGACCTGTACTCGTCGACGACACGGGCCTTCCGCAAGGTCATCCTGCCGTTGTCGATGCCGGGCGTGCTGGCCGGCAGCATGCTGGTGTTCATCCCCGCCGTCGGTGACTTCATCAATGCCGACTATCTGGGCAGTACCCAGACGACGATGATCGGCAACGTCATCCAGAAACAGTTCCTGGTGGTCAAGGACTATCCCGCGGCGGCCGCGCTGAGCCTCGGGCTGATGCTCACGATCCTGGTCGGGGTGCTGATGTACACCAGGGCGCTCGGTACGGAGGACCTGGTATGACGACACAGGCCGGCGCCGCGATCGCCACCGCGGCGCAGCAGGACCCGGTGCCGAAAAAGGTTCGGATCGGCCCCAACTGGGGCGACCTGTTGTTGCGGGTCGCCGCCGGACTGGTACTTCTGTACCTGTTCCTGCCGATCTTCGTGATCGTGTTGTTCTCGTTCAACGATCCCAAGGGCAAGTTCAACTACAGCTGGCAGGGGTTCACGCTCGACAACTGGCTGGACCCGTTCAAGTACCCCGCGCTGACGTCGGCGCTGAAGCTCAGCCTGAACGTGGCCGCGGTGTCGACGGCGGTGGCGGTGGTGCTGGGCACCCTGGTCGCGATCGCGCTGGTGCGGCAGCGCTGGCGCGGTCAACGCGCGGTCGACACATTCCTGATCCTGCCTCTGACCGCACCCGAGGTGGTCATGGGTGCGGCACTGCTGACGTTGTTCCTCGACTTCAACACCGCCGCCGGCTACACGACGATCGTGTTGTCGCACATCGCGTTCGAGGTCAGCTTCATCGCGATGACGGTGCGGGCGCGGGTCCGCGGCTTCGACTGGACACTGGAGGATGCGTCGCTGGATCTGGGCGCGAGCCCGACGCGGACGTTCTTCAAGGTGACCCTGCCGCTGATCGTTCCTGGCATCGTCGCGGCGGCGATGCTGTCCTTCGCGCTGTCGCTGGACGACTTCATCATCACCTACTTCGTCAGCGGTTCCGAGGTCACCTACCCGCTCTACGTCAACGCGGCGGTCAAGGCTGCCGTGCCACCGCAGATCAACGTGCTGGCCACCGCGATCCTGGTGGTGAGCCTGGTGCTGCTCGCCGCGGGAACGCTGTACCGGCGCAAGAAGATCGACGCCTGAGTTCGGAACCCCGAATGTGGGCCCTGTGCACGGGATCGGCCCGATCCGCGTACACAGGGCCCACATTCGCGTCTACAGGGTGACGGTGACCGTGACGCGGCCCTGCTCGTCGCGCTGAGCAACGGCATGGCCGGTGCGGTCGGCTCCGTCGAAGTTGCGCAACGTCAGCGGTGCGCCGTCGCCGGTGAAGTTGCGCCACCACGTCTTGTTGTCCGGAGCGAGCACGCGGATGACGATCCGGTTCCCCGAGCGCTGGTAGTTGACCGGTGTCTCGAAGACCT
Organism: Mycolicibacterium parafortuitum; assembly: GCF_002086815.1. GTDB lineage: Bacteria > Actinomycetota > Actinomycetes > Mycobacteriales > Mycobacteriaceae > Mycobacterium > Mycobacterium parafortuitum. The sequence continues at coordinate 46,429 of NZ_MVID01000007.1, forward strand.
GGCCGGTACGTCGGCCGGTGTAGCGGATGACGACGATGCGGCGACGCACCAGCGGTCCGACGATCGGCGCGTTCATCAGCCGCGCGGCGCCCGAGTTGACCACGCCGACCACGGGCGAGTTGAAGATTCCTTTGGCCATGCAACAACGCTAGACGCCTACCGGGGTTGCGGCGGGCCGCGCACCGGTCCGGGCGGCACCGATCCCGGCGGTGACCACCAGGCAGATGCCGACCAGGCCGAGGGCGGCAGGCACCTGGGCGAGCACGAGGAAGCCCAGCAGCATGGCGAACGCCGGCTCGAGCGCCATCAGCGTGCCGAACGCCGCCGTCGTGAGCCGTCGCAGCGCAAGCAGTTCCAGCGCGAACGGCACCACCGGCAGCAGGATCGCCAACCCCAGACCGACCAGCACGATGTGCGGCGACAGCCGCTCGACCACCGAGGGTCCCACCACGAGTGTGGCGACCAGACCCGCGACCGGCATCGACACCGCCAACCCGGTGATCCCGGCGACCTCGTCGCCGACCTTCTGCGTCAGCAGGATGTAGATCCCCCAGCACGCGGCCGCACCGAGCGCGTACCCGACGCCGACCGGATCGACGGTGCCGGCCCACGGTTCGGTGAGCAGCAGAACCCCGAGCGCGGCCAGGGGCGGCCAAGCCCAGCGACCCCTGCCGTGCCCGCGAGCGACCGCGACACCGAGCGGCCCCAGGAACTCCAGCGCGCTGGCCGTCCCCAGCGGGATGCGGTCGAGGGCGGCCATGAACAACACGGTGATCCCGGCGGTGACCGCCCCGAGCACCACGCACACCAGGAAGCTGTTCCTGGTGAACGCCGACCGCTTCGGCCGGACGATGACCAGGAACAGAATTCCGGCCCACACCAGGCGCAGCCATGCCACTCCTTCGACACCGATGTCGTCGATCAACGTCACCGCGACAGCGAGCCCGAGTTGCACGCACACCATCGCGGCAACCGCCATCAGGGCACCGTTGCGGGTCTGGTCTGCCGCCATGGGTGCATTCAACGGCACATCGAACGTTGCGGTCCACGTGTTTTCGCATGACATACCGTTCATGAATTGCGAACGATTGATCGGCCTCCAAGCATCTACACGTCTGTTAATTTTGATCCCGCTGAACAGGGTGAGGTGAACATGGCGCTGGCGCAGAACCTGGAGCTGATCTCCACGGTCGGTCGTATCGGAGTGGCCATCGCATGGGAACGAGTCGGCCCCCGGCCTGTTCCCGTCGACGCGTCCCATGTGCCGGTTTCGGCCGAGGCGATCACACCGGACTGGCTCACCGAGGTCCTGTGCCGCGACCTGCCCGGCGCCGCGGTCACCGACGTCCGTACCGAAGGTGGCGACGACGGCACGAGCACCCGGCGCTACCTCGCCCTGGCCTACAACGCGGCCGGCGAGTCCGCCGGACTCCCCCACCGGATCTTCACGAAGTCGACGGCGAGCTTCGGCTCCCGTCTGCTGCTCGGCGTGACCGGCATCGTGCGCGGTGAGGCCGCGTTCTACAACTACGCCCGGCCGTCGCTGACCCTGCGCAGCCCGACCGCGTACTTCGCCGGATTCGACGCCGACTCGTTCCGGTCCCTGGTCCTTCTGGAGGACCTGACGCAACGGCAATGGACCTTCCCCGACCCGATGGACAACCCCGTGGACCGAGCCGACGCGGAGGACATCGTCTCCGAGATCGCGGCTTATCACAGTGCGTTCTGGGACAGCCCGCGCTTCGACGCCGATCTGCGCGAGCTCGAACCCACCCCGCAGTGGCGCGAGAACGTCAACCGCAAGGTGGGGTTCGCCAAGAGGATGATGACCGGCCTGGAACGAGCCAAAGACGTCCTTCCCGGCGTCCTGTATTCACAGCGCGAGGAGATCTGTCCGGCCTTGACGGAGTCGCTCGCGCTGCACACGGGCGCCCCGCAGACGTTGTTGCATCAGGATCTTCATCTCGGCAACTGGTTGCGTGACGACACCGGGCGCATGGGCCTCTACGACTGGCAGTGCGTCGCACGCGGCCATTGGGCACTCGACGTCGCCTACGCTCTCGGCGGCTGTCTCGACGTCGACGACCGGCGCGACTGGGAGGAGGATCTGTTGCGGCTCTACCTGGAACGTCTCGCGGACGGCGGCGTGCAGACTCCCCCGTCCTTCGACGCCGCCTGGCTGGCCTACCGGCAACAGACGTTGCACGGGCTGACGTTGGGACTGTTCGCGCTCGGCGGCAACAGGTTCGAGCCCGAACTGCAGCCGCGGGGGTACACGCTCTGCGCCATCGACCGACTCGCCCAGCAGGTCTGCGATCTCGACTCACTGACCGCACTGGCCGTCTGACCGATGGCCACGCGAAAGGGCGCGCCGGACAGGGGCGCGTCCGGTGACGTATCGCCGGAATCGAAGTCGGCGCAGACGCGCAACCGCATCCGCAACGCGGCGGCGCACGTGCTGTCCTCCAAAGGCTATGCCGGACTGCGCCTCACCGACGTCGCTGCGGCCGCCGAGGTGCAGGCGCCGGCCATCTACTACTACTTCTCCTCGCGCGACCAGTTGATCGAAGAAGTCATGTGGTCCGGAATCGCCGACATGCATGAGCATGTGGCTGCCGTATTAGACGGATTACCATCAGGCACAACAGCTCTGGATCGACTCCTTGCCGCCGCGGAGGCGCATCTGCGCCACGCGTTGGAGATCTCGGACTACACCACTGCCTCGATCCGCAACGCCGGGCAGGTACCGATCGAGATTCGCAAGCGCCAGATCCTCGAGGAGGAACGCTACGGCGAGCTCTGGCGCAAGCTTGTCAACGACATGGCGCGCGAAGGGCAACTGCGCGAGGAACTCGATCTCTACATCGCGCAGATGCTGGTGCTCGGTGCGTTGAATTGGGCAGTCGAGTGGTGGCATCCGCGCCGGGGGTCGATCGAAGCCGTCGTCGCGAACGCTCAGTCGGTGATCCGGCACGGGCTCGCGGTAAGCGCATAGATTTTAACTGGGAATAGATTCCTGCCCTATGCTGTGCGCATGACGATGCTCAGCGACGAAGAGGCCTTTCTGATCGCCACCGTGCGGCAGTTCATCGACCGCGAAGTGAAGCCGACCGTCCAGGAAGTCGAGCACGCCAACGAGTACCCGGAACGCTGGATCGAGCAGATGAAGCAGATCGGCATCTACGGGCTTGCCGTACCTGAGGAGTTGGGCGGCTCCCCTGTGTCGATGCCGTGCTACGCCCAGGTCACCCAGGAACTGGCCCGCGGCTGGATGAGTCTCGCCGGAGCCATGGGCGGGCACACCGTGGTGGCGAAGCTGCTGACCCTGTTCGGCACCGACGAACAGAAGCAGACCTACCTGCCGCGGATGGCCACCGGCGAGGTGCGGGCCACGATGGCCCTCACCGAGCCGGGCGGCGGCTCCGACCTGCAGGCCATGACCACCGTCGCCAAGACCGACGGGTCCGACCTGGTGATCTCCGGGGCCAAGACCTGGATCTCGAATGCGCGCCGCTCTCAGCTGATCGCGCTGCTGTGCAAGACCGATCCGAACGCGACACCCAAACACAAGGGGATCTCGATCGTGCTCGTCGAGCACGGTCCGGGCCTGACGGTCTCCCGGGATCTACCCAAGCTCGGCTACAAGGGCGTGGAGTCGTGCGAGTTGGCCTTCGACAACTACCGAATCCCGGCGTCGGCCATCCTCGGAGCGACCCCTGGAAAGGGGTTCGCGCAGATGATGAAAGGCCTGGAGACCGGGCGCATCCAGGTAGCCTCCCGCGCCCTCGGTGTGGCGACGGCGGCACTGGAGGACTCGCTGGCCTACGCCCAGCAGCGGGAGAGTTTCGGACAGCCCATCTGGAAGCACCAGTCGATCGGCAACTACCTCGCCGACATGGCGACGAAGCTCACCGCCGCACGCCAGCTCACCTGGTACGCCGCCGAGCGCTACGACAGCGGTGACCGCTGCGACATGGAAGCCGGCATGGCGAAACTGTTCGCGTCCGAAGTCGCCATGGAGATCGCGCTGAACGCGGTGCGGATCCACGGCGGCTACGGGTACTCCACCGAGTACGACGTCGAGCGGTACTTCCGGGACGCCCCGCTGATGATCGTCGGTGAGGGCACCAACGAGATCCAACGCAACGTGATCGCCGCACAATTGGTAAACCGCGGCGGGCTCTGACGGGCGCCGCGGCCGTACCGGGGGCCACCGAACCCTGCGTTGATAGTTTTGATTCTATGTTAAATTAATGGCTATGACTGAGGCTTACATCATCGATGCCGTCCGCACCCCCGTGGGCAAGCGCAAGGGTGGACTGTCCGCCGTCCATCCCGCCGATATGGCGGCGCACGTCATCAAGACGCTGGTGGGTCGCCACGACATCGACCCGGCTGCGATCGACGATGTGATCCTCGGTTGCCTCGACAACATCGGCTCGCAGGCCGGCGACATCGCGCGGACCGCAGCCCTGGCGGCCGGCCTGCCCGAGTCGGTGCCCGGGGTCACGATCGACCGGCAGTGCGGATCGGCCCAGCAGGCTGTGCATTTCGCCGCGCAGGGCGTGATGAGCGGCACGTCCGATCTGATCGTCGCCGGCGGCGTGCAGAAGATGAGCCAGTACCCGATCCTGTCCGCGTTCGCCGCCGGTGAGCCGTTCGGCTCGGCCGATCCCTGGACCGGATGCGAGGGCTGGCAGGCCCGCTACGGCGATCAGGAGATCTCCCAGTTCCGAGGCGCGGAAATGATTGCCGCACAATGGAAACTGTCGCGCGAGGACAACGAGAAGTTCGCACTGGAGAGCCATCGGCGCGCGCTGGCGGCCATCGCCGGCGGCTACTTCGATCGTGAGATCACCCCGTTCGCGAACGCCACCGTCGACGAGGGACCGCGCGCGGACACCTCACTGGAGAAAATGGCGACGCTGCCCACGCTGGTGGAAAACGGGGTGCTGACCGCCGCGGTGGCCAGCCAGATCTCCGACGGGGCCGCCGCGCTGCTGATCGCCTCCGCCGATGCCGTCGAGCGCTTCAACCTGAAGCCTCGGGCCCGCATCCACCACATGTCGGTGCGCGGTGCGGACCCGGTGATGATGCTGACCGCGCCGATCCCCGCCACCCAGCACGCCCTCAAACGGGCCGGTATGACGATCGACGACATCGACGTCGTCGAGATCAACGAGGCGTTCGCACCGGTGGTTCTGGCCTGGCTGGCCGACATCGGGGCCGACGCGGCCCGGGTCAACCCGAACGGCGGTGCGATCGCACTCGGGCATCCCATCGGATGCACCGGCGCCCGCCTGATGACGTCGATGCTGCACGAGCTGGAGCGCACCGGGGGACGCTACGGCCTGCAGACGATGTGCGAGGGCGGCGGCCAGGCCAACGTCACCATCATCGAGCGGATCTGAGTCGATGATCCGCAGTTTGTACGAACCCGACCACGAGGCTTACCGCGAGACGGTTCGAGAGTTTCTGGCCCGCGAGGTCGTTCCCCACCACCAGGAATGGGACGAGGCGCGCTGGATCGACCGTGAGGTGTTCGCGCGCGCGGCGAAGGCGGGGATCTACGGTCTTCAGATCGGCGACCAGTACGGCGGTTCGGGCGAATCGGACTACCGCTACCGGATGGTCGTGTGCGAAGAGGTCGCCAAGATCAACGCGCTGTCCTTCGGGCTGACCGTCGCGCTGCAGGACGATCTGGTGCTGCACTACCTGCTGGACCTGACCAATGAGGAGCAGCGGCAGCGCTGGTTGCCCGGCTTCGCCTCCGGTGAGCTCATCGGCGCACTGGCCATGACCGAACCGGGCGCGGGCAGCGACCTGCGCGGCATCCGGACCACCGCCCGGCGCGACGGCGATCACTGGATCCTCAACGGGCAGAAGACATTCATCTCCAGCGGCATCATGGCCGACCTGGTGATCGTCGCCGCTCGGACCGGGACCAGCGGTGGGTCACGGGACCTGAGCCTGTTCGTGGTGGAGCGTGACACCCCCGGCTTCGAACGCGGCCGCAAGCTCGACAAGATCGGTCTTCCCGGCCAGGACACCGCCGAACTCTATTTCCGTGACGCCCAGGTCCCGGCCGCCAACCTGATGGGCGAAGAGGGACTGGGGCTGCAGTACCTGATGAGCCACCTACCCCGGGAACGGCTCGGAGTGGTCGCCAACGCCATCGCCACCACCCGCGCGATCTTCGACATGACGGTCGACTACTGCAATCAGCGCCATGCTTTCGGTGCGCCGCTGTCGGACAAACAGCATGTGCGCTTCGAGCTGGCGGAAATGGCCACCGAGATCGACATCGCGCAGTGCTACGCCGACCAGTCGGTGCTGGCGTACAACGCCGGAAAGCTCACCCCGGTCGACGCCGCCAAGGGCAAGTGGTATCTCAGCGAGCTGCAGAAACGCGTCCTCGACCGGTGCCTGCAGCTGCACGGCGGCTACGGCTACATGACCGAATACCCGGTCGCGCGCGCCTATCTGGACACCCGGGTGCAGACGATCTACGGCGGCACCACCGAGATCATGAAGGAGATCATCGGCCGCGACGTGGTGGCCTGATCCGATCTGAAAACGGGGCCGGCGCCGTCGATGACGGTGCCGGCCCCGACTTCGTCCCCCGCGTTCGTTGAGACGTCAGCCCTGCGCTGCGCTGACGAGGTCGTCGACCCGCACCAACTTTGTCCGCGGCCGATCTGACGCCGCCCCGCGGGCACGTTCGGCCGCGTCGATGGCCAGCCAGCCCTGCCAGTCGACGGCGCTCACCCCGCGTTCGGCGAGCACCGCCCCGATGTCACCGCCGGCGGTGCGCGCGAGACGGCCCGCGGCGAAGTCCGCCATCAGGTTCTCGACGGTCTCCTGCGCACAGGTCCGGTTGGTGCCGATGACGCCGCGTGGACCGCGCTTGATCCAGCCCGCGACGTACACGCCCGGGACCGGCGCAGCGCCGTCGAGGACCCGTCCGGCCTCGTTGGGGACACGCCCCGATTCGTCGTCGAACGGCACCCCGGCGACGGGTGCCCCGCGGTAACCGATCGAGCGCAGGACCAGCCCGGCCTCGATGTTCCCCGCAGTGGTGCGCAGGCCCGTCACGTGTGCGCCGCCCACAAGTTCCAGCGGCGCCTCCGAGAACCGCAGCACCACGTGGCGATTGCCCGGCGTCGCCGGCCGCGATGCGTATTCGGCGACCAGGTCGTACTTCAGCGCTCCGTCGAGATCGTCGTCGGGCCGGGCGCCGATCTCGCCCTCCACCACCACGTCGATGCCGGGCAGCTCACCGATGGCGATCAGCTCCCCCACCGAGAACGCGGCGACGGCCGCACCGCGGCGGCCCAGCAGCACGACCTCGCGCACCGCGCTCGACTCCAGCGCGCGCACCGCGTGGTCGGCGATGTCGGTGCGCGACAGATAGTCCGCGCCGGAGACCAGGACGCGGGCGGCGTCCAGCGCGACGTTGCCGTTGCCGATGATCACCACCCGCGGAGTGGACAGGTCGAAATCGTGGTCGGCATGGTCGGGATGCCCGTTGTACCAGGCCACGAAGTCGGCTGCGGCCGAGTGGCCCGGCAGGTGCTCCCCCGGGATCCCCAGCTCCCGGCTGCCGGACGCACCCACCGCGTAGATCACGGCGTGATGATGTTCGACGAGCTCGGCGTGGCTGATGTCGCTGCCCACCTCGACGTTGAGATAGCAGTCCAGCCGGTCACTGGCCAGAACCGGCTCGAACAGCGACACGATCTCCTTGGTGGCCTGGTGATCCGGAGCGACCCCGGACCGGATCAGGCCGAAAGGTGTTGGCAGCCGGTCGAACATAGTGACCTCGACACCGGGTGTGCGAAGCAGCTCCGCGGCCGCGTAACACGCCGCGGGACCGGTGCCGACGATCGCGACGCGCAGCGCGCCCCTGTCGACGGCGCGGGGTACCGTCGTGGGCGCGATGTTGCGTATCGCCAACGGCGCCCGGTCGAAGTACGCGGCGTTGATGTCGCGGAAGCGTGTCAGCCCGGCAGGCAGCTCGTCCTCGTGGTAGATCGCGCCGACGGGGCATTCGGCCACGCAGGCGCCACAGTCCACACAGGTCTGCGGGTCGATGTAGAGCATCGGTGTCGGGGCGTCACCGGCCACCGGCCGGATGCAGTCCACCGGGCACACCGGCACGCAGCTCGCGTCCGTGCAGCAGTTCTGGGTGATGACAAACGTCAACGTCGCACTCCTGGTTCAGTTCTCGACGGACAGCGCGCCTGTCGGGCAACTCGCGATCGCCTCTTCGACAGCACTGCGCAGGTTCTCCGGCGGCGTCTCGTCGATCACCTCGCCCAAGCCGTCGTCACCGACCGCGAACACCGCGTCGGCCAGCATCTCGCACATCCCGATTCCGGAGCACCTGGTCCGGTCGACATACACCTTCATCACAACAGCTTTCGCATGATCTTCAGTGCGCGGTCGGTGTACGGCGGATACATCAGCGGCGGGTCCGGCTTGGCGGGTTTGGCCAGCACCGCTCGGCGGTGGCTGAGCGTCTCGAACCCCCACCGGCCGTGGTAGGCGCCCATACCGCTGGCGCCGACACCGCCGAACGGCAGCTGCGGCACCAGACAGTGCATCGCGATGTGGTTGATCACCGCGCCGCCGGAGGGCACCGCGTCGATGATCTGCCTGCCGCGCTGCTGGGATCCGGTGAACACGTACAGCGCCAACGGTTTCGGTCGCGAGTTCACGAAGGTGATCGCATCGTCGACCGAATCCACTCGCAGCACAGGAAGAATCGGGCCGAAGATCTCGTCGTTCATCACCGGCTCGTCGGGCGCCGGGTCGGCGATCACCGTCGGCTCGATGCGCAGCCGCTGGGCATCCGACCGTCCGCCGGCGACTACGGCTCCCCGTGTGCCGGCGATCAGCGAGGTGAGCCGCTCGAATTGGCGCTGGTTCACGATCGGCAGCGCGGGATCCGCTTCCGCGGAACGGAACTGGGTGGTCGCCGCGACGGTCTTGCGGATCAGCTCGTCGGCGATCGTCTTGTCGGCCAGCACGTAGTCCGGCGCGATGCACGTCTGGCCGGAGTTGAGTAGCTTCACCCAGGCCAGACGGCGGGCCGTCACGTCGAGGTCGGCGTCGGCGGTCACGATCACCGGGCTCTTGCCGCCCAGCTCGAGGGTGACCGGCGTCAGTGTCGGGGCGGCCGCGGCCATGATCTTGCGGCCCACCTCGGTGCCGCCGGTGAACAGCGCGTGGTCGAAACCCTGGGCCAGCAGGTCCTGGGTGGTCTGTGCATCGCCCTCGACTACCCGGATCGCGTCACCGTCGAGGTACTGCGGCACCAGCCTGGCCAGCAGCGCCGAGGTGGCGGGCGCCAGTTCGGATGGCTTGATCACCGCGCAGTTGCCCGCCGCAACGGCGGCGACCAGCGGGCCGAGGCTCAGATACAGCGGGTAGTTCCACGGCCCGATCACCAGCACCACCCCGAGCGGGTCGTACTGGATCCAGCCCTTCCCGGGCAGCTGAGCCAGCGGCAGCGACTGCCTGCGGCGCCGCATCCACGTGCGCAGGTGCTTGCGGGCGTAGGCGGCCTCACCCTTCGTGGAGGCGATGTCGCCCAGCCACGCCTCGTGCGCCGACCGGCCCAGGTCCTCCGCCAGCGCCGCGGCGATCGCCGGTTCCTGTTCGGCGCAGAGGCGTTCGATGCCGGCGAGCTGGTCGAGCCGCCACTGCAGTGACTTGGTCCGCCCGGCGGCGAACACCGTCCGCAGGTCATGGACGACGGCGCCGGCCGTCGACGGGTTCTCGATATGCACTGTCATGGTTCAGATTTCCGGTGCGGGGACCACGCCGGCGCCCACAGCCCCGGAGATGCCGCCGTCGATCACCAGCGGATGGCCGTTGATCCACCGCGCCGCATCGGAGGCCAGGAACAGGATGCCGTCGGCGATGTCGTCCGGGTAGGCGTGCCGGCCCAGCAACTCCTTGACGCCGTCGAGGGTGTCCTTGCCCATCGACTCCTCGAAGTCGGCAAGGATGGGCGTCTCCACCGGCCCGGGTAGCACCGCGTTGATCCGGAACCCCATCTGGGCCAGTGCCATCCCCATCATCATGGTGTAGACGGTGGTGACCTCCTTGGAGAAGTTGTACGGGTTACCCTGCTGCGGGTTCTCCTTGAACCAGGCCATGCCCTCTTCGAAGGTGTCGGTCGCCAAGAGGTCACGGATGCTCTCGAGCCGCAGCGGCCAACCGAAGCCGGCGGTGGAGGACACGATGGTGATCGTGCCGCCGGGCACCAGCCGTTCGAAGAAAGCCTCGGACAGATGCCGGACCGCGAACGTGTTGACGGCCAGCACCAGGTCGGCCGGGGCGGTCCCGGGGATACCCGCGATGTTCATCAGGCCGTCGAACTCACCCTCGAGGGATTCCAGTGCTGCGTCGATGCTTCGGGGGTTGGCCAGGTCGACCGGGATGTGCGCGGTGACCGGCGCCGTCGGCTCGTTGCGGTCCAGCGAGTACACCGACGCCCCGGCGGCGAGGAGCTTGCGGGCGGTCGCATCGCCGATCCCGGAGGCGGCCCCGGTGACGACGTAGCGCTTACCGGCGAATTCGGACATGTGTTCAGAACTCCTAGTCGAGGGTGTAGGGCAGGGACTTCACCGCGGTGATGAAGTTGCCGGTCAGGTACTCGGGCTCACCGACCCGCAGGTTCGGAGCTCGCAGGATCAGCTCCCGGAAGATCGATTCCAGCTGCATCTTCGCCATGAACGCGCCCATGCAGTAATGCGGGCCGCCGCCGCCGAACCCGAGATGCGGGTTGGGTGAGCGGGTGATGTCGAACTCGTAGGGATTGTCGAACACCCGCTCATCGCGGTTGGCCGAGGAATACACCATCGCCACCCAGTCACCCTCGCGGATCTGGGCGCCGTGCAACTCGGTGTCCTGGGTCGCGGTACGCCGGAACGTCATGACCGGCGTGGTCCACCGGACGAACTCCTCCATCGCGACCTTGATGTGTCCGTCGAAGTCCTTCCGCAGCAGCGCTTTCTGCTCGGGGAACCGGTCCAGCGCGATCGTGGTGAAGGTGGTCGTGGTCTTGGTGGTGTCGTTGCCGGCCACCGACAGCAGCACGAAGTAGGGACCGAGTTCGTCGTCGGTGAGCCTGCGGCCGTCCACCTCGGCCTGCACCAGCGAGGTCATCAGATCGTTCTCGGGCTTCTCCCGTCGCGCCTGGGCGAGGCTGATACCGATGTCGAGCAGGCCCACCAGCGACTCGGTGAGCACCTCTGCGGGTTCGCGGCCTGCCGCGACATCGGGGTCGGCCCAGGCCACCATGCCCTCGGCCAGCCTCGCCGCCTCGTCGCGCTGCTCGTCGGGCAGGCCGAGCATGTCGTAGATCGTCCACATCGGCAGCCGCTTGGACACCTGCTCGACGAAGTCGCCCTCTGTGGTCTTGAGCAGGTCGTCGACGATTGAGCGGGCCTGGTTGTCGATCTGGTCCTTGATCTTGGCGACCTGACGCGGGGTGAACACCGAGCTGACCAGCCGGCGCAGGCTCGAGTGGGCCGCACCGTCCATGCCCAGGAATGACTGTGTGGCGTCCAGCAGTTCCTCGGGAACCGCCTCGAACGTGATGCCCTGCCCCGAGCAGAACAGCTCGGGGTTCTTGCTGACGTAGGCGACGTCCTCGTGCCGGGTGACCACCCAGACCCCGTCGATCTCCGGCTCCATCATCGAGCCCTCGAGCGGCCGGTGCCAGCTGACCGGGCGTTCGTCGCGCAGGATCTTGAACGCCTTCTCGCGGTCGTCGAAACTCTGCGCCCAGAACTCCACCGAAGAGACGCTCACCGGGTCGAACGGGGGACGCGGGGTCTGCACCTGCGTTGCTGTCATGTCGAGACCTCCAGGTAACTGTTGATGAGGATCCGTTTCGCCAGCTTCCCGGTGGCAGTGCGCGGGAGCTGATCGGTGAAGTCCACCGAGCGAGGGGCCTTGTAGTGCGCAATGCGTTGGCGCACATAGTCGATGATCTCGCCGGCGAGCTCGTCGGATCCGGCGACACCGTCGCGCAGCTGCACGACGGCCTTGACCTGCTCCCCCATCTCCGGGTGCGGCAGACCGATGACGGCCACGTCGGCGATGGCCGGGTGCAGGGCCAACAGGTTCTCGATCTCCTGCGGGTAGATGTTCACCCCGCCGGAGATGATCATGAACGCTTTGCGGTCGGTCAGGAACAGGTATCCGTCCTCGTCGGCGTAGCCGACGTCGCCGACGGTCGACCAGTTGGCGTGCTCCGGATGCCGGGAGTCGGCCGTCTTGTCCGGATCGTTGTGATACTCGAACGGCGTCACGTCGCGTTCGAAGTACACCGTGCCGATCTCACCCGGGGGCAGTTCGACGCCGTCGTCGTCACAGATCCGCAGGACGCCCAGGGCGGCGCGGCCGACGGATCCCCGCTTCTGCGTCCACTCCGGCGTGGTGATCACCGTGGTGCCGTGCTGTTCGGTGGCGCCGTAATACTCCACGAGAATCGGTCCCCACCAGTCGATCATCGCGTCCTTGACGTCCGGTGGGCACGGTGCGGCCGCATGCACGGCCAGGCGCAGCGACGAGACGTCGTACGACTGCCGGGCCTCGGTGGGCAGGTGCAGCATCCGGATGAACATCGTCGGCACCATCTGCGTCACCGTCACCCGGTACTTCTCGATCGCGGCCAGCGCGTCCTGGGCGTCGAATCGTTCCATCAGCACGACGGTGCCACCGAGCGCGAGCACGCCGCCGCACCATTTCAGCGGAGCGGTGTGGTAGACCGGCGCGGGCGACAGATAGCGGTCGGCGGGCGAGATCCCGAAGACCTGCGCCAGCATGCCGACGAGCGGATCACCCGCTTCGTCGACCTGGATGTCGAGAAGCCGCGGCTTGATCCCCTTCGGTCGGCCTGTGGTGCCCGAGGAGTACAGCATCTCGGCTCCGCGCGGCTGATCGGTCAGCGGGGGCAGGTCCTGCTCCAGCAGTGCCGAATAGCTGTCGTGGCCCGGGATCTCCCCACCGAACGCATACCGCTGTCGCACGGCCGGTGTCAGGGCGACCAACTCTGCGGACAGTTCACCGATCCCTGCGGACGCGAACAGCACCTGCGCGCCGCTGTCGTTGATGATGTACGCGGCCTCGTCGGGCGCCAGGTGCCAGTTCACCGCGGTGATGTAGAGGCCGGACCGGATTGCGGCCCAGTAGATCTCGAAGGCAGGAGCGGCGTTGTCCGACACCAGCGCGATGACGTCGCCGCGCCGCAGGCCGAGGCCGTGCAGGGCCGACGCCACCGTGGCCGAACGGCGTTCGAGCTCGGCGTAGGTGGTGACCGCCCCCGACCCGGCCATGATGATGGCCGGGTGGTCGGGGTCGGTCAGTGCATGCGAACCGGGAAACATGCCGATCAGACCAGCAGGTCGTCGCGGCCGTCGTTCTTCAGCCGGTCGATGTAGACCGGGTAGAGCTTCTTGCCCAGCGGCGCGATCTTCAGCAGGCTCCCCATGTCGCCGTCGACCTTGATCTTGCGCTTGGCCATCGCCAACGGCAGGTTGACCTTGCCCTGCCAGTAGGCGTTGCCGGTGTCCGCCGTCATCGACATCGTCGCCTTCGGCGCCGCGCCGCCGTCGACGCCCTCACGGATGCTCTTGTTCGCCATGTCGATGACGACGACGGCCTCGGGGTCGGTGAAGTCGAACGCGATGACGAGCCCGGTCGCGACCAGCTTCGGCCCGATCTCCTCGTCCTCGAAAGCCGTCTCGAAAATTCCGCCGATGTACTTGGTGACCTCGGCTGAGTTGGCGAATCCCATCCCGCTCCTTAATTTATTTTTGATTCGAAACTGGCTATGGCCATCGTCACACCATGCCTGCCGTAAGTCAACCTATGTCGGGCCTTCGGCTGGCGCGTTTCGGTCGGATTCCGAACGGTGACAGAACCTAATGTCCGGCGGGCCGGTATGCGGCGACGACCTTGTCCACCACCAGCTTCGCGGTCTCCGCACATGCGGTCGTCCCGCCGTTGGCGTATTCCTTGACCCCGTCGCCGACGTTCCACAGCCCGGCGATCGGGGTGTCGTGGGGCAGGTCGAAGCCGGCCACCGCACGCTGCGGCGGCCAGCCGTCCCGGGTCACCGCGATGTTGAGGATGCGGGCCCGCACGTCGAAGTCGTCGATGTTGTCGCGCAGGTCCTGCAGCAGGAGCTCCGTCTCGGCCTTCTCGTCGAACTCCCCCGTCGGGTTGTCGGGCACCGACGTCCCGACGTAGAGGTTCCAGCCCTCCGGCGCCATCTCCGGGCACAGGTCGGTGAAGTTCGCGATGTACGCGATCCGCCGCGACTTGGAGAAGCTCAGCATGCCGGGGACGTCGACCAACCGCTCCCGGCTGGCGAAGTTGACCGAGATCATCGAGGTGGGCCGGTCGCCGCGCGTGACCAGCTCCTGGTAGTCGGCGGGCACGTTCTCGGCGCCCAGCAGAGCCACCGTCGCGGCCGGACCGACATCACTGACGACCACCGCCGCGGTGACCTGCACGGTCTGCCCGCCGCGCCAAACCTCGACACCGGTCACCTTCCCGGCCTCGGTGAGGATCCTGGTGGCCGGCGTGGACAACCAGATGGTGCCGCCGTCCCGTTCCACAGCCGCCGCCAGCGACTTCCACAACCCGATGGTGCCCTCCGGATGGAACCCGAACCGCTTGAACGCGCTCTTGCGGGTGAAGTAGGTCAGAAAGACCCGCGCAGGCAGGTCCTCGGACCCGACCGCGAAGATCGAGGCGCACATGTTGCGGAAGATGCCGTGCACGCCCTCGTTCTTGGTGTACTTGCGCACCCAGTCCGCGGTCGAGATCTCGTCCTCGGGCAGCCCCGAGTCGTTGCGCGCCGCGCCGATCCCCTGGACCAGCTTGGCGCCCTGCCGGGTCAGTTTGCCCAACAGGAACCCCCACCCGCCGCCGGTGACGTCGACGTCCTTACCTGCGACGCGATACAGGATCGGCGGCTTCGGTTCGCGGATGTCGAAGGCCGCACCGACCTCTTCGCAGGTCTGCTCGGTGATGCCGCCGAGCTCGATGACAATGGCACCGTTGTTGACCTTGAACCCGTCGATGTCGTCCGTGGAGGCTCGACCGCCGACCTTGTCCAGACTCTCCAGCACCAAGGTGCGATACCCCTGGTGGGCCAGGCGCGCCGCGGTGAACAGCCCGCCCGCACCCGCGCCGATCACGATGACGTCGAAGTCGTTGTCTGACATTGCTTCTCCTGGGGTTCAGTACGAGCGGGGCAGGCCGAGGGAGGTCTGGGCGACGAAGTTGAGCACCATCTCGCGGCTGACCGGCGCGGTGCGCATGAGCCGGGTGACGAACCAGAGCTCGGACAGTCCGTACTCATGGGACAGCCCGTTGCCGCCGTGTGTCTGGATGGCCTGGTCGAGGGCCTGCAACGCGGCCTCGGAAGCGGCGAACTTCGCGATGTTGGCGGCCTCCCCCGCCGGTTCCCCGGCATCGAACAGCTCGGCGCTGCGCACGGTGGCCATCCGGCCCAGTTCCACCGCGATGTGGGACTCGGCGAGCGGATGCGCGACGCCCTGGTGCGCGCCGATGGGCGTGGACCAGACGGTGCGCTGCTTGGCGTACTCGGCGGCCTTGTCGATCGCGTAGCGGCCGATGCCGCTGCACAGCGCCCCGACCAGGATCCTCTCCGGGTTCAGCCCGTCGAAAACCTGCCGTAATCCGTTGCCCGGCGCCCCGATCAGTGCGTCCTCCCCGACCTGCACATCGTCGAGGAACACGGTGAACTGCTTGTCGGGTGACACGATCGAGGTGTCGATCTGCTGGAACGTCAGGCCCGGAGCATCGGTGGGCACGACGAACAGCGACAGCCTGGGCTTCTCCGGTGTCGAGTGTTCGGCGTCTCTGGTGACCAGCAGGATGGCCTCACACTGATCGACCGCCGAGATGTAGTACTTGGACCCGGAGATCGACCAGCCGGCGCCGGTGCGGGAGGCGGTGGTCTTGACGTTGTGGCTGTTGGATCCCGCGTCGGGTTCGGTGAGCCCGAACGCCATCTTGCGGGTGCCGTCGGCGATGCCGGGCAGCCAGTCCTGCTTCATCTCGTGTGACCCGTGGTGGGCCAGGATACTTCCGCAGATGGCGGGTGAGATCACCCAGATCAACAACGGCATGCCATGTGCGGCAAGCTCTTCCACGACGACGACGGCCTCCGACATCCCGCCGCCGCCACCGCCGTACTCCTCGGGCAGGTGCACACCGAGCAGACCCGAAGTGCCGAGGTCCTTCCAGAGTTCCTCGATGTCGGTCCCCGACCGGCCGTGCTCCAGGAAGTACTCGACGCCATAGCGTTTGGCGATACCGGCGACGCTGTCGCGGATCGCGCGGTGATCGGCGCTGTCGGTGTGCAGTCCGGGCATGCTTGCTACCTTCCGGTGAATTCGGGTTTGCGCTTCTGCGGGAACGCGGTGATCGCTTCCGTGGCGTCGGCACTGTTGGCGGTGTCCTTGATGACGCGGGTTTCGGCAGCCAACTGGGACTGCAGGTCGTTGGACCAGCTCTCGCGCAGCAGCTGACGCATCGCGCCGAAGGCCTTCGTCGGCCCGTGCGCCAGCTCACCGGCCAGCGCCAGCGCCCGCTCCCGCAGTTCGTCGGCGGGCACGATCTCGTTGATCAGCCCCCATTCCAGGGCCTCGGCGTCGGTGATCGGGGTGTTGCGCAGATAGGCCTGCGCAGCGCGGCGCGGGCCGATGAGCCGGGGCAGATGCCAGGTTCCGCCGCCGTCACCGGACACCCCCAGTCCGGCGAACGCGGTCAGAAAGCGGGTGCCTTCGGCCGCCAGGACGAGGTCCGCGGCGTAGACGTACCCGAGTCCGCCGCCGGCCACGGCGCCATGGGCGGCCGTCACGATCGGCACGTCGAGCCGGCTGAGGATGTCGAAGCCCTGATGGAACGGCACGGTCATCGACTGGATGAGATCGCCGAAGACGGTAGATTGCCCGTGCTGGAAGTAGCCGATGTCGCCGCCGACGGTCAGCGCCGGTCCGTTGCCGCAGATCAGCACCGCGCGGACAGTGCCGTCGGCGGCGAGACGACGCGCCACCTCGAGCGTCTCCTGTGCCACCGTCATGTCGATCGCATTGCGGGCGTCGGGCCGATTCAGGCAGACCGTCGCGACCCCGCCGGAGACGGAGTAGTCGAACGTCTGAAGGCGGCCCGGCCCGTCCAGAGCGGCATGCCAAGCGGCGGTGTCGGTCAGCTGCCGCAGCGCGCTGATGCGACCGTCTGGGGCGAAGGCGAGGATGTGGATGAATGCGGCGTCCAACGGGTTACCGGTGCGGCGGGCAGAGCCGAGGTAGCTCCCGCTGACCAGCAGGCGGCCGTCGCCGAGGGACTCGAACTGCCGCGCGTCCGCACGTGCCCGGAAGTGTTCGCCGATGCGCCACCACAGGTTGCGCTGCATGGCCTCGGGACCGCGGTGTTCACCGCCCATGCCGAACGGCATCCCCTCGGCGGCGTGCCCGACGAAATCGGGGTGCAGCAGAGCGTTCAGGGCTACCCGGTCGCCGGTGGCCAGCGCTGCGTAAAGGCTCTGGGCCGCAGCGATCTTGGCGTCGCTGTGGACCTCAGCCGACATAGCGGATGATGGACTCGATCACCGCGGCGGGCTTGTCGGCGCCGTCGATCTCGATCGTGGTGACCAGCGTGGCCTGCACCCCGCCTTCCACACCGGTGACCTCCGCGACGGTGGCGCGGGCACGGACCTTCGCACCGACCGGCACCGGGGAGATGAAGCGAACCTTGTTCAGGCCGTAGTTGATCGCCATCGTCACGCCGTCCACGCGGTACATCTGGTGCATGAAACGCGGGAGCAACGACAGGGTGAGCAGCCCGTGGGCGATGGTGCCGCCGAACGGGCCGGTGGCCGCACGCTCAGGGTCGACGTGGATCCACTGATGATCGTCGGTGGCGTCGGCGAACAGATCGATCCGCTCCTGGGTGATCTCCAGCCACTCGGTGGGGCCGAGTTCGCGGCCGCCCGCCGCGGCGAGTTCGTCGAGGTTGGCAAAGATCTGCATCGCATCTCCTGAGCGTCAGGCGGCCGCGCCACGCGGCGGGCCGACAGAGTTTAATGTCCATTCGAATCTGAAAAGACAGGCCAGCGCCGCTTCTGGACACGACGGTAACACTTTTTCTATGCGGTGTTAAATTATTCGCAATACGGCCCGACGTCAGCCGCGCACAGGTCAGCGCAGGATCAAGGCGAGGCAGATGCCCGCGACGACGACGAACCACCCCTGCGCCCACCGCTGCAGCGGTGTCCCGCGCAACTCCATGAAATCCATCGCGACCATCCACGCCTTGACGAACGCGATCACTGCGGCGCCCGCGGCGGCGACCCGCGCGCTGAGCACGTCGTGCACCAGCCCGGTCGCGAACAACAGAGCCACCACACTCATGGCCAGCAGCGCCGCGTACACCGCGCCGACCCGGCGGCGCTCGGTGTTCATGCGTGGCTCCCGATGTAGACGAACGAGAAGATCAGGATCCAGAGCAGGTCGACCATGTGCCAGTATCCGGCGGCGCTCTCGGCGAACCGCTGACCGACGACCCGGCCCGCCTGCTCACCGCGCCACCACACCGTCAGCAGGATGCTGCCGATCGCCACGTGCATCAGGTGCAGGCCGGTGAGCACGTAGTAGTACATGAAGAACGTCGAGGACGTCATCGTGTGGCCCGCGCCGATCTCGATCGCGTACTCGACCGACTTCACCATGGCGAACGTCGCCGCCGACGTGAGCGCCCCGCCGAGCAGCACTCGTGCGTCCACGCCGGCGCGGAGATTCTGTACCGCACGCACGACGAAATACGACGACGTCAGCAGCACCACCGCATTGACGAGTCCCAACCACATCACGAGATGCGACGCTTCGGAACGGAATTCGTCCCGGTTGTCGCCGAACTGCCACAGGTAGGCGACGAAGAAGGCCACGAACACCGTCATGTCGGCGAAGATGAACCCCCAGAAGGCGGTGTCGCTGGCCAGCCGGTGAGCGTGCTTGGCCGGCGCTGCCTCGGCGCGTGTCGTCATACCGTGGTCCCGATCCTCGCCCGGTGCCTGACCAGCAGACCCATGACGAGCAGGAATACCGAATAGGTGGTCAGGGCCAGCCAGAAGATCAGCACACCGTTCCAGGTGAACGGACCATGATGGAAGACCATCGCGAGCACGTCGAAACTGAACGTGAAGGCGATCCAGCAGTTGAGGTATCCGACCCACGGGGGAATCGGCGAGGCCGGATCGCGGATCGCCGATGCGGCGATAGCCAGGTTCTGAATGATGAACGGCGCGACGGGCGTGATGAACAGCAGCCAGGCGAGATCATTGAGCAGGACTGTGAGCTCGGGGTCACGATCGGCACGGAACGCTGCCACAGCCATGATCAGCATCGGTATCAACAGCATCGCGGCGGTGACCGATCCGGAGACCACCTGGACAAGTGCGAGCAACCGCGATTCCGGCGAGCCGGTGATCATCAAGTGCGACAACGACGCAATGAGCGGGACCACCAGCGAGATCCCGATGGTGGCGACGGCGAATCCGGCGGACACCTGGATCCCGCCGCCGTAGAAGGCCGCGACCTCGTCGGCCGAGTGGGAAGGACCCAGCGGGAACGGCAGTACCCCGGCGATCAGCCACCCGATGAACGTGACCACCAGCGTCAGAGGACCGCACCACCCGCACACCAGCAGCACGGGTTTCAGCATCCGCGCACTTCTTCGGCCAGCCGGAACTTCTGCACCTTGCCCGTCGGGGTGGCCGGAAGCGCGTCGGCGTCATAGAACACCACCCGCTTGGGAACCTTGAATCGCGCGAGGTTGGCCCGGCAGTAGTCGAGCACCTCGTCCTCGGACAGCGAGGCCTCCGGGGCGGCGACCACGACCACACAGCCGATCTCACCCCAGCGTTCGTCGGTGATCCCGAACGCGAACGCCTGGCTGATCTTCGGATGACCGTGCAGGAGCTCTTCGATCTCCCTGGGCATCACGAGCTCGCCGCCGCTCTTGTAGACCTCCTTGCTGCGGCCCGTCACCTGCAGATAGCCATCCGGCCGGACCACGCCCAGGTCACCGGAGAACAACCAGCCGTCCCGCAGTGCCGCGGCGGTCTCCGCCGGCCGGTTCCAGTAACCGAGCATGGTGGCCGGGCCCCGGGACACCAGCTCGTCGTCCACGGTGTCGTAGACGACCAGGTCGTCGGTGCCCGGAACCGACGCGGCACCGGCCAGTTTCGGACGGCCCACCGTCTCCGAGGTCAGCTGCAACGGATCCTCGGGCAGGGTCAGGGTCATCGCCCCGCCGCACTCGGTCATCCCGTATCCGGTGACGATCTCGTCCACACCGAAGTCCCGTCGCACCTGTTCCCACAACCAGATCGGTGCGGGCGCGGATCCGCACAGCACCGCCTCCAGCGAGCTCAGATCGTAGGCGGCGCGGGTCTGCGATTCCACCATCGCGACTGCCATGGTCGGCACGCAGAGGATGTCGCTGGCCCGGTGGCGTTGGATGCCGGCGAAGTAGCCCTCCGCCGAGAATGCCGGCTGCGGGATGACCGCGCCGCCGACGAACATCGCGGCCAGGATGCCTTCGACGTAACCGAACATGTGATAGCACGGCAGCGAGAACAGGATTCGCCGCCCGTCCCCGAACCCCCGGGTCAGCGCGGACGCGTAGGCGGTGCGCAGGACGCTGTCGTGGGCGACCAGCACCCCTTTGGGCGATCCGGTGGTCCCCGATGTGTACAGCATGTCGCCCGGCGCATCCGGGGCCACGTCGAGTTCGGGGGCCGCCCCCGCCGTAGCGGCCAGGTCGCCGACGGTGCGCACACCCGGGCGGGCGCGACCGTCGGTGTCGAGCAGCACCACGTGCCGTAGGTCCGGCACCGCCCGGTGCTGCGGGGTGTTCTCCGAATCCCATTGTGGGGCAATCTGATCCAGCATTCCCTGGTAGTCCAGGGTTCCGAAACCGGTCATGGTGACCAGCACCCGACAGCCGGAGTCGGCCAGCACGAACCCGAGTTCACTCGCCTGGTACAGGTAGTTGAACGGCACCGCGAGGGCGCCTACCCGGGCGATGGCGAACTTGACGGTCACGAACTCCGGATAGTTGGCCATCACCATGCCGACCCGGTCGCCCGGTTGAACACCGAGCGCGGCCAGCCCGGTGGCGATCCGGCGCGACCGGTCGGCGACGTCGGCATAGCTCAGCGTGACGTCGTCGGTGATGACGAACGGCCGCGCCCCATGGCTGCGCGCGCATTCGTCGAGCCATCCGGCCAGGGTCCTGGGCTGCCACACCGGAAAGCGCTCCCGCAGAGCCCGGCGGCAGGCGTCGATGTCGGCTGTGGTTCTCACAGTTCTCGCAACTCCCCACGTTGTATCGCATCGCGCAGCGCGAACTTGCGCACCTTTCCCGTCGGTGTGGCCGGAAAGTCGGTCTCGGTGACGAACCACCGCGACGGCACCTTGTACGGCGAAAGCACTGATTCCGCCTGGGCGGCGAGGGTCTTCTTCACCTCGACGGGGTCGCCCACGGCACGAATGACCGCGGCGACCGCCTCACCCCAACGGTCGTCGGCGATTCCGACCACCGCGAGATCGAGGAGGCGGTCGTCCCCGGTGAGGTGGCGCTCGATCTCGGCCGGGGCGATGTTCTCCCCGCCGCGGATGATGATGTCCTTCAGCCGGCCGGTGACCGTCAGGTACCCGCGGTCGTCCATCGCGCCGAGGTCACCGGTCCGGACGAAGCCGTCGTCGTCGACGGCCGCCGCGGTGGCCGCGGGATCGTGCAGGTACTCGACGAACTGCTGGTAGCCACGCGCGCAGATCTCCCCGGGCTCACCGACTGCCACCACGGCGCCGGTCGCGGGGTCGACGATCTTGCAATCCACCTGAGGTAGCGGCCGCCCCACCGTGCCCAGCAGTTCGGCTCGGTCATCGGTGGGACGGGTCATCGACAGCACCGGCGCCAATTCGGTCTGACCGAACAGGTTCAGCACCGTCGCCCCGAAAACCTCGGCGGCACCGTCGATCAGTGCCGGTGACACCAACGACGCGCCACCCATCACAATCGGAATCCGTGGACCGGGTGACCCCTCGGAGCGCTGGGCCGTGACCAGCGCGTCCAGGATCGCGGGGACGTAGAACAAGACGTCGGCGCGTTCGGCATGCAATACGGCCAAAGTCTGCGCAGGAGTGAATCGTTCGACAAGCACCGCGGTGCCACCGAGCCACAGCGGCCCGAGGGTCGCGATCACGCACCCGGCGGTGTGGAACATCGGGAGCGGGTTCACGCCCACCGCACCGGCGGGCGCCGCGGCGCTTTCCATCGTCAGCTTCGCGACGTTCACCAGCGCCCGGTGGTTCAGCACGACGCCCTTCGGGCGGCCGGTGGTGCCGGAGGTGTATTGCAGCATCGCGACGTCGTCGGGCGCGACCTCGGGCAGCGCGCCCGGGTCGGGGTCCACGGCCCGCCACCGGTGGTCGGACAACGAGATCCGCTGCAGACCCGGGATGCGCGCCGCGACCCGGGCGGCCACCTCCCCCATCGCGTAGTCACGGCTGACGTCGGCGTGCAACAACACCGTCGCTCCCGAGTGGGTCAGCGCGTAGTCGAGTTCCTCCTCGCGCAGCACCGGGTTGAGAGCGACCAGCACCACCCCCGCCAACGCGGCGCCGTACTGAATGATGGGCCATTCCACGACATTCGGGGCCCACAAGGCGATACAGCCGCCCGGGCGGGCCAGCCGCGACAGTGCGGTGGCCACGCCGGCGGCTTCGGTGTACAGCTGCGCATAGGTCAGCCGCACGTGTTCGCCGCTGCCGTGCCGGGTCCCGACGAGCGCGGGCCGGTCCGGGTGCTGGGCACTGCGCCGGGCCAGCAGCGCACCGACAGAGTCCTCCACGAGGTCGACGCTGCGGTCCGCAGGCCAGTACGACTGCCGCAACGGATTACACCGGGTTGCTGCCGAGTTTGGCGTTGCCCATATCGCTGATTTCGCCCCATCGGCTGGTGATCTCGGCCAGCGTCGGCGGCGCGGCGAACGTGACGCCGTCGTTCTGGAACAACGCGTGGCGCTGCACCAGCCCGCCGCCGACCACGAACGCCGACCCGCTGTCCTGGTTCTCCTCGCTGACCAGATAGCCGACCGCGGGGGCGACCAGTTCGGGATCCAGCTTGTCGAGAACTTCCTGCGGGGCGATGTCGGCGGTCATCCGGGTCGCCGCCAGCGGCGCGATGGCGTTGGCGGTGATGTTGTACTTCGCGCCCTCGATCGCCAGCGTGTTGATCAGGCCGACCAGACCCGCTTTGGCGGCGCCGTAGTTGGCCTGCCCGAAGTTCCCGTAGAGCCCACTGGTGGAGGTGGCCACCACCACGCGGCCGAACTGCTGCTCCCGGAAGTGGGTCCACGCCGCGCGGATCACGTTGAAGCCGCCGTAGAGGTGCACTTTGAGCACCGCGTCCCAGTTCTCGTCGGTCGTCTTGTGGAACGCACCGTCGCGCAGGATGCCCGCATTGCTGACGACGCCGTGCACGGCACCGAACTCGCTCAGCGCGGTCTGCACAATCTCCGCCGCGCCGTCGGGGGTCGCCACCGAGGAATAGTTCGCGACCGCATGGCCGCCGGCGGCACGGATCTCGTCGACCACCTCGTCGGCCATGGTGCTGCCGGATCCGGATCCGTCCCGGGCGCCACCGAGATCGTTGACGACGACCAGCGCACCGTTACCGGCGAGGAACCGTGCGTAGGAACGTCCCAGGCCGCCACCGGCTCCGGTCACGACGACGACCTTGTCTGCTACACCTGGCACTGCTGAACTCCTTGTGTGTGAATGTGGTTTAGCGATGTTGTTCGCGGGTGACGACCGAGACGAACGACACGCAGCCGCCCGGACGGCCGCCGAGGTTGTGGGTCAGCGCGGTGTGCGGGTCGGACAGTTGGCGTTCCCCGGCCTGGCCACGGAACTGCAGCCACGCCTCGTAGAGCATCCGCAGCCCACTGGCGCCGACCGGATGACCGAAGCTCTTCAGACCGCCGTCCGGGTTCACCGGAAGTGCTCCGTCACTGTCGAATTCGCCCGCCAGCACGTCCTTGACGGCCCGCCCGGGCTCGGTGAACCCGAGATCCTCCATCAGCACGATCTCGGTCGGGGTGAAGCAGTCGTGCACCTCGGCCAGCGACAGCTGGGTCCGGGGATCGTCGATGCCCGCCTGCGCGTAGGCGTCCTTGGCCGAGCGCACCACCTCGGGGAAGGTGGTGTAGTCGTACCCGGGATCGAGGGCTCCGCGTCCCGACGCCGCGACCAGTGACAGCGCCGAGACGTACATCGGGTTGTCGGTGTACTCGTGGGCTCGGTCGGCCGGAACGATCAGGGCGCACGCGGCGCCGTCGGAGACGCCGGAACAGTCGAATACCCCGAGGCGGCCCGCGACCCTCGCGGCGTTGCCGATCGTCTCCTTGGCCACCGGGGAGCGGAACTGTGCCTTCGGATTCCGTGCTCCGTTGGCGTGGTTCTTCCACGCCACGTGCGTCATCGCCGCGCGCATCTCGTCGGGGTCCGTGCCGTACTTCGCGCAGTACGCCGGGTCCAGCAGCGAGAACGCCGCCGGCGCGGTCATCGAGATCTCCGGTGCCGTGCCGTCTCCGGGCGGATCCTGGCGCAACAGCCCGGAGAACCCGGAGTCCTTGAGCTTCTCCACCCCGACCGCCATCGCGACGTCGTAGGCCCCTGCCGCCACCGCGTAGCACGCGTTGCGGAACGCCTCGGATCCACTGGCACACATGTTCTCCACACGCGTGACCGGCTTGTCGTCGGAGCCCAGCGCGCGGCTCAGCGTGAGACCGGACATACCGGAACTCAGGGTGCCGAGCCAGTAGGCGTCCACATCGTCGCGGGTGACCCCCGCCGACGTCAGGCACTCGGTGTAGGCCTCCAGCACCAGGTCCTCGGTGGATGCGTCCCACCGCTCCCCGAACCGGCTGCAGCCCATGCCGACAACCGCGACCCGGCCGGCGATGCCGTTACTGGCCATGGATTTGCACCGCCTTCCAGAAGTAGTCGTGCACATCGCCGGCGGTGAACAGCCGCCGGAAGCTGAAGCGCACGCGAGCCCCGACCCGCAGCGCGTCCTGGTCGGCGTCGGCCACCTCCACCGTGCACCGGCCACCCCCGTCGACGTCGACGACGGCCTGCACCATCGGCGGCGACGGCGAATAGGCCAGCCGGTCGACGGTGTAGGTGACGACGGTGCCTTCCCGCGCGGCGATCGGCACCGAATCCATGTCGTCGGCCACCGCACACCCGCGGCACACCCGTGCGGGCGGAAGATGGACGAAACCACATCGGCGGCAGCGTGTTCCGGTGAGGCCGAACTTCCAGGCCGCGGCCCGCGACGACGGTGGGGCCGCGACGCGGTCCGGTTCGGGACGCCGCGGTGGTTCCATCTCGACCAGTCCGCGCCAGGACAGATAGGTCAGCGGCGGCACCGGGCGACCGCCTTCGAGCTGGATGGCCAGCGGTGTAGGTTGGCGGGCTGCCGGCAGCGCGGCGGTGGTGCGCAACACCAGGGCGTCGCAACCGTCGGTGGCCGACAGCACCAGGATGGTGTCCCCCGGGTCGGCGACGTCGAGGACGCCGGTCAGCGCGATCGCCGCGTCGGCCGCGCCGCTGAACCCGACCGGTGAGGTCACCGTCGACTTCTGGCCTTTGACCAGGGAGCCGGCCCGCTTGAGCACCGCCGAGTTCGGACAGGCCAGCACGACGTGGTCGGCATCGGCGAGACCTGCCGTGTCCAGGGCGTCGGCCGCCGTGGAACGGATCAGCGGGCTGTACCGCTCGAAGCCGAAACGCTCCTCCCACTGCTGCCCGGTCACCGAACCCGGTGCCCGCCAACGGTCCAGGAACTCTGCGGTGCGCGACGCCGTGCCGAGCACCTCGGCGATCGGCTCCCCGTCGCCGAACGCCAGCGCCGCGGCGCCGTCGCCGCCCAGCTTCTCATCGGCCGAACCCGGTCGGCCGACCCGCACGTCGGCGGCCACCGCGAGGCCACCGGACCGCGCGGCCAGCAGGATCGCGGCGAACCCGCTGCGGCCGGTGCCGCAGAAGTCCGCCGCCAGAACCTGTTCGGGCAGACCGAGCGCGGCGTGGATCGCGGTGGCGTTGGTCTTGTCGGCGTAGGCGGGGCTGCTGGTCGCGAACAGCACAGCGCCGGGGTCAAATCCCGGGGGCAGTGCTGCGTGCGCCGCGGCGACCGCCATCGTGGTGGAGTCCTCGTCGTAACCGGCCACCACCCGCCGGCCCAGCCGGTGCGAGGGCACGTAGGTGGCGTAGCCGAGCAGGCCCTTGCTCACGGCACTGCTCATGACACGCCCCGGAACAGCGCGGCGATCCCCTGCCCGCCGCCGATGCACATCGTCTCCAGGGCCAGGCCGCCACCGCGTCGCCGCAACTCGTGCAGCATCGTGTTCAGGATCCGCACCCCGGTGGCGCCGATCGGATGCCCCAGCGAGATGCCGGACCCGTTGACGTTGAGCCGCTCGTCGACGTCCGTCAATGAGACGCCCCACCCCGACAGCACCGCGAGGACCTGCACCGCGAACGCCTCGTTGATCTCGATCAGACTGAGGTCGTCGAACCCGAAACCCGTTCTGGCCAAGAGCTTCTGCGCCGCGGTGACCGGTCCGATGCCCATGTGGGACGGTTCGCAGCCGGTGGCGGCCCAGCCCTCGAAGAAGCCCAGCGGTTCCAGCCCGAGGTCGTCGAGACGATCCTCGGCGACCACCAGGCACGCGGCGGCCGCATCGTTCTGCTGACTCGAGTTACCCGCGGTGACGGTGCCGCCGGCCATCACGGTGCGCAGACCCGACAGTGTTTCGGTGTCGGTGTTCGGCCGCACCCCTTCGTCGGTGTCGAAGACGGTCGGTTCGCCGCGGCGCTGCGGCACCTCGACGGGCACGATCTCGTCGGCGAACACCCCGGCCTGCTGGGCGGCGGCGGCGCGCCGGTGGCTGCGCACCGCGAACTCGTCGGCGGCCTCGCGGCTGATGCCGTAGTCCTTCGCGAGATTCTCGGCGGTCTCGATCATTCCGCTGATCTTCCCGAAACGCCACGCGGGCTGCGACATCTCACGGCCACGGTCCAGTCGGTCGTAGAGCGTCTGGTTGCCGGCGCGGGCGCCCCACCGCGCGGTGGTGGTGTAGTGCTCGATGTTGCTCATCGACTCGACGCCACCGGCCAGCACCACGTCGGCGGCGCCGGTCTGCACGGTCATCGCCGCGGTGATCACCGCCTGCAGCCCGCCGCCGCAGCGCCGGTCGATCTGCAACCCGGGCACCGTGATCGGCAGCCCCGCGTGCAGCGCCACCCACCGCCCGATGCACGGGGCCTCGGAGTTGGCGTAGGACTGGGCGAACACCACGTCCTCGATGCGGTCGGGTTCGACGGCGCTGCGTTCCACCACGGCCTTGACCACCTGCGCGGCCAGGTCCTCGGCCCGCAGCGGGCGCAACGCGCCACCGAAGGTGCCGACCGCGGTGCGCAGCGGTGCGACGATCGCGGCCCGCCTCACGATTCCCCCTCCCCCCGCCAGCGGTCCGCCGACGGATCCAGCAGCGCATCCAGCCGTTCCGGGGGCAGCCACACGATGGTCTCCAGTTCCAGTGCGTCGAGGAATCGCACCCGCCCGGTACGCAGGTCCTCCAGCCGCAGCCGCGGCGAGTTGCCCTCCACGTCGAAGGTCACGGACACCTCGGCGAATTCGCTGCCGATGAGCGGTCCGTGCGTGGGGTCCAGGTGAATGCCCATGTCCTGCCCGACGCTGTCCTGGCTCAAATCAGGAAACCCAGCGTCGGGACCGGCTTGTCGTTGTCGACCAGGACGACCTTCTTGTAGGCCAGCCGCAGTCGGTCGCCCTCACGACGCAACCGGTAGGTGGTCCTGCCGCCCCAGATCTCGTTGCCCCGGGCCCGCGACTCCAGCACCAGGAAGTTCGCGCCGATCTCCAGGTCGACACCCCCGCCGGCGTTGGGCCGGCCCCCCAGGAACTCGATGTTGGTGATCAGCCTGCGCAGATTGGACGGCGGGGCCTGCGCGTACCGGCGGCCGGTGCGGACCTGTTTCAGGCGGGTGGAGATGCGGCTGCGGTTGTCGAAGATGATCGACATCTGCCGGTTCGGGTCGATGTCCGCGCCACCGGCAGGCACCCAGTACAGCGCGTCGTCGGTCCACAGCGCTTCCCAGGCGTCGTAGTCGTTCTCGTCGGCGTAGCGCGCCTCGCGGAACAGGAACTGCTCGACCTCGTAGCGGTCGAATTCCTCGGGTACGGGAATCAGGTCGGTGCTCGTCGCGGCGGTCACGGCGTCTCCATCAGCTTCTTGTACTGCGACCAGAACGCACGCATTCCGGTCTCGTCCGTGGCGGTGCCCACGGGATGTCCTCGCTCGTCGGTGGTTTCGCGGTTCAGGCCGCGACGGATATCGAGCCATTCGGGGTTGCGGGCCTCCAGCCCCTGCTGGTTGCGTTCGTACATCTCGGTGTCGTCGGCCAGCAGCATGCCCGCAGGCCCGACCGATCCGATGCACTGGGAAACCATGCGCCGGTTCAGCTCTGGCGCACCGGCGAGCTGCACCGCGGTCGCGTACTGCACGCATTCGTTGACCGCGACGGGCTGGATGTTGAACACCTGGATCTCGGCGATGAACAGGTTCGGGAAGATCATCACGTGAGGTGCTCCCTCGATGAGGATCCGCTCCGCGTCGTCGCCGTAGGTGGCGCGCATCGCGGCGACATAGTCGGGCACCCGCGATTCGGTGGTGCCGAACCAGCGCATCGGCGTGGCGTGCTTGCGGAACTCCGGACGCAGGTCGTTCTCGCTGTGGCCGTTGCCGAGGTCGCGGGTGACCGCGGTCGACGAGTCGCTGTAGAGCGGACCGATGGTGCTGCCGGTCACCCCGAAGATGGAGCCGTGCACGAACTGCGGGTGATATCCGTCGGTTTCGTTCTCGGCCGGGATCTTCCAGTTCGAGCGGGACCGGTGTTGCAGCCAGCCGGCGTTCAACTCGACCCTGCCCTCGGGCGAGAGCCGGGTCAACCGGTCGATCTCCCCGGCCGCGTCGCCGAGATGCTCGACCAGGCTGGGGCCGTCGGCGGCGAAACTGCCGAAGACGAACCCGCCGTAGGTGTCCATCCGCGGCACCCGGCCCATCGGCAGGTCGAGCTTGCGATCGCCGTAGCCCTTGAAGAACGGGAACCCGATCAGGTCGCCGTTGTTGCGGAAGGTCCAGCCGTGATACGGGCAGCGGAACGTCCCGGAGTTGCCCTTCGCGTCGTCGCACACCTGGTTGCCCCGGTGCGCGCACCGGTTGAGCAGCAGGTGGAGCTGCCCGTCGCGGTCGCGGGTCATGATGATGTCCTGCGTCCCGAGCTTCTTGCGGACGTAATCGCCTGCCCGGGCGACCTCACTCTCGTGCCCGACGAAAACCCATGTGCGATACCAGATCTTCTCCAGTTCCTCGGCGAAGATCGACGGATCGGTGTAGAGGGAGCCGTGCACCCGATCATGCTGGATCAGCCGGTCGTAGCGGCTTCCGATGACCGATGTCATGAGCGACCTCCTTGGGTTTGTCCGAACACGGGTCGACGCTTCTCGCGGTAGGCGGCGACCCCTTCGGCGAAGTCGTCGCTGCCGAACAGCTCGGCCTGGTAGGCGGCCTCGCGGCTGAGCACGCCGTACGGATGCAGGGTCGGCGCCTCCGCGAGCATCGTCTTGATCACGCCGAGAGCCGCCGGTGGCTTGACCGCCAGCCGCTCGGCGTCGGCCAGCGCGGCGTCCAGCGCCGCTCCGGGTTCGGCGAGCGCGTCGACGAGTCCCCAGTCGAACGCCTGCCGGGCGTCCACCGGGGTGCCGAGGGTCAGCATCTGCCGTGCCCGCGGAATCCCGATCCGGCGGGGCAGGGACGCGAACACCCCCATGTCGCCGGCGAGCCCGACGTTGGTGAAGGTGGTCGCGAATCGGGCGTCGGCGGCGGCCACCACACGATCGCACGCTGCGGCCAGCGACGTGCCCGCGCCGTAGGCGGCGCCCTCGACAGCGGCCAGCACCGGCTTTGGGGTCGACCAGATGGCCCGGATGACGGCCTGCGCCGACTCGGCACGCTCGGTGGCCGCGTCGCGGTCCATCCGCTGCATCGTGGCGATGTCGCCGCCCGAGCAGAACACCGAGCCCGCACCGGTGAGCACGATGGCTCGCACCGCGGTGTCGGCGTCGGCAGTGTCGATGGCCTCGCGCAGGGCGAGTCGCAGCGGGATGTCGATCGCGTTGCGCACGTCCGGACGGTTCAGCGTGATGATCCGGACCGCACCGCGGTCGTCGGTGAGAATGACCGCACCGCGGTCGTCGGCCACGATGCTCATTTGCCGGTGTACCTCGGCGGGCGGCGCTCGATGACCGCGCGCAGACCTTCCAGCGCGTCGGCGGTGCCGGACAGTTCGGACACCGTGCGGGACTCCTCGGCGAGCCGGGCCTCCACCGGGGCACCCAGGCCGGTCCAGACCAGCCGCTTGGTCGCCGACAACGCCAACGTCGGCATGGCCGCCAGCTGCGTCGCGATCTCGTCGGCGCGGGCGCTGAACTGCTCGTCGTCGACGACCTCGGTGATCAGGCCGATGCTCGCGGCCTCCTCGGCGCCCAGCGTCGGGTTGGTCAGCAGGATGCGGAGCGCGTGCCGCAATCCCACCAACTGCGTCAGCGTCACCGACGACCCGCCGTCGGGGGCCATCCCGACGCGCACCGCACCGGAGAAGAACTTGGCCGAACGCGCGGCGACCACGATGTCGGACGCGCACACCAGGCCCAGTCCGCCCCCTCCCGCGGCGAACCCCTGCACCGAGGTGACCACCGGCACCCGCAGCTGGATGAGCGCCGCGGTGGCCAGCTGCAGCCACGCGGTCGCCTCCCGCAGGTAATCCGGCAGGGCCTCACCCTTGGACTCGAACGTGTGAATGTCGCCGCCCGCACAGAAGTTCCGGCCCGCACCGGACAACCGGACCACCTTCACCGCCGGGTCGGCGTGGCAGCGCAGCACCGCCTCGTGCAGCGCCTTGAGCGTCTCGACGTTGAGCCCGTTGGAGATGTCGGGCCGGTTGAGGTGCAGCCGCGCGATGCCGGCGTCATCGACGTCGAGCAGCACGTGGGTATCGATACCGGTGGTCATGCGCGGGCCTCCCTGGATTCGAACGCGGCGGCGGCGTCCGCGCCGTCTCCGATGATGTGACGGACGACCGCATCCGTCTCGTTGGTCAGTGCCTGGTCGAGTGTGGCGCGTAATCCGTTGTCCACCAGTCGTTTGATTGTGGTGGTGGAGCGGCGGCTGCGGCCGGCAAGCGCGCCGAGGAACGCCTCGACGTCGGCGTCGAAGGTCTCCGGAGGAAACGACCGGTACGCCAGACCGAGAGCAACGGCGTCGCGCCCGCTCAGCCGGTCACCCGAGAGCAGCAGACCCATCGCCTGCTGGCGTCCGACGAGGCGGGGCAGCCGGGCGGTGCTTCCGCCGCCGGGAATCATTCCGAACCGGACGTGGTTGTCGGCGATCCGCGCGGTGTCGCTGACCAGCACGATGTCGGCGGCCTGCAGGAACTCGAACCCCCCGGCCGCCGCGGCCCCCTCGACTACGGCCACCACGGGCACCGCGACGCCCGCGACGCTGTCACACGCCGCACGGAACGTGGTGAACAACCCCTCCAGCGCCTCCGGCCCCTGCGCTCGCAGCCGCTCGACCTCGTCGAAATCGCCTCCGGCGCAAAAATTTCCACCAGCTCCACGCACGACGATGACGTTCACGGCCTCGTCACGGCCCAGCAGGCGCAGGGCCTCGGTCAGTTCGGCGGCCAGGCCGACCGTGATCGAGTTCATCTTGTCGGGCCGGTTCAGGGTGATCCGGCCGATCGGGCCGTCGGCCACCGCCTGCACGGCACTCACATGTATCTCCCGCCGCCGACCTCAAGGACGGTGCCGGTGATGTAGCTCGACAGCTCGGAGGCCAGGAACACCACCGCGCCGGCCACTTCCTTGGGCTCCCCCGCCCGCTTCATCGGCACCGCGGCCTCGCGCTCGGCGAACACCTCGGGCGGCATGGCCGCGGTCATCGGGGTCCGGATCAGGCCCGGCTGCACGGCGTTGATCCGAACATTGTGGTGCGCAACCTCTTTAGCGGCAGCCTTGGTCAGGCCCACGATCCCCGCCTTGGCCGCGCTGTAGTTGGTCTGCCCCGGATTGCCGGACTTGCCCGACAGCGACGAGATGTTGACGATGCTTCCGGATTTCTGTTCGCGCATCACCGCCGACGCTTCCCGCACCCCGAGCCAGGTGCCGCGCAAGTGGACGGTGACGACCGCGTCGAAGTCGGCGACCGACATCTTCTTCAGCGACGCGTCCCGGGTGGTGCCGGCGTTGTTGACGAACAGGTCGAGGTGTCCGTGCGCCCGCACGGTGTCGGCCACCAACGCGTGCATCGCCTCTTCGGAGGTGACGTCGCAGGCGACACCGGTCCCGCTCAACTCCTCGGCGACCGAGTGTGCCGCGTCCCCGTCGAGGTCCGCGATCACCACCTGCGCTCCATGTGCGACCAGTTCACGGGCGATCTCGGCGCCGATTCCCTGGCCCGCACCTGTCACGACAGCAACCTTGCCGTCGAGCAACGTCATCTGGACTCCTAAGCGCGGTTGTAGACAAATTTAATCATAATTTCTAATCTAAGTTAAACCAATGAGGGCGTGTCGCTCAAGAACGCCGGCGAGGAGCTATCAGATGGATCTGGGACTGGCAGGTGCCCGGGTGGTCGTCACCGGCGGGGCGTCGAACATCGGCCGCGGGATCGTGCACGAGTTCGCCTCGGAGGGCTCCCGGATCGTCATCAACGACATCGACGAGGCGCAGGCCGAGAAGGTGCGTGCCGAGGCGCTCGAACGCGGCGCGCAGGACGTCGAGGTGGTGATTGCCGACCTGACGCTCGAGGGCGCAGCCGAAGTCACGGTCGGCCGCGCGGTCGAGCGGTGGGGCGGAATCGACGTCCTGGTGAACAACGCCGGCTGGAGCGTGCCCGGCTTCGTCGCCACCGACACCGACCGCGACAAGTGGCAGCGCACCATCGAGATCAACTTCTTCTCCGCACTGGCCGCCACCCAGGCCGCGATCGGGCCGATGAAGGAAGCCGGTGAGGGATCGCTGATCTACATCGCCAGCGACGCCGCATTCGGCCAGATCCGCCAGGCCGTCTACGGCGCGTCCAAGGCCGCGATGGTGGCGCTGGCCCGCACCACGGCACGCGAACACGGACGGCACGGAATCCGGTCCAACATCGTGTGCCCCGGCCTGGTCATCCCCGAGGGGCCCGATGCGGTCGGCGAGAAGAGCCTGTGGTCGGTAGGCCAGGACGAGGTGTTCAACCCCAATCAGATCGACTTCATGCTCAAGGACACCCCGATGCGGCGTCTGACGACCGCGGAGGACGTCGGCCGGGCGGTGCTGTGGTTCGCTTCGCCGCGGGCGGCGCGGCAGGTCACGGGCCAGATGATCTCGGTCAGCGGCGGCTACACCATGCCCTAGCCCCCATGCCCTAGCCACCATGCCGTAGCCGTCGAGAGTGCGCCCAGCGCGCCCGAGTCGGGCCTCAGTCCGGCTCGGGTATCGGCTCCCACTCCCCCGACACCGATGCGCTCCACCGCGGGGCGCGTTTCTCGCGGAATGCCGCGACGCCTTCGCGTGCGTCGGCACTGCCCATCACCCGGTGGTGCAGGTCAGTCTCCAACCGCGCCACCTGCCGGGCGCTGTAACCGTTGGTCATGGTGTCCCACAACAACCGCTTGCTCAGCGCCGCCGACATCGGGGCGACATTGACCGCGATGTCGCGGGCAATCCCCATCGCGGTATCCAACACCTCCTCGGCGGGCAACGCCCGGTTCGCGATCCCGAGCGTCTCGGCCTCTGCGCCGTCGAAGGTCCGACCGGTCAGCAGGAGATCCGCGGCTACCGCGCCGCCGACCAGGTGGGGCAGCGTCCAGTGCGACATGCAGTCACCGAGGACACCGCGGCGCACCTGCGCCACAGCGTATTTCGCATCTGTAGCCATGATTCTCAGGTCGGCCTGCAGCGCGATCGTCAGCCCGATGCCGATCGCATGGCCGTTGACCGCGGCGATCACGGGAGTTCGCAGCTCGAACGCCGCCGGATCGGTCGGCGATGCGGTGAAGCCCGCTGCGCCGGCCTCGAACGGCCCGGCCGGGGAAGCCATATCGGCTCCGGCGCAGAACGCGTCACCGGCACCCGTCAGCACGATCGCGCGAACTGCGTCGTCGTCGTCGCAGACCCGGTAGGCGGCGTTGAGCAGCTGACCCATCTCGGCGGTGTAGGCGTTGCGCTGCTGCGGCCTGTTCAGCGTCAGCACCGCGACCCCGTGCGCGACAGAGACGGTCAGGTCGGTCATGCGGCGAACTTACCGACCGGCACGGCGCGCACTGGGGACAATCCAAGGATGGACACCCGGCGGCTGGAACTGTTGTTGGCGCTGTCGCGGCTCGGCTCCATGCGGGCGGTGGCCGACGAGTACCGGCTCACCACGTCCACGGTGTCGCAGCAGATCGCCGCGCTGGCCCGCGACACCGGCGCCCAGCTGATCGAGCCGGACGGGCGCCGGGTGCGGCTGACCCCGGCCGGACGCCGGCTCGCCGACCACGCCGTGACGATCCTCGCGGCGGTCGACGCCGCGCGACTCGACTTCGACCCCGACGCCGAACCCGCGGGCACCGTCAGGGTGGGCGGCTTCGCCACCGGTATCCGGGTCTCGCTGCTGCCGATCGTCGCCGACCTCGGGATGCGCTACCCCAACGTGGAGGTGGTGATCAGCGAGTACGAGCCGACCGAGGCGTTCACGTTGCTGGCCGCCGACGACCTCGACCTCGCGCTGACCTACGACTACAACCTGGCGCCGGCGTCGCCGGGACCCGCACTGGAGACGATGCCGCTGTGGTCGACCGGGTGGGGCCTCGGGGTGCCTGCCGACACACCGGCCGGAGCCGGGATCACCGCGTTCGCCGACTCCCCCTGGATCGTGAACTCACGCAACACCGCCGACGAGACGGCGGTGCGCACCCTGGCGTCGCTGGCCGGGTTCACGCCGGCGGTCGCCCACCAGATCGACAGCCTCGATCTGGTCGAGGACCTGATCGTCGGCGGGTTCGGAGTGGGACTGCTTCCGCTCGGCAGGCCCACCGGCCCCGGGGTCACCGTGCTTCCGCTGCACAATCCCGACGTGATGCTGACTGCCTACGCGGTGACGAGGAAGGGCCGCTCGGCGTGGTCACCGCTGCGGGCCATCCTGGACCGGATGCGGCCGCCCCCTGGCGCGCCACAGCACCTGCGGTGGCCGCGGCCCCAGGCCGACGGCGGCTGATCGGACGCCGGGACGGACACCGACCGTCATCGCGCGGCGAGCCAGCGCGCCTGCCGGTGCACGAAGGCCGCGTCGACCACCGCGCCGTGCCCCGGGACGTACCGCGCGCCCGGGCCACCCAGGGCGGCCAGCCGGTCCAGGGTCGCCGGCCAGGCCGCCGGGTCCGACTGATCGTCGACGCACGGATCTCCGGACTCCTCGACGAGGTCCCCGCAGAAGACCACGGTGTGCGGCCCGTCGGCGACGAGCACGACCAGGTCGTGGTCGGTGTGTCCGCGGCCCGGATGCACGATCCGCACCGTGACGTCCTCGGCGAGGGTGAGGTTCCCGGCGGCCTGCGCGTACCGAGGCGGCACCGCCGCGGCCAGCGCGGCATCGACCTCGACCGGGTCCGCCCCGTGTGTCACGGCGTCGGCACGTAGCCACGCGTGCCGCTCGGCAAGCGCGGTCACCACCTCGGGGGCGCAGAACGTCGTCGCGGCGGCGAACACCGAGTGCCCGAGGATGTGGTCGAAGTGGTTGTGCGTCAGCACGACATGGCGCACCGTGCAGCCGGTGAGCTCGGCGATGTCGTGCGCCACCGCATGCGCCTCAGACAGCGTGGTGCCGGTGTCGACCACGAGTGCCGAACCGTCGGCGTGCACGGCGCCGACCGTGACGTCGCAGAACGGCAGCCGGCAGCGAATCACGTGCTCGCTGATCCGCTCCCAGATCAATGCCGCCACCCCTGGGACGGTACTGCGACAGCGCACCTGAGCCGTGGTTTGCCGCCCGGTGTGCCTGGGAACACAGGCCCCATGTTGATCCGACGTGTTGCGCGCCCCATGCTGTCCGCTGTGTTCATCTCGCGGGGAATCGAGGCCCTGCGTAGCCCGAAACCGGCGACCGATGCCACCCGGCAGACGCTCGAAGAGCTCAGCAAGTTGCCCGATCCGGTCGGCACCAATCTGCCGACGAACGCCGAGACAGTGGCGAAGGTGACCGCGGCGGTGCAGATCGGCGGCGGCCTGCTGCTGGCCGCCGGCCGGCTCCCGAGGTTCGCCTCGGCGGCACTGGCGCTCAGCGTGGTTCCGAGTTCCCTTGGCGGTCATGCCTTCTGGACCGAGGTGGACCCGCAGCGAAAGGCCGACGAACGTCGCGCCTTCATCACCGACGTCAGCCTCATCGGCGGCCTGATCATTGCCGCCGTCGACACCGAGGGCAAGCCCTCGCTCGGGTGGCGTGGCCGCCGGGCCGCGCGCAAGGTGTCCGACGCCGTCGCGTCGGCGCTGCCTGCCGGCGCTGCCGCCGGCAACTCTCTGGTGGACAGCCCGCTCGCCGAGAAGGTCGGGCACGGGCTGCAGGTCGGCGCCGAACGGGGCCGCGAGCTCGCACACATCGCCGGGGAGCGGGGTTCGGAGTTCGCCGAGGTGGCGCTCGACCGCGGCGGCAAGTTGGCCGAGGTCGCCCGCGAGCGGGGCACTGAACTCGCCGAACTGGCCCGCGAACGCGCCCCCGAGTTGGCCGAGATCGCCCGCGAACGCGGCGAGGAACTGGCCGACCGGGCCCGCCATCGCGCGCCCGAGCTGGCCGAACTGGCCCGTGAACGCGCTGAACTGGCGCGCGAACGCGCCGCGGTGCTGGCCGATGTCGCGAGCAAGGAAGCCAAGAAGGCCGGCAAGCAGGCGAAAAAGCAGGCCAAGAAGCAGCAGCACCGCGTGCGCTGATTGCGGCGGTCGCCGGCCGCCCCTGTCAGTCCCGCGGCGCGTAGCTGTAGTCGATCTTGGTGCCGTCCACGGCGGTCACGGTCAGGACGAACGCCGCGGTTTCCGGTCCGGCGACCACGCTGCAGTCCACCGTGTTTCCGGGCCTGCCCTCGAGGTCGCCTGAGCAGGTGGCCGACTCCGGAGGCTTTGCGACGTGGCGCGCCAACTCGGCCAGCAGCGACTGCTCGACCTCCGTCTTGGTCAGGATCGGCACCAGGTCGAAGTTCATCAGCAGCCCGTCGAGGCTGGTGACCTCGGCTGTGCGCCGCAACGTGACCCCGGCGGAGGTGACCTCGCACTGGGCCGTCTCCCCCAGCACGCCGAGCAGACCTGTCTCGCATACGACACGCGACGGCGGCGGCCCGCCTGCCTCGTCCACCAATCGCGTCACCGCACGCTCCAACTGCTCTCCGGACAGCGCGGGAATCAGTTCGTACTCGATCCTGTCGCCGTCGACGGCGGTGACAGTCACGATGGGCTCGAACCGGTTGGTCGGGCCGAGCACCACCTCACACCGCGCCGTCTGCCCGACCTCGCCGGGGAGCGGGTCCTTGCACGAGACCGATTCCGGGGTCGCGCCGGCTTCGCGGAGCCGCGCGGTGATGTCGGACTGCAGATCCGAGGTCGCCACAGCAGGGAGCCCGTCGTCGGGGGTCTGCACGCCGCATCCGGCCGCCGAGGTGATGAGGGCCATCGCGGCGAGCGGACCGAAGACCTTCCTCACGTGGTATCCCGTCGCAGGTAGGAAGTTTGCAGGCACCCTAGCAGAGAGTTTCGGGGCCGGCTGGCTTCGATGTTTTACTGCTCGCATGCCCAGAACCGCCCTGACTGCGCGACGCCTGCACGACCGCGCCGAACCCGTCCACGCCGTCACCTACTTCGCCCCGGAAAGCCGTGCCGCGCTCGACGGACTGGGATACCGGGGTTTCTGGTCGGGCTACTTCGCCGCCCGCTCGGCTCCGCTGGGCCCGGTTCCCGCCGACGTGGTCACGGCCGCGTTCTACAACTTCACGGCCGAACGGGTGGCCAAGGCGCTGCCCGCGGCGTGGGACGTCGCCTCGCCCTCCGAGGCACTGGCCGCCAGGGAGAGTTCGGCGGCGGCGGTGCTGCGGCGATGCGGGGTCGGCGACGAGGAGGCCGCGACCGTTGCCGACCTGGTGCGGCGGGCCGTCGCATCGGCCGATACCGACGGTCGCGTGCTCTACGGCGCCAACCGCGCGTTGCCATGGCCATCGGATCCGCAGGCGCGGCTGTGGCACGCGACCACGCTGCTGCGTGAGCACCGCGGGGACGGTCATGTGGCCGTGCTGACTGCCGAGGGGTTGTCCGGGCGCGAGTGCAACGTGCTGCACGCCGCCGCCGGAGGTGTGCCCGCGGAGATGATCAAACGGGCACGCGACTACGACGACGACCAGTGGGCGCTCCACCAGGAGGCCCTGCGCGGCCGCGGCCTGCTCGACGGCGACGGCGTGTTGA
Organism: Mycolicibacterium parafortuitum; assembly: GCF_002086815.1. Lineage (GTDB taxonomy): Bacteria > Actinomycetota > Actinomycetes > Mycobacteriales > Mycobacteriaceae > Mycobacterium > Mycobacterium parafortuitum. The sequence goes on from NZ_MVID01000007.1 coordinate 85,165, forward strand.
CCGGAGAGGGACGAAAGTTCAAGCGCCACATCGAGGATCGCACCGACACGATCGCGCTGTCCGTGCTCGCCGGGCTCGATGACAGCGACGTCGAAGCCCTGTTCCAAGCGCTCACCCCGATCACCCGCAAGGTGGTCGCCGCGGGTGACGTGCCTGCGGGGACGCCGATGGGGCTCAGCCGTGACGACCTCGACGACGGCAGCGCACGTCTGGACTGACGGGTCGCCTCAGCGCGGGGCGTACATGATCAGGCCGACGCCGGCGAGGCAGACCGCTGCGCCGACGATGTCCCACCGGTCCGGGCGGAAGCCGTCGGCGACCATCCCCCACAGCAGGGAGCCGGCGACGAACACCCCGCCGTACGCGGCGAGGACTCGGCCGAAGTTCGCGTCCGGCTGAAACGCCGCGACGAATCCGTAGGCGCCGAGCGCGATGATGCCCGCTCCGATCCACAGCCAGCCGCGATGCTCCCGCAATCCCTGCCAGACCAGCCACGCTCCGCCGATCTCCAGGATCGCGGCGAGGACGAACAGCAGCACAGACTTGACGATCACGCGTCTACCCGTGCCTATGCGACGCCGAGGTACGCGGCGCGGATGCTGTCGTCGGCCAACAACTCCCGCGCGACGCCGGTGCGGGTGACCTCGCCGGTTTCCAGGATGTACGCCCGGTCGGATCGGCTCAGCGCCTGTTGGGCGTTCTGCTCGACGAGCAGAACGGTGGTGCCGCTTGCGTTGATCTCCGCGATGATCTTGAAGATCTGCGAGATGACCATCGGGGCAAGGCCCATCGACGGCTCGTCGAGCAGCAGCACCTTGGGCCGGGCCATCAGCGCCCGCCCGATCGCGAGCATCTGCTGCTCACCGCCGGACAGTGTGCCCCCGACCTGGCTGCGCCGCTCGGCGAGCCGCGGGAAGGTCTGCAGCACCCAGTCGAGGCGCTCGTCGTGCTCGGCCTTCGACGGGAATTTGCGACTGTAGCAACCCATTTCGAGGTTCTCGATAATCGTCATGCCGGGGAACACGCCGCGGCCCTCCGGGGCCTGGATCAACCCGTCGGTCACCCGCTTGTGTGCGGGGACACGGCTGATGTCCTTGCCGTCGAACCACACCGACCCCGACGTCAGCGGCAACAGGCCCGAGATCGCGCGCATCATCGTCGTCTTGCCGGCGCCGTTGGAGCCGAGCAGCGTGACCAGCTCACCTTCGTGCACGGTCAGCGACACCGAGTGCAACGCCTTGATCCGGCCGTAGTGCACGACGACGTCGCGCACGTCCAGCAGCACGGGACGGGAGTCGTCAGCTGATTTCGTCATCGGGCACCCCCAGGTAAGCGGCGATGACCTTCGGGTCCTCGCGGATCTGCGCGGGCAGGCCGTCGGCGATCTTGCGGCCGAACTCGAGCACGACGATCCGGTCGGTCACCCCCATCACCAGCCGCATGTCGTGTTCGATCAGCAGCACGGTGTAGCCGTCGTCGCGGATCTTGCGGATCAAATCGATCAACGCCGACTTTTCGCTGGGGTTGAACCCGGCCGCGGGTTCGTCCAGGCACAGCAGCTTCGGTTCGGTGGCCAGCGCCCGCGCGATCTCCAGCCTGCGCTGGTCGCCGTAGGACAGGTTCTTGGCCTTCTCCTCACCCCGGTGCGCGATCCCGACGAAATGCAGCAGCGCCGCCGACCGTTCGATCGCCGACTTCTCCTCCCGGCGGTGCCGCGGCGAGCGGAACAACGCCCCGGGTACCGAGGTGTGGTGGCGGGCGTCGGTTCCGACCATCACGTTCTCCAGCGCGGTCATCTCACCGAAGAGCCGGATGTTCTGGAAGGTCCGGGCGATCCCGAGCCGGGTGATCTGGTGGCGTTTGATCCTGCCGATCGGGGAGCCGTCGAATGTCACCGTGCCCGATGTCGGCCGGTACACGCCGGTGATCGCGTTGAAGCAGGTCGTCTTGCCCGCCCCGTTGGGGCCGATGAGGCCGAGGATCTCGCCGCGACGGATGTTGAACGTCACCGCGTCGAGCGCGGTCAGGCCGCCGAACTTCACGGTCAGATCGGTGGTCTGCAGCAGCACCTCGCCCTCGTCGGCCTGGATGTCGCGGTGCACGCCGGCGATCTCGGCGACAGCATCCTCGAAGGTCTCCGGTTCGGTCATTTCACCGGCTCCGTGTCCGTCGGCTGGGCCCGCAACAGCTTGCGGGCGGCTCTGGCGTAGGTGAGCAGATGCTGGCGGGCCGGGAACAGGCCCTGGGGTCGGAAGATCATCAGCACCACGAGCGCCAGGCCGAAGAACAGGTACTTCAGGTTGCCCATGTCGATGCCCAGGAAATGCACTCCCAGAAGCCGGTTCGGCAGGTACACGATGATGAACGCGCCCAGGATCACGCCGAGCTTGTTGCCCTGCCCGCCGAGTACCACAGCGCACAGGAACAGCATCGAGTTGATGATGTTGAACGTCGGCGGCGCGACGTACTGCACCTGCCCGGCGTAGAGCGCACCGGAAAGCCCTCCGATGGCCGCGCCGATCGTGAACGCCCACAGCTTGAACTTGAACGCGTTGACGCCCATGACCTCCGCGGCGTCCTCGTCTTCGCGGACGGCGATCCAGGCGCGTCCGACCCGGCTGCGCTCGAGGTTCCCGACCAACAGCAGGATGCCGACGATCAGGGTGAGTCCGAGCCAGAACCACCAGGTGCCGTAGTTGGCGTCACCGCCCGAATTGGATACGGAGAACACACCTTCGGGATGTTGCTCGTTCTCCAGGAAATGCGGGAAGGCGACCTCGTTGAGACCGCGGGGCCCGTTGGTGACGTCGGCCAGATTGTCGGCCAGCAGACGGATGATCTCGCCGAAACCGAGGGTGACGATCGCCAGGTAGTCACCGCGCAGCCGCAGCGTCGGGGTGCCGAGTATCAGGCCGCTGAGCGCGGTCACCGCCATAGCCAGCGGCACACAGGCAAGCCAGGCCCACGGGGTGGTCAGGAAACCCTTGGGGCTCATCTGATTCCACGGGCTCTCAGGGCTGGTCAACAGTGCCACGGTGTAGGCGCCGACGGCATAGAACCCGACATAGCCGAGGTCCAGCAGACCCGCCTGTCCGACGACGACGTTCAGGCCGATCGCGATGATCGCGACCATCGCGAACTGCGCCATGGTGCCGCCGAAGCTGATTCCCGGCGTGTTGATGAATCCCGGCTTGAACAACGGGGACAACGCGATCCCGGCGAACAGGACGATGCCGAACACCCACTTCTGGGCCCGGGTCAGGCCGTCCCGCCAATCCATCACCCGTGTCATACGCGTGCCTTCCCGAGGCTCTCACCGAGGATGCCGGTAGGACGCACCAGCAGCACCAGAACCAGCAGCACGAACGCGACCACGTCACGCCACTGCGTGCCGAACACCGCCTGGCCGTAGTTCTCCATCACCCCAAGTAGCAACCCGCCGAGCAGCGCGCCGCGCAGGTTGCCGATGCCGCCGAGTACCGCCGCCGAGAACGCCTTGATACCCAACAGGAATCCGCCGGAATAGATGATGCCCTGCGGCACCTTGAGCGTGTAGAGCAGCGCGGCCGCGCCGGCGAGCAGACCGCCGATCAGGAACGTCGTCATGATGATCCGTTCCCGCGACACCCCCATCAGGGTGGCCGTCGTCGGGTCCTGCGCGACGGCGCGGATGCCGCGGCCGAATTTGGTGCGGTTGATCGCGATGTCGGTCAGCACCGCGAGCACCAGCGCGGCCGAGATGATCACGATGGTGACGTTGGAGATCGAGACCCCGAACAGCTCGAACTGGGTCTTGGGCTGCACCAGCACGATCGGCTGCTGGGCATTCGGCCCGCCGTAGCCCGGGATCAGCTTCGGCAGGATGAACAGCACGAACTGCTGGAGCACGAAGGACATGCCGATCGCGGTGATCAGGAATGTCAGCGCCCGCGCGTTGCGCTTGCGCAGCGGGCGGTAGGCGACGAACTCCAAACCGATCGCCGCGCTTCCGGACACGGCCATCGCGAACAGCATCGCGACGCCCAGGTACAGGATGGTCAGCCCGACGCCCTTGTTGTAGGCGTTGCCGCTCGGGGTGAAACCGAGGATGACGTCGAGCGCGAAGTACGCCCCGAACATGCCCAGCATGAAGATCTCGGAGTGCGCGAAGTTGATCAGACGCAGCACCCCGAAGACCAGGGTGTAGCCGACAGCGACCAGGGCGTAGATCGCTCCCCAGGACAGGCCGTCGATCGTCAACTGCCAGAAGCTGTCCACCAGCGCACCGACGTTGAAGTTGATGTTTGCGGCCAGGTTCATCCGGTGGTGAGCTCCTCAGCGGGGACCAGTCGAAAAGGACTGCTGAGCGAAAACGCGTCCGAGCCAAGAACTCTCGGACGCGTTTCGCTTCAGCGGTTACTGGACGTCGTAAATCCAGATCAACGTGGTGGTGAGCTCACCCTCAGGAGTCCACTGGTACTCGCGGGCCACACCTTGGCCCTGGTAGTTGCGGACGAAGTCCAGCAGGGCCGGGCGGGTGATCGCACCGGAGTCGATGCCCTTGAGCAGGATGGTGCCCAGGTCGTAGCCCTCGGCGCTGTAGGTGCCCGCCTCCTGGCCGAACTTCTCCTGGTATTCCTCGGCGAAGGAGCCGGTGGCCGGGCCGCACGGGCAGGCCAGCACAGCACCCTTGGAGGATTCACCCGCCTGCTTGACGAACTCCGGGTCCTTGGTGCCGTCGGCGCTGGCGAACACGCCCTCGAAACCGCCGTCACGCAGCTGCTGCACCAGCGGTGCAGCCTCGGCGTAGTAGCCGCTGAAGAACACCGAATCCGGGGCCGCACCCTTGATCTGCGTCACCGCGGCGGAGAAGTCCTTGTCGCCCTTCTTCACCGAGATGTTGCACGCGGAGTCGGCCACGGGGCCGAGGGTCTCGCGCACGGCCTGTCCCAGGCCGAGACCGTAGTCGGTGCTGTCGTCGACGACGCAGACCTTCTTGTGGCCCAGGGTGTTCTTCAGGTAGTTCGCGACCGACGGGCCCTGCACGCCGTCGTTGGCCAGGCCGCGGAAGAACGTCTTCCAGCCGTTCTCCGACAGCGTCACGTTGGTCGCCGACGCGGTGGTGGCCACCAGGCCTGCCTGGTCGAACACGCCACCGGTGGCCTTGGTCTCGCCCGAGAAGGCGGGCCCGACCAGGCCGATCGTGTACTGGTCGTCGACGATCTGCGGGGCGATGGCGCTGGCCTTCTGCGGATCGCCCTCGGTGTCGAACGGCTTGAGCTGCACCTGGCAGCCCGGGTTGGCGGCGTTGTGCTTGTCGATCGCGAGCTGGACGCCGTTCTTGATGTTGATGCCGAGCGCGGCGTCGGGGCCGTTGAGCGCTCCGGCCATGGCGATCGACACCGGCGGGCATGTCGCCTGCCCGTCACCTGCCGGGTCGGCGGGCGCGGCGCCCTCGCTCGCGGCGACCTCGGCGCCGGTCTCGTCGATCTGCACCTTCTCGACGATCTTCAGATTCGACTGCGCTGCTTCCTCTTCGGGCGAGCCCTGACTACAGCCGGCCATAGCCAGCGCAATCAACCCCGCGCCACCGAGAGCAAATGCCTTGCGTGCCACGCGACCGCGCACGTCCCACCTCCGGTTCAGTGTTTGTCTCGACATCTTCGGGTGTCCGTCCGATAACCACTGACGATCACGTCGGCGATGCTTCGCCGACGACCATAACCGCCACGCCGCGGTATCGCGTGCCGTTCGAAAACGCGTCGCGTGGATAAACCAGGTCAGCTGAGAAAAGACTGCGCCGGAAACGCAGACTTAACGGGCCGCGGGGCCCGGCGGCGCTATTTGGCGTCCGCGTCGGGCGTGTCAGCGGGTGGGTCCAGAGTCTCGAGGACGACCTCCGCGACACGCTTCATCGTGGTGCGCCGATCCATCGCGGCACGCTGAATCCACTTGAACGCTTCCGGCTCGGTCATCCCTTGCTTGGCCTGCAGCAAACCCTTGGCGCGTTCGACGAGCTTGCGGGTCTCCAGCCGGTCCGACAGCGTCGCGACCTCTTTCTCCAGTTCGGCGATCTCACTGAACCGGCTGACCGCGACCTCGATCGCGGGGATCAGGTCGGTGATGCTGAACGGCTTGACCAGGTAGGCCATCGCGCCGGCGTCGCGGGCCCGCTCGACCAGTTCGCGCTGGCTGAACGCGGTCAGGATCACGATCGGGGCGATGCGCTTGGCGGCGATCTCGGACGCCGCGTCGATGCCGTCTCGCCGGGGCATCTTCACGTCCATGATGACCAGGTCAGGGCGCAGCGACTCGGCCAGGTCGACGGCCTCTTGGCCGTCGCCGGCCTCGCCGACGATCTCGTAACCCTCCTCACGCAGCATCTCTGCCAGGTCGAGCCGGATCAGCGCCTCGTCCTCGGCGATCAGGACGCGGTGCGGCGTGGCGGCGGCGTCGGGGGATGACGCGGAAGCGGATGACATGCAGACATTGTGAAGCCCGCAGGCGATATGGGCGAGCGCGGGGCCATCATCTATGGTGATAGGCCGCGTCCTAGTGTGGGCGCGACGCCCTCGTATCCCAACTGGCAGAGGAAACGGATTCAAAACCCGTACAGTGTGAGTTCGAATCTCACCGAGGGCACCACGACCCGGCGTTGTCCTGGCGTGTTCACCAGACGCCGATGACCTTCATCCACAGTCCCCCGACGGACGTCCAGATCGCGATGTTGACGATGCTCATCACGAACCCGATCCGGAACAGCTCACTGGTCTTGACGTAGCCGGACCCGTAGATCACGCCCGCCGGCCCCGACGAATAGTGCGCGAGGCCGCCGAACAGGCTGCCGATGAACCCGAACACCAGCGCGGCGAACAGCGGCGGTGCGCCGGTGGCGATCGCGGCGCCGAGGAACACCGCGTACATGGCGACGATGTGCGCGGTGTTGGACGCGAACAGGTAGTGCGAATAGAAGTAGACGGTGGTCAGGATCGCGAATGCGAGCAGCCACGGCAGCGCGTCCACCGAGCCGGCCACGGTTTCACCGATCCAGTCGATGACGCCGAGTTGGTTAAGTTCGGCGGCCATCCCGACCAGCACGCCGAAGAACACCAGGGTGCTCCACGCCGAGGTGTTGTCGGCCAGGTTTCGCCAGGTCAGCACCCCGGTGATCAGCAGGATCGCGATGCCGGTGAACGCGGCGGTCGTCGCGTCGATGTTGAGCACTTCCCCCAGGCACCACAGGATCAGCAGCAGCACGAACGTCGCGGCCATGATCCACTCCCGGCGCGACATCGGACCGGACTCATGCAACTGCGCACGTGCCGCCTCGGGCGCCTCCGGCGTCTTGACCACCGTCGGCCGGTAGATCTTCGACATCACCCACGGCACCACCAGCAGGCTGACCAGCCCGGGCACCACGGCCGCCGCCGCCCATCCCGCCCAGGAGATCTCGACGCCCAGTTCGCGGGCCGCTTCCTGGGCCACCGGGTTGCCCGCCATCGCGGTCAGGAACATCGCCGAGGTCACCACGTTGACCTGCAGGGCGGTCAACGTCAGGAAGGCTCCGAGGCGCTTGCGGGATTCCTCCGGTTCGGGGTGGGAGTCCTCGAGCCGGCTCAACGAGGCCACCACCGGGAAGACGACTCCCCCGCACCGCGCGGTGTTCGACGGTGTCGCGGGCGCCAGGATCAGATCGGTCAGCGCCATCCCGTAGGACAGACCCAGCGTCGAGCGCCCCAACCGGATCACGAACTGCAGGGCGATACGCCGGCCCAGCCCGGTGACCAGGAAGCCCTCCGCGATGAAGAACGCCGCGACGATGAGCCACACCGTGGTGTTGGCGAAGCCCGCCAGCGCCCGGGCCGCCGATTCGGTCTTGGTGAGCATCGCCGCCGACATCCCGATCAACGCCACCGAGCTGGTCGGCAATGGCTGCAGGATCAGCCCGAGGATCGTGCCCAGGAAGATGCCGAGCATGCGCATCCCCGTCGGCTCGACCCCCTCGGGCACGGGCAGGAAGTAGACCACCACCGCGACCAGCACGGGAATGCCTGCCTTCCACAGGTACGGCACCCATGGTCTGCTCACACTGTCCCCGCTCTCAGTCCGGCCGGCCGCGCAGACGTGACCGCACCGCTTCCCGGTTGACCGCGGCCACGGCGGTCAGCGGAATCGCCTCGGGACACACCGCCGAGCACTCCCCGTAGCTCGAGCACGGTCCGAAGTCGGCCTCCATCTGGCCGATCACGGCCTTGGCGCGCCGCCCGCGTTCCTGAGCGCCGCGCGTCACCGTGCCCAGGTGCAGCAGTTTCGCGCCGGCATACAGGTGGGCCGCCCCGTTGGGGCACGCCGCCACACAGGCGCCGCAACCGATGCAGGCGGCGAAGTCCAGCGCGTACTCGGCGTCGTCGTGCGGCAGCGGCTCGGCGTCCGCGTCGCCCGCAGTGCCGGCATCCACGGCGACGTGACCGCCCGCGGTGATCATCCGGTCCAGCGCCGAACGGTCGACCACGAGGTCACGGACGACCGGGAACGCCGCCGACCGGAACGGTTCCAGACGCACCCGGGCCCCGTCGGAGAACGACCGCACGTGCTGCCGGCAGGACGGCGCGTTGGGCACCGGGCCGTGCGGGCGCCCGTCGACGGTGATCCCGCACGATCCGCACACCCCTTCCCGACAGTCGGAATCGAAGGCCACCGGGTCGTCACCGTCGGCGACCAGGGTGTCGTTGAGCCGGTCGAGGAGCTCCAACAACGACATCTCCGGGCTCGCGTCGTCGACGACGTAGGTGGCGAAACCACCCGATGCCGCGGTCTCGGATTGCCGCCAGATCTCCAAAGTCAGCTTCACGCCACCCCTCTCACGTGTAGTTCCGGGTCTGCAACGGCACCGCGGTGAAACTCAACGGTTCGTCGCGCCGGATCGGCGGGCCGTCGCCGTTGTGCTCCCAGGCCGACACGAAGCACCACCGGTCGTCGTCGCGCAGGGCCTCGCCGCCGGCCGTTTGGTGCTCGACCCGGAAGTGGGCGCCGCAGGATTCGTCCCGGTCCAGGGCGTCGATACACATCAGCCGCGCCAGCCCGAGGAAATCGGCCACCCGGCCGGCCTTTTCGAGTTCCTGGTTGAACTGCGCCCCCGTACCCGCCACCCGCAGGTCGGACCAGAAATCGGCACTGAGCGCGTCGATCTCGGCGATCGCGGCCTTGAGCCCGGCCTCCGAGCGCGACACCCCGCAACCTCGGTACAGGATGTCGCCGAGGCGGCGGTGGAAGCGGTCCGGTCCCTGGGTACCTCCGATCGACAGCAGCGCCTCGACCCGCCTCCGGACGTCCTCCAGCGTTGCCGTCACCGCCGGATGGTCGGGGGCGGGCGGCTGCGTACCGAGCAGGCCCGCCAGGTAGTCGGGGATCGAGTAGGGCAGGGTGAACCACCCGTCGACGCACGCCGACAGCAGCGAGTTGGCTCCCAGCCGGTTGGCTCCGTGGTAGGTCCATCCCGCTTCCCCACCGACGAAAAGCCCTGGGATCGAGGTCATCTCGTCGAAGTCGCTCCACAGCCCGCCCATAGAGAAGTGTGCGCCCGGCGCGATGCGCATCGGCACCACATAGGGATCCTCACCGGTCGCGTCGCGGTACATCGCGAACAGGTTGCCGTATCGCTCGGTGAGCGTGTCGCGGCCGAGCCTGGTCAACGCGTCCCGGAAGTCAAGGTAGACACTGTTTTTCAGAGGACCGACGCCGTGGCCGGAATCGATCTGGGCACGCGCGGCGCGCGAGGAGATGTCGCGCGGGGACAGGTTCCCGTACGCCGGGTACATCCGCTCCAGGTAGTAGTCGCGGTCCTGTTCGGGGATGTCGTTGGCCGGCCGGTCGTCCCCGGGTTTCTTCGGTACCCAGATCCGCCCGTCGTTGCGGAGCGACTCGCTCATCAGGATGGTCTTGGACTGCCACTGGGAGTTCACCGGCAGCGCGGTCGGATGGAACTGGATGAACGCCGGAGATGCGAACAGCGCGCCGCGCAGGTAGGCCCGCCACGTCGCGGTGGCGTTGGAGTTCTTGGCCAGGGTGGAGTGGAAGAACACGTTGCCGTATCCGCCGGTGGCGAGCACGACCGCGTGCCCGGTGAACGCCTCGACCTGCCCGGTCACCAGGTTGCGCGTGACGATGCCGCGCGCCGCGCCGTCGACCACGATCAGATCCAGCACCTCGCAGCGGGTGTGCAGCGTGACCGCGCCGGTGTCGACCTGGCGCAGCAGCGCCTGGCTGGCCGCGATCTGCAGCTGCTGCCCTGTCTGGCCCCGGGTGTAATACGTCCGCGACACCTGTACGCCGCCGAAGGACCGGGTGCTCAGACTGCCGCCGTACTCCCGCGCGAACGGTGCGCCGATCGCGTTCATATGGTCGATGACGCGCGCGGATTCCTCGGCCAGGCGGAAGCAGTCGGCTTCACGCGCGCGGAAATCCCCGCCCTTGACGGTGTCCTTGACGAAGCGCGCGACGCTGTCGTTGTCGACCTTGCGTCCGCGCGCGGCGTTGATCCCGCCCTGCGCGGCGACGCTGTGGGCCCGCCGCGGCGCGTCGTGGTAGGTGAAGGACTCGACGCGGTAGCCCAGTTCGGCCAGGGCCGCCGCACATCCCGCGCCGGCGAGCCCGGTCCCGACGACGAGCACGGTGAACTTGCGCCGGTTCAGCGGACTGACAAGGCGGTAGTCCAGCATGCGTTGTGCCCACGCGGCCGACGGATCCCCCGCGGGGACACGACCGTCGACGGTGCCGCCGACGATGCGCCACCGCTCGGGCCCGCTCACAACAGTCCCAGCTGCACCGCAACCGGAATGGACATGTTGCCGACCGTCACCGCAAGTGCGACAGCGAGTCCCACGATCACCAGCACCTGCCGGGCGCGACGACCGGTGACGCCGAAGTCGTTGACCACCGTCCACAGCCCATGTGCCAGATGCAAGCCCAGGACCGCCATCGCCAGGAAATAGAACAGCGCCACCGCCGGCCGGTCGAAGCTGGCGGTCATGTTGTCGTACGCATGCCCGGCACGGAACGTCTCGCCGGCCGCCGGGCGGGTCCCGGTGGTGAGGTCGAGAATGTGAAAGATGATGAACAGCAACAACACAACGCCGCTGACGAACATCGTCCGGGCGGCGAACGTGCGGGGTGATCGCATTCCTTTGCGCCGGAAGCGGCCGCGGGCCCGGTGCCCGCGCACGGTCAACAACACCGCCGCCCCGACATGGGCGAGCAGGCATACCGACAACACGACACGGAAGATCCACAACGCGCCCTCGTAGGGCAGCAACGGTTCACCCAGTGTGCGCAACCAGTGCGCGTAGTCGTCGAAATGCGTCGCGCCTGTGTACGCCTTCAGGTTTCCGATCATGTGCACCAGAACGAAGAGCGCGAAGACCGCACCGGTGACGGCCATGATCAGTTTCAGCGTGACCGAGGAGGGCTGCACCTGCCACTGCCAGTCGGACCGTTGCCGCATGGGCTTGCGAGCGACCTCATGGCCGGCGTCGGCGCTGTCTGCGGCCGACCGCTCGATGGTGGATGCCACGCTCACCCCCAACCTGCCCCCACCACAAAAGCTACTCCGGGTCATTTCATTGCGCAGTCGATCCGGTGCGCGGGCGCGTAGGGTTTCGCCCGTGGTCAACGTTCGGCCTGTCTGTCTGCCCGAGGACGAGCCCGGGGGTGGCACGTGGACGCCGAAGTGGCACCGCGAAGACCGGGTGGGCCGTCGTCTCCGCGTCCTGATGATCGCCAGCTGGATCGCCGCGGCGGTGTCGGCGGCGTTCGGGGCATTCCAGTTGGCCGTCGGTGGCTCATTGTGGTGGCTGGGCGCCGTGAACATCATGTGCGGCCTGGTGTTCCTGTGGATCCCCCGGCTGTGCCCGCTCGGCGAGTTGGTCGCGCCGCTGACTTTCGTGACGTTCGCCTACATGTCGGTGACGTTCGTCTGCTACACCATCGGGACCGGGTCAGGAATGCAGTTCTATTTCCTGGTATCCGCGTCGCTGGTGGTGCTCGTCCTCGGTGTCGAGCGCATCGCACTGGCATCGGTGATCGCCGGCGTCGGGGTGGTGATCACTGTCGCGCTGGAGCTGACCGTGCCTCGCGATCGCGGCCTCGGCCCGTCCTGGACGTTGACCGCCGGCTTCGTCAGCGCGATCAGCACGTCGGCGGTGATGATCGTCGCGACTCTGTGGTACACGCTGCGCGAGATCTACCGGGCCGAAGCCGCGATGGAGGCGGAGTACGAGCGCTCAGAACGCTTGCTGGCCAACATCCTTCCGGCCACCATCGCCGACCGGCTCAAGGAGCCGACGCGCACCGTCATCGCCGACAAGTACGACGACGCATCGATCCTGTTCGCCGACATCGCCGGCTACACGAAACGGGCCAGCGACACCGCACCGGCCGAGCTGGTGCGCTTCCTGGATCGGCTCTACACCGATCTCGACGCCCTCGTCGACCGGCACGGACTGGAGAAGGTCAAGACGAGCGGCGACTCCTACATGGTGGTCAGCGGGGTGCCGATTCCCCGCGACGACCATCTCGAGGCGCTCGCCTACCTCGCCCTCGACATGGCCACCGAGGTGGCCGGCCTGAAAGACCCCCGGGGGCGCGACGTGCCGCTGCGCATCGGCATGGCGAGCGGACCCGTCGTCGCCGGCGTCGTCGGCGCGAAGAAGTTCTTCTACGACGTGTGGGGCGACGCCGTCAACGTCGCGTCCCGGATGGAGACCACCGACGAAGAAGGCCGAATCCAGGTGCCCGACAACGTCTATCGCCGACTCCGCGACGCCTTCGTCCTCGAGGAGCGCGGTGTCGTCGACGTCAAGGGCAAAGGTGCGATGCACACCTGGTACCTCGTCGGACACCGTTCCGCGGAGGGCCAGATCATCGGCTCCTCCGGTGGTGTCAGACCTTACGGTTCTCCGACTTGACCAGCCATGCCAACTTCTCCAGGCCGTCGATGAGCTGGTGCAGGATGTCCGCGGTGCTGGAATCCTCGGCGTCCACCGGATCGTGGACCGTGCGCAGCGTGTCGACCACGGCGTAGATCCGGGTCGTGATCAGGTCGACGACGTCACCGGTGCTGTGCTCATAGGCCGGGAACTCCGGAAGCGACGTGGTCGCGGCGACGGTGTCGGAGCGACCGTCGGGGACGGCGTCGAGCGCACGCATCCGTTCGGCGATGGTGTCGCTGGCCGTGCGGGCGAAGTCGACCACCTCGTCGAGCTGCAGGTGCAGGTCGCGGAAGTTGGTGCCGACGACGTTCCAGTGCGCCTGCTTGCCCTGAAGCTGCAGTTCGATCAGGTCGACCAGGACGCGCTGCAGTGCGGCGCTCAGGTCCGGCGATGCCTGGAACCCGGTGACCTCGGCTTCGGTGCGACGTGTCTTCGATGCTGTGTTCATGATCATGTCAACGCCTCCTTTTCTGGATTGAGTCCAGTTTAGCCCATATTTTCTGTGCTCTTCACCACAACCTGGCGATCCTGCTTCTCCAGCAGCCGCGCATAGCCGGCCCCCATGCCGAGAAGGATCAGGCCGGCCACGATGAACACCACCACCCGGAAGATCCCGTCGAGCGTGCCCAGGTCGAACAGGAAGAGCTTCGCCATCGCCGCAGCCACCAGACCCAGTCCCCCGCCGATCGGCACCGAACGATCCTCACGGGGAATCCGGGCCGCGTAGCCGAACAACGCCGCCGCCATCACGATCCACAGGATGGTCGCGGCCATGTGGCCGGCGTAGAAGCCGCCCTGGCCACCCGCGACGAGCATGCCCGCGGTCACGGTGCAGGTGGTCACCGCGTACACCATGACAGCAGCCGCGCCGACCCAGAGCGCGCTCTCCGTCGGGTCCCACGCCCGCACGAGCACCACCGCCGCGACAGCCAGCAGGACGCTGGACACCAGCGTCGACACCCCGGTGGCCGCACTGACCGGCATCGGCTCGAACAACGCGTCCGGCGGCGCATAGGCCAGGTGCGCAAGGGCGCCGAAGACCACGAATCCCGCTGAGGTCCAGCGGGCTACGACGTCGTTGCGGGCGGCTACGGCGAGCACGACGGCGATCGCGAGCAGCACCGGTCCGGCAAGTCTGCCGTCGAAGCCGGCGGTCACGGCGATCAGGACGGCCACCGCCGCCGTCGCGGCGAGCACGTGCCGGACGACCCCCGCGACACCGGGCAACCTGTCGGCGAGCAGCACGACCGCCAGCAGCGCGGCAGCCACTGCCGCAGCCATCAAAGCCGCCACCACCCGGTCCACCGCCAGACCCACACACAGCGCGGGGAGCACGCCGGCGGCGGTCAGCAGCGCCATCGCGACCCGATTCGTGATGCGCGGCAACAAGATCAGCCCGGCGACCACCGCGATCACCGCCGCGATGCCGCATGCGCCGGCCAGCAGCAGATCGTCGCGGCCGTCGAAGTACCGGGCCAGCAATGCCACCAGCAGCGGAAGTGCCGCGGCGGCGATCCGCGCCGCGTGCAGCCAGATCCAGTCCTTGCCGAGTTGTACGGGCAGCGACACCGCCGCCAGCGCCAGCATGAATCCGATCAACAGCAGCGAGATCCCCTCGGTGACAACGGGTGCGAGTCCGATCAGCGGCACCAGCACCAACAACCCCAGATGTTCGGAATCCCACCGCCGCGCCAGGGTCAGCCCCGCACCGCCGATCACCGCGGCCACGACCAGCCCGACCGGCGGTGCGACCCATTCGTAGATCGTGGTGACGGCAATGACGTCCATATAGGCCGCGGCGATCCCGGTCGCGACCGCGGCGATCGCACCGACGCGGCCCCCGGGGCGGCTGTTCAGCCACCACCCGGCCGCCACCAGCGCCGCGGCAAGCACGCCGCCGGCGGCCACCCGGAACTCCGGACGCAGGATGCCCGCCTGCGCGGCCAGCACGAGCAGCAGGACGACGCCGATCAGCGTGACGGCGACCCCGGCGACGGCGAGCAACTTGCCAATCCAGCCCTCCGACCGCTCGGGGCGCGGTTTGGGCGGCACCGGCGCGGGCGGCTGCCACGGCTGATACACCGGCGGCGGTGGATACTGCGGCCAGTACGGCTGCGGCGCCGGGAGCGCGGGCGGCGGAGTGGGTACGGCGACAGGCGCAGGCGCAGGCGCGGGGACGGGGCGCTCGGTGAGGATCCGATCCAGCTCGGCCAGATCACCGGATACCCGTGTCAGCTGACGCGAGATCGCGGCGAAGTCCGCGGACAGCCGGGAGATGACGGCGGAGTGCGGTTCAGTCATGTCCGCCATCGTGGCGCAGAACCACTGCCCGCGGGATGAGTACTACTACTCGTCCAGCCCGTGTTCGATTGCGTAGCGAGCCAGTTCGACGCGGTTGCCGACCTGCAGTTTTCGGAACGTGGCCTGCACATGGTTCTCGACGGTGCGGTGGCTCAGCGACAGCCGGTTCGCGATCTGCTTGGCGGTCAGGCCTTTCGCGACGTAGCGCAGGATCTCGGTCTCGCGCTCGGTCAGCGCAGGGCAGTCCGACCCGTCGGTGGCGTTGCGCTCGATGCGGCGGAACTCGCCCAGCACCAGGCCCGCCAGACCGGGGGTGAACACCGCCCGGCCCTGCGCCGTGGCGCGCACCGCGTCGGCGAGTTCCTGTTTGGACGCACTCTTGACCAGATAGCCGGTGGCCCCTGCCTTCACGGCCTCCAGCACGTCGTCACGTTCGTCGGAGGCCGAGAGCACCAGGATCCGTGAAGACGGGGACACCGCAAGGACTTCCGCCGTCGCCTGCGCGCCGTCGCCGTCGCCGAGTCGCATGTCCATCAACACGACAGCGGGCCGGACCACGGCCGCGCGTCGTTTCGCCGACGCGACACCGTCAGCAGTCGCGATCACCTCGAAGCCGTCGTCGGCCAGGTCCCGGGCGACCGCCTCCCGCCAGATCGGATGGTCGTCGACGACCATCACGGTCGTCCCGGTGTCGGTCATCGGTGCGGTAAACCCGGTGTGCGCGGCAACGTCAACTCCCATTCGGTTCCGGATCCGGCGCCGGTGGTCAACTCCGCGCGGCCACCCAGCCAGTTCATCCGGCCGACAATCGATTTCGCGACACCGACTCGCCCCTCGCCCACTGCATCCTCCAGCCGCCCGTCGGGGATGCCGACCCCGTCGTCCCGGACGCTCACGGTGACCGAATCGCCCAGGTCCTCGAGAAGAACATACGCCCGCGCGCCGGGGCCCGCGTGTGCCTCCACGTTGTCGAGCGCGTTGGTCACCGCCGCGAAGAACTCCCGGGCGAGCGAGGATTCGAGCAGGACCGGCTCGGCGGGCACGCTGACCGACACCCGGTCGGACGCGCGGCCGAGCAGCATCGCGCTCAGATCGGCAACCGTGTCGTCGCGGGGCGGTGCCTCGGCGGAGCTCACCAGCCGGCGCAGCGCGCGCTCCTGCTCGCCGGCGAGCTCGGCCAACTGCGCGGTGTCCCCGCCGATCTCCCGGCCCTTCCGGGCCACCAGCGCGAGCACCTGGATCGCCCCGTCGTGAACCTGGCGGGACAACCGTTCCCGCTCCTCCAGCGCCGCCGCCAGCCGGGTCGCCCGCTGTAGTTCGGCGTGCGCGCGCCGCGCCGTCTGCGCCGCCATGCCGACAGCCAGACCGACCGCGAGCTCGATCACGATGGTGGCGTTGCGGCCGAGATCGATGCTCACGTAGCCCTTCAGTACGGCGCTGGCCGCGACCACGACCAGCCCGGCCAGCATGCCGGGAACGGGACCGGACAGGATCGCCGCCGAGATCGTCGCGTTGGTGGCCCACAGCGTGGTCGGCCACGACTGGTTGTCCAGCGCCCACTGGTCGGACGCGACGAACTCCGTCGAGAGCATCAGTGCCACCACGACCGCGACCTCGGCGAGTACCCATGCCGGACGTCTGCCGAACCCCTGCAGATAGGCGACTGCACACGCCGCGCTCCACGCGAGCAACATCGCGAACAGCGCCCAGGCGATGCCCGGAGCCTCCAGATCGTCGTTGACCGACAGCTGGAAACCGAGTGCGTACCCGCAGCTGAGCAGCCGGAACACCTGGGCGGCCCGCCACAGCGGCGTCGCCGGGTCGGTCGCTACATCACCTTGGAGAGAAACGCTTGCGTCCGTTCGTGCTGTGGGTTGGCCATCACGTCGCGCGGGTTGCCCCGCTCGACGACGACACCC
The DNA here is from genome assembly GCF_002086815.1 of Mycolicibacterium parafortuitum. Classification (GTDB taxonomy): domain Bacteria; phylum Actinomycetota; class Actinomycetes; order Mycobacteriales; family Mycobacteriaceae; genus Mycobacterium; species Mycobacterium parafortuitum. The sequence goes on from NZ_MVID01000007.1 coordinate 102,350, forward strand.
CCGTCCATGAACACCAACTCGTCGGCCACCTCGCGGGCGAACCCCATCTCGTGGGTCACCACGACCATCGTCATACCTTGTCCGGCAAGCTTTTTCATCACACCCAGCACCTCGCCGACGAGTTCGGGATCAAGTGCCGAGGTCGGCTCGTCGAACAGCATCAGCTTGGGTTGCATCGCCAGCGCCCTCGCGATCGCGACCCGCTGCTGCTGGCCGCCGGAGAGCTGCGCGGGATACGCCTGGGCCTTGTCGGCGAGCCCGACCTGCGCGAGCAACTCTTTGCCGCGCTCGACCGCCTCGGACTTCTTGACGCCGGCGACCTGCACCGGCGCCTCGATCACATTGCCGAGCGCGGTCCGGTGCGGGAACAAGTTGAAGTGCTGGAACACCATCCCGACGTCACGGCGCTGCTTGGCCACCTCGCGCGGCTTCATCTCGTGCAGCTTGCCGCCGCGCTCGTTGTAGCCCACCAGCGCACCGTCGACATAGAGCCTGCCAGCGCTGACGGTCTCCAGGTGGTTGATACAGCGCAGAAAGGTCGACTTGCCGGAGCCGGACGGGCCGACCATCACCAGCACCTGGCCCTTCTGGACCTCCAGCGTGATGCCCTTGAGCACCTGCAGCGCGCCGAAGTTCTTGCACACCAATTCGGCCTTGACCATCGGCGTCGCGCTGACTGACTCTGCTGTCATACCCATCCTTGTCAGCCTGCCGGAGGCTGTTGTGCCAGCGCCAGCGCTTCGAGCTGCTTGGAGGTCAGCTTGCGCGAGGCTCCCCGGGAGAAGTACCGCTCCAGGTAGTACTGCCCGACCATCAGGATGCTCGTGATCACCAGGTACCAGGCAGCGGCCACCAGCAGCAGCGGCACCGGCTCGAAGATCCGGGCCGCTATCTCACGAGTGGCGATGCTGTACACATCGAACGCGTACGGCACGGCGGTGACCAGCGATGTCGTCTTCAACAAGCTGATCAGCTCGTTGCCCGTCGGCGGGATGATCACCCGCATCGCCTGCGGCAGCACGGTCCGCCGCATGGCCTTACCCCAGGACATCCCCAGCGCCGTGGAGGCTTCCAGCTGCCCTTCGGGGACCGACAGGATGCCGGCGCGCACGATCTCGGCCATGTACGCGGCCTCGTTGAGACCGAGGCCGATCACCGCGAGCACGAACGGTATGGACAGGTCCTGCAGTTCGATGGCGAAGAACGACGGCCCGAACGGCACGCCGAGCTGGATGTTCTGGTAGATCGTCGGGAACAGGCCCCAGAACGCCAACTGCACGTAGATCGGGGTGCCGCGGAAGATCCACAGGAACACCCACGCCACCGAACTGAGCACCGGGTTGTCCGACAACCGCATCACCGTCAGCACGACGCCGAGCAGGATGCCGATGACCATCGAGTAGACGGTCAGCTGCAACGTGTTGAAGACACCCAACAGGATGCGCTCGTGGAAGAAGTACTCCCCGAACGTCGACCAGCCGTAGGCCGGGTTGGTCGCCGCACCCCACAGGAACAGTCCGACGAGGACGATGATGACGCCGGCCGCCACCCACCGCCAGGGATGCCGCAACGGGACGGCATCGATGGCCTGGGGCGCCCCGGACGGAGGTGGCGTGCCGGCGTCGGTCATGTCGGTCAGGAGATCGCGCCGTTGATCACCGGCTTGTCGATCATCCCGTCTTCGAGACCCCAGTTGGCGGCGATCTCCTTGTACTTGCCGGTGTCGATCAGATGCTGCAGCGCCTGCAGCAGCGACTGGGCCAGCGGGGAACCCTTGGCGACCGGCCAGCCATAGGGCGCCGAGTCGAACGTCTCACCGGCCTCCTCGAGCTTGCCGTTGGTCTGCTTGATCGCGTACAGGGTGACCGGCGAATCCGCCGACATCGCGTCGGCCTGGCCGAGCACGACCGCGTTGGTCGCGGCATCCTGGCTGTCGAACGCCACGATCTCGATGGCCGGCTTGCCCTCGTCGGTGCACTTCTTGCTGCGCGCCGGGAGTTCGTCGGTCTCCTGGACCGTCGTCGCCTGCACCGCGACCTTCTTGCCGCACGCGTTCTCCGGATCGATGTCCGCGCCCGCGGGCTTGGCCCACAGCGTGCCGGCCGAGAAGTAGGTGACGAAGTCGACCTGCTCCTCACGCTCCTTGCTGTCGGTGAACGAGGACATCCCGACGTTGAACGTGCCGCCCTGGATCGACGGGATGATCTTCGCGAAATCGGCCTCGCGGTAGTCGGGGGTCAGACCCAGGGTGCCCGCGACCGCGTTCATCAGGTCGACGTCGAAGCCGACGATCTCGCCGCTCTCGTCCTTGAACTCGTTCGGCGCATAGGGGATGTTCACCCCGATGACCAGGGTGCCGGTCGACTTGATGGCCTCGGGCACGGTGTTCGCGATTTCGTCGACCTTCTCCGCGGGCGCGGCGGCGGTCGGGGATCCCTCCTCGCTCGGGGCTTCCGAGCTGCTCGAACAACCGGACAGCGCCATGGCGCCCGTCGCGGCGAATACCGCTGCGATGCGCCAGAGCTTGGTCCGGCGGTCTTGGATTCCACCCAACACTGGTTTGCCTCCACTTTCTTCTCGGGTCGTCGCGTCCGTCTGAGTCTGCCTACCGGGGCGACCAGGCAGGAACGTTAACGACCGATGACCCGGCGCGCAGCGCCAGTAACGGAACATTAACGACACGGTTAGGACATCACAGCGGTACCGCGAAATCGGAACCGGCGTGTCGCGCGTGTGACACACTTTCCTGATGGAAACCGCTGCTCCCCCAAGCATGTTGCAGAATCTCTGGAAGACGGCGCTGCTGACTGGGGTGCTCACGATAATCCTCGGAGCGATGGTGTGGTTCTGGCCCGCCATCAGCGTGTTCGTTGCCGCCATCTTCTTCGCGGCCTATTTGCTGGTCACCGGCGTTTCCCAGGTGGTCTTCGCATTTGCCCTGAAGGTGTCGGCGAGCGGCCGCGTACTGCTGTTCATCAGCGGTGCGGCAGCGCTGATCCTGGCCGTGATGTGCTTCCGCAATTTCGGTAATGCCGTTCTTCTGCTAGCCATTTGGATCGGCATCGGGTTCATCTTCCGCGGTGTGGCCACCACGGTATCGGCGATCAGCGATCCGGATCTGCCCGGCCGGGGCTGGGAGATCTTCATTGGTGTCATCAGCCTGATCGCCGGCGTGATCCTGTTGGCCGCGCCGTTCGAATCCATCGAGACCCTGACCGTGGTCGTCGGCATCTGGTTGGTGGTGCTCGGCGTCTTCGAGGTGATCTCGGCCTTCGGAATTCGTTCGGCCAGCAAAGACCTGAGAACCATCGAGTCGAACCTCACACCGAGTCGAGTCGATTAAGGGCAAAAGTCCCTTGCCCCCACCACCCCCATGACTACTACATTGTGTCGTAGAAGGAGTAGATTGCTTCTTTAGAGCTGGGAGTGCGCATGGACGCTCTGGATGTTTCTCGGTGGCAGTTCGGTATCACCACCGTCTACCACTTCATCTTCGTCCCGTTGACCATCGGGCTGGCCCCGCTGCTCGCCGTCATGCAGACGATCTGGCATGTCACCGGAAACACCGCCTGGTACCGGCTCACCAAGTTCTTCGGCAAGCTCTTCCTGATCAACTTCGCGATCGGCGTCGCCACCGGCATCGTGCAGGAGTTCCAGTTCGGCATGAACTGGAGTGAGTACTCCAAGTTCGTCGGCGACATCTTCGGCGCCCCGCTGGCTTTCGAGGGATTGGTCGCGTTCTTCTTCGAATCCACCTTCATCGGCTTGTGGATCTTCGGCTGGAGCCGCCTTCCCCGCGCGGTCCACCTGGCATGCATCTGGATCGTCGCGTTCGGCGTCAACGCCTCGGCGTACTTCATCATCGCCGCCAACTCGTTCATGCAGCACCCCGTCGGAGCGAAGTTCAATCCGGAGTCCGGCCGCGCCGAACTCGTCGATTTCGGTGCGCTGCTGACCAACAACACCGCGATATGGGCCTTCCTGCACGCCGTCGCAGGCTCCCTGCTCACCGCAGGCGCATTCGTCGCGGGCATCTCGGCGTGGCTCATGGTGCGCGACCGCCGGCGCAACCCGGCCGACCCGGCACCGCTGGACTCCCAGGCGATGTTCCGCCCGGCCGCGATCATGGGCAGCTTCGTCGCGCTGGTCGCCGCCGCGGGGCTGTTCTTCACCGGCGACATCCAGGGCAAGCTGATGTTCGTCCAGCAGCCGATGAAGATGGCGTCGGCAGAGTCGTTGTGCCACACCGAAACCGATCCGGATTTCTCCATCCTGACCGTCGGAACCCACAACAACTGCGACAGCGTCACCCACCTCATCGAGGTTCCGTACGTGCTTCCGTTCCTGGCCGAGAACAGGTTCAGCGGCGTCACGCTGCAGGGTGTGCAGGATCTGCAGGTGCAGTATGCGGAGAAGTTCGGCCCGGGTGACTATCGGCCCAATCTGTTCGTCACCTACTGGTCGTTCCGCGCGATGATCGGCCTGCTCCTCGTTCCGGTCGCGTTCTCGTTGGTGACCTTGTGGCTGACCCGGCGCGGGCGCATACCGGACCAGCGGTGGCTCGGCACGTTCGGCATCCTGACGATCCCGACACCGTTCCTGGCGAACTCCGCGGGCTGGGTTTTCACCGAGATGGGGCGCCAACCATGGGTGGTGGTGCCCAACCCCACCGGCGACCAGATGGTGCGGATGACGGTGCAGGAAGGCGTGTCCAACCACGCCGCGGGCACCGTGTGGCTGTCGCTGACCGTGTTCACGTTGCTCTACGGAGCGCTCGCGGTGGTCTGGTTCTACCTGATGAGGCGCTACGTCGTCGAAGGCCCGCAGGAGCACGACGCCGAGCCGGCTCCCCCGACCCCGCCCGACAGCGACGACGTCGCCCCCCTCTCGTTCGCGTACTAGGAGACCGCCATGGCACTGCAGGAATTGTGGTTCCTCCTGATCGCCGTGCTGTTCCTCGGCTTTCTCGTCCTGGAGGGGTTCGACTTCGGCGTCGGAATGCTGATGGCCCCGATGGGCACCATGGGCCCAGGCGATACGGACAACCGGCGGCGCGCAGTCCTCAACACGATCGGACCGGTATGGGACGCCAACGAGGTGTGGTTGATCACCGCGGGAGCGGCGATGTTCGCGGCGTACCCCGGGTGGTACGCCACCCTGTTCTCGGCGCTGTACCTGCCGCTGCTGGCCATCCTGTTCGGCATGATCCTGCGCATCGTCGGCATCGAATGGCGCGGCAAGATCAACGATCCGCAGTGGCGCCGCTGGGCCGACATCGGTATCGCGCTGGGCTCCTGGTTGCCCGCGGTGCTGTGGGGTGTCGCGTTCGCAATCCTGTTGCGTGGGTTGCCCATCGACGCCGACGGCAGGACCGACGTGGCATTCGGCGACATCCTGAGCCCGTACACCCTGCTGGGTGGGCTGGCGACCGGGTCGCTGTTCCTGTTCTACGGCTCGGTATATCTGGCGCTGAAGACCTCCGGCGCGCTGCATGACGACGCGTTCCGGGTCGCGCGGACGCTGTCGCTGCCGGTGATCGTGCTGGCCGGCGGCTTCGGCCTGTGGACCCAGCTCGCCTACGGTCGGACGTGGACCTGGGCGGCGCTCGCGGCCGCCGTCGTGGCGCTGCTGCTCTCGGTGGCCCTGATGTGGCAGAAGACTCGTGAAGGCATCGCGTTCGTCGCCATGGTCGTCGTGATCGCCGCGGTCGCGGTGTTGATCTTCGGTTCGATGTACCCGACGCTGCTGCCCTCGACGCTGAACCCGGAGTGGAGCGTGACGATCTACAACGGCTCGTCGACGCCCTACACGTTGCGCATCATGACGTGGGCGTCGCTGGCGCTGCTGCCGTTGGTGCTCTGCTACCAGGCCTGGTCGTACTGGGTGTTCCGCAAACGCGTTACCGCGGAAGCGATCCCGGAGTCGATCGGACTGGCGAGGCGAGCGTCCTGACCGATCCCAGCCGCGCCCCGATCGACCCGCGCCTGTGGCGGGCCTCTGCGGCGATGCGCCGGTTCCTGGCCGCCACAACGGTATTCGGCGTGCTGATCGCGGCGTGCACCATCGGGTCGGCAGTGGTCCTCGCGTCGATCGTGGCCCGGGTCATCACCGACCCCGCGTCGCGCAGTCCAGGCATCCTCGCCCCTGCTCTGACGGCCCTGGTCGCGTTGTGGACCGTCCGCGTGCTCGCGCAGTGGCAACAGGGACGGCTCGCCCAGCACGGAGCCAGCGCGGTCATCGCCGATCTCTCCGATCAGGTGCTCGACGCCGCCACCTCGCTGCCACCGCGCGAGCTGGCCGCCCGTCGCGACGACGCCGCCGTGGTCGTCACGCACGGCCTCGACGGTCTGCGGGTCTATTTCACCGCGTATCTGCCGTCGCTGTTCCTCGCGGTGATCCTGACGCCCGCCACCGTCGCGGTGATCGCCTGGTACGACTGGCGGTCCGCGGTGATCGTGGCGATCGCGCTTCCCCTGATCCCGATCTTCATGATCCTGATCGGGCTGGCCACCACCGACCGCTCCGAGGCGGCGCTGGCAGCGATGACCACCCTGCAGTCGCGCTTGATGGATCTGGTCGCCGGGCTGCCGACGCTGCGCGCGTTCGGGCGCACCGCGGGCGCCGCCGACCGCATCGCCGAACTGGGTGCCGCGCATCGCCGTTCGGCGATGGCCACGATGCGGATCGCGTTCCTGTCGGCGTTCGTGCTCGAGCTGCTCGCCACCCTCGGGGTCGCGCTGGTCGCCGTCGGCGTCGGAATGCGCCTGGTCTTCGGGGATATGACGTTGACCGCCGGGCTCACCGCGCTGCTGCTGGCCCCTGAGGCGTTCTGGCCGCTGCGCCGGGTCGGGGCGACGTTCCACTCGGCGCAGGACGGCAAGACCGCGGTGCAGGCCGCGTTCCGATTCATCGACAGCGCCGCCCCGACGCCGGACGGCTCGGCGGCGCTCACGGGGGACACCGTCACCGTCACCGTGCACGACCTGGACATGACCGCGCTGCCCGGGCGGGTCACGGTCATCACCGGGCCCAACGGGATCGGCAAATCGACTCTGCTGCAGGCGATCCTCGGCCTCGGCCCCTCGCCGAGCGGACGGATCACCGTCAACGACCTCGACGTTACCGAACTCGACCGGCAGCGCTGGTGGGCGCGGGTGGGCTGGCTGGCGCAGCGGCCGGTGCTGATCCCGGGCACGGTGGGCGAGAACCTCGAGTTGTTCGGACCACTGGACGACCTCGAGGAAGCCTGCCGGTCAGCGTGTTTCGACGAGGTCCTGGCCACGCTGCCGGACGGCCTGCAGACGCCGATCGGCCGCGGCGGGGTCGGGCTGTCGCTGGGGCAGCGGCAGCGTCTCGGGCTGGCCCGGGTTCTCGGGTCCGGCGCGCCGCTACTGCTGTTCGACGAGCCGACCGCGCATCTCGACGGACCGACCGAGGCACGGGTGCTCGAGGCGATCACGCGGCGGGCCGCGGCGGGTGCGACGGTGATCGTGGTGGGACACCGCGATCCGGTACTGGCGATCGGCGACGCGGTCGTCGATATGGGCGGTGCCCGTGTCCCGTCCTGACCCACTCCTGCAGGTGTGGCCGCTGCTGCGGCCCCGCATCCCGCGCCTGGCCGCCGCGGTGCTCTTCGGTGCCGCGTCGCTGGGCAGCGCGTTCGCCCTCACGGCGGTGTCCGCGTGGCTGATCACCCGGGCCTGGCAGATGCCACCGGTGCTGCATCTGACCGTCGCGGCCGTCACGGTGCGGGCGCTCGGGATCTCGCGCGGGCTGCTGGGCTACTGCGAGCGACTGGCCTCCCACGACGCCGCACTGCGCGCCGCGAGCAACGCCCGGGTGGGCATTTTCCGCCGGCTGGCGAGCGCGCCGACGGACGCGGTGATGCGGCGCAGCAGTGGTGACCTGGTGGCGCGAATCGGGCACGGTGTCGACGATCTCGCCGAGGTCATCGTCCGTGCGCTCGTGCCGATCTGCGTCGCGGCGCTGCTGGCCGTCGTGGCGATCACCACGGTCGCCGTGATCTCGCCGCCCGCCGCGGCGGTGCTCGCGGTGAGCATGGCGGTCGCAGGCATCCTCGCCCCGGTCGCGGCTGCCCGCGCCACGAAGGCTTCTGAAACCGTTGCCGCCGAACACCATTCCGGGCGTGACACCGCGGCCCTGCTGGCTTTGGAGCACGCCCCGGAACTGCGGGTCAGCGGTAGGCTCGCCGGTGTGCTGGCCACCGCGGCCGACGAACAACGCCGATGGGGGCGCGCCGTCGACCGGGCGTCGGCACCCGCGGCGGTGGCGGCGGCCGCGCCGACGGCGGCGACCGGGGTCAGCGTGCTGGGCGCCGTGCTCGCCGGAATCACGCTGGCCTCCAGCGCCGCGCCGACGACCGTCGCGATCCTGATGCTGGTGCCGCTGGCCTCGTTCGAGGCCACCGCCGCTCTGCCGGGCGCCGCCGTCGCGCTGACCCGCGCACGGATCGCGGCCCGGCGCCTGCTCGCGCTGACCGAACCCGCCGCCGAGGACGACCGCCGTCCGGTCGTCACACCACCTGAATTGGAGCCGGGAGACCGCGTCGCGGTGGTCGGGCCGAGCGGGTCCGGCAAGACCACCTTGCTGATGCAGACCCCCGGGGTGTTCTTCGCCGAGGACGCGCACCTGTTCTCGACCACGGTGCGCGACAACCTGCTGGTCGCCCGAGGCGACGCCCGCGACGACGAACTGCTGGACGCACTGCGCCGGTGCGGGCTCGGCCGTTGGGTCGCCGAATTGCCCGACGGCCTGTCGACGGTCCTGGTCGGCGGGGCGTCGGCGGTGTCGGCGGGGCAGCGCCGCCGGCTATTGCTGGCCCGCGCGCTGATCTCGACGGCGCCGACCGTCCTGCTCGACGAGCCGACCGAGCACCTCGACGCCTCCGACGCCGATGCGATCATGGCCGCGATCCTGACCCCGGGCGAGTTGTTCGGGCCGGAACGCACCGTCGTCGTGGCCACTCATCACCTGACGGAACACCTGCCGGTGAAGGTAATCTCCCCGACATGAGCGAACCGCCGCCTCCCCCGCCCGGCACCTATCCCGGCGGCTACTCGCCGCAGCCCTACGGCGGCTACGGCGGCTATCCACCGCCGTACCCCGCGCCCCCGAAGAACGGGCTGGGTACCGCGTCGCTGGTCGTCGCGATCATCTCGCTGTTCACGGTGTTCGGCGGGGTGGTGCTCGGCGTCGTCGCGGTGATCCTGGGCTTCCTCGGCCGCGGCCGGGTGCAGCGCGGCGAGGCGAACAACGGCGGAATCGCGATAGCCGGCATCGTGCTCGGCGCGGTCAGCATCGTCGTGTCGATCGTCGCGATCGTGATCATGGCGGTGGTCGGCTGGTCGGTGTTCAAGGACGTCGGCGGCACCGACTACATCGACTGCCTCAACCGGGCCGGCTCCGACCAGACCGCCGTCGAGCAGTGCGCCGACGAGTTCACCCAGCGCGTCGAGGACGAATTCTCCGTCACCGTCACCCCGCGGCCCTAGACCGGTCACGGGAAGTGCTTGACGATGCCTTCCTGTACCACCGTGGCCAGCGGCTGACCCGAGCGGTCGAAGAAGTGCCCGGAGCCCAGACCGCGGGAGTCGGCGGCGACGGGTGAGGTCGTCGAGTACAGCACCCAGTCGTCGAAGCGGATCGGCCGGTGGAACCACACGGTGTGATTGGTGGTGACCGCGAAGATCCGGTCGTACCCCCACGACAGACCGTGGGTGGTGATGATCGAGTCCAGCACGGTGGTGTCCGACGAGTACACCAGCGCGGCGGCGTGCAGCACCGGGTCGTCGGGCATCGCGCCCTGCGCGGTCATCCACACCCGGTTGTGCCCGAGCCTGCCGCCCTTGTCACGCATGACCCACGCCGGGTCGTTGGTGTAGCGCCATTCGATGGGCCGCAGCGCGCTGACGAAATGCGGGACCACCTCCTCGTACCCGCGCAGCAGCTCGTCGATCGGCAGCACCGCCTCCGGATCGTCGATCTGGGGCGGTTCGATCCCGTGCTCCAGCCCCTTGCCGCCGGCCAGGTAGGACACCAGAGCTGTGGTCAGCAGCTGCCCGTTCTGCATCACGTCGACGCGGCGGTTGGCGAACCGGCGCTCGTCGCGCAGCCGCACGACGTGGAACTCCAGGTCCTGCTCCGGGTCTCCCCCGGCGATGAAGTGCACCGACAACGCGCTCGGCGGGGTCGGGTACTTCAGGCTCCGGCTGGCCGCGACGAAGGCCTGAGCCATCATCTGCCCGCCGAACGTGCGCACCGGGTTCTTGCTCGGGTGCCTGCCGACGAAGGTGTTCTCGTCGACGAGGTCGAGGTCGAGGATCGCGAGCAGCTCTTGGAAGTCCGCATGACGCGACACTCGATGATCTCCCTCAGTTAGACGTCGTCCTCCCCGATGCGGTGGACGTGGATCAGATTCGTGGAGCCTACTGTGCCCGGAGGGGCGCCCGCGACGATGACCACCAGGTCGCCGCGCTTGTACCGGCCGAGCGCCAGCATCGACTGGTCGACCTGGCGGATCATGCCGTCGGTGGTCTCGATGTGCGGGACGATGAACGTCTCGGTGCCCCAGGTCAGCGCCAGCTGACTACGGATCTCGGGCAGCGACGTGAACGCCAGCACCGGCAGCGGGGTGTGCAGACGGGCCAGCCGGCGCACGGTGTCCCCGGACTGGGTGAACGCGACCAGCGCCTTCGCGTCGAGCCGCTCACCGATGTCGCGGGCCGCGTAGGAGATGACGCCGCGCTTGGTGCGCGGCGTGTGGGTCAGCGCCGGGACGGCCACCGAGTTGTCCTCGACCGCGCTGACGATCCGCGCCATCGTGCGAACCGTCTCGAACGGGAACTTGCCGACCGAGGTCTCCCCGGACAGCATCACCGCGTCCGCGCCGTCGAGCACCGCGTTGGCGACGTCAGAGGCCTCCGCGCGCGTCGGGCGGGAGTTCTCGATCATCGACTCCAGCATCTGGGTCGCGACGATGACCGGTTTGGCGTTCTCCCTGGCCATCTGGATGGCCCGCTTCTGCACCAGCGGCACCTCCTCGAGAGGCAGCTCGACGCCGAGGTCACCACGCGCGACCATGATCGCGTCGAACGCCAGCACGATGGCCTCGAGGTTGTCGATCGCCTCCGGCTTCTCCAGCTTCGCGATCACCGGGACGCGGCGCCCGACCCGGTCCATCACCTCGTGCACCAGCTCGACGTCGGCGGGCGAGCGCACGAACGACAACGCGACGAGGTCGACACCCAGGCGCAGCGCGAACTCCAGGTCGTCGATGTCTTTCTCCGACAGTGGCGGAGCCGACACGTTCATCCCGGGCAGGGACATGCCCTTGTTGTTGCTGACCTTGCCACCCTCGGTGACCGTGCAGACCACGTCGTTGCCGTCGATGTGTTCGACCACCAGACCCACATTGCCGTCGTCGACGAGCACCCGGTCACCGGGACTGGCGTCCTGAGCGAGCCGCTTGTAGGTGGTCGACACCCGGTCGTGGGTGCCCTCGAAGTCGTCGACGGTGATCCGGATCGTCTCGCCGTTCTTCCACACCGTCGGCCCGTCGGCGAACCGGCCCAGCCGGATCTTCGGGCCCTGCAGGTCGGCGAGGATGCCGACGGCGCGTCCGGTCGCATCCGATGCGGCGCGAACGCGTCTGTAGTTGGCCTCGTGGTCGGGGTAGTCGCCGTGGCTGAAGTTGAGCCTCGCGACATCCATTCCGGACTCGACCAGCTGCTTGACCGCCCCCTCAGAGGCGGTGGCCGGGCCGAGCGTACAGACGATCTTTCCGCGTCGAGTCACGGCTCACGAGCATAGTCGTTAATCGATTCAGACGACGGCCAGCGGCAGCGCCCCGGGCCGCACCGGGGCGGGCAGATCCGAGTCACCCATCAGGTACGCGTCGACGGCGTGCGCGGCGCTCCGGCCTTCGGCGATCGCCCACACGATCAGCGACGCACCGCGGTGCGCGTCTCCGCACACGAAGACGCCGGGCGCTTCGGTCTGCCAGTCCGAGCCGCACGGCACGGTGCCGCGCCGGTTGAGCGTCACACCGAGGTTGTCGAGCAGCGGCATGTGCTCGACCCCCTCGAACCCGATCGCCAGCAGCGCCAGATCGCACGGGATCTCCAGCGTCTCCCCGACCGGCACGATGTGGCGGCGGCCGTTCTCGTCGCGCTCGACCTTCACCTCGGCGATCTCCATCGCCCGCAGATTCCCCCGCTCGTCACCGAGGAAGCGCTGCACGGCGACCTCGTAACGGCGGTGTCCGCCCTCGGCGTGGGCCGGCGAGAGCCGGGTCCTCAGCACCAGCGGCCACGTCGGCCACGGGGTGCGAGAGTCGTCACGCTGTTCCGGCGGTTCGGGGTTGTAGTCCAGCTGCGTCACCGACGCGGCACCCTGGCGGTGCGCGGTGCCCAGGCAGTCGGCTCCGGTGTCGCCGCCGCCAATGATCACGACGTGCTTGCCCGCCGCGCTGATCGGGCTGGGACCGTCGCCTTCGCATTCCTTGTTGGCCGGGACCAGGTGTTCCATCGCGAGATGCACGCCGTTGAGGTGGCGGCCCTCCACGTCGTTGTCGCGGGAGCGCAGCGCCCCGACGGCCAGTACGACGGCGTCGTGCTGGGCCCGCAGCTGCTCGATCGGCAGATCAACGCCCACCTCGCATTCGGTGACGAAACGCGTTCCCTCCGCACGCATCTGGGCCAGTCGCTGGTTGAGCGTGCCCTTCTCCAGCTTGTACTCGGGGATGCCGTAGCGCATCAGCCCGCCGATCCGGTCGTCCCGTTCGTAGACCGTGACGTCGTGGCCCGCGCGCGTCAGCTGCTGGGCGGCGGCCAGCCCGGCCGGACCGGAGCCGACGACGGCGACCTTCTTGCCGGTCGAGATCGCGGCCGGCTGGGGCTCGACGAGACCGTCCATCCAGGCCTGGTCGGCGATGGTCTGCTCGATGCGCTTGATCGTGACGCTGCCGCCAGTCTGCTCCTCGGAGATCGACAGCACGCACGCCGCCTCGCACGGCGCCGGGCACAGCCGGCCGGTGAACTCCGGGAAGTTGTTCGTCGCGTGCAACCGGTCGCTGGCCGCGTCCCAGCGGCCGCGGCGCACCAGATCGTTCCACTCCGGGATCAGGTTGCCCAGCGGGCAGCCCGCGGTTCCGGAGTGGCAGAACGGGATTCCGCAGTCCATACAGCGGCGGGCCTGCTGGGACACCTCGCCGGCACGCTGGTGCGGGTCCTGGCGCTCGTAGACCTCGCGCCAGTCCCCGACCCGTTCGTCGACGGGCCGTTTGGTGGCCTCGACCTTGGGCACTTCCAGGAATCCGCGCGGGTCAGCCACGGGTCGCCTCCATGATCGCCGAGTCGACGTCCCGGCCCTCGGCCTTGGCCATCCGGGTCGCCTCGAGCACGCGCTGGTAATCGCGCGGCATGATTTTGGTGAATTGTGCGCTGCGCCTGGGCCAGTCGGAGAGCATCGACGTCGCGACGGTGCTTCCGGTGTAGCGCGCGTGTAGCGCCACGACGTTGCGCAGCCAGGCCAGGTCCTCGGGATCGAGGCGCTGCAGTTCGACCATGTCGGTGTTGACCCGGCTGGGGTCGAGTCCGAGCACGAACGCGATGCCGCCGGACATGCCCGCGGCCATGTTGCGGCCGACCTTGCCGAGCACCACCACCCGGCCGCCGGTCATGTACTCGCAGGCGTGGTCGCCGACGCCTTCGACGACGGTCAGCGCACCGGAGTTGCGGGCGGCGAAACGCTCACCGACCCGGCCGCGCAGGTACAGCTCACCCGAGGTGGCGCCGAAAAGCAGCGTGTTGCCGGCGATCACGTTGTCCTCGGGCAGGAACAGCACGTCGTCCTGCGGTTTGACGACGATCCTGCCGCCCGAAAGCCCCTTGCCCACATAGTCGTTCGCATCGCCGATGAGCTCCAGGGTGACTCCGGGCGGAAGGAACGCGCCGAGCGACTGGCCGGCCGAACCGGTCAGCGTGACGTGGATGGTGTCCTCGGGCAGCCCCGCCGCACCGTAGCGCCGGGTCACCTCGCTACCGAGCAGGGTGCCGACGGTGCGGTTGACGTTGCGCACCGGAAGCTCCAGCCGAACCGGGTGGGCATCCTCCAGCGCCCCTTCGGCGAGCTGGATCAGTGTGCGGTCGAGCGCTTCGTCGAGACCATGGTCCTGATCGCGCACCCGGCGCCGTTCGGAGGTCGACTGGGGCACGGCGAAGACCGGGCTCAGGTCGAGTCCGCGGCTCTTCCAGTGCGCGACGCCGTCGGCGGTGTCTAGCATCTCGGCGTGCCCGACGGCCTCGTCGATGCTGCGGAAACCGAGCTCTGCCAGGTACTTCCGGATGTCCTCGGCGATGAACTGGAAGAAGTTCTCGACGAACTCCGGCTTACCGTTGAACCGGGCGCGCAGCTCGGGGTTCTGGGTGGCGACCCCGACCGGGCAGGTGTCGAGGTGACACACCCTCATCATGATGCAGCCGGCCACGACCAGCGGCGCGGTGGCGAACCCGTACTCCTCGGCGCCGAGCAGCATCGCCACCACCACGTCACGGGCGGTCCGCATTCCGCCGTCGCACTGCACGGTGATGCGGTCGCGCAGGCCGTTGAGCACGAGCGTCTGCTGGGTGTCGGCCAGCCCGATCTCCCACGGGGCGCCGGCATGTTTGAGGCTGGTCAGCGGAGCGGCACCGGTACCGCCGTCGTATCCGGAGATCAGCACGACGTCGGCGTGCGCCTTCGACACCCCGGCGGCGACCGTGCCGACCCCGATCGAGCTGACGAGCTTGACGTGGATGCGGGCGTCGGCGTTGGCGTTCTTCAGATCGTGGATCAGCTGCGCGAGGTCCTCGATCGAGTAGATGTCGTGGTGTGGCGGCGGCGAGATCAGCCCGACGCCCGGCGTCGAGTGCCGGGTCTTGGCGATGTTGGGATACACCTTGTATCCCGGAAGTTGCCCGCCCTCACCGGGTTTGGCACCCTGTGCCATCTTGATCTGAATGTCGGAGGCGTTGACCAGGTAGTCGCTGGTGACGCCGAACCGCCCGGAGGCGACCTGCTTGACGGCGCTGCGCCGCTTCGGGTCGTAGAGCCGGTCGACGTCTTCGCCGCCCTCGCCGCTGTTGGAGCGTCCGCCGAGGTTGTTCATCGCGATGGCCATCGTCTCGTGGGCCTCGGCGGAGATGGAACCGTAGCTCATCGCGCCGGTGTTGAACCGTTTGACGATCTCGCTCGCGGGTTCGACCTCGTCGAGCGGCACCGGCGGACGCACACCCTTCTTGAACTCGAACAGTCCGCGCAGCGCGCCGCCTTCGCGGCTGAGCCGGTCGACCTCGTCGGAGTACTGCTGGAACACGTCATGGCGACCGGTGCGGGTCGCATGCTGCAGCAGGAACACCACCTCGGGGGTGAACAGGTGCAGTTCACCTTCGCGCCGGAACGCGTACTCGCCGCCGACCTCCAGGCGCCGATGCACCCGCTCGGTCGGGTTCTCCGGGTACGCGCGCCGGTGGCGCAGCTTGACCTCCTCGGCGATCACGTCGAGGCCGACGCCGCCGAGTTGGGTCGGTGTGCCGGTGAAGTACTCGTCGATGACGTCTTTGTCGATGCCGATCGCCTCGAACGCCTGGGCGGCGGTGTAGGAGGCCACCGTGGAGATGCCCATCTTGCTCATCACCTTCATCACGCCCTTGCCGAGCGCCTTGAGGTAGTTGCGCACCGCGGCCGACGGCTCGATGCCGGTCAGTTCACCCTCGCGGATCAGGTCCTCGATGGATTCGAAGGCCAGGTACGGGTTGACCGCAGCGGCGCCGAAACCGATCAGCATCGCGATGTGGTGCACCTCGCGGGCGTCGCCACTCTCGACGACGAGCGCGACCTTGGTGCGCTGTTTGGTGTGAACCAGATGGTGGTGCACGGCAGAGACCGCCAGCAGCGACGGGATCGGCGCCTTGGTGTGGTCGGAGTCGCGGTCGGAAATGACCAGTGTCCGTGCGCCTTTGGTGATCGCGGTCGATGCGCGCAGGCGTAGATCCTCCAGCGCCTCGGCCAGGCCCTCTCCCCCGCGTTCGACGTCGTAGAGCGCGCGCAGCACGACGGTGCGCAGCCCGGGCTGCTCGCCGTCGTCGTTGATGTGGACGATCTTGCCGAGCTCCTCGTTGTCGAGGACGGGCCAGGTGAGCTTGATCTGGCGGCACGATGCGGCGCCGGGTTCGAGCAGATTCTGTTCAGGGCCCATCACGCGCGACATGGAGGTGACGATCTCCTCGCGGATCGCGTCCAGCGGCGGATTGGTGACCTGGGCGAAGAGTTCGACGAAGTAGTCGTAGAGCAGCTTGGAGCGCTGCGACAGCACCGCGGCCGGGGTGTCTGTGCCCATGGAACCCAGCGGTTCGGCACCGGAGGCGGCCATCGGGGTGAGCAGGATGCGCAGCTCTTCCTCGGTGTAGCCGAAGCTCACCTGCCTGCGCACCACCGATTCGTGGTTGGGCTGGGCGGGGGCGCGGTCGGGCAGTGTCTTGAGCTCGAGCAGTCCGGCGTGCAGCCACTCGCCGTAGGGCTGGGCGCCCGACAGCCGCTCCTTGATCTCGTCGTCGGAGACGATGCGGCCCGCGTCGGTGTCGACCAGCAGCATCTTGCCGGGCTGCAGGCGGCCCTTGGCGACGATCTGCGCCGACGGCACGTCGAGGACCCCGGCCTCGCTGGCGAGGATCAGTCGGTCGTCGAGGGTGCGCCACCAGCGACCCGGCCGTAACCCGTTGCGGTCCAACACCGCTCCGACCAGAGTGCCGTCGGTGAAGGTGACGCAGGCGGGGCCGTCCCACGGTTCCATCAGCGAGGCGTGGAACTGCCAGAAGGCCCTTTCCTCCGGGTCCATGGTGGTGCTGTTCTCCCACGCCTCGGGGATCATCATCAGCACGGCGTGGGGCAGGCTGCGGCCGCCGAGGTGCAGGAGTTCGAGTACCTCGTCGAAGGACGCGGAGTCGGACGCATCCGGGGTGCAGATCGGTGAGAGCCGGCTCAGGTCGCCGGGGATGTGGTCGCTGGCCAGCATGGCCTCCCGGGCGTGCATCCGGTTGCGGTTGCCGCGCACGGTGTTGATCTCGCCGTTGTGCGCGACGAAGCGGAACGGGTGCGCCAGCGGCCACGACGGGAAGGTGTTGGTGGAGAAGCGGCTGTGCACGATCGCGATGGCACTGATGCAGCGCTCGTCCCGTAGGTCCGGGAAGTACAGCGGCAGCTGCATCGTGGTGAGCATGCCCTTGTAGACCATGGTGCGACTGGACAGCGACGGGAAGTAGACGCCGTCGCGTTCGGCGCGCTTACGCATCGGGTAGACGCGGCGGTCGAGTTCGATTCCGCCGGGCCGGTTCCCGTCGATCGCGGGTGCGGCGACGAAGAGCTGAGCCATATGGGGCATACAGTCGAGCGCGGTCTTGCCGATCTCGGCGCCGATCGGATCGACCGGGACCTCTCGCCAGCCGAGGACTTCGAGGTTCTCTTCGGCGGCGATGGCTTCGATGGCGCTGCAGGCAGCCGCACGCTGTGCGGGGTCCTGGGGCAGGAAGCAGATTCCGGCGGCGAAGGTGTTGCCGTCGCCGGTGGCCTCGGGCAGCACGAAGTCGACGACGTCGCGCAGCAGCGCGACGGGGAGCTGGATGAGGATGCCCGCGCCGTCACCGCTGTTCGGTTCGGCGCCCGCGGCGCCGCGGTGCTCGAGGTGCTCCAGGGCGATGAGACCGTCGGTGACGATGCTGTGGGAGCGCCTGCCCTGGATGTCGACCACCATGGCTACACCGCAGGAGTCCGACTCGTTGTCGGGGTCGTACAGACCTTGGGGTTCGGGCAACGCCGAGTAGAGCATGGATTTGGCCTCCGCCATCCTGAATTCGTCATCAGGGACTGCGTCGGCCCGTTGGTCCAGTGTATCAGCGCAGGTCGCGGCTCACCCGGCGAGAACGGTCGGGACCAGCGGGAATCCGGGCAGATTGCGGACCAGAGTCCATGCCACGACCGTGATTACGGTCACGACGTAGAGCGCGACGGTGGCCACCGGCTTGGACTGCCTGCGCCGGATGAGCACCCATGCCAGCAACAGCGGCAGACCGATGAGCACGAACGCGTTGTCGACGAACGCTGCGGCGAGATCGCCGTGCAGCAGATCGTGGGTCATGCGCAGGCCGCCGCAGCCGGGGCACAGCCAGCCGGTCAGTTCGTGAAATGGGCAGGGCGGGAACAGGAATCCCGGGCGGTGCGGATCGTTGAGGCCGATGTAGAGGAGGGCGCCGCCGAGGACGGCACCGGTACCCCACCCGACGAAACGGCGTGTGCGGCGGTCGATTGCGGGGCTATGTGCCATCGCGCAGCGGGAAGCCCGCCGGATCGCGGACCTTGTCGGTGAGGATCAGGATCGCGTCGATGATCCCCCAGATCAGCGCGCCGATGCCGCACGTGAGGAGTCCCACAACGAGTTGGATCACACCGAGGGTCGTATAGCCGAGGTAGATCCGGCCGATGCCGACGAGGCCGAACAGGCCGAGAAGCTGGAGCAGCCCGGCGACGACCTTCGATTTCTCGGACAGTGGCTCCCCGGTGACCGGATGCCGGCCGAACGGCGCGGCGGGATCGGTGTAGGCGCCCGAATACTGGCCCATCGGCGGCGGATAGCCGCCCGACGGAGGAGGCGGGTACCCGCCGGGCGGGACATAACCCGGTTGCTGCGGCGGAGGGGTGTACTGATTTCCACCTTCGTTGCCACTGAACGGGGGCTCGGTCATGCCACCAGGATGCCAGACCACCCCGAGGCGTCAGGTCGGGACGCGTCAGAAGGGCGGAGGCTCGTAGGTCGCGGCGAGCCACGCTTCCCGCTGGCGCTTCCTCTCGGCGTTGAGCTCGATGCGCTGCTGACGTTCGCGCTCGATACGGGCCCGTCGGTCCTCGTCGCGGGTGCGTGCCCGGCGCGGCATCTTCTCCGACTTCTCCGATGGGTCACGAGGCGCGTCGGCGTCCGGGATCGGCGCGGTGGGAACGGCCAGCGCCGGAAAGAGTTCGCCGCCATGCGGTTCCGTCGTGTACACGTGCCCGGTCGGGGCGGTGAGCACAATGGTTCCGTCGGGACGCTGCTCGTCGCGCCATCCGCCCGGTCCGCTGTAGAACGTCTTGATCAGGTGATGCGTCCGGCAGTAATGCTTGAGTCCAGAGGCGTGGGTGATGCCGAACGGCCATGGCGTCGTATGGTCCACGTCGCAGCTCTCCACCGGGGCGTCACAGCCCGGGAAACGGCACGTCAGGTCGCGCCACCGCAGATAGTCCTTCAACGGCGCCGACGGCCGATACCCCTTCTCCGGCTCAGCCGCGGGCGTCCGTACGGGCTTGAGCTTGGCCGTCTTCTTCCCCGCGGCGGCGCGAACCTCCTCGGCGGGCAGCACACCGAAGCCGGAAAGATAGCCGGGATTGTCACTGGTTCCGTCGACGGTGCCCTGTTCGGCCAGGATGTGGATGACCACCTGAGCCGCGGACTCGCGCACCGCCGCGGCCGGACAGTCCTCGGACCCGCACTGGCATGCCAGGGTGACCTCTCCCCGACCCAGCGCGCCGCCCGCGTCGGCGCGAAGCTGGTTGTGGCTGCGCGGATCGTTGGCGCACACCGTGGCAGCCAACGCTTCCAAGCGTTGATCCAGCGCTGCGGCGTCGTCGGCGTTCATGACACCGCCCACGAACGCCATCCCCAGTGAATCCGGGGCCACGTCGAGATAGCGATTGTCTTTCGCGGCCGGGGGCACCCGCACCCCGGCGGGGTCGAACTTGGCGACCCACATGTCGAGCCGATCGGTCAGCTTTTTATCCGAGAACCGCATCCACCGGGTGATGTGACGAGCCAGCGCTGCGTCCAGTTCGCCGATGGTTCCGTCGTCCACGTTGGCGGTCCGACGCAACGCGAACCGCACCATCCGGTAGTCGATGTCTCCGCGGGCGAACACCGCAGCCACCGCCGGGAGCCGCTCGAACAGCGAAACGGCCGTGTTGACCTGGCTGCCGGCCCGCCAGCGGCTGAGGTTCTGCGCCGCGGACACCTCGGCCGCGACTGCCTCGTAGACGTCCGTGTGCCAGAACTCCGCCTCGACGTACTGCCGCTTGCGGATCGTGTACAACCGGGCCACCGCCTCGAGTCGCTGCGCCACCGCACGCGACTCCGCCCGCCACGCGACGCCCATCGCGTCAACGAGCTCCGCGGCACCAACTTGGTCGAACACATGTTCGATTATGCCAGTGGCGTCCGACAAAACACGGTGACGACGACCGGGTGCTCAGCGGTTCCTGCGTCGGCGGATCCATTGGCGGACGATGCTGCCGGGCCCGGGCTGTCCACTCTCGGACGAGGGCTCGGTGACGACTGTGTACGAGTGCGTCGGGTCCGCGGTGGGGCCCTCGGGTTCGCCGTCCAGATCGGTGTCGGCGTCGCTGTCGGTCAGCGCTTCGGTGTCGACTTCTGCGACCTCGGCTGCGGGCTCCTCGGCCAGCTCGTCAGCGTCACCCTCGGATTCCTCGGCCTCAATCGCGGCCTCGTCTACCTCGACGTCGGCATCGCCCTCGACCACCACGTCGGCATCAACCTCAGCGACTTCGGCCGCAGGCTCCTCAGCCAGCTCGTCAGCGTCACCCTCGGATTCCTCGGCCTCAATCGCGGCCTCGTCTACCTCGACGTCGGCATCGCCCTCGACCACCACGTCGGCATCAACCTCAGCGACTTCGGCCGCAGGCTCCTCAGCCAGCTCGTCAGCGTCACCCTCGGATTCCTCGGCCTCAATCGCGGCCTCGTCTACCTCGACGTCGGCATCGCCCTCGACCACCGCATCGGCATCAACCTCAGCGACCTCAGCCGCAGGCTCATCAGCCTCAGCCGCGGGCTCATCAACTTCGACACCCTCGGCGATCTCAACCTCAGCCTCGGCTACCTCGACGCCGGCATCGCCCTCGACCACCGCATCGGCATCAACCTCCGCGACCTCAGCCGCAGGCTCATCAGCCTCGGCACTCTCGGATTCCTCAACCTCGTCGGCCGGCTCCTCGGTCTCGTCATCACCCGACACAGCGACGCCGGCAGCCGCGGCGCCCTCGGCGGCTTCGACGGCCTCATCGCCTTCCACAGTGCCCAGGCCACCGGCCTCCTCGGGCACGGGATGCGGCTCGATTTCCGCGGCGGGTTCGGCCGGCTCGTCTTCGTCTTCGTCTTCGTCTTCGTCTTCGACGGGTACGTCGAGCTGGGCGATCAGCGCCTCGGTTTCAGCCGCACCTTCGACCGCGGCATCATGCACCCCGGACGCGGCGTCGGCGGCCTCGACGGCCTCATCGCCTTCGACGGAGCCGAGACCACCCACCTCGCGTTCGGCCTGCTCGTTCTTCTCGTCCTGGCCGGCGACGGTCGCTGCGGCAACCACCCCGACCGCCGACGCCATCGCGACGTCTTTGGCGAGCTCCTCGACATCGGATTCGGCATCCTGGTCACCACGCAGCGTCTCGGGTGCCTCCCGACCCTTCGGCGCCACCATGATGTAGACCGCCGCCGCGATGAACACGAACGTCGCCGTGAAGGTGTTGATCCGGATACCTGCCACCAGCGTCGCCGTATCGCTGCGCATCAGTTCGATCCAGAACCGGCCCACGCAATAGCCCGCGACATACAGCGCGAACAGCCGGCCATGACCGATCTTGAATCGCCTGTCGACGAAGATCAGCACCGCGAAAACCAGCAGGTTCCACAGAAGTTCGTACAGGAACGTCGGGTGCACGACCTCGATCAGCTCACCCGTGGACACCCCGTTGAGCGAGTCGAGCGCGCCGACGCTGTTACGCCGCTCGTATATCTCCAGACCCCACGGCAGCGTGGTGGCGCGGCCGTACAGCTCCTGATTGAAGTAGTTGCCCAGGCGGCCGATCGCTTGCGCCAGAACGATTCCCGGAGCAATCGCATCGCCGAACGCCGGCAGCGGTATCCCCCGCCGTCGACACGCGATCCACGCTCCCAGCGCACCGAACGCGACCGCGCCCCAGATCCCCAGACCGCCGTCCCAGATGCGAAACGCAGCAGCCGGCCCGACACCGTCCGCACCGAAGTACGTCCGCCAGTCGGTCATGACGTGATAGACGCGACCACCGATCAGGCCGAACGGCACCGCCCACAACGCGATGTCGTAGATCACGCCGGGTTCGCCGCCGCGGTTCACCCAGCGGCGGTCGCCGATGACGAGTGCGGCGATGATGCCGACGATGATGCACAGTGCATAGGCGCGGAGCGGGAACGGGCCGAGGTGCCAGACCCCCTGAGGCGGGCTCGGGATGTAGGCCAGAACCGTCGTCGTCACGCAGTGATCCTCTGCCTTACTCCGTCTGCAAGTTCTTCTGTCAGCGAGCGCACCGCGGGGATGCCCTCTTTGAGCGCGGACACCAGCGCGGATCCGACGATGACGCCGTCGGCGTACGCGCCGATCTCAGCGGCCTGCTCCCGCGACCGCACACCCAGACCCACACCGACCGGGATGTCCGACACGGCTTTGACCCGGGCCACCAATTCGGGGGCGGCGTTGGACACCGCATCCCGGACGCCGGTGACACCCATCGTCGACGCGGCGTAGACGAACCCGCGGGACGCCTCCACCGTCTTCGCGAGCCGTTCCTCCGTGGAGGATGGCGCGACAAGGAAGATGCGATCCAGATCGTGGGCCTCGGAAGCGGCGAACCAGTCGTCGGCCTCATCCGGGATCAGATCCGGGGTGATCAGCCCGAGCCCGCCGGCCGACGCCAGATCGCGCGCGAAGGTGTCAACCCCCCGGCGCAGCACAGGGTTCCAGTACGTCATGACGACCGCGCGGCCACCGGCGTTGCTGATCGCCTCGACGGCCCGGAACGCGTCGCTGACCCGGACACCGCCGCGCAGCGCCACCTCCGTGGCCGCGGCGATCGTCGGGCCGTCCATGCCGGGATCCGAGTAGGCGATGCCGACCTCGATGATGTCGCAACCGGACTCGACGAGCGCGACCATCGCCTCGATGGAGCCCTCGACATCGGGGAAACCCGTGGGCAGATATCCGATCAGCGCCGAACGATTCTCGGCGCGGCAGGATTCGAACAATCCGGCAAGCCGACTCATGGCGTCCCGTCCTCCAGCAGCCCGAACCACTTGGCCGCCGTCTCGACGTCCTTGTCCCCTCGTCCGGAGACGTTGACCAGGATGATCGAACCCGCATCCAGTTGCGGACCGAGCTTGAGCGCACCCGCGACGGCGTGCGCCGACTCGATCGCGGGAATGATGCCCTCGGTGCGGCTCAGCAGCGACAACGCGTCCATCGCCTCGGAGTCGGTGATCGGCAGGTACTCGGCACGACCGATGTCCTTGAGCAGCGCGTGCTCGGGACCGACACCCGGGTAATCCAATCCCGCTGAGATGGAATGGGATTCGATCGTCTGGCCGTCCTCGTCCTGAAGCAGGTACGAGAACGAGCCTTGGAACGCACCGGGTGAACCGCCGGTGAATGTCGCTGCGTGACGGCCGGTTTCGACGCCGTCACCAGCAGCCTCGTAGCCGATCAGCCGAACGCCGGGATCGTCGATGAACGCGTGGAAGATGCCGATCGCGTTCGACCCGCCACCGACACACGCGACCACCGCGTCGGGCAGCCGGCCGGCCTGATCGAGCATCTGCGCGCGGGCCTCCAGCCCGATCACGCGCTGGAAATCTCGCACCATCACCGGGAACGGGTGCGGGCCCGCCGCGGTACCGAAGCAGTAGTAGGTGTCGTCGGCGTTGGAGACCCAGTCGCGGAACGTCTCGTTGATCGCGTCCTTGAGCGTCTTGGAGCCGGACTCGACGGCGACCACCGACGCACCGAGCAGTCGCATCCTGGCCACGTTCAGCGCCTGCCGCGCGGTGTCGACCGCGCCCATGTAGATCACGCATTCGAGGCCGAGCAGAGCGCATGCGGTCGCCGTCGCGACCCCGTGCTGACCCGCGCCGGTCTCGGCGATCACCCGGGTCTTGCCCATCTTCTTGGCGAGCAGCGCCTGACCGAGGACGTTGTTGATCTTGTGAGATCCGGTGTGGTTGAGGTCTTCTCGCTTCAAGAAGATCCGCGCCCCGCCGGCGTGCTCACTGAGGCGCTCCGCCTCGTACAGCGGAGACGGCCGGCCGGTGTAGTGCTTCTGCAGCCTGTCGAGTTCGTCGAGGAAGGTCTGGTCGCTGCGCGCCTTCTCGTAGGCGGCGGTGACCTCTTCGATGACGGCCATCAGCGCCTCGGGAACGAGCCTGCCGCCGTAGGCGCCGAAGTGCCCTCGGGCATCGGGATCATGCGGGGTGGGTTCGGCGACTGCGGCGCTGGCGCGCGGCAGTTCCGGACCGGAGTTCTCGGTCACTTAGCGCGCAGGTTTCGGGCAGGAGGGATGGGTTCCGGCCGTCACCAGATCGGCGACGGCGCTGCGCGGATCACCGCTGGTCACCAGGCCCTCGCCGACGAGCACGCCGTCGGCGCCCGCTCCCGCGTAGGCGAGCAGGTCGGCGGTGCCGCGCACCCCGGACTCGGCGATCTTGATGACGTTGCTGGGCAACCCCGGCGCGATGCGCGCGAAGCAGTCCCGGTCGACCTCGAGGGTCTTGAGGTTACGGGCGTTCACGCCGATCACGGCGGCGCCGGCCTGCAGTGCACGATCGGCCTCTTCCTCGGTATGCACCTCGACAAGGGCGGTCATTCCGAGCGATTCGGTGCGCTCCAGCAGCGATTCCAGCGCGGGCTGTTCGAGGGCAGCGACGATCAGCAGCAGCAAATCGGCGCCGTGCGCCCGTGCCTCGTGGATTTGGTACGGCTTGACGATAAAATCCTTGCGTAGCACCGGGATCGACACCGAAGCGCGGACCGCGTCCAGGTCGGCGAGCGAGCCGTTGAAGCGGCGCTGTTCGGTCAGCACGCTGATCGCGCGGGCTCCGCCGCTCTCGTAGGCAGACGCGAGTTCGGCCGGATCGGCGATCGGGGCCAGCTCACCGCGAGACGGGCTGGCCCGCTTCACCTCGGCGATCACCGCGATCCCCGGCTCCCGCAGAGCAGCCATCACGTCGAGCGGCGCAGGCGCGCGCTCGGCCTGTGCCTTGACCTCAGCCAAGCTGACGGCGGCTTCGCGAGCGGCAACGTCAGCACGTACTCCCTCGAGGATCGAATCGAGGACGGTCGCCGAACCCATAGGCGTCGCTTCCCTTCCCCTGACGGCCGTTCGATGCATATCGAAGGGTAGTCGCCGACGAGCCATCAGTTGTCACCGCCCCTGTTGTCAGTGTTGGTCGGGTCACGGCCCTCGTCGAGCGCGTCCCACATCATCCGCTCCGACATCGACCCCTGCGCGGCAGGTCCCGCATCCACCTCACCAGCCGGGCGTCGGGTGAAGCGGGCGGCCTCGGCGCGACCACCGGCCGCCGAGCGCATCAGCAGCACCGCACCGGCCAACGCCAGCACTGCTGTGACGAGAGTCACTGCCGCGCCGGTGTAATAGCGCTCGGTCCCGACCAGATCGGCCACCGGCACCTCCGCGAGTCGGGCGGCACGGACGGCCACGTCGGTGACCACCCACAAGCTGATCGCGAGATATCCCATGCCCGCGCTGGCGGCCGCGACGAGCACCGCCAGGATCCGCAGCGGCCATCCGCGCACCGCCAGCGCCGCGACCGCAGCAGCGGCCAACAACAACGCGAGCGGCACCAGCGCTGTGGACCACGTGGAACCCGACAGATCGGTGGTCTTCGGTTGACCGAGCCCGTCGAACGAACTCACCTGTACCCACGTCAGGCGCGAGGCTCCCCACAGGCCCACCGCGGCGAGTAGCAGCAGGAGCTGCGCGACCCGGGTCACGGCTCGCTCAGCGTCTCGGCCGCGGCGATCGCGGCCAGCACCGCGCGCGCCTTGTTCGCGGACTCGTTGTATTCGTATGGACCATTCGAATCGGCGACGACGCCCCCGCCGGCCTGGACGTAGGCGGTGCCGTTGCGCATCAGCGCGGTCCGGATCGCAATCGCGAAATCGGCGTTGCCCGCGAAGTCGAGGTAACCGAGCACGCCGCCGTAGAGGCCGCGGCGGGTCTTCTCGACCTCCTCGATGAGCTCCATCGCCCGCACCTTAGGCGCCCCCGACAGCGTCCCGGCCGGGAAACAGGCCGTCACGGCGTCCAGCGCGGTCCTGCCGTCGGCGAGCAGCCCGGTCACCGTCGACACCAGGTGCATCACGTGGCTGTAGCGCTCGATGTGGCTGTAGTCCTCGACCTTCACCGTGCCCGGCCGGCACACGCGGCCCAGGTCGTTGCGGCCGAGATCGACGAGCATCAGGTGCTCGGCGAGTTCCTTCTCGTCGGACAGCAGTTCCTTTTCCAGGAGAAGGTCTTCCTCCTCGGTGTCGCCGCGCCACCGGGTGCCCGCGATCGGGTGTGTGGTGGCACGGCCGTCCTTGACGGTGACGAGCGCCTCGGGGCTGGATCCGACGATCGAGAAGTCCAGTCCCCCATCGCTGTTCGGGACGTTGAGCAGGTACATGTACGGGCTGGGGTTGGTCACCCGCAGCATCCGGTAGACATCCAGCGGGTCCGCGTCGGTGTCCATCTCGAAGCGCTGGGACGGCACCACCTGGAATGCCTCGCCCGCCTCGATGTCGCCGACCAGCTTGTCGACGACCTTCGTGTACTCCTCCACGGTGAGCTGCGCGCGGGGTTGCGGGGCGGGGCGGCGGAACGTCGCGACGGTCGAGGCCAGCGGCTCGGCCAACGCCGCGGTCATCACATCCAGCCGCGCGACGGCGTCGTCGTAGGCCTCGTCGACGCGCTCGTCGGTGCCGTTCCAGTTCACCGCGTTCGCGATCAGCGTGATCGTGCCCTCGTGGTGGTCGACGGCGGCGATGTCGGTGGCCAGCAGCAGCATCATGTCGGGCAGCCCGAGGTCGTCGACCGTCAGCTCCGGCAGCCGCTCCAGGCGGCGCACCATGTCGTAGGCGAAGAACCCGACCAACCCCGACGACAGCGGCGGCAGACCGGACAGCGGCGCGGTCTCCAGCAGCGACAGCGTCGACTTCAGCGCCTCCAGCGGGTCACCGCCCGCGGGGGCGTCCTGCGGGATGACGCCGAGCCACACCGCCTCGCCGTCGCGCACCGTCAGGGCCGACGGCGCCCCCGCGCCGATGAACGACCAGCGCGACCACGACCGCCCGTTCTCCGCGGACTCCAGCAGGAACGTCCCGGGCCGGTTGGCGGCCAGTTTGCGGTACGCCGACAGCGGCGTCTCGCTGTCGGCGAGCACCTTGCGGGTCACCGGGACCACACGATGCTCGGCGGCCAGCGCCCGGAAGTCCTCCCGCGAGGTCGTCACGGTCAGGTCGGCGGTCGTCTGCACGCCGCGATTCTCCCAGACGTACCGTGATAAGCATGAATCCCCTCAAACCGGGTGATCGGGTCGCCGAGTTCGAGCTGCCGGACCAGACAGGCACGATGCGCACGCTCACCGAACTGCTGGCCGACGGACCCATCGTGCTGTTCTTCTATCCGGCCGCGATGACGCCCGGCTGCACCAAGGAAGCCTGTCACTTCCGCGACCTGGCGTCCGAGTTCGCCGCGGCCGGAGCCACCCGGGTCGGCATCAGCGCCGACAGCGTCGACAAGCAGGCGCAGTTCGCCGACAAGCAGAACTTCGACTATCCGCTGCTGTCGGACACCGAGGGTGTGGTCGCCGAGCAGTTCGGCGTCAAGCGCGGGCTGCTCGGCAAGTTCATGCCGGTCAAGCGCACTACGTTCGTCATCGACACCGACCGCACCGTGCTGGCGGCCATCGCCAGCGAATTCAGCATGGACACCCACGCAGACAAGGCACTGGAGGTGCTGCGGTCCCGGTGATACCAGTCCTTGAGCTCACCGATGTGACGTTCCGGCGCAGCGGTAAGCAGATCATCGACGGCATCTCGCTGACCGTGCGCGAAGGCGAGCACTGGGCGCTGCTCGGCCCGAACGGGGCGGGCAAGAGCACGCTGCTGGGTTTCTGTGCGGCGGTGACGTTCCCGTCCTCGGGCACGGTGCGAATCCTCGGACAGCAGATGGGCCGGGTGGATCTGGCGTCGCTGCGGCACTCGATCGGCCACGTCAACCCGCGCCACCAGTTGCAGTACTCACTGACCGTGCGCGACGTCGTGATGACCGGGATCACCGCGACCATCGACACACCGATGCGGTGGACGGCCTCGGGCGAGGAGTCGGCCCGCGCCGACGCGATGATCGCCGCGGTCGGGTTGTCCCACAAGGCCGACGACGTGTGGCCGACTCTGTCGCAGGGCGAACGCGGCCGCACGCTGATCGCCAGAGCGTTGATCGCCGAACCGCGGCTGCTGCTGCTCGACGAACCGTCCACCGGACTGGATGTGGCTGCCCGCGAACAGCTTCTGGAGACCATCGACTCGCTCGACCAGACCCACCCCGAAGTGGCGTCGATCCTCGTCACGCACCATCTGGAGGAGCTGCCGACCACGACGACTCATGCGCTGCTCATCTCGGAGGGTCGCGCCGTTGCCAGCGGTCCGGCACGCGAGACGATCACCACCGAGACGGTGTCGGCAGCCTTCGACCATCCCGTGGTGGTGGGGTACGACGACGGGCGCTGGACGGCGCGGGCGAAGGCGTCGCGGATCATCTAGCTCGGCGTCGGTGCCGGGCGGCTATGCCTCGGGCCCCAGCAGCAGATCGGCGTCGAAACAGGTGTGGTCGCCGGTGTGGCAGGCGCCGCCGACCTGGTCGACCTCCAGCAGCACGGTGTCCCCGTCGCAGTCCAGCCGCACCGAGTGCACATGCTGGGTGTGGCCCGACGTCAGGCCCTTCACCCACTGCTCGTTGCGAGAGCGGGAAAAGTAGGTGGCCTCACGGGTTTCCAGCGTGCGGGCCAGCGCGGCGTCGTCCATCCAGGCCACCATCAGCACGTCGCCGCTGCCGCGTTCCTGCACGACGGCAGTGAACAGGCCCTCGGCATTGCGCTTGAGCCGCGCCGCGATCGCGGGGTCCAATGTCACCTGGGCCCCCTGCTCTTTGCGCAAGCGCTCATCGGACGGTGATCCCTTCGGCCTTCATCGCCGCCTTCACCTCACCGATCGTCAGGTCGCGGAAGTGGAACACGCTGGCGGCCAGCACCGCGTCCGCACCCGCGAACACCGCCGGCGCGAAGTGCTCGACCGCGCCCGCGCCGCCACTGGCGATCACCGGCACGGTCACCGCACCGCGCACCGCGCGCAGCATCTTCAGGTCGAAGCCGGCCTTGGTGCCGTCGGCGTCCATCGAGTTCAGCAGGATCTCCCCGACCCCGAGTTCGGCGCCCTGCGTTGCCCATTCGACCGCGTCGATGCCCGTGCCACGGCGGCCGCCGTGGGTGGTGACCTCCCACCCCGACGGTGTGGGCTGCGAACCCTCGGGCACGGTGCGCGCGTCGACCGACAGCACGATGCACTGCGAGCCGAACTGCCGTGACAACTCGGCGAGCAACTCGGGGCGCGCGATCGCGGCGGTGTTCACCGACACCTTGTCGGCGCCCGCACGCAGCAGCACGTCGACGTCGGCGACCGAGCGGACACCGCCGCCGACGGTCAGCGGGATGAAAACCTGCTCGGCGGTGCGGCGCACCACGTCGAGCATCGTGCTGCGGCCCGACGACGACGCGGTCACGTCCAGGAAGGTCAGCTCGTCGGCGCCCTCGGCGTCGTAGGCGGCCGCGAGCTCCACCGGGTCACCGGCGTCACGCAGGTTCGCGAAGTTCACGCCCTTGACGACCCTGCCGTCATCGACGTCCAGGCACGGGATCACCCGGGTCGCGACGTCGCTCGCAGCCTTCACAGGTAGTCCTTCGGGTCGCCGGCCGCACGCAGGATCTCCAGGAGCTCCTCGTGCACGCCGGGTGCGGCGGCCAGCGCCGACGGCGACGACGCCGTCCACGGCTCACCGGCCAGATCGGTGACGATGCCGCCTGCGGCCCGCACCAGCGCCACACCGGCGGCGTGGTCCCACACGTGGTGTCCGAAACTGATTGCCCCGCCCAGGATTCCGGCGGCAACGTAGGCGAAGTCCACACCGGTGGCGCCGTGCATGCGCATCCGTGAGCATTCGCGGCTGAGGTTCTCCAGCACCTTGACGCGGTACCGGCCCGGGTAGCGGCCCCGGGAGTCGATGTTGAAGGTGCCCGTCCCGACGATGGATTCGGCGAGAGTCACCGGTGCCAGCGCGTCGAGCGCCTCGTCGTTGCAGCGCACCGGCGAACCCTGGATCGACGTGTACCGCTGGCCGGTGAACGGCAACCACGTCAGTCCGAGCACCGGTTCACCGTCGACGAGCAGACCGAGCAGGATCGCGGCCGTCGGCAGTCCCGCCGCGTAGTTGAAGGTGCCGTCGATCGGGTCGAGCACCCACACCTGTTCGGCGTCCAGCGATTCGCCGCCGAACTCCTCGCCGTGCACCCCGATCCCGGTCAGCCGGGTCAGCTCGGCCACGACGCGCCGTTCGATCGCGAGGTCGACCTCGGTGGCGAAGTCGTTACCCTTCTTCGCGACCGCGGAGTCAGCGCGGTGCCCTGCGACGAACTGCGCCGACGCGCCGTCGAGCACACCGACCGCCGTGTCGAGCAGATCCTTCAGCTGCTGGTGGTCGAGCGTCACGTTCGGACCGCGTCGAGAGCCTGCGGCAAGGTGAAACGTCCCGCGTAGAGCGCCTTTCCGACGATGGCACCCTCGACGCCGCGGTCGGTCAGCGTGGCGATCGCGCGCAGGTCGTCGAGGCTGGACACCCCGCCTGACGCGATGACCGGCGCGTCGGTGCGCTCGCAGACCTGGGCCAGCAGGTCCAGGTTCGGGCCGTTGAGGGTGCCGTCCTTGGTGACGTCCGTGACGACGAACCGCGAACATCCTTCGCCGTCAAGACGTTCCAGCACGGTCCACAGGTCACCGCCGTCGGTCTCCCAGCCGCGGCCACGCAGCCGGTACTGGCCATCCTCGATCTTGACGTCGAGACCGACGGCCACCTGCTCACCGTGCTCGGCGACGACCTTGGCGCACCACTGCGGGTTCTCCAGCGCCGCGGTGCCCAGATTCACCCGCGCGCAGCCGGTCGCCAGCGCGGCGGCCAGCGACTCGTCGTCGCGGATGCCGCCGGACAGTTCGACGGCGACGTCGAGCTTGCCGACGACCTCGGCGAGAAGTTCCCGGTTGGACCCGCGGCCGAACGCCGCGTCGAGGTCGACCAGATGGATCCACTCGGCACCGTCACGCTGCCACGTCATCGCTGCTTCGAGCGCCGAGCCGTACTCCGTCTCGCTGCCGGCCTGCCCCTGCACCAGGCGCACCGCGCGGCCCTCGACGACGTCGACGGCGGGCAGCAGGATCAGTTTCGAAGAGGCATTCACCGGATTCACGCTGGTCAACTTAGCGCCCCTACCCAGTTCGACAGTAATTCGGCGCCGGCGTCCCCGCTCTTCTCCGGGTGGAACTGGGTCGCCGACAGCGGCCCGTCCTCGACCGCGGCCAGAAACGGCACGTGGTGGGTGGCCCAGGTGAGCAGCGCGTCCGGGTCACCCTCCCACTGCTGGGCGGCGTAGGAGTGCACGAAGTAGAAGCGGGTGTCGGCGCTCATGCCCTTGAACAGCACGCTGTCGGCCGGGGCGTCGACGACGTTCCAGCCCATGTGCGGGATCACCGGGGCGTCGAGCCGCACCACCGAACCCGGCCACTGTCCGCAGCCGGTGGATTCCACGCCGAACTCGACGCCGCGGGAGAACAGGATCTGCATGCCGACGCACACGCCGAGCACCGGCCTGCCCGCGGCGACCCGGTCGGCGATGATCTTCTCGCCGCCGATGCCGCGCAATCCGTTCATGCACGCCTCGAACGCACCGACCCCGGGGACGACCAGGCCGTCGGCATTGGCCGCCGCACCAGGATCGGCGGTGACCTCGACCTCGGCCCCGACCCGCTCCAGCGCCCGCTGCGCCGACCGCAGGTTGCCGGACCCGTAGTCCAGTACCACCAGTTTCGTTGTCACAATGAGCCTTTGGTGGACGGGATGCCGGTCACGCGCGGGTCGTACTCGACGGCCTGGCGCAGCGCGCGGGCGACGGCTTTGTACTCGGCCTCGGTGATGTGGTGCGGGTCGCGGCCGTACAGGGTGCGCACGTGCAGTGCGATCCGGGCGTTGTAGGCCAGCGATTCGAAGACATGCCGGTTCACGACGGTGTGGTACGGCGCGGCGGAACCGGCGATGGTGAACTGCACCATGTAGTCCGGCTCGCCGGTGTGCACGAAGTACGGCCGCCCGGACACGTCGACGGCGGCGTGCGCGAGGCATTCGTCCATCGGGATGAACGCATCACCGAAGCGGCGGATGCCCTTTTTGTCGCCGAGCGCCTGGGCGAGTGCCTGGCCCAGCACGATCGAGGTGTCCTCGATGGTGTGGTGGCCCTCGATCTCGATGTCGCCGACGGCCTTGATGGTGAGGTCGAAGCTGGCGTGGCTGCCCAGCGACGTCAGCATGTGATCGAAGAACGGCACACCGGTGTCGATGCTGACCTGGCCGGTGCCGTCGAGGTCGAGATCGACGACGATGTCGGATTCCTTGGTCTTGCGCTCGACTCGGGCTCGGCGGTTCGGGAGGGTCATTTTGCTCCTATTCGGGCGCTGGCAGCCAGCAGCGCGTCGTTCTCGTCGGCCAGGCCGATGGTGGTCCGCAGATATCCGGGGATGCCGACGTCGCGGATCAGCACACCCTCGTCGAGGTAGCGCTGCCACGTCGCGGCCGCGTCGGCGAACTCGCCGAACAGCACGAAGTTCGAGTCGCTGGGAATCACCCGGAAACCCAGCTCCGTCAGCCCGGCGCACACCCGCTCGCGTTCGGCGATCAGGGTGGCCACGCTGCCCAGCGTCTCGTCGGCGTGCCGCAGCGCGGCGCGTGCGGCGGCCTGCGTGACCGACGACAGGTGATACGGCAGCCGCACCAACAGCATCGCGTCGATGACAGCCGGTGCGGCGATCAGATATCCCAGCCGGCCACCGGCGAAGGCGAACGCCTTGCTCATCGTGCGGCTGACGACGAGCTTGGTCGGGTACGCGTCGAGGAGCGCGATCGCGCTCGGCTGCGACGAGAACTCACCGTAGGCCTCGTCGACGATCATCACCCCGCCGGTCATCGCGTCCAGCAGCAGCTGCAGATCGTCGAGCGACACCGATTGCCCCGTTGGGTTGTTGGGGCTGGTGACGAACACGACGTCGGGGTTGTGTTCCTTGATCGCCGTCGCGGCGACCGCGGCGTCCAGGCTGAAATCCTCGGCGCGGTGGGCCACCAGCCACTGGGTCTGGGTGCCGTCGGCGATGATCGGGTGCATCGAGTACGACGGCACGAAGCCCATCGCGCTGCGGCCCGGACCGCCGAAGGCCTGCAGCAGCTGTTGCAGGATCTCGTTGGAACCGTTTGCGGCCCAGACATTCTCGACGCCGACCGGGTTGCCGGTCTTGGCGGTCAGGTACCGGGCCAGGTCGGTGCGCAGCGCGACCGCGTCGCGGTCGGGATAGCGGTGCAACTCCCCCGCGACCTCTCGCACCGACGCGGTGACGTCGTCGATAAGCGCCTGGGTCGGCGGGTGTGGGTTCTCGTTGGTGTTCAGCCGCACCGGAACCACGAGTTGTGGTGCGCCATAGGGCGATTTACCGCGCAGGTCGTCGCGCAGCGGCAGATCGTCGAGGGTGACCGACGCGCCGGGTACCGGTGTGGTCACCGCTCGAACCTCCGGCGCACCGCTTCGCCGTGGCTCGGCAGGTTCTCGGCGTTGGCCAGCGTGATCACGTAACCGGACACGTCTTTGAGCGCGGCCTCGCTGTAGTCGACGACGTGGATACCACGCAGGAACGTCTGCACCGACAGGCCACTGGAGTGCCGTGCACATCCGGCGGTGGGCAACACGTGGTTGGAGCCCGCGCAGTAGTCGCCGAGGCTCACCGGCGACCACGGGCCGACGAAAATCGCCCCCGCCGAACGGATCCGGTTCGCGACACCCGCCGCGTCGGCGGTCTGGATCTCCAGGTGCTCGGCGGCGTACGCGTTGACGGTGCGCACCCCGGCCTCGACGTCGTCGACGAGCACGATCGCCGACTGCGGCCCACTCAGCGCTGCGGTGACCCGTTCGCGGTGCACGGTGGTCTCCAGCTGCACCGCCAGCTCGCGGTCGGTCGCATCGGCCAGGTCGGTGCTGTCGGTGACCAGCACGCTGGCCGCCATCTCGTCGTGCTCGGCCTGGCTGATCAGGTCGGCGACGACGTGCACCGGGTCGGCGGTGTGGTCGGCCAGGATCGCGATCTCGGTCGGGCCCGCCTCGGCGTCGATGCCGACCTGCGAGCGGCAGATCCGCTTGGCGGCGGTGACGTAGATGTTGCCGGGCCCGGTGATCATGTCCACCGGCGCCAGTTCGGTGTCGTCGGTGTCGACGCCGCCGTAGGCGAGCAGCGCGACGGCCTGCGCACCGCCGACGGCCCACACCTCGTCGACGCCGAGCAGCGCGGCCGCGGCGAGGATCGTCGGGTGCGGCAGCCCCTGGAACTGCTCGGGGTTGGTCTTCTGCGGCGGGCTCGCGATCACCAGCGAATCCACCCCGGCGGTCTGTGCGGGCACGACGTTCATCACGACGCTGGACGGGTAGACGGCGTTGCCGCCCGGCACGTAGAGCCCGACCCGCTCGACGGGCACCCACCGCTCGGTCACGGTCGCGCCCGGCGCGAGGGTGGTCGTGGTGTCGGTGCGGCGCTGGTCGGCGTGTACGGCGCGGGTGCGCTCGATGGCGACCTCGAGCGCGGTGCGTACGTCGTCGTCAAGGGCGGCGAGGGCTTCGGCGAGTTTCGCGGCGGGCACCCGGACCGTGTCGGGCCGGACACCGTCGAACGACGCGCCGTATTCGAGCGCCGCCTCGGCACCACGTTGGGCGACCGCATCGACGATCGGGCGGACCTTCGGCACCACGGCGTCGACGTCGACCCCACCACGCGGCAGCGCGCCGCGCAGGCGGGCCGCCGACAGCGTCGTTCCGCGCAGATCGATGCGCCGCAGGAGCCCTGGCGTTACATTCACGTCGACCATTCTCCCAGAGCAGACCAAATCGGTTATGGAGGCGTCATGCGAGCCAGCGAGCACCCCAACAACGCTCCGGGCGTACCGATGATCTTTCCGCCGTGGCTGGAGAATCTGCAGGTCAAATACATCAACAGGATGATCAGGCCATTCTCGAAGCGGATGCCCGGCCTCGGGGTGATCAAGCATCGCGGCCGCACGTCGGGCAAACCGTACGAGACCATCGTCACTCCGTACCGCAAGGACAACGTGCTCGCGATCGGGCTGGCCCACGGGAAGACCAACTGGGTCAAGAACGTCCTCGCCGCCGGTGAGGCCGATATCCAGATCGGCAAAAAGACCCTCCACC
Organism: Mycolicibacterium parafortuitum; assembly: GCF_002086815.1. Lineage (GTDB taxonomy): Bacteria > Actinomycetota > Actinomycetes > Mycobacteriales > Mycobacteriaceae > Mycobacterium > Mycobacterium parafortuitum. The sequence continues at coordinate 137,859 of NZ_MVID01000007.1, forward strand.
TGGTGCGACCGCGCGTGTTGCCGGCCGGGACCGTCGACGAGACGCTCCCCCGGATGGCCCAAATCGTCGGGAAGCAGTCCGGGGTGTTCGTCGCGGATATCGCTTGACCTGACCTGCCAGACTCGACGCCATGACGTGGCAGATGTGGCTGGCATTCTTCGGCGCCGCGATCGCGATCGCGGTCTCGCCGGGTGCGGGTGCCGTGCAGTCGATGGCGACCGGACTGACCCACGGCGTCAAGCGTGGCTACTGGAGCATCGTCGGCCTGGAGATCGGGTTGATGCTGCAGCTGACGCTGGTGGCCGTCGGTCTGGGCGCCGCGGTCGCGAACTCGATCCTCGCGTTCACGATCATCAAATGGCTCGGCGTGGCGTACCTGGCCTACCTGGCGTACCGGCAGTGGCGCAGCACCGCGATCAACCTCGACGCCCAGATCGACCGGGCGATGGACGGCGGTCGGCTCTCGCTGCTGGTGCGTGGCTTCCTGGTCAACGCGACCAACCCGAAGGGGCTGCTGTTCTTTCTGGCCGTGATGCCGCAATTCGTGAACCCCAGCGCCCCGCTGCTGCCGCAGTACCTGGCCATCGCCGTGACGATGGTGGCCGTCGACATGGTCGTGATGGGCTTCTACACCGCGCTGTCGGTGCGGCTGCTGGCGTGGCTGCGCACCCCGCGGCAGCAGACACTGCTCAACCGCGTGTTCTCGGGCCTGTTCGCGACCGCCGCCGTGGTGCTGGCGTTCGTCCGCCGAGGTCCGGCGCCTGTGTAACTATCCGCAGTGGCCTTTGACCGCTGCACTCGCGGCTTCGGCCGCCCGGAGCCGTCCCGCCTGCCCCGGATCGTCGTTGGGTACCCCCGCGGTCGCGGCGGCGCCGATGTCCATCAACTCGTTGGCGAACGTGCGGACGTCGTCGGCCAGATCGGGCGGGGTCGCCGGATCGAGCTTCGCGAGCAGGTACTGACCGCCGTCGAGCAGCGCGATGCGGGCGTTGGCCGCCACGGCGAGCGCACCGGCGATGTCGCCCGGCGGGGTCGCGTTGGTGTTGGTCGCGACCCCGGACCGCACGGTCTCGAACGCCGCACAGACGGAGTTCTTCGCGTCGGCGCGCTGGGCGTCGGTGTAGCCGGGCTCACCGCCGAACGTGCGCATCAGCGCCACGACGGCCACGCCGAGCGCCAGCACCGCGACCACGAGTGCCGTTGCCTTCATCGGCTGGAGACCTTCATCGACTAAAGATCCAGGCCGAGGTCCAGCACGCGCACCGAATGCGTCAGTGCGCCCACCGCGAGGTAGTCGACTCCGGTGCCCGCGTATTCGGCGGCGTTCTCCAGGGCCAGCCCGCCGGAGGATTCCAGTTTGGTCTTGGGCGAACGCGAGTCGCGGCGCTGCACGGCGATCTGGGTCTGCCACACCGGGAAGTTGTCCAGCAGTACCAGCTCGACCCCCTCGGCGAGCACCTCGTCGAGCTGCTCCAACGAATCGACCTCGACCTCACACGGCAGATCCGGTGCAGCCGAACGCACTTCACGCAGCGCGGCGACCACGGATCCGGCCGCGGCGACGTGGTTGTCCTTGATCAGCGCGGCGTCGCCCAGACCCATCCGGTGGTTGACCCCGCCGCCGACCCGGACCGCGTACTTCTGCAGCGCCCGCAACCCGGGCAACGTCTTACGGGTGTCCCGGATCTCGGCCTTGGTGCCCGACACGGCGTCGACCCACGCCGCGGTCGCCGTCGCGATCCCGGACAGGTGGCACACCAGGTTCAGCATCGTCCGTTCGGCGGTGAGCAGGCCCCGGGTCGGCGCCTTGACCGACAACGCCACCGCGCCCGGCTCCAGCCGGGTGCCGTCCGGCGCCTGCTGCTCGATGCTGTAGTTGCCGGCACCGATCACCTCGTCGAGAACCATCACGGCCAGTTCCGAGCCGGCCAGCACCCCGGCCTCACGGGCGACCATCGACCCGGTCGTCGTCGCGTCGGCGCCGACGGTGGCCGTGGTGGTCACGTCCGGTCCGTACTGAAGGTCCTCTTCGAGGGCACGCGCGATGACGGCCCGCGCTTCGGCGCGTTCGGTGTCGGTCAGTCTCATCAGCACCCCACGGTGGCGGGCGCGAGACCGGCAGCGACGCTGACGGCCTGCGCGGGATCGGTCAGTGGATGGTCGGAGCGGTGGTGGCAACCCCTGCTCTCGGTGCGCGCGGCTGCCGCACTCGCCACCACCGAGGCGACGGCGGTCAGCGCGGCGTCTTCGAAGTCCTTGCGCGACTTCAAAACTCGCGGCGGTGCCGTATCGATCAGCTCGGCGAGGCGGGCCAGGCCGTCGCCGTCACGGACGACGGAGGCGTGCCGGGTCATCGCAGCCTGCAGTTCGGCGCGCGGCAGCGCCGGGCGGACCGCGGGCGCGGGTTCGACCAGTCGCGCCGGGCCGGTGGCCGCGGCGAACTCCGCCGCCGCCGCACCCGAGCGGCCGCCGACCACCAGACCTTCGAGCAGGCTGTTGGACGCCAACCGGTTGGCGCCGTGCATCCCGGTGCGCGCCACCTCACCGGCGGCGAACAGCCCGGGGACTGCCGTGCGGCCGTGCACATCGGTGACCACACCACCGCAGCTGTAGTGCGCGCCGGGGACCACCGGGATAGGCCGGCGCACCGGGTCGATACCCGCATCCAGACAGGACGCGTTGACCGTCGGGAATCGCCGCGCGAAATCAGCGATGTGGCGGGCGTCGAGATACACGCATTCGTCGCCGGTCTCGGACAACCGGGCCTCGACCGCGGCGGCCACCACGTCACGCGGCGCGAGATCACCCATCGGGTGCACGCCTGCGGTGACCGAACGACCCTGCGCGTCCACGAGTTTCGCACCCTCGCCGCGCAGCGCCTCGGTGATCAGCGGACGTCGTCCCCCGCCGGAACCCGAGTACAGCATCGTCGGGTGGAACTGGATGAACTCAAGATCGGCCACGGAGAGCCCTGCCCACATGGCCAGCGCGACGCCGTCACCCGTGGATCCGTCCGGGTTGGTGGTCGCCGAGTAGAGATGTCCGAGGCCACCGGTCGCGAGGATCACCGACGGCGCGTACACGGCTCCGAAACCGTCGTCGCTGAGCACGTGCACTCCGGCGACCGCGCCGTCATCGAGGATCAGGTCCAGCGCGACGTGGTTGCGCCGGATGTCGAGCGACGACGCGGCGACATCGAGGGCACGCTGCACCTCGGCGCCCGTCGCGTCCCCGCCGGAGTGGATGATCCGCCGCCGGGTGTGCCCGCCCTCGCGGGTCAGTGCCCACTGACCGGGTGCGGATTCGTCGAAATGTGCTCCGGCGGCAACCAATTCGCTGACCGCCTGATAGCCACCGGTGACGATGGAGCGGACCGCGTCGGCGTCGCACAACCCGCCACCCGCGGCGAGGGTGTCCGATACGTGGGCGTCCACGGAGTCCTCGGTGCGGGGCAGCACCACCGCGATGCCGCCTTGGGCATAGAACGTCGCGGTCTCGGCGGCCTTGCTCAGCAGCACGACCTTGCCGCCGCGACGGTGCGCGGCCAGCGCGGCGGCAAGTCCTGCGACGCCGGTGCCGATGACGACGACGTCAGCGCGCTGCCGCCATCCGCTGCTGCCGCCGCAGCCGGTCATTCTCCGCCGCCGGGCTGCCCGATCTCGATCATCCGCGTCACGCTCAACCGCGCCTTGGCCGCCATGTCCAGGTCGACGTGCACCTCGTCGGCGCCCTCGACCAGACAGCGCAGCATCGCCGCCGGGGTGATCATCTTCATGTACCGGCACGACGCGCGATCGTTGACCGCCTGGAAGTCGACGTCGGGTGCGGCACGGCGCAATTGGTGCAGCATGCCGATCTCGGTGGCCACCAGCACCTGCTTGGCGCCGGTCTCGCGGGCGGCGTCGAGCATGCCGCCGGTGGACAGGATCTTGACCCGATCTTCGGGGAACGCGCCCTCGCCGGCGAGGTAGAGCGCCGAGGTCGCACACCCGCACTCGGGGTGGACGAACAGTTCGGCCTCGGGATGCGCGCGGGCCTGATCGGCCAGTTCGTCGCCGTTGATGCCGGCGTGGACGTGGCATTCGCCGGCCCACACGTGCAGGTTCGCACGGCCCGTCATCCGGCGCACGTGGGCGCCGAGGAACTGGTCGGGGCAGAACAGCACCTCGCGGTCCTCGGGGATGGACGCGACGACCTCGACGGCGTTCGACGAGGTGCAGCAGATGTCGGTCTCGGCCTTCACCGCGGCGGTGGTGTTGACATAGGACACCACGACCGCACCGGGATGTTCGGCCTTCCACGCGCGCAGTTCGTCGGCGGTGATCGAGTCGGCCAACGAGCAGCCCGCCCGCTGGTCCGGGATCAGCACCGTCTTCTCCGGCGACAGGATCTTGGCGGTCTCGGCCATGAAGTGCACGCCGGCGAACACGATGGTGTCCTCGGGCACCTCGGCGGCGATCCGCGACAGCGCCAGCGAGTCGCCGACGTGGTCGGCGACATCCTGGATCGCGGGCAGTTGGTAGTTGTGCGCCAGCAGCGTCGCGCCGCGCAGCTTCAGCAGCCGGCGCACCTCGGCGGCCCACGCTTCGTCACCGTCGATGCCGGAGTATCCGTCCGGGCCGTCCACGACACGGTCCGCGAATGCGGTGTCATACGTCCCAGCGAGAACCGTCATCGCCGTCTCCTTCGCTTCATCGAGGTTTTCGACTTACAATCGAAAACATGCCACATATTAGCACTGCGCACGAGGTGCTTGCCGTTGTGTTCCAGGTGCGCCGCGTCGAGAACTCGCCCCCCTCGGCCAAACCCGCACTTCACGTGCTGTTGTGGCAGCGCGCCCTGGAGCCCGAGAAGGGGAAATGGTCGCTACCGGGCGGCCAGCTGGGCTCCGACGAGGATCTGACCAGCTCGGTGCGGCGCCAGCTGGCCGAGAAGGTCGACCTTCGCGAATTGGCCCACCTGGAGCAGTTGGCCATCTTCTCCGACCCGCACCGCGTGCCGGGGCCACGCACCATCGCCTCGACCTTCCTCGGCCTGGTGCCCTCCCCCGCCACCCCGGAACTGCCGTCGGACACCCGCTGGCACCCCGTCAGCGACCTGCCGCCGATGGCGTTCGACCACGCGCCCATGGTCGAACACGCACGCACCCGCCTGGTTGCGAAACTCTCCTATACGAACATCGGATTCGCTTTGGCACCAGCGGAATTCGCGCTGTCGGCGCTGCGCGACATCTACAGCGCCGCGCTCGGGCACCCGGTCGACGCGACCAACCTGCAACGCGTCCTGGAACGCAGGCACGTGATCACCCGCACCGGCACCACCGCCCGGTCGGGCCGCAGCGGGGGTCGTCCGGCCGCGCTGTACCGCTTCACCGACGCCCGGTACCGGGTGACCGACGAGTTCGCGGCGTTACGTCCGCCCGGGTGAGTCGGCTAGCTTCTTAATACCTTCTTAAGTAACAATGGCCGGATGGACTTGGGCAATGTTGCACGGTCGACCGGCGCCGAATGGATCGGCCAGCCCGTCCACGAACCTCTGCAGCGCAAGGCGCGGCCGGTCCTGCCGGCCGACGACCCGTTCTACGAGCCTCCCGCGGGCTACGAGCATGCGCGACCCGGCACGGTGCTGCGCTCCCGCGATGTCGAGCTGGCGTTTCTCGGGCTGATCCCACAGAAGTTCCAGGCCACCCAGCTGCTGTACCGCACCGCCGACCTGCACGGCGATCCGCAGGCCGCCGTCACGACCGTCCTGGCGCCCGCGGAACGGACCCCGGACGGCCCGACACCGATCGTGTCCTACCAGTGCGCCATCGACGCGGTCGCCGGGCGTTGCTTCCCGTCCTACGCGCTGCGACGCGGCGCCAAGGCCGTGGGCGCGGTGGCCCAATTCGAGTTCCTGCTCGTCGCCGCCGCACTGGCCGAGGGCTGGGCGGTCTCGGTGCCCGATCACGAGGGCACCACCGGAATGTGGGGCGCCCCGTACGAGCCGGGCTACCACGTGCTCGACGGTATCCGCGCCGCGGTCAACCATGCGCCGCTGCAGCTGGCCGCCGACGCCCCGGTCGGGCTGTGGGGCTACTCCGGAGGCGGCCTGGCCTCCGCCTGGGCCGCCGAGGTACAGGACAGTTACGCGCCCGAACTGAACGTCGTCGGCGCCGTGCTCGGCTCACCGGTGGGCGATCTCGGACACGCGTTCCGCAGGCTCAACGGCAGCGTCTACTCGGGGCTGCCCGCGATGGTCGTCGCCGCGCTCACCCACATCTATCCCGACCTCGACCGGATCATCCGGGAGCACGCCACCCCCGAGGGCAAGGCGATGCTGGCGCGGATCGAGAAGATGACCACCGCACACGCGATGCTCACACTGGTCGGCAAGGACATGGCGCACTGGCTGGACCGCCCGCTGGAGGAGATCCTGCTGACACCCGAGGTCCAGCACGTCTTCGACAGCATCAAGCTGGGAGCCATGGCGCCGAAGGTCCCGGTACTGATCGTGCAGGCCGTGCACGACCGGATCATCTCGGTCAACGACATCGACGAGCTGACCGAGACCTACACCAACGGCGGCGCCAGCGTCACCTACCACCGGGACATGTTCAGCGAGCATCTGCTGCTGCACCCGATGTCGGCGCCGATGACGTTGCGCTGGCTGCGGGACCGCTTCGCCGGCCGCCCGCTCGCGGCACACATCGCCCGCACCAAGTGGCCGACGCTGCTGAACCCGTCGACCTACCGCGGGATGCTGACCCTCGGCAAGATCACGGCGAAGGTGGTGCTGGGGCGGCGGCTGGAACGCTCACCGCTGTCCCGATTCGACCTGTAGGCGAGCCCGGATACTCCACGGGCGGCCACGCTCCGAGGTCGTCGCGTGGGCACGCCACCGCGGCCAGCAGGTACACCGTCGCGGCCACTGCCGCCGGGACCAGCAGGCTCACCGCGATCTGCAGCGGCGAATGACCGAAGAACACCGAGGGCGCCTCGGTGATGTAGTGCACGCGCTGCTGCTCGGATACCGGAGCGCCCGCGATGTCGACGGCTCCGTAGCGCAGGTGGGCGACCAGCGCCCCGATGCCCGCGGCGCTCGCCGCGGCCAGCAGCGATCCGGCGGCCAGCGCGGCGGCGAGTACCGGTCCGCGGTGAGTCTTCCACTGCCACACCGCAACCGCGGCGATCACCGCCAGCACCGACAGCAGGCCGACCATCAGGAACGCCGAGGTGAACCAGTTGTCGGCCTCCATGCCGATGTGCGCCTTGATCTTGTCGCCGGCGCGCGTCAAGGCGACGACGCCCTTGACGGGCGGGGCCAGCCAGGCCCACAGCGCGCCGACGAGCGCACCGGCGAGCGCGAGCCCGACCACCACGGTCAGCGCCGCTCGGATCGCCGAGGTGCGGGGTGGGTGCGTGGCGGCGGTCACCGGTAGATGTCCAGATCGGTGGCATCGACCGTGCCGTGCCGCGAGCACTTGGCCCACCAGCCGTCGGGCCGGACCTGCACGATCATCCGGCGCCCGCAGGACGCGCAGAACCGCGGCGGCTCAAGACCGAGCTGGGCGGCGGTGGGAACGGCACCGCCCGCTTCCGAGCCGGTAGAGACGCCGGTATAGACGTTGTAGAGGCCTGCGCCGACGGGCGCTGGCAGTTCGGTGCCTTCGGTGACCATCACGTGATCGGTTCTACCCGTACCGACTACAGCGTCGCGTTGAGGGCCTTGATCGGCATCTGCAGATCGTCGAGAAGCTGCAGGTCCGCCTCGGCGGGCCGGCCCAGTGTGGTCAGGTAGTTGCCGACGATGACGGCGTTGATACCGCCGAGGATGCCCTGCTTGGCACCGAGGTCGCCGAGGGTGATCTCGCGGCCGCCGGCGAACCGCAGCATCGTGCGCGGCAGCGCCAGCCGGAACGCGGCGACCGCCTTGAGCGCCTCGGTCGCGGGAAGCACCTCCAGGTCGCCGAACGGCGTTCCGGGACGCGGGTTGAGGAAGTTCAACGGCACCTCGTGCGGGTCGAGCTCGGCAAGGTTCGCAGCGAACTCGGCGCGCTGCTCGAGCGTCTCACCCATGCCGAGAATGCCGCCGCAGCACACCTCCATACCGGCTTCGCGCACCATCTGCAGGGTGTCCCACCGCTCCTCCCAGCTGTGGGTGGTGACCACGTTGGTGAAGAAGGAGCGAGCGGTCTCCAGGTTGTGGTTGTAGCGGTGCACTCCCATCGCCGAGAGCTGCTCGACCTGGTCCTGGGTCAGCATGCCCAGTGAGCACGCGATCTGGATGTCGACCTCGTTGCGAATCGCCTCGATGCCCGCGGCGACCTGAGCGAGGAGACGCTCGTCGGGGCCGCGAACCGCGGCGACGATGCAGAACTCGGTGGCACCGGTCTTCGCGGTCTGCTTGGCCGCCTCGACCAGGCTCGGGATGTCCAGCCACGCGCTGCGCACCGGAGACGCGAAAAGCCCTGACTGGGAACAGAAATGGCAGTCCTCGGGGCAGCCGCCGGTCTTGAGGCTGATGATGCCCTCGACCTCGACGTCGGGACCGCAATGCGCCATCCGGACCTCGTGGGCCAGGGCCAGCAGATCGTCGAGACGGTCATCCGGCAACTGCAGCACCTGCAGGGTCTGGGCCTGGTCGAGACCGACGCCACGTTCCAGTACCTGCTCGCGTGCCACTGCCAGAATGTCGGTCACCAGATCGTCTCCCTTAGCCTGTTGAACACGTCGGCGAGCCGACAATTGAACACGTCGGCAAGCCGAACGATTGAACACGTCGGCGAGCCGACAATTGAACACCGTTCAGGTTAGGGTAACTGGGTGCAGCTCTCCAAACACGACGTGGTCGACGTGGCGACGTCCGTGCTGGACAACTACGGCATAGCGGACCTGTCGATGCGCAGGCTGGCACGCGAGCTGAACGTGTCCCCCGGCGCGCTGTACTGGCATTTCGAGAACAAGCAGCAGCTCCTCGGGGCGGTCGCCGACCGCATCCTCACCCCCGTCGGCGAGGTCACCGGACCGTGGCGGGACCGGATCCGCCAGACGTGTGCGCAATTGCGCGACGCGCTGCTGTCGCACACCGACGGTGCCGAACTGGTGTCGGCGAGCTTCGCCGCGGGTCAGTCCGAGGCGATGACGGGTGTGCTGAACCGCCTCGGCGCCGCTGCGGGCGACGCGGGTGTCGCATCCGGGCAGGCCGAGTTGGCCGCGCGATCGGTGATCTATTACGTACTCGGCTTCACCGCCGACGAGCAGTCCCGGTTGCAGTGGGACGCCGCGGGCGCCGATGTCGCACAGACGGTGTGGGCCGAAGAGCCCGACACCCGCTTCGCCTTCGGGTTGCAATTGCTGATCGACGGGATCGCCGCGCACAGCCACGCCGAGGCCTGACGGCTCCTCAGCCGATCGGGTGCACGACCTTGGCATTGCCGTCCCAGTGCCGCAGCCCGACCACGGCCGCGTCGAGATCGCGGGTCACCGCGGGCAGCGTCACCGCGACCGGCAGCGAGGTGACCGGCACCCGCCGCGCGAGCGTGACGTGCGGGGTCCACTGACCGGGTGCGGCGTGCGGCAGCGGACCATCCGGCATGTGCGGCACACAGATCCGGTGCACCTGCTCGTGCAGCGCCAGCAGTTCGGCCGACGGCACCACGAGGCGGACCAGCGTGGTGGCTCGTCCGCCGCCGAACAGCATCGGCGCGCCGATCACACACCGCAGCGGCAGTCGGTCCAGCACGTGCCGCAGCGGCGCGTCGACCGCGTCGTCGAGTTCGGCGGCGACGGTGACGGTGACATGCGGCCGGTTGCTCTCCGAGCGGTGGCCGGAGAGACTGCGGATACCGTTGCGCGCCAGGTCATCCCAGGCCCCCCGAAGAGCCGCCTCGGACGCCTCGTCGAACAGCAACTCGACGGAATGGACCATCAGCCGGTCAGATCCGCAACCCACCCCGCATCGAATGCGAGTGCACTGATCCGCTCGAAGTCCGTGGCACCCAGGGTTCCGGCACCGGCGGGCAGCGCGGCCCGCACGGGTGCGAGCCGGGCCAGCGCCTCCCGGTTGTCGCTCTCGGCGATCCCCGGCTGCGCCGGCCACGCACCGATCACCAGACCGGCACTGCGAAGTCCGCTGTGGGACAAGGCCTCCAAGGTCAGCATCGTGTGATTGAGGGTACCGAGTCCGGGAGCCACCACGGTCAGCACCGGCGCCGCGAGATCGACGGCGAGATCGCGCAAGGTGATGCCGTCGGCGCCGAGTTGGACCAGCAGGCCACCGGCTCCCTCGACGAGGGTCAGCCGTCCGGGACGGTCGGCCGCGGCGACCAGGTCGAGTAGCGCGCCGCGCGTCGGCAGTTCGGCGCCGACCCGCTGCGCGGCGGCCAGCGGTGCCAGCGGCTCGGGGAACCGGGCCAGCGAATGCAGTTCGCCGATGCCGGCCAGCCGGGCGATCTCGGCGAGGTCGTCGTCGCCGTCCTGCGTGCCGGTCTGGACGGGCTTGCACACCGCGACGTCGATTCCGGCGAGCCTGGCGCAGCAGGCCAACGCCGCGGTCGCGACGGTCTTGCCGACACCGGTGCCGGTTCCGGTCACGAAGAGGACGCTCACGCCGGCGCCAACACCTCGGTGAGCACCTGACGGGCCAGGGTCATCTCGTCGTCCGTCAGCGACGCGCGTGCCGTCAGCCGCAGCCGCGACGTGCCGGCGGGCACCGTCGGCGGACGGAAGCAGCCGGCCCGGACGCCGTGGTCGAGGCATGCCGCGGCCGCGGCGACCGCGACCTCCGGGTCTCCGAGGATCACCGAGACCACGGCCGACGACGGCACGTCGACGACACCGCAGATCTCGGCGAGTGTGGCGGCGTGGTCGAGTACGCGCTGGGCACGCCACGGCTCGTCGACGAGCACCTGCAGCGCGGCGTGCGCGGCGCCGACCGCCGCCGGCGCCAGCCCGGTGTCGAAGATGAATGTGCGCGCCGCGTCGATCAGATGCGCGCGCACCCCCGCCGGGCCCAGCACCACACCGCCCTGGCTGCCGAGCGCTTTCGACAGTGTCGTCGTCATCACCACGTCGGGAGCGCCGGCGAGCCCCGCCTCGTCGAGCAGTCCGCGTCCCCCGTCACCGCGCACACCGAGCCCGTGGGCCTCGTCGACGATCATCAGCGCGCCGTGCCTGCGGCAGACCGCATGCAGTTCCCGCAGCGGCGCCAGGTCACCGTCGGCGGAGAACACCGAATCCGTGACGAAGACGGCGCGCTCCTCGTCGCGGCCCGCCAGTACCCGCTCGACCGCGGCGACGTCGTTGTGCGAGGTCACCGCGACCCGGGCGCGCGACAGCCGGCACGCATCGACAAGCGAGGCGTGCGTGTAGGCGTCGGAAACCAGAAGCGACCCGGGCCCGGACAGCGCGACGACGGCGCCGAGGTTGGCGGTGTAGCCCGACGAGAACACCAGCGCGGACTCGGCGCCGACGAACCCGGCGAGCGCGTCCTCGAATTCCTCGTGCAGTTCGGTGTTGCCGGTGACCAGCCGCGACCCGGTCGAGCCCGCGCCCCAGGTGCGCAGCGCCGTGATGCCGCCGTCGATCACCCGGGGGTGCTGTGACAGGCCCAGGTAGTCGTTGGAGGCCAGGTCCAGCTCTGCACCGACCGGCCGGCGGGCCCGCAGCGACCTGCGCAGACCGGCGGCGCGCCGCTGCGCCTCGACCTCGTCGAGCCAGGCCAGCGGGGAAAGACCGACGCGCGTCACGGTGCTCCTCGGGATGCAGCGGCTCTTGAACACCGTTCAGGTTAGTGCACGGGCGACCTCGGTCATCGCCGAGGTGATCTGGGCGATCTCGTCGGCGGTGCAGATATAAGGAGGCATCACGTAGACCAGGTTCCGGAACGGCCGTAGCCACACCCCGTGCTCGATCGCCACCGGCGTCGCCACCCGCAGATCGACCGGGCTGTCCAACTCCAGCACCCCGATCGCGCCGAGCACGCGCACGTCGGCGACGTTCGGCAGGTCGGCGGCCGCGACCAGCCCGGCCTGCAGTCCCGCTTCGATGCCCCGTACCTGCGCCTGCCAGTCCGACGCGAGCAGCAGTTCCACCGAGGCCACGCTGACCGCGCAGGCCAGCGCGTTGGCCATGAACGTCGGACCGTGCATCAGCGCTCCCGGTGGGTTGGCACTGATCGTGTCGGCGACCCGTCGCGTGCACAGCGTCGCCGCGAGCGTCAGGTACCCGCCAGTCAGCGCCTTGCCGACGCACATGATGTCCGGGGACACCCCGGCGTGATCGGCGGCGAACAGCGCGCCGGTGCGGCCGAACCCGGTGGCGATCTCGTCGAAGATCAGCAGCACGTCGTGCTCGTCGCAGATCCGGCGCAGATCCGACAGGTAGCGCGGGTCGTGGAACCGCATCCCGCCCGCACCCTGCACCACCGGCTCGACGATCACCGCGGCAAGCTCGTCTGCGTGCCTGCCGAGCTGCTCGGCGAAGGCGGCGCTGTAGGCCGGCTCGTACTGGGCGGGCACCGGCGGCGCGAACACCTGATCGGCCAGCAGCGAGTGCTCCCCCGTCCACAGTTCGTGCATGCCGCCCTGCGGATCGCACACGCTCATCGGGGTGAAGGTGTCGCCGTGGTAGCCGCCGCGCCAGGTCATCAGGCGGCTCTTGCCCCGGTGGCCGCTGCTGCGCCAGAACTGCAGCGCCATCTTGACGGCGACCTCCACCGACACCGAACCCGAGTCGCTGAAGAACACCGCTTCCAGCCCGGCCGGGGTGACCTCGACGAGCAGTTGCGCCAGCCGGGCCGCCGGCTCGTGGGTCAGCCCGCCGAACATCACGTGGTTCATGGTTGCCAGCTGGCGGGTGATCGCCGCGTCCAGCACAGGGTGGCCGTGGCCGTGTACCGCGGTCCACCACGACGCCATCGCGTCGAGCACCTCGACCTCGCGGTCGTCGTGAACCAGGGTGAGCCATGCACCCCGCGCACCGACCGCGACGACGGGCGCGAGCGCGTCGGCGCCGATCGGACTGTAGGGATGCCAGATGTGCGCAGCGTCGAGCGCGCTGATCTCGGCAGGCCTCAACGCAGACACCTTCGGTAGATTAACCGTCGACCATGATGACCCTCGCCCCTGCCCGGCCGGCACGCCCCGCCTCCCCGGGCCCGACCCCGCCTGCCTCCGTACCACCGGCGTCCGGCATGGGAACGCGCACGTCAGGCTTCTATCGGCACGACCTCGACGGCCTGCGCGGCGTCGCGATCGCGTTGGTGGCGGTGTTCCACGTGTGGTTCGGACGGGTGTCGGGCGGCGTCGACGTGTTCCTGGTGCTGTCCGGCTTCTTCTTCGGCGGACGGCTGCTGCGCAACGCGATCGACCCCGGCGCGGTGCTGCATCCGGTCACCGAGATCAGCCGGCTGGTCCGGCGGCTGCTGCCCGCACTGGTGGTGGTGCTCGCCGCGTCGGCGGTGCTGACCATCCTGATCCAGCCGGAGACCCGTTGGGAGACCTTCGCCGATCAGAGCCTGGCCAGCCTCGGCTACTACCAGAACTGGGAACTGGCCAATTCGGCCGCCGACTATCTCCGCGCGGGTGAGACCGTCAGCCCACTGCAGCACATCTGGTCGATGTCGGTGCAGGGCCAGTTCTACGTCGCGTTCCTGGCGCTGATCGTGCTGACCGGCGTGGTGTTCCGGCGGATGTTCGGCAGGCACGCGCGGGCGGCCTACGTCGTGCTTCTGAGCGCGCTGACCATCGCGTCGTTCGTGTACGCGATCATCGCCCACAACGCCGACCAGGCGACCGCGTACTACAACAGTTTCGCCCGCGCCTGGGAGCTGCTGCTCGGTGCGCTGGTCGGCGCCGTCGTACCGTACGTGCGCTGGCCGATGTGGCTGCGCACGCTGGCCGCGGTGATCGCGCTGGCCGCCATCCTGTCCTGCGGCGCGCTGATCGACGGTGTCCACGAGTTCCCCGGCCCGTGGGCGCTGGTGCCCGTCGGCGCAGCGCTGCTGTTCGTGCTGTCGGCGGCCAACCGGTACGCCGACCCGCACACTCGTGGCCGCATCCCGGCGCCCAACCGGCTGCTGGCGACCAAACCCTTTGTCGCGCTCGGCGCGATGGCCTATTCGTTGTATCTGTGGCACTGGCCGCTGCTGATCTTCTACCTCGCGTACACCAGCAAGTCGCGGGTGAATTTCGTCGAAGGCGCGGTGATCCTGCTCCTGTCCGGCCTTCTCGCGTGGCTGACCACCCGGTACGTCGAGGAACCGCTACGCGTCCGCCGCGCCCAGGCCGGCACCGCGCCGAAAGCGCACGCCTCGCTGTGGCGCCGGCTGCGCCGGCCCACCATCGTGCTGGGATCCACGGTCGTGCTGCTGGGGGTCGCGCTGACCGCGACGTCGTTCTCGTGGCGCGAGCACGTGAACACCCTGCGCGCCAACGGCAAGGAACTGTCCACGCTGTCGCTGCGGGACTATCCCGGGGCACGGGCGCTGGTGAACAACGCGAAGGTGCCGAACGTCCCGATGCGCCCGACCGTGCTGGAGGCCAAGGACGACATCCCCGAGTCCACCGTCGACGGCTGCATCAGCGATTTCGACAACATCGGGATCATCAACTGCACCTACGGCGACAAGGCGGCCGACCGCACCATCGCGCTCGCCGGCGGATCCCACGCCGAGCACTGGATCACCGCCCTGGACCTGCTCGGGCGCATGCACCACTTCAAGGTCGTCACCTACCTGAAGATGGGCTGCCCACTGACCACCGAGAAGAATCCGCTGGTGATGGGCGACAACCGGCCATACCCTAAATGCCGGGAATGGAACGAACGGGTGATGCCGATGATCCTGGCGGACAAGCCCGATTTCGTGTTCACCACTTCCACGCGACCGTGGAACATCAAGGACGGCGACGTGATGCCGTCCCAGTACCTCGGCATCTGGAAGCAGTTCTCCGACGCCGGGATCCCCGTACTGGCGATGCGCGACACCCCGTGGATGGTGCGCGACGGCGAGCCGTTCTTCCCGTCCGACTGCCTCGCCAGCGGCGGCGACGCGGTGTCCTGCGGGATCGAACGATCCAAAGTTCTGTCCGACCGCAACCCGACGCTGGACTACCTCGCCAGATTCCCGTTGCTCAAACCTCTCGACATGAGTGATGCCGTGTGCCGGCAGGACTATTGCCGGGCCGTGGAGGGAAACGTGCTGATGTACCACGACGCACATCACATCTCGTCGACGTACATGCGCACGATGACCAATGAGCTCGGCCGCCAGCTCGGTCTGGCGACCGGCTGGTGGACGAGCTGATGGCCTCAGCCGAAGCGGGATCCGTCCCGATGATCTGGCCGGGCGACCCGTACCCGCTCGGCGCGACGTATGACGGTGCGGGCACCAATTTCTCGCTGTTCTCCGAGATCGCCGACCGCGTCGAACTGTGCCTGATCGGCAAGGACGGTCACGAAGAGCGGATCAACCTCGACGAGGTCGACGGCTATGTGTGGCATTGCTATCTGCCGACGATCACCCCGGGTCAGCGGTACGGCTTCCGGGTGTACGGTCCGTGGGATCCGGCCGCCGGCCACCGCTGCGACCCGAGCAAGCTGCTCCTCGACCCGTACGGCAAATCGTTCCACGGCGACTTCACCTTCGGCCAGGCCCTGTACTCCTACGACCTGGCCGCCGACGATCTGGCGAGCGGCGGTGTGCCGCCGCGGATCGACTCGCTCGGGCACACCATGACCAGTGTCGTGATCAACCCGTTCTTCCAGTGGGGTTCCGACCGTCCACCGCGCACGCCGTACCACGAGACGGTGATCTACGAAGCGCACGTGAAGGGGATGACCCAGCGCCATCCCGGCGTGCCCGAGGAACTGCGCGGCACCTACGCCGGGCTCGGTCACCCCGCGATCATCGAGCACCTGAAGTCCCTCAACGTCACCGCGATCGAACTGATGCCGGTGCACCAGTTCATGCACGACCACCGGCTGCTCGATCTGGGCCTGCGGAATTACTGGGGCTACAACACGTTCGGATTCTTCGCCCCGCATCAGCAGTACGCGGCGACCCGCAACGCCGGCGGCGCGGTGGCGGAGTTCAAGACGATGGTGCGCGCGTTCCACGAAGCGGGTATCGAGGTGATCCTCGACGTCGTCTACAACCACACCGCCGAGGGCAACCACCTCGGGCCGACGGTCAACTTCCGGGGCATCGACAACGCCGCGTACTACCGGCTGCTCGACGGAGACCTGCGCTACTACAAGGATTTCACCGGCACCGGCAACAGCCTCAACGCCCGGCATCCACACACTTTGCAGCTGATCATGGACTCGCTGCGGTACTGGGTGCTCGACATGCACGTCGACGGCTTCCGGTTCGATCTGGCCTCGACGCTGGCCCGCGAGTTCTACGACGTGGACCGCCTGTCGGCGTTCTTCGACATCATCCAGCAGGACCCGGTGATCAGTCAGGTGAAGCTGATCGCCGAACCGTGGGACATCGGCGAAGGCGGTTATCAGGTCGGGAACTTCCCAGGTTTGTGGACCGAATGGAATGGGAAGTATCGCGACACTGTGCGTGATTACTGGCGGGGCGAGCCCGCAACCCTGGGTGAGTTCGCGTCCCGTTTGACGGGGTCGTCGGACCTGTACGAGGCGACCGGCCGACGGCCGAGCGCCAGCATCAACTTCGTCACGTGCCACGACGGCTTCACGCTCGCCGACCTGGTCTCCTACAACGAGAAACACAACGAGGCCAACGGCGAGGACAACCGCGACGGCGAGAGCCACAACCGGTCGTGGAACTGCGGCGTCGAGGGGCCCACCGACGACCCCGACATCCTTGCCCTGCGCGGCAAGCAGATGCGCAACATCCTGGCCACCCTGATGCTCTCGCAGGGCACGCCGATGATCGCCCACGGTGACGAGATCGGCCGCACGCAGCGCGGCAACAACAACGTCTACTGCCAGGACTCCGAATTGTCCTGGATGGATTGGTCGTTGTGCCAGACCAACGCCGACCTTCTCGAATTCACCCGCAAGGTCGTCGGATTCCGCAAGAAACACGCGGTGTTCCGCCGCCGCCGGTTCTTCGAGGGCAAACCGCTGCGCACCGGTGAGCAGATCCGCGACATCGCATGGTTCACCCCGTCCGGTCAGGAGATGACCTCCGAGGACTGGGAGTCGGGATTCGAGTGCGTCTCGGTGTTCCTCAACGGCGACGCCATCCCGGCGCCCGACGAGCGTGGTCAACGGGTCTCCGACGATTCGTTCCTGATGTGCTTCAACTCCCACGACCAGCCCCTGGAGTTCGTGGTGCCCGACGGTGACTACGCCAACGCGTGGAGCGGGGCGATCGACACCGCCGACCCGCTGGGTGAGAGCACGCTGGAGCTGGCTGCCGGGCAGACCGTTTCGGTGGAACCGCGGTCCCTCCTCGTGCTGCGCAAGACGGCCTGACCATGACAGTGCTCTCCACGTACCGGCTGCAGATGCGTGGGCCCGCCAGCGGCGAGTCCTTCACCTTCGCCGACGCCGAGAATCTGGTCGACTATCTCGCTGACCTCGGCGTCACCCACCTCTACCTGTCCCCCATCCTGACCGCCGGCGAGGGGTCCACCCACGGATACGACGTCACCGACCCGACCACGATCTCAGCCGAACTCGGTGGGCCGGAAGGGTTTCGGCGCCTTGCCGAGAAGGCGCGCGCCGCGGGACTTGGGCTGGTCGTGGACATCGTCCCCAACCACGTCGGCGTCGACGACCCGACCCAGAATCCGTGGTGGTGGGACCTGCTCAAACACGGCCGAAAGTCGTCCTACGCCTCATATTTCGACATCGACTGGAACCTGGACCCCGACGGGCGGATCGTGTTGCCGGTCCTGGGATCTGACGACGACGTCGCCGACCTGACCGTCGACGGTGACGTGCTGCGACTCGGCGACCGGACCTGGCCGATCGCCCCCGGCACCGGCGACGGCACAGGCCCGCAGGTGCACGACAGGCAGCATTACAAGCTGATCGGCTGGCGGAACAACGTCTGCGGCTACCGGCGCTTCTTCTCCATCACCTCACTGGCCGGGATCCGGCAGGAGGACCCGGCGGTGTTCGACGCGTCGCATGCCGAGGTCAAACGCTGGTTCGACGAGGGGCTGGTCGACGGTATCCGCATCGACCATCCGGATGGCCTGTCCGATCCCGCCGGCTACCTGGTCCGGCTGCGCGAGCTGACCGGCCCGGACGCGTGGATCGTCATCGAGAAGATCCTCGCCGTCGACGAGGCACTCGACACCAGCCTGCCCGTGGAGGGCACCACCGGCTACGACGCTCTGCGCGAGGCGGGTGGGGTGTTCATCGACCCGACCGGCGCCGAATCCCTCACCGCGATGGTCGAATCTGCGGGAATCGTGCACAGTGACTTCGCCGCCGAGGCGCGCCGCCTGAAGGTGGACGCGGCGACGACCACGCTGTCGAGCGAACTTGCCCGCATCGGCCGAGCGGTCGTCGCGGCCACCGGGACCGGCCATGACGCGCTCGGCATCGCGATCGCCCAACTCCTCGGCCACGTCGGGGTGTACCGCTCCGATTACCGGGCGCTGTCCGCGGTGCTGCCGGTCGCGATATCGGACACCGTCGCCGCGCACCCCGAACTCGCCGAACCGCTCGCGGTCCTGGCCGCGGCACTGGACAGCAGCGACGAGGTGGCGGTGCGGCTGCAACAGCTGTGCGGTGCCGCGACTGCGAAGTCCATGGAGGACTGCCTGTTCTACCGCGACGCCCGGCTGGTGTCGCTCAACGAGGTCGGCGGCGAGCCGGAACGGTTCGGCGTCAGCACCGCGGAGTTCCATCAGCGCGCCGCCGTGCGGGCCGCGCTGTGGCCGCGGGCGATGACCACGCTGACCACCCACGACACCAAGCGCGGCGAAGACGTGCGAGCCCGCATCGGGGTGCTGTCCCAGGTGCCGTCGCTGTGGTCGGAGATGGTGCAGGGCTGGCAATTGAGCACACCCCCACCCGACCCTGGCACCGGATTGTTCCTGTGGCAGAACATCTTCGGGGTGTGGCCTGCCGACGGCACAGTGACCGAGGAGTTGCGCGGGCGTCTGCACGGCTACGCGGAGAAGGCTATCCGCGAGGCCGCGCTGCACACGACGTGGAACGAACCCGACGAGCGGTTCGAGTCCGCGGTGCACACCTGGCTCGACGCGATCTTCGACGGCCCGGTCGCGGTGGAGATGACCGCGCTGGTGGCCCGGCTCGACCCGCACGCGCGCAACGACTCGCTCGGCCAGAAGCTCATCGCGCTGACCGCTCCCGGCATCCCGGACGTCTACCAGGGCACCGAGTTGTGGGAGGACAGCCTCGTCGACCCGGACAACCGCAGGGCCGTCGACTATCCGGCCCGCCGGCGCGCGCTGGAAACCGGCGAGCACCCGAAGCTGCGGGTGGTGCGCGCGGCGCTGCAGCTGCGCAAGGAGAAGCCCGACACGTTCTTGCGCGGCGGACACCGTGCGGTGCTCGCCGCCGGTGAGCACGCCGCACATCTGGTGTCCTTCCTGCGCGGCGACGACGTCCTGATCGCCGCGTCGCGCTGGACCGCCCGCCTCCCCGAGAGCGGATGGGGGGACACGTCGCTGCCGCTTCCCGACGGGACGTGGACCGACCGGCTGACCGGCCGCAGCGTCACCGGGCCGGTGCGCGCCGCCGAACTGTTCACCGACCTGCCCGTCGCACTGCTGGTGAGGACCTGATGGCTGACCACGAGTTCTCGGTATGGGCACCACGTCCCGAGCGGGTGCGCCTCGACGTCGACGGCGCACTGCATCCGATGACCCGCGGCGACGACGACTGGTGGCATGCGCGCGTCGACGCGGCGCCCGACGCGCGGTACGGCTTCGTGCTCGACGACGACCCCACCGTGCTGCCCGATCCGCGTTCACCCCGGCAGCCCGGTGGCGTACACGAGCGTTCCCAGCTGTGGTCCCCGCGCGCGGACGCGTGGACCGACGACGGGTGGCAGGGCCGCTCGATCGAGGGTGCAGTGATCTACGAACTGCACATCGGGACCTTCACCACCGAGGGCACCTTCGATTCGGCCATCGACAAACTCGACCAGCTCGTGGAGCTCGGCGTCGACTTCGTCGAGGTGATGCCGGTCAACGCGTTCAGCGGAACGCACGGCTGGGGCTACGACGGCGTGCTCTGGTATGCCGTGCACGAACCGTACGGCGGCCCGGACGGGCTGGTGCGCTTCGTCGATGCGTGCCACGCCCGCGGGCTCGGTGTGCTGATCGACGCGGTGTTCAACCATCTCGGGCCGTCCGGCAACTACCTGCCCAAGTACGGGCCGTATCTGTCCACCGGCTCCAACCCGTGGGGCGAGTCGATCAACATCGCCGACGCCGGTGCCGACCAGGTCCGCCGCTACATCCTCGACTGCGCGCTGCGCTGGATGCGCGACTTCCACGCCGACGGGCTGCGCCTGGACGCGGTGCACGCGTTGGTCGACACCACCGCGGTGCACATTCTCGAGGAGCTCTCCGCCGAGACGGACGCGCTGTCAACCGAACTCGGACACCCGCTGTCGCTGGTCGCCGAGAGCGACATGAACGATCCGCGGCTGATCACCCCGCGGGAGCAGGGCGGACTCGGCATGACCGCACAGTGGGACGACGACATCCACCATGCGATCCATTCCGCCGTGTCCGGCGAACGGCAGGGTTATTACGGCGATTTCGGCACGCTGGCGACACTCGCCGACACACTGCGGCACGGCTACTTCCACGCCGGCACCTACTCGTCGTTCCGCGGCCGCAGACACGGCCGGCCGTTGGACACCGCGACGATCCCGGCCACCCGACTGCTGGCGTACACGCTGACCCACGACCAGGTCGGCAATCGGGCCATCGGAGACCGTCCCTCGCAGAACCTGACCACCGGCCAGCTGGCGGTCAAGGCGGCGCTGGCGCTCGGCTCGCCCTACACCGCAATGCTTTTCATGGGTGAGGAGTGGGCGTCGTCGTCGCCGTTCCAGTTCTTCAGCTCTCATCCCGAACCCGAGCTGGCGCGCGCCACCGCCGAGGGGCGCAAGCGTGAGTTCGCCGAACACGGGTGGGACGCCGACGAGATCCCCGATCCGCAGGACCCGGCGACGTTCGAGCGCTCGAAGCTGGACTGGGCCGAGACCACAGAGGGCGACCACGCCCGGCTGCGGGCGTTCTACCGGGATCTGATCGCGCTGCGGCGCGACGAACCCGATATGGCCGACCCGTGGCTGGACCACTTGCGCGTCGAATTCGACGAGAACGCAGGCTGGTTCGTGATGCACCGGGGTGCGCTGGCGATAGCCTGCAACCTTCGTGCCGAACCGGTCGACGCACCCGTCACCGGCGAGGTGGTACTGGCGTGGGACACGCCGTCGGTCGGCGAGCAGACGACGACCCTGCCCGGCCACTCCGTGGCCGTACTGCGTCAGACCGGATAGCGGGTCAGGTCAGATAGCGGTAGGTCGGCGAGCCCGGCTCCAGCAACTGGATATGGCATTCCGAGGCGTGCATCCGCTCGAGCAGACCCTCAAGGTCTGAGGCCGCGCCCATCTCGATCCCGACCAGCGCCTCCCCCGTTTCCCGGTTGTTGCGCTTGACGTACTCGAACAACGTGATGTCGTCGTTCGGGCCGAGCACCTCGTCGAGGAACTTGCGCAGTGCGCCGGGCTCCTGCGGGAAGTCGACCAGGAAGTAGTGCTTGAGCCCGAGGTGCACGAGCGACCGTTCCAGCACCTCGCCGTAGCGCGAGACGTCGTTGTTGCCGCCGGAGATCAGGCACACCACCGTCGAACCGGGCTCGATGTCGGCGTCGAGCAACGCGGCCACCGACAGGGCGCCCGCAGGCTCGGCGATGATGCCCTCGTTCTGGTACAGGTCGAGCATCGCGGTGCACACCGCGCCCTCGTCGACGGTGGTGATCGACACCATGTCACCGGCTGCCGACAGCGCGGCGAACGGCTTCTCGCCGATCCGCGCGACCGCCGCACCGTCGACGAACTGGTCGACCTCGTCGAGTGTCACGGGCCTGCCATTGGCCAGCGCCGCGACCAGCGCCGCGGCACCGGCGGGCTCGACCCCGAGCACCGATGTGGTCGCGGTGCGCTCGGCCAGGTACGTGGTGATGCCGCTGATGCAGCCACCGCCGCCGACCGGCACGATCACCAGATCGGGTTCGGCGCCGAGCTCGTCCAGGATCTCGACGGCGATCGTGCCCTGCCCGGCCATCGTGCGCAGGTCGTCATACGGAGGTACCAACGTGGCGCCGGTGCGGGCGACATCCTGAAGGGCGGCCTCGGCGGCCATGTCGTAGGTCTTGCCGCCGACGATCAGCTCGATGAAGTCACCGCCGTGGTACAGGATGCGGTTGCGTTTCTGCTTGGGGGTCTTGGCCGGGACGTAGACGCGGCCGTGCACCCCCATCGACCGGCATGCCAGCGCGAACCCCTGGGCGTGGTTGCCGGCGGACGAGCAGACCACACCCGCGGCTTTCTCCTCCGGGGTGAGCTGCATCAGCAGGTTGTACGCGCCGCGGAGCTTGTAGGACCGCACCGCCTGCAGGTCCTCGCGCTTGAGGTAGACATTCGCGCCGGTGAGCGCGGACAGCCGGTCGCTGAGTTGCAGCGGCGTCCGCGACACCACACCGGAAATTCGCTGAGCGGCCTCGTCGATGTCCGCGGCACGCAGCGGCGCCAGGGCCATCTGGTCCTCGCGCAAGCGCTCGTCGGCGGGATCCCTACGGGGACTCGGGCTCAGCTCGGTGGACACCCGATCAATGGTGCCACCGCAGGCCGCAGCGGCAAAAACAGTCCCTAGCACAGCTATGTAAATCGGAGCCCCTGATCCGGTGTTTCGGCTGGCCGAAAACTTTGATGCGAGCTATCGTGAAACCCATGACGACCGCCGAACAGTTCCATGCAGCAGCACCGCGGCCGGCGTCGACGATCTCCATCGCCGGAGTGGAATGGCCCACCTACAAGGTGGTGGCCCTGCTCGTCGGCTTCCTGACGTTCGCCGTCGTCGCGCTGGTGACCGCGCACATGACCCCGGCGGTGTTGACCGCAGCCGCGATGGCCACGCTGATCTGGGCCGGCGGCGGCCTGGTCAACTCTCTTCGCCGCTGAGGCCTCAAACCTCAGGTGAGATCGGTCTCATTTCGGACGTTGCCTCGGAATTTGTCGAGGCCGTCCACCGCGTCGGCGGCGCGTGTCCCATCCCGACCCGCTTCGGTGTCGAAACTCTTCGACAGGTCACCGTAGGCATTCGAGTGGACGTTCGTTCCGTTGAACAGCTGGGGCCGGTGATTCTCGGATTCGCCGTGGAAGATCGCGCTGTTGTTCTCGGCCGCGATCGCCGAGTCGGAATACGGTCCCGGGCTGCCCGCCGCACTGCCAGGGACGCTGTCGCCCTTCGCATGGATGTGCACAGCTGAGACATCGAGGTCACTGCGCACCGGAGAGCCGAACGTGACAACTTGGGTGACGTTCAGCCAGCCCGACATCGCGATGTTCTGGGCATCCATGCCGCCCTGGCTGTACCCGACGAGCATCACCTCCGCCCCCTCGGGTATCAGCTTTTCCAACTGCTTCACCTGGTGCACGTCGAGAGCACCCCGCGCGGCGTGAACGTTGTTGAAGCCCGACTGGTTGGCGAACCAGCTCGGCACATCAAATAGTTGACTTGCGGTCCCGGCGATGTAGACGACGTAGCGGGTCTGACCGTCGGGACCCTCGACTTCCTGAACCCGGTAGCCGGACGAGTCACCCGGAATGTCACAGATCTCGTTCCACATGTCGTTGAGGCCGCGAGCTGACTGCTCGTAGCAGGCCGAGTCGCGCGACGCGGCGGCCGAAGATCCACTGCCGCCGTCGGGCCGGCTGGCGTTGTCCTGCTCGTCAGCGTTGCGCCGCAACGCTTCTGCGCCAGAACGCAGTCCCTGTGCCGCGGCGTTGATCGCCGACACCGAATGCCCGGTCCACTCCGAACGGAACCGCTGCGCATCGGGACCGTGCCAGAAACCGGCGTTGACAACCTGGCCGTTGAGAACTCGCACGGACTCCTGCAGTCGGTCCGCGGCCTGGGTGAACAAGGCCGCGGTTGCGCGCAGCTGATCGGTATCAGCGCCTACCAACGCCATGAGGCGACCTTAGTTGTCCCGCCCCGGACAGGAAGCCTGTTAACTGTCCTCCGAACGGATGATTCCGTCAGCCGCCGAGGCAGCCCGGGCCCAACAGCTCCTTGAGGTCGCCCATCAACGCAGACGACGGGGTCACCCGCAGCGACTGATCCAGTTCCAGCGTGGTGATCCGCTCACCGCTGATCAACCGCAGGTGCACCTGGGAAGTGCCCGGATGGCGGGCCAGCACCTGCTTGAGTGCGGTGACCTTGTCGACGGTGCACTGCCGGGTGGGCAGGCTCACCGCGACCGGGCGGTTGGCCTGGGCACTGGAGAAGTCGGGCACCACGAGTTCGTTGGCGATCAACGAGATCCGGTCATCGCGCTTGGCGACCTTCGCGCCGACCAGCACGACCACGTCGTCGGCGATCTCGGCGCCGAACATCGAGTAGGTCTGCGGGAAGAACAGCACCTCAATACCGCCGGAGAGGTCCTCGATCTGCGCCGACGCCCACGGCAGACCGTTCTTGTTCACCCGCCGGTTCACCGATGCCAGGATGCCGCCGACCCGGACCTGGGTGTCGTTGGCGATGTCGCCCTCCAGGATGGCCGGGATCTGGGTGTCGACCTGGGCGGCCAGCAGGTGCGCGACCCCGTTGAGCGGATGCCCGGACACGTACAGACCGAGCATTTCTCGTTCGAGGGCGAGCTTGTGCTTGTCCTCCCACTCCTCGTCGGGCACGCGGATGGTGAACGCAGAATCACCGGCATCCCCGTCACTATCTCCCCCGCCGAACAGGTCGAACTGCCCCATCGCCTCGGCCTTCTTGGTGCCCAGCACCGAGTCGACCGCGTCGGTGTGCACGAGGAACAGACCCTTACGGGGATGGCCGAGCGAATCGAACGCGCCCGCCTTGATCAGCGATTCGGTGACCTTCTTGTTGCACGCGGTGATGTCGATCTTGTTCAGGTAGTCGGAGAAGTCGGTGTACTTACCCTTCTCCTCACGCGTATTCACCAGCGAGGCAACGACGTTCGCGCCCACATTGCGCACCGCGCCGAGGCCGAAGCGGATGTCGTCACCGACCGAGGCGAAGTTCTGCACCGATTCGTTGACGTCGGGCGGCAGCACGGTGATGCCCAGCCTTCGGCAGTCGGCCAGGTAGACCGCGGCCTTGTCCTTGTCGTCGCCGACGGAGGTCAGCAGGCCGGCCATGTACTCGGCCGGGAAATTCGCCTTCAGGTAGGCCGTCCAGTACGACACCAGCCCGTAGCCGGCGGCGTGCGATTTGTTGAACGCGTACCCGGCGAACGGAAGGATGGTGTCCCACAACGCCTTCACCGCCGCCGCGGAGAAGCCGTTCTCGGTCATGCCCTCCAGGAAGCCCTTGTACTCGGCTTCGAGGACCTCGAGCTTCTTCTTGCCCATGGCCTTGCGGAGCGCGTCGGCTTTACCCATCGAGTAGCCGGCGACCTTCTGCGCGATGAACATGATCTGCTCTTGGTAGACGATCAGGCCGTACGTCTCGGCCAGGATCTCCTTGAGCGGTTCTTCGAGCTCCGGGTGGATCGGTTTGATGGGCTGGCGGCCGTTCTTGCGGTCGGCGTAGTCGTTGTGGGCGTTCATGCCCATCGGGCCCGGCCGGTACAGCGCCAGCACCGCGACGATGTCGTTGAACTCGGTGGGCTGCATGCGGCGCAGCAGGTCACGCATCGGCCCGCCGTCGAGCTGGAACACCCCGAGGGTGTCGCCGCGGCCCAGCAGTTCGTAGGCCTTCGGGTCGTCGAGCGAGAGCGATTCCAGATCCACGTCGATGCCGCGGTTGGCCTTGATGTTCTCGATGCAGTCGCCGATGATCGTCAGGTTCCGCAGCCCGAGGAAGTCCATCTTCAGCAGGCCGATGGCCTCACACGACGGGTAGTCCCATCCGGTGATCACCGCGCCGTCCTGGGGACGCTTCCACAGCGGGATCGCGTCGATCAGCGGCTCGGAGCTCATGATCACCGCACACGCATGCACGCCCGCGTTACGCACCAGGCCTTCGAGGCCGCGCGCGGTCTCGTAGATGGTCCGCACGTCGGGATCGGTGTCGATCAGCGCGCGGACCTCGGCGGCTTCTTTGTACCGCTCGTGGGTGGGGTCGGTGATGCCGGACACCGGGATGTCCTTGGCCATGATCGGCGGCGGCAGCGCCTTGGTGATGCGGTCGGCGATCGCGAAGCCCGGCTGGCCGTAGTGCACGCGGGCCGAATCCTTCAGCGCGGCTTTCGTTTTGATGGTGCCGAAGGTGATGACCTGGGCCACCCGGTCGCTGCCCCACTTGTTCGCCGCGTAGCGCAGCATCTCGCCGCGGCGGCGGTCGTCGAAGTCGATGTCGATATCGGGGGCCGACGGCCGTTCCGGGTTCAGGAAGCGCTCGAACAGCAGGCCGTGCGGGATCGGGTCGATGTTGGTGATGCCCAGCGCGTACGCGACCAGCGAGCCGGCCGCCGAACCACGGCCCGGCCCGACCCGGATACCGACGGATTTCGCGTAGTTGATCAGGTCCGCGACGATCAGGAAGTAGGCCGGGAAGCCCTTGTCACAGATGACCTTGATCTCGTAGGTGGCGCGATCGGTGTACTCCTGGGGCACCGGGCCACCGGAGAACCGCCGCTGCAGACCCGCGGCGACCTCGTGGGTGAGCCAGGTGCCCTGGTCGTGCCCCTCGGGCACGGGGAAGACCGGCATCCGGTCCTTCGGGGTCCACACGTCGGCGTAGGACTGCACCCGCTCGGCGATCAGCAGCGTCGAATCACATGCTCCCGGCACCTGGCCGTCCCACAGCGCGCGCATCTCCGCCGCGGACTTCAGGTAGTAGCCGTCACCGTCGAACTTGAAGCGGTTCGGATCCGACAGCGTCTTGCCGGTCTGGATGCACAGCAGCGCCTCGTGGTTCTGGGACGCGTCGCGGGTGACGTAGTGGCAGTCGTTGGTGGCCAGCGGCGGGATACCGAGCTTGCGGCCGACGTCCAGCAGCCCTTCCCGGACCCGGCGTTCGATGTCGAGGCCGTGGTCCATGAGCTCGAGGAAGAAGTTCTCGGGCCCGAAGATCTCGCGCCATCTCGCGGCCGCCTCGAGCGCCTCGCGCTCGTGGCCCAGGCGCAACCGGGTCTGCACCTCACCGGACGGGCAGCCGGTGGTGGCGATGATGCCCTCGGCGTGCTCGGCGATGATCTCGGCGTCCATGCGGGACCACTTGCCGAGCTGGCCCTCGAACGACGCCAGCGACGACAGCTTGAACAGGTTGCGCAACCCGGTCGCGTTCTCCGCGACCATCGTCATGTGGGTATAGGAACCGCTACCGGAGACGTCGTCGCTCTTCTGGCTCGGGTCGCCCCACAGCACCCGCTTGGTGTCGAAGCGCGACGCGGGGGCGATGTAGGCCTCGATGCCGATGATCGGCTTGATCCCGGCGTCGGTGGCGGCGTTGTAGAACTCGCTGGCGCCGAACATGTTTCCGTGGTCGGTCATCCCGATGGCGGGCATCTCCAACCGTTGCGCTTCGGCCAGCATCGGCTTGACCTTCGCGGCGCCGTCGAGCATCGAGTACTCGGTGTGATTGTGGAGATGCACGAATGACCCGCTCATAGGGTCGCCAGTCTATGGCCGCGCACCGACAGCGCTCGGCGTGTCGCGGCGCGTGTCTCAGGTTCGCCGGATCACGTCGCCGACGGCGCGCCGAGCGATCCGTTCAGCAATCCCCCGTCGAGCAGAGCGAGCAATTGCCTGGCTACCTCAGGAGCGTTGTGTACAGGCGTCCCGGGGGTCAGGAATCCGGCGTGGAAACCCAGCCCCCAGAACAGTGCCGAGAGCATGTCGGACACCGCCCGCGGATCGGTGCCCGCCGGCAGCTCGCCGCGCCGCGCGGCATCGGCCACCGCCGCGTCGTAGAACCCGTGCACCGTCGCCACGATCTCGGCGGCCGCATCGTGCCGGTACTGGGCGCGATGGTGGTCGATACGCGCCGTGACCACGAGCTTCATCATCGCCGGCTCAGCGGCGCCGAGCCGGCCCAACTCCGACGTGAACGCCGCCAACTGCCGCCGCAGCGACCCTTCCCCGGCGGCGACCTCGGCACACTGGCGGACCCGCGCGCACACGTCGGCGAGCAGCGTGTCGTAAAGCTCCTCACGAGTGTCGAAGTAGTAGTGCAGCGTCGGCCTGCTGACCCCGGCGCGTTGCGCGATCAGCTGGAACGTCGCGGCCCGGTACCCGCGTTCGGCGATGGTGTCGCGAGCAGCGGCCAGGATGGTCCGGCGCGTTTGCTCAGAGTCCGATCCCGCCGGACGCCCGCGTTTACGCCCCCCGGTGACCGCGAGCGTCTCGTTGTGCACGGGCAAACGCTAGGGCATAGCTACTCCAGGGTCAACAATCCCGTGTGCAAATAATCGGCAGATCATGCCTCTACGGCGTGCCGATCGGCCCGCGCGCGACGCACCGCGTCGACGGTGAAGACCGCCAGTGCGACCCAGATCAACGCGAAGCCGAGCCAGCGCATCGGCGGCATCGGCTCCCGGCCCACCACCACGCCCCAGGTCAGTTGCATCGCCGGCGTCACGTAGAACAGCAGACCCAGCGTGACCATCGGAAGCAGTTGCGCCGCACCGGCGAACAGCAGCAGCGGCAGCGCCGTGAGCACCCCGGACAACACCAGCAACGCGACATGTCCGCCGCCGTGCCCGGTCAGCGTGCCGCCACCGGTGGCCTGCAGTACCACCAGATACGCGATCGCGAACGGTGTCGCGATCGCGGCCTCGACACCGACGCTGACCCGCGGGTCGGTCGGCACCAGTTTCTTGACCGCGCCGTACAGCCCGAACGACAGGGCCAGCCCGATCCCGACCAGCGGTGGCTCACCGAGTTGCACCGTCAGGATCACCACGGCGACCACCGCTATCGCCAGGGCACTGAACTGCCAGCGGTTCAGCTTCTCCCGGAAGATCACCAACCCCAGTGCGATCGACACCAGCGGGTTGATGAAGTAGCCCAGCGCCGCGTCGACGACATGGCCGTTGTTCACGGCATAGACGTAGATCAGCCAGTTCGCGGCGATCAGTCCCGATGCCGCGATCAGCAGCAGCCAGGTCCGGCCGGTGATCGCCGCGATGTCGCGCATCCGGCGCACCGCGGCCACCACCACGACCATCAGCACGAAGCTCCAGACGATGCGGTGCGCGAGGATCTCCAGCGCACCCGCGGGCTTGAGCAGGGGGAAGAATGCGGGGAACAGACCCCACATCAGGTAGGCGCCGGCGCCGAAAAGGAGCCCTCTCCTCACAATTCGTGCTGTCGCAGCACATCGAGTGCGTGCTGCAGATCCGCCGGGTACGGGCTGGTGAACTCGACCCGACGGCCGTCGGCGGGGTGCGCGAACGCCAGCGACCGGGCATGTAGCCACTGTCGTTCCAGACCGAGCTTCTTGGCCAGGGTCGGATCGGCCCCGTAGGTCAGGTCCCCGCAGCAGGGATGGTGCAGCGCCGCGAAGTGCACCCGGATCTGGTGGGTGCGGCCGGTCTCGAGCTCGATGTCGAGCAGGCTCGCGGCGCGGTGGGCTTCCAGCGTGTCGTAGTGCGTGACGCTGTGCCTGCCGTCCTCGACGACGGCGAATTTCCAGTCGTGCCCGCGGTGCCTGCCGATCGGGGCGTCGATGGTGCCGCTGGACGGGTCGGGATGGCCCTGCACCAACGCGTGGTAGCGCTTCTCGACCGTGCGCTGCTTGAACGCCCGCTTGAGCACGGTGTAGGCGCGCTCCGACAGCGCGACCACCATGACACCCGAGGTGCCGACGTCGAGCCGGTGCACGATGCCCTGGCGTTCGTGGATGCCGGACGTGCTGATCCGGAACCCGGCCGCGGCGAGCCCGCCCAGCACCGTGGGACCGTGCCAGCCGACCGTCGCGTGGGCCGCGACACCGGGCGGCTTGTCGACCGCGACGATGTCGTCGTCGGAGTACAGGATCCCCATGCCCTCGATCTCGACCGGGGTGTTCTCCACCGGATCCGGTGGGGCGGGCAACCGCACTTCGAGCCAGGCGCCCGCGACGAGCTTGTCCGACTTGGCCGCCGGCGCTCCGTCGAGTTCGACGCCGCCCTCCTCGGCGATGGCGGCCGCGGCCGTCCGCGAGAGCCCCAACAGCCGGGCCAGGCCGGCGTCGACCCGCATCCCGGCCAGCCCCTCGGGCACGGGCATCGACCGCGTGGTCATCCGTGCCCGGGTTCGACGTCCGGCTTGGCCGGGCCGACCTCATCACTAGCGTCCGGCTGGCGCCGGCCGACCTCATCACTGGCGTCCGGCTGGCGCCGGCCGACCGTATCGAAGTCGAAGCCGAACAACGACAGCACCACCAGCAGGATCGCTCCACCGACGACAGCGGGGTCGGCGACGTTGAACACCGGCCACCACCCGATGGACAGGAAATCGACGACGTGGCCGCGCAGCGGACCCGGAGAGCGGAAGAACCGGTCCACCAGATTGCCGAGCGCGCCGCCGAGGATCATGCCGAGGCCCAGCGCCCACCAGGGTGAGACGAGCCTGCGTCCCATCCAGATGATGCCGAAGACCACGCCGGTCGCGACCAGGGTCAGCACCCAGGTGTATCCGGTGGCCATCGAGAACGCCGCGCCGGAGTTGCGCACCAGCGTCCACGTTACCGTGTCGCCGATGATCGACACCGGCTGACCCGGCTTGAGCAGCTCGACCGCGAGCACCTTGGTCACCACGTCGAGGATCAGCACGACCGCCGCGACGGCGAGCAGCAGACGAATCCTGCGGCGCGGCGGCGCCGGCTCGGCCGGGGCCGGGGTGTCCGCCGGGTCGTCACCGGTCGCGGGGCCGACCGGGCTCGATGATTCATCTGTCACGCCCCCATCATCGCAAAGAGGCGGTGGGGAACAATTCCGCGCATGGGTCATCTCGTCGTCATCGCCACCGGTGGCACCATCTCGACCAGTTCCGACGCCGACGATGTGTTACGCCCCACCCGGTCGGGAGCCGACCTGACGGCGGGGTTCGACGTCGAGGTCGTCGACGCGCTGGCGGTGGACAGCTCGCAGCTCACGCCCGCCGACTGGGACCGGATCGCCGGCGCGGTGTGGCAGGCGTCCGACCGCGCCGGCACCGACGGCATCGTCGTGCTGCACGGCACCGACACCATGGAGGAGACGGCGCTCTGGCTGGAGCTGACGTACTCCGGGACCGCGCCGGTGGTGCTCACCGGGGCGCAGCGAAGCGCCGACGCCGACGACGCCGACGGACCCGCCAATCTGGCGGCCGCGCTGGAGTTCGCGGCCAGGCCCGAATCGCGCGGTATCGGCGTCGTGGTCAGCTTCGCCGGCACCGTGTTCGAGCCGCTCGGCGTACACAAGGTCGCCACGACCGACCTGCAGAGCTTTGCCGGACAGCAGCTCTCGGCCGACAAGGCCCGCCCGTACGTCGGTCCGCTGTCGGCGGCCGCAGCGCCGCGGGTCGACATCGTCGCGGCCTACCCTGGCGCCGACACTGCGGCACTGGACGCGTGCGTGGCCGCCGGGGCGCGCGGGATCGTGCTGCAGGCCCTCGGGTCGGGCAACGCCGGGGCGGCCCTGATCGACGGGGTGCGCCGACACTGCCGCGACGGGGTCTCCGTGGTGGTGTCGACACGGGTGCCGGGTGGCACGGTCCGCCCCGCCTACGGCCCGGGCCGCGACCTGGTCGACGCCGGTGCGGTGGTCGCCACGCACCTGCGGCCGCCCCAGGCGCGGGTGCTGCTGATGGCCGCGCTGGGCGCGGGCTCTTCCGTCGCCGAGTTCTTCGACCGCTGGGGCTGATCAGCTCTCGGCGCCGGTCATCTCCTCGACGTAGTCCGGCCAGTCCAGCGAGTCGACCGGATTCGCCCGGGACAGCGCCGGGTCGTCGTCGCGGAACGTGCGCGCCGGGCCCGGCCCGGTGGCCCGGCTCTCGAATCGCACGGTCATCACGCCGTGTCCGGCGCCCTGAACCCAGCCGTGGCCGAACTCGGTGTGGGACACGTCGTCGCCGATCCGCCACGCGGGCCCGACCGGACCCGGCTGCGGCGGTGCCGGCGAGGACGGCCCGACGCTGGTCAGTTCCTCGGTGGTCGCCGCTTCCAGGTCGGGGAACAGTGATTCCTGCTGGATGTCGGACAGGCCCGAGAACCCGACCCCGACCAGACGGACGGGCCCGATGTCGACGGGGTCGAGAAGCAGCCGGTGCGCGGTCGCGATCAGGGTGCCCGCGTCGGTCGTCGCGTACGGCAGCGTGGCCGACCGCGTCAACGTGCTCATGTCGGACTTCTTGAGCTTCACCGTCACGGTGCGTGCCCCGCGCCCGTCCTTGAGCAGTCTGCGGTGGGCGTGCTCGCCGATCGGCCCGGCCGCATCGCGCAGCTGGCGCAGCGTGGTCAGATCCTCGGGAAACGTCGATTCGGCGCTGATCTGTTTGGCGGGGGCGTTCTCGGCGACCGGGCGATCGTCGATGCCGCGGGCCAACCGGTGCAGTGCCGGCCCGACGGTCGGGCCCAGGATGTTGGCGACCTCGGTGTCCGACAGCGCCGCGAACCCGCCGACGGTGTCGATACCGAGTTTGTGCAGTTTGTCCTCGGCCACCGGGCCGATGCCCCAGAGCTTGCGCACCGGCAGGTCGTCCAGCAGCGCGCGTTCCTCGTCGTGGGCGACGATTTTGATGCCGTCCGGTTTGGCGAGCCCGGAGGCGATCTTCGCGATCTGTTTGCCCGACCCGGCGCCCACCGAGGCGACCAGCCCGGTGACGGCGGCGACGTCGGCACGCAGCTGCTGGCAGAACTCCGCCACCTCCCCGGGCGAGGCACCGATGAGCACGTCAGGCTCGCCGAACGCCTCGTCGAACGAAAGTTGTTCGAGCACCGGCACTCTGGCGCGCACCGTCTCGAACACCCGGCGGCTGGCCAGCCCGTAGACCACGCCGCGCGGCGGCAGCACGACCGCCGCCGCGCCGACCAGCCGGCGGGCCTGGTGCATCGGCATCGCCGACCTGGCGCCGAACACCCGGGACTCGTAGCTGGCACCGGCGACCACGCCGCGGCCGCCCAGACCGCCGACGAGCACCGGACGTCCGCGCAGCGTCGGGCGGGTCAACTGCTCCACGGACGCGAAGAACGCGTCCATGTCCAGGTGCAGGACCCATCGAGCGGCCACAGCTGCAGATGCTAGGGCGTTGCCGTTAGCGTGGCCGGTGTGGCACACCCGAGCGCCGAACCCTTCGATGTGGCGATCCGCGACGAGACCATCAGGCTCGGCCAGTTCCTGAAGCTGGCGAACCTGATCGACTCCGGCGCCGACGCCAAGACGGTGATCGCCGACGGTGCTGTCACCGTCAACGGCGAACCCGAGCAGCGCCGCGGCAGGCAGCTGCGTGCCGGCGACGTCGTCGAGTTCTCAGGGCGGGCCGCGCGGGTCACCGCCGGCTAAGCCTTCGTGATCGCCACCCGCACGCCGTCGCCGATCTCGGCCCCGCCGTCGGGCTCGCCGAACTCGAATCTGGTCGCGAGGATCTCCCCCGCGATCAGATCGCGGTGGGTCTGCGCCCACTCCTGATGCTGCGGCGGCACCGAGATCACCACCGAGATCCGGTCGGAGACCTCAAGCCCCGTCGACTTGCGCAGCTCCTGCAGCTCGCGGATACGGTCCTTGGCCCACCCCTCGGCCTCCAGTTCCGGGGTGACGGTGCCGTCCAGCACCACCAACCCGGCACCGTCGGGCAGCGCCGCGGTGTATTCCGCATCCGCGGCGACCAACTTCGAGCTGTACTCCTCGGGCAGCAGCACCGCCGGCCCGGCGGTCAGGGTTCCGTCGCCGTTGACGACGGCCTCGCCGGCCTTGACCGCCTTGATCGCGGCCTGGACGTCCTTGCCGATGCGCGGGCCCGCGACGCGGGCGTTGACGGTCAGCTCGAACCTGCCGTAGGTCGCGATGTCGGCGGTGAGCTCGACGGACTTCACGTTCAGCTCGTCGGCGATCAAATCCCGATAGGGCTCCAGCCGCTTCGGGTCATCCACCGCCACAGTGAGTTTCGGCAGCGGCAGCCGCACCCGCAGCTTCTTGGCCTTGCGCAGCGACGAACCGACCGACGCCACCTCACGGACCAGGTCCATGTCGGCGACCAGCTGCGGATCGGCGGGCAGCAGGTCGGCCTCGGGCCAGTCGGTCAGGTGCACCGATCGCTCGCCGGTCACGCCCCGCCAGATCACCTCGGAGATCAGCGGCAGCAGCGGCGCGGCGAGCCGTCCGGTGACCTCCAGCACCGTGTGCAGCGTGTCGATCGCCTCGGCGTCCTCTTCCCAGAAGCGCGAACGTGACCGCCGCACATACCAGTTCGTCAACGCCTCGGTGAACTGGCGCAGCTGGTCGCACGCGCCGGAGATGTCGCACACGTCCAGTGACGCGGTCAGCTGGTCACGCAGCACCGCGAGCTTGGCCAGGATGTAGCGGTCCAGCACGTTCGTCGAGTCGGTGCGCCACGTGCCCTTCTCCGGCGCGTACAGCGCCAGGAACGTGTAGGCGTTCCACAGCGGCAGCAACACCTGTCGCACACCTTCGCGGATGCCCTGCTCGGTGACGATCAGGTTGCCGCCGCGCAGGATCGGCGAGGCCATCAGGAACCACCGCATCGCGTCGGAGCCGTCGCGGTCGAACACCTCGTTGACATCCGGGTAGTTGCGCAGTGACTTGCTCATCTTCTGGCCGTCGTTGCCGAGCACGATGCCGTGCGATACGCAGGTGCGGAAGGCGGGGCGGTCGAACAGCGCGGTGGCCAGCACGTGCAGGGTGTAGAACCAGCCGCGGGTCTGCCCGATGTACTCGACGATGAAATCGCCCGGGAAGTGCGACTCGAACCACTGCTCGTTCTCGAACGGGTAGTGCACCTGCCCGTACGGCATCGACCCCGAATCGAACCAGACGTCGAGCACGTCCTCGATGCGCCGCATCGTCGATTTGCCGGTCGGGTCGTCGGGGTTGGGCCGTGTCAGCTGGTCGATGTAGGGCCGGTGCAGATTGTCGGGGCGCACCCCGAAGTCGCGCTCGAGTTCGTCGAGGCTGCCGTACACGTCGATCCGCGGATAGGCCGGGTCGTCGGACTTCCACACCGGGATCGGGCTGCCCCAGTAGCGGTTTCGCGAGATCGACCAGTCCCGCGCACCGGCCAGCCACTTACCGAACTGCCCGTCCTTGACGTGCTCGGGGTACCAGGTGATCTCCTGGTTGAGTTCGACCATGCGGTCGCGGAACTGGGTGACCTTGATGAACCACGACGACACGGCGCGGTAGATCAGCGGGTTCCGGCAGCGCCAGCAGTGCGGATACGAGTGCTCGTAGGTGTCGTGACGCAGCAGCACCGCACCGTTCGCGGCGGCGGGCCCGGTGCCGTTCTTCAAATCGCGGATGATCTGCGGGTTCGCGTCGAACACGTGCTGGCCGGCGTAGTCGGGCACGGTCGAGTCGAAGCGGCCCTTGGAATCCACCGGCGTCACGGCCTCGATGCCGCCCGCCTGCGCGGTGGCCATGTCGTCCTCGCCGTAGGCCGGTGACATGTGCACCAGCCCGGTGCCGTCCTCGGTGCTGACGAACTCACCGGGAAGCACCCGGAACGCGTTGGCCGAGTCCATGAAATACGGGAACGGCGGTGCGTACCGCACGTCGAGCAGTTCACGGCCGGTGTAGGTCGCCACGACCGTGGGTTCCTCGCCGAGTTCACGCGCGTAGGCGCCGAGGCGCGATTCGGCGAGCACATAGCGGCGACCGTCGGCCTCCACCACGACGTAGGTGATCTCGGGATTGACCGCCACAGCCTGGTTGGACGGCAGCGTCCACGGGGTGGTCGTCCAGATCAGCAGGTAGGCGCCGACGAGATCCGGGACGGGCCCGTCTGTCACGCGGTACCCGACGGTGAGCGCCGGGTCCTGCCTGCTCTGGTATACGTCGTCGTCCATCCGCAGCTCGTGGCTGGACAGCGGCGTCTCGTCGTTCCAGCAGTAGGGCAGCACGCGGTTGCCCTCATAGGCCAGGCCCTTGTCCCACAGCTGTTTGAACACCCAGATCACCGACTCCATGAAGCCGATGTCGAGGGTCTTGTAGTCGTTGTCGAAATCGACCCAGCGGGCCTGGCGGGTCACGTAGTCGCGCCATTCGTCGGTGTACTTGAGCACCGATGCCCGACACGCGTCGTTGAACTTCTCGATGCCCATCTCTTCGATCTGGGCCTTGTCGGTGATGCCGAGCTGACGCTGCACCTCGAGTTCGGCCGGCAGGCCGTGGGTGTCCCAGCCGAACCGGCGCTCGACCTTGTATCCGCGCATGGTGCGGTAGCGGGGAACGATGTCCTTGACGTAGCCGGTCAGCAGGTGGCCGTAGTGCGGCAGACCGTTGGCGAACGGCGGCCCGTCGTAGAACACGTACTCGGGCGAACCGTCGCGCCGCGCAACGCTGGCGCGGAAGGTGTCGTCGCTGTCCCAGTAGCCGAGGACCTCGGACTCCAACGCGGGGAAACTCGGCGCGCCGGAGGCGGGTTTGGGATATGCGGTCACGTGCTGCGTCTCCTGTGCCATCACACGATCTAGGCACGGGGACGAACGTCGCGCAGGTGCGCGAGCGCCGCGGTACCACCCCGCTTGCGCACACATGGTGTGCGCCACTCGAATCTGGGCTGTGACGGGCCCGGCCGTTCGGTTCTACTGGGCGGGGCCCGCCGCTTTACTCGGGCCCACGCTGTTCTTCCGAAGACTCCCCGGTGATGGCCGGATCGACGCCGTTGCCGAACAGTTTAGCGGCGCCGCCGTGGTGGTTTCACCACGGCGACGCCGCGTCGGGTCGTTTCGTTGCGAAGTGGGCTTACGGCGGGCCGCGCCCCTACAGCGGCGCCGCCGCGTCCGAGGTGATGTCGATGACGGCCAGCGGGAACTGCTCGGCCATCTCCTCGATCGAGTACGCGTCGAACCGCTGCGCGTCGTACCACCAGTCGATCTGAAGTCCGCCGTCGAGGCGCTGCACCCGAAGCTCCAGGGCACGGCCGGCCGGCTCGTCGACGAGTTCGCCGGCAGAGACGTTCAGCAACACCTCTGCGGGCTCCCCGGTGCGACCGGGGGCTGTCGCCAGGGCGGCGTGGGCGCCCTGCAGCATTTCCGAGGGCCCCGCCGTGCCCGCGTCCGCACACAACAGGGTCACCGGGTGGCTCAGCCAACGCTGACCGCCCGTGACATCGACGGCCACAGCTCCTTCACCGCGCGTGCGTCCGAGCGTGCGCCCGAATGCAGCCAGCAGAATCTCTTCGATCTGCACGCCGAGCCAGGAGGCTGCGGCTTCAATTTCCTCGGTCAGTTCGCTCGAAGGGGCAGTTGTGAACTTCTCTAGCTGATCTGGCAGCGCTTCGGCCGAAGACCGGTCGAAGATGTCGAGCGCCGCCGGCGCGGTGGAGACGGGCCGTTGTTTGACCTCGTCTGCGATGTATGGAGCGACCATGGGCATACCGTACAGCGAATGTCCCATTTTTGGGAGAGACCTCCCACAACTGTGACGGCTGGGTCAATTAAGAACGTGTTCTTCATTTGCCGGGAGGGGCTCCCCGCGGTCGGGATCAGGGTTTATGGTGTTCTGATGCCCCGTACGGACGAGAACGGCAGACAGCTGAAAGCCCTGCTCGACTACCTCCTCGACGGAGAAATCGACGCTAAAGACATATTCGATGCGCTGGGTATTTCCAGCAGTACTTATTATCGGCGAATTAAAGAGGCCGATTATCCAAATGCCGAGGAACTTCGCCTCGTGGCTGATCGCTTTTCCCTTAGCTACCCCGACCTTCAAATCCAATTCGGCCTGATGAGCCGACAGGAAGTGTGGAGCTACGTCGAAGCGTCCGGCACCCCGCCCCTCGGGGTCGTTACACTGCCGGATTCCACTGTAAGGGCTGCTACGCGGCAGCGCACCAGGCTGTCCGACCTGGCGCCACGCCCCGACGCTCCGCCGCTCTAGCCCGCAACCCGCATACAATTTGCTGAACTAGTTCAGTCCGAAAGCGAATTACATGGCTCTGGCATCTCTGATCGCGATCACACTCCTGTGTATCGGGTGGAGTCTGTGGATTCGCCGCGTCACGTGGTCGTGCCGGTGGGAAGTCGCCGCGACGTTGAATATCGCATTGCAGGGCGCCGCGGTGCTGCTGATGTCCCCGCTGGCCTCCGAGACCCTCGGCCCGTTGCTGTACTCGCTGACGGGCAAGTGGAACCTCGAGGACTACCTGGGCCACGATTGCTACATCGTCGCCGCGTCGGCCGTCGTGTACAACACCGTCGGCAGGTTGGAACAAGACCATGCAATGCAGCAACGGTTCCGCAAGCACATCGAACTGCCTGCGACACTGTGCATCCCGTTGCTGCTCGCGGCCTTCTGGATCGGCAACGGCGCCCACATCTACCGGCCGGACTTCTTCGACGTACCCACCGATCTGTGGTTGAACGTGTATTGGCTGATGCTCTGCGGCATGCTGATCTACCTGCTGGTATACGGATCTCGAGCATTGCTGATCCTGCGCACCGACCCCCGGTCGCGGGCGATCGCGAACGTGTACCTGTTCGCGTCGGCGATGGGCATCCTCGCGTGCATCGTGCGGATCGTCACCGCGTTCGTCCCGGCTCTGCAGACGGTCCACGGAACGACACTGGTGTGGATCTTCGCGTGTGCCTGTGGCGCCGGCTTCGCACTGACCTCGGCACATTCCTGGCGGATCAAGACCAGGTGGTTCTCGAACGCCAGGAGCTAGCGGCGGGGATTTCAGACCGCGGGGATTTCAGACAGCGGCGGCGGTGACGTCGGTGAACGGCGCGCCGTACTCGCGCACCCGGCGGTAGCCGTTCCGGCGGGCCGACGCCGCGCCGAGCCGGATCAATCCCGCGGTGGCGACGAAGCCGGCCTGGTCGCTGACCACCAGCGGGGTGAGCAGTCGGTTGTGCACGAACCCGAACGCCAGACCGGTGTCGGGGTCGGCCCAGCCCAGCGACCCGCCGAGCCCGACGTGACCGAAACCGGGCAGCAGGCCGGGAATCGGCAGGCCGTGATAGCCGAGGTGGAACGACAGCGGCATCACCATGCTGTGGTCGAGCCGCAGACTGCGGCGCCCGATCAGCCGGGTGGCGGTGTCGCGCGACAGATACTGCTGGCCGTCGATACGCCCCTCGTTGGCGATCGCGCCGTACATGCGGGCCAGCGCCCTGGCGGTCGCGACGCCGTTGGCTGCCGGAATCTCTCCGTCGAGCAACGGTGTGTCGCCCTGCACGAAGCT
Organism: Mycolicibacterium parafortuitum; assembly: GCF_002086815.1. Taxonomy (GTDB): domain Bacteria; phylum Actinomycetota; class Actinomycetes; order Mycobacteriales; family Mycobacteriaceae; genus Mycobacterium; species Mycobacterium parafortuitum. The sequence goes on from NZ_MVID01000007.1 coordinate 177,336, forward strand.
CTTGACGCCCGGAAAGTACATCGCGCCGAAGCCCGCCGAGAACGGCAGCGCGGCGATGTGCGGGGCGACCATGTTGAAGAGCGGGTTCTGCAGCCGGGTCTGCGGACCGATGATGCGCGCCGGCTGGGTGGGCGCCTGTACCGGAGGCCTGCCGAGGTGGATGCCGTCGGTGTTCAGCGGCGCGGCCACCTCGGTGCGGATCAGCTCGCGCATCCCGACACCGGTGACCGACCGCGCCAGGCCGGACAACAACCAGCCGAAGGTGAAGGCGTGATAGGCGGGCTTGCCGACCAGCCAGCTCGCCGGGGCCGCGGCCAGCCGCTCCTCCATCGCGAGGTGATCCATCAGGTCGGTCTTGGCCGCACCGTTGAGTTGGGACAGCCCGGCCCGGTGCCGCATCAGTTCGCGGACCGTGATCGTGGCCTTGCCGTTGACGCCGAACTCGCGCCAGTACTCGGCCACGGGTGCGTCGTAGTCGATGAGCCCGCGATCGGCCAGCCGGTGGATGACGGTGGCGGCCACACCCTTCGTCGCCGAGAACACCATCGGCGCGGTGTCGGCGGTCCAGCGGCGCTTGCCTTTGCGGTCGGCCCACCCGGTCCACACGTCGACGACGGGCTCACCGTCCAGGTACACCGACAGCGCTCCCCCGCCGAAGCGGCGATGCGGGAACATCTGCGCGAAGGCTCGGACTGCGAGGGTGAAATTGGGGTCAGCAGCGCCCTGTACGCCCCGGGGCAGATGGCCGCCGTGACCGTGTGAGAGCGCCTCGTCGCACTCCCGGGAATTGACACCCGTCACAGTGGTGAATTTACCCCGATGTGCGGCAAACAATCCGGCTGTTACCGATTTGTTAGCCGCGGGCTCAACCGGAAGGCGCGACGGCGTCCAAAATCTGCTGCGCGGCAAGCGCCGGGGTGAGTTCACCGTCGCGCACCTGACGCTCGACGTCGTCGCGGATCGCCCTCACCCCCGGACTCGACAACACCCGGTCGAGCACCGTGTCACGCACCATCGACCACGTCCATTCCACCTGCTGGTCGCGGCGGCGGGCGTCGAACCGGCCGGCTTCGGTGAGCACCTCCCGGTGCTTGAGCACGGCGTCCCAGAGCTCGGCCAGACCCGCCCCGGTCAGCGCACTCATCGTCAAAACCGGTGGACGCCAGAGGGTTTCGCGTGGATAGATGAGCCTGATGGCGCCGGCCAGTTCGCGGGCGGCGGCCTTGGCCTCCACCGCGTGCTCGCCGTCGGCCTTGTTGACCACGACGATGTCGGCCAGCTCCAGCACACCCTTCTTGATGCCCTGCAGTTGGTCACCGGTCCGGGCCAGCGTCAGGAACACGAAGGTGTCGACCATGTTGGCAACCGTCACCTCGGACTGCCCCACCCCGACGGTCTCGACCAGCACCACGTCGTACCCGGCGGCCTCCAGCAAAACGATCGTCTCGCGCGTCGCCTTGGCGACCCCGCCGAGGGTGCCCGACGTCGGCGACGGACGGATGTAGGCGTCGGGGTGTACCGCCAGCTTGGCCATCCGGGTCTTGTCCCCGAGGATCGATCCGCCTGTGCGCGTCGAGGACGGATCCACAGCGAGCACCGCCACCCGGTGGCCCCGCTCGATCAGGTGGCTGCCGAGCGCCTCGATGGTCGTCGACTTACCGACGCCGGGAACGCCGGTGATGCCGACGTGCATCGCGCGGCCCGCCTCGGGCATCAGCTCGAGCAGCAGTTCCTGCGCCCGCTGCCGATGGTCAGCGCGCGTCGACTCCACCAGGGTGATGGCCCGAGCCAGCGCTGAGCGGTCCCCCGAGCGCAGTGCAGCGGCGAGTTCGCCGACCGGCTGGTTCATCTAGCTCAGGCTGTAGCCGAGGCGTTCGGCGAGCTTGGTCAACAAGCCGATGGCGGCGTCGGCGATCACGGTGCCAGGCGGGAAGATCGCCGTCGCCCCGGCCGCGTAGAGCTCGTCGAAGTCCCCGGGCGGGATCACCCCGCCGACGACGATCATGATGTCGGGTCGCCCGACCTCGGCGAGCGCGTCACGCAGCGCGGGCACCAGGGTCAGGTGGCCCGCCGCCAGCGAGGACACGCCGACGACGTGCACATCGTTGTCGGCGGCCTGACGCGCGACCTCCTCGGGCGTGGAGAACAGCGAGCCCACGTCGACGTCGAAGCCGATGTCGGCGAACGCGGTCGCGATGACCTTCTGGCCGCGGTCGTGGCCGTCCTGGCCCATCTTCGCGACCAGGATGCGCGGCCTGCGGCCGTCGGCCTCGGCGAACTTCTCGACCAGTTCGGTCGCGCCGCTGACATTGCTTGCCATGCCCACCTCGTCTCGGTACACACCGGAGATGGTGCGGATCTCGGCCACGTGCCTTCCGTAGACCTTCTCCAGCGCATCGGAGATCTCCCCGACCGTCGCGTGCGCCCGGGCGGCGTTGATGGCCAGCGCCATCAGGTTGTTGCCCAGCCCATCCGGCCCTGCCGAGGTGTTCTCCCCGGCAGCGCGGGTCAGTTCGGCCAGCGCCGCCTGGGTGGCGGCCTCGTCCCGCTCACTACGCAGCCGTTCCAGCTTGGCGAGCTGTTCTGCGCGCACCCGGCTGTTCTCGACCTTGAGGACCTCGATCTCCTGGTCCTCGGTGACCTGGTACTTGTTCACACCGATCAGCGCCTGCGCGCCGGAGTCGATCCGGGCCTGGGTGCGCGCGGCGGCCTCCTCGATGCGCATCTTCGGGATGCCCGCGTTGATGGCCTGCGCCATACCGCCGTGCTCGGCGATTTCGCGGATGTGGCCGCGGGCCTTCTCGGCCAGCTGGTGGGTCAGCCACTCCACGTAGTACGACCCGCCCCACGGATCGATCGGGCGCGTCGTGCCCGATTCCTGCTGCAGCAGCAGCTGGGTGTTGCGGGCGATGCGCGCCGAGAAGTCGGTGGGCAGCGCCAGCGCCTCGTCGAGGGCGTTGGTGTGCAGCGACTGGGTGTGGCCCTGGGTCGCGGCCATCGCCTCGATGCAGGTGCGCGCGACGTTGTTGAACACGTCCTGGGCGGTCAACGACCAGCCGGAGGTCTGCGAATGTGTGCGCAATGACAGCGATTTGGAGCTCTTCGGGTCGAACTGCGCGACCAGCTCACTCCACAGCAGACGCCCGGCGCGCAGCTTGGCGACCTCCATGAAGAAGTTCATGCCGATGCCCCAGAAGAACGACAGCCGCGGCGCGAACTTGTCGATGTCCAGGCCTGCGTCCAGACCGGCCTTGATGTACTCGACACCGTCGGCCAGCGTGTAGCCCAACTCCAGATCGGCGGTCGCGCCGGCTTCCTGGATGTGGTAGCCGGAGATCGAGATGCTGTTGAACTTCGGCATCTTCGCGCTGGTGTAGCCGAAGATGTCGGAGATGATCCGCATCGACGGCTTCGGCGGATAGATGTAGGTGTTGCGGACCATGAACTCTTTGAGGATGTCGTTCTGGATGGTCCCGGCCAGCTTCTCCGGCGGCACGCCCTGTTCCTCGGCGGCGACGACGTAGAGCGCGAGGATCGGCAGCACCGCGCCGTTCATCGTCATCGACACCGACACACTGGACAGGTCGATCCCGTCGAACAGCTGGCGCATGTCGAGGATCGAGTCGATCGCGACCCCGGCCATGCCGACGTCACCGGCCACCCGCGGGTGGTCGGAGTCGTATCCGCGGTGGGTGGCGAGGTCGAACGCCACCGACAGACCCTTCTGGCCGGCCGCGAGGTTGCGCCGGTAGAACGCGTTGGATTCGGCGGCGGTGGAGAAGCCCGCGTACTGGCGGATCGTCCACGGCTGGTTGACGTACATCGTCGGGTACGGGCCGCGCACGAAGGGCGGCTCACCCGGCAGGGAGTCCAGCGGGTAGCCGGCGGCGGCGACCTCGGCGCGGTCGGCACCGATGAACACCGGCTTGACGTCGATGCCCTCGGGGGTGGTCCAGTCCAGGTCATCGGTGGAGTACCCGTGCGCGGCCGCTGCGGCCGATACCTGCGCGGTCACCTCGGACGCCGCAGGCGGAGCCGGAGTCGTCTCACCGACGAGGGGAACGTCGGCGAAGGATTCGATCTTCTTCGGTTCCGTGGCAGTCATGTCACGCCCCCAATCGGGTCAGCAGGTCCGACAACGCTTGCACCGCATCAATTTTCGCGGTCAGGTAGCCGTCGGGCTTGGATTGCGCAGCGGTATCGGCCTTTTCGAGGGCCTTCTCGGGCCCGGCCAGCAGCACGTGCTTCACTCCAGCCGCTCTGGCCGCGTCGACGACGGCAGACACCTCCTCGGCGTAGCGCGCGTCGGTGCCGCAGATCACCGCGATCTCGGTGCTCGCCGCATCCGTGACCGCGGCCGCGACGCCGGCGGCGTCCAGCGGTCCGGGGTTGACGGCCTCGATACCGCCGGAAGCCAGCAGGTTCGCCGTGAAGGTGGTGCGGATGTTGTGTTCGGCCAGGGGCCCGAGCGGAAGCAGCACAGCCTTGGGTCGCGCCCCGTGCTGGGCCAGGAACGCGTCGGAACGATCCCGCAACGCCTCGAAGCCCGCAGCGTAGCGGGACACGTTCGGTAGCGGGTTCCCCTGCGGCAGAGGCGGTTCGGACAGGTTCGGGAACTCGTTGACGCCGGTGATCGAGGTTCGCCGGTGGGCGATGTCGGCCGCCCGGCGCTGCGCCACCTCGGCGATCTGCGCCCGGATGTGGTCGTGGGCGGCCTCGAATCCGCCGTCGGCCTCGATCCGCTGGAAGTGCGTCCACGCCTGCTCGGCGAGCGACCGGGTCAGGTCCTCGACGAACCACGAGCCGCCCGCCGGGTCGAGAACGCGCCCGATGTGCGACTCCTCGAGCAGCAGCAGCTGGGTGTTGCGGGCGATGCGGCGGGCGAAACTGCGCGCGGTGCCCGGGAATCCACCCTCGATCGCGACGTCGAACGGGTGCACCTGCACGATGTCGGCGCCGCCGACCCCGGCGGCGAAGGCCGCGACGGTGGTGCGCAGCATGTTCACCCACGGATCCCGCTGCGACATCATCGGCAGCGATGTGACGGCGTGCACGGTCGCCGCACCCGAGTCCGCGTCACCGACGACCTCGGCGACACGGGCCCAGAGTTGCCGGGCGGCACGCAGTTTGGCGATCGAGGAGAACTGGTCGTCGTCGACGGCGAAGCGGAAGCTGATCTGGCGCAGCGCCGCGCCGCTGGGCACCCCGGCGTCGACGAGGTGACGCAGGTAGGCCACGCCCGCGGATATCGCGGCGCCGAGTTCCAGCGCCGCGTTGGCACCCAGATCGTGGAAGGCGGGGCCGTCGACGGTGATCGCCCGGACATGGCCGTCGTGGCCGAGCACGCTCTGCGCGGTGGCGACGACCTCCTCGAGGCACGGTGCGCTCGCGCCCGCGAACGGCGCGGTCAGCGGGTCGGCGCCGAGGTCGATCGACAGCCGGCTGCGCTGGTCGTCGTCGAGGCCGGTCAGCAGCCCGACGAGGGCGCCGGCGGCCGCGCCGTAGGAGGTGCCGTCGCTGTCCAGCACGATCGGCACCAGGTCGAGGTAGACGCCGTCGAGCAGCTGCTCCAGGTCGGTCGGCGCGACCCCGTCGGCGCCGATGCGCAGCACCAGGGCACTGATGCCCTCGGTGAGGCCGAGCAGGATCGAGCCGTTGGCCTCGGCGATGTCGGCGGGGTCGGCCGGATAGACGTCGGCCACTTTCCAGCCGGCCTTGACGTCACGCAGCGCGTCGCCGCCGCGGACGAACGGCCACCGGCCCGGCAGTGCGGGCTCGGCGATCTCGTCGCGGCTCGTGTAGAGGGGCCGGATGGGGAACCCGTCGTAGGTCCCGGAGTCCAGCAGACGCTCGGGTTCGGGGCCCAGTTCGGCGGGGTCCTTCTTGGTGGACTTCGCCAACACGGCCGCCACGGCGGAGCGCCATCGGTCCAGATCGGAGTCAGCTACACCTGCGGCACTGCCGGCGCTGGGATTCTGCACAGCCATCAGGCTAAATGATGACCATCACAGCAGCGGGGGGCGGTGCGCACATCGCACACCGCGCCGACACCGCCTGTTCGCCGACGCGCCGTAGGCTGGGGAACCGTGAAAACCGTAGTCAGCACACTCCGTACCGCGTTCGCCGCGGTCGTCGCGATGCTGGCGACGGTGCCCAGGACCCGGCTGATCGCGCTCGCATCGACGATTGTGATTCTCATCGCAGTTGCCTATCTCGTCCCGCTGCCGACCGCGCTGCAGGTGCGTGACTGGGCTACCTCGGCGGGTCCGTGGTTCCCGCTGGTGTTCTTCGTCGCGCACGTACTGGTGACGGTGTTCCCGTTCCCGCGCACCGTGTTCACGCTGTCGGCCGGGCTGTTGTTCGGCCCGGCGCTGGGCATCCCGATCGCAGTGCTCGCGAGCACGCTGAGCGCGGTGCTCGCGTTGCTGCTGGTGCGGGTCGCAGGCTGGCAGGTCAATAAGCTCGTCACACACCCGCGCGTCGCGAGCATCGATGCGCGGCTGCGGGAACGCGGCTGGCCGGTGGTCTTTTCGGCGCGGCTGATCTTCGCGCTGCCGTTCTCGGTGCTGAACTATGCCGCCGGCGCGTCCTCGGTACGGGTGCTGCCCTACACGCTGGCCACCTTGTTCGGGGTGCTGCCGGGCACCGCGGCGGTCGTGATCCTCGGCGATGCGCTGACCGGGCAGGTGAGTCCGATGCTGCTGTTGGTGTCGCTGTGCACCGCCGCGGTGGGGTTCGCCGTGCTCGGCGTCGACCTCTGGATGCATCGCAGGCGCCGGGACGCGGACTCCGCTAGCTCGCTGACGGCCCCTTGACGGTCATCGCGCCGAACAGTCCGAGGAACGACGACGCGGCGACCAGGCCCGGGCTCCAGTCCCTTGCGCGGATGTGCGATCCGGTGGCCAGCACGAAGTAGACCGTCAGCATCAACGTGGTCAGCCGCGCCAGCTTCGGGAAGCGGTACACCGAGAGCAGACCGAGTGCGGAGGCCGCCTTCACCGCCGGCAGCACGGGCCACAGCCGTCTCGGCAGTTCGACCGCCTCCAAGGCTTGGGCGACCGGTGGGATCGGTTTGACAGACGCGGCCGCGTCGGCGGCCTGGATGGCGGCCAGGATCGCGTACGTCCGGCGCGACGTCAGCGCGCTCATTGTTCGGGGTTGGGTTGCGTCGCGGGCGCGGGCTGCGGTGCCAGCGACGGGAACTCCCGCGGCCCGTCCAGCGGCCCGGGAACCGGGGCCCTGGCCTCGGCCTCGGCCTTCGCGACGGCCTGCGCGATCGCCGGATCCGTCTCGGTGGAGAACCAGTCGGCGACTTCGTCGTCGTCGGATTTCAGCGGTACGTCGTCAACCGGCGACGGGGTGTAGCGGAACACGCCGTCCTCCCCCGGCGCGCCCAGCAGTTTGGTGAATCCCTGCAGCGCGGAGCCGAAATCGCTGGGTACCAGCCAGACCTTGTTCGCCTCGCCCTTGGCCATCTCCGGCAGCGTCTGCAGGTACTGGTAGGCCAGCAACTCCGGGGTGGGTCGGCCCGCCTTGATCGCCGCGAAGGTCTTCTCGATGGCCTTCGCCTGCCCTTGGGCCTGCAGGTAGGCGGCCGCGCGTTCACCCTGGGCGCGCAGCATGCGGGACTGCCGGTCGCCCTCGGCGGCGAGGATCGAGGCCTGTTTGGCGCCCTCGGCGGCGAGGATCTGCGCCTGCTTCTGGCCTTCGGCCTGTTTGATGGCGGCCTCGCGAGAACCTTCGGCGGTCAGGATCATCGCGCGCTTCTCGCGGTCGGCGCGCATCTGCTTTTCCATCGAGTCCTGGATCGACGGCGGCGGGTCGATGCTGCGCAACTCGACGCGCGCGACGCGCAGCCCCCACCGGTTGGTCGCCTCGTCGAGCACCCCGCGCAGCGCGGTGTTGATCGAGTCGCGCGAGGTCAGCGTCTGCTCCAGCGTCATCCCGCCGACGAGGTTGCGCAGTGTGGTGGTGGTCAGCTGCTCCACACCGACGATGTAGTTGCTGATCTGATAGACCGCGGCCTGCGGATTGGTGACCTGGAAGTAGACCACCGTGTCGATCTGCACGGTCAGGTTGTCCTCGGTGATCACCGGCTGCGGCGGGAACGACACCACCCGCTCCCGCAGGTCCACCCGGGCGCGGATGCGGTCGACGAACGGCAGCAGCAGCGTGAGCTGGCCCGACACGGTCTTGCTGTACCGGCCGAGCCGTTCGATGACGGCGGCTTCGGCCTGCGGGATCAGGGCCACCGACTTCGCGACCACGATCGCTGCGAACACGACCAAGACTGCCAGCAGCACCAACCCTGCGATAGCTCCGTCCACGATGGACTCCTTCCGGGGTCTATCTGATCTTGTCTACCCGATCTTGGACACGACCGCCGTCGCTCCGTCGATGTGCACGACGGTCACATGGTCGCCGGCTTCGTAGACTTCGTTTTCGTTGACCGGCCGCGCCGTCCACACCTCGCCGTCCAGTTTCACCTGGCCGTGGTGCTGCGACACCCGGTCGAGGACCAGGGCGCTCCTGCCCTCCAGAGCCCGGGCCGGTTCCGGAAGCCCCGTGCCCGACTGCATCCGGCGTTTCAGCGCAGGGCGAACACCGACCAACAGGAGCACCGAGACCACCAGGAACACCAGGCCGTCAGCCCAGATCGGCCAGTCCAGCACGAAGCTCGACCCCGCGGCGGCCAGGGCCCCGCCGGCGAGCATCAGCAGGAACAGGTCGCCGGTCAACGCCTCGGCGCCGGCCAGCGCCAGCGCTGCGATCAGCCAGATCAGCGGGACAGGCATGACGCCAGCCTATCGCGGCGCCGCGTGGATGCGCCGGTAACAACTACACTGCAGCCATCATGTGGTGTCCGAGTGTTTCGCTATCGGTGTGGGCCAACGCCTGGCTGGCGGGTACGGCCGCGCCCGACGACGTCTTGGACGCGTTGTCCCTATGGACGCCAAGGCATTCCGTGACCGCCTACGATTCCGCGGCGGCTGACCGCACGGGGTTGTCGTGGCCGGATCTCGACGACGCGGCCTCGGTGTCGCTCCTTCAGACACTGCGCACGGCATCCGCGCGGGGCGCGTCGCAGCCGACGATCTCGCTGGCACTGCCGGTGCCCGGTGACGTCCGGGGCCTGCCTGCGGGTACGCAATTCGGGCGCGACGCCATCGCCGCGGGCGAGGCGGTGGTGGTGCAGGGGCTCGACGGTTCGATCGGGCTGGTACCCGACTACGAGTACGAGGACAGCTATCCCGACTCGCTCGACACCGACGACGACGCGGAGTACGACGCCGAGTTGAGCGGGTTGTCGTGGACGGTGTACTCGTTCGGTTCGGCTCCCCCGGCCGGGCACTTCGATCTCGGCGAGGCCGAGTACCAGCTCCGCGACGCTGTACGGTCCGCGGCGGACGCGCTGGGTGCACTGCGGGCGGGCACCTCGGGCGTCGAGATCGCCGACCCGCACCTGCTGGTCGAGCAGGTGCTCGACTCGACCAAGATGCACCGCATCCCCGACCATGCGCCGATGCGCGCGGTACGCGTGCTGGAGAACGCCGCGCACATCGACGCGATCATCACCGTCAGCTCGGGGTTGATCCCGAGCGGGCTACAGAGTTCCTCGGAGATGCAGTTGGCCGGCGATGCACTGCGCCCGTTGATCTCGGTGGTGCGCACGGCGCGGCTGGCCGCGGTGGACGCGATCCTGCACTCGGCCTGGCGGACCTAACCTCTCAGGTCAGTTACACCTAGGAACCGCACAGCTCGGTGCAGAACGCCCCGTTGACGCTGCAGCCGTAGCCCGGCACCGGATTCGGGCCCGCGACCCGCTGCGCGGGACGGTCGAGGCGCAGTTCGTCGATCAGGTCCACCACCAGCTGGGCGAAGCGCGGCGACGCGTTCGGGGTCGATGCCCGTGCGAACGCGATGCCCGCCTCGGCGGCCTGTTCGGCGAGTTCGCTGTCCAGATCCCACACCACCTCGATGTGGTCGGCGACGAAACCGATCGGGCACACGATGACCGCGCGGGTTCCGTTGGCGGCCAACGTCGTCAGATGGTCGCCGACGTCGGGTTCCAGCCACGGCACCTGCGGCGGTCCGGAACGCGACTGCCACACCTGGTCGTACTCGCGGTAGCCGGCCGCCGCGGCGACCAGCGCCGCGGTATAGCCGACCTGGCGCTCGTAAAGATCTGGGCCGCAACGGTTCGCAGCCCGCAGCGGAATGGAGTGCGCGGTGAACACCAGGCGCGCGTCGTCTCGCAGGTCGGCGGGCAGGGTCGCGGCGGCATCGGCGATCGCGTCGGAGAACATTTCGATCAGCAACGGGTGGTCGAAGAACTGCCGCAGCTTCACCAGTTCCGGCGCGTCGGGCCCGGCGGCGGCACGGCCGCGCGCGATGTCCTCCTGGTACTGCGCGCAGCCCGAGTATCCGCCCCACGCGGAGGTCGAGAACACCGCAGCTCGGCGGATTCCGTTGTCGCGCATCGCGGCAACAGCATCCTCGACATACGGTTCCCAGTTGCGGTTTCCGAAGTAGACGGGCAGCGACTCGCCGCGGTGGGCCAGCTCGGCCTCGATCGCGGAGATCAGCTCACGATTGATCCCGTTGATCGGCGACACTCCCCCGAAATGCAGGTAGTGCTCGGCGACCGATTCGAGCCTCTCCCTGGGGATTCCGCGCCCCCTGGTGACGTTCTCCAAGAACGGCATCACCTGCTCGGGGCCCTCCGGGCCGCCGAACGACAGAAGCAACAGCGCGTCAAACCGCACGGGAACTCATCACAGGAGCTGGGTGCTGGCGCCGCCGTCGGCGAAGATCACGGTGCCCGTGGTGGCGGGCAACCAGTCGGACAGCAACGCGCACACCGTCTTGGCCACCGGTGTCGGGTCCTTCATGTTCCAGCCGAGAGGCGCGCGCTGGTCCCAGCCCTCTTCGAGCAGCTGCATCTGCGCGCCCGCCTCGTCACCCAGCGCACCGCCGACGATCGCGCTCATCGCCAGCGTGCGGATCGGGCCCGCGGCAACGAGGTTCGAGCGCACCCCGACCTTCCCGGCTTCCCGGGCGACGAACCGGTTGACCGACTCCAGCGCGCTCTTGGCGACCGTCATCCAGTTGTAGGCAGGCATCGCACGCGTCGGGTCGAAGTCCATGCCGACGATGCCGCCACCCGGGTTCATGATCGGCAGCACGGCCTTGGCCAGCGACGCGTACGAGTAGGCCGAGATGTGAATGCCCTTGGCGACGTCCTCGTACGGCGCGTCGAAGAACGGGTTGATGCCCATGCCGGTCTGCGGCATGAAGCCGATCGAGTGCACCACGCCGTCGAGCTTGTTGCCCTCACCGATGACCTCGGTGATCCGGTCGGCCAGGCTGTCGAGGTGCGACTCGTCCTGCACGTCGAGTTCCAGCAGCGGCGGCTTGGTCGGCAGCCGGTCCAGGATGCGCTCGATGAGCCGCATCCGGTTGAAGCCGGTGCAGACGATCTCCGCGCCGGCCTCCTGCGCGACCCGCGCGATGTGGAACGCGATCGACGAGTCGGTGATGATCCCGGTGACCAGGATCCGCTTGCCTTCGAGAATGCCTGTCATCTTGGTGAAGTCCTTTTCCTCAGAGGGGCTCTGCCGCCGGGCCTAGTGGCCCATTCCCATGCCGCCGTCGACGGGGATGACCGCCCCGGCGATGTAACTCGCGTCCTCGGATGCCAGGAAGCTGACGACGCCGGCGACCTCCTCGGCGGTGCCGACACGCTTGGCCGGGATGAAGTCGAGTGCGCCCTGCTGGATGCGCTCGTCGAGCGCGCGGGTCATCTCGGTGTCGATATAGCCGGGCGCCACCACGTTGGCCGTGACGTTGACCTTCGACAGCTCCCGGGAGATCGAGCGGGCCATACCGATCAGGCCGGCCTTGGCGGCGGCGTAGTTGGCCTGGTTGCCGATGCCCCACATGCCGGACACCGAACCGATGTAGATGATCCGGCCGAACCGCTTGCGCTGCATGCTGCGCGACGCACGCTGGGTCACCCGGAACGCGCCGGTCAGGTTCGCGTCGATGACATCGGTGAACCGCTCCTCGGTCATCCGCATCAGGAACGCATCCTTGGAGATCCCGGCATTGGACACCAGCACCTCGACCGGTCCCTGGTGCTCCTCGATCTCGGTGAACGCCCGGTCGACGGCCGCGGTGTCGGTCACGTCGCACTCGACGCCGTACAGCCCCTCGGGGGCGCCGGATCCGCGGTGGGTCACCGCGACCTTGTGGCCGTCGGCCGCGAGCCGCTGCGCGATGGCCAGACCGATGCCCCGGTTGCCGCCGGTGACGAGCACCGAACGAGAGACGAATGCGGGAGATGTCATGTCCGCCAACTTAACGGTTCGCCACGGTTCTTAAGAAATCGCCTTAGTTGGGCAGTCGACGGTTGATCAGCAGCGAGGCCAGCGCGGCCAGGGCCAGCACCAGCGCGCCCAGGCGCAGCCAGCCGACGCTGGCGTCGCCCTTGATGGTCTCGTAGCCGATCTGCTCCTGCAGGTTGGTGAACACCTGCTTGAGCTGCTCGAGGCTGGACGCGGTGAACGCGTCGCCGCCGGACAGGTCGGCGATCTTCTTGAGCATCTCGTCGTCCACCGGCACGGGTTGGCGCTGGTCGTTGATCTCGACGTAGCCGTACGGGGTGCCGAAGGACACCGTCGAGATCGGCACTCCCTGGTCCTTGGCGGTGCGCGCGGCGGTGTAGGCGCCCTTCGGGTTGTCCGGGTTGGACGGAACGGTCTCCTTGCCGTCGGACATCAGCACGATGCGCGCCGGCGGTGGCTCGTCGCCGCCGCCGATCACGGCGCCGACCGTCGCGATGGCCTGCAGCGCGGTGAAGATGCCCTCACCGGTGGCGGTGCGATCGGCGAGCTGCAGCTTGTCGATCGCCGTCTTGGTCGATTCGCGGTTGGTCGTCGGCGACACCAGCACCGTCGCGGTGCCTGCGTAGGCGATGAGGCCGAGGTTGATGCCGGGGGTCAGCTGGTCGGCGAACTGCTTGGCCGCCTCCTGTGCGGCGGCCAGCCGGTTCGGCGCGACGTCGGTCGCGCGCATCGACTGCGACACGTCGACGACGAGCATCACGACCGCACGGTTGCGCGGGATGCGCACGTCGTGGGTGGGTCCGGCCATCGCGATGGTGAACGACACCAGCGACAGGATCGTCAGCGCCGCCGGGAGGTGCCGCAGGCGGCTGGGCCGTTTCGGCGCCACGCTCTCCAGCAGCTCCATGTTCGCGAAGCGCAGCATCCGCTGCTGGCGGGCCAGCTGCACGACGATGTAGAGCGCGACGAGCCCGATGACGACGATGAAGAACAGGAAGAACAACGGGTGTTCGAAACCCGAGAGCGACATCGGGCCGAGCAACGGTAAAGTCATGCGTCAGTTGTCATTTCGTCGTTTACGGTCATCGGCGGTGCGCTCATCGCGCGGCCAGGGCGCCCCGGCGTCGGTTGGCCACGAACCGCACTACATCGGCGATCCAGTCCCCATCGGTGCGCAACGTCAGCAGCGGCGCGTCGCAGCGCCGGAAGGTCCGGGCCACGTCGGCGCGATGTGCGGCGGCGGCCCTCTCGAAATCGGCCCGCAACTGCTCGTCGATCTTGAACTCGCGGGTGCGTCCCGTCTCGGTGTCCTGCAGCACGACGTCGCCGACGGGCGGAAGTTCGACGTCACGCGGGTCGATGATCTCGATACCGAGGACCTCGTGACGCGCCGAGATGGCCCGCAGCGGGCGCATCCAGTTGATCGGCCCGAGGAAGTCGCTGATGATCACCGCCATGCCGCGGCGCCGTTCCGGCCTGCGCAGCGAGTCGATCGCGGCGGAGAGGTCACCCCGGACCCCCGGTGGCGCCTTGGGCATGGTGGCGATGGTGCGCAACAGCTCCTGCTCGTGCATGCGGCCGGACAGGGCGGGGACGCGCCGCACCGTGTCGCCGTTGGCCACGATCGCGCCGATGCGGTTGCCGCCGCCGCTGTTGAGGAACGCGATCGACGCGGCCGCGGCCACTGCCAGGTCCCGCTTCTCACAGCCGGTCGTGCCGAAGTCCAGGCTGGCCGACACGTCGACCACCAGCCAGGTCTCCAGCTCGCGGTCGGCGATCATCTGCCGTACGTGCGGGTGGGTGGTGCGTGCGGTGACCGACCAGTCCATCCGCCGGACATCGTCGCCGGGCTGGTAGATGCGCGATTCCCCCGGCTCCGAACCCGGCCCGGGCAGCAGACCGAGGTGGTCGCCGTGCAGTACGCCGTCGAGCTTGCGGCGCACGGTCAGCTCGAGCTTGCGCAGCGCCGCCGACAGCGCGGGGTCGCGGATCTCCCCCCGCTTCATCGACGGAAGGTCCACCGAGCGAGTTGTGCGGGCCACCAGGTCAGCGACCGCCCGCCGCAGCTGCGGCGGCCGGGACTACGGGCGGCACCGAATGTCCTTGCTGTGGAATCGCATTCACCTGGGGCAGTGCGACCGTCTGCAGGATCCGGTTGACCACGGTTTCGGAGGAGATCTCGTCGGCCAGCGCGTCGTAGGTCAGCACGAGCCGGTGACGGAGCACGTCGGGGATGACCTCGACGACGTCCTGCGGGATCACGTAGTCGCGACCGCGCACCAGTGCCAGCGCGCGCGACGCGGCGATGATGCCGAGCGATGCACGCGGCGACGCACCGTAGGCGATCCACGCCTTGGCGTCGGGCATCCCGAACTTCTCCGGTTCGCGGGTCGCGGTCACGACGCGCACCACGTAGTCGACGAGCGCGTGGTGCACGAAGTTGTTCGCGGCGACGTCCTGCAGCCGCAGCAGGTCACCGGTGTTGAGGATCTGCTTGGGCTCCGGGGGCTTGACGCCCATCCGGTAGATGATCTCGCGCTCTTCCTCGGGCGACGGGTAGTCGACGTTGAGCTTGAACAGGAAGCGGTCCCGCTGGGCTTCGGGCAGCTGGTACACGCCCTCCTGCTCGATCGGGTTCTGGGTCGCCATCACCAGGAACGGGGTGGGCAGCGGGAAGGTCTTGCCGCCGATGGAGATCTTGCGCTCGGCCATGACCTCCAGCAGCGCCGACTGCACCTTGGCCGGGGCGCGGTTGATCTCGTCGGCGAGCAGGAAGTTCACCACCACGGGGCCGAGTTCGATATCGAACTCCTCCTTGCCCTGCCGGTAGATGCGGGTACCGATGATGTCGGTGGGCACCAGGTCGGGGGTGAACTGGATGCGGGCGAAGGAACCGCCGACGACCTTGGCGAACGTCTCGACGGCCAGCGTCTTGGCCACGCCGGGCACACCTTCGAGCAACACGTGGCCCTTGGCGAGCAGGCCGACGAGCATCCGTTCGACGAGCTGGTCCTGGCCGACGATGATGCGCTTGACCTCGAAGATCGCGCGCTCGAGAGTGTGCACCTCGTTCTGCAGACCGCCGTTGGACTGCGCTTGCGGCGCGGCGTGTGCACCCGCGGAGTAGCCCGGTGCCGGGGCCTGTCCGGGATATCCTCCTGCGCCCTGCGGTCCACTCGGTGAGGTCATCAATATTCCTTCCACATGCGCCGTAATGCCAGCTCGATCTCGGCGCCGACCGGTCAGGGCCGCGCACCCGGAGTCAACTATTCCAGGCGCTTCGGGATCCGTCGACGTCGCCCGGCCCTGCTCAGGTTCAGCTCAGGTGCCGCTCAGGATTCGATGATGCGCTGCACGGTCGGCTGCAGGCCCGCCATCCGGACCTTGCTGACGACGACCTTGTCGGCGGTGCCGCCGGACTCCAGCATCTGGCCGTTGCCGAGATAGATCGCGACGTGCTGGCTGCCGCCAGGCCCCCAGAAGAGAAGATCACCGCGCTTGGCCTGCTGGATCGGGACCCGTCGGCCGGTGTTGAACTGATCGCCGGAGTACTTCGGGATCAGCACACCGACACCGGCAAACGCATACTGCGTGAACCCGGAGCAGTCGAATCCGACGATGTTGGCACCACGCTCGACGCCGGTGCTCGGACCGGTGGGTTTGCCGCCGCCCCAGGAGTACGGCGTGCCGAGGCGCGCGGCGCCGCGCCTGATGACGTGCTCGACGGCCGCCGACCCACGCACGCTGCCCGGAGCGACGCTGGGCGCGTCGGGTGCCACCAAGCCGAGGCTCTGCAAGAACTTGCGCCCCATGCTCATGGTCGCCTGGGTGGCCTGAGCGGTCACCGCCAGCGATGCGTTCGCGATGGCGAGCGCATCCCCGGGCGCGCCCGCGCTGGGCCGCATCGGCAGCAGCGGATCCCAGGCTCCGCCTCCGGGTTGGGCACTTGCCGGCGCGACCGTCCCCGCCAGCAGGGCGGCGGCGGTGGCCAGTGCGATGACGAAACGACGCAGGAGGATCACCACTCGATCATTCGGGTCACGTACGGGGTCATACCGCTGGTGCGCACCGGCGAGATCTTCACGACGGAGCCGGTGTAGGGGGCCTCCAGCATCTGGCCGTCACCGAGGTACATCGCGACGTGCTGGCTGGCGTTGGGCCCGTAGAAGATCATGTCGCCGCGGCGCATCTGCGACGACGGCACCTTGCGTCCGGCGTTGTACTGCGAGCCGGAGTAGTGGTCGAGCTTGATGCCGACGCCGGCGAACATGTAGAGCATCAGGCCCGAGCAGTCGAAACCGACTGTGCCGGCGCCGGAGTCGATGCCACGGCTCGGTCCGGACGCGTTGCCGCCGCCCCACGAGTACGGCACACCCATCTGCGACATGCCGCGCTTGATCACGTACTCGGTGGCCTGCCTGCCGTACAGCGTCGGGATCGCGCCGTTGGTGATGCCGGTCGGGGTGGGCAGCAGCCCGATGCTCTGCAGGAACTTGCGGCCCAGGTTCTGGGTGATCTCGACCGAGGTCGTGATGATCTTGAGGACCGCGTTGATGATCTGGATCGGATCGCCGCTGACGAACGCGCTCGGGATCTGCGGCAGCGTCATGTCCCAGGCGGTCTCGCGGTTCCCGGTGGTGGGGTCGATGTCCCAACTGGGATTCTCACCGGCGGGCGCGGGTCCGGCGGATCCAGCGCCACCCGCCGGTGCGGCGGTCTTGTTCGCGGTCGGCGCGGCCAGCGTTCTGGCCTGCTGCAGCTTCTCCTGCGCCTGCTTGCGCTGCGCGGCCAGCCGGTCCAGTTCGACCTGCTGGGCCTTGAACGTCTCCTGGGCCTGCGTCAGCGCATTCACCGCGTCCTGCTGGCTGGTCTCGGCGGCGACGACGGACTCGTCGGCCTTCTGTTTGGCCAGCCGCGCCGCGGACTCGCGGTTGACCTGCTCGGTGCGGGCCCGCTGCAGATCGGCCATCACCTTCTGCGAGCTGATCGACAGGGCGTTGCCGGACGCGGCGGTGTGCAGGATGTCGGACGGATCCGAAGCCGTCAGGTACGAACTCGACGGCCCGCGCACGTACATCGCGGCGGCGAACTTGTCGAACCGGCCCTGCGCGGCGGCGATCGCGGCGTTGGCGTCTTTCACCCGCTGCGCGCTGGCGTCGACCTCCAGCTGCGCGGCGGCGGCGTTCTCGCGGGCGGTCTGCACGTCGAGGATCGCCTTGTTCACGCTCTCCTGTTGCTGCTGGATCTGCGCGCCGAGATCCTGCAACTGCTGGTTGACGTTCGCGACGTCGGTGACCAGTTGGGCGACGTCGGACTGGGCCGGCTGGGCCAGCGCCAGATGCGGGGCCAGGTTGGGCACCGTGATCACCATGCCGAAGGCCAGGGACGCAGCGCACAGCCGCGAAGCGGAGGCGCCGCCAGGGGTGCGTCTCATACGACTCAGGTCTCCTCAGGCTCCACACGGAAGGTGTCGGCACATTGCCGGGGCCTGAGCACAGGAGTCACATACGGAACAGCCGCAACAACAGGCACCGATTGCACCGTACGTCACATCTGACGCTAAAGAAACTTTAGTCACAAATTACAACAATGTAATTGCGATCCGCGTTATCAAATGGTGATCTTTGAATTTGCGTGCCGCCAGACTGTGGTCAATCTGCGCTGCTCACAGCGGGTTCAGGCGACGCGTTCCGTTTGCCCCAATTCTGCAGAAACCGGGTTCCGGCCACGGCCAAAACAACGGCGATTATCAGCACAATCGAGAATGGCGTCCACGCAAAGTGCGAGGTCGTCAACTCGGACACGAAATTCTGCGACGACACCACCGGGTCGCCGGTCTTGGCCACGTCCTCACCCGCCTCCAGCGTCACTCGGTCGAACTCGGCGCTGTAGGTTCCGGCGAACGACGGGCTGATCGCCAGCACGGTCGATCCCGGATTGGCCTCCCCGACCTCGGTCGCGATATCGCGCAGCGGCGTGTGGATCGGCGGATTGCCGTCGATCACGACGATCTTGAGGTCGATGCCCTTGCCCTCGGCATCCTCGACGACGCGCTCCAGCGCCGCGGCGACCTCCGGGTCGGTGCCGACGGGCACGCTGACCCCCGTCTCGGCGATGTTCTCGCGCACGATATCCATGCAGGCATCCGGCGTCGGGCGGCCGGGCTCGATCGGCACTCCGACCGACTGGCACAGTTCCGGCGGGATGTAGGTCGGCAGATATGGGACGAAGGTCAGTCCGGACACATCAGCAAGGTACGCGATGGGTATGCGGTTCCCATGGCAGCACGCCCGAACTCAGACCAGACTGAGACCACCCTGGGATCATTTACAGGACAAGCGTACTGTTAGGGTATCCAACGCCGTCGACACAGCCCGTCGCGGTGAGAACTAAATCCGGGAGTTGATGTGAGCAGCAAGAATTCATCCCTGAACTCGTTCGGGGCGAAGGACACGCTGAAGGTCGGAGACAACAGCTACGAGATCTACCGCCTCGACGCGGTCCCCGGAACCGAGAAACTTCCCTACAGCCTCAAGGTGCTCGCCGAGAACCTCCTGCGCACCGAAGACGGCGCCAACATCACCAAGGAGCACATCGAGGCGATCGCGAACTGGGACGCCGACGCCGAGCCGAGCATCGAGATCCAGTTCACCCCCGCCCGCGTGCTGATGCAGGACTTCACCGGCGTGCCGTGCATCGTCGACCTCGCCACTATGCGCGAGGCCGTCGCGACCCTCGGCGGCGACCCGAACAAGGTCAATCCGCTCTCCCCCGCCGAGATGGTCATCGACCACTCGGTGATCCTGGACGTCTTCGGCCGCGCCGACGCGTTCGAACGCAACGTCGAACTCGAATACGAACGCAATGGCGAGCGCTACCAGTTCCTGCGCTGGGGCCAGGGCGCCTTCGACGACTTCAAGGTCGTGCCGCCGGGCACCGGCATCGTGCACCAGGTCAACATCGAGTACCTGGCCCGTGTCGTGATGACCCGCGACGGCGTGGCCTACCCGGACACCTGTGTGGGCACCGACAGCCACACCACGATGGAGAACGGCCTCGGCGTGCTGGGCTGGGGCGTCGGCGGCATCGAGGCCGAGGCCGCGATGCTCGGCCAGCCCGTCTCGATGCTGATCCCCCGCGTCGTCGGCTTCAAGCTCACCGGTGAGATCAAGCCCGGCGTCACCGCCACCGACGTCGTGTTGACGGTCACCGACATGTTGCGCAAGCACGGGGTGGTCGGCAAGTTCGTCGAGTTCTACGGCAAGGGCGTGGCCGAGGTGCCGCTGGCCAACCGCGCCACGCTGGGCAACATGAGCCCCGAATTCGGTTCCACCGCAGCGATGTTCCCGATCGACGAGGAGACCATCAACTACCTGCGGCTGACCGGGCGAAGCGACGAGCAGCTGGCGCTGGTCGAGGCGTACGCCAAGGAACAGGGCATGTGGCACGACCCGGACAAGGAGCCGGTGTTCTCCGAGTACCTCGAGCTGGACCTGTCGACCGTGGTCCCGTCGATCTCCGGGCCGAAGCGTCCGCAGGACCGAATCGAGCTGTCGGACGCCAAGAACGCGTTCCGCAAGGACATCCACAACTACGTCGAGGAGAACCACCCGGCGCCGGAGACCAAGCTCGACGAGGCCGTCGAGGAGTCGTTCCCGGCCAGCGATTCGGTATCGCTGTCGTTCGCCGACGACGGCGCGGCCGACGCCCGGCCGTCCGCGGCCAACGGCTCCGAGGGCCGGCCGTCCAAGCCGATCACCGTAAGCTCCGAGGAGCGCGGCGAGTTCGTGCTCGACCACGGCGCGGTCGTCGTCGCCGGCATCACGTCGTGCACCAACACCTCCAACCCGTCGGTGATGATCGGCGCGGCGCTGCTGGCCAAGAAGGCCGTCGAGAAGGGCCTGTCCACCAAGCCGTGGGTCAAGACCAACATGGCTCCGGGCTCGCAGGTCGTCACCGACTACTACAACAAGGCCGGCCTGTGGCCGTACCTGGAGAAGCTCGGGTACTACCTGGGCGGCTACGGGTGCACCACCTGCATCGGCAACACCGGCCCGCTGCCCGACGAGATCTCGGCGGCGATCAACGACAACGATCTGTCGGTCGCGGCGGTGCTTTCGGGCAACCGCAACTTCGAGGGACGTATCTCCCCCGACGTGAAGATGAACTACCTGGCGTCCCCGCCGCTGGTGATCGCGTACGGCCTGGCCGGCACGATGGACTTCGACTTCGAGTCCGATCCCCTCGGTCAGGACACCGACGGCAACGACGTGTTCCTGCGCGACATCTGGCCGTCCGCCCAGGAGATCGAGGAGACCATCGCGTCGTCGATCAACCGGGAGATGTTCTCCGACTCCTACGCCGACGTGTTCAAGGGCGACGAGCGCTGGCGCTCGCTGCCGACGCCGGAGGGCAACACCTTCGAGTGGGCCGAGGACTCGACCTACGTCCGCAAGGCACCGTACTTCGAGGGCATGCCCGCCGATCCGGAGCCGGTCGACGACATCAAGGGCGCCAGAGTCCTTGCGCTGCTGGGCGATTCGGTGACCACCGACCACATCTCGCCCGCCGGCAGCATCAAGAAGGGCACGCCTGCGGCGCAGTACCTGGAGGAGAACGGCGTTCAGCCCAAGGATTTCAACTCGCTGGGGTCGCGGCGCGGCAACCACGAGGTGATGATCCGCGGCACGTTCGCCAACATTCGGTTGCGCAACCAGCTGCTCGACGACGTCTCGGGTGGCTACACCCGCGACTTCACCCAGAAAGACGCGCCACAGGCGTTCATCTACGACGCGTCGGAGAACTACAAGAAGGCCGGCATCCCGCTGGTGGTCCTCGGCGGCAAGGAGTACGGCTCCGGCTCGTCGCGTGACTGGGCGGCCAAGGGCACCGCACTGCTGGGCGTCAAGGCCGTCATCACCGAGTCCTTCGAGCGCATCCACCGGTCCAACCTGATCGGTATGGGCGTCATCCCGCTGCAGTTCCCGCAGGGTGAGTCCGCGGCGTCGTTGAAGCTGGACGGCACCGAGACCTTCGACATCGAGGGCATCACCGAGCTGAACAACGGCAAGACGCCGAAGACCGTCAAGGTCACCGCCACCAAAGAGGATGGATCGAAGGTCGAATTCGACGCGGTGGTGCGGATCGACACCCCCGGCGAGGCGGACTACTACCGCAACGGCGGCATCCTGCAGTACGTGCTGCGCAACATGCTGAAGTCGTAGACGTTCAGACATGCCCCGGGTGACCGACGATCATCTGGCGGCGCGCCGTCGTCAGATCCTCGACGGCGCCCGCCGGTGTTTCGCACAGTACGGATATGAGAGCGCGACCGTGCGGCGGCTCGAGGAAACCATCGGGCTGTCGCGCGGCGCGATCTTTCATCACTTCCGCGACAAGGACACGCTGTTCTTCGAGCTCGCCCGCGAGGACGCCGAGAAGATGGCCGACGTCGCCGCGCGCGAGGGCCTGATCCAGGTGATGCGGGACATGCTCGCCGCGCCGGACCAATTCGATTGGCTGGCCACGCGTTTGGAGATCGCCCGCAAGCTCCGCAATGACCCGGCGTTCAGCCAGGGCTGGGCGGAGCGGTCGGCGGAACTGTCGGCCGCGACCAAGGAACGGTTGCGCCGCCAGAAGCAGGCCGGGCGACTGCGTGACGACGTCGACGGCGACGTGCTGCGGACCTACCTGGAATTGGTCCTCGACGGCCTGGTGGCCCGGCTGGCCTCCGGTGACGATCCGGAGAGACTCAGCGCGGTCCTCGACCTGGTGGAGGCGTCGGTCCGGCAGCCCTGAGGTCGCAGTTCACTAGGCGGTGCGGCGCCCGCGGTGGTTGGGTCCGCCGCGGCTTCGCATCGTCGCGCCGGCCTCGCGCAGCATCGTATGGATCGATCCGTAGGAATGGCCGGTCGACGCCACCAGTGTGCGGATGCTCGCGCCGCGTTCGTATGCGCTGCGCAGCTCGGTGATCAACTGTTCCCTGGACTTGCCATCGTTTTTCATCTTCGGCGCCTCCCGGCTGGTGTGCTCGGATGTGACGTCCGATTACCCGCAGCGCGCGCGGTTGACACCGCCCGGAAACAAGAAGTCAGGCCAGTTCGATCAGGTCGCGGTAGTCGTCGGACCAGAAGTCCTCGGTGCCGTCGGGCAGCAGCAGCACCCGCTGCGGGTCGAGCGCCTCGGCCGCGCCCGGGTCGTGCGTCACCAGGACCACCGCGCCGGCATAGCTGCGCAGCGCGTCGAGCACCTGCTCACGCGAGGCCGGGTCCAGGTTGTTGGTCGGCTCGTCGAGCAGCAGCACGTTGGCTGTCGACGCGACCAGGCCGGCCAGCGCGAGTCGGGTCTTCTCACCGCCGGAGAGCGTGCCCGCCGGCTGCTCGAGCTGCGGACCGGAGAACATGAACGCGCCGAGCAGCCCGCGCAGGTCCTGCTCACCGGTGTCCGGCGCGGCGTGGCGGATGTTCTCCCACACCGTGGCCATGTTGTCGAGGGTGTCGTGCTCCTGGGCGAAATAGCCGATCTTGAGCCCGTACCCCGGTTCCAGCCCGCCCGCGTCCGGCTTCTCCACCCCGGCGAGCAGACGCAGCAGCGTGGTCTTGCCCGCGCCGTTGAGTCCGAGCACCACGACGCGAGACCCGCGGTCGATCGCCAGGTCGAGCCCGGTGAAGATCTCCAGGGACCCGTAGGTCTTGGTGAGTCCCTTGGCGATCAGCGGGGTCTTCCCGCACGGTGCGGGCGTCGGGAACTTGATCCGGGCGACCTTGTCGGCCACGCGCTCGTCGTCGAGGGAGGCCAGCATCCGCTCCGCGCGTTTGAGCATGTTCTGCGCCGCAACGGCTTTGGTGGCCTTGGCGCCCATCTTGGCGGCCTGGGTACGCAGCGCGGCGGCCTTCTTCTCGGCGTTGGCGCGTTCGCGGCGGCGACGCTGCTCGTCGGTCGCGCGGGCGTCGAGATACTTCTGCCAGCCCATGTTGTACACGTCGGCCTCGCCACGCACGGCGTCGAGGAACCACACCCGGTTCACCACGTCGGCGAGCAGGTCGACGTCGTGGCTGATCACGACCAGTCCCCCGCTGTGGTTCTGCAGGAAGGACCGCAGCCAGCCGATCGAGTCGGCGTCGAGGTGGTTGGTCGGCTCGTCGAGCAGCAGCGTCGTGTTCGACGACCCGGCCCCGGATCCGCTCCCCGCCGCGAACAGGATGCGGGCGAGCTCCACCCGGCGGCGCTGCCCGCCGGAGAGCGTGCGCAGCGGCTGGGTCAGCACCCGGTCGGGCAGCCCGAGGCTGGCGCAGATCCGGCCCGCCTCGCTTTCGGCGGCGTAGCCGCCGAGCGCGGCGAACCGCTCCTCCAACTGGCCGTAGCGGCGTACCGCCTTGTCGCGGGCCGCGTCGTCGGCGACCTCGGCCATCAGCGCCTGCTGCTTCTCCAGGTCGGCGAGCAGGGTGTCGAGGCCACGCGCCGACAGCACCCGGTCACGGGCCAGCATGTCGAGGTCGCCCTCTTTGGGATCCTGTGGCAGGTAACCGATCTCGCCGGTACGGGTGACGGTGCCCGCATACGGTTCGCCCTCCCCCGCCAGGATTCGCATGGTCGTCGTCTTGCCCGCGCCGTTGCGTCCGACCAGACCGATCCGGTCGCCGGGCTGCACGCGCAGGGCGGAGCCCTCGATCGAGAGCAGCGTGCGCGCTCCAGCGCGGACCTCGAGGTCCGTTGCGGTGATCACGCTGATGCTCCTGAAAAATGATGGGTATGGGCACGGCCGAGCCGCTGCCCAACCGGGTGGGACTACTACCAGGCTAGTTGTTGCCCCTGGTCTGAGGCCAATCGATAACCGCGGACGGCTACTTGTCGTCGGTGAAGACAGGGGCGCGCTTGTCTTTGCGGGCCGCCACCGCTTCCTCGAAGTTGCTCGTCAGCAGCCGAATGTAGAGCTGTCCGAGGCCCTCGGCCTGCATGTGCGCCTCCAGCGAACCCGCGTCCAGGCCGCTCCACAGTGTGCGCTTGGTCAACTCGGTGCCCGGCCGCGAGAACGCGGCGATACGCTCGGCGATCGAGTACGCGGTGTCCAGCAACTCGTCGTCGGGAACGCAGCGTGACACCAGGCCGATCCGTTCGGCCTCCTCGGCATCGACGTCGCGCCCGGTCAGCATGATCTCGAAGGCCCGCGACGATCCGATGGCACGCGGCAGCAGGTAGCTCAACCCGAGCTCGCTGGCCGTCAGCCCGTTGTTGATACCCGCCGCCCGGAAGTACGCCGCGCTGGACGCGACCCGGATGTCAGCGGCCAGGGCCAGGCACAGACCGCCGCCGATGGCGGCACCGTTGACCGCGGCGATCACCGGCTGGTGCATCTTGCGCAACGCCAGGATGACGTCGTCGAGCACCTCCATCGACCGCAGCCCGAAACTGGGCCGGGTCAATCCGTCGACGTGCGGCACGGACCCCGCGGACTTGTGGTCGGCGCCGGAGGAGAACCCCGCCCCGGAACCGGTCAACACCACTGCGCGGATGTCGTTGTCGTACGTCAGCTCGTCGATGACGGCCTTCAGCGGCACCATCACGTCGAACGCCATCGAGTTCATCCGCTCGGGCCGGTTCAGCGTCACGAGGGCGACGTGGGGTCGCGGGCGGTCGACGAGGACGAAACCGTTGGTCACGGATGCACGTTAGCGCGTCCGGGCCCGGTCAGGACTGACCGTCCTCCTGGGCGGCGATCGCGGCGTCGATGTCGAAGTCCTTGACCTGCTGGACGAGGTCCTCCAGCGCTGCCGGGGGCAGGGCGCCGGCCTGGTTGAACACCAGCTTGCCCTTCTTGAACGCCATCAGCGTCGGGATCGAGCGGATGTCGGCGGCCGCGGCCAGCTGCTGCTCGGCCTCGGTGTCGACCTTCACGTAGACGACGTCGGGATGCTTCTCCGACGAGGCGGCGAAGGTCGGGGCGAACGCCTTGCACGGCCCGCACCACGAGGCCCAAAAATCCACCAGGACAATGTCGTTGTCGTTGATGGTGTCGTTGAAATCTGCTGCGGTGATGTCTCGGGTAGCCACGTAGTCCTCAACGTTTCTTCTGGCTGGGATGTTCCGGTCCCTCGAGCCTAGGCCCTCGGTTCGCCGGCGACCTGAGTCAGACGGTGAAGCCGAGCGCCCGCAGCTGTTCGCGGCCGTCGTCGGTGATCTTGTCCGGGCCCCACGGCGGGTTCCACACCCAGTTGATCCTGAGCTCGTCGACCAGACCGGCGCCGACCAGCGCGGTGCGGGACTGGTCCTCGATCACGTCGGTCAGCGGGCACGCCGCCGACGTCAGCGTCATGTCGATCAGGGCGACCTGGCCCGTCTCACCCTGCTCCAGGTTGATGTCGTAGACCAGGCCGAGATCGACGACGTTGATACCGAGTTCGGGATCGACGACGTCACGCATCGCCTCTTCGACGTCGGCGAGCAGTTCGTCGCTGGGCACGTCTGTGTCGCTCATCAGTTCTCCTCGGAATTCTGCGGGCCGTGCGCCTCTGCCAGCGCGGCTTTGAAAGCTGTCCATCCCAGCAGCGCGCACTTCACGCGCGCCGGGTACTTCGACACCCCGGCGAACGCGATGCCGTCGCCGAGCACATCCTCGTCCCCGTCGATCTTGCCGCGCGAGGACACCATCTCCGAGAACGCCGCCACGGTCTTGAGCGCATCCCCGACGGTTTGGCCGATCACCTGATCGGTCAGCACCGACGTCGAGGCCTGGCTGATCGAACAGCCCTGGCCGTCGTAGGAGATGTCGGCGACCGTCTCTCCGTCCTCGGACAGCGCGACCCGAAGCGTGACCTCGTCACCGCACGTCGGGTTCACGTGGTGCACCTCGGCGGCGAACGGCTCGCGCAGCCCGCGGTGATGCGGGTGCTTGTAGTGGTCCAGGATCACTTCCTGGTAGATCTGTTCGAGCCGCACCGTCACGCCCTGCCTGATCCCCGGGTCGCTCCGCTCCTGCCCGCCGAACCGAAGAAGTCGACGGCGCGCCGGACGCCCGCGACCAGCCGGTCCACTTCGTCGACGGTGTTGTAGACCGCGAACGACGCGCGCGCGGTCGCGGCGATGCCGAACCTACGGTGCAGCGGCCACGCGCAATGGTGCCCCACCCGGACCGCGACGCCGTCGTCGTCGAGCACCTGCCCGACGTCGTGGGCGTGCACACCGTCGACGACGAACGACACCGGCGAGCCGCGGTCCTCCATCGACGCAGGGCCGACGATCCGGACGCCGGGCACCTCGGACAGGCCCGCCAGCGCGGCGGCCACCAGATCGCGCTCGTGCTCTTCCACCGTCGGCATACCGAGGGCATCCAGATACCGTGCGGCAGCACCCAACCCGACGACCTGCGAGGTCATCGGGGTGCCCGCCTCGAACCGTTGCGGGGCTGGCGCGAACGTCGTCGCCTCCATCGTGACGGTCTCGATCATCGATCCGCCCGTCAGGAACGGCGGCAACGCGTTGAGCAGTTCGCGGCGCCCGTACAGCACGCCGATACCGGTGGGGCCGAGCATCTTGTGCCCGGAGAACGCGGCGAAGTCGACGTCGAGGGAGTGGAAGTCGACAGGCTGATGCGGAACCGACTGGCATGCGTCGAGCACCACGAGGGCGCCGACCGCCCGCGCGCGCGACACCAGTTCCTCGACCGGCGCGACGGCGCCGGTCACGTTCGAATGATGGCTGAAAGCAACGACTTTCACGCGCTCGTCGAGATCGAGCGAGTCGAGGTCGATGCGCCCGTCATCGGTGACCCCGTACCAGCGCAGCGTGGCGCCGGTACGCAGCGCGAGCTCCTGCCACGGCACCAGGTTCGCGTGGTGCTCGAGCTCGGTGGTCACGATCACGTCGCCGGGGCCGATGGCGTTCTCGAACCGCTTGTCCCCCAGCGCATAAGCCACCAGGTTGATGGCCTCGGTCGCATTCTTGGTGAACACCAGCTCGTCGGAGTCGGCACCCACGAACGACGCGACGGCCTCGCGGCCCTGCTCGTAGGCGTCCGTCGACTCCTCCATCAGCTGGTGCGCACCGCGGTGCACCGCGCCGTTGGAGTGGAGCAGGAAGTCGCGCTCGGCGTCGAGCACGGCCAGCGGCTTCTGCGACGTCGCCCCGGAGTCGAGGTAGGCCAACTGCTGCCCGCCCCGCATCACACGGCTCAGGATCGGAAAATCCGCCCGAACCGCCGTGAGGTCCAACGTGCGTGCGGTCGTCACGTCACGCCCCTGCGGCGGCAGCCTGGGTGAAGCGCTCGTAGCCGTTCTCTTCGAGTTCGTCGGCCAGCTCGGGGCCGCCGGACTCGATGATGCGGCCGCCGACGAACACGTGCACGAACTGCGGCTGGATGTAGCGCAGGATGCGGGTGTAGTGCGTGATCAGCAGGACGCCGCCGTTCTCGGCCTCCTTGTAGCGGTTCACCCCTTCACTGACGACCCGCAGCGCGTCGACGTCGAGACCGGAGTCGGTCTCGTCGAGGATCGCGATCTTGGGCTTGAGCATGCCGAGCTGCAGGATCTCGTGGCGCTTCTTCTCGCCACCGGAGAAGCCCTCGTTGACGCTGCGTTCGCCGAACGACGGGTCGATGTCGAGGTCGCTCATCGCGGCCTTGACCTCTTTGACCCAGTGCCGCAGCTTCGGCGCCTCGCCACGGACGGCGGTCGCAGCCGTGCGCAGGAAGTTCGACATCGACACCCCCGGCACCTCGACGGGGTACTGCATCGCCAGAAAGAGCCCCGCGCGGGCACGTTCATCGATGCTCATCTCCAGCACGTCGGCGCCGTCGAGCGTGATCGACCCGGAGGTGACGGTGTACTTGGGATGTCCGGCGATCGCGTAGGACAGCGTGGACTTGCCGGAGCCGTTGGGGCCCATCACCGCGTGGGTCTCGCCCGACTTCACCGTCAGGTTGACACCCTTGAGGATCGGGACTTCGTCGCCTTCGGGGGTGAAGACCGACGCATGCAGGTCTTTGATTTCCAGTGTGGTCATGTCAGTTCGCACTCGCTTCGGTGATTTCTAGTTCTCGTTCGATGGCTTCGGTCAGGCGTTCGCGCACGGCGGGCACGGCGATCTTCGCGATGATCTCGTTGAAGAAGCCGCGCACCACCAGGCGACGGGCCTGATCCTCGGGGATGCCGCGGGCGCGCAGATAGAACAACTGCTCGTCGTCGAAACGCCCGGTCGCACTGGCGTGCCCGGCGCCGACGATTTCGCCGGTCTCGATCTCCAGGTTCGGCACCGAGTCGGCGCGGGCGCCGTCGGTGAGCACCAGGTTGCGGTTCACCTCGAAGGTGTCGGTGCCGGTCGCCTCGGCGCGGATCAGCA
Organism: Mycolicibacterium parafortuitum; assembly: GCF_002086815.1. Classification (GTDB taxonomy): domain Bacteria; phylum Actinomycetota; class Actinomycetes; order Mycobacteriales; family Mycobacteriaceae; genus Mycobacterium; species Mycobacterium parafortuitum. Next base: position 206,015 of record NZ_MVID01000007.1, read on the forward strand.
CGTCGCCGACCCACACGGTGTGCGCGTCGGGCTTGCGCGATTCCGGATCGCCCTGCAGCGCACCCTTGTACAGCACGTCGGACTTGCAGTTGGGCTGCGAGTGGTCGACCAGAAGGCGCGACTCGAAGTGCTGACCGGCATCGGCGAAGTACGTGCCGAGCATCTTGGCCTCGCCGCCGGGGGCGGTGTAGCGCACCGTGGCGGTCGTGCGCACGACGTCGCCGCCGAGGGTGACGTTGACGTGACCGAGGGTCGCGTCCTTGCCCAGCTTGGCGTGGTGCGAACTGACGTGGACGGTGTCGTCGGCCCAGTCGGCGATCCAGATGACCCCGAGTCCGGCTGAGTCGCCGACGATGATCTCGACGTTGTCGGCGTACACCCCGCTGCCGCGCAGGTCGACGACCACGATGGCGCGGGACAGCTCCTCGACGCGGATCTGCAGGTGCCCGTAGGCGACCGCGTCCGCACCGGGTCCGTTGACGACGATCTCGATCGGCTCGGCGACCTCGGTGTCGCGCGCGACGGTCACGATCGTCGCCGACTCGAACGACGAGAAGGCCTGCGCGGCAACACGGTCGGACGGCACGCCGGCCTGCCCGAGCCGCTCGTCGCCACGGGCGACGGTCTCGACGGTGACGCCGGGACGTTCGGTGACGGTGACGGCCGCAGAGCCGCTCGGGGTCGCCGACCCGTCGTGCAGGCCGCGCAGCCGCTTGAGCGGCGTGAACCGCCAGATCTCGTCACGCCCGCCGGGTACCTCGAACGCATTCACGTCGAACGACGAGAACAGCTCACCCTTGTTGATGGCGGAGAGGGCCGAGCCCTCGACCGCCTCAGTCAGATTGCTCACTTAACCGACCGCACCTTCCATCTGCAGCTCGATCAGCCGGTTGAGCTCCAGCGCGTATTCCATCGGGAGTTCCTTGGCGATCGGTTCGACGAAGCCGCGCACGACCATCGCCATCGCCTCGTCCTCGGTCAGGCCGCGGCTCATCAGATAGAACATCTGGTCCTCGCTGACCTTGGACACCGTGGCCTCGTGGCCCATCGTGACGTCGTCCTCGCGGATGTCGACATACGGATACGTGTCCGAGCGGCTGACCGTGTCGACCAGCAGCGCATCGCACTTCACGGACGAGCGCGAGCCGTGGGCGCCCTTGTTGACCTGGACCAGGCCGCGATAGGACGCGCGGCCGCCGCCGCGGGCCACCGACTTCGACACGATGTTGCTCGACGTGTTGGGCGCCAGGTGCAGCATCTTGGCACCGGTGTCCTGATGCTGACCCTCGCCGGCGAACGCCACCGAGAGCACCTCACCCTTGGCGTGCTCACCGGTCATCCACACGGCCGGGTACTTCATCGTGACCTTGGAGCCGATGTTGCCGTCGACCCACTCCATCGTCGCGCCGGCCTCGGCGCGGGCACGCTTGGTGACCAGGTTGTAGACGTTGTTCGACCAGTTCTGGATGGTCGTGTAGCGGCACCGCCCGCCCGGCTTGACGATGATCTCGACGACGGCGCTGTGCAGCGAGTCGCTCTTGTAGATCGGTGCGGTACAGCCCTCGACGTAGTGCACGTAGGCGTCCTCGTCGACGATGATCAGCGTCCGCTCGAACTGGCCCATGTTCTCGGTGTTGATCCGGAAGTAGGCCTGCAGCGGGATGTCGACGTGCACACCCTTGGGGACGTAGATGAACGAGCCACCGGACCACACGGCGGTGTTCAGCGCGGAGAACTTGTTGTCGCCGGCCGGGATCACCGTGCCGAAGTACTCCTTGAACAACTCCGGGTGCTCTTTGAGCGCGGTGTCGGTGTCGAGGAAGATGACGCCCTGGGCCTCAAGGTCCTCGCGGATCGAGTGGTACACGACCTCGGACTCGTACTGCGCGGCGACACCGGAGACCAGCCGCTGCTTCTCCGCCTCCGGGATGCCCAGCTTGTCGTAGGTGTTCTTGATGTCGGCGGGCAGGTCGTCCCACGTGGCGGCCTGCTTCTCGCTGGACCGCACGAAGTACTTGATGTTGTCGAAGTGGATGCCGTCGAGGTTCGAGCCCCAGTTCGGCATCGGTTTCTTGTCGAAGGTGCGCAGCGCCTTCAAGCGGATGTCGAGCATCCACTCGGGCTCGCTCTTCTTCGCCGAGATGTCGCGGACCACGGCTTCGGACAGCCCCCGTTGCGCGCTTGCCCCTGCGACATCCGAGTCAGCCCAGCCGTAGCCGTACTTCCCCAGGGAGGCGATGGTCTCCTCCTGGGTCAGCGCCTCCGGCTTGACCTCCGGTGTGAGTGTCATTGCGACACACTCCTTTTGCTTGTGAGGTGGCTTCGGCGCGGGCTGTGCGCCGAAGGATTCGCCCGCACCGTCGCTAACGTTGCGCCGGTACGAGCGGGACGTGGGTGGTACATGCGCAGTCTCCGTTGACGATCGTCGCCAGCCGCTGCACGTGGGTTCCGAGCACCTCGGCCATCGCCTCCTGCTCGGCTTCGCACAACTCGGGAAACTGCTCGGCGACGTGCGAGACCGGACAGTGGTGCTGACAGATCTGGACGCCGGGCATCGGTCCCCGCACCCGGGTTGTCGTCGTCGCGTAGCCGGCATCGGTCAGCGCATGGGCGATGCGGTCGGCGGCAGCCTCGACCTCGTCACCGGTGGCCGGACCGTCGACCGGCCGGACATCTTCGAGGATCGCGTCGATGCGTTTGCGCGCGAAGGTCCGGATCGCGTCGTCACCGCCGATCTCGCGCAGTTGCCGCATCGCGGCCGACGCGAGATCGTCGTAGGTGTGTTCCAGTTTCGCCCGGCCCGCCGCGGTCAGCTGGTAGCGCTTGGCAGGCCTGCCGCGACCTTCCTGCTGCCAGGACGCGGCGGCGTTGGCCTGGGCTTCGCCCGCTTCGATCAACGCGTCGAGATGCCTGCGCACACCGGCTGCCGAGAGACCGAGCTGCTCGCCGATCTGGCTGGCCGTGATGGGACCGGACTCCAGGAGCAACTGCACGATCGCGTTGCGGGTACGCCCCAGGGTGTCGCCGTCGGCAGCATGCGTCGACGCCGCTGACGGCGCCTCCGAGCTCTGCGAACGGAATTTCACAACACCAGTGTGACGCAATTACCGGATCGAATCCACCAAGGGCACCCTTAGCGTCGCGTCGGGTTTCTCACACCGTAATCCGACGATCACCGGCGCCGATCGGGAATAGGCGGCGGTTACGCTGCCGGGGTGGCAGTTCGCCAACACTCCCTCAGCGAGTCGATAGCCGGCTGGCACGGCGACGAGCGCACCGTCGGCACGCCGCTGAACGACGCCGAGCTGGTCGCGATGCGCCGGACCCGGCTGTTCGGGGCGACCGGCACCGTGCTGATGGCGATCGGCGCGCTGGGCGCGGGCGCGCGTCCCGTCGTGCAGGACCCGACGTTCGGCGTCCGGCTGCTGAACCTGCCGTCACGGATCGCCACGGTGTCGCTGACGATGACAACGACCGGCGCTGTGATGATGGCGCTGGCCTGGCTGATGCTCGGCCGTTTTGCGCTGGGCAAGCGCAGGATGACCCGCAGCCAACTCGATCGCACGCTGCTGCTGTGGACGGTGCCCCTGCTGATCGCACCCCCGATGTACAGCAAGGACGTCTACTCCTATCTGGCGCAGAGCGAGATCTCCCTGCAGGGCAACGACCCGTACGAGGTGGGCCCGGCACCCGGCCTAGGCCTCGACCACGTGTTCACCCTGTCGGTGCCCAGCATGTGGCGCGAGACGCCGGCCCCGTACGGGCCGTTGTTCTTATGGATCGGACGCGGTATCTCACGGCTGACCGGGGAGAACATCGTCGAAGCGGTGCTGTTCCATCGGCTCGTCGTGCTGATCGGCGTCGGAATGATCGTGTGGGCCACCCCGCGGTTGGCCCGCAGGTGCGGTGTCGCGGAGGTCAGCGCACTGTGGCTCGGCGCAGCCAACCCGCTGCTGTTCATGCATCTGGTGGCCGGGATCCACAACGAGGCGCTGATGCTCGGCCTGATGCTGGCGGGTACCGAGTTCGCGCTGCGCGGCATCGACGCCGCCGGCCGACTGCTGCCCCGCCCGCTCGCGTGGCCGCACGGCCGCGCGCAGTGGTCCCGCTGGTATCCGCTCGCGATGCTGCTCACCGGCACCGTGCTGATCACGCTGTCGTCGCAGGTGAAGCTCCCGTCATTGCTCGCCCTCGGCTTCGTCGCGATGGCGCTGGCACACCGCTGGGGCGGCACCTTCAAGGCGTTCGTCCTCGCCAGCGGATCCCTGGGCGCGGTGGCGCTGGCGGTGATGGCGCTGATCGGGTGGGCCAGCGGCCTGGGCTTCGGTTGGCTCTTCACCCTGGGCACCGCGAACGTCGTGCGCAGCTGGATGTCCCCGCCGACGCTGCTGGCGCTGGGCACCGGCCAGGTCGGCATCCTGCTCGGGCTGGGCGATCACACCACGGCAGTGCTCGCGCTGACCCGTGCGATGGGCGTCAGCCTGATCGCGGTGATCGTGCTGTGGCTGCTGTTCGCGGTGTTGCGGGGCCGGTTGCACCCGGTGGGCGGCCTCGGCGTCGCACTCGGCGCGACCCTGCTGCTCTTCCCTGTCGTCCAGCCCTGGTACGTGCTGTGGGCGATCATCCCGCTCGCGGCGTGGGCCACGCTGCCACGGTTCCGGATCGCGGCGATAGTCGTGACCCTGGTGGTCGGCATCTTCGGCCCGACCGCCAACGGCGACCGATTCGCGTTGTTCCAGATCGCGTTGGCGACCATCGCCAGCTTCCTGATCCTGGTGCTGATGATCGCGCTGACCTACCGATACCTGCCGTGGCGGCCGCTACCGGATTCTGGGCCCGAACCTCCCCCCGAGTCGGACGGGGAGGAAACCCCGGGCCCACCGGCCACCAAGACCGACGCCTACGCTGAGTCCCCGTGAACTCCGTATCCACCGGTGCCCCGCCCGTGTCGCTGCGCGGGGTCAGCAAACGGTACGGAGCGACCACGGCGGTGGCCGAACTCGACCTGGAGGTCCGCACCGCGGAGGTGTTCGCCCTGCTGGGACCCAACGGCGCGGGCAAGACGACGACCGTGGAGATGTGCGAGGGCTTCATCAAGCCCGACGCCGGGACGGTCCGCATCCTGGGCCTCGATCCGGTCGCCGACAACGCCGAGGTGCGCGCCCGAACCGGGGTGATGCTGCAGGGCGGGGGCGCCTACCCCGCCGCCCGTGCCGGGGAGATGCTCGACCTCGTCGCCGCGTATTCCGCCGACCCGCTCGATCCGCAGTGGCTGCTCGACACCCTGGGCCTGACCGATGCGGCCCGGACGCCCTACCGGCGGCTGTCCGGCGGCCAGCAGCAACGGCTCGCGCTCGCGTGTGCGGTGGTCGGCAGGCCCGAGCTGGTCTTCCTCGACGAACCGACCGCCGGCATGGACGCGCACGCCCGGATCGTGGTGTGGGAGCTGATCGACGCGCTGCGTCGCGACGGGGTGACCGTCGTGCTCACCACCCACCAGCTCACCGAGGCCGAGGAGCTGGCCGACCGCATCCTGATCATCGATCACGGCTCTGCCGTGGCCACCGGCACGCCGGACGAGCTGATGCGCAGCGGCGCCGAGAACCAGCTGCGCTTCCGCGCCCCGAAGATGCTCGACCTGTCCCTGCTCGTCGCGGCGCTGCCGGAGGGCTACCGGGCCACGGAGTCCGGCCCCGGTGAGTATCTGGTCGAGGGACATATCGACCCCCAGGTGCTGGCCACGGTCACGGCGTGGTGCGCGCGGCTGGATGTGCTGGCCACCGACATGCGGGTCGAGCAGCGCAGCCTCGAAGACGTCTTCCTCGATCTGACCGGCCGGGAGCTCCGCAAATGACGAACCGGTTCACCCCAGGAACATTCACCCCCGATCCGCGCCCGGCGCCCGTGGGCCGCATGCTGCGGGCCCAGTTCGGCCTCGAGCTCCGGTTGCTGCTGCGCAACGGCGAGCAGCTGCTGCTGACCATGTTCATCCCGATCACCCTGCTGGTCGGGTTGACGCTGCTTCCGTTCGGCGACTTCGGCCCCAACCGGGCGGCGACGTTCGTCCCCGCGATCATGGCGCTCGCCGTGATCTCCACCGCGTTCACCGGGCAGGCCATCGCGGTCGCGTTCGACCGACGCTACGGTGCGCTCAAACGCCTCGGCGCCACCGCGCTGCCGGTGTGGGGCATCATCGCCGGCAAGTCACTGGCGGTGGTGACCGTCGTATTCCTTCAGGCGATCCTGTTCGGCGCCATCGGATTCGCGCTCGGGTGGCGTCCGGCCGCGGCCGGGCTGGTCCTCGGCGGGCTGATCATCGCGCTCGGCACGGCGGTGTTCGCCGCGCTCGGCCTGCTGCTCGGCGGCACGCTGCGCGCCGAGATCGTGCTGGCCGTCGCGAACCTTCTCTGGTTCGTCTTCGCCGGCCTCGGCGCGCTGACGCTGGAGGGCGGTCTGGTTCCGTCGGCGCTGCAGTGGGTCGCACGACTCACGCCGTCGGGAGCGCTGACCGAGGCGCTGTCGCAGGCGATGACGCCGTCAGTGGACTGGTTCGGCCTCGCGGTGCTCGCCGTCTGGGGCGCGGTGGCCGCGCTCGCGGCGCGCCGTTGGTTCCGGTTCACCTGACGGGTGCAGCGTCGGCAGCAGGTACTCCAGCTGGCCGACCTCTTCGACGTTGTGCCGGACCCACGCGCGGGCCTTCTCGTCGCAGAACCGCCGCTGCAGCATCCGGTTGATCGGCGACAGCAGCCACGACCGCACGCCGAGGTCCATCACCGTCACGTAATGCGCGCCGTCGGCCCCCGCGGACCAGGTGTGTTCCAGCTGGAAGACCGGGATGCCCGCGATCCGCAACACCAGCCGGATGCCGGTCTCGTCGAGCTTCTCGACCCTGGCGACCTCGTCGACGGTGAACTCCGGACGCGCCCCGAACGCCTCGACCATGTGGAATCGCGCACCCTCGCCGGCACCGCCGCCCGGCGCGGGGCGGGCCAGTTCCCACCGGATGTGGTCGACCGGATGCCAGGCGTGGTAGCGGTCGACGGTCTGATCGCCGTAGCGCATGGTGCCGTCCAGGTGGGTGAACCAGTGCACCAGCATCGCGGGCGTGACCCCGGCCAACGGCCGGTGGTCGATGGTGATGCGACGCCGGCCGCGCGGGCACCGGACGTAGTGCACGGCCGCGGTGTCGACGGCACGCAGTGGATACAGCACCGGAAGTGCCATGACTCCTCCTAAGATACGGTTTCGTTTCTTAATGTAGGTCGACGGGTTAAGATACGCAAGCGTTTCTTGATGGAGGCGTCGAGCGCACGGTTGTTGTCGCGGATCGCTCCGATTGCGGTCAGAAACCGTGCGCTCGGCGCGAACGACGGAGGGTTGGAATGGCGCGACGGCGCGGCGCGGAGCTGGACTCCGCGATCCAGGCGGCGGTGCTCGAGCTGCTCGCCGAGCACGGCCCGAACGCGGTGACGATGGACGCGGTGGCCGCCGCGGCCAGGACCAGCAAGCCCGTCCTGTACCGGCGCTGGCCGGACCGGCGTGCGCTGCTGCGGGACACCCTGCTCGCGGTCGCGTCGACGTCGTTTCCCCGGCCCGACACCGGATCGTTCCGCGGCGACCTGCTCGACGTGCTGCGGGCCTGGGCGCAGCTGTTCACCGGCGGCTCCGGACCGCTGATGCGCGCGGCCATCACCGCCGTGATGACCGACCCCGAACTGGAGGCGACATTCCGCGCCGACGTGCTCGGGATGCGCAAGGACGAGATGACCGCGCTGATCCGGCGCGGCATCGAGCGAGGTGAGGTGCGCGCCGACGTGCCGGTCGAGATCGTCCGCGAACTCGGGCAGAGCGTGCTGTGGCACCGGCTGCTGATCAGCGGAGACCCGATCACCGACGAGCTGGTCACCGAGCTGGTCGACGAGGTTCTGATCCCCGTCACACGCCCCTACTACGACTCGTAGTTAACGAGCCTCTACCATCGGAGCGTGCCCGTCGGACGACTTTTCCTGCGGCTCGTCGACCTGCTCCCCGAGCCGAGCCTCCGGGTGCAGCGCCTCGTCGCCGCGGCCGTGATCCTGACCCAGGGCGGTATCGCCGTCACCGGGGCCATCGTTCGTGTAACCGCCTCGGGCCTCGGCTGCCCGACGTGGCCGCAATGCTTCCCCGGCAGCTTCACCCCGGTACCCCACCCCGAGGTGGCCGGCATCCACCAGGCCGTCGAGTTCGGCAACCGGATGCTGACGTTCCTCGTCGTGCTCACCGCGGCGGCCGCCGTCATCGCGGTGACCCGCGCGCGGCGCCGCCGTGAAGTGCTGGTTTATGCCTGGCTGATGCCGGCGTCGACAGTCGCGCAGGCGATCATCGGCGGCATCACCGTGCTCACCGGACTGCTGTGGTGGACGGTGGCCATCCACCTGCTGGTGTCGATGGCGATGGTGTGGCTTGCCGTGCTGTTGTTCGTCAAGATCGGCGAACCCGACGACGGCGTGGTCACCGAGCGCGCCCCGAAACCGTTGCGGCTGTTGACCGTGCTGTCCGGGATCACGCTGGCCGCCGTGCTGGTGACCGGGACCATGGTGACCGGCGCGGGCCCGCACGCCGGCGACAAGAGCCTGGAGCGCCCGGTGCCGCGGCTGCAGGTGGAGATCACCACGCTGGTGCACATGCACTCGTCGCTGCTGGTGGCCTATCTGGCCCTGCTCGTCGGCCTGGGCTTCGGGCTGTGGGCGGTACACGCCGACCGGTACGTGATGAAGCGGCTCGTCGTGGTGGTGGTGCTGGTCGCCGCACAGGGCCTGCTCGGCGCGGTGCAGTTCTTCACCGGCGTCCCGGAAGTGCTGGTCGCATTGCACGTCGCCGGCGCGGCGGCCTGCACCGCGGCGACCGCGGCGCTATGGGCGTCGTTGCGCGAACGGGCCGAGCCCGAACCGCTCCAGCGCTGACTCCACTTCGAGCGCGAAGCGGCGCTGGCGCAGGGCCCGGTCGCCGTCGTCGAGCTGCCGCCAGCCCAGTGACGGTTCGACGAGCTCGAGTTCGAGCAGCCGTGGATCCTCTGGCCCGCCGATGATGTCGACACGGCCGTACATGAGCTCGGACACCGGCACGCCGGTCCGCGCGGCCGCCGCGGTCAGCGCCGCGTGCCCCAGCTCCCAGAGCTCGTCGTCCGGGTCGGCGGGCTGCAGCCGCTCCTCGGCGAAGGTGCCCGACTCGTCGAACTCCGGGGCCCGTCCGGGCGGAGGCAGCATCGGGCCCTTCGTGAACGCATGGGACGGCTCGCCGCCGACGAAGACCAGCGCCGTCTCGCCGTCGGCGACGCGTGCGTCGTAGGGCTGCACCATCGCGGTGCGGCCCTCCGCCAACAGCGTCTCGGCGTGTGCGCGGGCCTGCGCGGGGTCGCGGAACCGCAGCGCGCCCACCGACCCCGCCCCCACCGAGGGTTTGACCACGACCTCGCCGTCGGGGATGTGTATCCGCTCGCCCGGCGCGAAGAACGAGGTCGGCACCACCGGCACACCCGCCGCGGCCAGATCCGCCAGGTAGCGTTTGTCGGTGTTCCAGGCGACCACCTCGCGCGGATTCAGCAGATGCGCCACGTTGCGCGTCCAGCCCAGGAACTCCTCGAGCCGGTCGGTGTAATCCCACGTCGCACGCAGTATCACCAGGTCGGCGTTGCGGGTCTGCGGGTCGTCCCAGGCCAGCCAGCGCGCGTGCAGACCGCGGTCGCGCAACGCCTCGACGAGTCCGGCGTCGTCGCCGTCACCGTCGGGCAGCGCCGCGCACGCGGCCAGCACGATGCGGGGATGGAAGATGTCGGGGCGGGCGAGTTTCATCAGACGGCTGATTCTAGTGACGGGCATGATGGTCGCTATGTATGCGATCGAAGTCACCGAGGTCGGCGGTCCCGAAGTCCTGTCCCACGTCGAGAAGGACCGCCCTACCCCGGGTCCGGGCCAGGTCCTCATCCGTGCGGAAGCGATCGGCGTGAACTTCATCGACACGTACTTCCGGTCGGGGTTGTATCCGCGGGAGACGCCGTTCATCGTCGGCGCCGAGGTGTGCGGAACCATCGAGGAGGTCGGCGAGGATGTCGCGGCGCTCAACGTCGGCGACCGCGTCGTCACCACGCAGTCACTCGGCGCGTACGCCGAATACTCCCTGGCGCCTGCCGATTTCGTCGCCTACGTTCCCGACGGTGTTGCACCCGAGGTGGCCGCGTCGGCGCTGTTGAAGGGCATGACGGCGCACTATCTGATCAAGTCGACGTACCCGGTGCAGCAGGGCGACGCGCTGCTGGTGCACGCCGGCGCGGGCGGAGTCGGCCTGCTCCTGACGCAGTGGGCCACCAGCCTGGCGGCCTCGGTGATCACCACCGTCTCGAACCCGGACAAGGCCGAGCTGTCGCGGCGGGCCGGCGCGGTCGAGGTGCTCGACTATCCGGACGATCCGCAGGCCTTCGGGGCCCGGATCCGCGAGCTGACCGACGGCGACGGGGTGGCCGCCGTCTACGACGGGGTCGGCGCGTCGACCTTCGAGGCGAGCCTCGCCAGCCTGGCCGTGCGCGGCACCCTCGCGTTGTTCGGCGCGGCCAGCGGACCGGTCCCGCCGGTCGACCCGCAGCGCCTCAACAGCGCGGGCTCGGTGTTCCTGACCCGGCCCAACCTCGCCCACTACACCCGCACCCCGGATGAATTCTCCTGGCGGGCAGGCGAACTGCTGACCGCGATCGCGGACGGAACCCTCGACGTGACGGTGAGCCGGCGGTATTCGCTGCCCGACGCCGAACAGGCGCACCGCGACCTGCAAGGCCGTAAGACCGTCGGCTCGGTGGTGCTCGTCCCCTAGGAGCCTGCTGAATTAGTGGGTTTCTGGTGTGGCGTCAGGCCGATGATCATG
>NZ_MVID01000070.1 GCF_002086815.1 Mycolicibacterium parafortuitum
GGCATGCACCCCTGGGGCAAATGGGGCCGCGACTTCACCGAATACGGCGTCGTCGCCGCCCGCGCCGCCCTCGCCGAAGCAGGCCTGGACTGGCAACAAATCCAACTCGTCGCCGGTGCGGACACCATCCGCAACGGCTACCCCGGCTTCGTCGCCGGCGCCACCTTCGCCCAAAAACTCGGCTGGAACGGCATCCCCGTCACCTCCAGCTACGCCGCCTGCGCCTCCGGCTCCCAAGCCCTGCAGAGTGCGCGCGCCCAAATCCTGGCCGGCCTGTGCGACGTCGCCCTGGTCATCGGCGCCGACACCACCCCCAAAGGGTTCTTCGCCCCCGTCGGCGGCGAACGCCGCAACGACCCCGACTGGCAACGCTTCCACCTCATCGGCGCCACCAACACCGTCTACTTCGCCCTGCTCGCCCGCCGCCGCATGGACCTCTACGGCGCCACCGTCGACGACTTCGCCGCCGTCAAAGTCAAAAACGCCCGCCACGGCCTGGCCAACCCCAACGCCCGCTACCGCAAAGAAGCCACCATCGACGACGTACTGGCCTCCCCCGTCGTCTCCGACCCACTACGCCTACTCGACATCTGCGCCACCTCAGACGGCGCCGCCGCGCTGATCGTCGCGTCCAAAGAATTCACCGAAAAACACCTCGGCACCACCGCCGGCATCCCGTCGGTGCGCGCGATCAGCCTGCAATC
>NZ_MVID01000071.1 GCF_002086815.1 Mycolicibacterium parafortuitum
TTCACCGAGAATCCGTCGGCGATGGGGTATCCGAGTTTCCACGATTTCGAGCATTGGAAGCCGATGTGGGATGCCCTGGTCGACACCGACACGGTGCTCAACGTCCATATCGGGTCGTCGGGTCGGCTGGCGATCACCGCCCCGGACGCCCCGATGGACGTGATGATCACCCTGCAGCCGATGAACATCGTCCAGGCCGCGGCGGATCTGCTGTGGTCGCGTCCGATCAAGGAGTATCCGGATCTGAAGATCGCGCTGTCCGAGGGTGGCACCGGGTGGATTCCGTATTTCTTGGAGCGGGTGGATCGCACCTATGAGATGCATTCGACGTGGACCGGGCAGGACTTCGGCGGCAAGTTGCCCAGCGAGGTGTTCCGCGATCACTTCCTCACCTGCTTCATCGCCGATCCGGTGGGGGTGAGCACCCGGCATCAGATCGGGGTGGACAACATCTGCTGGGAGGCCGACTACCCGCATTCGGATTCGATGTGGCCGGGGGCCCCGGAGCAACTCGACGAGGTCCTCAAAGCCAACAACGTGCCCGACGACGAGGTCAACAAGATGACCTACGAGAACGCGATGCGCTGGTATCACTGGGATCCGTTCACCCACATCCCCAAAGACCAGGCCACCGTCGGCGCGCTACGCAAAGCCGCCGAAGGCCACGACGTCTCCATCAAAGCCCTGTCCAA
>NZ_MVID01000072.1 GCF_002086815.1 Mycolicibacterium parafortuitum
CGGGGTATTTGGCCGGGTACGGGATCATCGACGCGCAGTTGGTGCGCGAGCTCGCCCGCGAGGCGACGCGCCGGCTGGTCGAAGCCCCACCGTTCGACGAGCGCCAGGCGCTGACCTACCGGCCCTCGGCGGCGCTGGCCCGGTTCATCCGGGCCCGCGACCTGACCTGTCGTTTCCCGGGCTGTGATGTTGCGGCCACCCGCTGCGATGTCGACCACACGATCCCGTTCGATCACGAGAACCCGGCCGCCGGCGGGCAGACCGTGCCGTGGAACCTGGCCTGCTACTGCCGCCAACACCACCGCCACAAAACCCACGACACCGGGTGGCGCGACCGCCAGCTCGCCGACGCCACCATCATCTGGACCTCACCGAGCGGGCACCAGTACCGCACCCGCCCCGCCGGGGTGGGGCTGTTCCCCGGCCTGGGCCGCGCCCAGCACCGCAGCCAGGCCCAGCGCATCGCCGCTGCGCGGCGCCGCCTCAACGCTCACCGCGACACCAGCGAGCACAACAGCTACCGCAACCAGAAGGCCCGCGACGAGATCCGGGACCGGCGCTGGCGCAACGGATTCCGCTGCCGCTACCTCCTGTTCAAAGGCGACTTCGCCCACAACACACCCAGCA
>NZ_MVID01000073.1 GCF_002086815.1 Mycolicibacterium parafortuitum
GGTCAACGGACCTTCACGTAGTAGATGTGTCCGGTGATGGTGTTTTGGTAGAGCCGGTCGTTGAAGTTGTCTTGGACGGTGCCGCGGATGGCGGGTCCTCGGTTGACGCCGACGACGTTGGCGTCTTTGAGGGGGGCGTCGGAGAGCTTCTGCACGATGACCCGGTTGCCTTGGGATTCGAGTTGGCTGATGGTGGATTGGGCGTCACCGGTGCCCGACGGGGCGGCCAGCGCGGGGGCGGACAGGCCCAGGAACGCGGCGGACAGGGCGGCGGCGGTGGTGGCGGCGATGCTGAACTTCGTCATTTCTTCTTCCCTCTTTCAGGTCGGTCCGACCCTTGCGATCTTGATGTTCTGATGGCTTAAACCCGCAGGTCATGCGGATAATTCCGGTGGCAGGAAATGGCCGTCGGGTGGCAGGATCCGATGCTGTGGGGGCCGGGTTGTCCCCAGATCCGCGTTGATCCCCAACCGGGGATTTCGGGACCTGAGGTGTCACCCCGCGCGGGGTAGACTCGCACATATGTTCGAAGTGTCGGTGGCCGATCCCGGAGCGCTTGGCGGGCTCTCCGATGCCGACCTGATCGATGCGGCCCGGGCGGCGAGCCGGG
>NZ_MVID01000074.1 GCF_002086815.1 Mycolicibacterium parafortuitum
CTAGCTTTCGCGCTGTGAGTCAAGGTTGACGTCGGGCGTGGATGATCTGCCGAGGTGTTGCGCTCGGCTTTTGACGCGATGAAGAGTCTGTTTCGTAGGTCGGCGGGGCCGTCGTGTTCCGGCAGGCTGATTAGTCGCCGTGGTCGGCAGGCTTTCGTGTGCGCCGTGATGGCGGCCCAGGGCGAGCGGGCGGCAAGCTAGGTTGCGCCGTCGTGCGGCATAGCTATCGTGGCCGTCACCGTTCGCCGCTGAGCCTTCCTCGACGATAGCGCTGTTCATCGAAGGGTTGTTGGGTTCGAAGTAGTCGGTATGCCAGTCGGCATGCGTGCCGTGCGAGTGCGACACGGGCCTGGATCGGTGCCATGCCGCGGGCTCGCAGTTGGCTGTCGCGTTCAGCGAACGCCGGTGAGTTCTGCGCCAGCCCCCAGGCGATCCCCATCAGTGCGTCGCGGTGCTCAGCCAATCCTTGTCGAGAGATCCGTCCACGCCGGTTCAGCGTCGCCGACTGATAGAGCGCGGGTGCCAAACCTGTTGCAGAGTAGAGATGTTCGGCATCGGGG
>NZ_MVID01000075.1 GCF_002086815.1 Mycolicibacterium parafortuitum
CGATGACCGGGTCGAAGGTGCCGTTGCGGTCGCGGGGGACCTCCAGATCGACCGGTCCGGCGGTGGTCAGCACGGTCTTGCGGCCGTGGCCGTTACGCGAGGTGCCCGAGCCGTTGCCGGCCGGATCGCCGTGCTCGTAGCCCAGGTGATCGGCGATCTCGACATCGAGGGCCCGTTCGAGGACGGACTTGGTGATCTGGGCCAACAACCCGTCCGGGCCGTCGATCGGGGTCCCGGAGGCCTCGGCATCAGCGAGCAGCGCATCCACCGCAGCCGCCGGCAGGACCTGGGCCAACTTCGCCGCCGCGTCATCGGCAGAGGATTCAGAACGAGACACAGCGATTCACTCCTGTCCGGTGGCCAGCATGCCTGACCACCATTCAGGCCCAACCACTTACACAGTCAATGAGACACGCCCGGCGGCCCAGGGCTTGTCAAGATTTCTGTGTAAGTAGTTGTGGCCGTTTTGGTTTGGTGGGTGTTCTCTAGAGTGGGAGTCGGTCTGAACCGTCCCGGGTTTCATGCACCCTCAGGTTTCTGTGATCCGGCCGGTCTACC
>NZ_MVID01000076.1 GCF_002086815.1 Mycolicibacterium parafortuitum
CGGCGATGGATGCCCGGTGGAGCATGCTGGCCAAAGCGGTGTGTCCGGCAGATCCGCGCAGTCTGACTCAGCGTCGTGCTGATGTGTTCGATGCGCTCAACACCGGCCGTGGTTTTGGTTGTGGGTGTGGGGATCCGGGCTGCCCCCAGACGATCGTGATCCCACCCACCGCTGCGGCTCACCACGACCCGCCGGCCACCACCGAACCCGCCGAGCCGCCCGCCGAGCCGTCCGGGGCTGAGCCGGCCGGGGCCGAGGCGTTGGAGCCGCCCGCCGAGCCGGCCGTCGAGGTGCTGGAGCCGTCCGGGGCCGAGCCGATTGCCGCGCCGACATCGCCGGTCCCCGCGCCGGCACCGCCGGTACCGCCGGTGCCGGGGCCGGTGTCGGTGTTGGGGCGGCAGGTGGTGCTGAACGTGGTCGCCGCAGCCGACACCATCGCCGGGCACAGTGATGCTGCGGGGTATTTGGCCGGGTACGGGATCATCGACGCGCAGTTGGTGCGCGAGCTCGC
>NZ_MVID01000077.1 GCF_002086815.1 Mycolicibacterium parafortuitum
TTGGGCCCTGAGGAACTCGACGCCGCGGCCGGCCGCTTGTTGGTGATGATCGACCAGGACGGCCCCGAACCCAGCGACCACGAACTTGCCCGCAAGCGCTTCGTCCGGATGGGCAGGCAGCAGTGCGACGGCGGCCGGGCAATCTCCGGCTACATCGATTCCGAGCTCGGGGCGTACCTGGAAGCCGTCCTGGCCAAGGAAGCCGCCCCCGGCACCAACATGCCACCCGACGAATCCGTACTGGCCAAGGAAGCCGCCCCCGGCGCCAACATGCCACCCGACGAGGACCGCGATACCCGTACTGCGGGGCAGCGCACCCACGACGGCCTCAAAGCCCTGCTGCGGCGCAGCCTGGAATCCGGGGAACTGGGGTCACACAACGGGCTACCGGT
>NZ_MVID01000078.1 GCF_002086815.1 Mycolicibacterium parafortuitum
GTGGGGGCACCGAATTCCAGCGCCGGCCCGATCTCGGCATCACGGGATTTACGCACCGCGTCCGGATCGTGGCGCTCGACGATCTCATCGATGGTGGCCTCGGTGGCCTTCACCGACAACGCCCCCCACCCCGCCACCGTCGCGGCCAGCTCAGCGTCCACGGCGGCGATCAGGGCGGGGTCGGTGATCAGATCGGTGCGGGTGATGATCGCGCGCACCAGCAGCTCCGAGATCACCCCGGCCAGAAACAATGCCCCCACTCGGGGGAGGCGGTCGCGTAGCACCACCGCCCGGTAGGTCTGGTGCAGCGCCAACCCTTGGGTGATCCGATACGCCGCGGCGATCTCGGCGGTCACCGCGGCCTGGGGATCGA
>NZ_MVID01000079.1 GCF_002086815.1 Mycolicibacterium parafortuitum
TGCACGGGATCACCAGCCTGGCCTGCCGCTGCGGCAACAACGATTGTGAAGCCGCCACCACCCCGCGTCCCGTGCCCGAAACCATCATCTACGCCCTCACCGACCACACCACCACGAACACAGAACCCGCCGCACCTGCAGGCGGCGCTGAGAGCGTCGAGTCGCAGCCCGAGGACGCCACCCCGGTCAAGGAGTCACCAGAAGGCGCGGGTGCCGAGACCGACACTGCGGCCGAGGGCCGGCCCGAGCCCGCGCCGGCGCCTGCGCCCGTAGCCAGGCCGCGCCGCAACACCCCCGCCCTTGTCCCGGGCCGGTCGGGGTACCTGTTCGGGTCCGGGTTCCTGCCGGCCCCGTTCTT
>NZ_MVID01000008.1 GCF_002086815.1 Mycolicibacterium parafortuitum
CCTCGGCAGATCATCCACGCCCGACGTCAACCTTGACTCACAGCGCGAAAGCTAGACGCCCACCTGCTGGCGCTGCAGGTAGTTCTCGGCGGCCCGGGCGATGAACCCCTCGGTGGGCGTCGGCTTCCAACCCAGTTCGCGGGTGGCTTTGGCGTGGCTGGCCGGGGACGTGTGCGCGAACAGGAACGCGCTCTGCCGGCTCATCGGAATCTGTACGGGCAGAACTGATCCGATCGCGTCGGCGAGAGCTCCGAACCCGTACACCATCGCCTTCGGGACACCGATCCGCGGCCTGCGGGCGCCGACCGCGTCGGCGGCCGTGGTCACCAGGTCCCGGTGGGTCATGAACCGTTCGGAGACGATGTAGCGCTGCCCGACCCGGCCCCGCACCGACGCGCGCAGCATCGCGTCGGCCGCGTCGTCGATACCGACCACCTCGGCGCCGACGCCGCGCACATAGAACGGCATCTTCCCCAGCGCGGCCATCTGCACGAACATGCCCTGGCGCGGCTGCCAGTCCGGCGGGCCGTACGGGTTGGACACGTTGAGCACCACGGCGGGGACGCCCCGTTCGGCGGCGTACGACAGCACCAGTTGTTCGGCGGCGCGCCGGGATTCGATGTAGCCGCCGGCGCGGTCGGCCCAGTTGAACGGCGTGTCCTCGTCGACCTCTTCACCGTTGTCGCCGACGGCGACGGTGCCGATCGTGCTCAGGAACACGAACTTGTCGAGGTTCGCCGTCGCCGCGACGTCGAGCACCTTGCGCAGGCCTTCGACGTTCGTCGCGAACAGCGGAGCGGGATCCTTGAGCTCGGCCCTGGTGTCGACGATGCAGTAGTAGACGACGTCGCGGTCGGCCATGGCGGCCGCGGCCGTGTCCGGATCGAACGGGTCTCCGAGGGTCCGGTCGACCTCGATGCCGTCGATCCCGCGGGTCGAGCTCGACGGTCTCAACAGCACCCGCACGTCGGCGCCACCGGCGGCCAGATGGCGGGCCACGCACGCGCCGACATTGCCACTCGCGCCCATCACCAGGGCCCGCTGGCCCGAAACCGTCACATCGTCGCTGCTCGTCATAGCAGCGCCATGGTAACCGCGATGGCTACCGTAAGTACGACAGTTCGGCTAACTACCGGACGTGCTGGCGCAGCACCGCAGCCGCGTCGGACTCGGTGTCGTACACGCGCACGATCGCCTGATCACCCGGCTTGAGGAACGTCGACTCACCCAACGACGTGTAGCGGGTCGCCCCGATACCGATCAGGACGTTCTCCGGATGGCCGCTGGCGACCATCAACGCACCGACGTCCTCGAGCGGGGTCTCGGGGGACCCCTTCTGGTTCGCGAGCCGCTCGACGATCCAGTCCAGCAGGACCTCGCCGTAGTAGGAGTAGCCGATCAGCGGGCTGTCGACGCCGTACTCGTGTTCCTCGCCGCCACTATCGAGGAAGCAGACCAGGCGCAGTGTCGCGGTGGGTCCGTCGGGGGTGAGGTCGGAGATGTCGAAGAACTCGCCGGAGACCCCCTTCGACGACGGTCCCCAGTTCTTCTTGTGGCTGATCTTCGGGGCGCCCGGCCGTCGGATCGAGCAGTCGTTGAACGCGCCGAGCGCGAACGGCTGCAAGGTGACGACGGTGTCGCCCTCCCACACCACGTGGCAGGCGAGTCCGACCTCGGGTTCGATCTGCAGATTCAGCGGGCCGTCGGTCTCGGCGGGCAGCACGATCTCGTCGTTGGACAGCGGGAACTCACCGAGGAATGTCTCGGAGCCGGGCGCGTACCAGGGAAAGATGCCCTTCGGTGCGGCGCCCTCGCTGGCGACGTTGACGAAGTCGACCGCCTCCCCCGCCTGTTCCAGGTGGCCCGCGAAGTTGCCCGCCACCCCAAATCCGAACCAGTTCCGCATCTCGCTCAGTGGGATTTCGATCACGGGCTGCAGCGTACGCCTGACGTCAGGCCACTATCCCGGCCCGGTGGGTTGATATTTCGTCCCGCGACCGGGTACCCCGAACCCGCACCAGAGCGGAGGGCGGCAACGATGAGCAAGGGTTCTCACGGGTCTCACGACGACTCGGATTCGTCGACGGTCGGCAATACCGACACGGATACCGATACCGATACGGCACCACCGGGCCCCGCCGACCACGGCCGCGACGGCGGGATGGCGACCCGGGAGCTGGCTCCCGAGATCACCGAACCCGACGGGGACCGACCCACTCAGGGGTAGTCGAGGCCTCAGGGGTAGTTGAGGCCACAGTCGACCTCCATCATCACCGTATTGGCCTCGGCGCCTTCGACGGTGTTGACGACCTCGCAGTTCTCCAGGAGTCCGCCGTCGTTGCCGACCACCTGGACGCTCTTGCCCTGCGCCTGCAGCGCGGCAACCTCGTCGGCGGCGGTGGGGGCCGCGCCCGCGGTGCCGCCGGGTGCGGGCGCCGGGTCGTCCGGTTCGGCGAGTGCGCTGCCGGAAAAGGCCAGTGCCGCCGCAGCCGCGATGGCGCCGGCGCCGGTGACGAATGTCAACTGCTTCATGTCACACCTTCCTCACATCGAAAGGAATCTCCGCGGGCCGCGTGACACTTCGGCGTATCGGCGGCCGGCCTTGGCTACCGGGTTCCCCGCCGTCCCGCGGTTTTAACCTCCGAGAAGTCGTGAGGTCTGCGGTGGATCGGACCGCATATCATCGGACAGTGCCCAGAAAGCAATCGGCGACGCGGGCCGGCATCGCCCCGGAGGCGGAGACGAAATCCGCCAGGACCAGAGCCCGCATTCTCGATGCCGCAGCCCACGTCCTCAGCGTGAAGGGCTACGCCGGGACCCGTCTGAGCGACGTCGCGGAGTACGCCGAGATCCAGGCCCCCGCGATCTACTACTACTTCTCGTCACGGGAAGAGTTGATCGAGGAAGTGATGTTCGCCGGCATCGCCGAGATGCGGCGTTACCTCAAGGACGTGGTCGACGGCTTACCCGCCGACATGTCTCCGATGGACAAGATCCTCACCGCGGTCGAAGCACACCTGCGTCACGAGCTGGAGCTGTCCGACTACACCACCGCCTCGATCCGCAACTCCGGCCAGATTCCGGAGCATCTGCGGTCCCGGCAGCGCAAGGAGGAAGTCGGCTACGGCCGACTGTGGCGAAAGCTCTTCGACGAGGCCCTCGCCGAGGGCATGATCGATCCCGACCTCGATGTCAGGACCGCCCAGCTGCTGGTGATGGGCGGGTTGAACTGGGCGGCCGAATGGTTCGACCCGCGCAAGTTCTCGATCGACGAGGTCGTGCGCAACGCGCAGACCCTGGTGCGCAACGGCCTACTGAGCCACAAGTAGCTTCTCGCGCGCCCGCGGTTCGACCAACAGTCTGCCCAGCAACGCGACGGTGCTCGCGATACCGCCGACGACCGTGAGCGCGGCGACATGCACCAGCAGCATCGGCGGGTCCTCGATGCCGTGCCGCACCGATAGATACAGGATCCCCGATCCGAACAGGCCGGCCGCGAAAGCCATTGGCACCAGCGGGATCAGCGACAGGTAGCCGACGCCTCGCAGCAGCGGGACCAGCCGGTAGACCAGGATTCCGCTGACGAGCGCCGACATCGCGTTGGTGAACCCCAGGAAGATCGGGTAGCCGAACAGCACGAACGGCTGACTGTCCTGATAGGTGTAGACGCCGAGGATGCTGACATAGGTCATCTCGGCGGCGATCGCCATCACGACGATGAACGCATACATCCGCCAGACGGACCGCATGCTCGGATGGCGCTGCAGATAGCGCGCGACGAACACGGTGGCGCCCCCGTAGAACATCAGATAGGCGCCCGGCACCCACACCGGTTGTGCGCTACCGAAGGTGGTGTAGAGGTTCCACTGGCCCTCTTCCCAGAACCACAGCCCGTAGAGGTGATCGAACAACGGCTCCATCAGACAGGCCAAGGTGCCGCTGACCGCCACACACAGCGGCCAGATCGAGCGTTCCTGCCGGGCGACGTTGACCACCCACACCGCGACGATCACGGCCAGACCCCAGGTTAGACCGGTGGCGACCCACTGACCGACTTCGCTCACCGGCGCATCGATCCCGTTGGTGACCACCGGAGCCATCCACGACATGGCGTCCACTGTAATCTATTTCTAGTTAAATTTTGACAACTTCGGGAAAGCCGCACATCTCGGCAGTCGCGAGAAGACCGCTGCATAACGAGCCCGTCAGCGGTAGCAGGGGCCGCCTCCCGGCGGACTGCACGACGCGGGTCCCAGCACCTGCCAGCTCAGGTCCATCCAGGGGGCGGACAGCCAGGTTCGAGTCGGCCCGATGAGAAAGCGCAGCGGCCCCCGCTCGCAGTAGGTGCGTTGGTCGGGCGTCACCGCGCAGGTCGTCCCCTCGTGGGTAACCGAACTGCGCGGCGGCAGAGGCAGCTTCGCCTTCGTCGGGGGAAACCGCACATTCATCGACCAGTCGTAGTGCACGGCACGGTCACCGTTGATCCACCCGATGTGGCTGGTTCCCGGCGCCGCTCCCGGAACTACCCCGGCACAGCCGAAGTTCCCCAACCCCCAGATGCCGCAGTTCTGTCCGGTCGGCGCCGTGAACCAGACCCCGCCAGGCTGCACGTAGGCGCCCGGGTCGAGTCGATCGTAGTAGCGGATATCAGGCCACGGCTCCGCTTGTGTGTCAACAGCTTCCGGCTGTGCGCCGGCAAACCCTGCCGTGCCCAACGCGAGGATCATCACGCCGATCAAGGCGAGCAACAGCGACTTCACGAGTCAGCACCTCCGGGGTCAGGTGACGCGGGCGGTGGCGCCATAGCAGGCGGCGTTACCGACGTCGAGGGTGTTCTGGCAGATCACTTTGCCGCGGTAGGAGATACGAACCGTGACCCACTTGGCGGGCCACGCGTTCCGCCGCCATTCCGCGCGGATCTGGCTGCCGTTCGGTGGCGGGCCCAGCGGCGCCTGAACGGGAACCGCGGCGCGCCATGGCAGGGTCGCGCCGGGCGTGTACCTGCGGCCGGTGGCATCCTGCCACTCGATGTTGGCCACCGCGATCTGGCCGGACAGCACTTCGTAGAGCACGACATCGTCCGCCCACGCGTTGGCGGGACTCCCGACGGAGCTCAGCATCATGGCGCAGGCGAGGACCGCTGCGCCGCGGCGGTTCCGGGGCGCGCTCATGGGCCCACCAATACGACGACCGCCAGGTGGTAGCCCGACACCGGCTCGTAAAGCATGCTCACACCGAAATCGGTGTATCCGCAGTCGGCCAGCGCCTGGTAGCCCTCGATCACCACGCCCTTGATCGCGTCACTTTCCACCTTGCCCGCCCCCTGCAGCGACATCACCCTGGTGCCGTCGATCCCGACATCCCTGGCGATCGCGGTCGGGTGCGGGTCGTCGGCGGGGATGTTCTCCGCGGTGTGGTTGAGGTAATCGAACGTCGAACGGTTGACGATCTCCGCGACATGCTCGGCCTTCGCGTCGTACCGCGGCGCGCCGCAGGATGATCCGTCACGTGCGGACGAGATCGCCCCGGCCAGAGGCGGATACGGATCGGCGGCTGCGGGCGGGGCGATCACCGCGCCGACAGCCAGCGCCGCGGCGACGGCACACGCCCTAATCGCAGACATCGGACCTGCTGATCTTGTTGCCCATGCGTTGTGCGTGCAGGAACGACGGGCCGGTGAACCATGTGGGTTGGCGGGCCTTGAGCCCGTTACTCACATTCGAGAGTTGTTGCCACAGCGCATAGAAGGCATCGCCCTGATAGATCGGGAAGTACATGTCTCCTGCCGAGTCGAAGGCCTGGGTCAGTGCCTGGGCCCGAGGTGTCATGTAGGCCAGCGATTGGTCGAGGTTGGCCACCACCACACCGAACCGCTGAGCGACTTCGGGCGCGTCGAAGCTGCCGTTGTGCCGGATGATGGCATTGTTCAAGGCCTCGATCTGCTCTTTGAGCTCGAAGTACTGCGCGTCGAACCACTGACACAGTTCACGTTCGGCCGTGATGTCCCGCTCGGTGACGTGGTTGCGGAGTTGGTCGTACGGGAACGGGTACTTGGGCTGCCATCCGTCGGGTGCCGGTACGACCGCGGGAAGGGGGCGCGGCATACCCTCGCGATCGGGAAGCGGCTGTGCCGTCGCGGGTGGGACCGCCGCCGACAGTGCTGCCGACAGTGCCGCCGCCATCGCGACCGCCACAGTTCTGATGCCGGTGCCCAACTCAGGAGCTACTTTCCGAGGGCCGCATCGATACCGCCGACATCGGTGATCTGCCAGTTGTTCTTGCCGTCGAGGGTGACGCTGTAGGTCGCGGTGGACTGCAGCCCTTCGGGCGCCTGCACGGTCTTGGTGAGCACGCTGACGAAGGCATCGACGACGTAGATGCCGCCGGTGTCCGAACGCACCTTCGCGGCGAGCGGAAGTGCGCTCGACTTCCACTGCAACGGCGCGAGGATCTCCTGCATCGAGTCCGCGGCCGTGCTCAGCTTCTCCTTCAGCTCCGGCGATGTTCCGTTGACCAGCTTGAGCTTCCACGCTTCGAAGTCCTGGTAGTCCATCTGCGCGGCGTTGACGGCGTAGTCCGTCGCGACCGTCTCGGCCTGGCTGCGCTCGGCCGCCGTGCGCGCTTCGGCGCTGAGCTTGTCCTCGGCGCCGATATACAGCCATGTCAGCACACCGACCGCCACGGCCAGTACGGCGATGACGGCCCCGATGACCAGTCCCCGCACGGATATCGAGATCTGTCTGGTCTGCTTGGTCAGCCGTTTCGGTGCGTCGGTGTCGGGCTGGTCATCGGCTGACTCGGTGTCGTCGAGATTGTCGGTGTCGGTGATCGTCATGGGTCCTCCTGAGACTTCGGTAGGCGGGTCTGCGTCAGCGGTCGGGGATGGTGACACGAAGTGTGATCGCCCCTTCCTCCGGTATCCCGGACAGTGCGTTGGACAGCATCCGTCCGGTGTCGAAATTCATCAGGGCGCCACCGATCCCGCGGAATTGAGGGGTCAGGGCTTGGGTCAGCACCTTCACGTCGGGCCCGCGGGTGTCCAGAAAAGCCTGGATCCTGCCGAGGAACTGCTGGAACAGCGCCATGTTGGCCGGGTTGTTCCAGGCGACAGTTTTCATCATCCCGACGTAGGTGCCTTCGATACCTTCGCCCGCCGCGCGCACACCGGGCGCGATGTCGGCAAGTGCCGGCCCGACCCAGTCCGCGTTCTGCAGCAGGGTCTGGAAGTTGGCCAGCACCTCCTGCCCGCGGCCGTCCATGCTGACCACCATGTTCCGGAACAGCTGGCCGGCCCGGGCCAGGTTCGGCAGCACCACGTCCGGATCCGGCAGAGCCAGGTCCACCTCGTTGACCGTGCGCGCGAGTTGCACAGGATCCGATTGATTGAGCACCCGAACCACACTGGTGGACAGCTCGGAGATGGACGGCGGCGCCACTATGGATTCAGTGGCGATGTGCTCTCCGTCCGTGAGCACCGGGCCGGTGTCGGTGCGCGGCATCAGACCGATGTAGGCCTCGCCGAGCGCCGACAGGTTGTCGAGGCGGACCTCGCTGTCAACAGGGATGCGCTGATCACCGGTGACATAGAAGTCGACGGTCGCGGCGTGCACCGACGCGTCGATCCCGGTCACCTTGCCGACCGGGACACCGCGCAGCAGCACACTCGAACCGACCACGAGACCCTTGACGTCCGGAACGTCCATCGAGAGATTGAGGCGATCATCCGGCGGGCCTTTGTGGACCCCGAACGACGCGATGTAGCTGACCGTGATCACGATGATCACGGCAAAAGCGCCAAACGACAGAACGTTTTTCGCAGTTCTCATGGTGTCGCCCCCAGAATCCGCAAGACGTCTTCCACGTTGTCGATCAGCTCACGCCCGTCGGGTGTCTTGATCGAGGTGATGTTGATCGCCGGGTTCTTGTCCGCGGGCAGGAAGTCTTCGAGGAACAGGCGACGCCATGCCGGCACCTCGGATTCGACGTCCCACTTCGTCTGCTGGATGGCCCCCATCGCGTCGGCGAGCGAGTTCAGCATCGGGACCAGCCAGTAGCCGCCGCTGTAGATACTGCCGATCGACGGCAGTACGGTGCCGATGTAGCCGGCGGTCTGGGTAGCCCGGTCGAAGCCGGTCATGCCGTCGGGGGAAAGCCAGTACTCGTACACCGCCTGGTTGCGGTACATCACGTCGACGGTCCCCTTCACACCGTCGAGCCAGAGGTCGACGGTGTCGATGTTGTCCGACAGGTCGGACAGATCGACCGTCACCCGTTCCACCATCGCTCGCAGTTCGTCGACGCGCGCCGGTGTGACCTTGTTGACCCGCAGGATCGAGTTCTGGATCCGCTGGATCGAGCCGCTTCCGACGAAGTTGGCCAGGTTGGCGATGGTGTCCTCGAGTTGCGGCGGTGATGTCGTCTGCGTCAACGGGATCCGCTCGCCCGGTTGCAGGGGTGTCACACCGGCATCTCCGGCGGACACCCGCTCAAGGGCGACATAGGTGTCGCCGAGGACCGTCGACTGTTGCAGGGTCGCGCTGATGTCCGACGGCACGGCGACGTTCTGGTCTATCCGCGAGGTGACGTCGACGCGGTCGTCCGCGAGATCGATCCGGTCGACGGTTCCGACCACCGTGCCGTCGAGCACCACCTTGGCCCGGTCCGGCAGATTCAGCACGTTGTTGAACTCGATCACCAAGTCGTAGCCGTTGGAGCCCTTGGCTCCCGGCTGCGGTAGCGAGTTCACGCTGATCGACGCACACGACGACAGCAGCGCGGCCGCTGCCGCACCGATCGCCGCTGTCAGGATCCGTCGCGTCATCGCCGGTTTGCCTCCATCAGGACGTACTGCAGCAGCGCGACGTCGACGGCGTACGGAATGCCGTTGACGTCGGCACAGCTGCCCGGTACGGAGCTGTTCATGAACCCGCACAGCGCGAGACCGTCGTGTGCGCGCACGCGGTACATCGGGGGCCGGTAGGCGATGTTGAACACGTTGAAGTGACGCTCGTTGTAATGCTGGGCGGCCGAGTTGATCCACCACGGCACCGGGTTCAGCAGCGCGGCGAAGGCGTTCGCATGTGGTGTGGCCTTGCGTACGCTCGCGCTCAGCGTGTCCAGAGTGAGCTGTGTTTCGTCACCCAGCCGGGTCTCCAGTACGGCGACCGCCTCGATGAGTGGGCCCAGGTTGCCGAGTTCGGTCGTGCCTGCGAGCCGGGCGGTGCCGTCCAATGCTGTGGCGACGTCGCCGGTTGTCGTGCGCGCGTCCTGCAGGACCTGTTTCAGGGGGTCCCGCATGTCCTTCAGCGCCGTGGTCAACTCGGCGAGGTTGCCGATGATCGATCCCATGTCGGCGATGGACTGGTCAGGGCTGTCGAGCAGCGCCGACGTCCTGGTGACCAGGCTTCCCGCGTCGGCTCCGTTGCCCTGGATCAATTGGTCGAGACCGCGCACGGTGTCGGCGATGTTCGTCGATCCTTCGGGATTGATCGCGTCGAGGAAGGTGTCGGCCGAACCGATCACCTCGGACAACGTCTTCGGGGACATCGAACGGTCCAGTGGCACACAGCCACCGGCCTGTAGCTGTGGTCCGCCGGAGTAGTTGCCGACCAGTTCGAGCGAGCGGTCGGCGAGGATCGACGGGGACCGGATCACGGCCTTCACGTCGTCGGGCAACGGCCGCTTCTCGGTGACGGCGAAATCCACGCGCACGCTTTCCGGTCCGGCAGTCACCGAGGTGATCTCGCCGATTCGGTACCCCATCTGGGTGACCGGATTGCCGACATAGAGGCCGATGGTGTCCGGCATCATCGCGCAGTAGGTCGACCCCTCGGAACGTGCTGTCGCGCAGGAGGTTCCTGCCGCACCGACTGTCACCGCGACCAGCAGCGTCGACGTTGCGCGGACCGCGAGCGCCTTCCGAATTCCGCGCATCAGCAGGGACTTCCGGGCATCGGGATACACAGGTCGGTGGCGAGAAGCTCCGGCCGGGCATTCTGGGCGTCGAGAACCCGTTCGATCTTGTCGCGCACCCGACGCAATCGCGGTATGAGCCTGCTGTTGTAGTCCGCCCACCGTCTGAACCTGTCCTGCCACTCACGGACCTTTTCGATGAACTCCTCGCGATGGTTCGCCCAGAACCGGCCGAAGGGCTCGAGGAATGCGTCGCCGATGTCGCCCATGCCGCCCAGCGCGCCGCCGAAGCCCTTGCCGTAGACAACCAGCGTCTGCTCCAGAATCGCGATCTTGCGCACGAGTTCCTGGAGTTTGCCAGTGAACTGGGCGAGCTCACGGATGTATTCGTCGGAGATGTTCAGGATCTCGGAGATCTGGCCGCGCTGACGCTCGATGGTGCCCGTCAGCGCGTTGCCCGCGTCGATGATCGCCGACAACGTCTCGACGTTCGTCCCGGTCAGGCCGGCCTGCGCCTGGTTCAACGATTCGTTGATGGGTTTCGGATCGACCCGGTCGGTGACCTTGGTGGCATCGGTCAGCGCCTGCATCAGGTTGTACGGCTCGGTGACCCTTTCGGCGGGGATCGGATTGTCGCCCAGCGGGACATTGCCGAGGGACACCAGATTGACGTAGTAGCCGCCGACGATCGTCAGCATCCGGACTTGGATCTGGGACTGGTCCCCGACGAAGGCCGACTTGTCAACCATCGCGCGAACCTTGACCTGTTCGGGTTCGATCGCCAGTTCCTTGACCTTCCCCACCGTGATCCCGGCGATCCGGACGCTGTCGCCGGGACGGATGGCTGCCGCGTCGGTGGTGTAGAAGACCAGCGACTGCTCGCCGGGTGGGCGGATGTAGACCGCCGCCGCGGTGACCGCCACCACGACCACCGTCAGCAGCGCGGTGACGCCCCAGAACATCTGGCTGGACAAGAACTTCAGGGATTGCACAGGACCACCCGCTGTCCGTTGAGCAGGATGTCCAGCGATTCGGGCAGTTGCGCCTGACCCCGCGAACACGGCAGCGGTGTGCCCGGTTCAGCGGGCAGCTGCACGTTGTCCCACATCACCGGTATGCGCTTGAACGCGTCGCTGTAGTCGTCGAACACGGTCAAGGCGCGATCGAGGCCGTCGTCGATGTCCGCCTCGCCCGGTGTGAATCCGATGTTCTTCAGTAGCTGCACCGCCGCGGAGGTGAATCCTGGTCCGTAGAGCTCGGACTTGCGGAATTCGTCGAGCACGGTCAGCGACGCGTCGATCGGGCGGTTCAACCATTCCAGGATCTGGACGAAGTCCGCGGAGTGACCGCCGAAGGTCTCGGCAAGAGTCGACAGATTGCGCATCAGGGTCGCCACCACCTCCTGGCGATTGGAAACGAACTCGGTCAGCTTCCGGATGCTGTCGAGCATCGGTCCAAGCCCGCTCCCGTCTCCGGCCAGCAGCGCCGCGGCGTTCTCGGTGAAGATGTCGATGTCCTCCGGGCTCAGAGTTGCCAGTGCGGGCTGTAACCCGTTGAACAGCGTGGTGATGTCGAACGACGGCTGGGTCTGACTCAGCGGCACATGGCTGATCACGTCGGCTGGGGAGTCTTGCTCGGACGGGTCGACGACGTCGACGTACCGAAGGCCGGTGAGCGCCTGGTACTTCACCGCCAGCCGGGTACCGCCGACCACGGAATACCTGCTGTCCAAGCTCATCCCGACAACGGCGATGCTCTGGCCCGCCTTACGCTCCAAGTCGACCGAGAGGACCTTACCGACCCGCACCCCGCGCACCCGCACGTCGGAGTCGACATGCAGTCCGGAAACATCCGTGAATTCGGCTGTGTAGGAGCGGGTCTGACTTGCCACCGGCTGGCGCAACACGTTGACGATCACGACGAAGATCAGCGCGGCAACGGCGGCACACACCAGGAAACGCCACAGCGCACCCCAAGGCTTCATCACGGTCCTCCCATGGCGTTGACCGGTGCCTGTACCCCGGGCAAGGTATCGAGCAGGATGTGAACCTGTAGTGCACGCTGCTCGGGTGACCCGGAGTAGAGCTTTTCGAACCGCGTGCGCAACTCGACCATCGAGTCGGCGATTCCGGCTGGGGCCACCAATCCCGGGACGGTGTCGGTGATCGTCTTGACCAGACCGACGGCGGGAAGTAGATCACTCGGATGGGAGGACAGCAGCTGACCCACCGCGCCGAAGAAGGAGTTCGCCAGCAGGTCGAGCGTCGCACGAGTTCGCGTCTGCCAGAACTCTTCCGACTGCGGCTGCCCGGGGACGAGCTGCTCGCCGTCGTACGGAAGCGCCTTATCACTGGAGACGTTGAAGGTGACGAAGCCGCTGCCCTGGTTGAAGCCGTCGCCCGCTGCCGTTGCCGCGTCGACGAAACCGGGGAACGCGACGCTGATCCCCGTCGCGTTGCGCAGCAGCTGCTCGGTGCTGACGGTCTGGACCTTGGTGATCGCTTCCGCGGTCACCACCAGGGTCTCGAGCATCGGAGTGAGCGCGTCGGTGTACTGCGTGGCCTTGGTGACCACGTCGATCAACTGGGGCGTCACCACCCCGTCGGTGAGCTCACCGAGCCGCGCGAGCAGGGTCTGAAGCGTGAAGTTGCCCTTCGGCACCGTGGTGATCAGAGTGCCGTCGCGCAGCGGGGAGCCGCCCTGTCCCGCACCGAGATTGATACCCG
This sequence comes from Mycolicibacterium parafortuitum, assembly GCF_002086815.1. Taxonomy (GTDB): domain Bacteria; phylum Actinomycetota; class Actinomycetes; order Mycobacteriales; family Mycobacteriaceae; genus Mycobacterium; species Mycobacterium parafortuitum. Next base: position 12,639 of record NZ_MVID01000008.1, read on the forward strand.
TCACGCCGAAGTAGTTGGCCGGCCGGAAGTCGACGACCATCGTGTCGGTCAGCTCGGCGGTGGAGGTCGACTGCATCTCGGTGTCGAGCCGGACGGCACCGCCGGCCATGTTGGACACCTTCGTGACCTGTCCGACCTCGACGCCGTGCAGCAGCAGAGGCGTACCGACCGTCACACCCTGCCCGACGTACGGCAGGTCCATCACCACGTCGATCTGATTCGCCGGTCGCCCGGCGAACGGGTTGAACACGGTGAACAGCACGGCGACGGTCACACACAACGTCAACGCGCTGCCGATCAGCCTCAGCGTCCGCGCTTCGGCCTCTGCGGTCATTCGGAACAACATTGCTGCGGCCCCTTATCCCTTGAACACGAATTCCGGGCGCAGGCCCCACAGCATGACTGTCGTCGCCAGGTCGAGCACCATGATCGTGACGAGGCTCGTCCTGATCGCACGCCCGGAGGCCTCCCCGACACCCACCGGGCCGCCCGAGGCGAAAAAGCCGTAGTAGCAATGGATGATCGTCACCGCGGTGCAGTACACGACGGCCTTCAACAGCGAGTAGAGAAGGTCGGTCGGGGTGAGGAACTGGATGAAGTAGTGGTCGTAGGTGCCGCCGGGCTGACCGTAGAAGCCCCGGATCACCGTGTCGGCGGTGATGAAGCTGATCGCCAGGGTCAGCAGGAAGCCCGGGATCACGCACATCAGCCCGCCGATGACCCGGGTGCCGACGACGAACGGGATGGAGCGCAGCCCCATGGCTTCGGCGGCGTCGATCTCGTCGGAGATACGCATCGAGCCGATCTCGGCGGTCATCCGGCATCCGGCCTGGGACGCGAACGCGACCCCGGCCACCAGAGGCGCCATCTCACGGACGTTGCCCCACCCGCCGATGACGCCGGCGAGCGCGCCGAGACCGATGAGGTTGAGGGTGGCGAAGGCCTCGATCGCCACGATCGCACCGACCGTCACGCCCAGGATCGCCAGCACGCTGATGACGCCGCCGTCCACGATGATCGACCCGCGCCCCCACGCGAGGTTGTTCATCACCAGCATCGTTTCCCGGCGGTACTTCCGGACCGTGATCGGCAACAGCCAGAACGTCTGGAACACGAAGGTCACCCATTGCCCGGCGTTCTGCATGGCCCGGTTGAACCCGTTGATCGGGGCTCGGAGGATGCGCAGCGGTTTCGACGGCGCTGAGGAGGACGCAGCCATCACGCGACCGCCATCGGGAAGAACATCGTCTGCAACTGCGTGATGGCCAGGTTCACGACGACGATCAGGATCACGTTGAGCACCACCGACGCGTTCACCGCGTCGGCCACGCCGCGCGGCCCGCCTTTGGCCTCCATGCCGCGCTGCGACGAGATCACCGCGACGATCGCCGCGAACACGAATCCCTTGGCCAGGGTGAACCAGACGTCCACCATCTTGGCGAAGGCTCCGAAGGACAACCAGAAGCTGCCGGGCGTCACGTCGTTGACGAGCGTCGCGATCAGGAAGGCGGCGCCGACACCCATCGCGAGGACGATCACGACCAGGATCGGGGTGATGAGCAGTAGCGCGAGGAATCGCGGCACGACCAGCCGCCGCACGGGGTCGATACCCAGTGTGCGGAGGGCGTCGAGTTCCTCCCGGATGGCGCGGGCTCCGAAGTCAGAGGCGATGGCGGCCGCCGCCGCGCCTCCCATCAACAGCCCGGCCGTGACGGGCGCGCCCTGGCGCAGCACCGCGACACCGGTGGCGGAACCGACCAGCGAGTTGGCGCCGACCTCGTTGACCAGACCCGACAGCTGCACGGCCACCATCGCACCGAACGGGATGGCCATCAGGACCGCGGGCAGTGCCGTGACCTTCAGCAGAGTCCAGGCCTGGATGATCAGCTCGCCGAACGGCAGCTTCAGGGTCAGGGTGTCGGTCACGGAGTAACGCAGCACCGCCGCCGCGAGCATGACGCCCCGACCGGTGGTCGCGGCGCTCTTGGCGGGAATCGACAGTGTTCGCGCGGTGGCCTTGCGAATGCCGCGGGCCGCGGTGCGCGAGGGGGTACGCACCCGGCTGCGGCGGCCGGCATCGCTGGTGTCCGACTCGGTGCTCGGCGAGTCCAGCACAGAGACCGCGATCTGGGCGCGCTCGCGGCTGCTGGTCAACGGTCAACCTCGCACCGCTTCACCAGAGCTGTCATCGCGACTCCCTATTCCGGTCCTTGTTCGTCCTCGCGACGATGTTCGCCAGAACCACGTTGGTTAGTTCTAATTCAAATTAGAATCTACCGCCAGGGATTCTCCAATTTGGTTCCGATCGAGAAGTCACCCCGGCAGCAGATAGCTGGGCAGGTCGGCGTACGACGTGCCGATCAGCCCGAGCCAGTTGAACGGCAGGTGGTAGACGAACACCAGGGTGACCATGCAGAAGCCCAGGACGGCGAAGTTGCGGACGTGTCCCTGCAGGGCGGGGCGCCACCGTTCGGCGCCGAACTCGATCGGGGACTGCCCGACCGGCCGCTCCTCGGCTTCCATCCGTGCCCAGGTGAACACAACGCCGACGAAGGCGACCAGCACCGACTCGTAGATCGGGAACTGATGGACCTCGCCGGCCCACAGGGTCAGCGGTTCATAGGTTTTCGCGAACGCGTAGGCATGGGTCGTCCTGATCACGATGTTCTCGACGACGAAATCGAAGATGAACTCGAAGACGAACACGCACACGAAGACCCGGAACTTCGTCAGATTCGGAAAGCGCCGGCGCAGTCGCTTGGCCTCATGGCACGCGACGATCGCCACGCCCGCGCAGAAGTAGATGTACATCGGCGGGCCCCAGATCAGGGACTCCGCGTAGCGGGTCGGCGCATCGGGGTCGTGGAAGGGCAGGAACCGCACCCACACACCGCGGTTGACGTTCGCGCTGTTCCACGCGAACAGATACTCCTGCACGTTGAGGAACGCGTCGGCGACGAAGCAGATGAGGCCGCCGAGGACGAACTTGCCGTCGAGGCTGAGCCGGCCCGTGGCGCGCAGCGGCTTGACGACGCAGTACCACACGAACGCGGCCATCACCGCCAGACTGATGGCCTCGAAGACGCGTAGGGCGATCAGCCGCCAGTCCTCCATGACGTCGGGCCCGACCCGCGGTGCCGGCGTGAAGTCCTCCCCCGAGGTCACCCAGCGGGCGATCACGTACACGCACAAGACGAACCAGACAGCGCCGATCAGCGCCAGGAAGGTTGCCGGGCCCTGCCGGCCCAGTGGCGGCGGGTCGTTCGGCGTGCGGCGGTCCAGGACCTGATCATCCGGTCCGGTAGTGAGAGACATTGGGAACCCCCAAGGGTGACAAATAGCATGTTTTGTACACGTTGGGGCGATAGTGTCAACGCGTACCGCGGTTTGTCAATGGGTGATCGCGACGAGGGGTAATCTGCCCAGGTGACGCAATCGACGCGCGCAGAGGTACGCAGGCGGATCCTGGAGGCCGCGCGTCATCTGCTGCGCGTCAACGGCATTCGCGCCGTCACGATGATCGAGGTGGCGCGCATCGCCGGATGCAGCCGGCAGTTGGTCTACAAGGTGTTCTTCGACCGCAGGGAACTGCTGCTCGCCGCCACCACCGATCGCATCATCGAGATCGCCGATGCCGCGGCCTCGGGCGGGGACGTGCCGGGCGAGACGTTCCAGGAGTCGTTCGTCGAGTTGTCCGTCACCGTGATCGAGGCGCTGCGCGACGATCCCGAACTGAGCGCGCTCTGGGGGGACGGAAGCCCCATCACGACCCACGAGGCGTTGTGGGCGCCGGAGCTGACCGAGCGCGCCCTGCGGTTCTGGCGGCCGTGGCTGGACTACGGTCGCGCCCACGGGCTGCTGCGCAACGATCTTTCCAACGACGATCTGGCCGACTGGCTGCACACGGTGTACGCATCCATCATCTTGCGCCGCAACATTCCTCAACAACAGGAGCGCACCCTGATCGAGCGCTTCGTGATGACGTCGCTGGCGATGGCCACCGCGCCGGCCGGGTCTTGACACAGCGGGCATCCGCTCCCAGTATTGACTTTAACCTAGAATAAAAAAGTCGATCGAAGGACGCCCATGCCCGAAGAGGTCCGCCCGAGCACCACCCGCACGCCCCGCGAGGCCGACGTCATCGTGGTCGGTTCCGGGCACAACGGTCTGGTGGCCGCCGCGTACCTGGCCAAAGCCGGGCTTGACGTGCTGGTCGTCGAAGCCGCCCCCACGGCGGGCGGTATGACCTCGACGAACTCCTTCGCCCCCGAGGCGCCCGAGTACATGATCAACGAGGCGTCGATCCAGGCGTCGCTGTTCCGCACCACCACGATCAACGACGACCTCGAGCTGTCCACCAAGTACGGGTTGCGGCAGACCGTCATCGACCCGGCCCACTTCCAGTTGGCGGCCGACGGAAGCTCGCTGGGCCTCTGGCGGGATCCGCGCAAGACCGCCGCCGAGCTGGAGTACTTCTCCAAGAAGGACGCGCGGGCACTCATCGAGCTCTACGAGGTGATCGACGCCGCGGTGGAGATGGGTCTGCCGATGATGCAGACCAACGTGATGCAGCCCGACATCACGTCGATTCTGAAGTCCGCCAAGGGATTGATGAAGAATCGCAAGCAGCTCGTCGCGCTGGGGCGCTGGATGTCGAGCTCGCAGACCGAGGCGGTCGAGGAGAGCTTCGAGCACGACATGATCCGGGCGCCGTTGCTGACCTCGCTGCCGTTCATGCCGTTCGACGCCGATATGTCCGGCTGGTCACTGATCTACCTCGGCGTGCTGTCCAAGTACGGCGTCGCGATGTTCCACGGCGGCACCGGCTCGTTGCCGAAGGCTCTGATCGGGGTCATCAAGGACAACGGCGGCGACATCATCACCAATTCACCGGTGGAGGAGCTGCTCGTCACCAACGGTCGCTGCACCGGGGTGCGCATCCGCGGCGGGCAGGAGATCCGCGCCCGCCGGGGCGTGCTGACCGCGTGCAGCCCGAAAACGACCCTGACCCGGTTGCTTCCCCGTGGAGTGCTGGAACCGAAGAAGCAGAATGCGGCGGACCATATTCCGACCCGCAAGCGCGGCATCGCCGACGCCAAGGTCAACGTCGCACTGTCCGGCCGCGTCGACATGTCCAAGCACGAGAAGTGGCGCGGCGACGGCATCGACCTGCGCCTCGCCTGCAACTGCTACCACACCTACGAGCAGGCCAAGGAAGCCGCGAAGGCGTGCGTGCGCGGCAAGGTGCCCGACGCCATCCCCGGACTCGCGCAGGTCACCAACGCGTTCGATCCGTCGATGTCGCCACCCGGTAAGGACCTCTGGTGGTTCTGGACCGGACTGACGCCGTCGTTCCCCGAGGACGGGTGGGACGTGGCGCGCAAGCAGATCACCGACAGCATCATCAAAGACGCCGACGAGTTCTACAAAGGCGTCGAGGATCTGCAGGTCGCGGTGCGGCCCCTGGTCCTGCCCGACATCGAAGAGCGGTTCTGGGCGATCGACGGGTCGGTGTATCACGTCGATCCGACCATCACCCGGTTCGGACCGAACAAGCCCGTCGCCGGCTTCGCCGGTTATCGCACGCCCGTCGAGGGCCTGTTCCTCACCGGGTCGGGCACCCACCCCGTGGCGGGCATCAGCGGTATGCCCGGTCAGAACGCGGCCCGCACGATGCTCAAGCAGTTCCACCTCGAGGACAAGGGCGGACGGCTGGGCGCGGTGAAGGACCGGCTGCTGCGGGAACGCAAACGGGCCGCGCTGACCGACGATCCGTACTCCTCGGGCCCGAACGATCCGTTCCCGGGCCAACAATGACCGGCGTTCATCCGTCCGGCGACTGATGCCCAGAAAGGCCGGATCTCCCCCGCCGTCGGCCGACGGGGGAGATTCGAAGTCGCAACGCACCCGCACCCGAATTCTCGATGCCGCAGCACATGTGTTGAGTGTCAAGGGCTTTGCCGGAACCAGGCTGACCGACGTGGCAGAGTACGCGCAGCTGCAGGCGCCCGCGATCTACTACTACTTCCCGTCTCGGGAGGACCTCATCGAGGAGGTCATGTACTGCGGGATCAGCGATATGCGCGTGCACCTGGAACGCAAGCTCGCCGAGCTGCCCCCGGATGCGCCGGCAATGGACAAGATCATGACAGCGGTGGACTCGCATCTGCGCCACGAGCTGGAGCTCTCTGACTACACCACGGCGTCGATCCGCAACTCAGGGCAGATCCCCGAGCATCTGCGCACCCGGCAGAAGAAGGAAGAGGCCGCCTACGGGCGGATCTGGCAGCGGCTGTTCGCCGACGCCATCTCAGACGGGGAGATCCGCGGCGACATCGACGCCCGCATGATGCGACTCCTGGTGATGGGCGCGCTGAACTGGGCAGCCGAGTGGTGGGAACCGGGACGGGGCACGCTCGACGGGGTGGTACGCACCGCCCAGATGTGGGTGCGGACCGGGCTGAGCCCGGCACGGGAGGCTCACCCGTAAAGGGTGCCGTGCCACATCGCGACCAGCGGTCCGACCGCGGCCTCTTCATCCTTCAGCGTCGACTCCACCCCGAGACCGGCGACATACAGCACGCGTTCGGTCCCCCAGAACAGCACCGAGGCCAGCGTCCTGCCCGGCTCCGTGGACGTGATCTTGCCCGCCGCGCGTTCGCGCTCGATCTCCTCGGCACCGGCGCTGATGAAGCGCTCGGCGATCTGCAGCCACAGGGCGTTGAGCCCCGGGTCGGAGTGCCAGTGGTGCGCAGCGGCCTGAAGCACCGTGCGATGCCGGTGCCATGCCGACGTCACCGCACGGATGCTGCGCTCCAGCGCGTCCTCGGGGGAGTCCTCGTCGGCGCGGCTGAGGAACGGTTGGACCGAGTCGAAGATGTCGTTCATCGCCTGCTCGAGCAGTCCGCTGAGGACCGTGAACTTGGACGAGAAATAGAAGTAGAACGTGGTCCTGGACACCTTCGACGCGCCCAGGATGTCGGCGACGCTGATGTCGTCGAAGTTCTTGGTGCCCAACAGTCTCAACGTCGCGGAGAAGATCTGGTCGACCGGCCGCGAACCCTCCGTCTCGACAGACCGGAACCGCTTCGCGGGACGGCGGGAGATCTCGGTCATGGCCCGACCATACTAGCCAGCCGATTCGACCTGTTTAATCTTGATTTGAAATAGGTGTACACAGTGTACGGACACTGTGTTAATGTGATCCAGTCCACACGGGGCCGTCATGGTCACCCGTCCGGAACCCGGCGCATTTGCGCAGCTAGATGCCCAGAAACGTTTCCAAGGAGGTCAATCGCGATGGATCGCATGCTTGCCACCAGCTGGTGGCCGCTGGTCAGCGACGAACAGGGGTGGCCGCCCCACATGCAGCCGGCGCCCGGCCGTTTCGAGGCCAGCACGGTCTCGGAGATCGTGTTCTTCTTCATCGCCGGCGCCGCGGTCGTCATCTTCGCCACGCCGTGGGCCATCAAGGCCGCCGTGCGCTCCAAGAACTACATTCCGCTGATCGTGCTCACCAGCGGCCTGATCTGCAGCCTGCTGGAGCCGATGCTGGATCTGCTCGGACACCTGCACTGGGCCAGTAACCTGGTCCCGGCGTTCACGAACTTCGGCATCACCGTCCCCGCGCTGATCCCGCTGTGTTACGTCGCGTTCCTGGGTCTCGAGGCGTACTTCTGCTACTTCGTCATCCGAAACGGCGCGCATCGCAACGTGTTCTTCATGCTGCTCGGCCTGGGCATCGCCACCGACGCGCTGATGGAGACGATCGGCATCAACCTCGGTGTCTACCTCTACTACGGCGTGCAGCCCTACGAGTTCCTCGGCTTCCCGTACTGGTGGGGCTTCATCAACGGCGGCTCGTTCGTGACCATCGGCGCGATCCTGGCCTTCGCCGTCCCGCGCCTGCAGGGCAAGAGCAAGGCACTGCTGTTCCTGGTCGCCCCGTTCGGCATGATGGTCGCCTACTTCGGCGTCGGCTCCATCCACATCCTGGCGCTCAACTCGACGATGCCGGTCTGGATGAAGTGGGTCGCCACCACCGCGATGATGGTGATGATGGTCGGCTGGATGGCCATCCTGCACAAGCTGGTCGGACGACCCGACCACCTGCCCGCACCGCGCTGGACCCTGTGGCGCGTCTTCGTCTACGGCAAGTTCACGCCGAGCCGCGCCACCCGGATGGCGATGTGGCAGAAGATGTGCGAGGAGGGCGGCGTCAAGCCCGGCGACGGCATCCCCACCAACCCGGAGGACCCGTCACAGGCGCTCGTCGTCGGACCGAGCTTCATCAGCAACACGGCCCGGCAGGAACGCGGCGGGCAGCCGTTGTCTGTCTAGGAATCTTGTCCGTCTAGGAATCTCGGCGAACGGGCCGGCGGCAGCGTCCAACGACGTTGTCGCCGGCCTGTTCTCATTTCCGCACGAGCTATGCCGTGGTGGGCACCGGGGTCTGGTCCACGCTGACCAGATCACCCGGGCGCTTCCGCGTCGGACCGGTCTTGCCGTGGGTGGCGTAGATGACCAGTCCGACGAATGCCAGCCCGCCCACGAGATTGCCGATCACCGTCGGAATCTCGTTCCACAGCAGGTAATCCACGATGGTGAAGTCACCGCCGAGCATCAGCCCCGACGGGAACAGGAACATGTTGACGATCGAGTGCTCGAAACCGAGGTAGAAGAACACCGTGATCGGCATCCACATCGCGATCACCTTGCCCGGCAGGCTGTCCGACATCATCGCGCCGACGACACCTGTGGACACCATCCAGTTGCACATCACGCCGCGGATGAACAACGTCAGCATGCCGGCGGCACCGTGGTCGGCGTAGCCCACGGTCCGGCCCTCCCCGATCTGGCCGATGGCCTGGCCGACGGCATCGGGTTCGACGCTGAACCCGTAGGTGAAGTAGATCGCCATGAACACGGCGACGGTCAGCGCACCGGCCAGATTGCCGAGGAACACCAGCCCCCAGTTGCGCAGCATCGGGCGCAGCGTGACCCCCGGCCGCTTGTCCAGCCAGGCCAGCGGCACCAGCGTGAAAACCGCTGTCAGCAGGTCGAATCCGAGCAGGTGCAGCATGCAAAACCCGACCGGGAAGAGCAGTGCCCCCACCAGGGGCTCACCGGTCTTCACCGAGATGGTCACCGCGAACGCCGCGGCCAGCGCCAGGATCGCGCCGGCCATGAACGCGCGGATCAGGGTGTCGCGGGTGGACATGAACACCTTCGACTCGCCGGCGTCGATGATCCGGGTCGCGAGTTCAGCGGGTTTGACGTATGACATGACTCGTTCCTCTCCCCGGGTCACCAGTGGTACGGCAGGAATTTGCCGTCGATCGTCACCACGACGCGGTCACCGTTTGGATCGGCACGTCGCTCGAAGTTCACATTGCAGTTGATCGCGCTCATGATTCCGTCGCCGAACTCCTCGTGGATCAGCGCTTTGAACGCCGGGCCGTAGACGTTGATCAACTCGACGAACCGGTAGATCGTCGGATCGCTGAGCAGCGCGGGATTCTCCGTGCGGTAGGGCTGCCGCTGCAGGGCCGCAACGGTTTCCGGGCTGAGGCCGAGCAGTTCGCCGACGGCACCGGCCTCGGCCTTCGGCATCGGGTGACTGCCCAGCATGGCAGCGACCGTCCACACCAGCGGGCGGTCGATGTGATCGGCCAGCTTCTGCCAGCTGATGCCGGTCTCCAGCCGGCGCTGTTCGATTTCGGTCATCACGGGTGAGGCGGGGTCGTAAGCCATCGGCGCTCCTTCGTACGGGTCGGCCAGGTCATGGCGGCCGACGGACCGCCGCACCTCCCATGTCAGCGGCTCGCGGTGGGGTTTGCCCATGGCAGAAGGCGCAGGACACCCGGCATTTCGCGCATCGCCGGCAACTGTGCCTCCGCTTAACCACGCCGTAACGAGTGGAGAAAGCCGCCGAAATCCCGCGGCCCTAGCCTGAGCCCCGATAGCGAAGGCCAGGTGGATGTGATCACCCGAATCGACAACGCAGAACCTCTGCACACCGCGACCGCACTGGACGCCGGGATGCTCTCCGCGGTGATCGACGTGGCGCCGACCCCACTGTGGGTGATCGCCCCGGACGGCACGGTGGCGCTGGCGAATCAGGCCGCGCTGAGCATGCTCGGCTACCGCAGTGACGACGATGTGGTCGGGGCGCCCAGCCATGACACCCTGCACGAATGGCACCCCGACGGGTCGCGGTACCCGTCGGAGTCCTGCCCGATCCTCGACGGCTGCGGCACCACGTCCATCACGGCCCACGAGTGGTTCATCACGCGGTCGGGACAACCGATTCCGGTCACCTGGTCGGCCCGGCCGCTCGGCACCGACGGCACCCGACTGCTCGCGTTCGCCGATGCATCGGATCGGATCGCGGCGAAACGCCCCGCCGGTCGGCACCTCGCCGTCGCCGTGCAGTCGCGCACCGAACTGCGCGCCCGCCTGCTGGCCCATATCGGATCACGGTTCCAGGAACCGGATTTCAGTCCGGTCAGGCTGGCCGCCGAGTTCCACCTGTCGCTGCGCACGGTCCAGCAGGTGCTCGCCGAGGACGGTCGCTCACCGGCGACTGAGATCCGGCGCCACCGACTCGAGCTGGCAGGAAATCTGATCTGCCAGGGGTTCTCGGTCAGCCGGGCCTGCCGGACAAGCGGATTCACCGACCCCGGCACCTTCAATCGCGCGTTCCGGCGGCACTTCGGGGTGGCACCGAGCGAGTGGGCGCGCCGCGCCGGTTAATTCGCGCTGTCGAACCGTTGTCGTGCCGCGGCGATGTCGTCTTGGTGCTCCTCGGTCCAGCGGACCAGGGACTGCACGGTCTCGTGCAGGGTGCGCCCCAGATCGGTCAACTCGTAGTCGACGCGCGGCGGGACCACCGGATGGACGGTGCGCCGCACCAGGCCGTCCCGCTCCAACTGGCGCAGCGTCACGGTCAGCATCCGTTGACTGACCCCGTCGATCATGCGTTTGAGCTCGGTGAACCGCATCGACCCGTCGTCGAGCAGTGCGATGATCAGCAGCGACCACTTGTCGGCGATCCGATCGAGGATCTGCCGAACCTCGCAGTCCTCCCGCCGGTCCCACTGGAAGGCGTCCGGGCAACTGCAGTCGGTTCCCTGCGGGGTACCGACTGACTTCAAAGTGCCTTCTTCCGCCACCGCTCCATGGTGCCTGATGATGTGGTCAGTTACCAATAGGAACCGAAGGTTGGGTACATGGACGCAGTCGAGACGAGGGCGACCTCCAGAATCCGCGCGGCACTGCTGCTCGCGGCGCTGTGCGGGGCCGCGTTCCTGGAGGGCATCGACATCGCGATGTTCAACATCGCGCTGCCCACCATCCGGCAGGCGCTGGACCTGCCGACCGCTGAACTGCAGTGGATCGTCAGCGGATACGTCATCGGCTACGGCGGATTCATGCTGCTCGGCGGACGGACCGCCGACGTCTACGGCCGGCGGCGGGTGTTCCTGATCGCGCTCGTCGTCTTCATCGGAGTCTCCGCACTGGGCGGCATCGCACCCAACGGCGCGACGGTGATCGCGGTGCGCGTGGTCACCGGTATCGCCGCGGCGTTCCTGATGCCGGCCGGGCTGGCGATCATCACCACCAGCGTCCCCGAAGGGCCGCAACGGGATCGAGCGGTACTCATCTACGCCGGTCTCGGCGCGGCCGGCTTCTCGCTCGGTCTCGTCGCCGGTGGTCTGCTGACCGCGTTCGGCTGGCGGTGGGTGTTCTTCGCCCCGGTGGTGCTCGCCTCGATCGTGCTGGTGCTGGCGGTCCCGCTGATCCCACGCGACGAGGTCACCGCACGGCGCTCCCTTGACCTTCCCGGTGCCGTGCTCGTCACCGGCGCCGTGGTGCTCACCGTGACCACCATCGAGAATGCCGCCCACGGAACGCTTTTCGGATCGCTGACGTTCGGGGTCGTCGCGGTGACCCTGTTCGCCGGGTTCGCCGCCCGGCAACGCACCGCCGCCGAACCGCTGGTGCCGCTGCGCCTGCTCCGGCCGGGTCCGCAGACCAACGCCTACCTGGGAGCGGGCTGCCTGGCCGCCGGGTTCATGGGATTCCAGTTCATCGTGGTGCTCTACCTACAGGAGCTGCGGGGCTGGTCGGCGCTGACCACCGCGGTGGCACTGCTGGTCGTCGCGATCGACGCGATCCTGGCACCCACCCTGACCCCGGTCCTGGTGCGCCGGTTCGGGCTGTGGCGCGTCATCGCGGCCGGGATGGTGTTCGCGGCGCTGTCGTTCCTGCTGTTCATCGGGGTGGAGCAGGACTGGGTGTACCTGAGCATGCTGCCGAGCCTGCTGGCGCTGGGCATCGCGTTCACCCTGGCCTACGGTCCGTTGACGATCGCCGCGACCGACGATGTCGAGGAGTCCGCCCAGGGCTTGACCAGTGGCTTGCTGTACACGACCTTCCAGTTCGGCGCCGCGATCGGGCTCGCGACGACCACCGCGGTGCAGGTCGCGGCGACGGCCGCCGGCGCCGGTCAGCTCGACTCGTACCGGACGGCGCTGCTGGTGCCGCTGGTCCTCGGCGTGATCGGCGTTGCGGTGGCTCTCCCCCGCGCCTGGCGAACCCCGCAGGTGTGCGCGGCCGCGTGACGGGCGGCAGCCGCGGCGGTGATCCCCGCATCCCGAATCTCACTGAGTAAAACTCGTTACCGCTATCCGGTAACACTTCTAACGTTTTGCCTGACCCGACACCCGCGCCACGGAAGGCAATCCATGACCCTGAAGAAGATTCGCAACGAGGTGAGCGGCACGATCTTCTCGCTGCCCTATTTCGTCGCCAAGCAGAACGGCTACTTCGAAGCCGAGGGACTGGACGTCGAGCTCGTTCCCCGCGACTCCGCCTCGGCCGCGGACACGTCGATCTCGCTGATCGAGGATCACCGCGCCGTGAGCTCCTTCGGTGCATCACCCTTCGAAGAGGGCACCACGGCGTTGTACCGCGCCTGCGAATGGGGTCAGGTGCGGCGCACGTACGACACCACCCGTGGCGGCCACGTCATCGCCAAACGTGCCGCGCAAGCCAGCCAGGCGATCATTGTCCGGCCCGACGCGCCGTACAACATTCCGCAGGACCTGGCGAACGTCCCGATCGGCGTCAACTTCCATCACGGCAGCCACTACATTGCCATCCAACTCCTCGAAGGGTTCCTTCGCGACGACGAGATCAAGGTCGTCCATGTCGAGGGCGGCAACCGATTCCTCGCACTGCGTGACGGCGTCGTCGACGCTGTGGCGGTGATGGAGCCGTGGATCACCGTCGCAGAGAAGCTGGGCTACAAGGTGATCGCCGAAGCGCACTACGTCGGGCTGGAGATCGGCAGCCCGGAGTTGGACGCCGACACCTTCGAGGCGATCAACAGGGCGATCCGCCGCGCCGTCGCCGACCTCAAAGCCGACCCCTACCCGTACGTGAAGTACCTCATCGACAACGTCGACCCGTCGATCGTCGAACTGGAGCCGAGTGACTTCTCCCGCAGCCGGCTTCGCTACAACAACCCTGCACCGTACTCGGAAGAGGACTTCGACCGCACGTACGAGTGGATGGTCAAGTGGGGTCTGATCAACGACGACGCCACCTACGGAAACCTCGTCGACAATCTCGCCGTCAAGGTCTGACCCGTGAGGTTGGCGGTAACGACGCGCAGGCGCGTCGCGGCAGCAGTGCTGGCCGGTGTGACACTGCTGGCCGGTGGTTGCTCGTCGTCTGGCGACAGCGCCGGCGGCGACAGGGAACTGGTGTTGAGAGTCGGGATCCAGAACAGTGGCAACTCGGTGGGGCTGCAGACGCTGGAGGCCTCCGGCGTATTGGAGGACGCACCGTACCGCGTCGAGATCGCCGAGTTCGACGGCGCCAACGCGGCGGTCGAAGCGCTCAACGCCGGCGCCATCGACGCCGACATCGCGCTGAACTCGGCGGCACCGGTGCTCGCCGACGGCAACTCGGCGCAGCCGTGGACCGCCGAGAGCGCACCGTTCAAGATCATCGGCGCGGTCGATCGGCCGAACGACGAGGGCATCGCCGTTGTGGTGCGCAAGGATTCGGGTATCGACAGTCTCGCCGACCTGACCGGACGCAAGGTCAGTTTCGCCAAGGGCACGGCCAATCACTACTTCTTCGTGTCCCAGGCGAAGAGGGAGGGCATCGACCCCGCCCAGTTCGAACTGGTCACCATCCCGCTGACCGAGGCGCGCTCGGCCTACATCGGCGGCGCTGTCGACGCGCTGGTGACCTCGGTCATCAACGCACGTCCACTCGTCAGTGACAACGATTCGAAGATCCTGCTGACCTCCAAAGGGCAGTTCACCAACTATCAGTTCCTGGTCGCGACCAAGGCGGCGCTGGGTGACGAGCGCACGTCGGAGGCACTCGGTGACCTGTTGAGCCGGCTGGAGAAGCTCAACGAGTGGGAAGCGGACAACCTCGACAAGGTCGCCGAACTGTACGAGACGGTGGCCGGCCAACCGGCGGCCGACGCGAAACTCAGTGCGGCCGAGGGAGTCGGCTCGTTCGTCCCGCTGGATCAGAGAGTCTTCGACACCCAGCAGGCACAGGCCGACATCTTCTACGAGCAGGGGGTCGCCGCACATCCGGTCGACGTCCGAAACCAGTTCGACACCCGGTACAACGACCTGGTCGAGACCAGTCGATGACCACCACGGCAGCCAAACCCGCAACCCGTGACCAGGTTTCGGACTACGAGGAATTGGCGTCGCAGCAGCCGCGGAGGCGGCGTCGCAGGCTGCCCCGCGAGCTGCGCGGCGTCCTCGGCCCGATCCTGATCCTCGCGGTCTGGTGCGCGCTGTCGTGGTCGGGCCTGCTGACCGAGAACGTCTTCCCGGCGCCCGAGCGGGTGGCGTCCGCGGCGGTCGAGCAACTGCGACTCGGCACGCTCGGGCCCAACGTCGCCGCGTCACTCGCCCGTGCGATGACGGGCCTGGCGCTCGGCGTCACGATAGGCGCACTCATCGCCACGTTCGCCGGGCTGACCCGATGGGCTGAGGACAGCATCGATTCGATCATGCAGGTGCTCAAGGCGATCCCGAACTTCGCCCTGCTGCCCCTGCTGATCATCTGGCTGGGCATCGGCGAGACACCGAAGATCACCCTCGTGGTGCTGGCCACCGCGATGCCGATCTACATCAACATGTACGGCGCGATCCGCGACGTCGACTCCCGGCTGATCGACCTGTCCCACACCGTCGGCCTGTCGCGCGGGCAGATGGTCTGGCACATCGTGTTACCCGGATCGCTGCCCGGATTCCTGACCGGGCTGCGCATCGCGGTGACCAACGCGTGGCTGGCGCTGATCTACGTCGAGGCGATCAACGCACCGCAGGGGCTGGGCAAGTTGATGAGTGATGCGCGCAGTTGGTACCGACTGGACATCATGGTGCTCGTCATCTGCCTGTACGCCATACTCGGTCTACTCAGTTATGCGGTGGTCCAACTACTGGAAAGGGTGTTGCTGCAATGGCGCTCGACCATGGGCAACTCCTGACCGGAGTCGTGCACGCGCAGGGACTGCATCGCTCCTTCGGATCCCGCGTTGTGCTGGACGGACTGGACCTCACCATCGCCGACGGTGAGTTCGGGGCGTTGCTGGGACGCAGTGGTTCAGGGAAGAGCACGCTGCTGCGTGCCGTGGCGGGTCTCGACGACGAAGTCTTCGGGAACCTGCAGGTGGTACGGCGCAGAGGCGTGGTGTTCCAGGACGCGCGGCTGGTGCCGTGGAAGCGGGTCCTGGCCAATGTCCAGCTCGGCGGCAACTCCGAGGAGCGCCGGCGTGGCCGCGACCTGCTCACCGAGGTCGGCCTGGCCGGCCGGGAGCGATCCTGGCCCAAGACCCTGTCCGGAGGTGAGGCGCAGCGGGTCGCGCTGGCCAGGGCGTTGTCCCGTGAGCCGCGACTGCTTCTGCTCGACGAGCCGTTCGGGGCGCTCGACGCGCTCACCCGGATCAAGATGCACGCGCTGCTGGCCGATCTGCTGCGGCGCCGGCGAGTGGCGGTGCTGCTGGTGACCCACGACGTGGAGGAGGCCCTGCGGTTGGCATCGCGGGTGCTGGTCCTCGCCGACGGCGTCATCAGCTTCGATACCGAGGTGCCTGCCGACCCCGCGGACCGCGTCGCGCTGCGTGACCGCCTACTCGCCGAGCTCGGCGTCGACACGTCGAACGTCGCATTGTGATCGCCTCCGCGGCACAGCCGCCCGACACCGGCAAGTCGGCGAACCAGTCGATCACGCGGGCGTCGCGGCTGTTGCGGTGCTTCGTCGATTCCCCGCAAGGGTTGACCCTCACCGAGCTGGCGCGCCGAACCGGCCTGCACACCAGCACGGTGCACCGCATGATGGCCGCACTCGTCGAAGGCGGCCTCGTGGCCAAGGGTGAGGGCGACAAGTACCGGCCCGGTATCGCGCTGCTGGCGCTGGGTGCATCGGCATCCCTTGCCGTGGGTGTCGATGCCGCTCTGCCCTTCCTCGACGAGTTGTCACAACGCACGGGTGAATCGGCCAGCCTCGCGGTCAAGGATGCGGACTGTGCGGTCGTCCTGCTCGAGACGGAGAGCCCGCAGCGTCTGATCTCCCGTTACGGAGTGGGAAGCCGAAACTCACTGCAGGATTCGGCGCACGGGCAGATCCTGCTGGCCTACGCGCAGGATCCTGAGGCGGCGGTACGCAGCCTCGCCCGACCCATCGTGCGTGGCGGCGAATACACCGACGCCGAGGAGTTGATCGGCGAGATCCTCGACGTACGCCGGCGCGGCTACAGCTTCGTCAGCGACGGCGAACAGGCCACGCTGTCGGTGCCCGTACCGGCCCCGGACGAAGGTCCCGTGACACGGGCGCTGGGCATCGCGGCACCGAGTCGCCGGCTGACGGGCCGTTCGATCGACAACGCCGTAGCCGCAGCGACCGAGATCGCCCACCTGCTCCGCGGCGTACGCACCTGACACTCGACGGCTACACGGGGTCGACGAAACGCGGTGTCTCCCCGGACATCCCTGCCACCACAGCGGCGATCTGATTCGGTTGACCGATCAGCTCGGTCTGAAGGTCGGATTCGAGCACCAGCGCGGCCGCGGCGTCGGCACTGACCCAGGTGCGGTCGTAGAGCTTCTTGGCGCGGCGGACCGCATCGGGGGATCTCTGCGCGATCTCCCCGGCGAGGGCGTGTGCGGCGGCAAGCGGATCGTCCTCGACGCGGGTCACCAAACCTATTGCGGCCGCGTCACTTCCGGAGATGATACGGCCGGTGAAGGTGAGTTCCTTCGCGATGTCGATGGGGACCAGCCTCGGCAGGGTCTGCGTGATCCCCATGTCGGGAATCAGGCCCCACTTGACCTCCATGATCGACAGCTTCGCGTCCGGCGCGGCGATCCGGATGTCGGCGCCCAGAGCAATCTGCAGACCACCGCCGAAGCAGTTGCCGTGGATGGCGGCGATGACCGGCGCGGGCACCAGCGACCAGTCGTAGGTGACGCGCTGCGCGACGTTGGCCAACCGGCCGGGCTCGCGCGCCAGCAGGACGTCGGTGCCGCCCTCCCCGCCCATGAAGCTCGCCACGTCCAACCCCGAACAGAAACTCCTGCCCTCGCCGTGCAGCACGACGGCACGCACCGAAGTGTCCTCGGCGAGTCGACCGGCGGCGGTCGCCAACCCCTCGAACATCGCCTGGTCGAGCGCGTTGTGCTTGTCGGTGCGCACCATCGTCACCGTCGCCACGCCGTCGGCACCGACCCGTACGCGCACCCTGTCTTCGCTCATATCCGCAATCTACCGGCGGATCCCGGTCAGCCGATCGGGCGTACCGTCAGCATCTGCGACGACGTCCCGATCGGTCCGGTCTCGTCGTGAATGACGCTGTGCGTCAAGCCAAGACCGTCGGAGCCGAACGACACCGTGGTGTCGAAGCCCAGCCAGCCGCCACGCGGTTCGGAGAACAGGTGCGCGGTCAGGTCGATGTTCGGGAAAGCCACCTTCTCCGGGTCGGCGCGCACGGCCAACCCGTTGCCGATGTCGAACAGCATGATCGCGGCTGTGGCCGGGCTGACCGTCTCCTCGGCGATCAGCCCGACGTCGGTGCGCGCCCAGGCCGTTGCCCGGCCGGGGCCGATCTGCGTCCGGCGCACATGAAGGGACGCGATGAACCCACCCCGCCACAGGCCGGGCATGTCCCAGGCCGGGGTGTCCTGCGGGCCGGGGATCGGCGCGAAGCTCGACCCGGCGAGCGGCTCGGTGTCGAAGCGCTGCATCAGCCATGCCCGCAGCACCAGCACCGGGCGGCCCGCGTGGCTCATGGTCGCCTCGACCAGCTCGATGCTGCGACCGGGTCGCCGCACCTGTACGTCCACGTCGACCACGCCGATCGGCACTGTCCCGAGGATGTCGTAGGACAGCCGGGCCAGCGGCAGGCGGTCGTCACGGCGACGGTCCCGGTCTTGTTCGACCGCGTGCGCGAGCAGACCGATCGAGGGCGCGATGTGCTGCTCGGCGCAGTTCCAGGCGCCCTGGGTGTACTCGGTGGCGGCGAAACGAGCCTCGTCGAGGCGCTCGAAGTAGTGCACCCGCCGATGATGCCCGTCGGGCCCGCGCCAAACCTCAATCGCGACCGCGTGATGTGGGGGACGCCACGCCGGTGGGGCGCTCAGCCTGCCTGCGGCACGGTTGCGAGTGTCTCGTCGAACAGGTCGAGCACGGCACGCCATGCGCGCGGAGTGTGCGTCGGGTGATAACCGACGCCGGGCACGGTGGCTTGGGTGTGCGTGGATCCCTCGACGGGTGATCCGTCGGGGTTGGTCGGCCGAGCCCAGAACGCGTGCTCGGCTCCGCCGTACACGTTCACCCGCCAGTCGACCCCGGCGCGTTCAAGCGCGGAACCGAACGTCAGAAGCTGGTCAGGCGTGCATATCGGGTCTTCGGAACCCGTACTCAGCAGGAACGCGCCGGTCGAGTCGGTCCAGCCCTCGACGCTGACGTCGGGCAGGGCGGGATGGACGACAGCGACGGCCTTGAATCCCGCGGCTCTCCGGGCGAGTTCGAGCACGATACGGCCGCCCGCGCCATAACCGAGTGCGCCGATTCTGTCGGCGGCGACGCCGGGCACCGCGAGAAGGACATCAAGCGCGGCACGACCGATGGCGTGCATCCGATCAGCATCGCCCAGCAGTGGCAACACCCGGGCCAACATCGCTTCCGGTCGACCGAAGAACAGCTCGCCGCCGTGATAGTCCATCGCCAGGGCCGCGTAGCCGTGCGCGGCCAGTGCGTCGGCGCGGCTGCGCTGATAGTCCTCGAGGCCGATCCCGTCGTGTCCGATCAGCACCGCCGGCCAGGGACCGTCGCCGGCCGGCCGCGCAAGATGCGCGACCATGGTCAGATCGTCTATCGCGTAGGTGACTTCACGCGTCACAGTCACAGCAACACACACTATCGAGCGGGTGCTGTCCACTTCTGGTGGTTCGCTCTGGGCGGACGCACCGTCCATGGCGATAGCGTGACGATGTGCAGACATGGCATCGGGGTCGGCTCACCGAACGGCAGGAGGACGTCGTCGCCCGATGGTTTCCCGATGCACAGCTGGTGCGGGACATGAGCTGGAATCTGGTGGATACGGCCGTGCTCGCGGTCGACACCGGGAACGGCCGGGCCGTCGTCAAGGCCGCCGGCCCCGGCAACCGCCATATCGGGCGAGAAATCACGGCGTATCAAGGATTCACGAACGTGCTGGAGCACCGGGGGCAGGCCCCGCGGCTGCTTCGTCACGACCGCGACGCGAACATTCTGGCGATCGAGTACCTGCAGGGATCGTCAGTCGAGGGAAACGATGCCGAGCTCCTGCCGGATACCTATTTCCAGGCCGGCGAACTGTGCCGGGCATTCCATGAGCAGGCCGAACGCGCCGATCCGGACTGGGATGCCGCCGCGGTCGCGAAATCCATTGCCTGGCTTGATAAGCCGCATCGAATCAAGCCAGGCGACGAGGAGCGGCTGCGGACGATACTTCTCGGCCATCGCCCGCAGCCGGTGAACGTCGTTCCCACCCACGGGGATTGGCAGCCCAGAAACTGGCTGATCGACGGCGGCACGCTCAAGGTCATCGATTTCGGAAGATTCGCATGGCGACCGGCAATCGACGATTTCGGCAGGCTCGCCGCGCAGCAGTGGCGCCAGGATGATCGTCTCGAGAGGGCCTTCTTCGCCGGGTACGGGCACGACCCGCGCACACCGGAGCTATGGCGGATGACGGCCGTTCATCATGCCGTCGGCACCGCCGTGTGGGCGTATCAGGTCGGTGACGAGCCGTTCGAAATGCAGGGTCACCGCATGATCGCCGAAGCGCTCGGACTCTTCGACGACTGAGGCCCGCGGCCCCCGATCTCCTGAATATTTCTTATGCTGGCACAGAATCATTAGCTGTACTGTTCACCACCGCCGACCTAACGTCGATCCCGTGAACACCGCATCCGTCGCCGTCGTCAGCGGCTTCGCCACCTCGATCGCGCTGATCGCCGCGATCGGCGCCCAGAACGCCTTCGTGCTGCGCCAGGGCATCCGCGGTGAACACGTGCTGCCGGTCGTCGCCGTCTGCACCACCGCCGACCTCCTGCTGATCGTCGCCGGCATCGCCGGCTTCGGCGCGCTGATCGCCGCGCATCCGGACATCGTCACCGTCACCACGATCGGCGGGGCGGCGTTCCTGATCTGCTACGGGCTGCTGGCCGCCCGCCGCGCCGTCAAACCCGGGACGCTCACCCCCGCCGACGCCGCACCCGCCCGGCTGACCGCGGTGCTGGCCACCTGCCTGGCGCTGACGTTCCTCAACCCGCACGTCTACCTCGACACCGTGATCCTGCTCGGCGCGCTGGCCAACGAGCACCAGGACAGCAAATGGCTGTTCGGCGTCGGCGCCGTGACCGCCAGCGCCGTGTGGTTCACCGGCCTGGGCTTCGGCGCCAAACGGCTGCGCCCGTGGTTCGCGGCGCCGCGCACCTGGCGCATCCTCGACGGTGTCATCGCGGCCGTGATGATCGCGCTCGGCATCTCGCTGCTGCTGCGGTGACCGACCGGAAAAGTATCGCCATGTAACGCGAGGCATTAGCCTCGTCGATGTGACTGTCGTGCACCTTGTCAAGTTCGCCGCGCTGAACGCTCTCCTCGGTGGGGCCGCGCTGGCCGCCGCGACGCAGGCCGGTGCGCAGCCGGCAGTCCCGTTCGACCCGCCGCCACCTCCGGCCGCGGAGGCACCGGCGCAGCCACCGACCCCGGTGTTCCAGTACATCCCGATCGCCGAAGCCGGAGCCGCGGCGGCCACGCCGGGCGGCGCCCCGGCCGTGCCCGTCGCCCCGCCCGCGCCGCCACCGGCGGGCGCACCGTTCATCCCGCCCGTGCCGAACGCCAACTTCGGCAACACCGGGCAGCTCGACTTCCTGCGCGACCTGTGGAACATGCGCAATTCGCCGGACTTCATGCAAGCCGTCGGCCCCGGCCAGATGGACCCCGGGAACTGGGTGCCTCCGACGCCGTACGGGGATCCCGCATCCGCGCCGCCCCCGCCGGCCGCCGGCTCGCCGCCCGTCCCGGCCTCGGCGCCGCCGCCGGTCTGGCCGCCGGTGCCCGTGCCCGCCCCGGTCCCCTAGCGTCCGTCGACGCTTGAACTCTGGCTGATCGCAACTCGCGACAGCCGCACGGCGCGCGCCTACGGTCCGGACGCATGCCGGATCAACAGGACACCCCGCCCCGACGGCTCAACGAGGACTGGCTTGCCGTCATCGTCGGCCTGACGCTGCTCGCCCTCGTCCTCGTCGGCGCGATCCCGGGCAGCGTGATCCCGTGACCGAACAGAGCACCCAGAGTTCGGCCGAGGAACAGCGCGCACCGTCGGGGATCGGCTATGTCGTCGGCGGCGTGCTCGCCGTCCTCGTGCTCGGCGCCGCGACCCGCTTCTTCGAACAGCAGGTGCCCAAGTGGGCCGCGGGCACCGACTTCGCCGGCATCGCCAAGTCGATCGAATTCCCGGTCTACGCCATCGCTTTGGGCCTGCTCGGCAACGTCGTGCTGACCAGGCTCGCGCTGCGCGACAAGCTCGCGGCCGGCTTCAAGACCGAGTTCTTCATCAAGACCGGCCTGGTGTTGCTCGGCGCGTCGATCAACCTCAAACTGCTGGTCACCGCCGCCGGTCCGGCGATCATTCAGGCGCTGCTGCTGATCAGCATCGTCTTCGGCTTCACCTGGTGGCTCGGTGGGCGGCTCGGCATCGAGGACAAGCTGCGCGCCCTGCTCGCATCGGCGGTGTCGATCTGTGGCGTCAGCGCCGCGATCGCCGCCGCGGGTGCGGTGCAGGCCCGCCGTGAGCAGCTGGCCTATGCGGCGTCGCTGGTGATCGTGTTCGCGCTGCCGTCGATCTTCCTGCTGCCGTGGCTGGCCGAGGTGTTCGGGCTCTCCGACGCCGTCGCCGGCGCGTGGATCGGCGGCAACATCGACACCACCGCCGCCGTCGCGGCCGCCGGTGCCCTCGCCGGCGAGGACGCGCTGCAGATCGCGACCATCGTCAAGACCACCCAGAACGCGCTGATCGGCATCGTCGCGATCGCGCTGACCGCGTACTTCGCGCTGAAGGTCGAAAAGCGCACCGATGTTGACGCCCGCCCGACCATCGGGACGTTCTGGGCACGCTTCCCGAAGTTCGTGCTCGGCTTCATCGCCGCGTCCATCGTCGGCACCCTCTATCTGCAGTGGGGCGGCGACAAGGCCGACATCTCCACGGTCAACGACCTGCGCACCTGGTTCCTGATCTTCGCGTTCGTCGCGATCGGCCTGGAGTTCTCGCTCAAGGGGCTGCGCGAGGCGGGCTGGCGGCCCGTCGCGGTCTTTGCCTCGGCCACCGTCGTCAACATCGTCGTGGCGCTCGGACTTGCCCTCATATTGTTCGGAAACTTCCAGGTCGGTTAGCTACGCTCGCCGGGTGTCCCGCGTGTGGTCCCGGCGTGGCTTCCTCGGTTTGACGGCCGGCGCCGCAGCGACGCTGGTGGCCTGCGCCCCGGACAAGCCGGGCACGGTGGCCGGCGACGGGTCGGTCACCGTCACCCACGCGTTCGGCGAGACCAGAATCCCGGCGCCGCCGACGAAGGTGGTCAGCGCGGGCCTCACCTGCGCCGACGACCTGCTGGCGCTCGGCGTCGTCCCGATCGCGGTGACGGATTGGTTCGGCGCCGAACCGTTCGGGGTGTGGCCGTGGGCCCGCCCGCAGCTCGGCGACGCCCAGCCGGTGGTGCTGTCGCTGGCCGACGGTGTGCAGGTCGAGCAGATCGCCGCGCTCGCCCCGGATCTGATCGTCGCCACCGATGCCGGACTCGACCAGGACACCTATACGCAGCTGTCCCAGATCGCACCGACCGTCGCCCAGTCGGGGCGGGCCGCGTTCTTCGAGCCGTGGCGCGACCAGGCCACCACGATCGGTCAGGCCGTGTTCCGCCATGACGACATGCAGAAGCTCATCGCCGACGTCGACGCCGCGTTCAAAGCCGTCAAGGACGACCACCCGGAGTTCGGCGGCAAACGCGCGGCGCTGCTCGCGGGCACGCTGGGCGAGGATGGCGCCCAGATCAGCGGACCGGCCTGGCGCCGCGAGTTCCTGGACCAGATGGGGTTCACGGTGGTGGAGTCCGTCGACGACGCCGACGTGCTGATCTGGACCACCGAGACACCCGAGGAGCAGGCCGCGCTGCAGGCCGACCCGGCCATCGCCGGCCTGCGGGCCCGCCAGGTCTTCACCGACAAGGAACTGGCCGGGGCGATCGCGTACGCGTCCCCGCTGTCCTACCCGGTGCTCGCCCAGCGGCTGCCTTCGATGCTGGCCGAAGCCCTGACCTGAGGTCTAATGGGGTCCGTGAGTGACCTGGCCCCCGACCCCACCACCACACACGCCTCGTTCGCGCGCGTCGGATCGGCCTACTATCCGGTGCTCGTCGCGGTGTTCACCGCGCTGGTCATCATCTCCAACGTCACCGCGACCAAGGGTGTCGAGTTCGGCCCGATCATCACCGACGGCGGGTTCATCGTCTTCCCGCTGACCTACGTGATCGGCGACGTGCTGTCCGAGGTGTACGGGTTCAAGGCCGCACGGCGCGCCATCTACACCGGGTTCGCGATGAACGCGCTTGCCGCGCTGGCGTTCTGGGCGACCGTCTACCTCCCCGCGGCGAGCTTCTACGAGAACCAGGAGCACTTCGAGAACATCGTCGGCGCCTATACGGGCCTGATCGTCGCCGGGATGGCCGGCTTCCTCGTCGGCCAGACGCTCAACGCCTGGTCGCTGGTGCTGATCAAGGAGCGCACCAAGGAGAAGCACCTGTGGGCGCGGCTGGTCGGGTCGACGTTCGTCGGGCAACTCGGCGACACCGTGGTGTTCTGCGCGATCGCGGCCGGAGTCATCGGCATCACGTCGTTCCGCGACTTCGCGGTCTACACCGCGCAGGGGTGGCTCTACAAGACCCTCGTCGAGGTGGTGCTGCTGCCGATCACCTACCGGGTGATCGCGTTCATCAAGCGGCGCGAACCGACCTATCAGGGCACGCCCGCCCTGAATTGACGTTGTCGTCGAAATACGTTCGGCGAAATTGCATTCCGGCAGCAGAAGTGCGGGTGCGGACCTGCCGGAACGCAGTGTCGGCGGACGCGAGTTTGAGTCATCGCTAAGGACGCTCTGGCAAGGCTCAAAGAGGTTCGCCCGGGTGGAGTTTTCGAACCTACTCGGGGGTAACGTCGATATATGAGCGTGACTGCGGACGTGGCCGACACCGTGCGCACCGGCGGGATTCGGCAGATTCTGGATTACGGCGATCGGGCGCTGCTGCTCGAATTCGGCAGCAGCGCAGAGGTTCTGGCCTGGACGGAGGTGCTCCGCGACGCCGCCCTGCCCGGCGTGGTGGACATCGTGCCCGCGGCCAGGACGATTCTGGTCAAACTCGACGGCGGCCGGTACCAGGCGCCCACCCGGCAGCGGCTGGGCGGGCTGCAGATGACCGACGAGGCCGCCGCCGACGCCTCAACCCCCACCGAAGCCGACGTGACGATCGAGGTCGTCTACGACGGCGAGGATCTCGACGAGGTGGCCCGGCTGACCGGGCTGAGCACCGCCGAGGTCGTCGCCGCCCATACCGGCACACTCTGGCGGGTGGGGTTCAGCGGCTTCGCCCCCGGCTTCGCCTACCTGGTCGGCGGCGATGAGCGCCTCGTGGTGCCACGCCGCTCCGAGCCGCGCACCAAGGTGCCCGTCGGATCCGTCGGCCTGGCCGGCGAGTTCAGCGGTGTCTACCCGCGAGAATCCCCCGGCGGCTGGCAGCTGATCGGCCGCACCTCGGCGGTGCTGTGGGACATCGACAGGGACAACCCGGCGCTGCTGACCCCGGGGATGTGGGTGCGGTTCGCCGCGCACGAGAGGAGCGTTTCAGCAGAAGAGGTGAAGCCATGAGCGGCGTCACGCTGGAGGTCCTGCGGCCCGGCCCGCTCGCGCTGGTCGAGGACCTCGGCCGCCCCGGGCTTTCCCACCTGGGCGTCACCCGCTCCGGCGCCGCCGACCGGCGCGCGCACACGCTGGCCAACCGGCTGGTCGCCAACCCCGACGACCGCGCCACCGTCGAGGTGACGATGGGCGGGTTCAGCGCCCGGGTGCACGGCGGCAACGGCGAGGGCGTCGCGATCGCGGTGACCGGCGCCGACACCGACCCGGCCGTCAACGGAGTTCCGTTCGGCACCAACAGCATCCACTTCGCGCACGACGGTGAGGTGATCTCGCTCGGCGCGCCCCGGGCGGGCCTGCGCTCGTATCTCGCGGTGCGCGGAGGCATCGAGGTCGAGGCGGTGCTCGGCTCACGCAGCTACGACGTGATGTCGGCGATCGGGCCGATGCCCCTCAAACGGGGCGACGTGCTGCCCGTCGGCGAGCACACCGACGACTTCCCCGAGCTCGACCAGGCGCCCGTCGCCACGATCGCCGACGACGTGCTCGAGGTCAAGGTGGTGCCCGGCCCGCGCGACGACTGGTTCGTCGACCCCGACGTGCTGGTGCGGACCAACTGGCAGGTCACCAACCACAGCGACCGCGTCGGGATCCGGCTGGTCGGCATGCCGCTGGACTACCGCAGCCCGGACCGGCAGCTGCCCAGCGAGGGCGCCACCCGCGGGGCGATCCAGGTACCCCCGAACGGGTTCCCGGTGATCCTCGGCCCCGACCACCCGGTCACCGGCGGCTATCCCGTGATCGGCGTGGTCGTCGACGAGGACATCGACAAGATCGCGCAGGCCCGGCCCGGGCAGACGGTGCGGTTGCACTGGTCCCGGCCACGGCGCCCGTCGAGAGACTGACGGCGGCGCCGTCCATCGGGTACTGACGCGTCGCGCCGGACGCTGGTAGAACCACAGGTGTGCGCGCACGCCTGGTCCACACCTCCGATCTCGACGGCGAGACCCGCGAGGACGCCCGCCGGATGGTCATCGACGCGTTCGACGGCGACTTCGCCGAGCACGACTGGGAGCACGCCCTCGGCGGCATGCACGCGCTGATCTGCCAGCGCGGCGAGGTCATCGGGCACGCCGCCGTCGTGCAGCGCCGCATCTACTACGACGGCCACGCGCTGCGCTGCGGCTACGTCGAAGGCCTCGCCGTACGGGCCGACCACCGCGGTCAGGGCCTCGGCCACGCGCTAATGGACGGTGTCGAGCAGGTGGTGCGCGGCGCCTACCACCTCGGAGCGCTCAGCACGACCGAGCTCGGGGAGCCGCTCTACAGCGGGCGCGGCTGGGTGCCGTGGCGGGGCCCGACCTCGGTGCTGGCACCGGACGGACCTACCCGCACCCCCGACGACGACGGCGCGCTGTACGTGCTGGCCGCCGACCTGCCCCCGGGGGTGACCCTCGACCCGGACGCACCGATCGCGTGCGACTGGCGCTCCGGTGACGTCTGGTGAACCTCACAGCGGCCACCGGCCGGCGGTGAACGGAAATTCACCGCCTCAACGGCCGCGACACGGCCGTGCAACGGCTGCTTAATCGCACCGAAACACGGGCTGCATAGACAGGGGGCATGAGTGAGCCGGACTGGGCGCCGCTCACCGGATTCCGGGTTGCGGTCACCTCCGCGCGGCGCGCTGACGAACTGAGTGCGCTGCTGCGGCGCCGCGGCGCGACGGTGACCAGCGCCGCAGCGATCGAGATGGTGCCGCTGCCCGACGACGACGAACTGCGGCAGCGGACGCAGTCGCTGATCGACGTGCCGCCCGACATCGTCATTGCGACCACCGGCATCGGGTTACGGGGCTGGATCGCCGCCGCCGACGGCTGGGGCATGGCCAACGAACTGACCGCCGCGCTGAGCAACGCGCGGATCGTGTCGCGGGGTCCGAAGGCGACCGGTGCGCTGCGCGCCGCCGGGCTGCCCGAGGAGTGGTCCCCGGAATCGGAGTCCTCCCGCGAGGTGCTGCTCTACCTCCTCGAGGGCGGTATCGCCGGGATGCGGATCGCGGTACAGCTGCACGGAGCCACCGCGGACTGGGATCCGTTCCCGGAGTTCCTCGACGAATTGCGCGCGGCGGGAGCCGAAGTCGTGCCGATCCGGGTGTACCGGTGGCATCCGGCGCCGCGCAACGGGGAGTTCGACCAGCTGGTCGCGGGCATCGCCGAGGAGAAGTTCGACGCGGTCAGCTTCACCTCGGCACCCGCGGTCGCGTCGGTGCTGATGCGGGCCACCGAGATGGGGATCGAGGCGCAGGTGCTCTCGGCGCTGCGCAACAACGTGCACGCGATGTGCGTCGGGCCCGTCACGGCACGCCCGCTGGTCCGGCTCGGTGTCCCGACCTCGGCGCCGGAACGGATGCGCCTCGGGGCGCTGGCCCGACACATCACCGACGAGCTTCCGCTGCTGCAGGCGCGCACCGTGCGGGTGGCCGGGCACCTGCTGGAGATCCGCGGCAACTGCGTGCTGGTCGACGGCGTGGTCAAGGCGCTGTCGCCGGCGGCGATGGCGACCATCCGGGCGCTGGCACTGCGGCCGGGTGCGGTGGTGTCGCGCACCGACCTGCTGCGAGCGCTGCCGGGCAGCGGCACCGACACCCACGCCGTCGAGACGGCGGTGCTGCGGCTGCGGACCGCGCTGGGCGACAAGAAGATGGTTTCGACCGTGGTCAAGCGCGGCTACCGGCTGCCCGTCGACGAGGCGTGCGCGTCATGAGCCTGCTGCTGGTCGCCCACGGCACCCGCAAACCGCGCGGGGTGTCGCTGATCGGCGACCTCGCCGCGCAGGTCTCCGCCGCGCTACAGCGGCCGGTGCGCGTCGCGTTCGTCGACGTCCTCGGCCCGACCCCGTCGGAGCTGCTGCGCGCGGAACCCCACCGCCCGACCGTGCTGGTCCCTGCGTTCCTGTCCCGCGGCTACCACGTCAGCCGCGACATCCCGTCACACATCGAGGACAGCCGGCACCACGACGTCACCGTGACCCGGGCGCTGGGACCCGACCCGGCGCTGGTCCGGGTGCTCGTCGACCGGCTGATCGAAGCCGGTTGGCACCCCGACGATTCGGTGATCCTGGCGGCGGCGGGGACATCCGATCCGGCGGCGATGCACGACCTGCACACCACGGCGACGTGGCTGTCGGCGACGCTGGGCTCGCGGGTCGAGCTCGCGTTCGCCGCGACCGGGGAGCCGCGCATCGCCGACGCGGTCGCACGTCTGTCACACCGCGGCAGGCGTGTCGTGGTCGCGTCATATCTGTTGTCGGAGGGCCTGTTCCAGGACCGGTTGCGTGACAGCGGTGCCGACCTGGTGACCGATCCGCTGGGCACGCATCCCGGGGTGACCCGGTTGATCGTCAACCGCTTCCAGCGGGCCGGCTACGACACCCGCGCCGAAATGGCATTCCCGCAGCGGACGTTCGAGTACGCACCTGCTGGAATGCAATTTCGGCGCTGAGCGTCAGGGGTGTGCGGTCGTCGACGGCGGCAGCGAGGCCACCAGCGGCGTGTCGGCGCCGACCCGGCCCAGCGTCGAGGCGCCGCCGGGATCGCCGAGCGGCGCGTCGCGGCCGGGCAACGTCGTGGTGAAGAACTCGGCGTTGTCGGCCAGGAACGCCAGTTCCTCGTCGGGAAGGTCGGTCTCGTAGTAGATCGCGTCCACCCGGCACGCGATGCGGCAGGCGCCGCAGTCCACGCATTCGTTGGGGTTGATGTACATGGCGCGGTCACCCTCGTAGATGCAGTCCGCAGGGCACTCCTGCACACAGGACTTGTCGACGATGTCCACGCACGCGCTACCGATCACGTAGGTCATGGCCCAACCGTAGGAGCCGACCGGTGCACTCGTCAGGGGCCGAAAGTCCCTAGTTAGGTCACGACGAGATTGCGTCTACGCAGGCGTCCACTCGAAAAACCGCTGCTGGAATGCAATTTCGGCGGAGTCTGTCAGGTGCCGATCTGGACGTCGCCGTCCGGGGTGATCCGCGTCGCATACACCGGCAGGCAGTGATCAGGGTTGTCGAGGCAGCTGCCGTCGTCGAGCGCGAACGCCTGCTTCTTGATCGGCGACTGCACGGTGGCACGCCCGGCGCGGTCGCCGACGATGCCCCGCGACATCACCGCCGCACCGGAGAACGGGTCGATGTTGCCGACCGCGCGCAGGGTGCCGTCGTCGAGCCGGAACAGCGCGGCCTGCGCGCCGCCGGGCAGCAGCACCCCGACCCCGCGGTTCGGGATCAAAAAGTCATACCGGCAGGCCGTCGTCCACACCTGCGTCTCGTTGATCACGGTCACGGGTCTACCTCCCCACCTTCGGCATGCCGATCGGCACCTTGCGGCCCGAACGGTGTTCGAACTGGATCGTCGGGTCGGGCACCTCGGGGGCGTTCACGAACGACACGAACCGCGACAGCTTGTCGGGATCGTCCAGCACACCCTTCCACTCGCACGCGTATCCGTCGACGTGGCGCTGCATCGCGGTCTCGAATTCCGCTGCCAGACCGAGGGAGTCGTCGCAGATGACCTCGCGCAGATGATCGAGGCCCATCTGCTCGACCCACGGCGCCGTGCGCTGCAGCCGGTCGGCGGTGCGGATGTAGAACATCAGGAACCGGTCGATGTAGCGCACCAGCGTCTCATCGTCGAGATCACCGGCCAGCAGCTGGGCGTGTTTCGGGGTCATGCCGCCGTTACCGCCGATGTAGAGGTTCCAGCCGGTCTCGGTCGCGATCACGCCGACGTCCTTGCCGCGCGCCTCCGCGCACTCCCGGGCGCAGCCGGACACCCCCATCTTGATCTTGTGCGGGGCGCGCAGGCCCCGGTAGCGCATTTCGAGGTCGATGGCCATCTGTACCGAATCCTGCTGCCCGTAGCGGCACCAGTCACTGCCGACACAGCTCTTCACGGTGCGCAGCGACTTGCCGTACGCCTGGCCGGATTCCATTCCGCCCTCGACCAGCCGGCGCCAGATCTCGGGCAGCTGGTCGACCCGGGCGCCGAACATGTCGATGCGCTGGCCACCGGTGATCTTGGTGTACAGACCGAAATCCTTGGCGATCTGCCCGATCAGGATCAGGTGCTCCGGGGTGATGTCCCCGCCGGGAACCCGCGGCACCACCGAATAGCTGCCGTTGCGCTGGATATTGGCCAGGAAGTGGTCGTTGGAGTCCTGCAGCGAGGCCTGCTCACCGTCGAGGATGTGCTCGGAGCTGGTCGACGCGAGGATCGATGCGACGACGGGCTTGCAGATGTCACACCCTTTCCCGGTGCCGAACCGTTCGATCAGGCCACTGAACGTGCGAATGGAAGTGGCACTGACGATCTCGAACAACTCGGCCCGCGAGTGGGAGAAGTGCTCGCACAACGCCTTCGACTGTTCCACCCCCTCGGCGTCGAGCAGCTGCTTGAGCAGCGGCACGCACGACCCGCACGACGTCCCGGCCAGGGTGCACTTCTTCAGATCGGCGACGTCGCAGCAGCCGCCGGCGATCGCGTCCGTCAGGTCGCCCTTGGTCACGTTGTTGCACGAGCAGATCTGCGCCGCCGGCGGCAGCGCGCCGACACCCAAAGCGCCTCCGCCGCCCTCGGATCCGGCAGGGGTGATCAGTGCCAGCGGATCGCCGGGCAGCTGCTCGCCGACCATCGGGCGCAGCACCCCGTACGCGGACGCGTCACCAACGAGGATGCCGCCGAGCAGGGTCTTGGCATCGTCGGACAGGATCAGCTTCGCGTAGGTCTGGTTCACGGCGTCGTTGACCGCGACCGCCAGGCTGTCCGGGGTGGTGCCCATCGCATCGCCGAAGCTCGCCACGTCGACACCGAGCAGCTTGAGCTTGGTCGACATATCGGCCTCGGGGAATTCGGCGGCGCCGCCGAGCAGCCGGTCGGCGACCACCTCGGCGCTGGTGTAGCCCGGACCCACCAGCCCGTAGCAGCGTCCTTCGATCGCGGCGACCTCGCCGATCGCGTAGACGGCGGGATCGCTTGTCACACAGGATAGGTCGGTGAGCACCCCGCCGCGCTCGGCGAGCTCCAGGCCTGCCTCGCGAGCCAGTTCGTCGCGCGGGCGTACCCCGGCGGCGAACACGATGACCCCGGCGTCGATGTACGTGCCGTCGCTGAGCGTGACGCGCATCGAGTCGTCGTCGGCGGAACGGCGCAGCGGGCGGTTGCGCTGGGCGGGTTTGATGGATTCGGTGCCGACGTCGGTGTGCACCATGATGCCGAGCTCGGTGATCATCCGGCCCAGCAGCGCCCCGCCGGCCTCGTCGAGTTGCTGGGCCATCAGCCGCGGTGAGCGCTCGATGACGTGAGCGGTCAACCCGAAGCCGCGCAGCGCGTTGGCGGCCTCCAGGCCGAGCAGGCCGCCACCGACCACGACACCGGCGGCACTGCCGATGTCGAGGCCGCGCCGGGCCGCGGCGCGGATGTCGTCGAGATCGTTGAGGGTGCGGTAGACGTGGCAGCCGGGCAGATCCCGTCCCGGGACGGGCGGCACGAACGCGTACGAGCCGGTCGCCAGCACGAGCGCGTCGTAACCGATCCGGGTGCCGTCGGCGGTGGTGACCACCTTCGCGTCCCGGTCGATCGCCACCGCTTTCTGCCCGAGCCGCAGATCGACGAGGTCGTCGTCGGCGTACCGGTTGCCGGGCAGCGCCAGCAGGGACCGGTCCCAGTGCTCGGTGTATCCGGTGAGGCCGACGCGGTCGTAGGCCGCATCGGTTTCCTCGGCCAACACGGTGACCCGCCAACTGCCCGCGCTGTCTCGTGACCGCAGGGCTTCGACGAACCGGTGACCGACCATGCCGTGGCCGACGACCACGACGTGCGAGTTTGACGCCATGACCGTCACGCTAGGAAACCGATATTGCTGTTGTGTCGCCTCGTGTGAAGCCCCCATCACGGTGTGCTCACCTACTCGGCGAGCACCCTGTGAGGCAGTTCGCCGACAGCGAACGGCCAGCTGGAACATGAGCGTGGGTGACTCAAGTTCTATCGGGTGACACCGGCACAGACCGGTCAGGACTGAAGGAGACGGAGAGATCATGAGCAACTTGATCCTGCGGACGCGGCCGGCCTTCGACACGGAGCGCTTCGTCCGTGAGTTCTTCGGCCCGGTCACCGCTGGCGAATGGGCCAAAGGAATCAACCCGGCCGTTGAGGTGGATCGTGACGGCGAGGACGCGGTGATCCGGGTCGACCTGCCCGGTGTGGACGTCGAGAAGGACGTCACCGTCGAGGTCGACCGCGGCCGGCTGGCGATCCGAGGTGAACGCCGCGACGAGCGCGCCGAGGAACGCGACGGCCGCCGGGTCAGCGAGGTGCGGTACGGCTCGTTCCACCGCTCGTTCGCGCTGCCGGTCCACGTCACCAACGACGCGGTATCGGCCGGCTATGACGCCGGCGTGCTGACGGTCCGCGTCGCCGGCGCACACAAGGGCGCCGAACCGCACCGGGTGGCGATCGAAGCCAAGTAATCCGCCCGAATCAGTACCGGTGGGAACCTCGCGGTTCCCACCGGTTTACTGTGCAGTCCCTATGGACACCCCGCTGGCCCTCGACACCGCGCTGACCGTGCTCGCGGCCGGCCTGATCTTCGTGTGGGCGTTGACGCTGGGCATCTGGAAGTACCGCCAGATGGCCACCAGCCCCGACCATCTCGCCCACCCGTACGTCGACATCGCGCACCGCGCGGCACTGCTGTACTCCTTCGCGACGATGCTGCTGGCGGTGTTCGTCGAGTTGAGCGCATGGCCGGCCTGGGTCGACCTGGCCGCGGCCGCGGTGGTGGTCGCGTTCTTCGTGCTGGCCATCGCCACCTATGTCGTCCACGGCATCCGGCGCGACACCACCAACCAGTTCGAGCGGGTGGACACCACCGTGCGGGTCGCGATGGCCGCGCTGATCGTCGGCGAGATCGGCGGTACGGCGGTGCTGGTCGCGGGGTTCGTGACTGCCCAGTTCTTCTAGGGGCCAGTCGGCCCGTCGCACGCCCCTGTCGCCAAACAGTGAACATATGTACACTCGCCGTGGCGCCAACTCAGTGGGGAGATCACCGTGGCGGACTACCGGACCATCGTCGTCGGCACCGACGGCTCGGAGACCTCACTGCGAGCGGTCGACAAGGCAGCGGCCATCGCCGCCGACAACGGGGCCAAACTCATAGTCGCCACCGTGTTTTCGGCACGACAACGCCCGGCGGCCGCCCCCGACCCCGACCAGCCCGGCCGGGAGGACTACCGCACCGAGGGCGACGCGCCGGTCTATGACCTGCTGCACGACGCGGCGTCCCGGGCCCGCGCGCACGGCGCCGACGATGTCCACGAACGCGCGGTCGAGGGTGTGCCGGCCGAGGCGCTCGTCGCGCTCGCGGACGAGGTCGGAGCGGACCTGCTGGTGGTCGGCAGCGTCGGCTACAACTCGGTGGTCGGCCGGCTCGTCGGCTCGGTGCCGCGCCTGGTCCGGCGACGCGCCGGGACCGAGGTCATGGTCGTCGACACGTCGGAGTGAGCCGGACGCGGCCGGTCAGATCCAGCGCGCCAGAAGTTCCTTCGAGCGCTCGGCCAGCGCCGCCTGCCAGAACGGGCCGAAGCTGATCCGCGCGACACCGAGCGGCCCGTAGGACGCCGGGTCGGACTGGTCGGGCCTGGCGATCGCGTTGACCGGAAGCGGCAACTCGGAGGTCAACCGCCGCATGACTTCCGGCGGATGCACCCCGACCGGATACAGCACGTCCGCGCCGGCGTCGGCGGCCTCCTTCAGCCGGGCGATCGCCCGGTCCACCCGGTCGGCCTCGTCACCGTCCTGGCGCAGGAACAGATCCGTCCTGGCGTTGACCACGACGCGCACCCCCGCCTTGTCCGCGGCGGCCCGCAACCCGCCGACGAGTTCGGCGTGCTCGGCCGAGGAGCGCAACCGGCCGCCCTCGCCGTGCACGGTGTCCTCGATGTTGAGCCCGACCGCGCCGACCGACAGCAGACCCTCGATCAGCCGCTCCGGCGCCTCGCCGTAGCCGGATTCGATGTCCACCGACAGCGGCACGTCGACGGCGGCGGTGATCTGCGCGACGCGGGTCAGCACGTCGTCGAACACCATCCCCTCGTTGTCCTCCTTGCCGATGGAATCGGCCAGCGGATGGCTGCCCGCGGTCAGCGCCGCAAACCCGGCGTCCACCGCCAGCCGCGCCGACCACGCGTCCCACACCGTCGGCAAAACGACCGGGTTCCCGGGTTGATGCAGGGCCAGCAACGCCTCGGCGCGGCCCTTCAAAACGTCATTCATGCCATTGCCCTCCGTGTTCTCCAGTCATCAAAGTGATCTGTCTCACGCTTTGCAACGGTGATTTAGCTAGCATCAGTTGCGTACTGTGATCCATGACACCCTTCAGCCCAAGGAGGTCGCTTGTCCAGCACCAGCACCACCGAACTCGCCCAGCTTCACGACCTGATCGGGAGCATGCGGCGATGCGTCACGTCACTGGCGTCGCGATACGGGGACAGCCCTGCCACCCGTCGCATCGTCAACGACGCCGAACGCCTACTCAACGACATCGACCGTCTCGACATCGATGCCGAGGAGCTGGAACTCGCGCGAGGTGTCAGCCGGCACCATCACGTCGCCGAGCGCATCCCGATTCCAGACACCCAGTACGACACCGACTTCTGGCGCGGCGTCGACGACGAGGGTCTCGGCGGCACCCGCTGAGGCCGTGCGTGCCGCCCTTCTGACCCCAGAAGAGCGGCACGCATTCGGGGGACATAACTTCATCGAAAGGTAACCGTGAGCGCACCTACCGCCGACCGCAAAGCGACCGGCGTCTTCTCGCCTGGCCGTGCCCAAATCGCGCAGCGCACGCTCCGCACCGACCGGTGGTGGATGTCGCCGCTGATCGTCAATCTGGGCTTCGCGTCGTTCATCATCTACGCGACCGTCCGGGCCTTCATGCAGAAGTGGTACTACGTCGAGGAGTACGGGTACCTGACGCCGTTCTACTCGCCGTGCGTGTCGACCGGCTGCATCCCCGAGGCCAGCCACTTCGGTCAGTTCCTGCCGGACTGGCCGATCCTGCCCTACGCGGCGCTCTCCCTGCCGTTCCTGTTGCTGTTCCGGCTGACCTGCTACTACTACCGCGGCGCCTACTACCGCTCGGTGTGGCAGTCCCCCACGGCCTGCGCGGTCGCCGAACCGCACGCCAAGTACACCGGCGAGACGCGCATGCCGCTGATCATCCAGAACTCGCACCGCTACTTCTTCTACATCGCCGCGATCATCTCGGTGATCAACACCTACGACGCGATCGTCGCGTTCCACAAGCCCGACGGCGGTTTCGGTTTCGGGCTCGGCAACCTGGTGCTGCTCATCAACGTGATCCTGCTGTGGACGTACACGCTGTCGTGTCACTCCTGCCGCCACGTCGCCGGCGGACGGCTCAAGCACTTCTCCAAACACCCGGTGCGCTATTGGATGTGGACCCAGATCAGCCGCCTCAACGTCCGGCACAAGATGTACGCCTGGATCACCCTCGGCACGCTGATGTTCACCGACTTCTACGTCATGGCCGTCTCGGCCGGATGGTTCCCTGACCTCAGATTCATTGGCTGACAACTTAATTCAGAAAACAGTAAGGATTCTTAATGGGTGACCTGGAACGGCACGAGTACGACGTCGTCGTGATCGGTGCCGGGGGCGCGGGACTGCGAGCGGTGATCGAGGCCAGGGAGCGGGGTCTGCGGGTCGCGGTGGTGACCAAGTCGCTGTTCGGCAAGGCCCACACCGTGATGGCCGAGGGCGGCTGCGCCGCGGCCATGCGCAACGTCAACACCAAGGACTCGTGGCAGGTGCACTTCGGTGACACCATGCGCGGCGGCAAGTTCCTGAACAACTGGCGGATGGCCGAACTGCACGCGCAGGAGGCCCCCGACCGGGTGTGGGAGCTGGAAACCTATGGCGCACTGTTCGACCGCACCAAGGACGGCAGGATCAGCCAGCGCAACTTCGGTGGCCACACCTATCCGCGGCTGGCGCACGTCGGTGACCGCACCGGCCTGGAGATCATCCGCACGCTGCAGCAGAAGATCGTGTCGCTGCAGCAGGAGGACAAGCGCGAGCTCGGCGACTTCGATGCCCGCATCCGCGTCTTCCACGAGTGCTCGATCACCGAGATCATCAAGGAGAACGGCCGGGTCGCCGGCGCGTTCGGCTACTACCGCGAGACCGGCAAGTTCGTGCTGTTCGAAGCGCCGGCCATCGTGCTGGCCACCGGCGGCATCGGCAAGTCGTTC
This sequence comes from Mycolicibacterium parafortuitum, assembly GCF_002086815.1. Taxonomy (GTDB): domain Bacteria; phylum Actinomycetota; class Actinomycetes; order Mycobacteriales; family Mycobacteriaceae; genus Mycobacterium; species Mycobacterium parafortuitum. The sequence goes on from NZ_MVID01000008.1 coordinate 49,456, forward strand.
AAGGTGTCGTCGAACTCCTGGGAGTACACCGGCGACGGGCACGCGCTGGCGCTGCGCGCCGGCTCGGGCCTGATCAACATGGAGTTCATCCAGTTCCACCCGACCGGCATGGTGTGGCCGCTCTCGGTGAAGGGCATCCTGGTCACCGAGGGCGTGCGCGGCGACGGCGGAGTCCTGAAGAACTCCGAGGGCAAGCGCTTCATGTTCGACTACATCCCCGACGTGTTCAAGGGGCAGTACGCCGAATCCGAGGAAGAGGCCGACCAGTGGCTCAAGGACAACGACTCCGCCCGCCGCACCCCTGACCTGCTGCCCCGCGACGAGGTGGCCCGCGCCATCAACGAAGAGGTCAAGAACGGGCGCGGAACCCCGCACGGCGGTGTGTATCTCGACATCGCGTCGCGGATGCCCGCCGAGGAGATCAAGCGGCGGCTGCCCTCGATGTACCACCAGTTCATCGAGTTGGCCGAGGTCGACATCACCAAGGATGAGATGGAGGTCGGTCCGACCTGTCACTACGTGATGGGCGGTATCGAGGTCGACCCGGATACCGGCGAAGCCGCCACCCCCGGCCTGTTCGCCGCGGGCGAGTGCTCGGGCGGCATGCACGGCTCGAACCGGCTCGGCGGGAACTCCCTGTCGGATCTGCTGGTGTTCGGCCGCCGTGCCGGACTCGGTGCCTCGGATTACGTCCGCTCGCTCGACAACCGGCCCGCGGTCACCGACGCGGCACTGCAGCGCGCAGAGCAGTTGGCGCTGCTGCCGTTCGAACCCAAGGCCGACGCCGAGAATCCGTACACGCTGCACGCGGAACTGCAGGAGTCGATGAACGACCTCGCCGGCATCATCCGAAAAGAGAATGAGCTGCACGAGGTTCTCGCCAAGATCGACGAGCTCAAGAAGCGCTACCAGAACGTCGTCGTCGAGGGTGGCCGCATCTTCAACCCCGGCTGGCATCTGGCCATCGACATGCGCAACATGCTGCTCGTCAGCGAGTGCGTGGCCAAGGCGGCGTTGCAGCGCACCGAGAGTCGCGGCGGACACACCCGCGACGACTACCCCAAGATGGACTCGCACTGGCGCAACAAGCTGCTGGTGTGCAAGACCGTCGGAGGCGGGGACGAACCGGGCGATCCGATCATCCCGGAGGTCTCGGTGACGGTGGAACCGCAACCGCCGATGCGGCCGGATCTGCTCGCGACCTTCGAGCTGTCCGAATTGGAGAAGTACTACACGCCAGAGGAATTGGCCGAACACCCGGAACAGAAGGGCTGAATCGATGGCTGCCTACAACGCGAAGCTCCGGGTCTGGCGCGGCGACGACACCGGCGGCGGGCTGCAGGATTTCACCGTCGAGGTCAACGAGGGTGAGGTCGTGCTCGACATCATCCACCGGCTGCAGGCCACCCAGACGCCCGATCTCGCGGTGCGGTGGAACTGTAAGGCCGGCAAGTGCGGATCGTGTTCGGCGGAGATCAACGGGCGGCCGCGGTTGCTGTGCATGACGCGCATGTCGACGTTCGGGGAGGACGAGGTCGTCACCGTCACGCCGCTGCGGACGTTCCCGGTGATGCGCGACCTGGTCACCGACGTGTCGTTCAACTACGAGAAGGCCAGGGAGATCCCGGCGTTCGCGCCGCCGAAGGATCTTCAGCCGGGCGAGTACCGGATGGCCCAGGAGGACGTGAACCGGTCGCAGGAGTTCCGCAAGTGCATCGAGTGCTTCCTGTGCCAGAACGTCTGCCACGTGATCCGTGACCACGAGGAGAACAAGGAGGCGTATGCGGGTCCGCGCTACCTGATGCGCCAGGCCGAACTGGACATGCACCCGCTCGACACCCACGGCCGGCGCGCCGAACAGGCCCAGGACGAGAACGGGCTGGGGTTCTGCAACATCAACAAGTGCTGCACCGAGGTGTGCCCCGAACACATCAAGATCACCGACAACGCGTTGATCCCGATGAAGGAGCGCGCCGCCGACCGCAAGTACGACCCGCTGGTCTGGTTGGGCGACAAGCTGTTCCGCCGGGGCTGAGGCAGTTGCCTGACGCAGGGGCCGACGACGACACCGAGCGTGCCGTCGTCGGCTCGCTGCGCACCGAGGACAGCTACGTCGTCGCCGGGTCGGTCACGACGGCAGGCAGCGCCGTCGTCGCCGGGTCCGTCGCGACGGCAGGCAGTGCCGTGGTGGTCAACTCGATCGCCACGGCGGGCAGCGCCGCGGTGGCGGGGTCGATTGCGACGGCCGGCAGTGCCGCAGTGGCCGGTTCGATCGCGACGGCCGGCAGCGCCGCCATCGCGGGCAGCATCCTGGTCGTGCTGTCGCTCGCCTGCAAGGGTTGCCTGGCGTGCCTGGGCTGCATCGCGTGTGTGAAATGCAAGGCGTGCGTGGGGTGTATCGACTGTGAGGACTGCATCGGCTGTGTCGGCTGCATCAACTGCACCGGCCTGCGCGGCGCGGTCGGCCTGCGCAACGTGCACGCCGCCTGATCAGGCCGGCCCCAACGTCCGCCGGGTCAGCGGGCTGGAGTAGACGACGTTCGTCGTGATGGCGCCGAGGGTGGCGAGCCGGCCGGTGAGACGTTCCAGGTCGGACATCGAGCGGGCCAGCACCTTGAGGATGAAACAGTCCTCCCCGGTCACATGGTGGGCTTCGACCACCTCCGGGGTCACCTCCAGCAGATCGTGCAGCGGCTTGTAGTTGCCCGACGGATAGGCCAGCCGGACGAAGGCCATGATCGAGTAGCCGAGCGCGGTGGCAGAGACGGTTGCGGTGTACCCCGTGATCACCCCGGCGTCGACGAGGCGGCGTACCCGGTCGGCCGTCGCACTCGGCGACAGCGACACCCTGCGCGCCAGATCGGCGGTGCTGATCCTGCCGTCGTCCTGCAGCACCTGCAGGATCGCCTCGTCGGTGCGATCCAACGGGATCCGGTCGGTGTCGGCCATACCGCCGATGATTGCACCGAACACCGGTTCGGTGCCTGCGCTCGGGACTAGATTGCCGAGCATGACCCACCCCCGCAGGCTTCTGCTGGACCCGAACAACTTCGACGCCCAACACCTCGATCCGGTATCGCGGCGAAAGCTGCTGGCCTTGATCGACTGGTTCGAGCAGCGGGGCAAGGCCCGGTTGCTGCGCGACGACCTCGACGCGGTGTGGGTGGCGGACTTCCTCGAGTTCGTCAAGAAGGAGCGGTTGTTCGCCACGTTCCTGACCCCGTCGGAGTTCGCCGACGGAGACCCGGACAAGCGCTGGGACACCTCCCGCAATGCGGTGCTCAGCGAGATCCTCGGGTTCTACGGGCTGTCGTACTGGTACGCCGAGCAGGTGACGATCCTGGGCCTCGGACCGATCTGGCAGAGCGACAACGTCAAGGCCAAGGAACGCGCGGCGGCACAGCTGGAGGCCGGTGAGGTGATGGCGTTCGGGCTCTCCGAACGCGCGCACGGCGCCGACATCTACCACACCGACATGCTGCTCACCCCGGCCGGCCCCGGAGACTCCGAGGGCGTGGTGTTCCGGGCGTCCGGCGAGAAGTACTACATCGGCAACGGCAACGTGGCGGGCATGGTGTCGGTGTTCGGGCGGCGCACCGACGTCGAAGGCCCCGAAGGATACGTGTGGTTCGTCGCCGACAGCCGCCATCGCGACTACGAACTGATCGGCAACGTGGTGCACGGCCAGATGTTCGTCAGCAACTTCGCGCTGCGGGACTATCCGGTGCATGAAGAGGACATCCTGACCACCGGCCCCGACGCGTTCTCGGCGGCGCTGAACACCGTCAACGTCGGCAAGTTCAACCTGTGCAGCGGCTCGATCGGTATGTGCGAGCACGCGTTCTACGAGGCGATCACCCACGCCGACAACCGCATCCTGTACGGCAATCCTGTCACCGACTTCCCGCACGTGCGGGCCGCGTTCGTCGAGGCGTACGCCCGGCTGATCGCGATGAAGCTGTTCAGCGACCGCGCCATCGACTACTTCCGCAGCGCCGGCCCGCAGGACCGCCGCTATCTGCTGTTCAACCCGGTGACCAAGTCGAAGGTGACCTCGGAGGGCGAGAAGGTCGTCACCCTGCTGTGGGATGTGCTGGCCGCCAAGGGTTTCGAGAAGGACACCTACTTCTACCAGGTGACCCGGCTGATCGGGGCGCTGCCGCGGCTGGAGGGCACGGTCCACGTCAACGTCGCGCAGATCTTGAAGTTCATGCCGAACTACATGTTCGACCCCGCCGACTACCCGCCGATCGGCACCCGCGACGACGCCACCGACGACGTGTTCTTCTGGTCGCAGGGCCCGGCCCGCGGTGCGTCGAAGGTGCGGTTCGCCGACTGGGCACCGGTCTACGAGCGGCACGTCGGCGTGCCGAACGTCGCCCGGTTCTACGAGCAGGTGCAGGCGTTCAAAGAGGTGCTGACCGTCGCCGCACCGGATGCCGACCAGCAGCGCGACCTGGACTTCGTGCTCGTCGTCGGGCATCTGTTCAGCCTCGTCGTCTACGGGCAGCTGATCCTGGAGCAGGCCGAGATCACCGGGCTCGACCGCGACCTGCTCGACCAGATCTTCGACGTGCAGGTCCGGGACTTCTCGGCATACGCGGTCGCGCTGCACGGCAAGCCGAGCTCGACCGCCGCCCAGCAGGACTGGGCACTGGCCGCGGTCCGCAAGCCCAACCCCGACACCGGCCGCTTCGACCGGGTATGGGAACAGGTCAAGGGTTACTCCGGCGCGTACGTGATGCGGCCCTGAATCCGGGGAAACCACGGCGCCCGCAGCCGAATCCCGGGGATGTGTCGGCATGACGGCCGATCTTCCGAGGATCGTCGGTTCCGCATCCGCGCCGCACCCGGTGGGATCGAGGCATGACAGCAGCCCGGGACTTCTTCGCCGCCAAACTCGCCTACGAGATCGACCCCGCCGACCTCGCCGCGGCCCGCGCGGCGGGACACTCCCCGATCGTCGTCGACACCCGCTCCGCCGAGGCCTTCGACCAGGGGCACCTGCCCGGCGCGCTGCACCTTCCCGGCGGCGAGCTCGCACAGCGTGCCCGCCGCGAACTGCCTGACCGCACCGCCGACGTCGTCGTCTACTGCTGGGGGCCGGGCTGCAACGGCGCGACCAAGGCCGCATACACGCTGAGCGACATGGGATATGACCGGGTCCGCGAACTTCTCGGCGGCTTCGAGTACTGGGCCAGGGAAGGACTGTCCGTCGTCACCGGAGACGGCCGGCGTCACCGCAGGCCGGCCGACGAACTGACCGCGGTCCGGCTCCCGTAGCCGTGCGCAGGCGTACGCTCGGACCCAGCAGCCAAGCCCGTGACGAAAGGCAGCTTTCATGGCGCTTCGACAGCCCCTCAGCATCAACGACATCCGCAGCGCTATCCGTGAATTGAGCGCACGCGCCGACCTGGCCCGCAAGGAGGGCAGGCCGGAGGATGCCGCCGAACTGGAGCAGCGAATCCGCGGCTACCGGGAAGAACTCACCGCCAGGCCCTAGCTTCTGCGGTCTCGCGAGGCGTCCGTCGGCGCGTCAGGCGCCGAGGCGGCGGAATGTGCTGCGATGGAACACGATCGGTGCGACATCCGGATGCACGGTGATATCGGTGACCCGCAGCACCACGATGGTGTGGTCACCGGCCGGCACCAGCTGTTCGATGCTGCTCTCCAGCCACACGCTGGTGCCGTGGATGAACACCGCCCCGCGCTCCGAGGAGGCGGTCTCCAGTCCCGCGAACCGGTCACCGGTCTTGGCGGCCAGTGTGCGCGCGGCCTCGTCGTGCGCCTCGCCGAGGACGCTGATCCCCAGGTACGGCAGGTCCTTCAGGCGCGGCCAGGTCGTCGACGAGTTCTGCACACAGAACGACACCAGCGGCGGATCCAGGGACACCGGGACGAACGTGCTGGCGGCCAGCCCGACGCGGGTGCCGTCCACCTCCGCCGCGATCGCGATGACGCCGGACGGGAAGTGCCCGAAGGCCTCCCGCAACGACGACGGCTCGAGGTTGATCCGCTGGCCCGCTGATCCGCTCATCGTCGCAATCCTTCCACGTACCCGTGTGCGGCGGCCACGTCCGGATGTGCCCGCAGCCTGCTCTTCCATGCGTTGCGACCGTACACGGGGAAGATCTGTTCGTTCGCAGGGTCCGTGCTGATCCCGCGGGCGTCGGCGGCGAGCTCGGCGGGCAGCGTCAGCACCGGCAGCCGCGCGTCCAGCCGGGGATTGAAGAAGTACGGCACCGAGATCCGTTCCCCGGCGTCGGCGAGGTTGACGCGGTGTTCGGTGGCGCGCAGGTAGCCGCCGGTCGCGATCTCCAGCATCTCGCCGATGTTGACGATGAACGCGCCGTCCACCGGGGGTACCTCGACCCATCCGGCGCCGGGGTCGCGCACTTCCAGCCCGTGGCTGCCCGGTTCGGCCAGCAGCAGCGTCAGCACGCCGGCGTCGCGGTGCGCGCCGACACCCTGCGGGCTCTGCGCGTGCCGCGGATACCGCACGACCTTGATCAGGGTGGCCGGTACCTCGGCGAACGCCGCGTCGAACACGTCTTCGGCGCTGCCCAGCGCTGCGGCCCACTGCCGCAACAGCTTCCGTCCGACCTGGGCCAGCGCGGCGTCCCACTCCGCGATGATCGCGGGAAGCTCGGGCAGGGCCGGCGGCCACTGGTTCGGCCCCTGCAGCCGCAGGTAGGGCTCCGCCGGGTCGGGAATCGGGGTGCGCTCGGGGCCGATGTCGATCTGCTCGCGCCAGTCGACCTGTCCGCCGGTCAGCTCGCCACCGAGGCGGGTGTAGCCGCGGAAGTGCGGGCTGCCCACCATCGCGACGGCGTCCTTGTCGGGCTGGGGCAGCGCGAAGAACCGGCGGGCCGCGTCGAGCAGCCGCCCGGTGAGGTCGTCGGAGACGCCGTGCCCGGTCAGGTAGAAGAACCCGACGTCCCGGGCGACCCGGCGCAGCCGGTCGCGTAACGCGGCCGGCTCCTCGCGGAGGTCGATGACGGGCAGCGCCGTCTGCACAGTGCTCACCGGGCCATCTTCGTCCCGCGGCTCTGATCCGGCCAGCGTCCGGATCGGCGTGAACCAAAGCCGGTAACGTGTCGCCATCATGTGGTTCACGCTCCTGGCCATGGCCGTGGCGGTCAGCCTGGAGCCGTTCCGGATCGGGATGACCGCGCTGATGGTCAACCGGCCCCGTCCCGCACTGCAGCTTTTCGCGTTCCTGTCCGGCGGCCTCGCGATGGGACTCGTGGTCGGCATGGTGGTGTTGTTCGCGCTGCGTCCTGCGCTGTCATCGGCACATTTCACGCTGCCCCGGGTGCAGATCGTGGTCGGGCTGGTGGTGTTGTGCACCGCGGCCGTCGTGGGTTCCGGGCTGGTGGGCCGTCCCCGTGACCCGGACCGCGGGCCGGGTTTCGTCGCGACGCACGCGCGGCGCCTCGTCGAGGGCCGATCCTTGTGGACCGCCGCGGCGGTGGGCCTGGGGACCGCGCTGCCGTCCGTCGACTACCTCGCCGCGCTGGCGCTGATCGCGGCCTCCGGAGCGGCGGCCGCCACGCAGTTCGGCGCGCTGCTGGCGTTCAACGCGGTGGCGTTCGCGCTGATCGAGATCCCGCTGCTGTGCTATCTGGTGAGCCCGGACCGGACCCGCACGGCGCTGGCGTCGCTGAACGCCTGGATCCGGGCGCGCGGCCGCTACGGCGTGTGCGCGCTGATGGCCGTGGTCGGCGCGGTGCTGCTGGCCATCGGCCTCGCCGGCCTGTAGCGCCCGGCGGGCTCAGCTCGGCGGGTTGTTCAGCACGTACTGCAGACCCGCGAGCAACTGCGACACCGGGTCGGTGCCACCGCCGAAGGCGGCCTGGGTGGCCGGCGCGGTGACCTCGGCCGGGTCGTAGCCGATGACGTGGTCGACGGTGACCGGCGCGGTGGCCGGATCGTCGTTGCGCGAGTACCCGGCGTCGACGTAGGGCTGCAGCACCCGGTCGAGTTCGATCAGCGTGTCCTTCGGAACCCCGAGGTATTTGAACGGCAGCACCAGCGGCAGATGCTCCTCGGGGATCATCACCGTCGTCGTCTTCGCGCCCCGCGAGTTCACGGTGGTGCGGATGTTGCCCGGTGGGACCATGCTCGGGTTGGTGAACGCGACGGCGGTGTGCCCGGTCGCGAGCCCGACGATCGCGTTGGCGACCGACAGCCAGTTGTCCGGGCGGTCCGGCCAGTCGGCGATGCTGTCGTAGGCCGAGACGAACTGATAGGTGTCGTACTGGCTTTCCACCGGCGCCGGGATGCGGTAGTCCAGCGACGGTACGACGCTGCCGACCGGGAAGTTCTGGGTCAGGAAGCTCTCGCCGAACGCGTGCTTGCCGACGGGGTTGCCGTAGGTGGCGAAGCTCAGCTGATCCGGTGGTGGCGCCGCCGGGTCGTAGGCCAGCCGGGCCTGCACCTCGTCGAGCACCGACGCACCCTCGGACAGGCCGATCGCGGTACCGCGGCCGCCCCGGCGGATCGCATCGATCAGGTTCGGGGCGCCGACGTCGATGGATTCGCCGTAGCTGGGGCCGTCGAGTCCGAGCCCGGGCATGATGCGGTCACCGAACGCCCCGATCCCCGGGAACAGCCGCTCCAGGGTGTGGCCCTGCACCTGACCGGCCGGATAGTCGACGATCTCGCGGTCCAGGCCGGGGAACCAGTCCGCGCCGGTGCGCATGATGTATTCGTCGTACGGGATGCCCAGCACGTGGGCGCCGCCGAGCGCGTACCCGCGGCCCGGGGTGCCCATCGGCATCGGCTGCTCCCCCGGGGTGACCGGGGGTGCGGGCTCGGGTTGGGCCGCGGCGACGCCGAATCCCAGCAGGCCCGCGGCGCCGAGTGTGCCCAGCGCGGTGGCGAATGCGATGTGCCGCCTCATGGTGTTGTCCTGCCTGCCATCTGATCAGGCGTCCAGCCGGTCGAACTGATCTTGGCGGTAGTGGTCGACGCAGGCGGAGCGGCGCACCTTGCCGCTCGTGGTGGTCGGGATCGAGCCGGGCGGCACGAGCACCAGGTCCTCGACGTTGAGACCGTGCGCGTTCGAGATCGCCGAGGTGACGTCGCTTTTCACCTCGTGGAGCCAGCGCGTCGCGTCCTCCCCGGAGTTCTTCTTCAACTCGATGACGGTGACGAGCTTCTCGGTGCTGTTCTCCGGCACCGAGATCGCGGCGACGCGGCCGCGGGTGATGCCGGAGACGGTGGCCTCGATGTCCTCGGGGTAGTGGTTGCGGCCTCGGATGATCAGCAGGTCCTTGATGCGCCCGACGATGAACAACTCGCCGTCGTGGACGAAGCCGAGATCACCGGTGCGCAGCCACGGGCCGTCGGGGGTGCCCGGGGACGGGTCGACGATGGACGCCCCGAAGCACTGCTGCTCATCCGCCGGCCTGCTCCAGTACCCGGACGCGACGTTCTCGCCGTGCACCCAGATCTCGCCGACCGCGTCGGGCGGGCATTCGGTGCGGGCATCCACGTCCACGATGCGCACCAGCGGGGACTGCGGCAGCGTGTAGCGGACCAGCGCGGTGCCCGACGCAGCGGTGCACGGCTTCACCCGGCGCGCGGACAGCTCGTCGCTGTCGAAGCGGGGCTGCGGGGCCGACTCGTCGTAGATGCCGCTGGCCACGAACACCGTCGCCTCGGCGAGCCCGTAGGACGGGCGCAGCATGTTGTCGCGGAAGTTGAAGTGCGCGAAGCGGTCTGCGAAGCGCTCCAGCGTCGCCGGGTTCACCCGCTCGGCGCCGTTGATGATGCCGAGCACGTCACCGAGGTCGAGGCCGGCCAGATCGCTGTCGGTGGTCTTGCGGGCCGCCAGCTCGAACGCGAAGTTCGGCGCCGCCGAGAACGCCTGCGGGTTCTGGGCCAGCGCCCTGACCCAGCGCGACGGTTTCTCCAGGAACGCGACCGGGCTGGTCAGCTTCGCCGGGTGGCCGCCGAGGATCGGCGCGCACACCCCGAGCACCAACCCCATGTCGTGGTAGAAGGGCAGCCACGACACGATCGTCAGGTTCGCCGTCGACTTGATGTGCGGCACCGCGAAGAAGCTGCGCATCAGCTGCTCGTAGTTCGACTGCAGGTTGCGGTGCGAGATCATCACGCCGGTGGGCAGCCGGGTCGACCCCGAGCTGTACTGCAGGTACGCGATGTCGGGTGCCTCGCCGCGCGGCAGCGGCTCGCCGGATGTCTGCGCGTCCAGATCCAGCGAATTCATCTGCAGGATCTTCGGCGCGACCTCCATGCGGGCCTGGTCGACGTAGTCGCCGACGTCCTGGGCGACCGCAGAGGCGGTCAGCACGACCGACGGGGTGGTGTCGGTGAACACCGCGCTGACCCGGTCGTGGTTGGAGCCGCGGTGCGGCAGCGGAAGCGGGACCGCGATCAGCCCGGCCTCCATCGCGCCGAGGAACGCGAGAATGTAGTCGAGACCCTGCGGAGCCAGGATCACCGCACGATCGCCGACGGCGCCGTGTTCGCGAATTGCGCGCGCCACGTTGATCGTTCGCCGGGACAGCTGCGACCAGGTCACGTCCTCGGCGACACCGGCCGGGTCGTCGGCGTATTCGGTGAACGTGAACGCGACGTCGTCGGGGCGCATGCTGGCGCGGCCGTGCAGCATCGAGAGAATCGTCGACTGGGGCGTAGCTGTCACATCACGTCCGTACTGAATCCTGGGAGGAACCCGCTGACCATTGCTCCTGACCCGCTCGTGTCGAAGTTTTGCATAGATCAGGTGTCCGCGCTAACCCGTTCGCGAGCCGGCGCCGCGACCCGCGACGGCCACCAGTTCGCCCGCCCCAGCAACGTCGCGACCGCGGGCACCAGGATGGTGCGCACGACGAAGGTGTCCAGCAGGATGCCGACGCCGATCACGAATCCGCCCTGCACGACGATCCCGATGCTGGAGAACAGCAGACCGGCCATCGACGCGGCGAAGATCAATCCGGCCGCGGTGATCACGCCGCCGGTCGAGCCGAGCGCGCGGATGATGCCGAACCGCACGCTGTGCGGGGAGTCGTCGCGCATCCGCGACACGAACAACATGTTGTAGTCGGCGCCGACGGCGACCAGCACCACGAACGCCAGCGGCGGCACACTCCAGTGCAGCTGCTGACCGAGCATCAGCTGGAACACCAGCACCCCGACACCGATCGCGGCGAAATAGGACACCACTACCGAACCGACCAGGTACAGCGGCGCGATCAGCGAGCGCAGCAACAGCATCAGCACCAGCGTCACGATGATCAGCGTCACGACGATGATGAACCGGATGTCGTGCTCGTAGTAGTCGCGGGTGTCGCGCAGCGCGGCGGGGAAGCCGCCCATCGAGATCGTCGCATCGGACAGCATGGTGTTGGGCTGCGCGCCGCGGGCGATGTCGCTGATCGTGTTGACCTGGTTCATCGCCTCCGGGCTGAACGGGTTGAGCTTGGTCTGCACCAGGTAGCGCACCGAATGCCCGTCCGGCGAGATGAACGCCTCGGCGGCCTTCTGGAACTCGACGGCGCCCAGCACCTCGGCCGGGATGCTGAAGCCCGCCATGTTCGAGCTCGCCGCGTCGTTGCGCATGGTCAGCAGGAACGCCGCGGCCTGGTCCAACCCGGCGGCCATCACCTTGATCTGCTCGACGAGCTGATCGACGCCGCCGGCGACCTGACGGCTGCCGTCGGCGAGCCGGTCGGCGCCGTCCTCAAGGTCGGCCAGGCCGGCCCGGGCCCCGGACGGGGTGTCGAGCCCCATCGCCGAGATCGCGTTGGTCAGCTTGGCCAGCGCGGAGTTCAGCTGGTTGACCGTCGCGGTCAGGCTCTGCCGGTCGTCGACGCCCTGGAGCTGGCCGGCGAGCTGGTTGATCTCGTCCACCCGGCCGTCCTCGCGGGCCGTCATCAGCTTCTCGAACTGCATCCGGGTGTCCACGCACGACGGATTGGCGTCGCAGACCCGGTTGCCCTGCAGCGCGGCCAGCACCGGGCCGATCCAGGCGAACATGTCCTTGACCGCGCGGAAGTTCAGGCCCATCGACAGCCCGAGTTTGTTGACGCTGTCGACGAGCTTGGCGGCGGTCGCGACGTCGCGCACCAGTTTGTCGCCGCCGTACTCGGTGCGCACCGACGAGAACGTCTCGATCAGCCCGCGCAGGCTCGGCGCGATCTCGTTGACCTGGGTGCGCACATCGCCGAGGCTGTCCGCCAACTCCGTCGCGCCGTCGGCCAGCGTGTTCAGGTCACCACGGCGTTCACCGATCTGGGCGGAGCCGGCGGCCAGCCGGTCCCCGACGATGCCGGCCTGGAAGGTGGCCCGGAACTCGGCCGGAACCTCCCCCAGCGGCCGGGTCACGCCGCTGACCAGCGCGACGTCCGGCAGCTGCGCGATCCGCGACGCCATCTGCTCCAGGTCGGCGAGGGCCTGCGGGTTGCGCAGATCCCTGGGCGACTGCACCAGGATGTACTGCGGGATCGACTGGCTGACCGGGAAATGCCGTTCCAGCGCGGCGTACCCGACCGAACTCGGCGCCGACGCCGACACGGCCTTGCGGTCGTCGTAGTTGTAGTTCGCGACGATCGCGAGGCTGCCGAGCAGCACCAGCACCAGCGCGCTGGCCACCAGATGCGGCACCGGCCGGCGCACGATCCGGATCCCGGAGCGCCGCCAGAACAGCGCGGTCAGCTCGCGGCGCGGTTTGATCCAGCCGCGCGGGCCCGCCAGCGTCAGGATCGCCGGCAGCAGCGTGATGCCGGCCAGGTAGGCGACGCCGATGCCGATCGCGGCCGACACCCCGATCGTGCGGAACACGCCCATCTTCGCGAAGCTCATCGCCAGGAACGTGATGCCGACGGTGGTCGCCGATGCGGTGATGACCTTGCCGATCGAGACCATCGCCGCCCGCACCGCGTCGTCCGACTGCGAGCCCTGCCGCAGATAGTCGTGATACCGGCTGATCAGGAACACCGCGTAGTCGGTGCCGGCACCGGCCAGGATCGCGCTGAGGAACACGATGGACTGATTCGACACCCCCGAGCCGGTCAGCTCGGAATACGCCGCGACCACCCCCTGGGCGATCAGCACCGACGATCCGATGGTGATCAGCGGCAACAGCATCGTGACCACGTTGCGGTACACCAGCAGCAGCACCCCGAGCACCAGCACGGCGATCGCGATCTCGATGGGCAGCCGGTCCTGCTCACCCGCCACGGTCAGGTCCGCGACGGTCGCGGCGGGGCCGGTGATGTAGACGTGCAGCGAGTCTCCGGCCGGCCCGGGATCGGGCACCTCGTGCCGGATGACCTCGGCGACCCGGTTGAACGATTCGTAGGCCCGCGGCGTGCCCAGCTCCCCGACCAGGCTGACCGGCAGCACCCAGGTGGTCTTGTCCTCGCTGGTCAGGAACTGCCGCAGTTGCGGGGTGCTGACGAAGTCCTGCACCGACACCACGTCGGCGACGTCGTCGCGCAGCGCGTCGACGACGTTGCGGTAGGTGACCTCGTTCTGCGGGCGCAGTCCGGATTCGTTGATGAACGCGACGACGAGCAGGTTGTCGGACCCGGACTCGTCGAACGCGACGGCCATCCTCTGGGCGGTGACGCTCGACGGTGCGTCGGCGGGCAGGATCTGCAGTGGATGCTTGGCGGCCATCTCGCCGAGCGACGGGAACGACAGCGGCAGCGCCACGGCCAGCGCGATCCACATCGCGATGACCACCCACGGCCGGCGCACCACGACATCGGCTAGCCGTCGCATATCGGCCGCACCTCCGCCCTGCACCGCCGCAATCGCAGGACTGCGGTGGGATGGCCAAACCCTGCGACGGTTTTCACGCTACGCGACGCGTCCCCAGTTGCCCGTGTCCGCGACGAGCGCGGCCACCGACCTCATGGTCCGCATATATCGTTCGACCGATTTCTTCGCGACCGGATTGTCGGGATGCATGATCGCCATCTCGACGCCCTGGTCGTACCGGAAGATGTAAATGGTGAGCTGATAGGAGTACCGGCCGTCCGGATAGATGCCGATGTTGTCGGCCAATCCCATTTCGGCCGCCGCCAGAATGGCGTTCATCGGTGCGGCACCGCCGTGGAAGAAATTCGACACCGGGAAATTCGGCCGCGGCCAGCGCAGCCACGGCGCCAATTCCAGCACCCGGTAATACGGCACCTTCGCCATGTTCAGGCCCGAGTCGAACGAATTCTGCGCGGCCCACGCGGCATCGCCGAATGATGCCGCGCCGATCGGCACGGTGATCGGAATGAGGCCGGTGAACCAGCCTTGGGTCATGAAATTGTCCGATCCGCTGCGCGAATCCCGTGGCGTCAGCCCGTAATAGGTCAGCGCACCGGTCAATTCGTGTTCGACCTGCGCCAGGCAGGCGAACAGGCCGCCGACGAACCGCGCGCCCGCCGCCCCGCACGCCGCGTCGAACCGTTCCGTCTGCGCCGCGTCCAGCAGCGGTTCGGAGGTCATCACGCTGCGGGTCGAATCCTGCGGATTGCCCAGCGGTAGCGGGAATTCGGGAAATCCGTCGGCGTTGTTCTCGGCGTAGTCGATCCAGGCGCGCACCCCGGGGGAATCCTCGGTCAGCTCCGCGGTGAACTCTCGTTCGCGGACGCAGAATTCGTCGAAACTGCCGGCGTCGGGAAGTGTCAGCGCCTGCCCGCCGCCGCTGAGCGCCGAATACATGCCGTTGGCTTCCATCATGGTGGTGCCGATCAGGGTCGCGTCACCGTGCACGTGATCCATCGACGCGAAGAAACTGAAATGGTCGTCGCCCTGAATGACGCCGAACGTGAAACAACCCCACTCGAGCGGGCTCGGGATCGCGATCACGTGCTGGTGGATCTCATCGACGGTCATATGGCCGTGTTCGACCGGCACGAATTCGATGTCGGCGGGGTCTTCGAGGGCGTGCCGGACGAATTTCCCGTCGGGCCCCTCGGCGAACCAGCTGCGGAATGTGTCGTGCCGTCGCAGATAGGCGTTGACGGCGTGATCCATCGCGGCGATATCGCATCGGCCGGCCACATCGCAGCTCGCGATGATCTGCCGGGAGAAGTTCAAACCGGCCGTCGTGCGTTCACAGTAGTTACGCAGATGCTGGCCCTGCATGAAGCTGACCGGAACCGTGCTGACCGGGGCCTGGCGGGCCTTCTCGATTGACGCCTCCGTCGGATGCCAGGAGATGACGTTTCCGGGCCGAAGCGACCATTCCTCAAGTGCGCCAACCGTGATCTTGCCGATGCGCAATGCGTGGTCCTCCCCCAGTACTGCTCTGTCGTGCCGGTTCGGTGATCCCGCCGCAGCCGTGTTCGCTGGACAACATACCCAACGACCGGGCCCCGCCGGTGACGCCCGGTCGAAGAGGCAGCAACTTCCCCATGGCCCCCGCCCCCGTGCAATAGTGTCCGCGGGGGAGTTGGTTCTTGGGCGTGTCAGCTGTGCCGCGGGGCGGTGTTGCGACCGTCGATTCATGGGAGGACACACGGCATGGGATCCGCCGCACCATCGGGCGAGCCGACCCCTCGCTTCGCGATCGTCGGCTACGCCGCCAGGCTTCCGGGCGCCGCTGACGCCGGCGAGTACTGGGAGCTGCTGAGCGCGGGCCGCGACGCGATCTCCGAGGTCCCCGCGGACCGCTGGGACGTCGACGCGTTCTTCGACCCGGATCCGGCGGCTCCCGGCAAGGTGGTGACCCGGCGCGCCGGCTTCGTCGACGACGCGACAGGGTTCGACGCCCCGTTCTTCGGGATGTCGACCCGCGAGGTCCAGATGATGGATCCGCAGCACCGGCTGTTGTTGGAGACGGCCTGGCGCGCGGTGGAGCACTCGGGCACCGCACCGTCGGCGCTGGCGAACACCCGCACCGGCGTGTTCGTCGGCCTGGCCACGCACGACTACCTGGGCATGGCCTCCGACGGGCTGACCTACCCGGAGATCGAGGCCTACCTGGCCATCGGGACGTCGAACGCCGCCGCGGCGGGCCGGATCAGCTACCGGCTGGGCCTGCAGGGGCCCGCCGTCGCCGTCGACACCGCGTGCAGTTCGTCGCTGGTCGCCATCCACCAGGCGTGCCAGGCGCTGCAGCTGGGCGAATGCGACGTCGCACTGGCCGGCGGCGCGAACGTGATGCTCACCCCGGCCACGATGATCACGTTCTCCAACGCGCACATGCTGGCCCCCGACGGCCGCTGTAAGACCTTCGACGCCGCCGCCGACGGCTACGTCCGCGGCGAGGGCTGCGGCATCATCGTCGTCAAACGCCTCGAGGACGCGGTCCGCGACGGGAACCGGATCCGCGCGGTGATCCGCGGCAGCGCGATCAACCAGGACGGCGCCTCGGGCGGCCTGACCGTCCCCAACGGTGTTGCCCAGCAACGGGTTATCGCCGACGCGCTGAAGCGTGCCGGGCTGGCCCCCGCCGACGTCGACTACCTGGAGGCGCACGGCACCGGCACCTCGCTGGGCGACCCGATCGAGGCGCAGGCCGCGGGCGCGGCGCTGGGCGCGGGCCGGGATCCGAACCGCCCGCTGCTGATCGGCTCGGCCAAGACCAACATCGGGCATCTGGAGGCCGCGGCCGGCATCGCCGGTGTCCTCAAGGTCGTGCTGGCGCTCGAACACGAGACCCTGCCCAAGCACCTGAACTTCGAGACCCCGTCACCGCACATCCCGTGGGACCGGCTGCCGGTCGAGGTCGTCAAGGAGGCCGTTCCCTGGAGGCGCGGGAAGCGCGGCGACCGGCCCCGCATCGCCGGGGTCAGCTCGTTCGGCTTCGCGGGCACCAACGCCCACGTGATCCTCGAAGAGGCCCCCGTGGCGCCCGAGCCGGCACAGCCCGGCGCCGATGGACGCTTCGACCTGCTGCCGGTCTCCGCACGGACCCCGGGCGCGCTCGCGCGACTGGCCGCCGACTACCGCACCTGGCTGACCGAGCATCCGGACGCGACGCTGGCCGATGCGTGTCTGACCGCAGGCACCGCGCGCTCGCATCTGGAACACCGCGCCGCGATCGTGGTCAACTCCAGGGACTCCGCGATCGAGTTGCTCGGGGCCCTCGCCGACGACCGTCCCGCGCCGGGCCTGGTGCGCGGCGAGTCCTACGACACCCCAAAGACCGCGTGGCTGTTCACCGGGCAGGGCAGCCAGTACCCGGGTATGGCCCGGGAGCTCTTCGACACCGAACCGGTGTTCGCCGAGACGGTGCGCCGGTGCGCCGACGCGGTCGCCGGTCTCCTCGAAAAGCCGCTGCTGGACGTCATTTTCGATGTCGACGACGAGGATGCGCTGCGGCACACGACCTATGCGCAGCCGGCACTGTTCGCCGTGGAGATGGGTCTGGCCCGGTTGTGGCAGTCGTGGGGCTTCGAACCCGACGTGGTGCTCGGCCACAGCGTCGGCCAATACGCGGCGGCTTGTGTGGCCGGGGTGTTCAGCCTCGAGGACGGCGCCCGGTTGATGGCCGAACGGGGCCGGCTGTTCGGCAGCCTGCCCGCCGGCGGACGCATGGTCGCGATCTTCGCGCCGGCCGAGCGCGTCGAGAGCCTGACCGACGACTTCCCGGCGCTGTCGGTGGCCGCCTACAACGGCGCTAACACCGTACTGTCCGGCCCGGCAGAAGATCTGGAGAACGCGGTGGCCGGGCTGGTCGCCGACGGGGTGCGCTGCGACTGGCTGGAGACCAGCCACGCGTTCCACTCGGCGCTGCTCGACCCGATCCTCGACGACTTCGAGGCGTCCGCCGACAAGCTCGACGTCCATGCGCCGCAACGGATCCTGATCGACAACCGGACCGGTGCCGCGATCGGCAGGAGCGTCCGCCTGGACGGGGCGTACTGGCGCCGGCACGCCCGCCAGCCGGTCGAGTTCGCCAAGAGCGTGCGCACGCTCGCCGAGATGAACTGCAAGCTGCTGGTCGAGATCGGCCCGCGGCCGGTGCTGACCGCCGCGGCGTTGAGCGCATGGCCGGACCCGGCGACCACCCCGCGGGTGATCGCGTCGCTGCGCCGCACCACCGCCGACCAACGCCAGATCACCGAGGCCGTCGCCGACGCGTACGTGTTCGGGCACCTGCCCGCATTCGGCGCGTTCGGACGGCCGGGGGCCCGCAAGCTCGATCTGCCGACCTACCCGTTCGAGCATCGCCGGTACTGGTTCACCGACAAACAGGACCAGGGTTCTGCCGCCCCGGCTCCCGCTTCGCGCCCCGGGCAGGGCCGCACCGAGACGGTGCGCCTGCTCGAGGACGGCCGGATCGAGGAACTCGCCGCACTCCTCGGCGGCACCGAGACCGATCCCCAGACCCTCGACGTACTGAACCGTCTTGCCGCACAGCACAATCAGCAGCGCTCGACGGAGTCCATCGCCGACGACCGCTACCGGTTCCGGTGGGAGCCCTCGACCGCGGGCCCGCTCGGTGCGGACGCCGGCGAGGACATCACCTGGGTGGTGGTCGGTGACGACACCGACGCGACGCGCCCGCTCGTCGACGTGCTGGCCGCGCGCGGCAGCCGGTACCGCATCGTCGGGTTGCCGAAATCGGACGGCGAGGAGGCCGAGCTCGCCGGCGCGCTGCGTGCCGTCGCGGCCGAGGCCGACGCGCTACGGCTGGTACACGTCGCGGCGCTCGACGGCGCCGAGGCCGGCGTCTCGATGCGCTCGCTGCTGCGGATGCAGCACCGGATTCTCGGCGGAACCCGCCGGCTGTTCCGCGCAGCGGTGGCCGCCGAACTGCGCGCCCCGCTCTGGTTGGTGACCCGCGGCGCACAGCACGTCACCGACACCGACACCGTCGCGCCCGATCAGAGCTGCCTGTGGGGCTTCGGCCGGGCCGCGTCACTGGAACATCCGCAGCTGTGGGGAGGTCTCGCCGACCTGTCCCCCGTCGGCACCGAAGAATGGTCGCGGCTGCTCAATCGCATTGCGGCACCGCATGACCCGACGGTCCGCGAGGACCAGATCGCACTGCGCGACCAGACCGTCTACGTGCCCCGGCTGGTGCGCCGCGACGAGCTGCCCAGCGGCCGACCGCTCGGCCTGCGCGACGACGCCAGCTACCTGGTGACCGGCGGGCTCGGCTCGATCGGCCTCGAGGTCGCCGGATACCTTGCCGCACAGGGCGCCCGGAACCTGGTGCTGACCAGTCGTCGCACCCCCGGCGACGCCGCACAACAGCGCATCGACGCGTTGCGCGCCCAGTACGGCTGTCAGGTGCGGGTCGTGGCCGCCGACGTCGCCGACGCGCACGACGTGGCCCGGCTGCTGGCGACGGTGCAGGCCGAGCTGCCGCCGCTGGCGGGCATCGTGCACGCCGCCGGCGAGATCGGCACCACCCCGCTGGCCGAACTCGACGACGCCGAGGTGGACCGGGTGTTCGCCGGGAAGGTCTGGGGCGCCTGGCATCTGAGCGAAGCGGCGACGGATCTACAGCTCGACTTCTTCATCGGGACATCGTCGATCGCGTCGGTGTGGGGTGGCTACGGCCAGACCGCGTACGGCGCCGCCAACGCATTCCTCGACGGCCTGGCATGGCGGCTGCGCGAACAGGGCATCCCCGGCGTCAGCGTCAACTTCGGCCCGTGGGCGGCCGGGATGGCCGACGCGCAGTCACGCGCCCGGCTCGAGCAGCGCGGGATCAAGACGCTGTCGCCCGCCGACGCGCTGGCGGGACTGTCCGACGTGGTCACCGGCGCGGCGGCCGACGGCGTGGTGGCCCGGATCGACTGGGAGCGCTTCCTGCCGCTCTACCAGCAGGCCGGCCGCCGCGGGTTCCTCGCCGACCTGGAGCGCGAGGTGCCCGCCGCGGTCGTGGCCGCGACACCGTCGGGCCGGACCGCGCTGGTCGAACGGCTCACCAACGCTCCACTGCAGCAACGTAAGCGGATGCTGACCGACTATCTGCGCGACGCCGTCGCCGAGGTGACCCGCGTCGACGCCGCCGAGATCCGCGAGGACGCCGGGTTCTTCGATCTCGGCATGGACTCGCTGATGGCCGTCGAACTGCGCAGGCGCATCGAGCAGGGCATCGGCAAGGAAGTGCCCGTCACACTGGTGATGGACCAGCCGCGGCTGTCCGACGCCGCCGACTACCTGCTCGGCGACGTGCTCGGGCTGCGCGAGCCGGCGCAGACACGCGCGGTCGCTTCCGTCGTCTCCGGTGCCGCCGACGAGCCGATCGCGATCGTCGCGGTGTCCTGCCGGTTCCCCGGCGCCCCGGACCCGGATGCGTTCTGGGACCTGCTGGCCGGCGGTGTCGACGCGATACGCGAGGTACCCGAAGACCGGTTCGACATCGACGAGTTCTACGACCCGGACCCCGACGCCGCCGGCAAGACGTACACCCGCTACGGCGGATTCCTGGACGGCATCGACGAATTCGATCCCGAGTTCTTCGGGATCTCCCCGCGCGAGGCCGTCTGGATCGAACCCCAGCAGCGGCTGATGCTCGAAACCGTGTGGGAGGGTCTGGAACGCGCCGGGTACGCGCCGTCGGCGCTGCGCGGCAGCCGCACCGGGGTGTTCGTCGGCGTCGCCGCCAACGAGTACGCCCATCTGCTCTCGGCCGAATCCATCGACAAGATCGAACCGCACTTCATCACCGGCAACGCGCTCAACGCGATCTCCGGCCGGGTCTCGTTCGCGCTCGGGCTGGAGGGCCCGGCCGTGGCGGTGGACACCGCGTGCAGTTCGTCGCTGGTGGCCGTTCACCAGGCCACCCAGGCGCTGCGCTCCGGGGACTGCGACATGGCGCTGGCCGGTGGCGTGAACGTGCTGCTGAGCCCGGTCACCGTGGTCGCCGCGTCGCGGGCCCGGATGCTCTCGCCGGTCGGGCGGTGCAAGACCTTCGACGCGTCCGCCGACGGGTACGTGCGCAGCGAGGGCTGCGGTGTGCTGGTGCTCAAGCGCCTGAGCGACGCGGTCCGCGACGGCGACCGGGTGTGCGCGGTGATCGCCAGCAGCGCGGTCAACCAGGACGGCGCGTCCAGCGGCCTGACCGTACCCAACGGCGGTGCGCAGCAACGGCTCATCGGCAGCGTGCTGGCCCGGGCCGGGCTGACCGGTGCCGATGTCGACTACCTGGAGGCGCACGGCACCGGCACCCCGCTCGGCGACCCGATCGAGGTGCAGGCCGCCGCGGCGGCGTACGGCGGATCCCGCGATCCCTCCCAGCCGCTGCTGATGGGATCGGTGAAGACCAACATCGGCCACACCGAATCCGCCTCGGGCGCAGCGGGTCTGATCAAGGTGGTGCTGGCACTGCAGCACGGTACGTTGCCGCAGAGCCTGCACTTCGACACGCCGTCCCCGCACATCCCGTGGGATTCGTTGCCGGTTCGGGTGGTGGACAAGGCGATTCCGTGGCAGGCCAATGGCAGGCCGCGGCGCGCCGGAGTGAGTTCGTTCGGGTTCACCGGCACCAATGCGCACGTGCTGATCGAGGAGGCCCCTGACGAGCTGGCGGCGCGTGAGCCCGCCGATCCGGTCGAGCCCGCCGACGACGAG
Organism: Mycolicibacterium parafortuitum; assembly: GCF_002086815.1. Lineage (GTDB taxonomy): Bacteria > Actinomycetota > Actinomycetes > Mycobacteriales > Mycobacteriaceae > Mycobacterium > Mycobacterium parafortuitum. The sequence continues at coordinate 70,966 of NZ_MVID01000008.1, forward strand.
CCCGCCGCCCTCGAGCAGGCGCACGTGCTGGCGTTGTCGGCACGCTCGCCGGAAGCGTTGGTGGAGCTCGCGAACCGGTACGACGCGTGGCTTGCCGCGCATCCGGACGCCGCCCTCGCCGACGTGTGCCTGACGGCCGGAACCGGCCGTTCGCACTTCGAGCACCGTGCCGCTCTGGTCGTGGACTCGGTCGACGGCGCCCGCATCGGCCTATCCGATCTGGCCCAGAACCGGCTGCGGCCCGGGGTGGTGCGCGGGGAACACACCCAGCGCCCGACCACCGCGTGGCTGTTCACCGGACAGGGCAGCCAGTACCCCGGCATGGCCCGCGAATTGTTCGACAGCGAACCCGTTTTCGCCGAAACCGTGACGCGCTGTGCGGACGCCGTCGCCGACCTGCTGCCGCGCCCGCTGCTCGACGTGCTGTTCGCGAGCGGGCGCGAGGCCGGGGTACCCGCGTCCGAGACACTGAGGCACACCTCGTTCGCCCAGCCCGCGCTGTTCGCCGTCGAGATGGGGCTGGCCCGGCTGTGGCAGTCCTGGGGGATCGAACCCGACGTGGTGCTCGGGCACAGCGTCGGCCAGTACGCGGCCGCCTGCGTGGCCGGGGTGTTCAGCCTGGAGGACGGCGCCCGGTTGATGGCCCAGCGCGGCCGGTTGTTCGGCAGCCTGCCCGAGGGCGGGCGGATGGTCGCGGTGTTCGCCGACGCCAAGCGTGTCGAAGAGGTCGCAGGCGGCTTCCCCCGGGTCTCGGTCGGCGCGTACAACGGCCCGAACACGGTGCTGTCCGGTCCCGGTGACGATCTCGAGCAGATCGTCGCAGTCTTCGGCGAGGACGGGATCCGCTGCACGTGGCTGGAGACCAGCCACGCGTTCCACTCCGAACTGCTCGAGCCGGTGCTCGACGAGTTCGAGTCGTGCGCCGCGCAGTTGGAGTTCGCCGCACCCACCCTGCCGCTGGTGTGCAACCGCACCGGCGCGGTGCTGACCGGGCAGGCCAACCTGGACGCCCCGTACTGGCGGCGGCATTCGCGCCAGCCCGTGCAGTTCGCCGAGAGCGTGCGCACCGTCGCCGCGCTGGGCGCTTCGGTGCTGATGGAGATCGGCCCGCAGCCGGTGCTGACCGGCGCCGCGGTGCAGGTCTGGCCCGAGCATCTGCCCGCGCCGCGCGCGGTCGCGTCGCTGCGCAAGGGCGTCGCCGACCGGCGCCAGATCGCCGACGCACTGGCCGCCGCCTACATCGGCGGACACCAGCCCGATTTCGCCGCACTGCACCGCGAGCACGGCCACCGGCTGGAGATGCCGACCTACCCGTTCCAGCGGCGGCGCTTCTGGCCGAAATCGGCCGGGATGTCCCTCGACGGCGGTGGCGCCTCGGTCGGCTCCGGAATCCTGGGCAGCGGCAAGGATCTGGCCTCCGGCGATTCGGTCTACACCAGCCGGCTGTCGGTCAAATCGCAGCCGTGGCTGTCCGACCACGTCATCTACGGCACCGTCGTCGTCCCCGGTGCGACCTACGCGGCGATGGCGCTGGCCGCCGTCGGCACCCCGGCGCACGCGAAGGACGTGTTCTTCTACGAGCCGATCATCCTGCCCGAGAAGAGCTCTCGCGAGGTGCAGCTGACTCTGCATCCGGTGGGTGAGGGCGAGCACAAGTTCCAGGTGCACAGCCGTCCGTACGGTGAGCGCGGAGCGGAGTGGTCGCTCAACGCCGAAGGTGTGGTGGCCGGCGGAGCCGGCAATGCAGCCGGAGCCGGCGGAGCCGGAGAAGCAGCCGGGGCCGGCGGCCCGGTCGACGAGGCGACCGAGCGGCTGAACCGGATGCGCCCGCAGGACCTGTTCGAGACTTTCGCCGACCTGGAGCTGGCGTGGGGCCCGACCTGGTCGGGTTCGCTGAAGTCGCTGTGGCTCGGCGACGGTGAGGCGATCGGCGACATCCTGGTCGGCGCGGAACTGGCCGAGCAACTCGGCACCGAGCCGATGCACCCGGTGCTGATGGACTTGTGCACCGGCGTCGCGTTCCCGGCGTTCCCGGCGCTGCTGGCCGCCGAGCAGGGCGTCAACGACCTGTACCTGCCGCTGCGGTACGGGCAGGTCAGCCTTCAGGAGAAGATGCCGCGCCGGTTCTACTGCCGGGCACGCTGGCACGAGGGCCCGCTCGACAGCGAGACGCAGGTCTTCGACATCGACTACCTGGACCGCGACGGCCACCGGCTCGGCGGGATCACGGAGTTCACGGTCAAACGCGCACCCCGCGAAGCGCTGCTGCGCGGACTCGGCGGTGACGCCACCCGGCTGCTGTACACGCTGGGGTGGCACGAGGTGCCGGTCCAGGAAGGCCCCGAGGACGGCTCGGAGGCGGGCCCGACCGGCACCTGGCTGGTCGGCGGCTTCGCCGAGCTGGCCGCCGCGGTTCCGGGCTGCATCGCGGCCGAGCGCTCCGGTGACCGGGAACCGTTGGGACAGCTGTTGATCGATGCCCACGAGCGGGGACTGCCGTTCTCCGGCGTGGTGTGGCGCGCCGCACAGGCACCGGCGCTCGAGTCCGGCACCGAGACGGCCGCACGACTCGAGGCCGAGATCGCCGACCTGCTCAGCGCCGTCCACGCACTGCAGGGCGGCGATGTGAAACTGCCCGGCGGGCTGTGGATCGTCACCGAGCGGGCCGTCGCCACCGAGTCGGCCGAGCCCGTCGACCCGGTGCAGGCCGCGCTGTGGGGCTTCGGCCGCACCACGATCAACGAAGAACCTGCGCTGCGCTGCCGGCTGATCGACAGCGACGGTTCCGCCGAGGCCGTGCAGGCGCTGGCCGGCCTGCTCGCCGCACCTGTCGACGAGCCGGAACTGGCAGTGCGCCAAGGGAAGCTGCTGGCCTCCCGGTTGCTGCCGTGGTCGCGCAGCGGGCATCTGACGGTGCCCCGCGGCGGTGACTTCGTGCTGGCGCCCACCGAGCGCGGCGCGATCGACAACCTGCGGCTCACCGAGACGGAGGTGCCACCGCCCGACCAGGGTTATGTGCAGGTTCGGGTCGAGGCAGCGGGGCTGAACTTCCGTGACGTCCTCAACGTGCTGGGTCTCTACCCCGGCGATCCCGGGCCGATCGGCGGGGACTTCGCCGGCGTGATCACGCAATTGGGCGACGGCGTCACCGGGCTCGAAGTGGGCCAGCGGGTCTACGGATCGATGCAGGGCGCGTTCGCGAGCCGGTTCAACGTTCCGGAGCAGTTCGTCGCGCCGATCCCCGACGGGGTGACCGCGGTGGAGGCCGCGACGATCCCCGCCGCCGCGCTCACGGTGCGACTGTCGTTCGACTGGGCCGCACTCAAGCCGGGTGACAAGGTGCTCATCCACGCCGCCAGCGGTGGCGTGGGCCTGGCCGCGGTCCAGATGGCGCAGCGATGCGGCGCGACGGTGTTCGCGACCGCGAGCACCTTCAAGCGCGCGACACTGCGCAAGCTGGGCGTGGAGCATGTCTACGATTCGCGCACAACGGAATTCGCGGACCAGATCCTCGCCGACACCGACGGTGCCGGCGTCGACGTGGTGCTCAACAGCCTGACCGGTGAGGGGTTCATCGAAGCGACGCTGCGGGCCACCGCCCAGGGCGGCCGCTTCGCCGAGATCGCCAAACGCGACATCTGGCCGGTCGAGCGGATGGCCGAGGCGCGCCCCGACCTCGCCTACGAGATCGTGGCACTGGACACGGTGATGTTCACCGAACCGGAGCGAATCCGGGATCTGCTGACCGAGGTTTCAGAGGGCCTTGCCGGAACGGAGTGGACCCCGCTGCCCGCCGAGGTCTACCCGCTGACCGAGGCCAGGGCCGCGTTCCGGCGTATGCAGCAGGCGCGCCACATCGGCAAGATCGTCGTACAGATCCCGAATCCGCTGCAGCCGCAGCAGGATCGCAGTTATCTGGTGACCGGCGGGCTCGGCGCGATCGGTCTGCACACCGCCGCGTATCTGGCCCAGCTCGGCGCCGGCGCCATCGTGCTGACCAGCAGGCGGGCCGCGGACGCGCATGCCGAACAGGTCATCGCCGACATCGCGGAGCGCTACAAGACCCGAGTGCACGTGTTCACCGCGGACGTCGGCGACGAGGACGATGTCGCCCGACTGCTGACGCGCATCCGCGCCGAGCTGCCCCCGCTGGCCGGGGTGGTACACCTGGCCGGGGTGCTCGACGACGCACTGCTGTCGCAGCAGAGCCTAGACCGGTTCCGGACCACGTTGGCCCCCAAGGCGTTCGGCGCCTGCCACCTGGACCGGCTGACCCGTGACGACGACCTGGACTTCTTCATCGTGTCGTCGTCGGTGTCGAGCCTGTTCGGCTCACCCGGCCAATCGAACTACGCGACCGCCAACGCGCTGCTCGACGGTCTGGTCGCGGCGCGGCGGGCCCAGGGCCTGCCCGCGACCGGGGTGAACTTCGGGCCGTGGGCGCAGGGCGGCATGGCGTCGTCGGAGGCCGCGGCGGCCAACATCACCGCCCAGGGCCTGATCCCGCTGGAACCGTCGGCGGCCCTGGCCGCGCTGGCCGAGGTCGTCGCGAACGGGACGGCGCAGGCCACCGTGCTGAAGGCGAACTGGGCTCGCGCGGCGAAGGTGCTGGGCAGTTCACGCCCGCCCCTGCTGGACCTGGTCCTGCCGAGCGCCGCGGGCGAGGTGTCCGGGGACAGCGAGCTGCTCAAGCAGCTGCAGGAGATCCCGGTGCCGCAGCGGGCCGGCTTCGTCACCGAGTTCCTCCAGCGCGAGGTGCAGAACTTCCTGCGGCTGGCGCAGCCGCCGGCGGCGACCGCACGCTTCCTGGACCTGGGCACCGACTCGCTGATGGCGATCGAGCTGCGCAACCGGCTGCACAGCCAGTTCGGTGGCGCGTTCACGATCAACGCCACCGCGGTGTTCGACTACCCCACCATCGGGGGGCTCGCCGAGTACCTCGTCGGTCAGCTACCCGACGCCGAGGCGCCGGCCGAGGCGCCCCCGCAGGAAACCGGTTCCGACGTCACCGAATGACCACATTCGGGGGCGTCTGAGGACGCGGCCTGCCGGGTAGCCTGCCGGCCATGGTGACCGACACGCGTACCCGCCCGAAACCGTGGCTCGCGCTGGCAATCTCCGTGCTGGCCGTGCTGCTGGCGTCGGGGCTCGGCGGACTGGCCGCGAACAGCGCGGAGCGGTATGCGCGGCTGCGTCAGCCCGGTTTCGCGCCGCCGTCGTGGGTGTTCGGATCGACGTGGACGCTGCTGTACGCGCTGATGGCGATCGCCGCGTGGCTGGTGTGGCGGACCGGCCCGTCGCCGGAGACCCGCCGCGCGCTGGTGTTGTACGGCGTGCAGTTGGTGCTCAACGCGGCGTGGACGCCGCTGTTCTTCGGGCTCGGCTGGCGCGGGATCGCGTTCGTCGAGCTGGCCGTGCTGCTGGTGGTGCTGATCGTCACCGTGGTCGCGTTCTGGCGGCGCAGCGCCGTCGCGGGCGCGCTGCTGCTGCCCTACGTGGCGTGGTCGACGTTCGCGCTGTGCCTCAATTTCGCTGTGTGGCAACTGAACAACTGAAACGTCACGCCCAGCGGGTGACTTCGGCGTCGGAGGGCAGCGCCGACCGCAGCGGCACCTGTAGCCCGTCGTAGATCCCCGGCTTCTGTTCCACGAGCCAGTTCAGCGCACCGAGCAACCGGTTGGCCGCGGTGGTGTTGCCGCCGTCGGCACGGGTGCCGCCGGGTGCGTCCGCGCGGGTGGTGATGGTCAGCTGCGGATCACCGTCGACGATCACCCGGTGATCACCGGCACCCTGGTCCGGCTGGGGCCAGTGCGGCGCGCACGACGGATGGATGCGGGTGATGTGGTCGATGACCACCCGTTGCGTACCGCTCGACCACCCGATCACCTTGAGCCAGAACGCGCCCTGGGTTCCCTTCTCGAACGTCCCGAGCACGGTCTCGACCGTCTCCTCCAGCGGGAGCCGCTCCAGTTCCTCGGTGATCTCGTCGATCTCCATGCCGAGCCCGCGGCCGACGAGCCGGATGTTGCCGCCCCACACCATCGTCGGGATGGTCGGCAGCAGCATCATCGGCGTCTCCTCCATCGGCCCGCCGAACCCGCAGGACACCCGCACCGCGAACGGCTGGTTGTAGGTCGAGTAGTCGAAGATCTCCTGGCAGGTGATGGTGCGGATCCGGGTGCACAGGCTCGCGGCGGTCACCGCCAGCGCGTCGTTGCCCCACCCCGGGTCGACGCCGCTGACCAGCAGCGTCGCGCCGCCCTCCTCGGCGGCCGCCGTCAGGCGCCGCACCCATTCGACGGGCGCGGATACCGGGTCGTACAGCGAGTACAGCGACGGCGTGACCACATGCTTGCCTGCGCGCAGGCACCGTTCGATGTCGGCGACGGCCTCCTCGGGGCGGATGTCGCCGGAGGCCATATAGGCGACGGCGTCGGAGGCGACCAGCGCCTCGTCAATATCGGTGGTCGCGGTGATCCCGGTGGGCTGGTCGAGGCCGGCGAACGTCGCGGCGTCGCGCCCGGCCTTGTCCGGCGAGGACGTGATCACCGCCGCCAGCCGCAGCCCCGGAAACCCCGTGACCGACCGGATCGAGACCGAGCCCATATTGCCGGTGCCCCATACCGCGACACCCATTGCCGTCCTCACGGGACACACCCTATCCGGCCAAACGTGACTATCATCACAGATCGACTAAATAGCTGGTCAGCGGGGTAATCCGGGTCAAAGGCAGGCCCCGGCCAACCACCCGGTTGGGATGTGACCGGAAATTGCCCACACTCGTCTTGCGTTGAAGTTACCGGCCGGTATAGTTACGCGCAGTTACTGGTGGGTAACTTATCCGACGAGTACCCAACCGCATGTGGCGTTCTCATCGAGGAGGAATCGTGGGCCACTACAAGAGCAATGTCCGTGATCAGGTGTTCAACCTGTTCGAGGTACTCGGAGTCGACAAGGCTCTGGGTCAGGGCGCATACGCCGACCTGGACGTCGAGACCGTCACCGAGATGCTGGGCGAAATGGCCAAGCTCGCCGAGGGCCCCGTCGCCGACTCCTTCGAAGAGGGCGACCGCAACCCGCCGGTCTTCGACCCCAAGACCCACACCGTGACGCTGCCCGAGGCGTTCAAGAAGTCCGTGCGCTCGGTCATCGACGGTGGCTGGGACAAGCTGACGATCAGCGAGGAGCTCGGCGGCACGCCGATGCCGAGCGCGATCTCGTGGGCCCTGCAGGAGCACATCCTCGGCGCCAACCCGGCCGTGTACATGTACGCGATGGGCGCCGCGTTCGCCGGCATCTTCCACAACCTCGGTACCGAGGAGCAGAAGAAGTGGGCGAAGCTGGCCGCCGACCGCGGTTGGGGCTCGACCATGGTCCTGACCGAGCCGGACGCCGGCTCCGACGTCGGCGCCGGCCGCACCAAGGCCGTCCAGCAGCCCGACGGCACCTGGCACATCGACGGCGTGAAGCGCTTCATCACCTCGGCCGACTCGGACGACCTGTTCGAGAACATCATGCATCTGGTGCTGGCCCGCCCCGAAGGCGCCGGCCCGGGCACCAAGGGTCTGTCGCTGTTCTTCGTGCCGAAGTACCACTTCGATCCCGAGACCGGTGAGCCCGGCGAGCGCAACGGCGTGTTCGTCACCAACGTCGAGCACAAGATGGGCCTGAAGGTCTCCGCGACGTGTGAGCTGTCGCTGGGTCAGCACGGCGTACCCGCCGTCGGCTGGCTGGTCGGCGAGGTGCACGACGGCATCGCGCAGATGTTCGACGTGATCGAACAGGCTCGAATGATGGTGGGCACCAAGGCCATCGCCACCCTGTCGACGGGTTACCTGAACGCGCTGGAGTACGCCAAGGAGCGCATCCAGGGCGCCGACATGACCCAGATGACCGACAAGACCGCACCGCGCGTGTCCATCACGCACCACCCGGACGTGCGCCGGTCGCTGATGACCCAGAAGGCCTACGCCGAGGGTCTGCGCGCGCTGTACCTGTACACCGCGACGCACCAGAACGCCGAGGTCGCCCAGGCCGTGCACGGCATCGATGCCGATCTGGCGGTCCGGATCAACGACCTGCTGCTGCCGATCGTCAAGGGTGTGGGTTCGGAGCAGGCGTACGCCAAGCTCACCGAATCGCTGCAGACCTTCGGCGGATCCGGCTTCCTCCAGGACTACCCGGTCGAGCAGTACATCCGTGACGCCAAGATCGATTCGCTCTACGAGGGCACCACGGCGATCCAGGCGCAGGACTTCTTCTTCCGCAAGATCGTCCGCGACAAGGGTGTGGCACTGGGCCACGTCGCCGGCCAGATCGAGCAATTCGTCAAGTCCGAGACCGGCAACGGCCGGCTCAAGACCGAGCGGGCGCTGCTCGCCACCGCGCTGGCGGACGTCCAGGGCATGGCCGCGTCGCTGACCGGCTATCTGATGGCCTCGCAGGAGGATCCGGCCAGCATCTACAAGGTGGGCCTCGGTTCGGTCCGCTTCCTGATGAGCGTCGGCGACCTGGTCCTCGGCTGGCTGCTGCAGCAGCAGGCTGCCGTGGCGATCGAGAAGCTCGACGCCGGTGTGGAGGGTGCCGACCGCGCCTTCTACGAGGGCAAGATCGCGGTCGCGTCGTTCTTCGCGAAGAACTTCCTGCCGCTGCTGACCAGCACCCGCACCATCGTGGAGAACCTCGACAACGAGGTCATGGAACTGGACGAAGCCAGCTTCTAAACGGTTCCAGGATTTCCCGAACCCGAGACGCCCCCGGACTCTTCCCGGGGGCGTCTTGCGTTGCGGGGGCTCGGCAATCTGCGCGAGCAGACACACACTCCGGCGTGTTCATGCGGACTCGCCGGAGTTTGTGTCTGCTCGGCCACGATCGGCTCCGGACATAAGGGCGGGTTCGGGAGGACTTGTGGGTGCGTCTTTCATATGGGTCGCGCGGTCGGCTTTCATCCCTTGCCGACTCTTTGATTCAGTCACTCCCGAACCCGTCGTGCGATCGATGCTACGCCTGGGTGCAGCACCGTGGAAGAGGGCGAAACGGGATTTTTCAGCCCAGTTCCCGCAGCAGTGCGCGGGTGCGATCACGCCCTTCCGGCGAGCGGTCGAACACCGCCGCGACGTACTCGTCGACGCCCGCTGCCCGCAGCTCGGCGAGCCGGTCGCGCACCGTGGCCTCGTCGCCGATGATCGCGGCATCCTCGGGTCCGGCATAGCCTTCGCGGTCCAGCATGGCCCGATAGGACGGCAGCGTGCCGTAGACCGCGAACTGCTCGGCCGCCTGTTTACGCGCGCCGTCGACGTCGTCGGTCACCGCCACCGGTAGCGACGACACCACCCGCACGGCGCCGTCGGGTCGGCCCGCGTCGGCGGCGGCCTGGCGCAGGGTCGGGCTGACGTGGTCGCGCAGGGTCGTCGGCCCGGTCATCCACGTCACCGTGCCCTGCGTGCGCCGGCCCGCCAGCCGGAGCAGTTGCGGACCCAGTGCCGCGATGTACACATCGGGTCTCGGGGCCCCGGGGATCTGCAGGGCGCCGCGGGTCGTCACCGTCTCCCCCGTCGCGTTGGCGGGCTCACCGGCCAGCAGCGGCAGCAGCCCGTCGAGGTACTCGTTGAGGCGGCGCACCGGCCTGTCCCACGGGATACCCCACATGCCCTCGGTGACCGCGGCATGCGTCATGCCGAGCCCGAGGAGAAACCGGCCACCGGAGGCCAGGCTGACGGTCAGCGCGCGCTGCGCCAGCTGCATTGGGTGCTGGTTCTGGATCGGGACGACGCCGCTGCCCACCTCGATGGTGTCGACCTCGCGCAACGCCACCGCGAGGATGGTCAACAGGTCCGGCTCGTAGGGCAGCTGACTCATCCAGACGCGGGCGAATCCTTCGTCACGCAGCTGGGCGAGGTAGGCGATCGTGCCGTCGATCTGATTGGGGGCCAAGTCGAGGACCTGCCCGAACATGCTGATCTGCATGCCGTCCAAAGTAAGAGCCCCGTGTTGCCGTCGGGTCGGGGGGTCAGACGGCAACACGGAGCTATCCCGTGTATCGACGGCGGTACGACGGGCGTTACAGCGTGCTGAGAAGTTCCCCGCGAAATTGCATTCCAGCAGGCGCCGACTCGACTTTTCCCTGCTGGAACGCAGTTTCGGCGCAGAACTCAGGCCTCCAGGATGGCCGTGACGCCTTGGCCGCCGGCAGCGCAGACCGAGATCAGGCCGCGGACTGGTTGACCGGTTTGGGCCTTCTTCTCGGCGAGCTGCTTGGCCAGCTGGGCGACGATTCGCCCGCCGGTCGCGGCGAACGGGTGCCCGGCGGCCAACGAAGAGCCGTTGACGTTGAGCTTGGACCGGTCGATCGAGCCGAGCGCGGCGTCGAGGCCCAGGCGTTCCTTGCAGTACTCGTCGGACTCCCACGCCGCCAACGTCGCCAGCACCACCGATGCGAACGCCTCGTGGATCTCGTAGTAGTCGAAGTCCTGCAGCGTCAGCCCGTTGCGGGCCAACAGCCGTGGCACCGCGTAGGTCGGCGCCATCAACAGGCCGTCGCGCCCGTTGACGTAGTCGACCGCGGCGGTCTCGCCGTCGACGAAGTATGCGAGCACCGGGATCGAGTGCTGGGCGGCCCACTCCTCGGAGGACAGCAGCGCCACCGACGCGCCGTCGGTCAGCGGGGTGGAATTGCCCGCCGTCATCGTCGCGTCGCCGTTGCGCACCCCGAACACCGGTTTGAGCTTGGCCAGCTTCTCCGGCGACGAGTCCGGGCGCAGGTTGTTGTCCCGGTACAGCCCGAGAAACGGGGTGACGAGGTCGTCGAAGAAGCCGCGGTCGTACGCGGCGGCCATGTTGCGGTGGCTCGCGGCGGCGAGCTCGTCCTGGTCGACGCGCTTGACGCCCATCTCCTTGGCGGTGATCGCGGCGTGCTCGCCCATCGACATGCCGGTGCGGGGTTCGCTGTTGACCGGGATCTCGACGCCAAGGGACGCGGGCAGCTTGCCCACCAGCTTGAGGCGGTCCACGGCGGACTTGGCGCGACGCAGCCCGAGCAGCACCTTGCGCAGGTCGTCGCCGAACGCGATCGGCGCGTCGGAGGCGGTGTCCACCCCACCCGCCGCGGCGACCTCGTAGCGGCCCAGCGCGATGCCGTCCGCGGCGGCGATCGCCGACTGCAGGCCCGTGCCGCAGGCCTGCTGCAGGTCGAACGCCGGCGTATACGACGACAGCGAGCTGCCCAGCACGCACTCGCGCATCAGGTTGAAGTCCCGGCTGTGTTTGAGGACGGCACCGCCGATCACCGCATCGAGCCGCTCCCCCTTCAGGTTGAAGCGGTCGGCCAACCCGTCCAGCACGGCGGTGAACATGTCCTGGTTGGACGCGCTGGCATAGGCGCCGTCGGACCGTGCGAACGGAATCCGGTTGCCTCCGAGGATCGCTACCCGGCGCGCTGTCTTGCTGTCTGCCACGTCTGCCTCCCGGCGTGCTATGGGGTGTCCAGGGTCATACTACCCACCGTTCTTACTCTGGAGTAAGTTCGTGAGGGACACGACAGTGCTGGGTAACCCAGCACGAGTCGCATGACGGTTTACCCCGATCTCACACAAGTCACCAGAAAGGGCAGCACCGTGGCTTCCGATCTTCTCTCCCAGATCGTCAACTCCGGACCGGGCTCGTTCCTGGCCAAACAGCTCGGCGTGCCGCAGCCTGAGCAGCTGCGCCGCTACAAGCAGGGCGAGCCTCCGCTGGTGGGTTCGCTGCTGATCGGCGGCGAGGGCCGCGTGGTCGAACCGCTGCGGGCGGCGCTGGCCGACGACTACGACGTCGTCGCCAACAACCTCGGCGGCCGCTGGGCCGATTCTTTCGGCGGGCTGGTTTACGACGCCACCGGCATCACCGAGCCCGAGGGCCTCAAGGGCCTCTACGAGTTCTTCACCCCCCTGATGCGCAACCTCGGCCATTCCGGCCGCGTCGTCGTCATCGGCACCACGCCCGAGGAGACCGGCAGCGTCCACGAGCGCACCGTGCAGCGCGCGCTGGAGGGCTTCACCCGGTCACTGGCCAAAGAACTGCGCAACGGTTCGACCGCGGCGCTGGTGTACCTGTCGGCCGACGCCAAGCCGGCCGCGACGGGGTTGGAGTCGACGCTGCGATTCCTGTTGTCGGGCAAATCGGCCTACGTCGACGGGCAGGTCTTCTACGTCGGCGCGGCCGACGCGACCCCGCCCGCCGACTGGGACAAGCCGCTCGACGGCAAGGTCGCGGTGGTGACCGGCGCCGCCCGCGGCATCGGCGCGACGATCGCCGAGGTGTTCGCGCGCGACGGCGCCAAGGTCATCGCGGTCGACGTCGAGCAGGCAGCAGACGCGCTGGCCGAAACCGCGAAGAAGGTCGGCGGCACCGCGCTGACGCTGGACGTGACGGCCGCCGACGCCGTCGACCAGATCGCCGAGCACGTCCGGGAGCACTACTCGGATTTCGGCGGCAAGGTCGACATCCTGGTCAACAACGCCGGAATCACCCGCGACAAGCTGCTGGCCAACATGGACGAATCGCGCTGGGACTCCGTGATCGCGGTGAATCTCATTGCACCGCTTCGGCTTGCCGAGGGCCTTGTGGACAGCGGGCTGATCGGTGACGGCGGCCGGATCATCGGGCTCTCGTCGATGGCCGGTATCGCGGGCAATCGCGGCCAGACCAACTACGCGACGACGAAGGCCGGCATGATCGGGCTGACCGACGCACTGGCGCCGCTGTTCGCCGACAAGAACATCACGATCAACGCGGTCGCCCCCGGTTTCATCGAGACCAAGATGACCGAGGCGATCCCGCTGGCCACCCGCGAGGTGGGCCGCCGGCTGAACTCGCTGTTCCAGGGTGGCCACCCCGTCGACGTCGCCGAGGCGATCGCGTTCTTCGCCAGCCCGGCGTCGAATGCGGTGACGGGCAACACCATTCGGGTGTGCGGCCAAGCCATGCTGGGGGCTTGAGCGTGAGCGACAAACAACCGTCGGGGCTGAAGAACCTGGCGCTCGCCGCGGCGGGCGCACTGCCGTTCGTGCCGCGCGGCGACACCTTGCCGACCCGCCCGCTGACCGTCGAGGACCTGCGCATCGACGCGGACAACGTCGCCGACTACGCCGCGGTGACCGGCCTGCGCTTCGACAACGCGGTGCCGCTGACGTATCCGTTCGCGCTGACGTTCCCGACCGTGATGCAGTTGATCACCGGGTTCGACTTCCCTTTCGCGGCAATGGGTTCGGTACACCTGGAGAACCACATCACGCAGTACCGGCCGATCGCGGTGTCCGACACGGTGTCGGTGTCGGTGCGCGCGGACAACATGCGCGAGCACCGCAGGGGCCTTCTGGTCGACATCCTCACCGACGTCAAGGTCGGCAACGACCTGGCCTGGCAGCAGGTCACCACGTTCCTGCACCAGCAGCGCACCAGCCTGTCCGGTGAGCCGAAGCCGCCGCCGCAGAAACAACCGAAACTGCCGCCGCCCAACGCGATCCTGAAGATCACGCCGGGCCAGATCCGGCACTACGCGTCCGTCGGCGGGGACCACAACCCGATCCACACCAACGCCGTCGCGGCGAAGCTGTTCGGGTTCCCGACGGTGATCGCCCACGGGATGTTCAGCGCCGCAGCGGTTCTGGCGAACATCGAGGGCCAGCTGCCGGACGCGGTCAAATACTCGGTGCGGTTCGCCAAGCCGGTGGTGCTGCCCGCGCGGGCCGGGCTGTACGTCGACCGCAACGCCGACGGCTGGGAGCTGACGCTACGTCACCTGACGAAGGGCTACCCGCATCTGACGGGGACGATCACGCCGGCCTGACATCGGCACGTTTACCGACCGACGGAGTCGGCTACTGCTGTGACCATGGTCACACATCGTCGGTTCGGTACTTCTCTGGCATGCGCCGCGGCGCTGGGCACCCTCGCACTGGCGGGGTGTTCGTCGGGGGGTGGGGGTGATGCGGCGTCCCCCTCCGCCGCGACATCCCCCTCCTCCGCGACGGGCCAACCACAAACGATGGCGACCACCGCCATGAGTCCCACGGGCGCGCCGACCCCAGCCCCGGCGCCGGCGGCCGGCCCTGGGCCGGACGCCGACCTCGCCACCACGACCTTCCCGGTCGGGCTGGACCAAGCCCTCGCGGTCGCCGATCAGACCGTGCCCGGCGGGATCGTCACCAAGATCGAGCTGACCTTCGAGCGCCCCGCGAACGCATGGGTGTGGAAGATCGACACACAGCAGAACACCGACCAGCACGAGATCACGATCGACGCCCAGTCGGCCCAGGTGATCGCCGACGACCGAGACCAGGAGCTGTCGGCGCCCGTCGCGGTGGATCCGCGGAAGTTGACGCCCGCGGACGCGGCGGCGCGGGCGACCGCCCTGTTACCGGGATCGGTGGCCGAATGGACCCTGGAGTACGACGACGGTGTGCAGCGCTACTCCGTCGACATCCGCACCGGCAACACCACCGAGGACGTCAACGTGGACGTCAACTCCGGTACGGCCTACCGCGACTAGCTAGCTGGAGATGACCGCGGTCGCGTCCACGTCCTGACTCGACGGCGCGCCCTTGAGGCCCCGCCAGAACAGGTTGATCATCAGCTCCGATGCCTCCTGGACGTCGGCGTCGCCGGTGCTGACCCGCGACGCGATCGCCTCGCCCGCGCCGACGAGCGCCACGGCCATCAACTCGAAGTCGATGTCCGGGTCCGGATTCTTGGTGCCCGAGCGCAGCAGCCGCCCGACGATCTCGATGATGCGTTCCCGGCCCTCGCGCACGGTGTGGGCGAACGCCTGCGAGCTCGTGGCCTGGGTGTAGAGCACCATCCACGACGCCCGGTTCGCGTCGATGTAGTTCAGGAATGCCAGCACCGCGGTGCGCAGGAGTTCCTTCGGGGCCGCGGTGAAGTCGATGTTGCTGTTGACCTCGTCGACGAACCGGGTCAGCTCACGGTCCAGGCACGCCCCGAACAACTCCTCCTTGGAGCCGTAGTAGAGGTACAGCATCGGCTTGCTGATCTGCGCCTCGGCCGCGATCGCGTCCATCGAGGTCTCGTGGTAACCGTTGACCGAGAAGATCTCCACGGCCGCGTCCAGCATCTGTTGCTCACGCACAGCACGCGGCAACCGCTTGGTTCCACCTGCCATGTGTGTACCTTCCTGACCGATCAGCGATGCTCGCGTGCTCAGACCAGGGTAAGCAATCGCGGGCCGATCAGCCGCCGCACCGCGGCGACGGACCCTTCATCGCGACGATCCGGGACACCGCGGCGTCGACCCCGGACATCGTCAACTCACCGTCGCCGACCGCCTTCTCCAGCCGGTCCAGCACCGCGGGCACCTCCCCGGTCGACAGCCACAGCGCGACGTCGGCACCGGCCTGCAGCGCGCGCAGCACCGCGTCGGGGACGCCGAGTCGGGCCGAGATCGCCTGCATCCCGGACAGGTCGTCGGTGAAGACCACCCCGCCGAACGGCGGACCGCCGTAGCCGCCGGAGCGCAGCAGTGCGTAGGCCTGCGGGCTGAGGCTGGCCGGCTCGTTGCCGGTCAGGCCGGGCACCTCGATGTGGCCGACCATCACGCCGACCGGCGCCTGCGTGGTCAGGGTCCGGTACGGGACCAGGTCGTGGTTCTTGAGTGCCTCGATCGACGGCGTGGATGCGCTGCCGGTGTGGGTGTCGCCCGACCCCGAACCATGGCCAGGGAAGTGCTTGAGCACCGGCAGCACCCCGGCGTCCCGCAGGCCACGGGCGTACGCACCGGCGTAGTCGGTCACGGTGGTCGGGTCGGCACCGAACGAGCGGTCGCCGATGACGCTGTTGTCGGGGGCGTCGGTGACATCCACGACGGGCGCGAAGTCGATGGTGATGCCGAGGCCGCGCATCTTCGCGCCACGGTCCCGGGCGATCGCGTAGACCTCGTCGGGCGTCTTGGTCTGGGCCAGCACCCGCGCGGACGGCTGGCTGCCGATCAGCCCGGACAGCCGGGACACCCGGCCGCCCTCCTCGTCGACGCTGACCGCCAGCGGCAGCGGGCCGGAGTTGGCGATGTCGGGCAGGGATCCGTCGGTCAGCATCGACTGATCGGTCCAGCTGCCGACCATGATGCCGCCGACGCGGTACTCGGCGGCTGCGGTGCGGGCGTCGGCCGCCCCGGTCACCCCGACCATCAACAGCTGCGCGAGCTTGTCGCGCGTCGACATCGCCGCGACGGCCGCGGCCGGGTCACCGCACACCGGTGCGGCGGGCGGGACGGGTGCGGGAGCCTCGGGCAGACCCTGGGCGGTGCCCGCGGTCAGAGACGGGCCCTGCACGGCCTCGACGGATGGTTCATGCTGGTCAGCCCCGGTCGACGAGGTACATCCGACCAGCAGTGCCGACGCCGCCAGCACTCCGATCAGGGCGTTCGGAACGGTCCTTGGTGCGGGCATACGTTCTGACACTAATAGGAGCGCAGGTCGTGTCCTAGCCCGTCCCCGGCGCGCCGGGGCCCCTAACCGGGGCCTGAAAACGGCGCTGAACTTCGGCCGCGACCAAATATCCTGGTCGTCAGTGGTGGACAGCGAACAGGAGCGGTCGATGGCGAGCCCCGTGCCCAAGGACAAGAAGACGGTGCTGCTGATCGCGTTCGACGGCTCCCGCACGGCACGGCGCGCGGTGCAGTACGCCGGCCGCTTCCTGACCGCCGACCGGGCCGTGGTGCTGACCGTGTGGTCCCCGATGGACCGCGGATCCGACCCCGGGAACTACGACTACGACCTCGACGGGCCACCCGATCCGCGCGACGACGAACTCGACATCGCGCTCGCGGAGGCGCAACGGATCAACGACGAAGGGGTGGAGCTCGCGGTCGGCGCCGGCCTGCCTGCCGAGCCGATGCGCCGGGCCGTCACCTACACCGTCTGGCAGTCGATCATCGAGGCCGCCGACGAACTCGACGCCGATCTGATCATCACCGGCACCCGCGCCACCACCGGTTTCCGGTCGCTGCTGCAGTCCAGCGTGGCCGACCACGTGATGCGCCGCGGCCACCGCCCGGTGCTCATCGTGCCGCCGGAACCGTAGCTCCCGCATGCTAGGTTGGGCCGCATGGATCGGTTCCTCGTACCCGCCGCGGCCAGCATTGTCGTCGGCCTGCTGCTGGGCGCGGCAGCCGTGTTCGGGGTGACGTTGATGGTGCAGCAGGACACGAAGCCGCCGCTGCAAGCGGGCGACCCGGCGTCATCGGTGCTCAACAGGGTCGAGTACGGCGACCGCACCTAATCCGGCCATCGAGCGTCCCACCGCCCAGCCGCTGTCGCGGCGCTGGCTCTGGGTAGCCGCCGCGGCGGCCCTGGTCCTGACTTTCGCCCAGTCTCCGGGCCAGATCTCCCCTGACACCAAGCTCGATCTCACCGCCAATCCGCTGCGCTTCCTCGCGCGCGCGTTCAACCTGTGGAACAGCGAGCTGCCGTTCGGGCAGGCGCAGAACCAGGCCTACGGTTACCTGTTCCCGCACGGCACGTTCTTCCTCGCCGGTGACGTCCTCGGCGTTCCTGGCTGGGTCACCCAGCGGCTCTGGTGGGCGCTGCTGCTGGTCGTCGGGTTCTGGGGTGTGCTGCGCGTGGCCGAGGCACTCGGCATCGGGACCACGCCGTCGCGGGTGATCGGCGCGCTCGCGTACGCGTTGTCGCCGCGTGTGCTGACCACCCTCGGCGCGATCTCCTCGGAGACGCTGCCGATGATGCTGGCGCCGTGGGTGCTGTTGCCGGTGGTGCTGGCTTTGCAGGGACGCAAGGACGGGGCAGGCGACGGGCACGGCGACAGCCGTGTCCGGATGCTGGCGGCCCGTTCGGCGCTGGCGATCGCACTGATGGGGGCGGTCAACGCGGTCGCGACGCTGACCGCATGCCTGTGCGCGGCGGTGTGGCTGCTGTGCCACCGGCCGAACCGGACGTGGTGGCGGTTCGTGGCGTGGTGGCTGCCGTGCGTCGCGCTCGCGGTGGCGTGGTGGGTGGTCGCGCTGCTGCATCTGGGCCGCATCAGCCCGCCGTTCCTCGACTTCATCGAATCCTCGGGCGTCACCACGCAGTGGATGTCGCTGACCGAGATGCTGCGCGGCACCGGGGCGTGGACGCCGTACGTCGCGCCGAGCGCGACCGCGGGCGCGCCGCTGGTGACGGGCACGGTCGCGGTGCTGGCCACCTCCCTGGTCGCGGCGGCGGGGCTGGCCGGGCTGGCGATGACGCGGATGCCCGGCCGCGGCCGGCTGATCACCATGCTGATGGTCGGCGTCGTCCTGCTGGCGGCGACCTACTCCGGTGGGCTGGGGTCCCCGTTCGCGCACGCGATCCAGATGTTCCTCGACGCCGACGGCACCCCGCTGCGCAATCTGCACAAGCTCGACCCGATGTTGCGGCTGCCGCTGGCGCTGGGGCTCGCGCACCTGCTGGGGCGGGTGCCGTTACCGGGCAGTGTGCCGCGCCCGGTGTGGCGTCGGGCGTTCGCGCATCCGGAGAACGACAAGCGGGTCGCCGTCGGCATCGTGGTGCTGTCGGCGCTGACCGCCGCGACGGCACTGGCCTGGGCCGGACGGTTGACACCCCCCGGGGCGTTCGACGCGATCCCGCAGTACTGGCACGACACCGCGAACTGGCTGGACGAGAACAACACCGACGGCCGGGTGCTGGTCGCCCCGGGTGCCCCGTTCGCCACCCAGGTGTGGGGCAACAGCCACGACGAGCCGCTGCAGGTGCTCGGCGCCAGCGCGTGGGGGGTACGGGACTCGATCCCGCTGAACCCGCCGGAGACCATCCGCGCGCTGGATTCGGTGCAGCGGCTCTTCGCGGCGGGCCGCCCGTCCGCCGGACTGGCCGACACCCTTGCCCGGCAGGGCATCTCGTATGTCGTGGTGCGCAACGACCTGGATCCGGAGACGTCGCGCTCGGCGCGGCCGATCCTGGTGCACCGCGCCGTCGACGGCTCACCCGGCCTGACCAGGGTCGCCTCGTTCGGCGACCCGGTCGGGCCGGGAACACTGGAGGGATTCGTCGCCGACAGCGGCCTGCGGCCCCGCTACCCGGCGGTGGAGATCTACCGCGTCGATGCCCCCGGGTCGATGAAACCGTATGTGGCCGAAGCGGATACGCTGGCGCGTGTCGACGGTGGGCCCGAATCGCTCCTGCGCCTCGACGAGCGGCGGCGGCTGACCGGGAAGCCGCCGCTGGGACCGATGCTGCTGACCCAGGACGCGCTGCGCGCCGGCCTGGACGCACCGCTGGTCACCGTCACCGACACCCCGACCGCACGCGAGACCGACTACGGCCGTGTCGACGACCACTCGTCGGCGATCCGCGGGCCCGACGACGCGCGTCACACCTTCAACCGGGTGCCCGACTACCCGTCCGACGGCGCCGAGTTGGTGTACGGGCGATGGGGCGGTGGCCGCGTCACCGTGTCCAGTGCGGCATCGGATTCCACGGCGCTGCCCAATGTCTCGCCGTCGTCGGGGCCCGCGGCCGCCGTCGACGGGGACGCGTCGACCAGCTGGGTGTCCAACGCGCTGCAGACCGCCGTCGGCCAATGGCTGCAGGTCGATTTCGACCATCCGGTCACCAACGCCACCCTGACGATCACCCCGAGCGCGACCGCGGTCGGCGCGCAGGTGCGCAGGCTTGAGGTCTCGACCGTCAACGGCACCACGTCGGTCCGGTTCGACCAGGCCGGTAAGCCGTTGACCGTCGCACTTCCCTACGGCGAGTCACCGTGGGTGCGCATCACCGCCACCGGGACCGACGACGGGTCGCCCGGGGTGCAGTTCGGCATCACAGACATCAACGTCACGCAGTACGACGCCAACGGGTTCGCCCATCCGGTGGCTCTGCGCCACACCGTCGTCGTGCCGCCGCCCGATCCGAATTCGGCGGTGGCGCTGTGGGATCTCGGGTCCGAGTTGCTCGGCCGCGCCGGATGCGCCGACAGTCCCACCGGGACGCGGTGTGCGGCGGCGATGGCCCTGGCTTCGGAGGAACCGGTGAACCTGAGCCGGACGCTGAACGTGCCGGCGCCGACGGCGGTGACGCCGACGGTGTGGGTGCGGGCCCGGCAGGGGCCCGCACTGGCCGATCTGGTGGCCCAACCGGGCGCGACGCGGGCCGTGGGCGACGCCGACCCGATCGACGTGCTCGGCTCCGCCTACGCCGCCGCCGACGGCGACCCCGGCACGTCCTGGACCGCGCCGCAGCGCACAGTGCAGCCGCCGACCGCGCCGGCGCTGACGCTACGCCTGCCCGGCCCGCGCACGGTGTCCGCGATCGAGGTGACGCCGAGCGCGTCGCCGCTGCCGGCCCGCCCGACGCTGATCGCCGTCGACCTCGGCGACGGCCCCCAGGTCCGCCGCCTGGACGCCTCCTCGGACGGCACGACCGAGACGCTGCGGCTGCATCCCCGGCGGACCGACACCGTCACCGTGTGGCTGATGGACTGGGACGACGTGATCGACCGCACCGCACTGGGATTCGATCAGCTCAAGCCTCCGGGTCTGGCCGAGGTGACCGCGCTCGACGATCGCGGTGAGCCGATCGGCGCCGCGGACGCCGAGGCCAACAGGGCGCGCACCGTCATCCTGGAATGCGGGCGCGGTCCGGTGATCGGCGTCGCCGGCGAATTCGTGCAGACATCGGTCACCACCACCGTCGGCGCACTGTTGAGCGGCGAGCCGATCGCCGCGCGGCCGTGCCGCGACCAGCCGATCCAGCTTCCGGCAGGCGAACAGGAGCTCGTGGTGGGCCCCGGCGCCGGGCTGATCGTCGACGGTGTCCAGCTGGCGACCCCGAGGTCCGACGAGATCCGCTCTGCGACAACGACATCAGTGGACGTCGACCGGTGGGAGCCCGCGCACCGGGAGGTCACGGTCGCGGCGTCGGACACCTCGCGCGTGCTCGTCGTCCCGGAGAGCGTGAACCCGGGCTGGGTGGCCCGGGACGCGGCAGGCACCGCACTGACCCCGATCACGGTGAACGGCTGGCAACAGGGCTGGGTACTGCCCGCAGGCACCGACGGGCCGGTGGCACTGGACTTCTCGTCGAACACGACCTACCGGGCCGGCCTGATCGGCGGCCTGGCACTGCTACCGCTGCTGCTGGTACTGGCGTTCGCGCCGGTGCGCCGCCCCACCCGCACGACCCCCGCCGCGCAGCCGTGGCAGATCGGCGCGCCCGGTGTCGGCGTCGCGACAGTGGCTGCGGCCGCGGTCATCTCAGGATGGTTCGGCGCGATCGTCGGTGCCGTCGCCGTCGGGATCCGCTATCTGTTGCGCCGCCGTACCCGGCTGCTGGACCGGATCACGGTGGTCACCGCGGCATTCGGGCTGATCCTGGCCGGTGCGGTGCTCAGCGGCGACCCGTGGCGTTCGGTCGACGGGTATGTCGGACATTCGCCCGGCGTGCAATTCCTCGCGCTGCTGTCGGTGGTCGCGGTGGTGACCTCGACGATGCGGTTCACCGATTCCGGCCGTCCGCCGTCCGGCGACGACGAGGATGGGTGACATGACCGACGTCGCCGCCGCACTCGTCCCCCCGATCAGCACCCAGGTCTCGGCGCTGGCCGGGCGGGCACCCGAGGCACCGGCGATCACCTGTGACGGGCAAACCGTGACCCGCGGCGAGCTGGATGCGGTCACCAACCGGATCGCGCACGGGTTCGCGGCCAGGGGTGTCCGGGCCGGCGATTACGTGACAATCGTGGCGCCCAACTCACTGGACTGGGCGTACGCGGTCCTGGCCTGCTGGAAGCTCGGCGCGGTGCCGCAACCGCTGTCGGCACGTCTGCCCGACACCGAACTGGGCGCGCTACTGGAGCTGCGCAGACCGGCGCTGTTGGTGGGCCGGACCGATCCGACCGGCGTCACCGCCTGCACGACAACAGATCTGGCCGCCGAGTTCACCACCGAGTCCGACGGCGCGCTGCCGGAGGCGGTGTCCCCGGTGTGGAAGTCGATGGCCTCGGGCGGAAGCACCGGCCGCCCCAAGCTGATCGAGGCGGGCGGGAACAGCCGGGTGCCACCGGCGATCGGGTATCCGCTGGGCGCGCAGGAGGGCGACGTGACCCTGCTGTCGGTGCCGCTGAGCCACAACACCGGTTTCACGACGTTCGCGATCGGCCTGCTGCAGGGCCATCACCTGGTGGTGATGCCGCGTTTCGAACCGCACGAGTTCCTGCGGCTGATCACCGAACACCAGGTCACGTTCCTGACCACGGTGCCGACGATCATGCAGCGGCTGCTGCCGGTGTACCGGGCCGACCCGGACGCCTACGACCTGTCCTCGATCCGCCGGTTCTGGCATGTCGCGTCGGCGTGCCCGCCCGCGGTGAAGCGGGCATGGATCGACATCGTCGGCCCCGATGCGCTCTGGGAGCTGTACGGCGGCACCGAGTTACAGGCGCTGACGTTCATCTCCGGGGCACAGTGGCTGACGCACCCCGGCTCGGTCGGTGTCGTGGTGGCCGGTGAGATGAAGGTGCTCGACGACGACGGCAACGAATGCCCGCCCGGTGTGCCCGGGGAGATCTACATGCGCCCGGCGCCCGGGTCCTCGCCGACCTACCGCTACATCGGCAGTTCGGCGAAGAGCCGCGACGGCTGGGACTCGCTGGGCGATCTCGGCTACTTCGACGAGGACGGATTCCTGTACCTCAACGACCGCCGCGTCGACATGTTCACCGTCGGCGGGCGCAACGTGTACCCGGCCGAGACCGAGTCGGCGCTCGCCGAACATCCCGGCGTGCTGTCGAGCCTGGTGGTCGGGTTGCCCGACGACGACCTCGGGCACGTCCCGCACGCGCTGGTGCAGGCCGGCGGGCTGACCCAGGACGACGTGGTCGCGTTCCTGGCCGAGCGGATCGCGTCGTACAAGGTGCCGCGCTCGGTGGAGTTCACCGAGCGGCCGCTGCGCGACGATGCGGGGAAGGCGCGGAGGTCGTCGGTCCGCGACGAGGTGATCGCGCGGCGAGCCGCGCGAGGGTCCTGACCTCGTCGAGATTGCATCCAGGCAGCAAAAGTGCGAGTGGAGTCCTGCCGGAATGCAATTTCGGCGACCGAATCAGCGCGCGACGGCATCAGCGCGCGACGGCGGGCTCGATCTCCTCGGTGATCGACGAGTCCAGCGGGGTCGGGTCGTTGCGCCGCTCCCAGCGCCGCAGCGCATTGCGGCACGGCGCCTCCACCAGCGCATAGCTGACCGCGGCGATCGCGAAGCCGAACAGCGTCGTCAGCACGAGCACGATCGTGAAATGCCCGCTGAACGGGAATTCGCCGATGATCGGGAAAACCATCGCCAGCGCGGCGAGGTGCCATACGAACAGCCCGTAGGACCAGCGCCCCAGCGTCACCATCAGCGGGCTGCCGAGGATCCGGTGTGGTGTGTCGACGCGGTCGAGTACCAGCGGCGCCAGCAGCGCCCCGGCGACGATCGCGCCCATCGCGGTCTTGAGCGTCACCTGGATCACCGAGCCGGGGTGCAGGCCTTCCTTGCCGGCCAGCGGGGACGCCGCGATCGCGAACGCCGTCACCGCGATCAACGCCATCAGCACCCGTCGCCGCGCCAGCCGGTGTGCCCAGCCGACCGGGCTGACCGTCAGCTCCGCGAGCACCATGCCCGCGGCGAACCACGAGAAGAAGGCCGGCGGCCAGTTCCACAGGTTGTGCCCGGAGTCCCTGTCGAACGGGATGTGCACCCACAGCAGGCTGGCCGCCGCGACCACGACGATCACCGGGATCCTGGCCCGCACCGGCAGATAGCGGGCCAGCAGCGCCAGCAGCGGCAGCGCCAGGTAGAAGCTCATCTCCACCGACAGGCTCCACATCTGCGTCAACCCCGCGGTCAGGGTCAGCGGAACATAGATCTGGGTCAGCGTCAGATTCGCGAGCCACACCGTGAAGTCGGCCCTCGCCTCCGGCAGCAGGGTCAGGATCACCACGACCGCGACGAGGTAGCCGGGCATGATGCGCACGATGCGCGACCGCAGATAGTGGCCGGTCCGCGGCCGGGACCGCAGCCCGCGCGCGGCGGCGGCGTGACCGCGCCACAGCAGGAACCCGGACAGCGCGAAGAACACCGCGACCGCGAGGTCGAAGCGGCCCAGGATGCGTCCGGCGACGCCGGCGTTGATTCCGGTCTGGAACGCGACGTGGGTGACGACGACGCCGATGGCGGCGCACGCGCGCATGCCCTCGACGGCGGGAAGGAAGCTGCGCGTCCCGCCGACGGTCTCACCGACGGCTGTAGTCACGACGACCAGTCTGCCCGGTGACGCATGAGACGGGCGAAACCGGGGAAGTAAGGCACGTGCGCTCAGGCGCCGGAGTAAGCGACGACCTTAAGCAGTGCTGTTAGGGTCAAACGGGCTTTCAGGCGTCCGACTGGGCGCCGCCTCCGCCATGCCCCGTGGCGGCGCGCGAAGGGAGACACGGTATTGAACCGCGCAGTTGCGCTGAGGATCGCCGCGTGCGGAATCATGGGCCTCGGAGCGGCCTTGCTCATCGCCGCTCTGCTCTTGTCCACCTACACCAAGGGCAAGATCGCCAAGATCCCGCTGAACATCGACGCCACCCTCGTCAGCGACGGCACGGCGACGGCCTTCGATCCGGCGTCGCTGCTCGGTGAGCGCTTCGTCGTCAACGAAGACGTTCCCGTCGTGCAGCAGCAGCAACTGAGTGTGGAGTCGCCGGCCAACGCCGACGTCGTGACGCTGCAGGTCGGCACGTCGCTGCGGCGCACCGATCAGCAGCAGGACAACGGTCTGCTACTGGCGATGGTGGACACCGTGACGGTCAACCGCCAGACCGCGGAAGCGGTGTCCAGCGAGACCAATCCCGGCGGTTCGGTGCAGAAGCCGCGCGCGATCGAGGACGAGACCCCGCCGACCAGCATCGCGCTGCCGCACGAGGGCCTGAGCTACCGGTTCCCGTTCGACACCGAGAAGAAGACCTATCAGCTGTTCGATCCGATCGCGCAGCGTCCGTTCGACGTGAACTACTCCGGCGAGGAGGACGTCAACGGCCTGACGACGCTGCGGTTCACCCAGAACGTCGGATTCGACAACGACGGCGAACTCGTCGAGCCGGTGAAGTTCGCGTCGCTCTACGACGACGACGCCGACAGCCAGGTGACCGCGCGCGCGTCGCTGTGGGGCCTGGAGGGCGATCCGGAGGAAGAGATCACGATGACGCGGTACTACGCCGCGCAGCGCACCTTCTGGGTCGACCAGGTGTCGGGCACCATCGTCAAGGAGACCGACCGCGCCTACCACTACTACGCCCGCGACGCGCTCAAGCCCGAGATGACCTACGTCGACTACACCGTCACCTCCGACGAGGAGACGATCGAGGCCCAGGTCGCCGCCGCGCAGGACGAGCGCGACCGGGTGGCGCTGTGGGGCCGCATCCTGCCGATCACATTCACCGCGCTGGGTCTGGTGCTGCTCGTCGGCGGCGCGCTGCTCGGCACGTTCAGCCTGCGCGCGGAGTCCATGCTGGCCGATCCGGGTCTCGACGACACCGGTGACCGGTTCTACGGCAAGCGGGGCGAGGAAGGCGAGCCGGTCCCGGGCGCCGAGGCGATGACCGAGAAGCTCCCGGCGCAGCGGCCGACCGATCTGCCACCGGACCGACCGGTCTGATCGCTCGTCTCCGCGCGCCGGCGGTGCCGGCCTACGCGCTGGCGCTGACGCTGGCGGTCACCGCACCGCTGCTCGGTCCCGGTCATCTGCTGCTGCGCGACGCGGTGTCGACCCCGCGCTCGTATCTGACCGACGCCGCACTGGGCCTGTCCCAGGCCGCGCCGAGGGCACTGCCTCAGGACTTCTTCGTCGCGCTGGCCTCGACCGTCGTCGACGGCGGTGTGGTGGTCAAGGCGCTGCTGATCCTCGGGCTGTTCCTGGCGGGCTGGGGCGCGGCGCGGCTGGTCGCCGTCGTGTTGCCGGACGCGGGGACGGCCGGGCAGTGCGTGGCGGTGACGGTCGCGATCTGGAATCCCTATGTCGCCGAGCGGCTCCTTCAGGGCCACTGGAGCCTGCTGGTCGGCTACGGCTGCCTGCCGTGGGTGGCCGCGTCGGTGCTGTCACTGCGGGTCTCGGCGCGCGGCGGTGTCGCGGCGCTGGTGTTCTGGCCGGCGCTGGCCGGCCTGACCCCGACGGGGTTGCTGCTGGCCGTGGTGGTCGCTGTGGCGGCGGCGCTGGCGCCGGGCACCGGACGGCCGCGCTGGTGGTGCGCGACGGTCAGCCTGGCGGCGTCGCTGACGGCGGCGCTGCCGTGGCTCGTCGCGTCCGTGCTCGGCACCGGCTGGGCCGATCAGGACGCGGGGCTGCGCGCGGGCATCGACGCGTTCGCCGCGCGTGCCGAACCGGGGTTGTCCACGCTGTTCAGCCTCGCCAGCCTGGGCGGGATCTGGAACTCCGAGGCGGTCCCCGCGTCCCGCACAACGCTTTTCGCGGTCGCATCCGCGGTGGTGCTGCTCGGCATCGTCGCCGTCGGCGTGCCGCGGCTGATCCGCGGCCGCACCGCGGTCCCGCTGCTGGTGCTGGCCGCGCTGGCCGTCGTCGGGCCCGCGCTGATGGCGACCGGGCCTGGCCTTGCGGCGCTGGAGGCGCTGAGCCGCGCCGTCCCCGGGCTCGGGGTGCTGCGCGACGGCCAGAAATGGGTGGCGCTGGCCATGCCCGCGTACGCACTGGCCGGTGCCGCGGCCGTGGTGACACTGCGCCCGCGGCTGCCCGCGCTGGCCACCGCCACGGTGTGCTGTGCGGCGCTGATCGCGACGCTGCCGGATCTGGTCTGGGGCGTCGGCGGCCGCGTCGCGCCGGTGCGCTACCCGCCGGGCTGGGCCGCGGCCGCCGCCGTGGTCAATGCCGAGCCGGCGCCGGTCGCGGTGCTGCCCGTCGACAGTATGCGCCGATTCTCTTGGGGCCCAGACGCACCTGTACTCGACCCGCTGCCGCGGTGGCTGCGCGCCGAGGTGCTCAGCACCGGCGACCTGACCGTGGCGGGCCACACCGTGCTCGGCGAGGGGGCCCATGCCCGCGACGTCCAGCGCATGCTGACCGCGGGCGCGGGCCGCGACGAACTCGCCGCGGCCGGGGTCGGGTGGGTCGTCACCGAGGGCCCGGTTCCCGCGCTCCCGCTGCCGGTCGCCTATCGCGACGACGACATCGCCGTCTACGCCGTCGGCGGCGACTCCGCCGGCTCGCCGCACCGGCCGGTGATGATCGCCGCGCATGCGGTGTGGCTGGGTCAGTTGGGCCTGGGGATAGGCCTTTGTCTGGCCGGGTTGGTCATCGGGCGGCTGCGGTCACGGCACGCACACCGACGGGACGAGGACGAACAGCGGCCACAGACCGGCCATCAGTAGGTAGGCCGCGATCCCGCCCCCGGCCGGGAACGCGGTCTGCAGCAGGTCCTCGACATGGCGGACCTTCTCGACGTTGAAGAACGCCCACGCGAGCCCGATCACCACGTACGGGATCGCCATCCACAGGCCGAACTCGATCATGCCCGCGACCGAGACACGCTTGCTCAGCAGGCTTCGGGTGCGGGTGCGCATCGACATCACCGTCCTCACACCAACTGCCGGTGTCGGCGCACCCGCATCCGGACGTCGGCCAGCAGCACGTAACTGCCGCCCTGCCGCAGGAATCCGGGGATGAAGCGGTTGACGAACGCGACGAACAGGAACAGCTGCTCGAACATCCGCTGCCGGCCCGGCCCCCAGGACAGGCGGAGCTGTTCGCGGAACACCGGCGCCAGGAATCCTGTGGTGAGGAACTTCAGCAACGGCCGGAACGGAAGTCCCAGCAGCGGGTTGATCATCCGCAGGTCGATCAGGTCGAGCAGATAGCCGCGGACGGTGTCGTCGACCGCGACGTGCTCGCAGGCGGTGTCCCAGTAGCGGTCGAAGTCCGCGCGGGTGGCGGGCCACTGGTCCTCGGTGACCTGCAGCGTGGTGCCCAGCGTCCAGGCCGACCGGTAGAACTGCTCGGCCTGTTCCGGGGTCATCTCGCCGCGCAGCAGCTGATAGGTGTCCTCCAGCCCGACGAACAGGCAGGCGGCCACCCACATCTGCAGGTCACGGTTGAATGCGTTGTAGCGCACCGGGCTTGACGGCGTGGACTTGACGTGCCGGTGCGCCCCGTTGACGGCCTCACGGTACGCGGCGCGGTCGCCGTCGGTGCCGAAGATCGCGACGGCCAGGTATTGGAACGTGGTGCGTGCCCGCTTCCACGGATGCTTCATCAGGTTGCCGGAGTCGACCTTGCTCTCCACCACGCCGTAGCCGACGCCGGGCCGGGACAGCTGCATGATCACGTTGGCGGCACCGGCGGCGAAGGACCAGAAGTCCATCGCGTCACCGACTTTCACCGGTTCGTCGCTCCAGCGGGCGGTCCGGCGGGTGATCGTGATCCGGTTCCCGGTCATGGCGGGCACACGTCGGCGAACAGCAGCAGCGGCCAGAACAGCACGGTCCCGACGAACACCGGGACCTTCACCAGGCCGTCGACGGCGGTGACGAAGTCGGGGCGCAGCACCGCGAACACCAGCCCGATCGCACCGTACGGCGCCAGCAGCAGCACCGCGGTGCCGAACCATTCCGCCAGGGTCATCTCGTAGCTCAGGAGTCGGCGCAGGTCGCTGAGCATGCTCATTATGTTAATGGCTGTTCGTCGTGGTGTCTGCAATACCGCGGGTGAATCATCTTGATCAATCGCCACTTCCACGCCGAGGCACCCGGCTACAGTGCGCCCTATGGCCACGGACGCGATCACCGTCGGCGGGGTCGATCTCACCGAACCGGACGTCTACCTGGCCGGGATGCCGTACGACGCGTTCCGCGAACTGCGCCACCGGGCGCCGGTGGCGTGGCACCCGCACGGCGACACGGGTTTCTGGGCGCTGACCCGCTACGACGACATCTACGCGGTGTCCAGGGACAGCGAGACGTGGTCGTCGCAGGCGACCGGGGTTTTCTTCGACGTCCCGGCGCCCGAGGACGCCTATCAGCTGGAGCTGATGATGCTGACGATGGACCCGCCGCGGCACACCGCGCTGCGGGCGCTGGTCAGCCGCGGCTTCACCCCGCGCCATGTCGCCCGGCTGGGCGCGCGCACCGCGGACATGGCCCGCGAGATCGTCGACGACGCGCTGGAGCGCGGCGAATGCGAGTTCGTCAACGACGTGGCAGGCGCGCTGCCGTCCTACGTGATCGCCGAATTGCTGGGCATCCCAACCGAAGACGGCCGCCGGCTGTACGCGCTGACCGACATCATGAACACCCGGCCACTGCACGACCCCGAACTCGTGCAGGCCCAGACGGAGATGTTCGAGTACGCGAGCGCGCTCGCCGCGCTGAAACGGGCCTCGCCGGGCGACGACATCGCGA
Source organism: Mycolicibacterium parafortuitum (assembly GCF_002086815.1). Lineage (GTDB taxonomy): Bacteria > Actinomycetota > Actinomycetes > Mycobacteriales > Mycobacteriaceae > Mycobacterium > Mycobacterium parafortuitum. The sequence continues at coordinate 100,380 of NZ_MVID01000008.1, forward strand.
CCGCGCTGCTGCACGCCGAGGTCGACGGGCAGCGGCTGACCGACCTCGAGTTCAACCTGTTCTTCCTGCTGCTGATCAACGCGGGCGGGGACACCACCCGAAACCTCGTCGCAGCAGGAACTCTCGCACTGATCGACCACCCCGAGCAGCGGCTGCGGCTGACCGCCGACCCGTCGCTGATGCCCACCGCGATCGAGGAGATGTTGCGCTGGACCAGCCCGGTCACCGTGTTCACCCGCACCGCGACCCGCGACACCGAGGTGGGCGGGGTGCGGATGCGTTCCGGTGAGCGGGTGGCGATGTTCTACCCGTCGGCCAACCGGGACGAGGCGCACTTCGCCGACCCGGACCGCTTCGACGTCGGGCGCACCCCGAACCAGCACCTGGCGTTCGGCGGCGGAGGCACGCACTTCTGCCTCGGCGCCAGCCTGGCGCGGGCCGAGGCTGCCGCGATCTTCCGCGAGATCCTCACCCGCACAACGGACATCGAGCCGATCGGCCCGGTCGAGCGGGTCCGATCGGTGCTGATGAACGGCATCCGGTCGATGCCGGTGCGCCTGGTGCCCGCGGCTGTGCCCGCCTGACGCGTCAGAGGACGCCGCTGGTGATGCGCCCCGCGTGCACCGATTCCAGCACCGCGCGCATCGCGTCGGCGCTCTGCCGCCAGGAGAACTCACCGCTGCGCACCTGCGCCTTGGTGCCCAGCTGCTCACGCAGCACATCGTCGGTGAGCAGCCGCTCCAGCCCGTCGACCAGGTCGCTGTAGCCGTCGACCAGCATGCCGGTGACACCGTCGACGATCGAGTCGGTCAGACCGCCCGAGGACCTGTAGCCGATGGTCGGCACCCCGTGCTGGGCGGCCTCGACCACCGCCAGCCCCCAGCCCTCCTTGCGCGACGGCAGCACCTGAACCCAGCTGCGCTGCAGCACAGTGTGTTTGGTGGCGTCGTCGACGTGGCCGTGGAAGGTGACCGCGTCGGAGATGCCCAGCTGCGCAGCATGGTCGGTCAGCTTCTGCGCCCACCAACCGTCGCCGAGCACGTCGAGATGCAGGCCGGGAATCCTGGGACGCAGCGCGGCGATCACGTCGAGCGCGTCCTCGATCTGCTTGTGCGGCACCAGCCGGGACAGCACCACCACCCGCGGGGTCGCCGAGCGGGGCACGGTCAGCGACTCGGCGGGCGCCGCGTCGACGCCGTTGCGCACCACCGCGACATGTTCGGGGTGCACGCCCAGCACCGCGAGGTCGCGCGCCGATGGCAGCGACACCGTCACGTACTGGTTTCCCCGGTACAGCCGCGGCGCGATCCGCGACTCGACGAACCAGCCGATGCGGCTCATCACCGGCCCGGCCACCGGCCACTGCTCGCGGTGGCAGTGGTGCACCAGCACCACCGCGCGGCGGCCGTGCACCAGCCGGGACAGGAACGGCAAACCGTTCTGGGTGTCGACGACGACGTCGGGCCGGACCCGGCGCAGCGGGCCGAGACCGATCTTGGCCGCGGCCATCGCCAGCCCGGCCCACACGTAGACCGTGTAGGCGCCGCCGCGGCGCTGGATGTGCACCCCGTCGACGACCTCGCGGCGCGCCGAGCCCGGGTAGCGCGCGGTGCGCAGCGTCACCCTGGTCCCCGAGGCGGCCAGCTGCGCGCCGATGCGCTGCAGATAGGTCTCGGAACCGCCGCCCTGCGGGTGCCCGGTGTCGCGCCAGCACAGCAGCAGCACGGAGCCCACGGGCGCGGGCTGGTCGCGTTCTGGCCGGGGTGACATAACCGTGCCAGCCTAACCGCCCTGCGTAGGGTGTCCGGGTGGCCGCTACGGATCTGCTCGCCCGGCGGGCGACGCTGTCGCGTTCACTGCGGCTGCTCTCGGCGTTCCGGTTCGAGCAGAGCGACCCGGACCGGTTCTACGGCGCGCTGGCCGCCGACACCGTCGCGATGGTCGAGGACCTGTGGCGTTCGGCCGTCGGCAGCTCCATCCGGGGCCTGACGCTGCTCGACGTCGGCGGCGGCCCGGGCTACTTCGCGTCGGCGTTCACCGCGGCCGGGGTGCGCTACATCGGTGTCGAACCCGACCCCCGCGAGATGCACGCGGCGTCTCCGCGCACCCACGACCCCGCCGGGACGTTCCTGCGGGCCTCGGGCACCGCGTTGCCGATCGCCGACGACAGCGTGGACATCTGCCTGTCGTCGAACGTCGCCGAGCACGTCGCGCAGCCGTGGCGCCTCGGCGACGAGATGCTGCGCGTGACCCGCCCCGGCGGGCTCGCGGTGCTGTCCTACACGGTGTGGCTGGGCCCGTTCGGCGGTCACGAGATGGGCCTGACGCACTATCTCGGCGGGTATCGCGCGGCCGAGCGCTACACCCGCAAACACGGCCACCGGCCGAAGAACGACTACGGCTCGTCGTTGTTCGCCGTCTCCGCGGCCGACGGACTGCGCTGGGCGCGCGGCACCGGGGCGCTCGTCGCCGCATTCCCTCGCTACCACCCGCGATGGGCATGGGGTCTGACGGGTGTGCCCGGGGTCAGGGAATTCCTGGTGAGCAATCTGGTGCTGGTGTTGCAGCCCTCTTGACGGCTGTCTTGCAACAGGTTCTCGTTTCGCGATCCGGTCGGTAGTGTGACCGGTATGACACAGAGCACGGCCTTCAGGACCGAATGGGACAAGCTGTTCATCGGCGGCAAATGGGTCGAGCCGGCGACCTCGGATGTGATCGAGGTTCATTCGCCGGCCACCGGAGAACTCGTCGGCAAGGTGCCGCTGGCCTCGGCGGCCGACGTCGACGCCGCCTGCGCCGCCGCGCGTGAGGCGTTCGACAACGGGCCGTGGCCGCAGCTGTCGCCCGCCGAGCGCGCCGAGGTGCTGGGCCGTGCGGTCAAGCTCATGGAGGAGCGCGCCGACGAACTGAAGTTCCTGCTGGCCGCCGAGACCGGTCAGCCGCCGACGATCGTCGACATGATGCAGTACGGCGCCGCGATGTCGTCGTTCCAGTTCTATGCCGGCGCGGCCGACAAGTTCACCTGGCAGGACATCCGCGACGGCGTGTACGGGCAGACGCTGGTGGTGCGTGAGCCGGTCGGCGTCGTCGGCGCCGTCACCGCGTGGAACGTGCCGTTCTTCCTGGCCGCCAACAAGCTCGGTCCCGCGCTGCTGGCCGGCTGCACCGTCGTGCTCAAGCCGGCCGCCGAGACCCCGCTGTCGGTGTTCGCGATGGCCGAGATGTTCGTCGAGGCGGGCCTGCCCGAGGGCGTGCTGTCGATCGTGCCGGGCGGCCCGGAGACCGGTCAGGCGCTGACCGCGAACCCGAACCTGGACAAGTACACGTTCACCGGCTCGTCGGGCGTCGGCAAGGAGATCGCGAAGATCGCGGCCGACAAGCTCAAGCCGTGCACGCTGGAACTCGGCGGCAAGTCCGCGGCGATCATCCTCGACGACGCCGATCTGGACTCGACGCTGCCGATGCTGGTGTTCTCGGGCCTGATGAATTCGGGCCAGGCATGCGTCGGGCAGACCCGCATCCTGGCGCCGCGCTCGCGCTACGACGAGGTCGTCGAGAAGTTGTCGGCCGCCGCGGCCGGCATGGCCCCCGGGCTGCCGGACAACCCGGCCGCCATGATCGGCCCGCTGATCAGCGAGAAGCAGCGCGAGCGTGTCGAGGGCTACATCAAGAAGGGCATCGAGGAAGGCGCGCGGGTGGTCACCGGCGGCGGCCGCCCGGAGGGCCTGGACAGCGGCTGGTTCGTCCAGCCGACGGTGTTCGCCGACGTCGACAACTCGATGACCATCGCGCAGGAGGAGATCTTCGGCCCGGTGCTCGCGGTGATCCCCTACGAGGACGAGGACGACGCGGTGCGCATCGCCAACGACTCGGTCTACGGGCTGGCGGGTTCGGTGTACACCACCGACAACGACCGGGCGCTCAAGATCGCGCGGCGGATCCGCACCGGCACCTACGCGGTGAACATGTACGCGTTCGACCCGTGCGCCCCGTTCGGCGGTTACAAGAACTCGGGCATCGGCCGGGAGAACGGCTGGGAGGGCATCGAGGCGTACTGCGAGCAGAAGAGCATCCTGCTGCCGTTCGGATACACGCCGCCGGCTTCCTGACGAGCAGACACAAAATCGCACGCTCACCGCGGTGGGCGTGCGATTTTGCGTCTGGTGGGTGTCTGGTGGGGCACGGGTCGCCGACTGCACGGAATATGCCGGGAAATCACCGGAAATCGGTCATAAAGCGTGCGTTCGGCGCACCCGGGGACTCAGTTCTCGATTGGGAACGAGTGGTGCTCGTGGGCGATCAGCCACTGCCCGTCCGCTTTCCGCAGTCCCATGGTGATGCGCAGCCGTTCGCCGGGCTTGGCTTCCAGGTGCTCGGGAAGCCCGCAGCGCAGCAGCGCGTACGCGAAACCGACGTCGTCCCCGGCGACCACGTCGAGTTCGACGAGCTCGAACAGCGCGCCGCCGGCCAGGAAGTCGAAGAATGGCGGCCACGAGTCGCGGTAGGCGGCGGTGCCCCGGACCCCGTCGTAAGGCGGGGTCGCGTCGAACATCACGAGGTCTTCGGTGTGGGCGGCGAGCACGCCGTCGAGGTCGCGGGCGCGGATCGCCTCGATCCACCGCTCGACGGTGTCCCGGATCTGTCGCTGGTTGTCGGTCACGGGTGTACCGACCTCCGCACGCCCCGAAACTCACCGCCGAGAAGACACACACTCGCACCGACACGCCGGAAAGGGTGCGAGTTCACGACTGCTCGCGAGGGGACCCGCGCGCTCAGAACGCGGCTTCGGCCAGGTCCATCGCGGTCAGGTCGACGGCCTGCAGAATCGTCCGCTGCGCGGTGAGCCGCGGAAGCACGTTGCGGGCGAAGAACTTTCCGGTCGCGACCTTGCCGGCGTAGAACGCCCGGTCGCGCTCGGCGATGTCGCCGTCGAGGGCGTTCAGCGCGATCTCGGCCTGCTGCAGCAGCAGCCAGCCCAGCAGCAGGTCGCCGACGGCGAGCAGGAACGGGACCGACTCCAGGCCGAGGCGATACAGCTCGCGCGGATTCTCCTGCGAGTCGACCAGGAACTTCGTCATCGCGGCGACCATCTCCTGCACGTCACCGACGGCGGTGGCCAGCAGCGAGCGCTCGGTGGCCAGTTCCGGGCGGGCCGCGGGATCGTCGAGGAACTTCCGCAGCTGGCCGACCACGTGCAGCAGCGCGCCGCCCTGATCCCTGGCGATCTTGCGGAAGAAGAAGTCCTGCGCCTGGATCGCGGTGGTGCCCTCGTAGAGCGAGTCGATCTTCGCGTCGCGGATGTACTGCTCGATCGGATAGTCCTGCAGGAAGCCCGATCCGCCGAACGTCTGCAGCGACTCGGTCAGGCACTGGTAGGCCCGTTCGGAGCCGACGCCCTTGACGATCGGCAGCAGCAGATCGTTGACGCGCCCGGCCATCGCCTCGTCGGCGCCGGAGACGATCGCGGCGACCCCGGTGTCCTGGTGCGCGGCGGTGTAGAGGTACAGCGCCCGCAGCCCTTCGGCGTAGGCCTTCTGCGTCATCAGCGCGCGACGCACGTCGGGGTGGTGGATGATCGTGACGCGCGGGGCCGTCTTGTCGGTCATCTGGGTCATGTCGGCGCCCTGCACGCGGGTCTTGGCGTATTCGAGGGCGTTCAAGTATCCGGTCGACAGTGTCGCGATCGCCTTGGTGCCCACCATCATTCGCGCGTACTCGATGACCTTGAACATCTGCGCGATGCCGTTGTGGGTGTCGTTGACCAGCCAGCCGACCGCGGGTGTCCCGTGCTGGCCGAACGTCAGCTCGCAGGTCGCCGACGCCTTCAGCCCCATCTTGTGCTCGAGGCCGGTGACGAACACGCCGTTGCGTTCACCGAGGTCGCCGGTCTGCGGATCGAAGTGGAACTTCGGCACGATGAACAGCGACAGCCCCTTGGTACCGGGTCCGGCGCCCTCCGGGCGGGCCAGCACGACGTGCACGATGTTCTCGAACAGGTCGTCGGTGTCGCCGTTGGTGATGAACCGCTTCACGCCGTCGATGTGCCAGGTGCCGTCGGCCTGCTGGACCGCCTTGGTGCGACCGGCGCCGACGTCGGAGCCGGCGTCGGGTTCGGTCAGAACCATGGTGGCGCCCCAGTTGCGGTCGATCATCAGCTTGGCCCAGTGCCGCTGCTGCTCGTTGCCGATGGAGTCGATGATGTGGGCCATCTTCGGACCCGCGGCGTACATGAACGCGGCCGGCTGCGCGCCGAGCGCGAGCTCGTTGATCGCCCACTCCAGCATCGACGGCGCGGGCACGCCGCCGATGGCCTCGGCCATGCCGACGCGGAACCATTCGCCGTCATACCAGGCCCGGAACGACTTCTTGAACGCCGCCGGAATGGTCACGACGTGGGTCGACGGGTCGAACGACGGCGGGGTGCGATCGGTCTCGGCGAACGCCTCCGCGACCGGGCCCTCGGCCAGTTCGGCGGCCTGGGCGAGCATCTCGTGGGCCGACTGCAGATCGAGGTCACCGAAGTCGCCGGTGGCGAGCGCCTTCTCCAGCGCGAGCACCTCGAAGAGGTTGAACTCCAGGTCGCGGACGTTGCTCTTGTAGTGCCCCATGCTGCATCCTCCGGTCCGCCCCCGCTGAACGAGTTTGCTGCCAGCCTACGTCCGGATGTGGTCGCGACCTAACTCCGACGCCAGTGCGCGCACACGAAATCGCCGTTGACGGCCGAGGACACCAGCGACCATTCCGAGCGCATCGGCAGCACCCGGGAACCGGCGCCGAGCGTGCACGGCGCGTAGGACACGATCATGTCGTCGACCAGGCCGGCGTCGACGAACTGCCTGGCGACCTCGCCGCCACCGACCACCCAGACGTTCTTACCCGCCGCGGCCTCGCCCAGGCGAGGGTGCAGCTCGGCGACGGGCCCGGCGTACGTCTGCACGGGGTGCTCGGCGGCGACGATCCCGGGCCGGTGGGTCATCACCCACGACGGCTGGGAGTACATCCACTCCCCCGGGTGGTTGGCGAGGATCCACTCGTAGGTGTCGGCACCCATCACCAGGGAGCCGACGCCGGCCATGAATTCCTCGATCGCGAACGGCCCGTCCTCGCGGATGTCGCGGGTCACCAGCCAGTCCAGGCTGCCGTTCTCGTCGACGATGTAGCCGTCCAGGCTGGAGGCGGTGTAGTAGATCGTGCTCATCAGGTGCTCCTCATCCAGTCCAGGGGATCCCCGCGCCGGGTGCTGACACCGTGCTCGGCGAGCATGGCGCGGGCGAGTTCGCGGCGGTGCGCCGAATAGGTCAGAACGTGCGCGACGATGCCGTACAGCTGGAAGGATTCCGGCGGATCACACAGCGCGTCGATCACGGTGTCCCCGAGCCGGCCCGCCGCCGAATATTCGGAAACCATTGCGCGCCAACGCTTCGCGATGTCGTCGTGGTGGACGGCGAGCGCGTCGGCGTCGACGAACGCGGGTTGCGTCGAGGTGCGGGCAGGGAAGTCGTCGCCGCCGATCGTCGCGAGCCACACCTCTTTGCTCCACACGATCGTGCCCAGCACGGCCCCGACGCTCGGTTCCGGGCCGTCCCATTCCAGCACCGTCTGCGCCGGCCGGATCTCGGCGACCCACTGGTCGGCGGTCAGCTCGGTGGCCCGTGCCAGCAGATGCGCGGTGTCGTCGATGTCGTGCACGATCATCAGCTCGGCGATGCCCGCGACGGCGGGATCCTGATCGCGGTCGCTGTCGAGCCACAGCGACTGCGGCGGATGGAAGTGCAGGCCGTTCGGGGCGGGCAGCCGGAACGGCACGTCGCCGGCCTGCGACGGCGGCACCCCGTAGGTGCGACGGAAGGCTCGGGAGAACACCTCGGGCGACGACCATCCCTCGTCGGCGGCGACCGCCGAGACCGGTTCGCCGCGCTGCAACCGCCACGCGGCGCGTTCGAGCATCACGCGCCGCCGCAGCGTCGCGGGTGGTTCCCCGGTCAGACGCCGGACCTCGCGGGAGAAGTGGAACTCCGACGCGTAGCTGCTGCGCGCCATGTCGGCGACGTCGGTGTTGGCGGCGTCGGTGACGGCGTCGAGGAGCTCGCGCAGCCTGTCCCTATCAGCAGGATCGCTCACGGTGTCCGAGTATCGTCGGCCGCCTCCACGCAGAACATGGCAATTCCTGCTGCGCTTCAGATGTCGATCATCACGAGCCCCGAAACGCACTATGGCGGAATCCCCCGACCGGGTCCCGCCATAGTGGTTAGACCCTATAACGGTCGACGGGCACCGCGCCGGATTTCGGCGGAGTTGCCGGTGCCGATACCCGCTAGCTGCAAAATCCGGCCGGCGCGGGACGCGTGGACGGGTCGCCGGTGTTGAGCCGGACATGACGAACAACGAACACACCGAACACACCGTGGCTCTGGTCACCGGAGCCAACCGCGGACTGGGCAAGCGCTTCGCCGAGGAGCTTGTCGCCCGAGGCGCGAAGGTCTACGCGGGCGCACGGCGCCCCGAGACCGTCGACATCGCAGGCGTCATCCCGATCGCGCTGGACATCACCGATCCCGAGTCGGTTCGGCGCGCCGCCGAAGAGGCCGGCGATGTCACCGTGGTGGTGAACAACGCCGGGGTGTCGACGCAGGCGAATCTGCTCGACGGCCCGATCGAGGACATCCGGCTGGAGATGGAGACGCACTACTTCGGCACGCTGGCCGTGACGCGGGCGTTCGTGCCCGTCATCGAGCGCAACATCGCCGAGAACGGGGGCACCGGCGCGATCCTGAACGTGCTCTCGGTGTTGTCGTGGCTGCATCCCGGCACCAGCGGCGCGTATTCGGCGGCCAAGGCCGCGGGGTGGGCGATGACCGACGCCGTGCGCGAGGACCTCGCGCCGCGCGGTATCCACGTCGCCGCGCTGCACGTCGGATACATGGACACCGACATGGTCATCTACATCCCGGCCGATCAGAAGACCGATCCGGCGCTGATCGCGAAGCTGGCCCTCGACGGCCTGTTCGCCGGGCAGAACGAGATCCTCGGCGATGCGCTGACCCGGACCGTGAAGGCTTCGCTGTCCGGCTAGACCCTTGACTGCTCTGCGCCGGTCCTGGATTCTTCGGTCACGTGATGCTGGTCATAGCTGGACGGACCCCCTCTCCGAAGTGGGTAGACTGGCAAAACTAGAACACGTTCCAGTCCGACGCCGACGTCTTTCGAGGGGGCCGCCGTGAGCGCGACCGACACGATCCCGTCCGAGATCACCAAATGGGATCCCGCGCTCACCGAGAAGGTGATGGGCATCCTCAAGCCGTTCCTGAAGGGATGGCACCGCGCCGAGGTGCGCGGCCTGGAGGACTTCCCCGAGGGCGGCGCGCTGGTGGTGTCCAACCATTCCGGCGGGCTGTTCCCGATGGACGTGCCGATCTTCGCCAGCGGGTTCTACGACAAGTTCGGATACGACCGGCCGGTCTACACGCTCAGCCACGACATGCTGATGGTCGGGCCGACGGGCGCGTTCTTCAAGAAGACCGGGTTCATCCCGGCCAACCACCACAACGCCGACGAGGCGCTGCGCTCGGGCGGAGTGGTGGTGGTGTTCCCCGGTGGTGACTACGACGTCTACCGCCCGTCGGCGGCGGCGAACAAGATCGACTTCGGCGGCCGCACCGGCTACGTCCGGGCCGCGCTCAACGCCGGTGTGCCGATCGTGCCGACCGTCGGCATCGGCGGCCAGGAGAGTCAGCTGTTCCTGAGCCGCGGCACCGACGTCGCCAAGGCACTCGGACCGGTCGCCAAACTGTTCCGCGCCAAGATCGTGCCGGTGTCGTTCGGGTTCCCGTTCGGCCTGTCGGTCGTCGTGCCGCCGAATGTGCCGCTGCCCGCGAAGATCACGATGAAGGCGCTGCCGCCGATCGACATCATCGAGGAGTTCGGCGAGAACCCCGACATCGACGAGGTCGACGCGCACGTGCGACGGGTGATGCAGCGCGCCCTCGACGAGCTGGCCCAGGAGCGCAAGCTCCCGATCCTCGGTTAGCCCGATGGGCCTCACCGACTCCGTGACCAACGCGCTCGGCCTGATCTCGACGATGGCGCGCGCCGGCGTGATCGCACCGCTGCGCCCCGACAAGTACCTGCGCATCGTCGGGGCCATGCAGCGCGAGAACATGGCGATCACCTCCGGTTTCGCCGCGGCCGCCCAGCGCTGCCCCGACCGCGCCGGCCTCGTCGACGAACTCGGGATCCTGACCTGGCGCCAGATCGACCGGCGCGCCGACGCGCTCGCCGCCGCGCTGCAGGCGCTGCCCGGCGGCCAGCCCGAGGTGATCGGGCTGATGGCCCGCAACCACCGCGGGTTCGTCGACGCGCTGATCGCCGCCAACCGCATCGGCGCCGATGTGCTGCTGCTCAACACGTCGTTCGCCGGTCCCGCGCTGGCCGAGGTGCTCGAGCGCGAAGGCGAGGGCCGCTCGGTCGCGGTGATCTACGACGAGGAGTTCACCGAAACGGTGGACCGCGCGGTGGCCGGGCGCCCCGACACCACCCGGATCGTCGCGTGGACCGACACCGACACCGACGCGCTGACCGTGGAATCGCTGATCGCCGAGCACGACGGCCGGGAACCGGTGCGCTCGATGGAGAAGGGGCGGGTCATCCTGCTCACCTCCGGGACCACCGGAACACCCAAGGGCGCCAAGCACTCCGGCGGTGACCCCAGCGTGCTCAAGGCGATCCTGGACCGGACCCCGTGGCGCGCCGAACAACCCGTCGTGATCGCCGCACCGATGTTCCACGCATGGGGCTTCTCGCAATTGGCGTTCGCCGCATCGATGTCGTGCACGATCATCACCCGGCGCAAGTTCGATCCCGAGGCCACCCTGGAACTGGTCGACAAGTACCGCGCCACCGGATTGTGTGTGGTGCCGGTGATGTTCGACCGCATCATGGAGCTGCCCACCGAGGTCCTCGACAAGTACAGCGGGCGCTCGCTGCGCTTCGCCGCCGCGTCGGGCTCGCGCATGCGCCCCGACGTCGTCATCAAGTTCATGGACCGCTTCGGCGACGTGATCTACAACAACTACAACGCCACCGAGGCCGGCATGATCGCCACCGCGACGCCGCGCGATCTGCGCGCCGCGCCGGACACCGCGGGCCGACCCGCCGAGGGCACCGAGATCCGGATCCTCGACACCGAGTTCAACGAGGTACCCACGGGGCAGACCGGCGGCATCTGGGTGCGCAACTCGACCCAGTTCGACGGCTACACCACGGGGACCACCAAGGATTTCCACGACGGGTTCATGTCCTCGGGCGACGTCGGCTATCTCGACGAGGACGGCCGGTTGTTCGTGGTCGGCCGCGACGACGAGATGATCGTGTCCGGTGGCGAGAACGTCTACCCGATCGAGGTCGAGAAGACGCTGACGACGCATCCCGATGTCGCCGAGGCCACGGTGCTCGGGGTCGACGACGAGAAGTTCGGGCAGCGACTGGCCGCATTCGTGGTTTTGAACCCCGGCGCCGCGGCTACCCCGGAGACGCTGAAGCAGCATGTTCGCGACCATCTCGCGAATTACAAAGTGCCAAGGGAGATCACGGTGCTCGACGAGCTGCCCCGCAGCATCACCGGCAAGATCTCCCGCAAGGATCTGAAGGAACGCCTCGAGAATGCCTAAACGCCGGCCGCTGCTGCGGGCCACCGCGGAGTTGCTCAACGCCGCCAACGGGCTGCGGCCGCTGGCCCGCGAGGGATATCCGACGATCCCGGTCTTCGCGTTCGGGTGGCCGACCTCCGAGTTGTCGCCGCTGTACATGGCCGGCTCGATGCTCGACGCGGTGCGCCGCGGTATCCGCGGCGACTTCGGCGGCCCGCGCGGCCGGATCGCGCTGGCGCTGACCGCCGTGTCCTGGGCGGTGCTGTACCTGATCCACCGCCGCAACGTGGCGGCCCAACCGCATTTCGAGGACCCGCTGCGGGAGGCGCTCGGCGCCGACTACCAGGAGATCGCCGAGAAGGCGAAGTCCACCCGGCGCCGCTACATCGGTGTGCCGCCCAACGAGATCGTCCGCCGCCGCTACGTCGAGAAGGCCGGCACCGTGCACTACGGGCCGCTGCGGGTGAACCGGGCCGACATCTGGCGCCGCGCCGACCTGCCGCGCGACGGCAAAGCCCCTGTGCTGCTCCAGGTTCCGGGCGGCGCGTGGGCGATCGGGATGCGCAAGCCGCAGGCCTACCCGCTGCTGAGCCACCTCGCCGACCACGGCTGGATCTGTGTGTCGATCGACTACCGGGTCAGCCCGCGCAACACCTGGCCGGACCACATCGTCGACGTCAAGCGGGCGCTGGCCTGGATCAAGGAGCACATCGCCGAGTACGGCGGGGACCCGGATTTCGTCGCGATCACCGGCGGTTCGGCCGGCGGGCACCTGTCGGCGCTGGCCGCGCTGACCGCCGATGACCCGACGTTGCAGCCCGGGTTCGAGGACGCCGACACCTCCGTGGTCGCCGCGGTGCCGATCTACGGCCGCTACGACTGGGTCTCGGCAAAGGGCAACGGGCGCAAGGAGTTCATCGCGTTCCTGCAGAAGTTCGTCGTCAAGAAGCCGATCGCGCAGAACCGGCAGCTGTACGTCGACGCGTCACCGCTGCACCGGCTGCGCGCCGACGCGCCGCCGTTCTTCATCCTGCACGGCCAGGACGACTCGATCATCCCGGTGCCCGAGGGCCGTGAGTTCGCCGACGCGCTCAAGGATGTGTCGACGTCGCCGGTGGTGTACGCCGAAATCCCGCACGCGCAGCACGCTTTCGACTTCTACTACGGTTCACCGCGGGCGCATTACACGGCCCAGGCCGTCGAGGAGTTCCTGTCCTGGGTGATGGCGACGCGCAAGACCGCGGCGGGGAACCAGGTCGAAGCCGGCTGATCTCCCGGCCGATCACTGTGACACGCGCAGGATTCCGTCCAGCAGCGCGGCCAGTCGGGTGACCCAGGCGTCACCGACGGCGCCGGTGCGGGCCAGTTCGGCGACGTAGCTGCCGACGATCACGTCGATCACGGTGTCGGCGGTGGCCGCGTCGACCTCCAGCGCGTCGATGGCATGCCGCCGGTAGGCCACCAGGATCGAGCGGAACGCGTCGCTGAACTCCGGGTCCTCGTCGGTCAGCAGCGCGGCGAATCCTCCGGCGCCGATCCCGCGCGCGATCACGTCGACGGACTGCTCGATCACCCAGCGCAGTCGCTGCGCGCGGTCGGCGTCGGCGGGCACCGACGGGCGGTCGTCGAGCGTTTCCAGCGCGGCGGCCAGCAGGCTGCGCCGGTTCGGATGGCGCCGGTAGATGGTGGTCTTGGCGATGCCCGTCGCGTCGACGATGGCGTGCATCGTCACCGCCTTCGGACCGCGCGCTCGCAGAAGTTCCAGTGCCGCGTCGAGGATGCGGGCCCCGACCGTGTCGTCGGCCCTGTCGGCGCTGTCGGCGTTCTCGACCATGGTCCACCTCCTGGTTCGACGGGTGCGCGTTCGCGGATTCAACGCTACACTGGACGTAGCGCTACGCTACTCGTAGCGTATTGATAGAGGAGGTTGTCATGCGACGGACGTCGTTGAGCACTGCACCGCTGCCGGCGATCGGCTATGTGCTGACCCTGTTCGGCTTCGTATTCCTGGGGACCTTCACCGCGTCGCTGGCACTCGGCAGCAGCACCCTCGCGATCGTGTTCGGTGTCGCGATGGTCGCCAGTTACGGGCTGGGGCTGACCTGCTTCATGCTGCGCAAGCGCTACATCGCCACGGCCGATCCCGACGCCGACATCGCGCTCGGATTCGACCCGATCCGCGGCAACACCGACCGCCGCGCGGCCGAACGTTACCTGGCGCGGTACCGCGGCCGGGAGGCCGAAGTGGCCACGCTGCCGACGGGCGTATCCGAACCCGCGGTCCGGCGCGCGGCGTGACCGGGAACTAGTCCACGTTCGGCATCGCGGTGTCGACGACCGAGAACTCAGCGGGAAGCCCTGCGGCACGCCGGATCTCGGCGAACTCGTCGAGCATCGCACCGCTGAGTTCGTGCGGGTCCTTGAGTGTCCTGCCGTCGGAGAGCACCGAGATGTTGATCTGGTCGACGTAGCTCCACACGGTGATGTTGAGGCCGCTGCCGACGGTCAGTGGACCCACCGAGAAGATCTCGGTGACCAGCGCACCGCCCACGCGGGCCCGCTCGCGGGGGCCGGGCACATTGGAGATCGGCAGGTTCATGATCTTGTTCTGGCCGTCCTTGGTCCCCAGCCAGCGGAACAACGCCTCGGCGGGCGCGGGCGGAAAGTACGCCGACCACCGGCTGACCAGTTCGGGCCCGAGCAGGTTGTTGCTCTCCTTGCCGATCACGGCGGCCTCGTGCGCGGCGCGCACCCGCTCCAGCGGGTCGTCCAACTCGACGGGGATCGCGACCAGCACACCGGTGAACCTGTTCCCCGAGATCCGGTCGCGGGAGAAGTCGAAACTCACCGGCACCGACGCCAGCAGCGGATGCTCGGCGTGACCGTCGTAGCGCAGCAACAACTTTCGCAGCGCCCCGGCCGCCAGCGCGAGCACCATGTCGTTGATGGTCGCGCCGAGCGCCTTGCCGGTGCTCTTGACCTCGTCGAGCGACAGCGTCGCGGTGGCGAATCTGCGGGTCGCGTCGACCTGGTGGTTCATGAACGACGGCGGAGGAGTGAACGGCCGGGTGAGCTCGGGTGAGAGCTTCTGGCCGCTGCGTCGCACCCGGCGCATACCGGCGGCGGTGTAGCGCATCACGTCCGGGATCCGGCCGATCTGGCGGAGGTGGTCGTTGAACGCGGTCCGCACCAGTTCGCCCCGCGACGGCGCGGGATCCGTTGCGTACGAATCACGGTCGGCCTGCGGACCGTCCTGCAGGTCCATCCCACGCGCGAGCAGGTTCGCCGAAGCGACGCCGTCGGCGAGCGCGTGGTGGATCTTGCCGAGCACCGCGATGCGGCCGCCCGCCAGGCCTTCGATCAGATACATCTCCCACAGTGGCCGGTCCCGGCTCAGCGGGGTGCTCGCGATCCGGCCGACGGCCTCGTCGAGTTCACGGCGTCCGCCGGGAGCTTCGACGCGGACCGACCGCACGTGGTAATCGAGGTCGACCTCGGCGTTCTCCCGCCACATCGGATGGTGGAACTTGAACGGGATGTCGACCAGTTCGTAGCGGAACGGGTCGAGCTTGTAGAGCCGGCCGTGGATGACCTTGCGCAGCTCCTCCACCCCGAAGGTCGCGCCGCCGAGACCGTCGAGCTCGATCACCGCGAGCTTGAGGGTATGCATGTGGACGCTCGGGGTTTCGCTGTACAGCAGCACAGCGTCCCATCCACTCAGCCTTTTCACTGTGCCACCTTCCGTACAGGAGGTGACTATATAACCTCTTTGGCCCCGATCAGGCTTCGGTTTCGATGGATGTGGTTGAGGAACAAGCCGATTGCCGTCGACGCCGCTCCGGTGCGGGCACCGTCGGTCATATCGAAGCCGTGACCCGCGCCGGGCAGTTCCACATAGCCCACCACCGAGCGCGACACGCTGCGCAGCCGTTCGACGAAGCCCTGCGCCTGATGGACGGGGATGACGCTGTCGCCGGTGCCGTGGATCACCAGGAACGGCGGCGCCTCGGAATGCACACGCGCCATCGGCGAGGCGTTGCGGAACACATCGGGGTGCTTGTCGAACTTGCGCTTGACGACCACCCGCTCGAGGAAATCCATGAACCGGACGCGCTCGACGGTGGACTTGTCCTCCCAGTCGTAGCGTCCGTAGATCCCGACGACCGCGTCGACCGAGGTGTCGGAACCCTCGGGGAGTTCACCCTGCATCTCGGGGTCGTTGGCGGT
The DNA here is from genome assembly GCF_002086815.1 of Mycolicibacterium parafortuitum. Taxonomy (GTDB): domain Bacteria; phylum Actinomycetota; class Actinomycetes; order Mycobacteriales; family Mycobacteriaceae; genus Mycobacterium; species Mycobacterium parafortuitum. The sequence goes on from NZ_MVID01000008.1 coordinate 116,252, forward strand.
CAGGCCGGCCAGCGCGGCGAGGTGGCCGCCGGCCGAGGTTCCGGCGATCGTGACGAAGTTGCGGTCACCGCCGAACTTGTCGACGTTGGCGCGCGCCCAGGCGATCGCGGTCTTCACGTCGGTGATGTGAGCCGGCCACGGGTTATGGGGTGCGACACGGTATTCCACCGACAGACACACCCAGCCCATCTCGGCCAGATGGGACATCAGCGCGTAGCCCTGCAGCACCCGGCCGCCGTGCACCCACGCGCCACCGGGCACGAAGATCATCACCGGCGCGTCCGACGACACATCCTTGCGCTTCCACACGTCGAGCAACTGCGTCGGGCGCGGCCCGTAACGCACCGAGGTGCGGTGCACATGGCGCCGGTGCTCGCGCATCTTCCACACCGGCGGGGTCCGCTCGGCCTCGGGCCACTCGATCTCGAGGTCCTTCGGCGACACCACACCGCGCAGCGCGGCCTCGGTGACGGCATTCGTGCAGTCGCGCTCCTGCTGCTTCTTTTCGGCGTCGTTGGGCGTTACCAGCGACTTCGCCAGGGCCCCGACGAAATCCGGGGCGTGGCGGGCTCCCCAGACCCCGGCCGCGGTCAACGCGCCCAGCGGCTCAAGATGTTTCCCGATCACCGGCAGCGACGCGGAGGCGACGCTGAGGGCCAGCATGTAGTCCGACGGCCCCGCGTTCAGCAACCATTCCAAACGCGTGGTGAGGGTCGGGCCGGGATACCGCGTATCCGGTCTTGGGGTCATGGCGGCGAGCGTACCCCGGTGACATAGATCTCAAACGACAATCCGCAGCAAGTTGTCTACTCAAGTTTGAGAAGTAGTCAATTCGTGACCGGGGTCACAGATGGAAGGCAGAGTGACCTCCGATAACGTCGGTCGACGACCGTCAATTTCAGCGAAGAAGGCCTTACTTCTGTGAGCAAGAGCGCGAGCGCGTCCACGTTAGCCATCACCGACGACCACCAGGACCTGGCGGACGCCGCATCCGGCCAGCTCACCAGGCTGCAGGCGCTGGCCGCGGCCCGCGCGACCCTCGACGGAGGTCCGTCGCACCCGGCGGACATCTGGTCGGCCGCCACCAACCTGGGCTGGACCGGTCTGGCGCTGGCCGAGGACGTCGGCGGCTCCGGCTTCGGGCTCTCCGAGCTGGCCGTCGTGCTCGAATGCCTGGGTCGCCGGCTCACGCCGGGCCCGTTCCTGCCCAGCACCGCCGCGGCGGTGGTGATCGACCGGTGCGCACCGGACGCCGTTCGCGCCGCGACCCTGCCCGACCTGGCCTCCGGCGCCGCCGTGGCGGCGCTCGGCGTGTCCGGCACCCTCACCGTCGACGACACCGTCACCGGCCAGAGCCCCGCGGTGCTCGGCGCGCCCGACGCCGCGCTGCTCGTGCTGGTCACCGGCGACGACGTGGTGATCGTCGACGCGGCCGCCGACGGCGTCACGGTGACCCCGCTCGATTCCCTGGACCCGACCCGCAGCATCGGTTCGGTGGCGCTGAGCGGCGTGTCCGTGCCGGCCGACCGGGTGCTGCGCGGTGCCGCGCGCAACGCCAGGACGGTGTTCCGCACCCTCGCCGCGGCCGAGGCGGTCGGGGTCAGCTGGGCGACACTGGACATGGCCGTCGAGTACGCGAAGGTGCGCGAGCAGTTCGGCCGCACCATCGGTACCTTCCAGGCGGTCAAACACCACGCGGCGAACATGCTCGTGGCCGCCGAAACGGCGACGGCCGCGGTGTGGGACGCCGCCCGGGCCGATGATCTCGACGGCGCGTGGTTCGCCGCGGCGGTCGCCGCGGCGCTGGCCATCCGCGCTCAGGTGTTCAGCGCGCAGAACAACATTCAGTTGCACGGCGGTATCGGCTTCACCTGGGAGCATGACGCGCACCTGTATCTGCGCCGGGCGCGCACCCTGGCCGCGCTGATGGCCGACGGTGCCGACCCGCTCGTCGACATCGTCGACGCGCAGCGTTGCGGGCAGGCACACGGGGCGTCGTTCACGCTGCCGGCGGAAGCCGAGCAGTACCGCAGCCAGGCCCGCGCCGCCGCCGCCGAGATCCGGTCGCTGCCCGCCGACCAGCAGCGCGACTTCCTCGTCGACTCCGGCTACCTGGTCCCGCACTGGCCGCGGCCGTGGGGCCGCGGCGCGAACGTGCTCGAACAACTCGTCATCGAGGAGGAGTTCGGCTCCGCGGGCATCGAGCGCGTCGACATGGGGATCACCGGCTGGGTCGCGCTGACGATCGCCCAGGCGGGCACCGACGACCAGCGTGAGCGCTGGGTCGAACCGGTGCTTCGCGGGCAAAGCATGTGGTGCCAGCTGTTCTCCGAACCCGGCGCCGGATCCGACGCCGCCGCCGTGCGCACGTCGGCGAAGAAGGTCGACGGCGGCTGGCGGGTGACCGGCCAGAAGGTGTGGACCAGCCTCGCGCACATGTGCCAGTGGGGGCTGGCGACCGTGCGCACCGATCCGGACGCCCCGAAGCACGCCGGGGTGACCATGATGGCGATCGACATGACCGCCGACGGCGTCACGGTCAACCCGCTGCGCGGCCTCACCGGGACCGCCCACTTCAACGAGGTGTTTTTCGACGACGTGTTCGTGCCCGACTCCGACGTGGTGGGCGACGTGAACAAGGGCTGGCTGGTCGCGCGGGCCACCCTCGGCAATGAACGCGTCTCGATCGGCGGCGGGTCCGGCGGGGCCACCGGCACCACGCCCGCGCACCTGGTCAAGCTGCTCGACAGCGCCCCCGAACCGGAACGCTACGTCCGCCAGGCCGGTGAGGTGATCGCCGAGATCCACTCGCTGAAGCTGCTGAACCTGCGCCGCGCGACCCGCGCGATCTCGGGAGCCGAGCCCGGCCCGGAGGGCAACGTGACCAAGCTTCTGGTCGCCGAGTCCGGCCAGCACCTGACGGAGCTGGCGTTCGAGCTGGCGGGCACCGCCGCGGTCACCGAACAGATTCCGCAACTGACGACCAGCTACCTGGGCAACCGGGCCATGACCATCGCGGGCGGCACCTCCGAGATCACCCGCAACACGATCGCCGAACGGATTCTCGGTCTGCCACGAGATCCGCTGCTTCGCTGACGGAGTGCGTTGTCGCGCACGCATACTGATCCGATGCATGGCATCGACTTCCATCCGGAGCTGCGGCGCGCCGCCCGGATGCTGCCCCGACAGATCATCACCCCGGTCACGCTGCCGCTGCTGCGCCGCGCGTCGCGGCTGATGTGGCGCCGCGCCCCGGCCGACGACGTCGAGGTGCTGACGCTGCCGTCCGGTGTCGGGGTCCGGTTGTTCCGCCCGGCCGGCGACGCCGGGACCACCCCCGCGCTGCTGTGGATCCACGGGGGCGGGTACGTCATCGGTGACGCCGCCCAGGACGACGTGCTGTGCCGGCGGTTCGCGCGTGAACTCGGCGCGACCGTCGCGTCGGTCGACTACCGGCTGGCACCGGACTTTCCGTATCCGGTGCCGCTGGAAGACTGCTACGAGGCGCTGAAGTGGCTGGCTGCGCTGCCCGCGGTGGACCCGTCGCGGATCGCGATCGGCGGGGCCAGTGCGGGCGGCGGACTGGCCGCGGCACTCGCGCTGCTGGCCCGTGACCGCGGTGAGATCCCGCTGGCGGCACAGCTTCTGGTGTACCCGATGATCGACGACCGCACCGTGTTGCGCGGCGGGCTGGACAATCCGGGACACCGGCTGTGGAACCAGGCCAGCAACCGGTTCGGTTGGCGCAGCTATCTCGGTGACGCCGATCCCGACGTCGCGGTGCCCGCGCGGCGGGAGGACCTCGCCGGGTTGCCGCCCGCATGGGTCGGTGTCGGCACGCTGGATCTGTTCCACGACGAGGACCTCGCCTACGCCGAGCGGTTACGCGCGGCGGGAGTGCCGTGCGAGGTGGAGGTGGTGCAGGGCGCGTTCCACGGCTTCGACGGCATCGCACCGAAAGCCGAAGTGTCGCTGGCGTTCTTCCGCAGTCAATGCGCACTGCTGCGGACGGCGTTCGCGCCCGCGGCAGCCTAGCGCTGGTAGACGACCTCGCCGCCGATCACGGTCGCGGTGACCGCGCCGGCGTCGAGGTCGGCCAGCGCCTCGTCCGGCGGGGTTTCCAGGACGACCAGGTTGCCCGCTCCACCCTGGGCGACGGCGACCGGTGCGCCCGGCTTGCGGCTCAGGAACAGCGCCAATGCCGTTGCCGCGCCGATACGTTCGTCCGGGCCGAGCACGTCGCCCGATCGAGTGCGGCGGTGCACGGCGGCCCGCATCGCCGCCCACGGGTCGGCGTCGCCGAACGGCGCGTCGGTGGACAGCGCGACGGGCACCCCGGCACGCAGCAGCGCGGCCAGCCGCCACAGCTCGTGGTGTTCGGCCGCCGGGACGTCGACGAGGTACTGATCGCCGCGCTCGGCGACGAAGTTCGGCTGCGTCACCACCGCGATCCCGCTCGCCGCGAGATCGCCGATGCTGCCGTCGGGCACCACCGCGGCGTGCTCGATGCGGTCGAGGGGGTGCCGGCCCGCCGCGCCGAACGCCGCCAGCCCGACCACCAACTGGGCGGCGGTGACGCAGTGCAGCGCCACCGGGACCCCGACCGAATGGGTGTGGCGGATCCAGCGGGTCAGCGCGTCGAGGTCCAGATCGTCGTCGTGCAGGATCCGTTTCCCCGGCGCCAGGCTGCGCACCGTCTGCGGCAGCCGCTCGTGCAGGTCGGTGATGTCGCCCGCACCGAGATCCGGTGTCGCGTCGGTGACGTCGGTGACGCCGTACCGGGCGAGGAGCAGTCCGAGCCCGTCGAGGTCCGGATCACTGTGCGGCAGCGCCCAACTCGGGTCGTCACTACGCAGAATCCCGTCCGGATGCCCGGATGATCCGATCCGGCGCAGCCCGGCGGTGTTGAGCGTCCACTGCACACCGCTTCGGTGCTGGACCCGGACCGGGGTGCCCGCGGCGATCTCGTCGAGGACATGTCTGTCCAGTGGTCCGGCGACCGAGTCGTGGTAGCCGACGGCGCGGATCCAGCCCTCGTCGTCGGGGGTGGCGCGGGTGAGAACGTCGGCGAGACCGTCCTTGCCGCGCACGTTCTCCGGCCCGACGCGCACCGAGTGCAGCGCGGCCGCGGCGGCCCGCAGGTGGATGTGGTGGTCGTGCAGCCCGGGCAGCACGGTGCCGCCGGCTGCGTCGAACTCGGCCTCGCCGGGCCTCGGTCTGAGCCCGTCACATACCTCGATGATCGTGTCCCCGACCCGGATGTCGGTTCGGGTGCCGTCGATCAGCACGGCACGGCGGATCAGCACGATGCCGCCGACCGGTCGCCGACCATGCGATCCACGGCCTCGGTGTCGGCACCGAGTTCTCGTGCGGTAGTTCGGATCGGTGGTGGTGCGGTGCAGGCGATGTCGTCGCCTCGCGGCAGTTGCGCGTACTCGGCGGCGACGGCGGCCATCGAGATCTCCAGCAGTTCGCCGCCACCCCGGTTGCGCGCGGCGAGCACCGCCGCGGCGGCGTGGATACCGGTCAGCGGATCGGCGATCGCGTCACCACAGAACTGCGGGTTCTCACCGGTCCCGCTGACCAGACCGCCGGATACCGCGGCGTCGTCACCGAAGGCCACCCAGCCGGCGCGCGCACCGTCGGTGCCGTGGCCGGTGATCCTGATCCAGACCCGGCCGGGCCGCGCCGGGATGTCCGCCGGGCTCAGGCCATGGCGCCCCAGTGCGGCGGGCCGCGACGACTCGATCACCACGTCGGCCGCGGCAAGCAACCGGCGCAACCCGACAGGGTCGGTGAAATCTGCTTCGTACGACAGTTTTCCGGCGTTCATCCAGTCGAAGAATTCCCGGGGTCCGCGCCGGGGGCCGTCGGGCCGGGCCCTGCTCTCCACCTTGACGACCGTCGCGCCGGTGTCGGCCAGCAGGCGCCCGCACAGCGGCCCCGCCCACATCGCCGACAGGTCGGCGACCAGAAGTTCGCGCGATCCCGGGGTGGCGCGGTTTCCGCTGCGGCGCACCGTGATCGGTGCCGGGACGGTCTCTCCGAGCACACCGACGGGCAGCCCGAGCAGCCGCGCCTGCTCGGCGAGAGTGGTCACCCCTATCTCGGCGGCACGCCTGCCGATGGCCTCCGACGGATCGCCGGGCACGTCGTCGACCTCGAGCAGGGCGGGTACGGCCTGCAGGTCGTCGGGCCGCGACAGCGTCAGCGCGCACCACCCGTCGGGTCCGCGCAGCAGCCGGGTCGCGCCACCCGCCGAAATCCGGTTGCCGGGCTGCCACCCGAACAGCGCGGCGCGGCCGCCGATCAGCGTCGCGGCGTCGGCACGCAACCCGGCCTCGTCCAGCAGGGTCTGCGCGTGCGCCGGCACGGCGGCGGGGACGCGCATCGGGCTCACCGCTCCATTGTCGGGGACGGCGGATCAGAACAGGACGCCGGTGAACCGCCAGTCGAGCACCTGCCGGTCCGCGCCGTCGTCGTCGTCGTCGTCATCGGCGGCGGCGACGAAAACCTTGGAGCGCAGCGCGACGGTGCCGCCGCGGCCGTCCCCGCGGGGCTCGGCGGACTCGACGGTCAACTCGCTGTAGAGCGTGTCGTTCTCGTGCACCGGGCCGGTGTGGTCGCAGGACTCCCAGCCGAGCACGGTGACAAGGTTCGGCAGCAGCCGCGACGCCTGCGCGAGCGCGAGCCCGATGGTGTGCCCGCCGTACACCAGCCGCTGTCCGGCGACTCGCGAATCATGATGGGTGGCAGCAATGTTCAGTGACAGGCGGGCCAGCTCGGGGGCGCTGCTGACCACGTCGGCCGTGCTGCGCAGCACCGTCCCGGCCAGTGCGGGGTCGAAGTGCGGGCCCGGCACCCGGGAGCGGTACGCGTCGGCGTCCCACTCGGAGACCGGATCCGCCTGCGGGGCCGCGGCGCCGATCGCGGACAGGTCGTCGTTGTGACCGGTCTGCACGTCGTCGCCGCTCAGCGGCAGCATCGCGCAGCGGTAGAAGTCCAGCACCAGCCGGCCGACCCCGTCGATGGTCGTCATCCGCAGCGCGGCCAGCCCGGTCGGCGCGCGGCCCGGCTTGGCCGAGTTCTGTTTCAGCCCGACGACTTCGGTGCGGGTGTAGAGCGTGTCCCCGATGACCGGGAACCGGTGGAAGGTCAGCCCGCGATAGAACAGGTTGGCCTTCACCCGCTGTGTCACCAGCGTGGACTGCCCGATCGCGACGTCACACACCAACGCCGGATGCGCGAGCGGGGCCGCCGCCCCCGTCACCGCGAACGACAGCTCGGCGTCGAGCGGCAGCCGCAGCCGGTCACCGAGGATCGCCTGATGCGTCGCGGCGACCCCCGGGGTCAACGTCATCGACGGCGCGGAGTCGAACACCTGCCCCACGGTCAGATCGTCGAAGAAGGGGCCACCGGACATTTGGCCGTACAAAGTCACGGGTGGCATGCTGGCATCGGTGTGCGGCCGTGTCAATATGGCCGTACAAATGTGGGCGGGCCGGGAGGGCACTGTGACGGACGGGTTGAACAGCGAAGAGGCCATGCTGGTCGAGACGGTCCGCGCGTTCGTCGATCGCGACGTGAAACCCACCGTGCGCGACGTCGAACACGCCAACACCTATCCCGAGGCGTGGATCGAGCAGATGAAGCAGATCGGCATCTACGGGCTCGCGGTCCCGGAGTCCTACGGCGGCACGCCGGTGTCGACCCGCTGCTACGTGCTGGTCACCCAGGAGTTGGCCCGGGGCTGGATGAGCCTGGCCGGAGCGATGGGCGGGCACACCGTGGTGGCCAAGCTGCTGACGCTGTTCGGCACCGAGGAACAGAAGCAGCGCTACCTGCCCGCGATGGCCACCGGGGAGCTTCGCGCGACGATGGCCCTGACCGAACCCGGCGGGGGTTCCGACCTGCAGGCGATGGGCACCGTCGCCCGCCGCGACGGGGACGATCTGGTGATCTCCGGGGCGAAGACGTGGATCTCCAACGCCCGCCGCTCGGGGCTGATCGCGCTGCTGTGCAAGACCGATCCCGACGCCACCCCCAAGCACAAGGGCATCTCGGTCGTGCTGGTCGAGAACCCGAGCCCGGGGCTGACGGTGTCACGGGATCTGCCCAAGCTCGGCTACAAGGGCGTCGAGTCCTGCGAGCTGTCGTTCGACGGGTGCCGGGTGCCGGGTGCGGCGATCCTCGGCGGCACAGCGGGCGAGGGCTTCGCGCAGATGATGAAAGGCCTTGAGACCGGCCGCATCCAGGTCGCGTCGCGCGCTCTCGGGGTCGCCTCGGCTGCCCTGGAGGACGCGCTGGCCTATGCGCAGGACCGGGAGAGCTTCGGCCTGCCGATCTGGAAGCACCAGGCCGTCGGGCACTACCTCGCCGATATGGCGACCAAACTCACGGCTGCACGTCAGTTGACGCTGTATGCCGCCGACCGCTACGACAGCGGCGAGCGCGCCGACATGGAGGCGGGCATGGCCAAGCTGTTCGCGTCCGAGGCCGCGATGGAGATCGCGCTGAACGCGGTCCGGATCCACGGCGGCTACGGTTACTCCACCGAGTACGACGTCGAACGCTACTTCCGGGATGCGCCGCTGATGATCGTCGGCGAGGGCACCAACGAGATCCAGCGCAACGTGATCGCCGGACAGTTGGTGGCCCGGGGCGGTATCTGATGCCCCCCGCCTATCAGGTGCTGCGCGAACGCCTCCGCGAGGAGATCGCGGGCGGGCGTTACCCCGACGGCATCCGGCTGCCCACCGAGTCCGAACTCGTGGCGAAGTACGGACTTTCACGCCAGACGGTGCGGCGCGCGTTCCAGGATCTGGTCGCCGACGGCACCGTCTTCCGGGTGCCGGGACGGGGCAGCTACGCCAGCGAACACGGCCGCCGCTACCTGCGCCAGCTCGGTTCCATCGAGGACCTGATGAGCCTGTCCGACGACACCACGATGGAGGTGCTCGACGGTCTGCACCGCCGCGTCGACATCGACGCGGCCAGTCGGCTGCGCCTCGACGGCGACGTCGTCTACACGGTGGTGTTCCGGCGCCTGCACGACGGTGTGGCGTTCGGACACACGACGATTCACCTGCCTCCGGCGGTGGCCACTGCGGTACTGGACTCCCCCGACCTGGCGACCGGGGCCGTCAGCACGCACACCGTGATCGGCCTGCTCGAACCGCACCTGAGACACCCGATCGCCGAAGCCGCGCAGTCGATCACGGTGACCGCGGCCGACCCGGCCGCCGCGGCGGCGGTCGGATGCGGGCCCGGCCATCCGATGCTGCGGGTGGACCGGCTCTACTCCGACGATCAGGGCTGCCCGGTCGAGCTGGCGGTCAGCCAGTTCCTGCCCGAGCAGTACACCTACCGCGTCACGCTGCGCCGGTCGAGCTAGCGGATCCGATCTCGTCGACCAGCCCCCACCGCAGCGCTGTCGCGGCGTCGATCGAGCGGCCCGACAACACCAGATACGCGGTGCGCCAACGTCCTATCCGCCGGGTGATGCTGACCGTGCCGCCGGCTCCCGGGATCAGGCCGAGCGCCAGCTCGGGCAGGCCGAGCACCGCATCGGGATGGCACGACACCGTCCCGCAGAACGCCGCCATCTCCAACCCGCTGCCCTGCACCTGACCGTGGATCTGCGCACGGCATCTGCCGCCCAACCGGGCGGTGATCTCGTCGAGCACGAGCGCGGGGCTGTGCCGGGTGCGTGCGAGATGCGCACTGGCCGGGTCGGCGAACGTGCCGAATTCCGCGAGATCGCCACCGCTGCAGAACGACGGCCCGTTGCCGGCGAGCACCACGTCGGTCACCGACGGATCGAGCCGGGCCACCTCCAGCGCCTCCAGCAGCGCCGCCCTCGCGTCGGTGGAGAACGCGTTGTGCCGCTGCGGCCGGTTGAACCGGATGGTCAGCCGGTCGCCGTCGCGGTCCGCGACAACGGGATCGGCGATCTCGGGCACCTGCCTGGGCCCGCGATCGGCGAGCCAGCGGGCGAACTCCGGTCCGGACTGCAGCGTCGAGTACGCCAGCGATTCGGTGACCACCCCGGTGAAGGTGGCACCGCGCGGGTCGAATGCCCGCAGCACGTCGTCGCAGACCGCGGCCGCCTGCGGCCAGCGTGCGCAGCGCTCGGTCAGCTCGGCGAGCGCATCGGGCACCGACGGCACCGTGACCGCGCGACGGTCGTCGGTCGCGGCCTCGGTCAGCGTGAACGTCGCGTCGTCGGTGGGTGTTCCGACTCCGACGACGATGCCTGCGGCGAGTTCGACGGTCACGAGTACTTCTTGATCAGCTCCTGCTTGTACAGCTTGCCGGTGTCGGTACGGGGCAGCTGCTCCTCGAACGACAGCGACCGCGGACACTTGTAGTGCGCCAGGCGATCCCGCAGCCACGCGATGAGTTCTTCGGCGAACTCGTCGGTGGCGTCGGCCGGGTCGACGGTCTGCACGACGGCCTTGACCTTCTGTCCCATCTCGTCGTCCGGCACGCCGAACACGGCCGCGTCCATCACCTTCGGATGCGTCACCAGCAGGTTCTCGGCTTCCTGCGGGTAGATGTTCACCCCACCGGAGATGATCATGTGGTGCCTGCGGTCGGTCAGGTAGAGGAAGCCCTCGTCGTCCAGATAGCCGATGTCCCCCACCGTCTTCCAGCCCTTCGGGTGGCGCGACGACTCGGTCTTGTCGGGGTCGTTGAGGTACTCGAAGTCGTAGCCGCCCTCGAAGTAGATCTCACCGGCCTGCCCGGGCGGCAGCTCCTCGCCGTCCTCCCCGACGATGTGGATCACGCCGGTCAGCGGCTTGCCGACCGAACCGGGGTGCTCCAGCCACTGCTCGGCGGTGATCAACGTCGAACCGTGTGCTTCCGAGGAGGCGTAGTACTCGTCGACGATCGGCCCCCACCAGTCGATCATCTGCTTCTTGACCTCGACCGGGCACGGCGCCGCGGCGTGCATGACGCGCTCCAGGCTGGAGACGTCGTACTTTCTGCGGATGTCCTCGGGCAGCTTCAACATGCGGGTGAACATCACCGGCACGAACTGCCCGTGCGTCACCTTGTACTTCTGGATCGCGTCGAGGGCACCCTCGGCGTCGAACTTCTCCATGATGACCGTGGTGATGCCCCCCGCCTGCGTCTGCATCGACCACACCGACGGCGCGGTGTGGTACAGCGGCGCCGGGCTGAGGTAGACGGCGTCGGGGTGCATCCAGAACGACACCAGCGCCGACATCAGGCCGGGCACCTCGGCCGGCGGCAGATGCGGCAGTTCGCGTTTGATGCCCTTCGGGCGGCCGGTGGTGCCCGACGAGTACTGCAGCAGGTCGCCGTCGATCTCGTCGGCGATCGGGGTGTCGGGCTTGTCGGCCACACACTCGGGATAACTCTGCCAGCCCTCCAGCTCGCCACCGGCGACCAGCAGCAGCGGAGGCAGACCGTTGGGCAGTTCGGCCCCGAGACCGGCGAGGGTGTCGGCGAGCTTGGCCGAGCCGACGATCGCCTTGGCGCCGCTGTTGTCGACGATGTAGGCGACCTCGGCGGCGGTGAGGTGGGTGTTGATCGGGACGTAGTACAGCCCGGCGCGACGCGCGGCCCACATCACGGCGTGGAAGTGCTCGCTGTTCTCCATCAGCAGCGCGACCGCGTCACCCTCGACGAGTCCCGCGTCGCGGAACAGATGCGCCAACCGATTGGCCCTGGCTTCGAGCTCTCCGAACGTCACCACCGTCCCGGACGGGTACATGATGACGGCGGGCTTGTCGGGCGTGGCGACGGCAGTGTCACGGATCTGCATGGGCCGACTTTACTTGGATCCACTTGACACGTGTCAAGAACCCCGCCGCGGCATCAGCGCCGGCGCGCCACGAAGCTGCCGTGGAACCCCTGCGGAAGGTGGCTGGTGAGCTGCGCGGTCGCGAGCGGGCCGCGACTCGGATCCGCGGCATCGAGGACGACCAGTCGCGACGTCTGCTGTGCGGCGCGGTACTCGACCGTCAGCAACCAGCCGTCGTCCTCGGCGGTGGCACCCAGGCGCGGCGCGAACACCGGCTCGCAGAAGCTGTTCCCGGGTTCGGGTGAGCTGTAGGTGCGCTCGGTGCGGTCCACGAGATCAAGCTTGGTGACCGAGTCGTAGAACGCGCACAGCCGCGTCCTGGTGTTGTAGTACGCGTAGCGATGCGGCCGCCCCTCGTACGCCGGGTGATGCCGCGGGAACTCACACGAGTTGTCCGACAGCGGCTCGGTGAGCACCCGTCCGGACGCGGTGATCCGGAACCGGGTGAACACCGACGGTGCGTCGTCGAGCGGGCTGGTCTGGAACCGCGCGATGCGTTCCAGCAGGCACGGGTCGCTGTAGGTGATGACGTCGACGACGACGTCACCGCCGTCGTCGAAGGCGTTGCTGAGGTGGAACTGCAGGATCGCGGCGTGGTCGATGCGGCGGATCCTGCCGCCGTCGCGGGGCACCAGGATGAACGTGCTGCCCTTGTCGGGGCGATAGCGCAGGGTGTCCCCGATCGGCGCACGCCCCAGCAGCACCGCCATTGCGTCGGGCAGGATCGGCGACACCAGGAACACCAGATAGCGCTCGGTGAGCGCGAAATCGTGGACCATCGCCGGGTACGGCAGCGGCGTCGACCGGAAGTGGCGCAGACGTCCGGTGTGGTCGGTGTGATAGATCCGCAGGTGCGGCCGCGGCACCAGCTCGACCCCGAAGTTGAACATCGCCCCGCTGCTCGGGCAGAAGCACGGATGCGCGGAAAATGATCCCAGCCAACGTAATTCACCGCCGAAGCGACGAACCCCGATCGTCTCCAGGGTGTCCGGGTCGATTTCGTGGGGCGGCCCGGCCTCCCACAGCGCGTAGAGGTGCCCGGCATGTTCGACCACACCGGTGTTGGCCAGGTTCGGCGGAACCCGACCGATGTTGGCCCGCCAGCCGCCCGGCGCGGCGGTCCCCATGTGGGTGACACCCGTGCGGCCCTGGAAGTGCCGGGTGCGCACGTAGCGGTTGCGATAGCGCACCCCGGCCCCATCCGCCCCGCCGTCGATGGTGAACGCCGACAGCATGCCGTCACCGTCGAACAGGTGGTGCAGCGGCCGGCCCGTGTGGTCCTGCCAACGTCCGGGGCCGTTGCGGTACAGCGTCCCGGCGAGCCCGTCGGGCAGGGTTCCGGTGATGTCGTCGACCCGGTAGTCGTGCTCGACGAGCTGCGGTTCGCTGGCACCGAAACTGAGCAGGTCCTCGGGCGAGAGCGCCGCGAGCCGGCCCAGCGCGGAACGCCGTTCGTCGCCGGACAGGTGGTCGAGGTAGCGGCGCAGCGACGGGAGAGAGGCCAGATCGACCGACGGCGCCACGGACATATCGGTCATCGATTCCCCCGCCTCTGAGACTGATTCCGAAAGTAGTCTCAGTCGGAGCTGATCGTCAACGCCTCTGCGGCGAGTCGGCTGCGGCAAAATGCGGGTGATGCCCTCGACCCGGTCGTTCGACGCGATGGTGAAGTCGGCGCTGCAGCTGATCGCATGCAGCGGCGTGGACTCGCTGACGCTGAGCCAGGTCGCGGCGCACGCCCAGGTGTCGCGCGCGACGGCCTACCGGGAGTTCGGCGACAAGGACGGGCTGATCGGGGCGATCGCGCGCCGCGAGATCGAGCTGATGCTCGCCGCGGTGCGCGCCGACATCGATCCCGCCGCCGACCCGTCACTACTGGTCGCCTCGATCGTCGTCTCGGTGTTGCGCTACCTGCGCCGTCACGACGCATTCACCTACGTGCGCGATCACGAGCCGCAATGGCTGCTCAACGCCGTGCTCGCAGTCGGCGATTCACGGATGAACCTGGTGCACACCGTCGCGACCATCGTCGCGCCCGCGGTGACGGTCGACGCCGCGCATCTGAGGCTGCCGGTCCTGCAGTCGACGGAGGTGATGGTGCGCGCGATCTTGTCGCACAGCCTGATTCCCGACAGCGCGCTGACGGATCAGGAGGTCGGCGAGGCGGTCGCCCACGCGGTCATCGCCGGCTGAGCGTGCGCAAAATAGCGCCGCGAGCGGCGTGTCCTGGGACAGACACGCACGCTCGCGGCGCAGGGGGCCTTGGCTAGCTTTCTTCGGCCAGGCGGGTCTTCAGCGCGTCGAACTCGTCCTTGATGCCGGTCGGCAGCTTCTCGCCGACGAACTCGAACCACTCCTCGATCAGCGGCACCTCGGCCTGCCACTCGTCGACCTTGACGGCCAGCGCCTCGTCGACATCGGCGGCGTCCACGTCCAGACCCTCGAGGTCCAGATCGGCAGCGGTGGGAACGATGCCGATCGGGGTGCTCTTGCCGTCGGCCTTGTGCTCGATGCGCTCGACGGCCCACTTCAGCACGCGGCTGTTCTCACCGAATCCGGGCCACAGGAAGCGACCGTCGTCGCCGCGGCGGAACCAGTTGACGAAGAACACCTTCGGCAGCTTCGACTCGTCGGCGTTCTTGCCGATGTTGATCCAGTGCGCGAAGTAGTCGCCGACGTTGTAGCCGAGGAACGGCAGCATCGCCATCGGGTCGCGGCGCACGGTGCCGACCTTGCCCTCGGCGGCGGCGGTCTGCTCGGAGCCCAGGGTGGCGCCGATGAACACGCCGTGCTGCCAGTCGCGGGCCTCGGTGATCAGCGGGACGGTGGTCTTGCGGCGGCCGCCGAACAGGATCGCCGAGATCGGCACACCCTGCGGGTCGTCCCACTCCGGGGCCAGCGTCGGGCACTGCGAGATCGGGGTGCAGTAGCGCGAGTTCGGGTGCGCCGCTTTGGTTTCCGTCTCCCGCAGGATCCAGTCGTTGCCCTTCCAGTCGATCAGGTGATCAGGCTCGCCCTCCAGACCCTCCCACCACACGTCGCCGTCGTCGGTCTTGGCGACGTTGGTGAAGACGGTGTTGCCCGCGGCGATCGTCTTCATCGCGTTCGGGTTGGAGTCCCAGTTGGTGCCCGGCGCGACGCCGAAGAAACCGAACTCGGGGTTGGTCGCGTACAGGCGGCCGTCCTTGCCGAAGCGCATCCACGCGATGTCGTCACCGACGGTCTCGGCGCGCCAGCCGGGGATCGTGGGCTGCAGCATCGCGAGGTTGGTCTTACCGCACGCCGACGGGAACGCCGCGGCGATGTAGTACGCCTTGTTCTCCGGGCTGATCAGCTTCAGGATCAGCATGTGCTCGGCGAGCCAGCCCTCGTCGTGGGCCATCGCCGACGCGATGCGCAGCGAGTAGCACTTCTTGCCCAGCAGCGCGTTGCCGCCGTAGCCCGAGCCGTAGCTCCAGATCTCGCGGGTCTCCGGGAAGTGGGTGATGTACTTCGTGTCGTTGCACGGCCACGGCACATCGGCCTGGCCCGGCTCCAGCGGGGCGCCGATCGAGTGCAGCGCCTTGACGAAGAAGCCGTCGTCGCCGATCTTCTCCAGCGCCGCCGAGCCCATCCGGGTCATAGTGCGCATCGACACGACGACGTACTCCGAGTCGGTGATCTCCACACCGAGCTTGGGATCCTCGGCGTCCAGCGGACCCATGCAGAACGGCACCACCCACAGGGTGCGGCCGCGCATCGAACCGCGGTACAGGTCGGTCATGATGCCGCGCATCTCGGCCGGGTCCATCCAGTTGTTGGTCGGACCGGCGTCGATCTCGCGCTCAGAGCAGATGTAGGTGCGCGATTCGACGCGCGCGACGTCGGACGGGTCGGACAGCGCGAGGTAGGAGTTCGGCTGCTTTTCGGGGTTCAGCTTCTGGAAGGTGCCGGCCTCGACCAGGTGCTCGCAGAGCCGGTTGTACTCCTCCTCCGAACCGTCGGCCCACGCGACCCGGTCGGGCTGGGTCAGCTCGGCGACTTCGCGAACCCACTCGAGGAGACCCTCGTGCTTGGTCGGTGCGGAATCCAGTCCCGGGATGGTCGCTGCGGTCATGCTGTGTTGTCTCCCCTGCATCTGCTGAGCGATCGGTCTGCCGGGCACGGGCGCCAAGGGTCGGCGCCTTGGCCCAAATGTTCGGCAGCCGCGGCCGTCACTATCCAATGAGGTTAACGCGGGTCACATACCCGCGGGAATTCAGGACTATGTCCAATCACTCACAGGAACGATTCAGATGACGCTCACCGGGTGGTCTACCGCCGAGTAACTTTCGCGGGCAGGTCCGCGGGCCGTGTGAGCTGGCGAAGTTCGGCGTCCAAGGCGGCAATCCGGCGCCCGATCTGCCGGTCCGCGGCGGTCTCCCCGACAGCCCCGGTTTCGGCGACGAGCAGCCCGGTCCCGATCCGCTCCTCAGCGGCGGCGCGCACCGCCGCGGCGGCCTCGCCGACCCATCCCGCCAGCACCGCCCGGTCGTGCAGCAGGGTCCGGGCCCGCACCACCCATGTCGTGGTCGCCAGCCCGGCGGCGGCACCGGCCACCAGCGCCACCGCGGTCAGCCCGGGTGCCAGGCCGGCCACGAACCGGGTGACCACCAGCGCGACCCCGAGACCGAAGCCGGCGCCGAGCACCGCGGTCAGCCGGCGCTCCAGCCGCCACGACTGCGCGGGCGGTTCCACCAGGTCGAGTTCGGCAGCGCCGGCGGACGGCAGTTGCCCGGTGCGCGCGGCGATGTCGTCGTCGACGCCGGCGAGGACGTCCGCGCAGCGCTGACGCGCCCGGGCCGGGAACCGCGCCAGCGCGCGCCGGTCTGCCGCGGCCGCGTCGTGCAGAAGTTCGGTGCGCAGCGCCGCGCACCGGCGCCGGGCGCCATGGGTCAGGGCCAGCCGGGCCTGCTGGGCGTCGTGGCGCCGCGCGGCCGCCTCGTCGAGGCGTGCCTGCCTGCGCGTGCGCACCAGCCGGTCCCGTTCCTCGCCGAGCCGGCCAAGTCGGGCCTGGGCGGCCAGCCGCGCCGCACGGGCATGCCGCGCCGGGTCGCCCAGCGCCGCGTCGAGCGCGGTGAGCACGTCGTCGACCTGTGGCTCTCCGAGCCGAGGCGCGGCCGCGGCACCGACCCAGGGCACACCCGCCAGCCGCACCGAACACCGTTGCGCGGTGGCCAGGTTGGCGTCGCGCACCCGCCGCCAGTCCCGATGGTCGTCGACCTTGGCGAGCACCGGGATCGTCACCGGGGTCCGGGCGGCGACGAGATCGGCCAGCGCACAATCGGATTCGGCCATCGGCGCGACCGCGGAGACGACGAACAGCGCCGCGGCCGGTGAATCCTGCGGCGCCGGGCGCTCGGTGAACCGGTACGCCGAGGGGCGGCGGTTCAGTGCGGCCACCATCGCGCTGACCCCCGCCCGCGGCGGCCCGGCCACCACGACCAACGCGCTCACCGTGACCTCGCCAGCAGGCGCAGCGAACCGCGGCTGACGTCGGCGGCGCCGCGGCGGTACAGCGCTGCCAGTGGGCCGTCGGCGTAGCGGCGCCATCGCACCGCGCGCCGCAGATGGGCGTCGGCGTCGTCACCCCGGTCGATACGCAGTCCGCAACTCTCCAGGTGATCGACCGCGGCAGCCATCACCGCGACGACGACGGCGTCCGACACCAGGAACGCGCCGAGTTCGTCGTCGCGGGTCTCGATCGCCACCCGGGTCAGCTCGGCGACGACGGCGCGCACCCGGCGGTAGCCGACCTCGGGGGCGAACCCGGCCAGCGCCGCGACCACCTCGCCGCTGCGGCTGAGGGTCCGCAGTGCGGCCTCGACGTCGGCACCGCCCGCGCCGTCGGCGACCGCGAGGACGGCGCGGGCGGTGCCGTAGCGGTCCAGTCGGGCAAGCAGCCGCTGCCGCACCGGCGCGGGCACCGGATGCTCGCCGGCGACGAACGCGTCCACCGACGACAGGTCGGCCGGTGTCGCCGCCAGCGCACGCAGCGCCGCGAACAGCTCGTCGTCGATCTCCACGCCCGCTAGCAGCGCGACCATCGGCACCACGGGACGGCCCAGCGGCGCCGCGAGCCGGGCCGCGATGCGGTCGGCCTCGGCAGGCGGCCCGCCCCGCACCCGGCCTGCCAGATCGGCCTTGTTCAACACGACCAGCGCCGGCCCGTCCGTCGCGAGCAGCGCCCGGTCCTCGGGCTTGACGGCCTCGGCGACCACGACGACCCGCACGTCGGCACGGGCCGAATCAGCCACCCGCAGCCCTGCCGCGGCCAATGCCTGGGCCACCGCGTGCCGTCCGGTGCCCGGCCGGCCGCGGACCTCGACCGTCAGCGGCGCGCGCACCCGCTCGGCGGCCGCTCTCACCGCGGGACGCGGCGTGCGCTCGGCGAACTCCGTGATTACGTCGGTGAAAATCGGCATGGCCCGCTCCCCGGTCGGCACGGCGTTCCCTCACCGAAAATCGTGGCACCGGCCGGAGGTGGCCGACGACACATCTTTTTGCCGATCGGCAGGCGGGGTACTTCCATGTACCAGGAGAAGGCAACTGTTGGGTATCAATCTGTAACACGATGCGGGGAGCATGCTCTTGATGAGCGACCATGGACGGATGGATTCGACGGGTTCTGAGGTCGCCGCGTCCGTGGCGCCGGAGCCCGACCAACCCGACACAGAAGCCGCGCACCCCCATTTCCACCGCCGGGTGACCAGCTTCCGCGCCCGCCGCTCCTCCATCTCGGACAACCAGCAGGCCGTCTGGGACCGGCTGTGGCCGCAGCTGGGCACCCAGGCCCGCGACGGCGACGAACCGGCCGGACCGCTCGACACCACGCCGGCGGGCCGGCTCGATACTGGCGCCTGGTTCGGCAGGCACGCCCCAGTGATCCTGGAGATCGGCTGCGGCACCGGCACCTCGACGCTGGCGATGGCCCAGGCCGAACCCGACCTCGACGTCGTCGCGGTCGAGGTCTACCGCAAGGGGTTGGCGCAGCTGCTCAGCGCGATCGACCGCACGGGCACCACCAACATCCGGATGGTCCGCGGCGACGGCGTCGACGTCCTCACCTATATGTTCGGCCCCGCGTCGCTGACCGGGGTGCGGGTGTTCTTCCCCGACCCGTGGCCCAAGGCCCGCCACCACAAGCGGCGGCTGCTGCAGACCGACACCGTCGCGCTGATCGCCGACCGGCTGCGTCCCGGCGGGGTGCTGCACGCCGCCACCGACCACCAGGGCTACGCCGAGCACATCGCCGAGGTCGGCGACGCCGAACCGCGGCTGCGCCGCATCGCGATGGACTCCGACCGGCTCCCGATGTCGGTGCACCGCCCCGTCACCAAGTACGAACGCAAGGCCCTCGCCGGTCCGGTCGTGACCGAGCTGCTGTGGGAGAGAACGCCGTGAGCATGACCGAGAACATCCCGTCGCTCACCGACGTGGACGACACCGCGGACGGCGGCGGGAACACCCCCACCGAGACCGCGGCCCGGGTGCTGCTGGTCTGGGATGCGCCGAACCTGGACATGGGGCTGGGCTCGATCCTCGGCGGCCGTCCCACCGCCGCGCACCGCCCTCGGTTCGACGCCCTGGGCCGCTGGTTGCTGTCCCGCACTGCCGACCTGTCCTCGTCCTACGCCGAGAGTGGCCGGTCGGTGCCGCTGGAACCCGAGGCGACGGTGTTCACCAACATCGCCCCCGGCAGCGCGGACGTCGTCCGGCCCTGGGTGGAGGCGCTGCGCAACGTCGGCTTCGCGGTGTTCGCCAAGCCCAAGATCGACGAGGACAGCGACGTCGACAGCGATATGCTGGCCCACATCGCGCTTCGTCGCCGCGAGGGTCTGGCCGGTCTGATCGTGGCCTCGGCCGACGGTCAGGCGTTCAAACTGCCGCTGGAGGACATCGCCAGAACAGGCGTCGAGGTCCAGGTGCTCGGATTTCGCGAACATGCCAGTTGGGCGTTAGCGTCGGATACCTTGGAGTTCGTCGACCTGGAGGACATCCCTGGTGTCTTCCGGGAACCGCTACCGAGAATCGGACTCGATTCGCTACCCGAGCAGGGCGCATGGCTGCAGCCATTCCGGCCGCTGTCGTCGCTACTGACCTCGCGCGTCTAGACATACAAGAGTTTCGGTTTCGACGTGCGCGGACCGACGACATGAACTGAAGGAGCTGAACGTGTTCGCCTGGTGGGGTCGAACGGTGTACCAGTACCGATACATAGTGATCGGTGTCATGGTCGCACTGTGCCTGGGCGGCGGCGTCTACGGCATGAGCCTGGGACAGCACGTCACCCAGAGCGGTTTCTACGACGAGGGCAGCCAGTCCGTCCACGCGTCGCTGGTGTCCGACGAGGCCTACGGCCGTGACCGGGCGAGCCATGTCGTCGCGATCCTCACGCCGCCCGACGGCGAGAAGGTCGACAACCCGCAGTGGCAGGAGAAGGTCACCGGTGAGCTGAACGACCTCGTCTCCGACAACGAAGACCGGATCGTCAGCTGGGTCGGCTGGTTGCGTGCGCCCAACGCCGAGTCCGAGACGGTCCAGCAGATGAAGACCGAGGATCTGTCCAAGACCTTCATCAGCGTCCCGCTCCAGGGCGACGACGACGACGAGATCCTGAAGAACTACCAGGCCATCGAACCGCAGCTCTCCGAGGTCAACGACGGCCGCATCCAGCTGGCCGGACTCCAGCCGTTGGCCAGCGAACTCACCGGAACCATCGGCGAAGACCAGAAGCGCGCCGAGGTGGCTGCCATCCCGCTGGTCTGCGTGGTGCTGTTCTTCGTCTTCGGCGGTGTGATCGCCGCGGCCCTGCCCGGCATCATCGGTGGCCTGACGATCGCCGGCGCGCTGGGCATCATGCGGTTGTTCGCCGAGTTCATGCCGGTGCACTTCTTCGCCCAACCGGTCGTCACGCTGATGGGCCTCGGTATCGCGATCGACTACGGCCTGTTCATGGTGAGCCGGTTCCGCGAGGAGATCGCCGAGGGCTACGACACCGAGGCGGCTGTCCGGCGCGCCGTGATGACCTCGGGCCGCACCGTGATGTTCTCGGCCGTCATCCTGGTGGCGTCCTCGGTGCCGCTGCTGCTGTTCCCGCAGGGCTTCCTGAAGTCGATCACCTACGCGATCATCGCGTCGGTCATGCTGGCCGCGATCCTGTCGGTGACCGTGCTGCCTGCCGCGCTGGCCATCCTCGGTCCCCGGGTCGACGCGCTCGGCGTGCGCTGGCTCCTGAAATTCATCAACAACGAGGTCTCCTCGGATCCGTCGAACACCCGCACCAACGCGCTGGCGATCGCGTCGATCCCGGCAGGCCTGCTGGTGCCGCCGGTGGGCATCGCGCTGGGGCATCTGGCCCGCAAGCGCATCAAGCAGTCCGGTGAGCAGGGGCTCCCGCTGACGCTGATCGGATTGACGCTCGGCTACCTGGGCACCCTCGGCGGAATCGCCTACCTCGCCATCGCCAACAGGGAGTCCCTGGGCGACGGCCTGTACTGGGTCCTGATCGGCGCCGTCATCTTCGTCGCCATCATCGCCGGCGGGCTGGCTCTGGCGCGGTACGTCCCACTGGCCCGCGGGCCGATCGTGTGGTGGATCGAATGGCTGGCAGAGAAGACGCAGAAGACCAAGACGCGCGCCGAGGTCGAGAAGGGCTTCTGGGGCAAGCTGGTCAACGTCGTGATGAAGCGGCCGATCGCGTTCGCCGCGCCGATCCTGATCGGCATGATCCTGCTGATCCTCCCGCTGGGCCAGCTGTCCCTCGGCGGTATCAGCGAGAAGTACCTGCCGCCGGACAACAGCGTCCGGACGGCGCAGGAGGACTTCGACCGCACCTTCCCCGGCTTCCGTACCGAGCCGCTGACGCTGGTGATCGAACGCACCGACGGCGAGCCGGTCACCGACCAGCAGCTCGCCGAGGTCCGTGCGAAGGCGATGACCGTCAACGGCTTCATCGACCCGGACAACGATCCGTCCAAGATGTGGCAGGAGCGCGCCGCCCAGGACACCGGAACGAAGGATCCGTCGATCCGGGTTCTGCAGAACGGCCTGGTCAACCGCAACGACGCGGCCCAGAAGATCGACGAGCTGCGCTCCATCCAGCCGCCACGCGGTCTGGAGATCTCGGTGGGCGGCACGCCCGCGCTGGAGCAGGACAGTATCCACAGCCTGTTCGACAAGCTGCCGCTGATGGCGGTAGTGCTGATCGTCACGACGACGATCCTGATGTTCCTCGCGTTCGGCTCGGTGGTGCTGCCGATCAAGGCCGCGCTGATGAGCGCGCTGACGCTCGGCTCGACGATGGGCATCCTGACCTGGATGTTCGTCGACGGGCACGGCGCCGGACTGATGAACTACACGCCGCAGCCGCTGATGGCGCCGATGATCGGCCTGATCATCGCGGTGATCTGGGGCCTGTCCACCGACTACGAGGTGTTCCTGGTGTCCCGCATGGTCGAGGCCCGCGAACGCGGCCTGTCGACCGCCGAGGCGATCCGGATCGGCACCGCGACCACGGGCCGCCTGATCACCGGCGCCGCGCTGGTGCTCGCCGTCGTGGCCGGGGCGTTCGTGTTCTCCGACCTGGTGATGATGAAGTACCTGGCGTTCGGCCTGCTGATCGCGCTGCTGCTGGACGCGACGATCATCCGGATGTTCCTGGTGCCCGCGATCATGAAGCTGCTCGGCGACGATTGCTGGTGGGCGCCGCGCTGGATGAAGCGACTGCAGGAGCGCCTCGGCCTCGGCGAGACCGAGCTGCCCGACGAGCGCAAGCGCCCGGTGGTCCGCGAGGAGCGCGACGAGCCGGCCGAGGCGCTGGTCGGTGCCGGTGGACCGCCGGTGATGGCCGCCGCGCGGGCCCTGCCGCACGACCCGACCCATCCCGCGCCCGGACGTCCGGCGCCGGTGCGGCCGCCGGCCACCACGACGCGGATGAACACGCCGGGTTACCCGGTGGACCCGGCGGTTGCGGGGACCACGCGGATCCCGGCCCCGCCGCGGCCCCCGGTCGCGCCTCCCCCGCCGCCTCCGCCCGCCGACGAACCGCAGACCACGCGGCTGTCGGTCGCGAAGAACGCGGTGCGCAACGCCGTCAGCGGCGCCGCCGCGGCCGCGCGGGGAGCCATGCCGTCCTCGACGCCGTCGTCGACATCCCAGCCCCCGTCGGCCCAGCCCTCGTCGGCCCAGCCCTCGTCGGCGCCGGGTCGCGAGGACCGCGAGATCGAGTCCTGGCTCGGTGATCTGCGCGGCGGCGACAAGTCGGATACGGCGGCACCGCAGCCGATGCGCCCGTCCGCGGAGCCGACCCGGGCGATCGGCAACGCAGACGACACGACGCAGGCCGAGGACGACTCCGACGACGCGGCGACCAGGGCGATCCCGGCGCAGCGCCCACCGGACGCCGAGACCGCGACCGAGAAGCTCAACACCCGGCCCGATACCGAGACACCGCCCCGCGGTGGTGACGAGAAGACCCGCCGCGGCAGCGGTCCCGGGGTCAGCGCGCAGGATCTGCTGCGCCGCGAAGGCCGGCTGTAGCCGACCGCGGTCGCTTCGCGAGACGGCCGTCACGGTAGTGATCGGGGCCTGACCGCGACTGTGGTGGCGCCGGCTATTCGCGGGTCTCGACGTCGTCGGGTTCGGCGTTGACCAGGCCCTCGTCCTCGGCCTCGAACGCCTCCTCGCGGGCGGCGGGGTCGTCGGCGAGGAGCACCCGGATCGCGCTGTTCAGGAACGCCAGCACCGGCACGGCCAGAAGTGCGCCGACGATACCGGCCAGCACGCCACCGCCGGCGATCGCGAGCACGATCGCCAGCGGGTGGATCGCGACGGCACGGCCCATCACCAGCGGCTGCAGCACATGGCCTTCCAGCTGCTGCACCGCGATGATCAGCCCGAACGTGATCAGCGCGTAGATCCAGCCCTTCGCGATCAGCGCGACGATGACCGCCAGGAAGCCCGTGACGACGGCGCCGACGAGCGGGATGAACGCGCCCATGAACACCAGCGACGCCAGCGGCAGCGCCAGAGGGACACCCATGATCGCCAGGCCCACGCCGATTCCGATCGCGTCGACGGCGGCCACCAGGAACGTCGCCCGTACATAGCCGATCAGCGAGCGGAACCCGGCCCGGCCGGCGTCATGCACCCGGTCGCGGACGTGCACCGGGAAGATCCGGGTGACGAAGCCGAAGATGTTGCGGCCACCGTGCAGCAGGAAGATCAGCGTGAAGAACACCAGCAGCGCGCCGGTGACGATCTCGGTCAGCGTGCCCGCCGTGGACAGCGCCCCGCTGGTCAGCTTCTCCTGGTTGCTCTGCAGCGCCTCGATCGCCGTGTCGCGGGCCTGGTTGATCTGCTGGTCGCTGACCTGCAGCGGCCCGTCGGTGAGCCACCTGCCGACACCCTCGATGCTGGTCGAGACCTGGCTGACCAGATCGGGTGCGCCCTCGACGAACTGGGTGACGACGAACGCCAGCAAGCCACCGAACAGCGAGAACCCGGTCAGCAGCACGAGCGCCACCGCGCCTCCGCGCGGTGCGCCGCGCCGGTCCAGGAAGTCGACGACGGGCAGCAGCAGCGCCGCGATGATCGTCGCGAGCGCCACCGGCACCACCAGGATCTCCAGGCGCAGCACCACCCACAGCACCGTGAGCACCGCGGCGAAGATCACCAGCAGGCGCCACGACCATGCGGCGGCGCGGCGGACGAAGGGGCTGACCGACTCGTCGGCGAAAGAGTCAAAGGACGGACGAGCAGACATTCCGGTAGCGTAACGGCGCTGCGCTACCGCGCCTTGGATCTGCGATTCCTGTGAACTCGCGGCTTACCCTGTAGGGCGTGTCACAGGACGTGCCGGCGCGCGACACCCAGGCCGCGACGGCCGGGGCGCAGCGGACCCGCGGCAAGTACTGGTGGGTGCGCTGGGTGATCATCGCGGTGGCCGTCATCGTGCTGGCCGTCGAGATAGCGCTGGTGCGCGATCAGTTGGCCCAGGCGTGGAAGAGCCTGCTGACGGCGAACTGGCTGTGGCTGGTCGCGGCCGCGGTCGCGGCGATGGCGTCGATGCACAGCTTCGCCCAGATCCAGCGCACGCTGCTGCGGTCGGCAGGGGTGCGGGTGCACCAGTGGCGCTCGGAGGCGGCGTTCTACGCGGGCAACGCGGTGTCCACCACGCTGCCCGGCGGCCCGGTGCTGTCCGCCACGTTCCTCTACCGTCAGCAGAGACTTTGGGGCGCAACACCTTTGGTGGCCTCCTGGCAGCTGGTGATGTCGGGTGTGCTGCAGGTGCTCGGGCTGGCGCTGCTCGGTCTGGGCGGGGCGTTCCTGCTGGGCGCCAGCAAGAACCCGATGTCGCTGATCTTCTCCCTCGGCGGATTCCTCGCGCTGCTGTTGCTCGCACAGGCGGTGATCAGCCGGCCCGAACTGATCGACGGGATCGGCGCGCGGGTGCTGGGGTGGTTCAACGCGGTGCGCGGCAAGCCCGCAGGCACCGGGCTGTCGAAATGGCGCGAGATCCTGGCCCAGCTGGAGTCGGTACAGCTCGGCCGCCGCGACCTCGGGGAGGCGTTCGGCTGGTCGGTGTTCAACTGGGTCGCCGACGTGGCCTGCCTGCTGTTCGCGTGTTACGCCAGCGGCGGGCATCCGTCGCTGGCCGGCGTCACGGTCGCGTACGCGGCGGCCCGCGCGGTCGGGTCGATCCCGTTGATGCCGGGCGGGCTGCTCGTCGTCGAGGCCGTGCTGGTGCCCGGCCTCGTCTCCAGCGGTATGCCGCTGGCCGCCGCGATCTCGGCGATGCTGATCTACCGGCTGATCAGCTGGATCTTCATCTCCGCGATCGGCTGGGTGGTGTTCTTCTTCATGTTCCGCACCGAGGGCCGGCTCGACCCGGACTCCACCGGCGACGTCCCCGAGGAGGCGCTGCAGCCCCCACAGTTCAGTCCCGAACCCGAGGCATTCCACCCGCCGGATGATCCGGACGATCCACGAAAGTAGTTGTGCCACATGAAGGTACATGCTCTTCTCGCTGCCGCCGCAGTATCGGTGCTCGCTGCCGGCTGTTCGTCGGCGCCGGAGACCACCACCGCCGCCACCAGCATGGCGGCCCCGGCGAACGGCCCGATCCCCCCGCCCCCGTCCGCGGTGCTGCCGCCGGGACCGTCGATGGCCACCCCGGTGGTGGGCCGGGTGCTGGCCGCACCCATCCCGGTGCCGGCCAGCGACGGCAAGACCCACCTGGCCTACGAGTTGCAGCTGACCAACACCCTTTCCCAGGACGTCACGTTGACCTCGGTCGACGTCCGCGCTGGGGACCGCACACTGTTGCAGCTGCCCGGTGACCGCCTCGCCTACTGGACTCGTGTCCTCGGAAGCCCCGACCCGGCGACGGTCCTCGGTCCCGCCCAGACCGCGACGGTGATTCTGGATGTCGCGCTGTCCCCGGACGAGGCGGTGCCCGAACAGTTGATCCACGCCGTAGGCATCACCGTGCCCGAGCCGATGCTGCCGCTGTTCCCTGCGGCGATGACCGCCGACATCGCCCCTGTGGCCGTGCAGACCCGCAAGCCTGTGGCCATCTCCCCGCCACTGGCCGGGCCGAACTGGCTGGATGCCAACAGCTGCTGCGATATGACGGCGCACCGGTCGGCACTGAATCCGATCAACGGTCAGATCTGGGCCGCGGAGCGTTTTGCGATCGACTACCTGCAGATCGGCCCGGATGGCCGGTTGTTCACCGGGGCCGAGGACAACGTCGAGAGCTACCCGTTCTACGGCAGCGAGATCCTGGCCGTCGGGGACGGTCCGGTGGTGGACGTCCAGGACGGGCTGCCCGAGCAGATCCCGGGCGTGACACCGACGGGGCTGGCCCTGAACGAGTACGGCGGCAACTACGTCGTCCAGGATCTCGGCGGCGGCAACTACGCGTTCTACGCGCACATGCAGACCGGCTCGGTGCAGGTCAAGCCGGGTGAACAGCTCACCGCCCGGCAGGTGATCGGCTCGCTGGGCAACAGCGGCAACAGCGATGCGCCGCACCTGCATTTCCACGTGATGGACTCTCCGGACCCGTTGGGCTCCAACGGGCTGCCGTTCGTCTTCACCGAGTATTCACTGGATTCTCGGCTGACCTCCGACGTCGCCGTCGAGGGCTTGCTGACCGGTGGCGCCGCGGAGCTTGAGCCGGGCTTCGCACCGCGTGACGAAAAGGGCACCAGCCCACTGGTTTACGATGTGACGACCTATGCCGAACGATGATCTCCCCGACCGTGGACTGGCGCTGAAGGCGCTCGCCGCCGATCTCGTGTGTGTGGTGGTGTTCTGCACGATCGGGCGGCGCAGTCACGCCGAAGGGCTCAGCCTGGCCGGGATCGCCGAGACGGCGTGGCCGTTCCTGACCGGGGCCGGCGCCGGCTGGCTGCTGGCCCGGGCGTGGCAGCGGCCGACGGCTCTGGTGCCGACGGGGCTGATCGTGTGGGCGGCGACGGTGATCGTCGGGATGCTGCTGCGCAAACTGACCTCGCAGGGCACCGCGCCGAGCTTCATCGTCGTCGCGTCGGTGACGACGGCGGTGCTGCTGCTCGGCTGGCGCGGCGTGGTGTGGGCCCTGGCGCGCCGGTCGACGACCCGGTCATGACATCCGAGTCACGGTACTGAATCATCGCGTACGACAGGCGACGTCGAGATCGTCAGCGTCGCACGCAGGCCGCCGAGCGGACTGTCGCTGAGTGCGATCGTGCCGCCGTGCAAGGCGGCCTGCTGAGCGACCAGCGCCAGGCCCAGCCCGGAACCGCCCGGCGCGGCGGTGCTGCCGCGCGAGAATCTGCCGAGCACGGCCTGGTGCTCGGCGGCGGGCAGCCCCTGCCCGTTGTCGTCGACGACGATCGTGATGTCGGACTGGTCCCGGCGGGCCGCGAGCACGACGTGCGACGCGGTGCCGTGGGTGACGGCGTTGCGCACCAGATTGTCCACGGCCAGCCGAAGCCCGGTCGGCCAGCCCAGCACGGTCCCGAGGTCGTCGGCGGCCTCGATGTCGATGCGGACATCCCGGTTGACCCGCATGTTCTCCCGGGCCACCCGCTCGAGCAGATCGGCGATGTCGATGACCTCGCGGTCCTCGGCCTGCGCCAGCTCGCCGGACGCGAGCTGGCCCAGCGCGGTGATGATGCTCTCGACGCGGCGCTGGGCGCGGGCCAGGTCGCCGACGACCTCCGCGCGTTCGTCTTCGGGCAGGTCGTGGATGCGCAGGGTGTCCAGATCGGCGCGCATCGCGGTCAGCGGGGTGCGCAGTTCGTGGGCGGCGGTGGCGGCGAAGTCCTGCGCGGCCTGCAGTGAGCTGGTGGTGACGCGCTGGGCGGCGGCGAGGCGGTCGAGCATCGCGCTCATCGCCTCGGACAGGTCCTCGGCCTCGCGTACGCCGCGCACCGCCGGGATCTTCTCGGTGCCGTCGCCGAGCCGCTTGGTGTGCTCGGTGAGCCTTCGCAGCGGCCGGATCGCCGGACCGGCCAGCAGCCAGCCCAGCACCCCGGCGATCAGCACGGTGACGACGCCGACGCCGATGTAGAACGGGATCCGCGCCCGGCTCAGCAGGATGCTGTCGGCCCGGATGCCGATCGACATCAGCACCCCGCCCTCGTCGTCGACCGGGATGGTCCGCACCCGGTACTCGACCCCGTTGACGACGACGGTGTCGGTGCCGGGCGGCAGCGGCGGCAGCTGGAAGCCGCGCTGGAACACCACCTGCCCCGAGGACCGGGACCGGCCGGTCTGCAGCACCCCGCGCCGCGGGTCGGTCAGCTGGTCGGGGAACACGCTGGCGTCGACGATCGCGTCGAGGCGCCGGTCGAGCTGGGCGTCGTCATTGTTGGCCAGAACCACCGAGGTCAGCAGCGTGAACGCGGCCACCACGGCCGCGGCGGCCGCCGCGGCGGCGATCGCCACCCGGGTGCGCAGG
Source organism: Mycolicibacterium parafortuitum (assembly GCF_002086815.1). Taxonomy (GTDB): domain Bacteria; phylum Actinomycetota; class Actinomycetes; order Mycobacteriales; family Mycobacteriaceae; genus Mycobacterium; species Mycobacterium parafortuitum. The sequence continues at coordinate 145,057 of NZ_MVID01000008.1, forward strand.
GAGGCGGAGGTGAGGAACCTCGGGACGCGGGGCACCTCACGATCCTCGCGCTGTGCTGCCCTTGCGGACCGTCACGCCTCTTCCCGCAGCACGTACCCGATGCCGCGCACCGTGTGGATGACCCGCGGCAACCCGTCGCGCTCCAGTTTGCGGCGCAGATAGGACACGAACACGTCGGCGACGTTGGTGTCGACGTCGAAGTCGTATCCCCACACCAGCTCCAGCAGGCGCTGGCGGCTCAGGACCACGCCGGCGTTCTCCGCGAGTGCGGCGAGTAGGTCGAATTCGCGCTTGGTCAGCTCGACCCGCTCCCCGGCGACGAACACCAGCCGGCGCGCGGTGTCGATGGTCAGCGACCCGACCGTCATCGTGTCCGACGTCGGATCGGAGTGGTGGGCCCGGCGCAGCAGCGCGTGCAGCCGGGCCACCAGCTCACCCAGGTCGAACGGTTTGGTCAGGTAGTCGTCGGCACCGGCCTCCAGACCCGCGATGCGGTCGTTGACGGTGTCGCGGGCCGACAGCACGCAGATCGGGATGTCGTTACCCAGCGCGCGCAGCGCGGTCACCACCGCGACCCCGTCGAGCTCCGGCATCTGCACGTCGAGCACCAGCGCATCGTGCGATTCGCTGGAGAGCAGCCGCAACGCCTCTTTGCCCGTCGCCGCGACGCGGACGTCGAACCCGGAGTGGCGCAGACCCCGGGCCACCGAGGTCCGCACATCCGGGTCGTCGTCCACCATCAGGACCGTCCGGCCCGCGCCGTCCTGGGCGGACGACTCCCCGCCGCGAGCGGGAGGAGTGTCCACCCTGTCTCGCATCAGCGTCTAGAAACCGGGGCCGTCCGGGTCCTCCGGCGTGAAGCCGCAGCGGTGCTTGATGTCGGCCAGCGGCTGACGCACGCCGCGCAGCTCCGCCTCGATCTGCGGGTTGTCGGCGAGGTACTCGGCGATCTCGGCGTCGAGCTGAGCACGCGGAGCACCGTGCAGGCTGGTGAAGAAGTTGTTCACCTCGGGATGGGTGAACAGGTATGCCGACGTCCCCGCCGAGACACCGGACGCGACACCGGCGAAGTCCGCCGCGGTGCAGTTCGGCGGCGGAGGCGGAGCGGGCTGAGCCGAGGCCGGAGCGGCGCCGAGCACGCCGAACAGCACAGCACCCGTAACCGCACCAGCGCCCAGCGCGCCTGCAACCGCACGGCGCACGATGGGGGCCGAGTTCAACATGGAGGCTCCTTCTTCAGGGTTGACGAGCCGGGACCCATTCCAGTCTCCGGCGACGACCATCCTAGAAAGCTAAGCAGAACCAGTACGCACTTTCTTGCCTAGCGGTTAACCAATCGTGAGAAAGTCCGGTTCGCCGGGCGCCCGCCGCTACGGCTGCGCCGGCGGCACCGGGGCCTGCGCGGCGGCCTGCATCAGCCCGAACAACTGCGGCAGCGTGACCGGCAGCGTGCAGGTGCGCGACAGCGTCACCAGCGGCTGCTGCAGCCGTTGCAGGTCGGCGGCCACCTTCGGGTTCGCGTCGAAATAGGTCGTCAGCGCCGCGACCGACTCCGGGCCGCTGGGTTTCTGCGAGATCGCGGTGATCGCGGCGTTGGCCTTCGGGTTGGCCTCCAGATAGTTGCCGGTGTAGGTCGCGACCTCGGCGACGGTCTTGGCGACCTCGCTCGCCGCGCACGGATCCGGCGCGGCAGCCGCGGTAGGCGCTGAATCGACGCCCGCGATAATTCCGATCAGGGTGAGTCCGGCTGCGGTGACCGCCCACCGGGCGGAAAACGGCCGGAAACCGGCGGGTGAATTCATTGCGAACTCCTAACGGTTTGCGTACACGTCACCCGTCTCGCAAACCTGCTGTGATCATTGGCAAAGGATCCCCGACGCCGCCCGCGGCTGTCTGGCCATAGTGCCACCGAGCGCGCCGGGGTGACCGGCCACACCGGCGAACCCGCAGGTATTAAGGCTGCATGAGGCATTCCTGGCAGCGCTTCTGAGGACCGCCGACCTACAGAAAGCTGCTGTACGCTTCCGCTACGAAGAGCCCGGGAGAAAGTGGGGAGTTCCGATCCAGCAGTTCATGATGCGCGTGAGCAGCAACCTGCGCAGGTTCCGCTGGGCGGTGTTCGCGGTCTGGCTGCTGCTCCTCGTGCCGTCGATCTACCTGGCGATGAACCAGGCCGGCAATCTGACCGGCGGCGGGTTCGAGGTCGAGGGCTCCCAGTCGCTGTACGTGCAGCAACAGCTCGAAGCGCAGTTCCCGGACCAGGGCGCGTCCCCGCTGGCGTTGGTGGCCGCACCGCGCCCGGACGCGACGTTCGAGGACATGAACAACGCGGTCGCCTATTTGGAGAGCCTGGCCGCCGAGATCCCCAGCCTCAAGGTCGTCCCGACCCCGCAGCAGCCCCCGCCGCAGCCCGACCGGCCGTACGTGATCACCCTGCAGCTGGACTTCGAGAACACCGGCGCCGTCGACATCGCCAAACAGCTGCGGGAGAAGGTCGGCGTCGACGGCGAGGAGCCGGGTGAGACGGAGAACGGCAAGGTCCGGCTGTATGTGATCGGGCAGGGCGCGCTCGGCGCCGCCGCGACGGAGGCCACCAAGCACGACATCGCCCAGGCAGAGAAGTGGAACTTCCCGATCGTCCTGGTCATCCTGCTCGCGGTGTTCGGTTCGCTGGCCGCCGCGGCGATGCCGCTGCTGCTCGGCGTGTGCACGGTCGTGGTGACCATGGGCGTGGTGTTCGTGCTGTCGATGTACACCACGATGTCGGTGTTCGTGACCTCGACGGTGTCGATGTTCGGCATCGCGGTCGCGATCGACTACTCGCTGTTCATCCTGATGCGGTTCCGCGAGGAGCTGCGCGCGGGACGAGAACCCGAGGACGCCGCCGACGCCGCGATGGCCACCTCGGGTCTGGCCGTGGTGCTGTCCGGACTGACCGTCATCGCGTCGGTCACCGGCATCTACCTGATCAACACCCCGGTGCTGCAGTCGATGGCGACGGGCGCGATCCTCGCCGTCGCGATCGCGGTGCTGACCTCGACGACGCTGACGCCGGCGGTGCTGGCGACGTTCGGCCGCCGGGCCGCCAAGCGTTCGTCGTACCTGCATTGGGGGCGCGGGGCGGAGGCGACGCAGTCGAGGTTCTGGACCCGCTGGACCGGCTGGGTGATGCGCAGGCCGTGGCTGTCGGCGATCGCGGCCGCGGCGGTGCTGCTGACCTTCGCCGCGCCGGCATTCTCGATGCTGCTCGGCAACAGCATGCAACGGCAGTTCGACGCCACCCACGAGATCCGCGGCGGGGTGAACGCAGCCGCGGAGGCGCTCGGCCCCGGCGCGCTCGGCCCGATCCGGGTGCTGGTCACGTTCCCCGAAGGCGGTGAGGGCGCGGTGGCCGCCAAGGAACCGCTGCTGGCCGAGCTGCGCCAGACGATGTCGGAGGCGCCGAACACGCTGTCGGTGACGCCCCCGGTGTTCGGCACCGACTACCGCAGCGCGCTGCTGTCGGCGGTGCTGTCGGTCGACCCGGAGGACATGGGCGCCCGCGACACCGTCGACTGGATGCGGGAGAAGCTGCCCCCGGTCGCCGGGGATGCGGCCCGCATCGACGTCGGCGGACCGACCGCGCTGATCAAGGACTTCGACGACCGGGTGTCGGCGACCCAGCCGCTGGTGTTCCTGTTCGTCGCGCTGATCGCGTTCGTGATGCTGCTGGTGTCGATCCGGTCGGTGTTCCTGGCGCTCAAGGGCGTCCTGATGACCGTGCTGTCGGTGGCGGCCGCGTACGGCTCGCTGGTGGTGGTGTTCCAGTGGGGCTGGCTCTCGGATCTCGGCTTCGACCAGATCCCGTCGCTGGACAGCACCATCCCGCCGCTGGTGCTGGCGCTGACGTTCGGCCTGTCGATGGACTACGAGATCTTCCTGCTGACCCGGATCCGGGAGCGGTTCCTGCAGACCGGCAACACCCGCGACGCGGTCGCCTACGGGGTGTCCACCAGCGCCCGCACCATCACCAGCGCGGCGCTGATCATGATCGCGGTGTTCATCGGTTTCGCGTTCGCGGGCATGCCGCTGGTCGCGCAGCTCGGCGTCGCGTGCGCGGTCGCGATCGCGGTGGACGCGACGATCGTCCGGCTGGTGCTGGTGCCCGCGCTGATGGCGATGTTCGACGAGTGGAACTGGTGGTTGCCGCGCTGGCTGGACCGCATCCTGCCGTCGGTGGACTTCGAGAAGCCGCTGCCCAAGGCCGACATCGGCGACCTCGTCATCATCCCTGACGACATCTCCGCCCTCGCCCCGTCCGGCTCCGACCTGCGCACCGTCGTGAAGTCCGCAGCGAAGCTGAAAACCCTTGCCCCCCAAGCGATCACCGTGGCCGATCCGCTGGCGTTCAGCGGGTGCCTGCCGTGCGGGAAGATGAGCGGCACCCGGGTGGGCCGCGACGAGCGGATCACCGCGGCGGTCAGCAACCGGGCGCACGGCAAGACCGTCGCGGTCAAGCTGCCCAAACATCCGGTGACGATGTGGCGCGGTCGGCTGGATGTGGCGCTGGATGCGCTGGCCGCCGAGCGCGCGGACGCCGAGCACAGTCACCAGTTGATCGCGCGGATCAGCCCGATGGAGACCACCAACGTGTTGTTGCCGACCGGGGACCGGTTGCAGATCCCGACCGGGGCCGAGACCCTGCGGCTGAAGAGCTACCTGATCCTGCAACGCAACAGCTCCCGCGACTTCCAGGAGCTCGCCGAGCTGGTGGACTCGATGGACACCAGCACCGCTGCCGAAGTGCTGGCAGGCATGGACCGGTACTACTCTGGACAGTCGGCACGCGGGCAGGAAACCGCCCGTAACCGGCACTGGGTGGCCACCCAGCTGGTGCGCCGACTGGCCGAACCCCACCCGACGGACGGGCCGGACCTCGCGCAGGCGGGGGCCGACGCGGAGACGCGGTGGGCGCAGGTCAGACAGCGCTGCCTGTCTGTCGCAGTGGCCATGTTGGAGGAGACGAGGTGACCCCCAGTTTGTCCAAGACCGCCGGCTCCCCGACCCCTGCTCCCGACAGCCGGCCAGTCGAGTTCTGGCCGACGGCGGCGATCCGCGCGGCGCTGGAGAGCGACGACCTGAGCGTCTGGCAGCGCATCGTCGTCGCGATCAAGCGCGACCCGTACGGCCGCACCGCCCGTCAGGTCGAGGAGGTCCTGGAGACCGCGCGGCCCTACGGGGTGTCGAAGGCGATGCAGGAGGTGCTCAGCCGCACCCGCGAACACCTCGAGGCCAACGAGTGCGCCGAGGTGGCCCGCCACGTGCATCTGCTGCTGGAGCGTTCCGGGCTCGGCGAGCAGGAGTTCGCGTCCCGCATCGGGGTGCCCGCCGAGCAGTTCGCCGAATACCTGCGCGGCACCACCAGCCCGGCCGCATCGCTGATGATCCGGATGGGCCGGCTGTCGGACCGGTTCTCCAAGATGCGCGCCCAGCGCCCCGTCGAACCCTGAGCCCCGCGAAATATCATTCCGGGCTGCACTCCGGCGACAGATCACGACCGTGGCTTAACGCCGGCGAGTCGGCGAGTCGTCTTTCGATGACGTCGGCGCCACGCGCCACCCCTCCGGTCGCGGCGAAACCGGCGGCCACCCGGGCGGCGCCGCCGGTCATCCTCATCGCGGCCTGCACCGCCGCACGCAGCCGGGGGACGGTGAGCCTGCTCGCCGGCAGCCGGGTGCCGCAGCCGGCCAGCTCCACCCGCCGGGCCACCTCGAACTGGTCGCGGCCGAACGGCACCACGCAGACCGGGACGCCGCGCTCCAGCGCCTTCTGGGTGACTCCCATGCCGCCGTGGGTGATCACACACACCGCGCGCTCGAGGAGCAGCGAATGCGCGGCGAACCGCACCTGGGTCACCCCGGGCCGGGACGACACGTCGACGTCGGTGGTCGGGGCGGTGACCACGACGTGGACGGGTTCGTCGCGCAGCGCCGCGACGGCGGTCTCGACCAGCGCGGCGTCCGGTTGCCCGACCGAGGACGTGGTGACGAGCACGATCGGCTCCTCGATGGCGTCCAGCCAGGGCGGCCGTGCCGCGGGCGCGGGATCGAAGCCCGCCGGGCCGATCATCGTCACGGTCGGACCCCAGTCGGTGTGCGCGTACTCCAGCGGCTTACCGGTCGCGACGAGCACGGCCGGAGCGCGCAGCAGCAGTTCACCGGCGGTGCGCACCGGGGTCAGTCCGAGCGCACGCCGCAGCGGCGTCATCGCCCTCGCGAACGGCCGGTCGAACACCGTCTTGGTGACCAGGCCGATGCCCCAGTCCCGGATCCGGCCCAGCGGCCCCGGCCACGGTGCGGCACCCGGGCCGAACGGCGGGCTGCCCGGCGACTGCAGGTACGGCGTGAACGGCGACAACACCACCCACGGACGGCCGGTGGTCTCCGCGGCCGACATCGCCCCCCAGCAGTTCGCGTCCACCAGCACCAGATCCGGGCGCACCTGCTCGACCGCGGCGAGCAGGTCCGCGACCTCGAGGGGAGCCCGCCGGGTGAGCACGTCGACGGTGTTGCTCGCCGACCGGACAGTGCCGTCCAGATCGTCGGCGGCCTGGACGGCCTCGATGCGGCGATCGACCGGGGCGGTCGCGAACCCCTCGGCGCGCGCGATCTCCAGGCCGGACGCGAGGGTGCGGACGTGGATGACATGGCCACGGTCGGCCAGTTCCCGCAGCACCGCGCAGAACGGGAAGAGATGCCCGAGTGCGGGCGCCGTGTAGGCCAGGATCACCGCCATGACGGCGCCCACCAGTTCAGCCGGCCCATCAGTTTCATGTAGGCGGGCAGCAGCACCATCCGCACCAGCGTCGCGTCGACCAGTACCGCCAGCACCAGCCCGACGCCGAACATCCGCATGAACGACACCTGCGCGGCGATCAGCCCCGCGAACGAGATCGTCATGATCGCCGCCGCGGCGGTGACCACCCGGCCTGTGTAGGCCAGCCCCAGCACCACGCTGCGGTCCAGATCGCTCGCGGATTTCTCACTGCGCAGCCAGAATTCGCGGATCCGTGCCAGCAGGAACACCTCGTAGTCCATCGACAGCCCGAATGCGATACAGAACAGCAGCACCGGGATGGTGGCCACCAGGGTGCCCGTCGGCGTGGTCCCCAACGCCCCGAGGTGCCCTTCCTGGAAGATCCACACCAGTGCGCCGAACGCGGCGGTCAGCGAAAGGACATTGAGGACAAGCGCTTTCAGCGGCAACACTACGCTGCGTGTCAGCACGAACAGCACCGCGAAGATCACCAGTGCGGTGATGCCCAGCACCAGAGGGAGTTTCGCGGCGATCGAGTCGATACTGTCGCGGTTGACCGCCGCAGAACCGGTCATCAGCACCGCGCGGCCGCCCGGGCCGGGCACCGCCCGCAGGCCAGCCAATTGCGTCTCGGATTCCGGCGAGAACAGCGCCGCCTGACCCGATACGGTCAGATAGGCGCTGCCACCGGCGATCTCGGCTCCGGCCGGGGCCGGGCCGACGGGCCGCCCGTCGACGAAGGCGCCGACCGGTGCCGCCACCGCGGTGACGCCGTCGACCCGGGACAGCGCCGCCGCGTAGTCCGCCCAGTCGGCGTCGGTGAGTCCGTCGGCGTCGGGCACGACCACGGTGCTCTCGGTGCCGGACAGGTCCACGAAATCGGCGCGCAGCCGGTCGCCGACCTGGTGCGCCGATGCGGTCGCGGGCAGCACCCGGTCGTCGGGATAGCCCCACTTCACGTGCAGGAACGGCAGGCCGACCGCGACGAGCAGCACGGTGCCCGCCACCCCGATCGGCAGCGCGTGCCGCAGCACGAATTCCGTACTGCGGAACCAGAACCGGTGCTGTACCAGTTCGGGGCCGGCACCGCGCCCGTGCCGTCCCGGCGGTTTCGCCAGCCGGGTGCCGAGCAGCGTCATCAACGCCGGCGAGAACAGCAGCGCCGCGGCCGCGGACAGCGCGACGGTGACGACCCCGGCGTAACCGAAGGACCGCAGGAACGGCACGTCGAACAACAACAACGTCGACATCGACAACGCGACGGTCAGCGCCGAGAACACGATGGTCCGCCCGGCGGTGGCCATCGTGATGCGCAGCGCGGCGGGGGGCTCGCGGCCTGCCGCGAGTTCGTCCCGGTAGCGGCTGACGATCAGCAGTGTGTAGTCGATCGCCAGCGCCAGCCCGAGCGCGGTCGCGAGGTTCAACGCGAAGATCGACACCTCGGTACCGAGCGCGATCAGCCGCAGCAACGCCATCGAGCCGACGATCGCGACCGCCGCCACCAGCACCGGCACCGTGGCGGCCACCAGCCCGCCGAACACCCAGACCAGCACCGCGAGGCTGAGCGGGACCGCGATGGACTCCATGATCAGCACGTCGCGCAGCGTCTGCTCTGTGATCTGGCTGAACACCATCGCCGACCCACCCGCGGTGACCGTCACCCCGCTGCCCGCGACGATGTCGGCATCGATCCGCTCCAGCAGCGCACGGGCGTAGCCGGGCCCGTCGCTCTCGCCGCCGCGCAGGTCCGCGACGATCAGGCCGGCCCCGCCGTCCTCGCTGCGCAGCCCCTGCGCGACGGCGGGCGGCGACGTCCACGGCGACATCACGCCCAACACGTCGGGGCTGTCGGCCAGTGCGTCGGCGATCCGGCGTCCGACCTCGGCACCGGGGTCACCGACGTCCGCCTCGGTGACGAGCAGCACCAGCTGGACGTCGCCCTTACCGAATTTCTCGGCGAGAAGCTGGGTGGCACGCGACGATTCGGCACCTGGATCGGCGAATCCCCCGGCGGACAGGTCCGAGACGACCGGAAACGCGAAGATCGCCGCGCCCACCACAAGCAGCGCGACGCACGCGACGACGCGCCTGGGCGCGTCCAGCGCCCACTGGGTAGGGCATGACAACACAGGACCTCAATGTCGTGCGGGGGTTTCGCTCATCGCCGGACCCCGCCTGGTTACCCGGGATCGGCCGCGTTGCAGCCTGCGAACCGCGACGTCACCGATCCGTCACGATCGGTCGCGCACCGACCGCATCACCTGCGTCTGGTTGAAGCGCCACACCTCGGTCGCCACGAATCCGGGGACGGGCGCCGGGGTACCGGCGTCGGTGACGGTCCACAGCACCACGCAACCGGCCGCCTGGTCGGCGCCGACCGGGCGCAGCGCGTCGCCGTGCGTGCGGCGCGCACCGGCCAGCGCCGTCGGTGCCGACGGCGTGCCGTCGACGCGGACGCACTCGGCCTCCCCGCCGCGTTCGGCCAGCAGCGCGGCGACCTGGCTGTAGTCCGATCCGAACTTCGCGTACGGCCCGCGCTGGGCCACATAGTTCGGTGCCGCCGCGGCGGCGATGACCGCCAGCACCGCGGTGAGGTGGCGCGCGTCGCGACCCACGGTGGCCGCGCACAGCCCGACGAGCAGCGCGACGGCCGGGGTGGTGAAGGCCAGGTAGTGGGGTTGATACAGCGGCCGGGCCACCAGCGAGTAGCCGACCAGCGCAAGCGTCGGCACCACGATCCAGGCCGCGCACGTCCAGACCAGCACCCGGTCGGACGCACCGCGGCGGCGCCGGGCCCGCACCGCCAGCGCGCAGACCACGGCAATCACCATGATCAGCGGCGCCACCCGCGCCCACGCCCGGACCGCGACCTTGAGCTCCTCGGCGCCGAACTGCTGCTGATCGGGGCCGACGGCGCGCTCGCTGTCGGAGTACACCGACGGGAAGTACTGCTCGCCGGCGATCTGCCCGGCCGTCACCGGCCCGACCGGCCAGATCCAGGCGACCTGGTCCTGCTGGGCCACGATGACCGCGACCACCGGGCTGACCAGCACCAGGGCCGCGCCGGTCGCCACCGCCCAGGACCGCAGCGCGGCCCGATCCGCCCGCAGCGCCGCCAGCATCGCCGCGTGCGCGGCGAGAATCAGCAGCACCAGCACGTTCACCACCGCCGCCACGGTCAACGCCGCCGTGTAGCCCGCCCACCAGCGCCATCCGCCGCGACGCATCGCGGTCAGCGCCAGCACGGTCAGCCACACCGCACACGCGATCGACAGCGCGTAGGACCGGGCCTCCAGACCCGCCCACGTGGTGCGGGGCAGCACCGCGAAGACCACGCCGGCGGCGATGCCGACCGTGCGTCCCGACATCCGGGCCCCGAGCACGCACGTGCCTGCCGCCGCGACCCCGACCATCAGCGCACTCGGCACCCGCGCCCAGAACTCGCTGACCGGGAACACCGCGAACCATCCGTGCAGCAGCAGGTAGTACAGCCCGTGCACCGCGTCGACGTGCCCGAGGAGATCCCAGAGCTCGCCGACAGGCAGGGTGGCCGCCGAGATCGTCGCGGACTCATCCGCCCACAGCGACGGCCGGCCGGCCGCCGCCACGCTCAGCGCGAACGCCAGCAGCCCGATCAGGACGGCGTCGGCCCGGGGGGACAGTCGGTCGGGCAGCGGCACGCGTGACGTTCGCTAGCGGGCGTGGATCGGTGCGACGTCCTCGACGACCCACCGTCCGTCGGTCTTGGACAGCGCGACCCGCAGCGCGAGCACCGCGGTGTCGGGTTTCTGCCCGGGCGTGGACTGTGTGCCGCGCAGGATGACGGCGACGCTGGCGGCGTCCGGCCCGATCGCCTCGACTCCCGCCGACACCGTCCTGGCCTGCGCCGACACGTTCCTCTTACCGAGATCCTGGGCCACCGTGGCGAATTCGTTCTTGAAGCGTTCCGCGCTGGCGGCCGACATCATGCTGGTGGCGCGGTCGATCGAGCCGGTCGGGTTCTGCGGGGTGAACGTCGCGGACGCCTCGGCGACGCTGCTCGCGATACCGGCCACCTCCGCGGTGTCGTCGCGCAGCGCACGGTCGGGAAGGGTCCACTGCACATATCCGACGATCGCCGCGGTCACCACCGCCGCGGTGGCGGCGCCGACGACGGCCAGCCGCAGCCCGGGCCCGTCGTCGTCGGTACCGACGGTGACGGCGTCGCGGCGGGCCAGCACGAAATTCACCGCGACGCCCTCGACGATCAGCAGGCACAGCACCGAACACACCGACACCCACCACAGCGGCCAGCCGAGCGCGACACCGAGGTACACCAGCGCCGCGATCGCGACGGCGGGTGTGAGCAGGTCGAACGCGAGTACGCGCAGCCTGTTCCTCATCGGATCGACTCCAGCCGGGAGACCATCAGGTCGCCGTCGACGTCGGTGATGTCCAGGCGCAGATTCCAGCGCACGGTCTGCGGCGTGTCGGTGCCCGCGTTCTCGCTCAGCGACGTCGCGACCACCATGACGGTGTCGGTGCGCGACGCGAGCCCCTCCAGCTCCGACTCCTGCGGTTGCGGCGCACCCGGGTCGTCGTGGTGGATCGTCTCGATCGCGACCGAATCCACCTGCCCGGTGGTGCGTGCCTGCAACGTCTGCACCAGCTTGCGGAACGGCGCCATGCTGGTCTCGAAGTCGGCGTTGAGCTGCCCGACGGTGCCCTCGTGCAGCTTGGCCATGTCCGAGTCGACGGAGTCGGGGTTCAGGTTGATCAGCACCCCGGTCCATTCCGCGGCGGTCTGCAGCACCTGGGTGCGGTAGCGCAGTTCGTCGGTCTCGGCGCGGTGGCCGGACCAGATCACGGCGGCCAGGACGACGGCGACCAGGGCCACCACTCCCAGCACCGCGGACGCGACGCCGTAGCCGCTGAAGACACCGCCGGCGTGCGATTTCTGCTCGGGGACGTGCTCGTCGTCGGGCATGCGCGTGAGGGTACCTGGACGGCGGCCGGGTCCCGCGCCGTCTGGCACCCTGGTGGGGTGACGGTAGAAGCGACCTCTCCTACATCCCTGAAGTCCGGCATCGACCTGCGCTACGTCGACGCCGACGCCCGCCCGCAGGACGACTTGTTCGGTCACGTCAACGGCCGCTGGCTGGCCGAGTACCAGATCCCCGGCGACCGGGCCACCGACGGCGCGTTCCGCACGCTCTATGACCGTGCCGAGGAACAGATCCGGGATCTGATCGCCGAAGCCGCGTCGGGTGCCGCCGACGGCACCGACGCCACCCGCATAGGCGACCTGTACGCGAGCTTCATGGACGAGCAGACCATCCGTGAGCGCGGACTGGCACCGTTGCGTGACGAGCTGGCGCCCGTCGACGACGCGTCCTCGCCCGATGACCTGGCCGAGGCCCTTGGCGCGCTGCAGCGCACCGGAATCGGCGGCGGCACCGGCGTCTACGTCGACACCGATTCGAAGAACTCCACCCGCTACCTGCTGCACCTGACGCAGTCCGGGATCGGGCTGCCCGACGAGTCCTACTTCCGCGAGGAGCAGCACGCCGAGATCCTGGCCGCCTACCCCGGCCACATCGCCGCGATGTTCGCGCTGGTCTTCGGCGGGGACCCGGCGGATCACGCGGGGACCGCCGAGCGGATCGTCGCGCTGGAGACCAAGATCGCGGCCGCGCACTGGGACGTGGTCAAGCGTCGCGACGCGGACCTGACCTACAACCTGCGCACGTTCGCCGAGCTCGTCGAGCAGGCGCCGGGCTTCGATTGGACGCGGTGGCTGGCCGGCTTGGGTGCCGACCAGGAGAAATCCGCCGAAGTGGTGGTGCGCCAACCTGATTTCTTGACCGCGTTCGCCGGCCTGTGGGCGAGCGAGCCGCTGGAGGACTGGAAGAACTGGCTGCGGTGGCGCGTGATCCACGCGCGGGCGGGCCTGCTGACCGACGAGCTTGTCGCCGAGGACTTCTCGTTCTACGGCAAGCGGCTCTCGGGCACCGAGGAGATCCGGGACCGCTGGAAGCGCGGTGTTTCGGTGGTCGAGAGCCTGATGGGTGAGGCGCTGGGCCGGATGTACGTGGAACGGTACTTCCCGCCGCAGGCGAAGGCCCGGATGGACGAGCTGGTGGCCAATCTGCGGGAGGCCTACCGGGTCAGCATCAACGAGCTGGACTGGATGACGCCGCAGACCCGGGAGAAGGCGCTGGCCAAGCTCGACAAGTTCACCCCGAAGATCGGTTATCCGGCCAAGTGGCGCGACTATTCGGCGTTGGTGATCGCCCGCGACGACCTGTACGGCAACTACCGCCGCGGTTATGCGCTGGAGTATGACCGGGAGTTGGCCAAACTCGGCGGACCGGTGGACCGCGACGAGTGGTTCATGACGCCGCAGACGGTGAACGCGTACTACAACCCGGGAATGAACGAGATCGTGTTCCCCGCGGCGATCCTGCAGCCGCCGTTCTTCGACGCCGACGCCGACGACGCCGCCAACTACGGCGGGATCGGCGCGGTCATCGGCCACGAGATCGGGCACGGCTTCGACGACCAGGGCGCCAAGTACGACGGCGACGGAAACCTGGTGGACTGGTGGACCGACGAGGATCGCGCCGAATTCGGCAAGCGCACAAAGGCTCTGATCGAGCAGTACGAACAGTTCACCCCGCGCGGCCTGGATCCGTCGCATCACGTCAACGGTGCGTTCACCGTCGGGGAGAACATCGGCGACCTGGGCGGGCTTTCGATAGCACTGCTGGCCTACCGGCTGTCGCTGAAGGGGAAGCCGGCCCCGGTGATCGACGGATTGACCGGCGAGCAGCGGGTGTTCTTCGGCTGGGCGCAGGTGTGGCGCACGAAATCCCGTGAGGCCGAGGCGATCCGGCGCCTGGCGGTGGACCCGCATTCACCGCCGGAGTTCCGGTGCAACGGCGTGATCCGGAACATGGACGCGTTCTACGACGCGTTCGAGGTCACCGAGGACGATGAACTGTACCTGGAACCCGAACGCCGGGTGCACATCTGGAACTGAGGGCCACTCAGTCCAGGAAGCGGGCGCGTACCTCCGGTGACGGGATCGGGCAGGTGTCGTGGGTGCCGAAGATGCGGTACCGGACACGGGCGAATCCGTCGTAGAGCCGGTCGCGCAGCGGCGCCGGGATCACTGCCGCGGCGCGGAACGCGTGCCACGGCCCGCCGAGGTACTTCGCGACGCGAAGCGCCGCATCGGTTTTGATCGCGACCTGCTCACCGGCGCCGCCCGGGTCCTCGACGAACACGATGGAGTCGACGCCGGCCAGGAACGGGTGGTGGTCGATCACGCCTTCGGCGAAATCGCCCTGCAGCGGCGCGAAGCGCAGGCTGCCGTGCGGGTCGAGTCGCAGGATGGTCTGCACCGCGCCGTTGCAGACTCCGCAGATTCCGTCGTAGAGCAACACCGGTGCAGGAGCGGTCTTCAGATCGGGCGCCTTCGCATCGGGCATGTGTACCTCCTCGTACTCTGGCTGGGTTCCCCACGGGCCCGCGTCGACACGTGATGTGAGGGACGGAACTGCTATCGGGTGAACGGCCGCACCGCCAGCAGATACCCGGCGAGCAGCGCGGTCGGCGCCGCCAACGGTAGCCACGCCACCTGCACGGGCAGCACCACCACCGCGGCAGCCGCGGCGGCGAAACCGACCGCGAACGCCATCGTCGGCACGGTCGGATCGGTGTGCAGCACCACGAGATACACCGCGGCGGCGAGCCCGGCCAATACCGCGTGCATCGGCGCCGGCGCCCCGAGCACCACTGTCAGCACCGCCAGCAGCACCGCGGCGGTCGCGGCGGGCCGCACCCACGCCGACGCGAGAACCGCCGTCGCGGCGATCCCCGCGACCATCACGGCCAGCCCGTCCGCCCGGTAGGCGACGGCCCCGACCATCAGCAGCCCGAACGCGATGGCCGCGAACCTGCTCATCGGCGGCTCCGGTGCACCGGGACCAGTGCCATCGCCTGGTCCAGCGTCGCGTCCGCCGGCCAGCGCACGACGTCCACACCGACGGTCGCCATATCGCGGTACATGAAGGAGCGCTGCATCGCCCACATGCGGTGCACTAGCGGGTCGTGGTCGCCCTCGACCGGGCTGCCGTCGAGCACGTCGACCGCGATCACCGGGTGGCCGCGTCTGCGCAGGTCGATCAGCGCCAGCGCGAATTCGGTGTCCAGCATCGTCGAGAACGCGATCACGATCGCACCGGTCGGCACCGCGGCGCGCGGCGCGAGGGTGCCGGTCGCCTTCTCGAACGTGTCGGCCGCGCCGAGCATGGTGTCGAGGATGCGGTAGAACTGCCGCCGGCCGATGTCGGCGCCCAGCCAGCGGGTGGTGCGGCTACCCAATGCGACCAGGCCGGCGCGGTCGCCGTAGCGCAGTGCGCTCTGCACCACCTGCGCGGCGCCGCGCGCGGTGCGTTCGGTCGCCCGGGTGGCCGGGCCGGGCGGTTGCGGATAGGTGTCGACGAGCACCACCACGTCGGCCGCCCGGTCGGTGAGCCGTTCGGTGACGTGCAGGCTGCCGCGGCGGGCGCTGACCGGCCAGTTGACCGTGCGCAGCTGGTCGCCGGGAACGTAGGGGCGGATGTCGGCGAACTCCACCCCCGCACCGGTGTGCCGGGTCAGGTGTGTGCCGAGCCGGTCGAGCAGGTCGGTCAGCGGGATCCCGGTGGGTTGGCTTGGCGCGACCGGGAATACGCACACCTCGGCGGCATCGACGGTGCCGTGGCCCTCGAGCAGTCCACCGCGGCCGGTGACCCGCACCGAGGCCCGGATCGGATAGCGGCCCCACCGCGACGCGCGCGCCAGCACCGCACCCGTGCCACCGGGTTCGAGGTCCATCCCGGACACGGACTGACAGTCCAGCGTCACCGCGACGCCGTCGCCGGTGTCGGCGCGCACCGTCACCCGCGCGGGCTCGTCCTCGAAGCAGCGCTGGAAGTCCGGATCGGCGTGCACGGTGACGGTCGGAGCGCGGCGCTGCCAGCCGAGCGAGCACAGGATCCCGGCAAGCGGCGCGGCGAAGCCGACGAGCTCCCAGCGTCCGGTGACCAGCGCGGCGACCATCGCCGCCGCGACACACGTCGCGGCCGACTGCGTGACAACAGAAGCGCGCCAACGCAGTTCGACCTCGGGCATACCGCTACCCGGCCCTGGGCACCGGTGTGCGGCGCAGCAGTTCCTCGACGACGTCGGCACCCTGCACCTTGCGCACCCACATCTCGGGCCGCAGGCTGATGCGGTGCGCCATCGTCGGCACGGCGAGCGCCTTGACGTCCTCGGGGATCACGTAGTCCCTGCCGGCCAACAGTGCGCGGGCGCGGGCCAGCTGCACCAGGTCGAGTTCGGCGCGGGGGCTTGCCCCGACAGCCACCTGCGGGTGTTGCCGGCTCGCCGCGGCCAGCGACACCACGTAGTGCACCACGTCGTCGTGCACGCTGACCTGCTCCACGGACTCCTGCATGTGCAGCAGCTCGTCGGCGTCGACGACCCGGCGCACCGGCACCGGCTCGGACCCGCGGTCGAGCCTGCGGCGCAGCATCGTCGCCTCCTCCGGCTGCGACAGGTATTTGAGCTCGAGCCGGATCGCGAACCGGTCCAGCTGCGCCTCGGGCAGCGGGTAGGTGCCCTCGTACTCGATCGGATTGTCGGTGGCCAGCACCAGGAACGGGTCGGGCAGCCGATGGGTCGCCCCGTCGATGCTGACCTGACGCTCGGCCATCGCCTCCAGAAGCGCCGCCTGCGTCTTCGGCGGGGTGCGGTTGATCTCGTCGCCGAGCAGCAGGTTGGTGAAGATCGGTCCCCGGCGGAATTCGAACCGGCCCGACTGCATGTCGTAGATCGTCGAGCCGAGCAGGTCGGCGGGCAGCAGGTCCGGGGTGAACTGCACGCGGGTGAACTCCAGGCCCAGTGCGGCGGCGAAAGATTTGGCGATCAGCGTCTTGCCGAGGCCGGGCAGGTCCTCGACCAGGATGTGCCCGCGGGCCAGCACGGTGATCAGGATCAGGTTCAGCGCGGCACGTTTACCGACCACGGCGCGGCCGATCTCGTCGAGGACCGCCTCGCAGCGTTCGGTGGTCACCGCCGGTGTGCTCACAGCCGCTCCAGTCGTCGCAGGATCTCGTCGAGCGTGCGGCGGCCCGGTCCCAGCTCGGCGGCGCCGGTGCGGCTGATGTTCTCCGGATCGACCCAAGGCCAGAGCGCGTCGCCGAACACCATCTGGCCGGTCGCCTGGAATGCCCTGGCGTCCTTGGCTTTACGGCGCCCCGAGGCGAGCTCGAACTGCCGGGCCAGCATCGGGCGCAACCTTCGGTCCCAGTCCGCGCGCGACGACTCCGACCAGGAGATCAGCGTCTCGGTGCGCGCCAGCCACCGCTGGATCGCCGCCGCCGCATCGTCGGACACTCCGTCGTCGGGCGGTGCGTCCTCGTGCGCCATCCGGGTCCGCACCGCGATCAACGCACACGCCAGCGCCGCCCCGGTCACCGCGATCACCACATCGCGCTCCAACTGGGTCAGCGCGAACAGCTGCACCGCAACTACCAGAATCACCGCACCCACAACGATTTTCGTCATGTCGCCACCCGAAGCTCGACGAGCACGGCCTGCAGCGCGGCCACCGCGTCGGCGCGGTGCCCGTCGTCCATCACGTGCGGGCTGAACCGCGCCTCCTCGAACAGCTCAACCAGCCGGGTGGCGTGCCCGGCCTGCAGCACCTCGCGTTGGATCGCGCGGGCCAGCACCTCGGACGGGGTGTCGGAGTCCTGCGGTGTGGTGCCGGGCGACTTCCCGAGTTCCCGTTCCATCGCCAGGTAGCACGCGATGATGGCCTCGCGCGGGTCGCGGTCGGGGTCGTCCATCTCGGCCAGGCCGAGCTCGGCGGCACGGGCCAGGTCGGTGCCGGGCGCCCGGGGCCGGGTCCGCGGGCGGTCGGGCGCCGGCGGCGGGACGGGTTCACGGGGCCGGCGCCGCAGCAGGGTCGCGGTCACCGACAGCGCCAGCAGCACCATCGTCGCGACCGCGAGGATGCCGAAGACGTTGCCGCCCTGCGGCGCAGGCGGTCGCTGCCGGCCCGCGTCGGTGGCGTCGTCTGGGCGTGACGGTTCGTCGAGTACCGGGGCGTCGCCGGCCACCGCGTCATCGACCGGCACCGAGGCCCAGCGCATCAGCATCAGCAGTACCAGCGTCCACGCGACCAGGACGGCGGCGGCGATCAGCAGCTGGCGCCACGGCAGGGTGCCGCGGCCGGCGCGCATCTCCCGGCGGGGGTCCGCCGCGGCCGGGCCGGCGGACCGGTGCAGGGCCTGCGCCAGGATCGAGATCGCGATGGCCGCGATCGACACGGTCAGCATCACGATCACCGCGACGGTGCCGGAGCCGCCGTCGACGGGTTCGGGTTCGGGGCGGCGTTGTTCGCCGGGCAGGTATCCGCGTAGCGACACCATCGCGAGCGTGAGCAGGGCGACCACCGCGATCGCGCGCGTCAGCGCCCTGCGGTCACCGGGTTCGGTCGTGTCGGACTCGCTGTCGGGCATCGCCCACCCTCGGTTCCAGCGCCGACGGCCGGGCCGCCGCCGGCCTGTCCCCATCGTGGCACGCCGGGCGCGCCACCGACCGCGAAAGGACTATCCGGTCAGAACATCTGCCAATCCGACGCACCGTCGGGGAGGTCGTACAAGCCGCCGTCGGTGTTCTTGATGACCACCGCGTCGCCGCTGCCGAAGTTCTTCCGGAACCACGCCGCATCCTCGGCGCTGAGGTTGATGCACCCGTGGCTGACGTTGCTGTTGCCCTGCGCGCCTTCCGACCACGGTGCGCCGTGGACGAAGATCCCGCTGTTGTCGATGCGAACCGCGTCCTTGACCTTGAGCTTGTAGCCCTCACCGGACGGGTCGTCGACGGGAACCCCGTACGTCGAGGAGTCCATCACGATCTCGTCGAACTTCTCCAGCACGTAGTAGGTGCCGTTCCTGGTGTCGTAGCCGGGCTTGCCCATCGACACCGGGAAGGTCTGCTCCAGCACACCGTCGCGATGGACCTCCATCTGCTTGGTGTCGTTGTCGATGGTCGCGACCAGTTGCTCGGGCACGGTGAAGCTGGACTTGGTGCCCGCGGCGTCGATGGTGACGACGGTGCCCGCCGGCCAGAAGTCCTGAGGGCGCCAGCGCAGCTGGGTGTCGGTGACCCAGTAGAACCGGCCGGGAACCGGCGGGTTCGACGAGATGTGGACCGCGTCCTGGGCCATCTGCTTGTTGGCGATCGGACGCTGGAAGTTGATGTAGATCGGCTTGGCCGCGCCGACGATCGAGCCGTTGGTCGGGTTGAACGACGGCGGCACGAACGGCGGCTGCCCGACGAACGGGTTCGGGTTCTGGCCGGCGGGCGTGCCCTCGGGGATCGGCTGCGGGGTGCCGGGGATGATCGCGAACGGATCCCTGGCCGGAGCGGCCGTGTCGACGGAGGTGGCCGCCGCCGGGGCGGCGCCCGGGTTCGGCAGCGCGGCCGGATCCGCCGGCGGCGCGGGCACCGGAGCAGGGGCCGGGACGGGTTCGAGCGCCGGCTGGGCCAGTGCCGACGGCGCGGCGAGCGTCAGTCCCGCGACCACGCCCGCTGTCGTCAGCAGGGCGATGAGCCGTCTCCTGTTTCGCTGCCGCATGCGTTACCTCCAGTCCGGCGACTGACCCCAGTGTGGCACAGCGCCACGGTCGTTCCTGCTGGCGAACGCTGCGGCCGGACTCCGGCACCGTTCGACGAAGGGGTGTTGACCTGCACTGTTGTTCGCCTCCGGGGGACGATCCGTTACCGGTGAACGAGGCCGGTCACACTGGTCACCATGATCGTCGCGTTCAGCATCAGTCCGTCCGCCGGAGACGACACCGGCGGTGTCAGTGCCGCGGTCGCCGAGGCCGTCCGGGTGGTCCGCGCGTCGGGCCTGCCCAACGAGACCAACGCGATGTTCACCAACATCGAGGGCGAATGGGACGAGGTGATGGCCGTCGTCAAGCAGGCGGTCGACGCGGTCGCGGCGGTGTCGCCGCGGGTGAGCCTGGTCCTCAAGGCCGACATCCGGCCCGGCTTCACCGGCCAGCTCGCCGCGAAGGTGCAGCGCATCGACGCCGCATTGTCTCAATAGCCGCGTTGTCTCACTAGCCCCCGCGTTCGGCGACCAGCGCCTGATAGAGCGCGAGGTAGTTGTCGACCATCGCCGCCAGGCCGTGTTCGGCGACCGCGACCTTGCGCACCAGCGACCGCGACAACCGTGACGCGTCGGCGACGGCGGCGGCCATCGCGTCCACGTCACCCGGCGGGACCAGGCATCCGCACCGCTCGTCGACCAGTTCGGGCAGGCCGCCGGTGGCGAACGCGACCACGGGCGTTCCGCACGCCATCGCCTCGGCCGCGACCTGACCGTACGGCTCGTCCCACAACGGGGTCACCAATGCGGCCGCGGCGCCACCGATCAACACTGCCAGCGTTTCCCGGTCCAGGTGCCCGGCATAGGTGATCCGGTCGTCGAGGCGCGGCTCGATGTCGAGCCGGAAGTAGTCGGGGTCGCTGACCGGGCCTGCGAGCACGAGCCTGCGCCCGGCACGCCGCGCCGCGTCGATCGCCAGGTGCGGGGCTTTCTCGGGCAGGATCCGGCCCGACCACACGAGGTGCTCGCCGCCCGCGCCGAGCGGCCAGCCCTCGACGTCGATACCGTTGCGCACCACCGTCAACCGCCGGATGCCGACGTGCGCCCACGAGGCCGCCGACCGCTCGCTGACGGCGGCGAACATCAGCCGGGTGCGCGCGACGGCACCGACGGCGGCCTCCAGCATCGGGAACGGCGGGGTGTGCAGCGTGGTCAGCACCGGGGCGCGCAGTCTGGTCGCCGCCAGCACCGGTACCGGGTTGAGGCTGTGGTTGTGCACGACGTCGAACGCGTCCTCGGCAGTGGCGAGGTCGGCCATCAGCCCGGTGAACGCACGGTGGTGGGACTCCTTGACCGCGCCTGGCAACGGCCACGGCACCGAGGCCGCGGCGGTGCGGGGCAGCTCCTGGATCGTCAGCGCCGGGTCACTGCAGCCGAGATCGGTGCCCGGGGCGGCGAACAGCGTCACCGCGTGACCGCGGGCCACCAGTGCGCGGGTCAGGTGGAAGACGTGGGCCTCGATGCCGCCCGCGAACGGTTCCCGGATCGGGAAGTGGGCGTGTGCGATCAACGCGATGCGCAGCAATCGGGCACTTCCTCGTCGGTGGGCGGCAGCAACGCTGTCCCCATACCCGGCGTCGGGTCTCGGTGAACGTACCGATGTCTAGGCCGCCTCGAAGAGAGCGAGGTCGATGCTGAACTGGTCTTCGACAACGCTGCGGCGGATGATGCGGGTGCCTGGTTGCGGTGGGGCGATCGAGTAGTACACGGCATGGGTGGGAGTGCAGAATTCGGCGGAATGGGCGCCGTTGTCCTCGCTGGTGCGCACCCGCCATCCGGGCGCCTCTTTGGCGTAGTTGCACGCCTCGCACAGTCCAAGGCCGTTGAGCGCGCTGGTTTTTCCACCGCCGCGGTCGGGGGTGGCGTGGTCGTGGTGGCGAATCGGGGCGTTGCAGTAGGGGGTCCGGCACGTCTGATCGCGTAGCCCGATGAACATCGCGAGCCCCTTGGGGAAGATCCGCGACCGCGACTCCATCGCCACCAGCTGCCCTGAGTCGGGGTGGCGGTAGAGGCGGCGCAGAGTGACTTTGGCGTTCTCGTCGGTGATCGCGTCGCTGAGCAGCCGCCGGACCACCTCAGCCGGCACCGGCCCGTAGCCCTGCAGGTAGCCGGGGCTGTCGTCGCCGCCGAACAACGTGGTGTCTGCCAACACCAGGTTCAGGTTGAGATCCGGTGGTGTGGTCACCGCGCGCCCGGAGATGCGCTCGTAGGCCGTGTCGGTCATCACCTGCCCCCGCGAGCGACCGTCGCCGGTCACGTCGGCCGCGCGCCTGAGTGCGGCGTACATGCCGATACCCTGCGACAGCGGCATCAGGAACGTCACGTAGACCATGCCGTTGGGAGCGGGCCGGGTCGTGACACAGCGAGCGTTGGCGGCTCTGTTGTTGCGCTCGACCACGGCCGCGGCGTCCAGGCGGGCGGTGATCCGCTTGGCTTCACCGGCCACCCGGTTGTCGCCCCACCCTGCCAGTCTCGCCATGTCGGCGCACATCTCGGCATCAAGCTGTCGCCGGTGAGCCAGGGACAAACACGCCGATTCGCGCACGATCAGCGTGGCGCGATACTCCGACAACACCCCGGCCTGCAGCGCCGCGAGCGTGTACGGCATCTCATGGACCAGCGCCTTGGCCACACCGAGATGGGTGTTGCCCTTCACCGGGGCGTCGCGGCGCGCCAGCGCGATCTCCGACGCCAACCCCTTTCCGCGCCGCTTCTGCGGTATTCCGGCGGCCTGTTCGGCGGCCGCGCGCTTTGCGGCCCACAGCGCCGTTGCGCGGACCTGGGCCGCGGCGGCCTTCGACTTGAGCTGTTCGTAGTGCTCGACGAGGATCCGGAGGTCCTCCTCGGAAGCCCCCGGATCGATGTCGAACAGCTCGTCGAACATGTGTTCGATACTACTCCGCGCCCCCGACACGCGACGAGCTCGTCGAACTCGTTCCGGTCAGGACCGGACGAGGCGCGCGATCGCCGCGGAGGCTTCGGCGAGCTTCTCGTCCGCCTCGGCGCCGCCGGCGGCCACCGCGTGGCTGACGCAATGGCCCAGATGCTCGTCGAGCAGCCCGAGCGCCACCGACTGCAGCGCGCTGTTCACCGCGCTGATCTGGGTCAGCACATCGATGCAGTACTTGTCCTCGTCGATCATCTTCGCGATCCCGCGGACCTGGCCCTCGATGCGGCGCAGCCGTTTGGCGTAGTTCTCCTTCTGCGCCGAGTAGCCGTGCGCCTCGCTGGGCGCGGTGGTGGAACTGTCGGTCACGGCATGCCCTCCAGCATCTTCTTCATCTGAGCGATCTGAGGGTCCAGACCGGCCACGATCGTCCTGGCGACCGAGACCGCGTCCACGTTGGCGCCGTCGGCGATCTCGTCGTTGGCGATGGCGACACCGCCCTGGTGCTGGCCGACCATCGACTCCAGCCATAGTTTGTCGAATTCCGGCCCGGTCAGCGACTCCAACCGCGCCATCGTCGCGTCGTCGATCGTCCCCGGGACCGACGCCTCGGGGGCGTCGCTCGGCGACTCCCCACCGCCGTCGGCGCGGATGTCCGGGTTCTCGTCCCACTGCACCAGGAACACGTTGAGGATGTTGATCTCGGGTTGCTGGGTCGCGACGATCTGATCGGCCAGGCTGTTGAGCTCGGTGTTCGCCGACCGCGGCCCTGCCAGTTTCGCCAGCTCGATCGCCTGCTGGTGGTGCTTGACCATCAGGGTGGCGAAAGTGATGTCGGCGGAGTTGTAGCCGGCCGGGTTGCCGGTGATGACGGGCGACTCCAGGCTCGGCGAACCGGTGGACTCCTCCCCCGGGTTCTGCCCGCCACCGCAGCCGGACACCAGCAGCAGGGCGCACACCGCGGCGATCAGACGGACGAAGATCGACGTCATGCGGCCAGCGTACTAGTACCCCTCGGGGGTATCTACCTGGGTTTTACCGACCCACCGCCGGGCGCATAATCAACCGCATGCCCTCAGGACCTGCCGATACCCCGGACATCAAACCCCGCAGCCGCGACGTCACCGACGGGCTGGAGCGCACCGCGGCGCGCGGCATGTTGCGCGCGGTCGGGATGACCGACGACGACTGGGGCAAGCCCCAGATCGGCGTCGGATCGTCCTGGAACGAGATCACCCCGTGCAACATGTCACTGCAGCGACTGGCGCAGGCGGTCAAGGGCGGTGTGCACACCGCGGGCGGTTACCCGCTGGAGTTCGGCACCATCTCCGTCTCCGACGGAATCTCGATGGGCCACGAGGGCATGCACTTCTCGCTGGTGTCGCGTGAGGTGATCGCCGACAGCGTCGAGACGGTGATGCAGGCCGAGCGCATGGACGGGTCGGTCCTGCTGGCCGGCTGCGACAAGTCGATCCCCGGCATGCTGATGGCCGCCGCGCGGCTGAACCTGGCGAGCGTCTTCCTCTACAACGGCTCGATCATGCCGGGCACCGCTCGGCTGACCGACGGTACGGAGAAGGAAGTCACGATCATCGACGCGTTCGAGGCGGTCGGCGCGTGTGCGCGCGGGCTGATGTCACGCGAGGACGTCGACATCATCGAACGCGCCATCTGTCCCGGTGAGGGTGCCTGCGGCGGCATGTACACCGCCAACACGATGGCTTCGGCGGCCGAGGCGCTCGGAATGTCGTTGCCGGGCAGCGCATCCCCGGTGGCGATCGACAAGCGCCGCGACGAGTTCGCGCGCCGCTCGGGCGAGGCGGTGGTCGAGATGCTGCGCCGCGGCATCACCGCCCGCGACATCCTGACCAAGGAGGCGTTCGAGAACGCGATCGCCGTGGTGATGGCGTTCGGTGGGTCCACCAACGCGGTGCTGCACCTGCTCGCGATCGCATGGGAGGCCGAGGTCGAGCTGACGTTGGCGGACTTCACCCGGATCGGCCAGAAGGTGCCGCACCTGGCCGATGTGAAGCCGTTCGGCGCGTACGTGATGAAGCACGTCGACGAGATCGGCGGGGTGCCCGTGGTGATGCGCGCGCTGCTGGATGCCGGTCTGCTGCACGGCGATTGCCTGACTGTGACCGGTGAGACGATGGCGCAGAACCTCGCCCACATCGAACCGCCGGATCCCGACGGCAAGGTGCTGCGGGCGATGAACAACCCGATCCACCCGACCGGCGGCATCACGATCCTGCACGGATCGCTGGCCCCGGAGGGGGCGGTGGTCAAGTCGGCCGGGTTCGACTCCGACGTGTTCGAGGGCACCGCAAGGGTTTTCGAGCGGGAGCGGGCCGCGCTCGATGCGCTCGAGGACGGCACGATCACCCACGGCGACGTCGTCGTGATCCGCTACGAGGGCCCCAAGGGTGGCCCCGGCATGCGCGAGATGCTGGCGATCACCGGCGCCATCAAGGGCGCCGGCCTGGGCAAGGACGTGCTGCTGATGACCGACGGCCGGTTCTCCGGTGGGACGACCGGGCTGTGTGTCGGACACATCGCGCCCGAGGCCGTCGACGGCGGACCGATCGCGTTCGTGCGCGACGGGGACCGGATCCGGCTCGACGTCGCCAACGGCACGCTGGACATCCTGGTCGACGAGGCCGAGTTCGAGTCGCGCAAGGCCGGTTTCGAACCGCTGCCGCCGGTGTACAAGACGGGGGTGCTGGCCAAGTACACGAAGCTGGTGCGCTCGGCGGCGGTGGGCGCTGTGTGCAACTAACCGTCTGCCGCTAGCGCGGCGGGTCGATCGGGGTCAGGGATATCGGCACCCGGTGGGTGCCGGGCCCCTCCCCCGGGCACCCTGCTCCGCCGACGACCAGGGTGCGCTCACCGTGGAAGCTACCGTCGAGATTCGGGATCCAGTGATCCGAGCGCTGCGCGGTCACCGCGCTCGCCGGGTCGTTGCGATCGCAGAAGTACGGATACTCACCGCTGGTCTCCCAGCGGCCGTCGGCCCACCGGTACTCGTACTCCACCGGGGCTCCCGGGTTGCGGGCGTGGTCGTCGGCGTTGTCCATGGTGGCGACGCATCCGTCCACGTCGCACCGGGTGGTGAACGACGCCGGAAAGGTCACCGCGTCCATCGGCGTCGGCGCCCCGTCGAACGTCTGCCGGGCGAAGTCGATGTGCAGGTCGTAGAAACCGTAGATCGGGACGGGCTCGACACGGTCGGCGTGTGCCTGCGGTGCGGCGAGCAGCGCAACACCGCACGCGCCGAGAACGCGGAGGACACCGGCGGCCACCACCCGGGACATACCTGTGGATAGCACACCGGCGGCGGCCGCCGGGCGAAGTTTGCCCTCAATTCACCCGTGCGCCTTGCCTGGACGTGAGAGCATCGCTGGACTGGAGATGCTCGCGCTCAACGTGGAGGCAGCATGGTTCGTGCGTTTGCCGCAATGTCGGCGACAGTGGCGGTTCTCGGTGCGCTCACCGCGGCCCCGGCAACGGCCGCGGCCGAACCCGACCGGACGGTCCGGATTCTGGACGGCCAGATCCGGTGCCTGATCAGTGCCGACTGGCAGGGGCGTGGACGTCCCGCCACGGTGTGCGGCCGCGTCGACGGGCAGACGTTCCAGGCGACACCGAAGGGGATGAACCTCGCGGTGATGCTCGGCACGGGCGCGGTGTACTACATCGCGGGATCTGTTCCCGGCCCCGAGTCCGCCGACATCGTCGTCGGTGCAGGACAGACGGACCACATCAACGGGTGGACCGTCCGCTCTGAAGGGCTCCGCGCATTCATCAGCTACGACATCGGCGGACACGGTATGCGGATCAACCCGGTGGAAGCGACGTCGATATGGCTATGACGGCACCCAATGCCGCTGCGCCAGATGCATTTTCGCATAGATGACACCTTTGCGAGATCCATCACAGCGCGGCCGGGGGGCAAAGTGGGTACGCCAGTGGTGATGCGAAATCGACTCAAGGCCGCCGCGGGCGTCGTCGCCGCGCTGGCCGCGCTGGCGTTCACCCAGTCACCCGCCGCCCACGCGTTCGGCGAGTACCCCGTCGCCAGTCCGGGCGCCTACCTGGTCAGCACCACGCTCGCCGGGAACGGCCAGCCGTACCAGTGCACGGCCGGGTTCACCGTCCGCACCCCGAACGGGTCGCCGGCGATGCTGACGGCGGGGCACTGCGACCGGGATCCCGTCAACGACACGGTGCTGCAGCGCACCCCGACCGGTGATCGCGTCGTGGGCCGCTACGTGCGCTGGGATGTGCTGCCCGGGGTGCGCGACGTCGGCCTGGTGGACCTGGCGGGCAGCACGGTGCCGCTGGTCAGCGAGGTCGACAGGCTGCGGGTGTCACGGGTGATGGACGCCGCCGAGTTACGTGCGACGCAGCCCCAGTTGTGCAAGTCCGGGGCGCGCACCGGCCTGTCCTGCGGTCCGATCACGAACATCACCGACAACCAGGTGTCCTTCCGCGCCTGGGACGACCTGGGCGACTCCGGCGCCCCGGTGTACGCCCGACTGCCCGACGGCACCGTCGCGGCGGTCGGCATCCTGTTCGCCCACAGCGACGACCTGTTCGGCCGCATCGTGCACGCGTCGCTGGTGTCGCCGGTGATGTCACTGTGGGGGCTGAGCAACTGGGGCTGACGGTCCTGCGAGCCGGCACCTCATAGCTGGGAGGAAACCGGTCGTGGCGCGACCCCCGCGGCGCGGCCAGCATGGCTGAATGCACCTGCATCGGTCACACATCCACATCGCTTGTGGCGCCGCCGGATTGGCGGCCGCCATGGGTATCGGCCGGTTCGTCTACACCCCGATCGTCCCGTTGATGACCGCCCAGGCGGGCCTGCCGCCGGGCGGCACCGGCGCTCTGGCGACCGCGAACTACCTGGGTTACTTCGCCGGGGCACTCGCGGGGTCACTGCTGCCCCGGCTGGTCCGCACCGTGCCGACGTGGCGCGCAGCCCTGATCCTCAACGTCGCCGCGCTGGCGGTGATGCCGGCGGCCCACGACGTGCTCACCTGGGTGGTGATCCGTGGCCTCGCCGGATTCGCGAGCGCGGTGTTGTTCGTGATCGCCGTCGACTGGATGCTCGATCACGCCAGGGGCCGGTCGGCGCAGCTTCCCGGCTGGGGTTTCGGCGGCGTGGGGCTGGGCATCGCGCTGTCGGCCGCGGTGGTACTCCTCCTGCCCGTCACGGGGTGGCGGGCGGCCTGGTGGGTTTCGGCGGCTCTGGCTGCCGCGACCGGTGCCGTCGCGTGGCGGATGCGCCCCGCGGGCGCACCCGCGCCCTCGGCGGCGTCGGCGACCCAGGGCCCGCGGAAGTGGTTCCTGGTGCTGCTCCTGTGCTACACACTCGAGGGGGTCGGCTACATCATCGCCGGCACATTCCTGGTCGCCGCCATCGGTCAGGCTTCGCCGGGACCGCTCGGCAACGCGGCGTGGCTCGTGGTCGGTCTTGCGGCCGCACCGTCGGCGGCGTTGTGGGCGATGGCCGGCACGCGCTGGTCGCGGCCCGCGCTGCTCGTCGTCGCCCTGCTCGTGCAGGCGGGCGGAATATGCCTGCCGGCGTTACTCGGTGGCGCGACACCGGCATTGATCGGCGCGGTGGCGTTCGGCGGCACGTTCATCGGGGTGAGCACCACGGCATTGGCCGCGGGACGAGACCTGGCCTTCCCCGGCGCGGTGGCGCTGCTGACCGCCGGATACTCCGTCGGGCAGGTGCTCGGCCCGCTGCTCGTGAATCCTCTTGTCCACCACGGCTACCGCAGCACACTGCTGGTGTCTGCCGCGGTCGTGGCGCTCTCGGCGCTCACCGCCGCCTGGCTGAAGTCGGGCTGGGCCGAACTCAGTCCGACACCGCGCGGTGCGGATCGTCGGCAGGAAGCCACATCCCCGGCGCGATGACGGGCGAGTCGTCCACGCCGACAGAGAGCGCGTCGACGACGTTGTGGACCAGCGGGTTCGGCTCGTCCCGGCGCCACACCAGGGACCAGGTCCACATCGGCGTGGGGTGCTGCACCGCCCGACGGGTCAGGTCTGCCGGGGTTGAATCGTTCTGCCCCTTCGGGTTGTTCAGCACCGGGCGCCGGAGCCGGCGGACATGGTCGTAGAAGGTGGATCCGGTCACCCCGCCGTCCTCGACGTGCTCCACCCGCGCGCCCGTCGCGGCCGCGAACTGTTCTGCGTAGCGGTTCCACGACGACCAGCTTGCCTCGTCGGAGTCCAGCAGCACCGTGACGTCGCGCGCGGCGACCGGGCCGCCGTCACGTCCGGCGCTCACCGCGTAGAGGCGATCGGCGCCGACCAGTCGCGCGTCGAGCGACAACGCCTGCAGATCTTTTCGCTCGACCCAGCAGATCGCGAGGTCCAGGCTGCCGTCGGCGACCCTGGCGGCCTGCGCGTGTGACGGCATCACCCAGGTGTCCACCCGAAGCTGGGCGACACCCGCCGCGCGCTCCGCCCAGTCCGTCGGGCACCACTGCACATAGCCGATCCGGATCGGGTCCGAGGAGGACAGGCCGAGCGCATGGCGGCGCAACTCGTCGGCCTGGGCGATCAGGGCGCGGGCCCGCGGGAGCAGCGCGGAGCCGGCCGGCGTCAACTCCACCGACCGCCGGTCGCGGTCGAAGAGCTGCACTTTGAGGTCGCGCTCGAGCGCCTTGATCTGTTGGGACAGTGAGGGACCCGCGATGCGCAGCCGTTCGGCGGCCCGCCCGAAGTTCAGTTCGTCGGCCACCGTGACGAAGTAGCGCAGCTGTCGCAGCTCCACCCGGGCCAGCGTAATGCAGTGAGAGCCTGCGCCTATCAGGAGCGAGCCGATTGGTCCCAGCCGCGCGGACTTCGCCGCCATGTCGCGGGCGTTCGGACAAGCAACACCTCAGAAAGGACATCGACATGACCCCAACAACTCCCGTCGCGATCATCACCGGCGCATCGCAGGGAATCGGCGCCGGTCTGGTCGCCGGATACCGCAAGCTCGGGTACGCGGTGGTGGCCAACTCGCGCACCATCGAACCCGGTGACGACCCGATGGTGCTGGCCGTCCCGGGCGACATCGCACAACCCGGCGAAGGACGACGCGTGGTCGATGCCGCCGTCGAACGATTCGGACGCATCGACACCGTGGTCAACAACGCGGGCATCTTCATCGCCAAACCGTTCGCCGACTACACCGACGAGGACTACGACGCCATCACCGGTGTGAACCTGCGCGGTTTCTTCGACATCACCCGGGCCGCGGTGGCCCGGATGCTCGATCAGGGAGACGGCGGCCACCTCGTCACGATCTCCACGACGCTGGCCGAGCACGCCAACGCCGCGGTACCGTCGGCGCTGGCGTCGCTGACCAAGGGCGGCCTGAACGCCGCGTCCCGCGCACTCGCCGTCGAGTTGGGCTCGCGCGGAATCCGTTCCAACGCAGTATCTCTCGGCATCATCCGCACGCCGATGCACCAGCCGTCGGAGTACGCGGCGTTCGCCGCACTGCATCCCCTCGGCCGTGTCGGCGAGATCGACGACGTCGTCGACGCCGTCCTGTACCTGGAGAACGCGCCGTTCGTGACCGGCGAGATCCTGCACGTCGACGGCGGCCAGAGCGCGGGCCACTGACATGGCTGCCGCACAGATCGTCTCCGCGGTCATGGACGAGTGGAAGGCCGGGATCGATAGCCGCGATCCCGGCCGGGTGGCCGCCGTGTTCACCGATGATGCGGTGTTCCAGGGTCTGCGCCCGTACGGCGTCGGCAGGGCGGCTGTCGTCGCCTACTACGCCTCCCAGCCCGCGGGGATGACGGTGGACTACCGCGTGCTCGAAAGCCGCCGCCTCACCGACCGGTCCGCCACCGGATATCTGTCGGCGACGTTCGGCTACCCGGACCGCGCCGACGTGGTCCTGGCGATCGGGGTCACCCTGGTCCTGCAGGGCGGCCACTGGCTGATCTCGCAGTACCAGGCGTCGCCGAGCGCTCCTCCTAGAATGGCGACGGACTGAACCGCGGCGGCATCGGGTGGAGGTGAACGACATGCCCACGGCGTTCCCCGACATCGACGTGCTCGAGGATGTGCTCGACGTCGCGGCGCGGGCACCGTCGGCCGGCAACGCCCAACCGTGGCGCTGGCACGTCGACCGCGGCGGAATACGGCTGCTCGCCGACTGGACCCGCAGCCTCGGCGATTCCGACGACGACCGCCGCGACGTGATCCTCAGCTGCGGCGCCGTGCTGCACCACTGCGCAGTCGCGCTCGCCGCCGCCGGTTGGTCGAGCCGGATCCAGCGCACCCCCGACGACACCGTGCTGGCCGCGCTCGAACTGCACCGGTCGGACCCGGGCGAGGGCACCCGCGAGCTGGCCGCGGCCATCACCGGTCGCCGCGCCGACCGTCGCTCCTATCACGGGGCGCTGCCCGCGGGCACGGTCGAGCTGCTGGTGCTGCGGGCGGAACGCTTCGGTGTCCGGCTGGCGGTGGTCCCGAGTGCACGGTGGGCCCGGCTCGGCGACGCCGAGTTCGCGCTGCGCTACGGAGACCCGGCACCCGGCCACGCCGGCGACGACGCCGTGATGCTGGTGGTGGCGACCGAGACGGACAGCGATGCGGCGCGGCTGCGGGCCGGGGAGGCGATCAGCGATCTGACCCTGGCCGCCGCCTCGCTGGGGCTGGCGAGTTGCCCGCTCACCAATCCGCTGAAAGACCCCCGCAATCGGTTGGCGCTGACATGCGAGGTGTTCGACGGCGAGGCGCACCCGCAGGCGCTGATCAAGCTGGGACCGCGGCCCGACGGCGAGCTGCCGCCCGCCGAGGACCGCCGCTCGGTCGCCGAGACCACAACCTTCGACCTGGATCGAGACCGCTCAGTCGTAGATGACGTCGAGCCCTTTGCGCCGTAGTTCGGCCAGCCCGTCGCGCATCGCCTGCAGTTGTTCATCGGAATGCCCCACCCAGTCGGTGATTTCGCCGACGATCTTCACTGGTTCGCGGGTGCGGAAGGACCGGGTGGGGTTGCCCGGGAACTTCTTGTCGGTGACGTTCGGGTCGTCTTCGAGTGGGCCCTGCGGTTCCACGACGTAGATCCGGCAGGGACCGTCACCCGCTGCCAGCTCGGCTCCCCACACCGCGGCGTCCAGCGTCTGGGTCACGTACACGTGGTTCATCGCCCGGCCGTCGTCGTAGTTCGACCGGTGCCCTGGCACCAAGAGATCCCCCACCTTCAGATCGGCCTTGGTGCCGTGCAGGTACGCACCGGACTCGTGGACTTCAAAAGGCTTGGGCCGCTGCGGCATAAGACTCTCCCCCTTGCAGACTGACTCGGACCGCGCGATTGTGCCGCAGCTCGGGGGTCTTGCCGCAAGCCCCCGGTGTGCCTTAAAGTGAGAGTGGGACGGGGAGTTCAGTCACGTCGTGACGCGCAGCTCGGCATCCGGGTACGAGCTGAGCGTGACGACCACCGTGCCCGGACCTGTCACGAACGTGGTGTTCGCATAGCCGATGAAGCCGTAGTGACCGTCGATGGTCGACACCGCGGTCAGGTCGTGGCTGCCCGAGGATCCGGTGTCCAGGTTCGTCCACGTCACTGTCTCGGTCAGCGCGCATGATCCGTCGTAGATGCCCGCGTCGTAGCTGATCGCGACCCGCACCCCGTTCTCGACCTGGTAGTCGATCTGCACCGGCGTCACCATCGCCTCACCGCGGACCGTTCCGCCGCAGGTCGGGCTCGGCTGCACAGGAACCGGATCGAGATGGTCGAACTGCTCGGCGTGCGCCGGCGCGGCCGCAACCCAGGGCAGCGTCACCGCGACGGCGAGCGCACCGGCTGCACGTAACCACGTCATGCCCGATGTATCGGCGAGTTGCTCGACGGTGTTAACGCGCCGCTGATGCGATGCAGCGGAACCCGATATGGGTGGTGGCGCTGTCCTGCGACTGCGGCGAACGCGCGGAGGGCCGGTAGCGGTGGCAGTACTCCGGCGCGCACAGGTGCGAACCGCCCTTGAGCGCCTGGTTGACCGTCGGATCAGCCGACGGAGTCGGCGGACAGCAGCCGTTCTTCGTGGGTTCGTCGAGCCGGTGGTGGCGGGAGTACTGCGTGGTGGTCCATTCCCACACGTTGCCGATCATGTCGACGAGCCCGAACGCGTTCGGCGGGAAGGTGCCGACCGGGCTGGTGCCGACCCAGCCGAGCGCACCGTCGTTGCGGTACGGGAACTCACCCTGCCACGTGTTGGCCATCAGCTCGCCGCCCGGCGCGGCGTCGTCGCCCCAGGAGTATCGGGACGTCGATCCGGCCCGCGCCGCGTACTCCCACTGGGCCTCGGTGGGCAACGTGCGCCCGGCCCACGCGGCGTAGGCCGCCGCATCGGGGTAGGCCACCTGCACCACCGGATGGTCCATGCGGTCGTCGATCGAGGACTGCGGTCCGAACGGCCTGCGCCAGCAGGCCCCGGGCACCCAGGTCCACCACTGCCGCCAGTCCCGCAGGTCCACCGGGCCGGCCGTGGGCTTGAAGACCAGCGCACCGGGCACGAGATCGTCTTTCGGTACTCCCGGGAAGTCGGCCGGGTCCAATGCCCGTTCGGCGACGGTGAGGTAGCCGGTGGCCGCCACGAACTCGGCGAACTGGGCGTTCGTCACCGGGTGCCGTTCGACCGCGAACGGCTCCACGGTCACGGTGTGGACGGGGGCCTCCTCGGGATAGAAGTCGATCGACCCCATCCGGAACGCCCCGCCCGGCAGGTCAACGAGTTCCGTCAGCACCCCGCCAGGCTAGGCGCATCGGAACCTCAGTTGCGCACGCTGGTGTCGACCTGAGGCACCTTCACCCGCGGATACAGCTGGCCCAACCAGGGGTTGTTGCTGTCGCTGCCGTACCCGAAGCCGAAGCCGCTACCGCCCCAGCCGGGGCCCGTCCAGCCGATGCCGGGACCCCGGTCGTCCTGACCTCCGAACACCGGGCCGGGTCCGTCAGCCTGGGCCGGTCCGGCGAATCCGATCACCGCCGCCGACAACGCTCCCGCTGTGACACTGAGCAAGCCACTGAGCAATCCGATCTTCTTCACGGCTCTCGCCTCTTTCTTGCCGCTCGGGTCTGCGGGCTGTCGTCCCGCGATGTCTGCTGAAACCCCGGGGCATGCGGAAGAATTCCGTCGCCCGAAACAAGCCCGCCCGTTCCGGCCGACTATTTACGTGACTGGAGTAACGTTTTGCCGGTGTCTGACGCAGGTTCATCGGTCGTCGAACTCGTCGATGTGGTCGACGGCCGGTTCGGGGGCAAGGCGCTCGGGCTCGCCGAGTTGATCCGCCTCGGCGTGCCGGTGCCACCCGGTTTCGTGATCACCCACGCCACCCGGTCAGCCCTGACCGCAGCGGTGACCGACCGGTTCATCCGGATGCGGACGGCCGGTCAGACACCGGTCGCGGTGCGCTCGTCGGCGGCCGGAGAAGACGGCGAGCAGCTGTCCTTCGCCGGTCAGTACGACACCGTGCTCGGTGTCGGGTCCGCCGACGAGCTCGCCGCCGCAGTCGAAAAATGCGTCGGCTCAGCCGAATCCGCGCGTGCCACGGCATATCAGGACGGTGCCACGCCGGCCGCGATGCACCTGGTGGTCCAGCAGATGGTCGACGCGCGCGCCGCCGGTGTCGTGTTCACCGCCGACCCGACGTCGGGCCGGCGCGACCTGCTGGTCATCGACGCCGTCCACGGTCTCGGCGAGAGCCTGGTCGACGGATCCGTGTCCTCGGATCACCACGTGTTGACCCATGGCGGGGAACCGGTGGCCGGTGAGGTCGGGCCGGAGTCTGCGCTGACGGCTGCCGACATCGACCGGATCCGTGACGGCGCGCTGCTGGCCGCGCGGCGCTGGGGACGGCCGCTGGACCTGGAATGGGCGATCGACCGCACCGGTGCGCTGTGGTGGCTGCAGGCCCGGCCGATCACGACGCTGCCCGGTGACCTCAACGAGATGGACACCCCGGTCACCGGGCCCGACCACGTCTACACCCGGTGCAACATCGGCGAGATGATGCCAGGTGCGTTCTGTCCGCTGACGGCGTCGGTGAGCGGGCACGCGATCGACTACGCGATGCAGATGGTGCAGGTCGCCGGTGGGGTGCAGAAGCGTTACGAGGACCGCTGGCGTCAGGTCGGCTACTTCTTCGGCCACATGTTCCTCAACATGACCGAGGGCACGGCGCTGAGCTCGGGAATCCTCGGCAACTCGCTCGAGCAGTTCTCGCTGTCGGTCTGCGGCCGGGTGATCGACGAACTGGAGCCGGGACCGCCGAAACCCTTCGCGCGCAAGCTGATCAACACCGTCCGGCTCTCCACATTCGCGCTCAGCTCCGGGCCGGCGATCCGCAGGCTGCCCGACACCATCGCGCGGTTTCCGGTCATCACCAGCCGCGACCCCGCGGTCGTGCTGCGCCGGCTCGACGCGGGGCTCGAGATGTACCGCTACGTCACGCTGGTCCACGTGCGGTCCTCGTCGCGCTCGGCGGTGGCGGCCAATGTGCTGGAGAGCCACCTCGTGCGTCAGGCGGCCAAGCGGGGCGCGGCCGAGACCGCCGGCAGTGCGGAGGCGATCCGCCTGATGACGGGCGCCGGTGTCGAAAGTGCGTTGATGGTCCAGGAACTCAACGCCGTGGTCACCACCCTGCGCCGCGACCCGACCGCGGTCGGGGAGTTCCTGGCCGCGTCGCCCGGCGAGGCCGTGACCCGGCTGCGGGACAGCGACAACCCGAGCGGCGCGGCGCTGCGCGGGTTCCTGGACCGGCACGGCCACCGCGGGTACCGCGAGCTGTGTATGCGGGATCCGTCGTGGGCCGACGACCCCGAGGGTCTGGGGGCGATGATGCAGGTGATGCTGCGTGCTCCGGCGAAGCGGGATCCGTCGCAGACCGCCGCCCCCGAACCGGAGTCGCGCACGCTACGGGTGCTCGCCCGGCTCGCCCAGGGCGGTGCGCGCGGGCGTGAGGAGACCAAATCCCGGATGGCGCTGGTCGCCCATCTGCTCAAGCGCGGTTACCGCCATCTCGGCGAGGTGCTCTGCGACAACGGTGTTCTTCCCGACGCCGACCTGGTGTTCTTCTTCGACCGCCGCGAGTTGCCGCGGCTGGTGTCGGGCGGCGACGTGACCGAGCTGGTCGAGCGGGCCCGGCGCCGCCGAGGCGCCCTCGCGTATCAGGCCGCCCTGGAGTTCGACGACGTCTCGGTCGGACGTCCGACACCGAGTGTGCGCCAGCGGGTTTCGAGCGACGGTCAGATCGCGGGGCGCCCCGCCGGGCATGGCTCGGTGGAAGGTGTGGTCCGGGTGGCCCGTTCGGTCGTCGAGGCCAGGGATCTGCAACCCGGCGAGATCCTGGTCGCTCCGGTCACCGATGTCGGGTGGACGCCCTACTTCGCGGTGATCGCCGCGTTGGTCACCGACATCGGCAGCTCGGTGTCCCACGGCGCCGTCGTCGCCCGCGAGTACGGGTTGCCGTGCGTGGTGAACACGTTGGTGGGCACGCAGGTGCTGCGCACCGGCGACCGGGTGCGGGTGGACGGTGACCGCGGACTGGTGACGGTCCTCTAGTCGTCTCAATCCCGGGCGATCCGCGGGGCTGTCCCGGGTGGTATGCCCGGGTGGTAGTAGTGCTGCCACCTCCGCGGGATGCGAAATATTGCATTTGGAGTTGTCCTCACCGGGAGAGCCGAACCCGGCCGCCCAAGCGTCAGGCCCCGACCGAGTCCTGACCGCGACGGTGTGAGGGAGAACCCATGGGCGGCGATCGAGCTGCGAACCGATACGACGACGATTCCATCCGGTGGTGGTGCGAGCTGCAGGACGAGTCCTGCGCCGGGCACCGTGCCGCGATGGCCAGGATGTACGACTACCTGTTCCGGTCGACACGCCGCGAGCTCTACCGCGGTGGTTCGTCGTACAACGACAAGGAGCTCGACGACATCGCCAACCAGGTCGCGGCGGACGCGTTGGTGGCGCTGTTGGCGAAACTGCCGACCTTTCGCGGTGACTGCAAGCTCACCACCTGGGCATACCGTTTCGTCGTGCTGGAGTTGTCGCACAAACTCAAGACCCGCCGCAGGCACGCCTGGACACGCCGCCTGCAACTGCATCCGGACGACTGGAGCGCGCTCACCGATCCCCTCGTCCACAATCCCAGCCGGCATGCCGAGGCCCGCGAGATGATCCGCGCGGTCGGCCGGGCGTTCGCGGGTACTGACCGAGCAGCAGCGGCACGTGTTCGTCGAGACCGTTCTCGAGGGCGCGGCCCCGGAGGCCGTCGCTGAGAAGTACGGCATATCGCGGAATGCGCTGTACAAGAGCATCTTCGACACCCGCCGTAAGATTCGCGGATTCCTGACCGCTAATGGTTTCGAAGTCGATGGTTGTTCTCTGAACCCGCCTGACCCTCACCGGGCCGGCCCATCGATTTCGCACGGCCGAGCAATACCGCCGGCCTGAGCGAACCGAAGCAACCCACCACGAAGCAGGTCCATTAATGCCCACAGCCGACTACGACGTCGTATCGACACCCGGATCCGAAACGGACAGAACCGATTCCGGGGACTCCTTTGCCGTCGAAGCCCTGCCCCTGCGGCCCTACCTTCTGCGCGTCGCGTACCGCTACACGCGCAATGCCGTCGATGCCGAGGACCTCGTCCAGGAGACGTACCTGAGGGCCTGGACGAGCTACGGCACGTACCGACCGGGGACGAACATCCGCGCCTGGCTGGTGCGCATCCTGGTGAACTGCTGGGTGAACAACTATCGGAAATCGACGCGGAGCGTGCGGGAAGCCCTGGCCGACTCCTTGTTCCACGAATCATCGATCCATGCCCTGAGCACCACGCCGTCCGCGGAGGACGTGGCGCTGCGAGAGCACATCGACGAGGCCGTGACGCGCTGCCTGGCAGCGTTGCCGACCCGGTTTCAGTCGGTGATCTTCTACGCCGACATCTGCGATTACACGCTCATGGAGGTCGCGGCGATCGAGGACATCCCGCTCGGGACGGCCATGTCGCGGCGGCACCGCGGGCTGAAGAGATTGCGCACCCAGCTCGGCACCCCCGATAACCGGCCCAGCACGCGGTGACAGACGTGATCAGCTTGTGGCGCACTGATATCGATCCGCTGTACACGTCTGTACGGGCATGCGTGATCACCACGGTGCTGATCGCGATTCTGCTGACGTTCGTCGTGGCGTCGTGGTGACACCGCCTGGTACCCCTACCGTTGACTCATGACCGAGTCGAACAAAGCTCTGGTGCGCAGGTTCTTCACCGCGGTCGAAGAGGGTGCCTTCGACGTCTTCGACGAGATCGTCGCCGAGCATTACGACGACCACCTTCCCGGCACCTCACCCGGCCGCGAATCCCTCAAGACCTACTTCCGTGGGTTGCGGTCGGCGTTCCCGGACCTCCGGCTGCCGATCTCGCAGATGGTCGCCGAGGGAGACCGCGTCGCGGTGCTCAACGCCGTCCAGGGCACCCACCGCGGCGAGTTCCTCGGCATCGCCCCCACCGGCCGCAGCGTGGACGCCTCGGCGTTCCAGCTGTACCGGATCCAGGACGGTCGACTGGCCGAGCACTGGGAGGTCGCCGACTTCGCGACGCTGCAGCGGCAGCTGACCGGGCCGGCCTGACACAGATCACACCGGCCGGCAAAACACCGGTTCGCCTGCGCCTTCGCGGCGATTCGATCACAGCTGCACGCCCCCGGCCTGCAGATACCGGGGAAAGTCGGACCAGCCGTCTACCATTCCCTCGGCACCCCTCCCCGACGATGGAAAAGACACCAGACGTGAGTTACACCGCCGCTGACATCACCGAGCTCGACGATGTCCAGCACACCCGCCTGCGGCCGGCGGTCAACCTCGGTCTGGACGTCCTGAACACCGCACTTCGCGAGTTGATCGACAACGCCGTCGAGGAGGTCGCCGACCCCAGCCACGGCGGGTCGACGGTGACCATCACGCTGCACGCCGACGGGTCGGTCAGCGTCGCCGACGACGGCCGCGGCCTGCCAGTCGACACCGACCCCACCACCGGCAAGAACGGCATCGTCAAGACCCTCGGTACCGCGCGTGCCGGCGGAAAGTTCTCCGCGCACACCGACGCCACCAGCACCGGCGCCGGGTTGAACGGAATCGGCGCCGCCGCAGCGGTGTTCATCTCCGCGCGTACCGACGTCACCGTGCACCGCGACGGCAAGACCTACGTGCAGTGCTTCGGCCGCGGTTATCCCGGGGTGTTCGAGGACACTGATGAGCGGGGGTTCGACGCGGATGCACCCTTCAGCCGCAACGACACCCAGAAACTCCGCGGCGTCGGCAACCGCAAGCCCAAGCTGCACGGCACCACCGTGCGGATCCTGTTCGACCCGTCCGTCGTACCGGACTCCACCGTCGACATCGGCGAGGTGCTTCTGCGCGCACACGCCGCGGCGCGGATGTCCCCGGGTGTGCGGCTGGTCGTCGTCGACGAGGGCTGGCCCGGTGACGAGATCCCGCCCGCGCTGCTCGAACCGTTCGACGGCCCGTGGGGCACCGACACACTGCTCGACCTGATGTGCACCGCGGCAGGCACCCCGGCCCCGGGTGTGCGGGCGATCGTCGAGGGCCGCGGCGAGTACACCACCGGGCGCGGGCCGACCCCGTTCCGCTGGTCGCTGACCGCCGGGCCCGCCGAACCGGCGACGGTGGCCGCGTTCTGCAACACCGTGCGCACCCCCGGCGGCGGCTCGCACCTGACCGCGGCGATCAAGGGGCTGTCCGAGGCGCTCGCCGACCGGGCGTCCCGCATCCGCGACCTCGGTCTCGCCAAGGGCGAAGAAGGCCCGGAGCCACAGGATTTCGCGGCCGTCACCGCGCTGGCCGTCGACACCCGCGCCCCCGACGTGTCCTGGGATTCGCAGGCCAAAACCGCGGTGTCGTCTCGGTCGCTGAACCTGGCGATGGCACCGGATGTGGCGCGCAGCGTCACCGTGTGGGCGGCCAACCCCGCCAACAACGACACCGTCACGCTCTGGACGAAGCTCGCCCTG
The DNA here is from genome assembly GCF_002086815.1 of Mycolicibacterium parafortuitum. Lineage (GTDB taxonomy): Bacteria > Actinomycetota > Actinomycetes > Mycobacteriales > Mycobacteriaceae > Mycobacterium > Mycobacterium parafortuitum. The sequence continues at coordinate 184,514 of NZ_MVID01000008.1, forward strand.
GAGTCAGCGCGGGCCCGGCGCAGCGCCGAGGGCGCCAAGGCCCGTTCCCGGGCGGCGTCGAAGGCCAAGGGCCTGGGCACCAACCTGTCGCTACCACCGAAGCTGTTGCCCAGCAGGGAAACCGGCCGCGGCTCGGGAGCCGAACTGTTCCTCTGCGAGGGCGACTCGGCGCTGGGCACCATCAAGGCCGCCCGCGACGCGACGTTCCAGGCCGCGTTCCCGCTGAAGGGAAAGCCGCCCAACGTGTACGGTTTCGCGCTGAGCAAGGCCAGGGCCAAGGACGAGTTCGACTCGATCGAACGCATTCTGGGCTGCGGCGTCCGGGACAACTGCGATCCGGAGCTGTGCCGCTACGACCGGATCCTGTTCGCCTCCGACGCCGACCCCGACGGCGGCAACATCAACTCCAGCCTGATCTCGATGTTCCTGGACTTCTACCGTCCGCTGGTGGAGGCCGGCATGGTCTTCGTGACGTTGCCGCCGCTGTTCGTGGTGAAGAACGGTGACGAGCGGATCTACTGCCAGGACGAATCCGAACGTGACGCGGCGGTGGCCCAGCTGAAGGCCACCTCGAAGAAACGCGTCGAGGTGCAGCGCAACAAGGGTCTCGGCGAGATGGACGCCGACGACTTCTGGAACACCGTGCTCGATCCGCACCGCCGCACGGTGATTCGCGTGCATCCCGATGACGCGGACAGGAAGCTGCACCACACGCTGTTCGGCGGACCTCCGGAGGGAAGGCGCACGTGGATGGCGGAGATCGCCGCCCGCGTCGACACCGCTTCCCTCGACCTCGACTAGGAATCTGACGTGACCGCCACTCTCGACATCCCCGAGCAGAACCCCGATCTGGTACTCGAGCAGAGCGCCGACGACTACTGGAACCACTATCAGCTGACGTTCGCGCTCTACAGCGTCAGCGACCGCGCGATTCCGTCGGCGTTCGACGGTCTCAAGCCCGGCCAGCGGCGGCTGCTCTACCAGATGCACGAGTCGCGGCTGCTGCCCGGCAACAAGCCGCAGAAGTCGTCGAAGGTGTGCTCGGCGGTCACCGGCAACCTTCACCCGCACGGCGGCGCGTCGATGTACGGTGCCGCCGCGCTGATGGCCGCGGACTTCCAGCGCGTGAAAGTCATTGACGGACAAGGCGCCTTCCCCCGAATCCAGGGCGACATCCCGGCCGCCGACCGCTACACCGAGATGCGGCTGTCCGCGCCTGGCGCGGCACTGACCGCCGAACTCGACAGCCACGCGGTGCCGATGGTGCCGACTTTCGACGGCGAATGGATCGAGCCGACGGTGCTGCCGGCGCAGTGGCCGGTGCTGCTGTGCAACGGCGCGGTCGGTATCGCCGAGGGCTGGGCCACCAAGGTGCCCGCGCACAACCCCCGCGAGATCATGGCCGCCTGCCGGGCGCTGCTGAAGACCCCGAACATGACCGACGACCGGTTGTGCAAGCTGATCCCGGGACCCGACTGGGGCTGCGGTGCGTCCGTGATCGGCACCGCCGGGCTTCGGGAGTACATCACCACCGGCCGCGGCCAGTTCACGGTGCGGGGCACGATCAGCGTCGAGGGCAAGAACTGCATCATCACCGAGCTGCCGCCGGGAGTCGCGAGCAACACCGTGCAGGACCGGATCCGGGCGCTGGTCGAGTCCGGCGAGATGTCCGGTGTCGCCGACATGTCCGATCTGACCGACCGCCGCAACGGGCTGCGCATCGTCGTGACGGCCAAGCGCGGCTACAACGCCGAGCAGATCCGGGATCAGCTGCTGGCACTGACCCCGCTGGAATCGACGTTCGCCGCCAGCCTGGTCGCGCTCGACGAGAACCGGGTGCCGCGCTGGTGGTCGGTGCGCGAGCTGATCGCGGCGTTCCTGTCCCTGCGGGATTCGGTGGTGCTGCACCGCAGCGAGTACCGGCTGGAGAAGGTTTCCGCACGCCGGCATCTGGTGGCCGGTCTGATGAAGATCCACCTGGACATCGATGCGGCCGTCGCCGTCATCAGAGGCTCCGAGACCGTCGACGAGGCGCGCCGGGGTCTGCAAGAACGCTTCTCCATCGACGAGGCGCAGGCCGATTACGTTCTGGCGCTCCAGCTTCGACGGCTCACCAAACTGGACGTGATCGAGCTGCAGGCCGAGGCCGAGAAGCTCGACGCCGAGTTCGCCGAGCTCAGTGAACTGGTGGCGAATCCGGACGCCCGCCGCAAGGTGATCGACGAGGAGCTCGTCGAGACCGCGAAGCTGTTCAAGGGTCCCGAGTTCGACCGCCGCACGGTGCTGGACTACGACGCGACCCCGGTGTCGTCCAACAACGGCGAGGACGGTGCCCGCGAGCGCAAGGTCAACACCGCGTGGCGCCTCGACGACCGCGGCGTGTTCTCGGACAGCCACGGCGATCTGCTCACCTCAGGTCTGGGCTGGGCGGTGTGGTCCGACGGCCGGATCAAGTTCACCACCGGCGGCGGGCTGCCGTACAAGACCCGCGACATCCCCGTCGCGCCGGACATCACCGGGTTGGTGCGCTCCGGGGTGATGCCCCTCGGCCATCACCTGGCGTTGGTGACGCGGCGCGGCCGGATCCTGCGCATCGACCCGGCGGCGGTGAACCCGCAGGGTGTGGCGGGCAACGGGGTGGCCGGGGTGAAGCTGGTGGCGGGCGACCCCGAAGACACCGTGATCGCGGCGCTGCCGCTGACCTGTCAGAACGGTGAGGCGATCCTGTCGGTCGCCGAAAAGAGCTGGAAGGTCACCGAAGTCGCCGACATCCCGGTCAAGGGCCGCGGTGGTGCCGGCGTCGGATTCCACCCGTTCGTCAAGGGCGAGGGTCTGCTGCTCGCGGCCGCGGTGTCGCCGACCGGGTACGTGCGCGGCAAGAAGACCGTGCGCGCCGAGAACCGCGCCAAGGCCGCCGTGAAGGGCTCCGGCGCCGACGTCACGCCCGCACCGCCGCCCGAAAGCTGAGCCTGCGGGCTAGGCCGGTGGCAGTCAGCCGCAGCCGCACGAGTTGCGGTGGTGGAACGCCGTCGGCACCTGGATCCGTTGTGGCGCGGCGTCGTCGCCCCGCATGCGGCGCAGCAGCAATTCGACCGCGGTGGCGCCGATGGTGTCCACGTCCTGTGCGGCGGCGGTGAGCTTCGGTTCGAACAGGTCTGACCATTCGAAGTCGTCGTAGCAGACCAGCGCGACGTCGCCTGGGATCGACAGCCCGAGGCTGCGTACGGCTTTGAGCGTGCCGATGGTCATCGCGTTGTTCATCGACACCAGCGCACTCGGCCGGTCCGTGCTCGACATCAGCGCGCGCACTTCACGTTCGGCGGTATCGGTGTTGGAATCGCCGTCGAGCACCAGATCGTCGTCGAGTTCGATACCGCGGCCGGTCAGCGCCGCGAGGTGACCGTCGAACCGTTCGGTGGTCGACGAGATCCCGGGCTTACCGCGCACGACACCGATGCGCTGGTGGCCGAGGTCGAGCAGGTGCTCGGTCAACGACCGTGCCGCGTCGAGGTTCTCCGCGGACACCTGGTCGGCGGCGATGTCGGCGCCGCGGTCGATCAGCACCAGCGGCGTTCCGGTGCCGGTGATCTCGGGCAGTGTGGCCCGCTCAGATCCGGCCGCCGGGGCCACGATCATCCCGTCGACCCGGCGACCGAGCAGCGAGTCCACCACCCGCTTCTCCGAATCCACCTCGTCGTGCGAATCACCCACGATCAGTACGTATCCGGCGTCGGAGAGGGCCCGTTCGACCGCGTGCACCAGCCCGCCGAAGTACGGGTTGGTCAGTGCCGAGATGGACAGCCCGACGGTGTGCGTCCGGCCACCGGCCAGGGCGCGCGCGACGACGTTGCTCCGGTACCCGGTCTCCTCGATCGCCGCCTCGACGCGTAGCCGGGTCTCGGCGTTGACCTTGCGGGTGCCGTTGAGCACGTGTGACACCGTGGACGCCGACACCCCGGCGATGCGGGCCACGTCACCCATCGTGGTCATGGCACGCGCACGATCCGGTCCGCGCGATGCGCGGTCGACTCGATCAGCCGGGCGTTGTTCTCGTCGGGCCCGAGCGCCCAGCGCTGTGCGTCTTCGGCGGATTTGCCGTACGCCTGGTGCCGGCGCACCAGCCGGGTCCGCCGAATATCGGTGTCGGGGGCCAGGAACCACACCTGGTCGACGCAGGAGCGCGCCGCGGGCCACGCATCGCATTCCAGCAGCAGGTAGTTGCCCTCGGTGACGACCAGCGGCACCTCGGACGGTACCGGGATCGCCGACCCGATCGACTCCTCGATCTCGCGCTCGAACCGCGGCGCGTACACCACCGGATCCCCCGGGCGCTGGGCCCGCAGCGTCGCGAGCAGGCGGGCGTAGCCCCCGTCGTCGAAGGTGTCGTGCGCCCCTTTGCGGTCGCGGCGGCCCAGGTCGATCAGCACCCCGTTGGCGAGGTGGTACCCGTCCATCGGGACCAGCACCGCGGTCTGCGGCCCGAGCGCGGCGACGAGCTGTTCGGCGACGGTCGACTTCCCGGCCGCGGGCGCGCCGGTCAGGCCGAGGATGCGGCGTTCGCCGGGAACGACGAGCGCCGTTGCCCACTCGACCAACTGGTCCAGCGTGGCATCCTGTACGTCCTGCACGATGGTCACCGTCTCACTTTCGCGTCTGTTCACCGGCGAGTTTGCTCAGCCAGGCCCGTGGGCCGATCACCGAACACCGTAGTGCCGCGACCCGTGCCGAGCGACAGATGCCCTCTGCGACCCCGACATCGGGGCCGACCGCGTGGTAGGCGTACGCGCCGTGGAACACGTCGCCGGCGCCGAGGGTGTCGACCACGTCGACCGGCGGCACCGCCACCGACCCGGAATCACCACCGGCCCACCATTCGACGGGATCGCCACCGTGGGTGATCACGACGGTGCCGACCCCGGCGCCGATCAGCGCTTCGGCGGTGGCCGCGGGGTCCGCGGCGCCCGGGGTGCGGAAGTCGGCTGAGCACACCATGTCCGTCGCGTGCGGGATCAGGTCGGCCATCACGGGTTTCCACCGGCCCGCGTCGACGACCAGCGTCTTGCGGTACGACGTCGCGTGTGCCGCGGCGGCGCGCGCCATCAGCGGGTGGTGGCCGTCGACGAGCACCACGTCGGCCCCGGCGATCAGGCCGGCGAGGTCTTCCGGTGGTGCGGCTTCGGAGTTCACCGCGTCAGCCGAGATCACCGAGCGGTCCCCGGTCGATTCGACGACCGCGACCGCCGAGACGGGTACCGAGCGGACCGTGCCCGCCGCGGCGTCGACGACGGTGACGCCGTGCGCGGTGAGTTCGGCACGGATCAGGCCGGCGATCGGGTCGTCACCGAGGGCCGTCACCAGGATCGCCCGGCCGCCCAGCGCCGCGAACGTGACCGCCGCGTTCGCGGCGGGACCGCCCGCGGCGACGAACTGTGCGGTCGAGGTGATCTTCTCGTTCGTCCCCGGGGGTTTCGTGATGCGGTGGATCACGTCGAGGGTGGCCAGCCCGACGAAGACCCCGACCGGGGGCCGCTCAGAGACCGCCGCGTTCCTCATCGGTCGGCTCCTCCGCGCCGGTCATGAGCGCGACGACCTCGGACATCGAGCGCTGCTTCGGGTCGACGACCCCGGCCCGGCGCCCCAGTCGGTGGATGTGGATCCGGTCGGCCACCTCGAACACGTGCGGCATGTCGTGGCTGATCAGCACCACCGGGATCCCGCGGTCGCGAATCGACTTGATCAGGTCGATCACCTGTCCCGACTCCCGCACCCCGAGGGCTGCCGTCGGCTCGTCCATGATGATCACGCCGCGGCCGAACGCGGCGGCCCGGGCCACCGCCACGCCCTGACGCTGTCCGCCGGACAGCGTCTCCACCGGCTGGCCCACCGACTTGATGCCGATCCTCAGGTCGGCGAGATGCTGCGACGCCTCCTCCCGCATCCGCGGCATGTCGAGCCGGCGGAACAGCGTGCCCGCCAGTCCTTTACGCCGAACCTCGCGGCCGAGATACAGGTTGGACGCGATATCCAGCGCCGGCACCACCGCGAGATCCTGGTAGACGGTCTCGATCCCGGCGGCCCTGGCATCACGGGTGTTTTTGAACGACACGGCCTTTCCGTGCATCCGGATCTCGCCCGCGTCGGGGACCACCGCACCCGCGAGCGCCTTGATCAGACTGGACTTGCCGGCACCGTTGTCACCGATGACGGCCAGCACCTCGGCTTCGCGCAGCTCGAAGTCGGCCCCGTCGATCGCGGTGACGTGGCCGTAGCGCTTGACCAGCCCGCGGGCCTCCAATACCGGTGTGCTCACTGGGATCTCCTGCGGGCGAACTGGTCCACCGCGACCGCGACGATCACCAGGATTCCGGTGGCGATGTTCTGGTAGAGGCTGTCGACGCCGGCCTGGGTGAGCCCGTTGCGCAGCACCGCGACGATCAGCATGCCGACCAGGGTGCCGCCGACGCCGCCGCGCCCGCCGAACAGGCTGGTGCCGCCGATCACCACGGCGGTGATCGTCTCGAGGTTCGCGTTCTGGTACGCGTTCGGGTCGGCGTTCGGGATGCGCCCGAGCGCGGCCCACGCGGCGATCGCCGCGATCACCCCGGTGGTCAGGTACACCGAGAACAGCACCCGGCCGGACTTGACGCCCAGCAGGTCCGCCGACTGAGGATTGCCCCCGACCGCGTAAACGTGTTTCCCCCAGGCGGTTTGGGATAGCGCATACCACACGACCGCGTAGACCAGCAGCATCGCGACCACGCCGTACGTCGTCGAGAACGAGCCGATACGGAACGACGTGCCCAGGAACGTCAGCACCCCCGGCTCCACCCGGTAGGTCTCCGAGCCCGCGAGCAGACGGGTTCCTGCCAGGATCGCGGTGAACGTTCCCAGCGTGACGATGAACGGTGGCAGCCGCAGGGTGGTGACGAGGCCACCGTTGATCGCGCCGAACGCGACGCACACCAGCACTGTCGCCGCGAGCGCGAGGAACGGCCCCCCGGGGCCGGCGGTCTGCGCCATCACGATGGTGCCGAACACCGCGATCGCTCCGATCGACAGGTCGATCCCGGCGGTCAGGATGATCAGCGTCTGCCCGACCGCGAGAATCCCGACGACCACCGACTGCTGCAGGATCAGCGAGACGTTCTGCGGGTTCAGGAACGAGTCGGAGATCGCGCTGAACACCACGACGGCGATGACGAGCGCGATCAGCGGCCCGACGAGCGGTTCCCGCAGCAGGCGTCCCACGTTGAACCGGTCGGCCGCCGGTTCCTTCGGTCTCGCGGGAGGCGTCGCGGTTGTCGCGGATGACTCCGACACGTCAGCCCCAGCAGTTCTGTTCGCCCCAGGCGGTGTCCTTGGAGTCGAGCCCCGGGACCGGCTTGTCGGTGATCAGCTCGGAACCGGTGTCGTTGAATCCGCTGGGCTTGGTGCCGTCCTTGGCGAACTTCACCACGGCCTGCACCCCGAGTTCGGCCATCTTCGCCGGAAACTGCATCACGGTGGCGCCGACCTTGCCGTCCTTGACGTCGGCGACGCCCGTGCAGCTTCCGTCGATGGAGCCGATCACGATCTGGCCTTCGCGGCCGGCGGACTGGATCGCCTGGTACGCGCCCGCCGCGGCCGGCTCGTTGATGGTGTACAGCGCGTTGGCCCCCGGCGCGCGCTGCAACAGGTTCTCCATCGCGGTCTGCGCCTTGGTCTGGTCGCCGTTGGTGTTCTCCTGGCCGACGATCTCGGGCGAGCCCTCGGCGATCCCGAATCCCTCAAGGAAGCCCTCGTGCCGGAAGGTGTCGACGGTGCCGCCCGGGGTGCCGTCGAGCATCAGCAGCTGGGCCGGCGCGGCGCCGAGTGCGGCGCGCACCCACTTGCCCTGGCTGACCCCGGCGGCCAGGTTGTCGGTCGCGAAGGTCGCGTCGACGGCGTCCTCGGGATCGGTCGCGGTGTCCAGCGCGATGACGACGACGCCGGCGTCGCGGGCCTTGGCGATCGCGTCGAGCACACCGGTCGAGGAGTTGGGGGTGATCAGGATGCCCTTCACTCCCTGACCGACCATGTTCTCGATCGCCGCGACCTGACCTTCGTTGTCGCCGTCGAATGCTCCCGCCACCGCGATCAGTTCAGCACCGTCTTTGTCGGCCTGCGCCTTGGCGGCTTCGCGGATCTTCACGAAGAACGGGTTCGAGTCGGTCTTGGTGATCAGGCCGACCTTGATGCCGTCCGATCCCGAGCCGCCGCAGGCGGTCAGTCCGAGGACCAGCGATCCCGCCATCACCGTGGCCCCGACCATGCGCGAGATTCTGCTGCCGTGCCCGAACGTCCCGAACATCTAGACTCCCGTCGCCGATGCGACGCCCGGCGCGCCGCTGTGCTCTGCATCACACTAGAGCACCAGGCAAGCGCTTACGCAAGCGCTTGCGCCATTTTTCGGCGTCGATTTTCGTGAGGCGCGAGGGGCTAGCGGCGCGGTGTCACCGTGAGGTGGACGTGGTCGTAATGGCCGTATCCCGTGGCCTGCGGACCGGCCGGCGTGTAGTAGGTGCCCCGCCAGATCACGTCCTGCAGCCCGAAGCGGGCCGCGTTGGCCAACGCGTACGCCATGATCTGGTCGCCGAGCGCGATGCCCTCCGGGCTGCCGTGGTTCGGGATCATGATGTCGATCGCCAGACCGCTGGGATGCCACGGCTTGGAGTCCGGACGGACCCCGCCGATGTTCGCGATCTGCGGGAACTGCTGGCTGACGGCCCGCGCCGCGAGGATCGCGTTCGGCTGCAGCCCGGCCTCGACCGCAACGCCCATCGGCAGCGCCTCGGGGACATCGGGGATCGGCGCCGCCGGCGGCGGGGCGACGTCGCCGGGCGGGATCGCCGGCAGCGCTTCGATCGGCGGAACGGGAGGCGGCGGTGCCGCGGGCGGGAGCGCGACCGGCGGCGGCGCGGCGTCGACGATCGCCTGCTGCTGCGGGGTCAGCGCGGCGTACTGGGCTTCGGCCGCGGCGATCTGCTGCAGCAGCTCGGCGAGCTTGGCCTGCAACTCGGCGCGTATCGCGGCGGCGGCCTCGGCGGCGGCACTGGCGTCGGCGGCGGACTTCTCCGACGCCTGGGCGGCGCCGGCGGCGCGCTCGCGCGCCGATCGGAAGGCCCGCATCTGGTCGGCGATCCTTGTGCCGAGCGTGCGCTGCATCGCGAGCTGATCGATCAGCTTCTGCGGGGACGCCGCGGTCAGCAGCGCGGCGAACTCGGTACGGCTGCCGCTCATGTAATCCATCGCGGCGACGCGGTCGACCGCGCCCTGCAGCGCGGCGACGTCGGCGGTCGCGGCGTCCAGCGCGGCCTGGTCGGCGCGGTGGCGCTCGGCGGCGGCGGCCTGTTCGGCGAACTTCACCTCGGCGTCGTACTGGGCGGTCGTCAGGGCCTGCCGGCTCTGTACGGCTTGCTGGGACAACTCGTTGAGCCTGGCGAGCGCATCGGCGGCCGGGTCGGCGATCGCACCGCCGACGGCCATCGCCGCGACCAGGACAGCCGTCGCAAAACCGCACGTCGTCCGCTTGAGGGCGTAGCGCACCCCGGTCCTGCGAATGGTCACGGTCCTTCACTCGTGGACCGCCACCGGCCCGTCGTCGATACCCCGGGAAAGGCTACGAACTGGCCCCGGCGATGTCCACTCGGACCGTGTCGGCACCGGCGCCGGTCCAGGGCCGGTCCCACCGGTCCACCACCGCCACCTCCGCCAGCGGCCTTCGCCGCACCGGCTTGTGCCCGCCGCGGGGCCGTCCCACGGTCAACAGCGCGGCGAGCTGCCAATCGTGCGGGATTCCGATCAGCTCGCGCAGATCGTCCTCGCAGAGGCTGTGCCACAGCGTGATGGCCGCGCCGAGACCTTGACTGCGCGCGGCCAACAAGAAGTTCTGCATCGCCGGGAAGACCGAGCCGCCCTGGTGCAGGTCGGACGCCCCCGGCTGCGGCTGGACGCAGAACAGCACGAGGGCGGGAGCCGAACCGCCTGCACGCATATGTTCTGCCATCGCGCTCAGCACCCGCGATTTCGGATCCGTGGCCCCGTCGTCCAGATCGGGCAACCGGTAGAACTCCCGCATGCTGTCCCACGCCCGCGCGGCGGCCGCGCTGATCAGTGCGCGCGCCTCCTCGGAGCGCAGCACCACGAAGCGCCACGGCTGCTGGTTGCCGCCCGACGGAGCCCAGCTCGCCGCGGTCAGGCACCGCTGTAGCGCGCGGTCGTCGACCGGATCGTCGCGGTATCGCCGCACCGCGGACGCCGTGCTCATGACGGTCCAGAGGTCGTCGGAGGTGGCCGGAACCGCGTCGCGGGTCATACCGGCAGGGCAGAACGGGTCGACGGCAGCACGCCGCGCCAGGTCCCGCCGCGCACCGGTCCGGTCACCAGGGGCAGGTCGAGCGTCGACAGCGGCCCCGGCGGTGCCGCGATGACCGCGGGGATGGCGTTGAGCTCACGCATCACCGTCGCGTAGGTCAGGCCGCGCATATTGTCACCGCGGCCGTGCATCTCGATGTCCACGGTGTAGGTCGGCAGCCCGTCGACGATGACGCGGTAGCCCCCGTGCGGGGACGGATGCCGGGGCCAGTCCGGCGCCGACTCCTCACCCATCCGCGTGATGTGCTCCAACACCACCCTGGGCTCCCCGTCGACGATCCCCGCCAACTTGAACCGCATCCCGCCCATGGTGCCCGGTTCGATCCATCCCGAGGCGACCTCGTAACGCCGTGTGGCTAGCCACTTTTCGATGGTGGTGTCGACACGATCCAGCGGCAGTCCCACGCCGTCGGCCACCAGATGCACGGTGGGTGCCCACAGCGCGGCAAGACGTTCGGGGTCGAACAGCGGGGCGGGATGGTCGGGCGGATGCCCGAAACCCATGAAGTCGAACATGATGTCGGGCTGATCGATGGGCCCGTAGTCGAGGATCTCGAGCATGGTGATCGTATCGACCCGGCTACTGAATCCGGTCATGGTCAGCGCGATCACGTCGTTGGCCCAACCGGGGTCGACCCCGCTGTTGAAGAAGCTGGTGCCGCCCTCCTCGCAGGCCGATTCGATGAGCTCGGCGGTCTCACGATCGGCCGCGGGCGGGTAGCACATCGGCACCAGAGACGTGCACACGACGTTCTTGCCGGCGCGAAGGCACCGTGCGATGTCTTGCGCGGCTTCGCGATAGCGGTAATCCCCGGATGCGAAGTAGGCCACCGCGTCGGCGTCGAGGGCCAGTGCCGCGTCGATGTCGCGCGTCGCCACCACCCCGGTGGCCGGCATGCCACAGAGCGCGCCCGCGTCCATGCCGTCCTTGGCCTCGGCATGCACGACCACGCCGGCCAGGTCGAGCCCCGGGTGCGCGATCAGCGCCCGCAGCGCACCCACCCCGACCTGGCCGGGACCCCACAGGATCACCTTCGGGTTGTGTCGGATCTCTGTCATGTCCACCTTCCCCGGCGAAGAAGCGATGTGTGAGAACATAGCTTCTCACTAACGGATAACACCATTACCACAGTGCGCGACGATGGAGGAGCCGATGACCGATTACCAGTTCTTGACGTGGGAGGTGTTCGACGACGGGCAGATCGTCCGGATCTCGCTGAACCGTCCGGAACAGCGCAACGCCCAGAACCGGGGAATGCTGGTCGAACTCGACGACGCTTTCGCGCGCGCCGAAGCCGACGACGAGGTCCGCGTCGTCATCCTCGCCGGCGAGGGTCCGATGTTCTCCTCCGGCCACGACATCGGCTCCAAACAGGCCCGCGCGGAGTTCTCACCCGGCCCGGACCAGCACCCGACCGCGACCATCAACGGTGGCACCCGCGAGGGCGCCGAGAAGATCATGCTGCAGGAGTGGCACTACTTCTTCCAGAACAACCTGCGTTGGCGCAATCTGCGCAAGATCACCATCGCACAGGTCCACGGGGACGTGTTCTCGGCGGGTCTGATGCTGATCTGGGCCTGCGACCTGATCGTGGGAAGCGAGGAGGTGCGCTTCGCCGACGTGGTCGGCACCCGGCTGGGCATGTGCGGCATGGAGTACTTCGGCCACCCATGGGAATTCGGCCCGCGGCGCGCCAAGGAGCTGATGCTGACCGGCGATGCGATCGACATCGAGGAGGCCTACCGGCTGGGCATGGTGAGCAAGGTCTTCACGCGCGAGGAACTACCCGAACGCACGCTGGAGATGGCGCGCCGTATCGCGACCGTGCCGACCATGGCCGCCCTGCTGATCAAGGAGTCGGTCAACCAGTCCGTGGACAACATGGGTTTCTACAACGCGCTGCAGTCCTGCTTCACGCTGCATCAACTGAACCACTCGCACTGGGTCGGGGTACGCGACGACAAACGTGCGACCGCCGGCGAGGAGCAGGGTGTACCGAACTGGCGCACCGCACCGCCCATCGTGCTGTCGGTCAAAGACCAGGTGCGTGCCGAGGCATGACGACCGTCCCGCGACCGATGGACGTCACCATCCCGAGCCCGTAACCGCCGTGGATGTGCAGCGCGCGTTGCGTTGCGTCGCGGGCGGTTTCGTCGGCCCTGGGGACCACGATCTATACGGGCACCAGCGAGGTGCAGCGCACCAACATCGCCCAGCGCGGGCTCGGTCTACCCCGTGAGATCTTTGGCCTTGCGCGGGGTTCGCTTGCGGGGCGCCGCCTTGGCGGCGACAGCCTTCTTCGCCGGAGCCGCAGGCGGGGTCAGCGCCTGCAGGCACCACGCCCACAGCTGGTCCTCTTCGAGTTCGGCGCCCTTGACGCCCAGGTGGAACACCCCGATCTGGGCCAGCGCGACGAGCGTGGAGTTCAGCAGGGTGGTCAACTGGGCGGGGGTCAGATCCTCACGCACCAGGCCGGCGCGCGAGCACGCGGTCAGGATCTTGGTCAGCAGCTTCTGGTGCGGCTCCCAGATCTTCGCGAAGTCCGCGGGCCGTTCGATCTCCAAGCTGAGGTTGTAGATCGTCATGACCCGGCCGCCGACCGCCTCCGAGGACTCCGCGCGGGACAGGAATCCGCGACAGAACGCCTCCAGCTGAGCCATCGGCCCGTCGGCTGCGGCCGCGGCGACTTCTTGACGAATCCCCTCGGTGAACTGACTGGTGGCGTTCTCGTACAACGCGAGCAGCAGCTCTTCCTTACCCGCGAAGTGCTGGTAGAAGGCGCGCAAGCTCAAGTTCGAGCGGTCGATCAACGTCTGGATCGTGAAGTCGGCCCGCCCCGACTCCTCGACGAGCTCAAGTGCGGTGGCCAGGAATCGCGAGCTGCGCGCGAGCGCACGGGCACGAGCCTGACTGAGGCGACGCTCGATGGTGCGCTCCTGCCAGCTGCTCGGCATCCCGGCCTCGACCTCGGCCTCGACCAGCTCCAGGTCAGCGTTCACGTCGGGCTCGGTGCGTTTCTTCGCAGTCATGATGGGTTGAGAATACGCGTTCCCCGTCGAACACACGCTGCCGACCGACACGTGCATCTTGCCGGGACCTCCACACCTGGCCGTCCCCCGTCACCGGTGCGCGGCGCGACGGCCGAACCCGCGCGCGGGTGCACAACGATGCGGTAGCGTGAAAACGCTTATTCTCATTTGCGGAAACAATTGTTTTGCGGCTGTGTCGCAGCCCGTCCCCGGAGGAGTGCAGCGTTGAGCGCAGACATCCTGATCGTGTCGCCGGATGACCATCTGGTGGAGCCGGCCGACCTGTGGACCAGCCGGCTACCCAAGCGATTCCACGACGCCGGGCCGCGGATCGTGCGCCATCGCGGCCGCATGGATCCGAGCGTCACCTCCGATGTCGCGTTCATCGACGATCCGGACGGCCGGGATGCCGACATCTGGCACTACGAGGACTCGATCATCCCGATCCCGCTGATCAGCGCCGCGGCCGGCTACGACCTCGACGAGCTGACCACCGATCCGATCACCTACGACGAGATGCGGCCCGGTTGCTATCGCCCCGCCGACCGTCTGGCCGACATGGACATCGCCGGGATCGAAGCCTCGGCATGTTTCCCGAACACCCTGGTGCGGTTCTGCGGGCAGCGCTTCCTCCACGGTAAGGACAAAGAGCTCGCCGAGCTGTGTGTGAAGGCCTACAACGACTTTCAGATCGACGAATGGGGCGCGAGTTCCAACGGGCGGCTCATCCCGCTCGGCATCATCCCGCTGTGGGACGTCGACCTCGCCGCCAACGAGGTCGACCGCGTCGCGGCCAAGGGGATGAAGGCGGTGTGCTTCTCCGAACTGCCGTCCCGGCTGGACCTGCCGTCCATCCACAGCGGCTACTGGGACCCGTTCTTCGCCGCGTGCGAACGTAACGATGTCGGCATCATGCTCCACATCGGATCCAGCTCGTCGCTGACCAAGTCCTCACCCGACGCACCACACGTCGTGACCAGTGCGCTGATGGCGGTCAATTGCACCATCGCACTGGTCGACTGGCTGTTCTCGGCCAAGCTCAAGCAGTTCCCCCGGCTCAAGATCGCGTTCGCCGAGGCGCAGGCCGGCTGGATTCCGTACTACCTGCAACGCGTCGACGAAGTCTGGGAGGACCGCCGGGCCTGGGGCGGCATCCACCCGCTGCTGACCGAGCCCCCCAGCACGCAGGTCCCCGGCCGGATCTGGTTCTCCACCTTCGGTGACCCGGTCGCGTTCCGCATCCTCGACCTCGTCGGCGAGGACCAACTGATGTTCGAGACCGACTACCCGCACAACGACACCAACTGGCCGCACAGCACGGACGTCGCGAACAAGGCCACCGAAGGACTCGACGAGGAAACCAAACGCAAGGTGCTGTCCACCAACGCCAAGAACTTCTTCGGCCTAATCTGATCGTCAGCACGATCTGGTCACCAGCACAAAGGAGTGCCGTTGTGAACAAAGAGGACATGATCCTGATCAGCGTCGACGATCACATCGTCGAGCCGCCTGACATGTTCAAGAATCATCTGCCGCGCAAGTACCTCGATGAGGCGCCGCGGTTGGTGCACAACCCGGACGGCTCGGACACGTGGCAGTTCCGCGATGTGGTGATCCCGAATGTCGCACTCAACGCGGTCGCGGGGCGCCCGAAGGAGGAATACGGCCTGGAGCCCCAGGGCTTGGATGAGATCCGGCCCGGATGCTGGCAGGTCGATGAGCGGGTCAAGGACATGAACGCCGGCGGCATCCTGGGCTCGATGTGCTTCCCGTCGTTCCCGGGGTTTGCGGGCCGGTTGTTCGCCACCGAGGATGCGGAGTTCTCGCTGGCGCTGGTGCAGGCCTACAACGATTGGCACGTCGAGGAATGGTGCGGGGCGTATCCGGCCCGGTTCATTCCGATGACGTTGCCGGTGATCTGGGACCCCGAAGCGTGTGCGGCTGAGATCCGCCGCAACGCCGCGCGCGGGGTGCATTCGTTGACGTTCACCGAGAATCCGTCGGCGATGGGGTATCCGAGTTTCCACGATTTCGAGCATT
>NZ_MVID01000080.1 GCF_002086815.1 Mycolicibacterium parafortuitum
ACCTCGAACTGCTCACGAGTCACGGCATCGACCCAGGTAGGTAGTTTGTCGACCGATTTACGGATCACCTCCACATGCTCGGGATTGATCAACCCCCGCGACTGAGCGACCGCGGTCGCGGGCAGCAGCGGCGGCAACGCCGGCCCGCTCACCGACGGTCGCGGCGCCAACACCGCAGCCTCGGTCAGGCGGCGGTTGGCTTCACTCGCGGAGATGCGCCACCGGATCCGCAGCACGTCCTTCCAGGACTTCGCGCCCATCTCCCGGGCGGTGGTTTCGGTCTGCAGCCGCGCCA
>NZ_MVID01000081.1 GCF_002086815.1 Mycolicibacterium parafortuitum
TCGAGCCGGACCTCCTCCGAGGATCCGCTCAATGACTACTCATGGCCTATCAGCTTTCGCGGCGCTTGTGGTGATTGCTCTGCGCTGCGCCAACGTCACCCATTCGCTGGGTGTATGCGCGCATTTCTGATGAGGCAACGTGTCCGCAGGCCCTGGTACCATCGAACGCATGTTCGATGGTTGGTCTGATGGGCGGGTCGTGTCGGGGGTGGCTGATTCGTATCGTCAGGTCGCGGTGGGGATGGCGGCGGCGTCGGCGGGGATTGCGG
>NZ_MVID01000082.1 GCF_002086815.1 Mycolicibacterium parafortuitum
CGTCGCTGTAGCCGTCACCATCGGAGTCGGTGGGGGGTGTGCCGGGGTGGCTGTTGGCGTCGTTGGGGTCGGTTCCGGCGAGGTTCTCGTCGGTGTCGCTGTAGCCGTCGCCGTCGTTGTCGGGTGGGGTGGATCCGGGGTAGTTGGTGTTGTCGTAGGGGTTGGTGCCGGCGGTGTTTTCCTCGGCGTCGGTGTAGCCGTCGTTGTCGGAGTCGGTGTAGTTGGGTCCGCCTGAGCCGGGGTAGTTCCAGGAGTTGTTGGGGTCGGT
>NZ_MVID01000083.1 GCF_002086815.1 Mycolicibacterium parafortuitum
AACACCTCGGCACCACCGCCGGCATCCCGTCGGTGCGCGCGATCAGCCTGCAATCGCCGCAATACCCCCAACACCTCCCCGAACTGCCCGACATTGCCACCGACTCCACCGCCGTGGTCCCCGGCCCCGAGCGGGTGTTCAAAGACCAAATCCTCGACGCCGCCTACACCGAAGCCGGCATCGGACCCGATGACCTGTCCCTGGCCGAGGTCTACGACCTGTCCACCGCCCTCGAACTCGACTGGTACGAAC
>NZ_MVID01000084.1 GCF_002086815.1 Mycolicibacterium parafortuitum
TGGTGGCTGAGCAGCACATGGCGCGTCTGGATGCGGCGTTGGCGGAGCGGATCCGCGGGTGGGCACGGTGGTCGCGCAGGTTGGTGCGCGATGCCGTCGACGGGTTGGTCGCCGAGGTTGATGCCGCGGCGATCAAGCGGCGCCGCCAGGCTGCCTTCGATGAGCGTCGGGTCACGGTGGCTGCGGGGTTGGACGGGATGGCCGCGGTGCGGGCGCGGATGTCGGCGGCGCAGGGCGCGGCGATGGATG
>NZ_MVID01000085.1 GCF_002086815.1 Mycolicibacterium parafortuitum
TGTTCGCCACCGAGGATGCGGAGTTCTCGCTGGCGCTGGTGCAGGCCTACAACGACTGGCACGTCGAGGAATGGTGCGGGGCGTATCCGGCCCGCTTCATCCCGATGACGCTGCCGGTGATCTGGGACCCCGAAGCGTGTGCGGCCGAGATCCGCCGCAACGCCGCGCGCGGGGTGCACTCGCTGACATTCACCGAGAATCCGTCGGCGATGGGGTATCCGAGTTTCCACGATTTCGAGCATT
>NZ_MVID01000086.1 GCF_002086815.1 Mycolicibacterium parafortuitum
CGATCGACGGCCCTGACGGGTTGTTGGCCCAGATCACCAAGTCCGTCCTCGAACGTGCCCTCGATGTCGAGATCGCTGATCACCTCGGCTATGAGCACGGGGATCCAGCCGGCAACGGCTCGGGCAACTCCCGTAACGGCCACGGCCGCAAGACCGTGCTGACCACCGCCGGCCCGGTCGATCTGGAGGTCCCCCGCGACCGCAACGGCACCTTCGACCCGGTCATCG
>NZ_MVID01000087.1 GCF_002086815.1 Mycolicibacterium parafortuitum
CGGTGTAGTTGGGTCCGCCTGAGCCGGGGTAGTTCCAGGAGTTGTTGGGGTCGGTTCCGGCGAGGTATTCCTGGTCGTCGGTGTAGCCGTCGCCGTCGGAGTCGATGTTGGCGGAGCCGGGGTAGTTGCCGGAGTTCCAGGGGTCGGTGCCGGCGGCGTTCTCGTCGCCGTCGCTGTAGCCGTCACCATCGGAGTCGGTGGGGGGTGTGCCGGGGTGGCTGTT
>NZ_MVID01000088.1 GCF_002086815.1 Mycolicibacterium parafortuitum
TGGGTGATCCGATACGCCGCGGCGATCTCGGCGGTCACCGCGGCCTGGGGATCGACCCACCAGTGCAGCCGCTCGGCCGGGGCGAGGTCCACACGGCGGGTGAACAACTCGGCCATCACCGCCAACTTGCGTGCGCACACCGCGTTCTCGGCCCGACTCGCCGCCCGGGCCGCATCAATCAGGTCGGCATCGGAGAGCCCGCCAAG
>NZ_MVID01000009.1 GCF_002086815.1 Mycolicibacterium parafortuitum
GCCCGACGGAACCCCGGTGTCGTCCGGCGAGGGCGGCGCGAGCATCGGATCGGGCGGGGGCGGCATATCGGCGGGCATGGGCAGGAACATGTGGTTGGTGAACTGCGCCTGGTAGGCGCCACCGCCTCCGACCTTCACCCCGCCGCCCTCGCCGGACGACACCGGGGTTCCGTCGGGCAACGTGACGGCGGTGTGGCCGCGGTTCCAGCCGACGACCAGCGCACCCGGCTGGGTGCCGTACTGGAAGCCCCGCGAGAGCAGCGCGCTTTCGATGTTTCCGGTGTGGAACCTGTCGCCGTAGACCGGTCTGCCGGTCGCGGCGTTGGTCACCCACGACACGAGGCCTGAGCAGTCCGTGCCGGCGGGGGAGTCACCGCCGGCCACATACGGAGTCCCTGACACCTGGTTGACAAGTGTCAAGAGCGTGGCGATAGCAAACATGTCGACGGACGTTAACAGAGGGTCTCTAATACGGCCAAAATCTGTGACGGTGGGCACATCAGCTGCTGATCGTTGTGCATCGTCACGAAAAACGTTGAATCAGACCCGGTTTGGAGGACATGTGCGGTGCAGCCTAGTCATCGCGAAAGGGGTTGCCGAGGAATGTCAATCACCCTTCTGGGTGTCGGTGCGTGACACCACACGGTGAGGTCACGTTTTGGCAAATCTCTTTGCTGCGAAGTGGCGGGAACTGTGTCGGGCGGGTGCTCAGCGGTGGGCGAGCAGCAGCGGCACCCGTTGTTCGGCCGTCGTCAGCGATCCATGCTGACCGACCAGCGAAGATTCGATCGGCTCGGTGGCCCGTCGCAGTAAGCCGGTCGAGCCGCGGGCCGCGGCCACCACATCACCGATTCTGGCGAGAACGGGGGCGCCGACCCGTTCGCCGAACCACCCCGCCGCGACCGCTTCGTCGCGGCTCACCACCCAGGCCCGCTCGCCGAGCGTCGTGCGCCACGCGGCGAGCACATCCTCGGTCGCGCCGGCGCGGGTGTAGATGTGTCGTGCCCTGACCTCGCCGCCGATCGCCTCGGTGCCGGCGCGCAGCTCGTCGCTTTCGTCGATGTCGATGACGGTGTCGTCGAGTGTGACCATGCCGTGGTCGGCGACCACGGCGAGCAGGCCGCCGGGCGGCAATCCCTCCACGATCGACTCGACCAGCCGGTCGACCTGGCGCAGCTGCAGACGCCAGGCCTGTGACCCCGGTCCGTGCAGGTGCCCGACGAGGTCGAGATCGCCGTGGTAGCCGTAGCAGAAGCCCCGATCGGCGAGCACCGAGCGAACAGCGGCCGCCAGATCTCCGATCGCGTGCACACCTATATATCTGCCGCCACGCAGCACGGCCCGCGTCAACCCGGAGCCGGTGAACTGCGCGGCGGACACGACGCTGACCGCGACACCGGCCGACGCGGCGCGCTCGAACACGGTGGGGTCGGGCTGGACGCGCTCCGGCGGCGCCTGTTCCCGAAGGTCCGGGCCCCACGGGTGCGTGGTCCAGCGCAGCGCGTTGATCAGGCCGACATCGGGGAGCCGGAACGACATGCCGACCATGCCGTGTTCTCCCGAGCGGTGCCCGGTGCCCACCGCGGCGAGACCGGCGGCGGTGGTGGCCGGGAATCCGACGTGCAGGTTCCTGCCGCGCATACCGGCCAGCACCGGCGCGTCGGCGGCGTAGCGGTCGAGTAGTTCGGCGCCGAGGCCGTCGATGAGCAGGACGCAGGCACCTGCGACGTCGAACGGTAGGTCGATCCGCGGGTCGAAGCCGTCCACCCCCATGGCGGCCAGTACCGACGGGGCGACGTCCGCGAGGTGCGGGACGGCCGGGTCGGGGCGGGGCAGATCCACGGGTGGCGCCGGATCAGTACTGGGGAAGCCGTACGACCTGGACGAAGAACTCGTCGATCTGGCGCACCGCGTTCATGAACTGGTCGAGGTCGACGGGCTTGGTCACATACGCGTTCGCGTGCAGCTTGTAGCTGCGCAGGATGTCCTCCTCGGCAGCCGACGTGGTCAGCACCACCACCGGGATATGGCTCAGTTCGGCGTCGGATTTGATCTGCTCGAGCAGCTGGCGGCCGTCGTACTTCGGCAGGTTCAGATCGAGCAGGATCAGATCCGGGCGCGGCGCACCTTCGAAGGCGCCGCGCTGGTAGAGGAAGTCCAGACCTTCCTGACCGTCGTGGGCGACGTGCAGATTGTTTTTGATCTTGTTGTGTTCGAATGCTTCCCGCGTGATCAGCTCGTCCCCGGGATCGTCTTCGATGAGCAGGACGTCGATAGCGCGTTCGGCCGGTGTCATGACGCCGATCCTTCCAGGGCGGTGTCCGCGGTGTCACCCTCGGTGACCGGCAGCGTGAAACGGAAGCGGGTGCCTTCCTGGAAGGACGTGTCGATCTCGATCGTGCCGCCATGGTGCTCGACGATCTTCTTGCACAGGGCCAGCCCGATGCCGGTGCCGGTGTAGGCGTCGCGGCCGTGCAGGCGCTGGAAGATCACGAACACCTTCTCGGCGAACTCCGGCGCGATACCGATCCCGTTGTCGGTCACGGTGAACGACCAGTTGGTGGACTCGTCGTCAACCTCCCGGTCGCAGTCGATGACGATGTGCGGGGCGACGCCGTCGCGGCGGAACTTCACCGCGTTGCCGATCAGGTTCTGCCACAACATCGTCAACAGCGTGGGATCGCCGTTGATCGTCGGTAGCGCGACGGCGGGGCGGTCGACGACGGCGCCGGACTCCTCGATCGCCGCCGACAGGTTGCCCAGCGCGGCGTCCAGCGCGGCCCCGAGGTCGACCTCGGACTCCGTCGCGTTGAGCCGCCCGACCCGGGAGAACGTGAGCAGGTCGTTGATCAGCACCTGCATCCGCTTGGCGCCGTCGACGGCGAAGCCGATGTATTCGATGCCGCGCTCGTCGAGCTTGTCGCCGTAGCGCTTCTCCAGCAGCTGACAGAACGACGCGACCTTGCGCAGCGGTTCCTGCAGGTCGTGGGAGGCGACGTAGGCGAACTGTTCCAGTTCGGCGTTGGACCGGCGTAACTCCTCGGCCTGCTGGTCGAGGGTCTCGGTCGCCGCGCGCGACGCCTCCAGCTCGGCGACGATCCGCTGCCGCATGTTGTCGACGTCGAGGCTGATCAGACGGATGTCACGGGGGCCGTGCGGGACGATCTTCTCGCCGAAGTTGCCGCCGGCGATGCGCCGGCACGACTCGGCCAACTGCGACAGCGGCCGCACCAGCGCACGGCGCAGAAGCACCGCCAGCGCCACGATGGTCACCGCGAATGTGACAGCCATGCCCAGCAGCACCGCGTTGCGCAACGTCCGGATTCTCTGCAGTTCGGCGACGCCCTGGTCGCGGGCCTGGGTCAGGTGCTCGTTCTGGGTGTCGAACAGTGTGCGCAGAGTGTCGAAATCCCGCTTACCGATGTCGGTCAGCGCGGTGTCGACGGGTCCGGGCGTACCCGGCCGGACGTCGGCCATCACGGGTTCGGCGTATTCGACACGCCAGGCTCCGGAAGCCTGCTCGATCGCGTCCAGATCCTGGAGCAGATCGGGCCGCGCCTGCTCCAGCTGGCGGATGTCGGCGGCGGCCCGCTGTTCGACGACCCGGCCCTCGTCGTAGGGCAGCAGGAACTGCTCGTCGGCGGCGATCAGATAGCCGCGCACCGCGGTTTCCTGGTCGCGAAGCGCCGCCTGCAACTGATAGGCGGCCACCCGGGCCGGCTGGATCTCGTTGATCAGCTGATTGGACACCTGGTCGGTGCGCTGCAGCAGCACCGCGACCGCGATGCCGCCGAGCAGCACCACCACGCCCGTCACCGCCAGCACGACGTACTGCCATCCCTGCACCGTCAGGGCGCGTATGCCGCGCTGGTCGGGGCTCATGTGGTCTGGGTCCGCTCGACCCGGACCACGGCGATGTCGTCGCTGATTCCGCCGTGCGAGGCCGCGCGCTCCTCGACGGCGTCGATCAGCGCGTCGACGAACGCGGGGCCCGGCAGATGCGCCAGCGAGCGCGCCAGTTCGAGCAGTCCCGCCTCACCGAGCCGCTCGTTGCCGCGGCCGATGTGGCCTTCGAACAGGCCGTCGGTGAGCAGCACGAGCCCCATCCCGTCGGGAAGCTCGAGCTGTTGTTCCGCCCAGTCGCTGCCGTGCAGGCCGAGTGCCGGGCCGCTGGCCGGTTCCACCCATTCGACGGTGCCGCGGCCGTGCAGCAGCATCCCGGGGTGGCCGGCCCGGACCGAGGTGATCGCGGTGCCGGCCGGCGGGATCCGCAGGCTCAGCACCGTCGCGAAGATGCCGCGGCCGGCGCGTTCGGCGCGCAGGATGCGTTCCAGTTGTTTCATCCGCTCGGGGCCTTTGAAGCCGGCGAACGTCAGCGCGCGCCACGCGATGCGCAACGCCACCCCGAGTGCGGCTTCGTCGGCACCGTGCCCGGCGACGTCGCCGATCATCACGTGCACGGTGCGGTCCGGGGTCTGGACGAAATCGTAGAAGTCGCCGCCCAGCAGCGCGTTCTCCCGGCTCGGACGGTACTGGGTGACGATTTCGACCCCAGGGTTGTCGAGCAGCAGCGGAGACGGCAGCAGGCCGCGCTCCAGCCGGGCGTTCTCCCGGGCCCGCAACTGGCTGGCGTGCAGGTCGACCGCGGTCAGCTCGGCGCGCTTGCGCTCGATCGCGTAGAGCACGGCGCGGCGCAGCACCTCGGGGTCCACCCGGTCTTTGATCAGGTAGTCCTGCGCGCCCGCCGACACCGCGGACACCCCGAAGTGCTCGTCGTTCAACCCGGTGAGCACCACGATCGGGATGGTCGCGTCGAGTTTGGAGATCCGGTTCAGCCCGTCGATGCCGTCGGTGTCGTGCAGATGCAGATCGAGGAGGATGCAGTCGGGCCGGGCGATCGAGATCTCCTGCTCGGCCCTGGCCATCGACTGAGCCCACACCACGTCGATATCGGCACCTGCGTCGGCGATCAACTCCTCGACGAGGATCGCGTCCGCGCGATCGTCCTCCACCAGGAGCAGCGACAACGTCTCGCCGTTACTCGGGGCAAGCATGTTCCCCTGGCACCCTTGCCGGCGCGCGCACGGGGCACGGGCCTATGTGTGTGGTTGACAATTCTCCAGGAGGATACCCGTGCGGCGGGCTGCTCGGGCACACCGCGGCACGCGGCGTTGCGGACCTCCTCCGGGCCCGGCTCGCTGGTAACCTCCGACCCGTCGCCGGTTTTCACAGGCGCGGATCGGCGGGGCCGAATGCGTCGTCCTGCCGACGGGACCGGCATGAGAAGCCAGGGATTTCACGACCGAAACTCTGGGCCATTCGCTGAGATCTGACGAAATGAGTCGCGTGCGTACCGGAGAGATCAGGGCCCTGTCCGGGCTGCGCATCGTCGCCGCGCTCTGGGTCGTCCTGTTCCACTTCCGCCCGATGATCGCCGAGGCCGCTCCGGGCTTCAGTAGTGCGCTGGCGCCGCTGCTCAACGCCGGCGCACAAGGCGTCGACCTGTTCTTCATCCTCAGCGGGTTCGTGCTGGCGTGGAACTACCTGGACCGGATGGGGGACCGCTGGTCGACGCGCTCGACGCTGAGGTTCCTGTGGCTGCGGTTGGCGCGGGTGTGGCCGGTGTACCTGGTCACGATGCACCTGGCCGCGGCATTCGCGGTCTTCACGCTGTATGTCGGCGGGTTTCCGCTGCCGCCGCCGGTCATCGAATCGCTGAACGCGCTGAGCTGGCTCAAGCAGGTTTTCCTGGTCCAACTGTGGTTCCAGCCGTACTTCGACGGGTCGAGCTGGAACGGGCCGGCGTGGTCGATCAGCGCGGAATGGTTGGCGTACCTGCTGTTCGGCGGCCTCGTCCTGGTCATCTTCCGGATCGCGTCGGCCACCCGGGCGCGCGGACTCATCTGGCTGGCCGTCGCCGCCGCGCTCGCGCCCACGCTGCTGTTGCTCGCCCACGGCGTTTTCTACACCCCGTGGAGCTGGTTGCCGCGGATCATCATGCAGTTCACCGCCGGTGCGCTGGCTTGTGCGGCGGTGCGCAAGTTGGTGCTCACCGACCGCGCCCGCCGGACCGCGGGCCTGACCTCGCTGCTGCTCGGCGGCGCCATTGTCGGTGGGCTCTACGCGCTGGACACGTGGCCTCCGGGTGAGATGCTCGACGCCGGCGGTCTGGTCGATGTGCTGTTCGTGCCGTTCGTGATCGCGCTGTCGATCGGAGCGGGCACGTTGCCGGCTTTCCTGTCGACGCGGGTCATGGTCTATCTGGGGCATATCTCGTTCGGGCTGTACATGATTCACGAGATCGTGCACACGGTGTGGAATTGGGCGGTGCTGCAGTTCCGCATCGAACTGGTGCCGAGTTGGTGGGCCAAACTCGTGGTCCTCGGATTGATCCTGGTGGCCGGCGTCGGCGCGGCGGTGCTCTACCACGTGGTCGAGGAACCGGCGCGGCGCTGGATGCGAAGGA
This sequence comes from Mycolicibacterium parafortuitum, assembly GCF_002086815.1. GTDB lineage: Bacteria > Actinomycetota > Actinomycetes > Mycobacteriales > Mycobacteriaceae > Mycobacterium > Mycobacterium parafortuitum. The sequence continues at coordinate 6,467 of NZ_MVID01000009.1, forward strand.
TGATCGATCCGCCGCCGCGTGTCGCCGACGCGGCTGAGCACACCGCCGGGCGGTTGCAATCCGTCGCGGCGCGGGCCGGGTGACGGTCGCCGAGCGGCGCGTCGTCGGGGCAACACAGAGCGGCAACCCTAGGCTGGTGCAGTGAGTCGCCTTCTGTCAGTGGTGCTTTCCCTCGCTGTGCTTCTCAGCGCCGGCTACGTCCAGAGTCCGGAACCGCAGCACCGCGAGGTGCGGTACACCGATTTCGTCCGCAACCGCGTCGCCGTGATCGGGGATTCGTACACGACGGGCAGTGATCAGGGCGGCAACGGCGCGCAGGGCTGGACCCCGCAGGTCTGGGAGGCGCTGACCGACCACGGCATCGCGGTGACCCCGACGGTGGTGGCCGAGGGCGGTGCCGGGTACTGCGTCCGCGGTAACCGCGGTGGCGTGTTCGAGGACCTGGTCGTCCGTGCTGTCCGGCCCGACGATGTGCTGGTGGTGTTCTTCGGCTCCCGCAACGACATGCCCGTCGATCCGTCGCGGCTGTCGATTTCGATGTACGGCACGCTGCGGCTGGCCAAGCAGATAGCGCGGGCGGCGGACCTGTTGGTGATCGGCCCGCCGTGGCCGACCCTGAACCCGCCGCCGGAGGTCTTGCGGATCCGCGACGTGCTGAGCTATCAGGCCGAACTGGCCGGCGCGGACTTCGTCGATCCGATCGCGGCGGGCTGGTTCGCCGGACGGCCGGAGTTGATCGGCAAGGACGGTGTGCACCCGACCGACGCCGGGCACGCGTACATGGCGCAGAAGATCGCCCCGCTGATCAGTTCGCGGCTGAATCCGTTCTGAGGCACCGACAAAAAGGGGCGCCCGGAATCCGGGCGCCCCTTTCTGGTCGGGCTGTTACTCGAGTCCCTTGCCGATGTCGTAACGGTCGGCGTCGAGCACCTTGGTGAAGGCGGCGACGAAGTCGTTGACGAACTTCTCCTTCGCATCGTCTTCGGCGTAGACCTCGGCGAGCGCCCGCAGCTGCGAGTTCGAGCCGAACAGCAGGTCGACGCGGGTGCCGGTCCACTTCTGCGCGCCGGTCGCCCGGTCGGTGGCGACGTAGGTGCCGTCGTCGGCGGGCGACGCCTTCCACTCCACACCCATGTCGAGCAGGTTGACGAAGAAGTCGTTCGTCAACGCACCCGGCTTGTCGGTGAACACGCCGTGCTGGGTACCGCCGAAGTTGGTGTCCAGCACGCGCAGACCGCCAACCAGCACCGTCATCTCCGGCGCCGACAGACCGAGCAGGTTGGCGCGATCGACCAGCTTGAACTCGGCGGGCAGCACACCCGCCTTGCCCAGGTAGTTGCGGAAGCCGTCGGCCTTGGGCTCGAGGTAGGAGAACGACTCCACATCGGTCTGCTCGGCGGTGGCGTCACCGCGACCCGACGTGAACGGCACCTCGACCGGGAAGCCCGCATCCTTGGCGGCCTTCTCGACGCCGACGACGCCGCCGAGGACCACGAGGTCGGCGAACGACACCCCGGTGCCGGAGGCCTGCTGGATCGCCTCGAGCTTCTTGATCACCTGGGCCAGCTCGTCGGGCTCGTTGACCTCCCAGCCGAGCTGCGGCTGCAGCCGGATCCGGCCGCCGTTGGCGCCGCCACGCTTGTCGCTGAGGCGGTATGTCGAGGCGGCCTTCCACGCGGTCGACACCAGCTGCGACACCGTCAGGCCGGAATCGGCGATCAGGGTCTTGAGCTTGGCCACCTCGTCGGCGGACAGCTGCTTGCCGGCCGGGACCGGGTCCTGCCACAGCCAGGTGTCCTTGGGCACCTCGGGGCCGAGGTAGCGCACGACGGGACCCATGTCGCGGTGCAGCAGCTTGAACCAGGCCTTGGCGAACTCCTGGGCCAGCTCCTCCGGATGGTCGAGCCAGCGGCGGGTGATCTGCTCGTAGATGGGGTCGAACCGCAGCGCGAGGTCCGAGGTCAGCATCGACGGATGGGTCTTGCCCTCGCCTTGCGCGACCGGCACCGAGTTGGCCCAGCCGTTGTCCTTCGGCTTCCACTGGTTGGCGCCGGCGGGGCTCTTGGTCAGCTCCCACTCGTTGCCGTAGAGGATCTCCAGGAAGCTGTTGTCCCACTTGGTCGGGGTGTGGGTCCAGATCACCTCGAGGCCGCTGGACACGGTGTCGTTTCCGTGGCCGGTGCCCTGCGGGTTGTGCCAGCCCAGGCCCTGCAGCTCCAGGTCGGCGGCCTCGGGCTCGGGGCCGACGAGGGACGCGTCACCGTTGCCGTGGGTCTTGCCGAAGGTGTGTCCACCGACGATCAGCGCCGCGGTCTCGACGTCGTTCATCGCCATCCGGCCGAACGTGTCACGGATGTCCTGGGCCGACGCCAGCGGATCCGGATTGCCGTTGGGGCCTTCGGGATTGACGTAGATCAGGCCCATCTGGACGGCCGCGAGCGGGTTCTCCAGATCGCGCTCACCGGAGTAGCGCTTGTCGTCGAGCCATTCCTGCTCGGGGCCCCAGTACACGTCCTCCTCGGGCTCCCACCGGTCCTCGCGACCGAACGCGAAGCCCGCGGTGTGGAAGCCCATGTCCTCCAGCGCGACGTTGCCCGCGTAGACGATCAGGTCGGCCCACGAGATGTTCTTGCCGTACTTCTTCTTGACCGGCCACAGCAGGCGGCGGGCCTTGTCCAGGTTGACGTTGTCGGGCCAGCTGTTCAGCGGCGCGAACCGCTGCATGCCGGCTCCGGCGCCGCCACGGCCGTCGTGCACCCGGTACGTGCCGGCGGCGTGCCACGCCATGCGGATGAACAGCGGGCCGTAGTGCCCGAAGTCGGCCGGCCACCAGTCCTGCGAGTCGTGCATGACCTCGACGATGTCGGCGCGCAGCGCGTCGACGTCCAGCGACTGCACCGCGTCGGCGTAGTCGAAGTCCTCGTCGAGCGGATTGATGACATCCGGGTTCTTCTGGAGGATCTTCAGGTTCAGCTGGTTGGGCCACCAGTCATGGTTGCCGCCGCCGGCGACCGGCGGCTTGAGCCGACCGAAACCTGCGGGGCAACCGCCTTCGGCCACATCCGACTGGGCTTCGCCGACCGGGGGGCTGTCTTCGATAGGACGATCGTCAGGCACTGCGACTTCCTTCCATGGGGGTGTTGGTGGTGGTGAATCGGGCTGCGATCACGAGATTGTGATCGAAGTACCTTGTGAGGCCGCGCAATCGGGGCAGACGCCCCAGTAGACGACCTCGGCTTCGTCGACGATGAAACCGTCCAGGTCCCCGGTGGGGTCGGACGGAACCAGGCACGGCGCGTCACCGACGGCGCAATCGACATCGGCGATCACGCCGCAGGACCGGCACACGACGTGGTGGTGGTTGTCTCCGACACGCGACTCGTACCGGGCGACCGAGCCGGTGGGCTGGATCCTGCGCACCAGCCCGACCGTGGTCAGCGCGGCGAGCACGTCATAGACCGCCTGGCGCGAGACGTCGGGCAGCGCGGCGCGAACCGTGCCGAAAATCGTGTCGGTGTCGGCGTGTGGTTGACCGCTGACGGCCTCCAGCACAGCTAATCTCGGACGCGTCACACGCAGGTGCGCGCCGCGAAGCAGTTCCGCGTAGTCCGAGTTCACACAGATGTTGTACGCCCTTTTCTGGACTCAGTCAAGATTGACGCGCAGAGCAATTCTGTCCTGTTAGGGTTCTCCGGTGATCCGAAACGTGGTGCTGGCCAAATTGAAGGCGGGCTACGACGCCGCCGAGGTGTCCTCGATCCAGGACGGACTTCGCAGCCTGAACACCACGGGCACGGTGCGCTACACCGTCGGCACCGACGCCGGGCTGCGGGACGGCAACTGGGATTTCGTCATCGTCGCCGACTTCGAGGACGTGGACGCATACCGGACCTATGACGAGGACACCGCGCACAACGAGCTGCGCGCGCGGCTGGCGCCGTTCGTCGACCAGATCGCCCGCGCACAGTTCGAGATTCCCGACGCCTGACGCGCTGACCTCACTGCGGCCGACCGCCGCGGTGAGGACAAGTTAACGCGTTCTCAAAGCCGCGCGACGCGGCGTGTTACCGGGGTCGGCCAACCTCTCGAGATGAGCATCTTCGACCACATCGGTGGCCCGCCGGCCGTCACGGCCGCAGTCGACGACTTCTATCGCAGGCTGGTCGCCGACCCCGACCTGACGCACTACTTCGACGGTGTCGCGATGAACCGCCTCAAGACGCATCAGCGTTCCTTCATCGCTGCCGCGCTGGGCGGGCCCGAGCCGTACCTCGGCCGCTCCATGCGCGAAGCCCACTCGCACCTGGCCATCACCGCCGAGCATTTCGACCGGGTGGTGGCGCACCTGGCCGACACGCTGACCGACCTCGGGGTCGGTGCGGACATCATCGAACAGATCGGCGCAAAGCTGGCGCCGCTCAAGGACGAAGTCGTCAGCGCCGACGGCGCGGCCGTCCGCGCCGGCTGACGGTCACACGCCGCGGGTGTAGCGCCGCACGAAGGTGCGCAACACCGTCATCGGGTGCGTGACGTCGTACCGGCGGGCATCGTCCTTGAGCGCATCGGCGGTCTCGGGAGCGAAGTAGCCGTGGTTCTTGTACACGTCGATGCGGGTGTACAGACCGTCGATGTCGAGTTCGGGATGGAACTGGGTGGCATAGACGTTCGCGCCGACGCGGAAGGCCTGCACCGGGCAGTCGCGCGAACTGGCCAGCCGGACGACTCCGGCGGGCAACCGGGCCGCGGCTTCCTTGTGCCCGCCGTAGGCGTCGAACGTGTCCGGGAGCCCGCCGAACAGCGGATCGCGCCGGCCGTCGTCGGTCAGATGTACGGTGACCCCGCCGACCGGCTCACTGTGCACCCGATCGATCTCGGCGCCGATCACCGCCCCGACAGTGCCGACGCCGTAACAACATCCGAGGAACGGGAAGTCACGGGCGACGACCTCGGTGAGCAGCGCTGCCAGTTCGCCCTCGACGCGGGTCTGGGTCGAGGACTTGGTCGCCGCGTCGTCGCTGACGTTGTAGGGCCCGCCGCCGAGCATGATGCCCGACCACCGCGCCAGGTCCACCGTGCCGAGCTCCTGATGCGTCAACCGGACGCGGCGCAACCCGGACTCGTCGAGCCCGCCGAACCGCATCATCGCCGCGTACTCGTCGTCTGCGGCCTCGTCCTCGGCGCGGATCGACAGCAGCAGAAACGGGGCGTCGGCCACGGCGTAAGCGTAACGAGATCGCCGGTCCCGGCCGGGTCATTCCGGCTTGCGATACACGACCATCTCGCGCGACAGCACCCGCCGCACCCGAGGATCCCGGCTGCACGCCACCGCGAACACCGTGAGCAGTATCCAGCTCAGCAGTGCACTGGCGAACACCATGGTGAAGGCCGCCCAGGCCCCGCCCGTGAGCTCGGTGGACGCCTTGTACCTCGCCCACAGCCGCCAATAGATCATCAGGTTCACGGTCAGGCCGACACCGTAGGAGATCGCGAACGACAACAGGAAGGGCCGCCACGTGCCGTCGTGCCGGCGCGCCGACACCGGCTCGTGCCGTAGGGGATACACCACCGACAGCACGTTGCCGACCCCCAGCCAGATGAACACCATCGTGACCAACTGGTCGATCATCGGCACCGGGTTGACCTCACCGGCCACCGCGAGCAGCGCGATCACCGGAAGCCCCGCGGCGGTGATCATCGCGGCCATCGCCAGGTTCTTCGCCACCAGGATCCGCCACAGCGGTTCCCCGCGCTCCAGCATCGCGCGGACTCGGGCCGCCTCGAAACACAGCGCGTTGGTGCAGATCACGCTGCCCACGACGGCCGAGAACAGGTACAGCGTCAACCGCCCGGCGTCGTCGTATCGGGTAAGGCCGGTGAGGTGATAGAAGGTCACCATCGACAGCGCGATCGCCAGCGTGACCACGATGCGCGCCAGGATCGCGCGTGGCCGGTCGGCCAGCAGGTGGCGCACCTCGCCGGCGACGGGGCGGCCGAGGGACCCGAGTTGGGTCAGCAGGTTCCGCGCCGCGGCGCTTCGCACCGGGGCGCCGGCGCCCTCGGCCGTGGCACGCCGGGCCGCGGCGACGGCGATCACGGCTTCGGCGAGTGCGACCCGGGCCAAACCCACGGCGACGACGGCGTTCGCGCGCGCCTCCTGCGGCGTCGCCGCCCGCGGAGCGTCGCCGGCGCGGCACTGCGCGCGGGTCCGCCACCACGGACTCGCCGCCGCCGCGGCGATGTCGGCACCGCCGTCGACCGCGGCGAGGTCGGCGTGGGCCCGACCCTCCGCTCGCGCCAGCGCCGCGTCGTCGTCCCAGTCCGCCGCCGCGGCGGCGGCGTCGAGGTGGCGCAGGGCGTCGGCGAGGTGTCGCAGCTCGTCGGTCGGCATGGCGCACACTCAATCATGTCGCGGGCGGCTAGCTTGTCCGACAGTGAGAACGCTGATTGATTTCGACGACGCCCCGGTCTTCGCCATCCCGACCGAGACGGGGGTGCGCGAGGGCGTGCTGCTCGACGGACCGCAGGGCTGGGGCGAGTTCTGTCCGCCCGCCGATGTCGACGACGTCGGAGCCGCACTCTGGCTGACCGCGGCGATGGAGCCGAGCACCGTCGGCTGGCCGGATGTGTGGCGGGGCCGGGTCCCGGTGTCCGACGGCCGCTCGCGGCACACCGTCGTGATCGACGACGTCGACGATGCCGTGACGCGCATCGCCGCGCTGGGATCGGCCGAACTGGTGGAGCTGGTGTGCCGGACACCTCAGGACGCCGCGGCGGTCCGGCGCCGGGTCGGCGTACCCGTGGCGGCCGACGCCGCATTGCTGACCGCGGACCCCGAGTGCGCCGACGTCGTGGTGCTGCGGTGCGGCCCGCTCGGGGGAGTGCGCCGGGCGCTGCGCCGCGCCGAGCGGTTGGCGCTGCCGGCGGTCGTCGACTTCACCGGGACGACGAGCATCGGGCTGGCCGCCGACGTGGCGCTGGCCGCGGCGCTGCCGGAGCTGCCCTACGCCTGCGGCCCCGTCCCGCGGTGGCTACACGATGCCGACATCGTCTCTGCCGCACGGTCACTCGTGCCTGTCGACGGGTTCCTGCCGGCGGCCCCGATGCCGGCCGCCCCGGACCCGGAGCGGCTGGCACGGTTTCAGGTCACCGATCCCGAGACAGCCGCACGCTGGCGCGGACTGCTGCACCGCGCCGCCGCACTGCTCTGACGGGTCAGTCCTGCTTGGTGATCAACCGCGTCAGCGCCTTGCGGTCGGGTGCGAGGAGTTCGTCGATCCGGGTCTGGTTCACGTCGGCGACGATGATCTCGCCGACCTCCTGGTAGACATCGCTGAAGATGCCGTGCGACTTCATCTTGTCGGTCTGGTAGATGTTGTCCTCGGTCGGCGTCACGTAGTACACGATCTCGGCCTTGAATCGGTGGATCAGCCACAGGTGGATGACGTCCATCAGCCGCTTCTGGCGCAGCTGCTCGGCGAACGTGTTCTGGTCGCGCACCGTCAGGATGCTGCGACCGTGCCGGTCCTTGATCGGGTCGACGACTACGTTGGCCAGCGGTTCGTCGCCGTCGCCCAGGATCTGCAGGTCCAGCACGTCCGAGCCGGCGCGCCGCGGACGCAACTGCACGTGGAGCCGTTCCGGCAGCTGATAGTGCTCGCTCCACAGCGCCAGCCATTCCTCCAGCAGCTTCTTGGGCACCTCGGTCTGCACCAGGTGCTGATGCTGTGTGGAGCCCTTGCCCATCGATTTCGTCGTCGCCGTGCGACCGGACGAGGCCGCCAGCGCGGCATCGCTGCGCGGTCCGCCGACGAGTGTCTGCGGTGTGCGGTACGGGGATTCGACCAGTCGCATCTTGCGCTGCAACCGGGCCAGCGCGAGCATGCCCTCTTGCCGTAGCGAGGTCGCGAACTCTTCGGACGCCACACCGTCGACCTGGTGCCCGCCGTAGGTGATGAAGTTGAAGACGAACCCGAGCTTGCCGATCTCCTCGGGGAACGCCCGCATCTCCTCGTCGGACATCCCGGTGGTGTCCCAGTTGAACGACGGTGACAGGTTGTAGGCCAGCATCTTGTCCGGATACACCGCGTGGATCGCGTCGGCGAACTGTTTGGCGTCGGCGAGGTCGGCGGTCTTGGTCTCCATCCAGAGGATGTCGGCGAACGGCGCGGCCGCCAGCGACTTGGCGATCGCGTACGGAATGCCGCCGCGCACCTGGTAGTAGCCCTCCGGGGTCTTGACCCGCTCACAGTCCCACGCGACATCGGCACCGAGTTCCTTGGCCTTTTCCCGTGCGGTGTACAGCGGCGCCCGCTCCGCGAACTCCCGCCACTCCGCGACGCTCATCGCCGACGGTTCACCCTCGCGCTCGCGGAACTCCAGCAGCTCGGCGACCGCCTCACCGTAGGTGTTCAGACCCGCGTCGTTCTCCCATGCCTCGACGAACCGCGACTCCACCTTGTCGAACGCGGCGTCGAGGGAGGATTCGGCGCCGTCCTGCCAGGCGGCGGCCGTGTCGTCGATCAGCGACAGCACACCCTGGCGGTCCAGCCAGGCCTCGGCGGTCGCGTACTCACCCTCGGGCAGTGCATAGAGCAGATGGCCGTTCAACTCGGTCACGCCCCTGTTGTAGAAGCGGCGCACCATCGCCAGGAAACACGACTTGTACGACGGGATCTTGAGGTTCGTGGCGCCGAGCAGGAACGGCTGGTCGCGCTCGTCGGCGCGGCTGTCGATCAGGTTGGCCGCCTCGGCGTCGGTGCGCGCGACGATGATGCCGGGCACCCGCATGACGTCGAGCTGGAATCGGGCCGCGTTGAGCCGTTTGATCTGTTCGTCGGACGGCACCAGCACCTTGCCGCCCTGATGGCCGCACTTCTTGGTACCCGGGCGCTGGTCCTCGATGTGGTACCCGGGCACACCGACCTCGACAAAGCGCCGAATCAGGTTGCGCACGTGGGGATCTCCGCCGTGGCCGGTGTCGGCGTCGGCGATGATGAACGGCCGGTAGTCCACCGGTGGCGTGGCCGCCCGTTGTTCCTCGGTCATCTGCAGCCGCAGGTACTGCTGGTTGCGGTCGGCGGTGAGCAGGGCGCGGACGATGCCCGCCGCCTCCTCGGGCACCTGGCTGAGCGGGTAGCTGGCCAGGTCGGGTCCCGGATCCTCGCTGATCGACCCCTTCGCCGAGGTGGCCCAGCCGCCGAGGTAGATGCCCTCGATGCCCATCCGCTTCATCACGACGGCCTGGCCGGGGGAGTACGGCCCGAACGTGGTGATGCTGCGGCCCTGGGCGAACAGTTCCCGCAGGTGCGGGTAGAACGCGGTGGCCGCCTCCCGCGCGGTCGGGTAGTCCGCCGGGATGGTGCCGCGCTGCTCGGCGACCTGACGCGCCGTGTATAGGCGGGTGATGCCCTCGAACCGGGGGCTGTCGAAATAGCGTTGGGTCTCCGCGACGTCCCGCTCGAACGGGGTCTGAGGCTGGAGGTCAGCTTCGATGATGGCCATGCCCCACCCTACGGCGAGGACGGCGCGCCGGGGAGGGGTTGCGCCGCCCGGACGGGGACTTATTTGGTGCCGAAGATGCGGTCCCCGACGTCGCCGAGGCCGGGCAGGATGTAGCCGTGCTCGTCGAGGCCGCGGTCGATCGCGGCGGTGTAGATCGGCACCTCCGGGTGCGCGCCGGTCAGGGTGGCGATGCCCTCCGGACAGGTCAGCAGGCACACGAACTTGATCGACTTGGGCCGGTATTCGGACAACCTGTCGATCGCCGCGACGGCCGAGTTCCCGGTGGCCAGCAGCGGGTCCACCACGACCACGTCGCGCTCGTGCAGCTCGCCCGGCATCTTGAAGTAATACTCCACGGCGACACGGATTTTCGGATCCCGGTACAGCCCTATGTGGCCCACCCGCGCCGACGGGACCACGTCCAGCATCCCGTCGAGGATGCCGGTCCCGGCCCGCAGGATTGACACGAACACCAGCTTCTTGCCGTCCATCACGGTGCCGGTGGTGGACTCCATCGGGGTCTCCACCGGGATCTCGTGGACCGCGACGTCGCGCAGCACCTCGTAGGCCATCATCGCCGACACCTCGCGCACCAGGCGGCGGAAACTGTTGGTGGACGCCTCTTTCCGCCGCATCAGCGTGATCTTGTGTTGCACCAGCGGGTGGTCGACCAGGTGCACGCCTGCGGTTGTCATCAGAACACCGTCCCATCGCTGACGACGCGCAGCGGGGGCGACCCGCCGCGGAGTCGCTGTGCCGACACGCGCCCGGCCGCCCAGGTGCCGCCCTCGAGCACCCGCGCCAACGGCATGCTCTGCGCGTCGGCGCCGAGCCGTTCGCGCACCAGCGGTGCCAGTTCGTCGAGCAGCGCGACGGTCAGGGCGCGCCACTCGACAACCAGTTCGTCGGCCGGGGTCCAGTCCCGCTCGGCCAGCGCCGGGTCGCGCAGCCGCAACACCGCGCTGTCGAGCAACAGTCCGCCGTTGCGATACTCGGGCAGGCCGGTCAGCCCGTCGAGGTCGGTCACCTCGACTCCGGCCCACAGGAACGGTTCGATCAGCGAATAGGTCAGCCACTGGGACAGTTTGTGCAGCGGCATCCAGCCCGCACTGGGGCCGGGACCCGGCACCGATTCGTGCCGCCAGCAGTCGCCGAGCGGGATGTCGCCGATCATGTTGTGCGACGGCCAGATCGGCGACAGCGACACCAGGACCTCCTCGAGGATGTCGTGTGCGCGCACCGGGCCGCTGCTCCCGAGCCGGTCGAACAGCGTCCCGGGTCGTCCGGTCCCGTCGGACTGCGCGGCCAGGGTGTCGCCGAGCCGGTGCATCAGCATGACCCGCCCGGCCAGCCCGACCATAGGGTTGTCCGGGGTCACCTGGAACGCGTCGGCGAGTTGGGCCTCGGTCAGCGCGCGCAGCCCGTCCGCGTCGGCCTGCAGTGGGTGTGCCGGATCGCACGAGAACAGGCCCGAGACGAACGCGTGCCAGCTGGCCACCCCGAGGCCTTCGGAGCGGGTGTACCGGGCGCCGCTTGCCTCCCGATACCCCCAGTCGGGGCCCGCTCCGGCGTCGAGCAGCACGCTGATCACGGTGAGGTCGACCATCCCGCGCGCCCGCTCGCCGGGCTCGGCCCCGGCCAGCAGCGTGTCGAGTTCGGCCCTGCGATCGATCCCGCCCGCCTCGAAATGCCGCCATCGGCTGTGAAACGGGATGTCCAGATCGGGATAACGGTTGCGGGTCACCGTCGCGACATCGTCCGCGGCCCTGGCGAGGGCAGCGTCGTCGACGGTGAACCACCGGGATTCGCCGGCGCGGGCGCGCTCGAGGAGGAAGCGTGAACGCTCCCGCACGGCGACGGTGCTCCGTAACGCGGCCACGACATCTCCGTCGACCGGGCCGCTCATCGGGGTCCTCGGCTCTTCGCGCAAGCGCTCATCGGGATTCTCGGCTCTTCGCGCAAGCGCTCATCGGGATTCTCGGCTCTTCGCGCAAGCGCTCATCGGGATTCTCGGCTCTTCGCGCAAGCGCTCATCGGGATTCTCGGCTCTTCGCGCAAGCGCTCATCGGGATTCTCGGCTCTTCGCGCAAGCGCTCATCGGTCCAGCCCCCGGCCCTTTGCCTTTCGGAGCTCGTCGGCGTCCGGGACGGCGCCGGGGGTGTAGTAGCCCGCCGCGGTCTTGGCGTCGATCTCGACCTGCGCGTCGGCCGGGATCAACTCATCGGGAATCGATACCCGTTCACCGACCTCGATGCCCGAACCGGTGATCGCGTCGTACTTCATATTGCTCATCGACACCAGCCGGTGGATCTTGCGGATCCCGAGCCAGTGCAGGACGTCGGGCATGAGTTCCTGGAACCGCATGTCCTGCACGCCGGCCACGCACTCGGTCCGGGCGAAGTACTGGTCGGCGGTGTCGCCTCCGGCCTGGCGTTTGCGGGCGTTGTAGACGAGGAACTTCGTCACCTCACCGAGAGCGCGGCCTTCCTTGCGGGAGTAGGCGATCAGGCCCACCCCGCCGCGCTGGGCGCCCTGGATGCACTCCTCGATCGCATGGGTCAGATACGGCCGGCAGGTGCAGATGTCGGAACCGAACACGTCGGAACCGTTGCATTCGTCGTGGACGCGGGCGGTCAGTTCCACCGCCGGGTCGGCCAGGGCGCGGGGATCGCCGAAGATGTAGATCGTCTGACCGCCGATCGGCGGCAGGAACACCTCGAGGTCAGAGCGTGTCACGAGCTCGGGATACATCCCGCCGGTCTCCTCGAAAAGCACACGGCGCAAATCGGATTCAGTACAGCCGAACCGCTTCGCCACGCCAGGAAGGTGCCAGACCGGCTCAAGCGCGGCCTTGGTCACCTGTGCCGCACCGGAGTCGAGCAGCACCCGTCCGTCGGGGATCAGCCGCGCCTTGGCGAGGGCGTCGTGCACCTCGGGCAGGATCACCTGCGCCTTGGTGACCGCGATGGTCGGGCGGATGTCGACACCGCGGGCGATCTCGCCGGCGAACGCGGCGGCGACCGTGGCGCCCCACGGATCGAGGCTGACGATGGCCTCGGGATCCGCCCACTGCGGGTGCGGGCCGATCGCGGCGGTCGGGGAGGTGTTGGTCAGGTCGGCGCGATGTTCGCGAGACAGCGAGCCCGCGGCGACAGCCAGGGCGCGGTACACGCCGTACGCGCCGCTGTGAGTGCCGATCACGTTGCGGTGCGCACGGGAGGTGGTGGTCCCGACGACCGGGCCGCGTTCGGCGGCGGTCGGCGCGCCCCAGCGCAGCGCCGGTGCGTCGGCGCCGCCGCTGTGTGACGTCAACCTGATGTGCCGGCCGGTCATAGGACTCCTCGCTGGAGGGAATCCGCCAGCATAGTCGCGCGCGGCGGGTCCCGCCGGACGGAGCGAACGGGCCTCAGAGGGACTTCAGACAGGCCAGCACTCGCGGCGGTACGCGGCGTCGAAGAACATCCATTCGTAGCGCGACGTCGTCACGAAATGTGCTCGGGCAGCGGCCTCGTCGGCGGCGGTGAGGGTCGGGCCGATCCGGTCGGCGAGGCGCAGCACCTCGGTGACGGTCGCGGCGAACTCGTCGCCGCCGTAGCTGTCGATCCAGCGCTGGTATCGCTCGTCGACCGACCCGCGGGTCAGCAGCGCCGCACCGACCTCGGCGTAGATCCAGTAGCAGGGGAGCACCGCGGCCAGCCCGTCGACGAAGCTGCCGCCGTAGACGGTGGCGAGCAGATAGCTGGTGTAGGCCTGCGTGGTCGGCGACACCGGGACCGCGTCGACGGCCTCGGCGGAGAGGCCGAGCGCGGGCAGCAGTTCACCGTGCAGGGACAGTTCGACGTCGAAGACCTCGGCGGCGTGCCGGGCGAACATCGCGGTGTCGGCCAGAGTCGGCGCCTTGGCGGCCACCACCGCCAGCGCACGTGAGTACGTGCGGAGGTAATGGACGTCCTGGGCGACGTACTCGGCGAACACATCGCGGGGCAGGCTGCCGTCGGTCAGCCCGGTGAGGAACGGGTGCGCGACGGTCGCGTCGAAGATCGCGGCGATGTCGGCCCACAGGCGCGAGGTCCAGGATCCGGGTTCGTGCGCGCCGATGCGCGGGGCCACGGGCATGTCCGAGGTCCTTTCAGCGATGAGTTTCGGTTGGGTGCCGGGTCGGTACCGGTGAACACATCCGCTCAGACGAACCGACCATGCTGGAAGGTGACTGTAATGACCGATACCGCTGCGCTGCCGCCCATCGTCGACTCAGAGACCTGGCGGGCCGCCCTCGCGGAGCTGCGCGCCCGCGAGAAGGCCGCCACCCGCGAACTCGACGCGATCGCCGCGCAACGCCGCCGCCTGCCGATGGTGCGGATGCCCGACTACACCCTGATCGGTGCCGAGGGGCCGGTCCGGCTGGCCGACATGTTCGGCGGCAGGTCTCAGTTGATCGTCTACAACCACATGTGGACCGACGGCGCCGAATGGCAGTGCGGCGGCTGCACCGGGTACACGAGCCAGTTCACCCGGCTGGAGTTCCTCGACAACTACGACGCGCGGTTCGTGATCGTGACGGCGGGACCGATCGAGGAGGCGCTGGCGTATCGGGAGAAGGTCGGCAACCGGATGGACTGGTACTCGTCGTCGCAGAGCCCCTTCGCGGCGGACGTGGACGCCGCCCCGGGGACCGGTTTCGGGGTCAACGTGTTCCTGCGTGACGGGGACGCCGTGTATCGCACCTGGCACACCAACGGCCGTGGGACAGAACAACTCAGCCACACCTTCGCATTGGTCGACGCACTCCCGTGGGGCCGCCAGGAGGTGTGGCAGGACTCCCCGGACGGCTGGCCGCAGAGTCCCACGTACTCGAAGTGGCTGGATTCTCCGGACGTGGCCCTCTGGTACGGCGCCTGACCCCGGCGCGACGGGACGGGACGCGCTTGGCAGACTGTGCCCATGGCACAGATCACTTTGCGTGGAAACGCGATCAACACCGTCGGAGAACTGCCCGCCGTCGGATCCGCTGCACCGAGCTTCACCCTCACCGGCACCGACCTCGGCGCGGTGAGCGATGAGCAGTTCCGCGGCAAGCCTCTGCTGCTCAACATCTTCCCGTCGGTGGACACCCCGGTGTGCTCGGCGAGCGTCCGCAAGTTCAACGAGGCGGCCGCATCCAGCGGCGTCACCGTGCTGAACGTCTCGAACGATCTGCCGTTCGCGCAGAAGCGGTTCTGCGGTGCCGAGGGCATCGAGAACGTGACGTCGGCCTCCGGCTTCCGCGACAGCTTCGGTGACGACTACGGCATCAAGATCGTCGACGGCCCGATGGCTGGTCTGCTGGGCCGCGCCGTCGTCGTGATCGACGCCGACGGCAAGGTCACCTACACCGAACTGGTCCCCGAGATCGGCCAGGAGCCCGATTACGACGCCGCGCTCGCCGCGGTGAAGGCGTAACGCGCGACACACCCTAGAGGGCGACGCGCCGGCATAGGTCACCGTTCGGTTCCGGTACCGCATCTGGTTGATTCGCAGTCCTGCGACGACGGAGATGCACCACCTCAGGTGGTGTAGAAGTGGTCATAGTGACTGTTGTTAACCAATGAGTCCAGCGTCGAGCACGGCGCTGGCTTGCCGGAAAGCGGGAAAAGTGCCATGCGACGCGTCTTCGTCTTCGTGATCGGTTTCGCCCTGTTGTTGGCGACACCGGGCCTGGCGGCGGCTCAGCCCAGCCGTTCGGCGACCAATCAGAAAGCCGTCGACGCCGTGATCGCTCGCGCGCTGTCGCAGCGCGGCGTCCCGTTCGCCTACGGTGGCGGCGGGGCGTCCGGACCGAGCAAGGGCACCGTCGCGTTGCCCCAACCCGATGCATCCTCGCCTGACAGCGCCGAGATCGACGCGCAGGCACTGGACCTGGCGCCCGGTCTGAACTTGCCGAGCGTGGCGCCGAACCCGATGGTGCCGACACTTCCGTCGGCGGTTCCCGCGCCGCGGGTCGAGGTCGTCGGCTTCGACGCGTCGGGGCTGATGGTCTACGCGTTCTCGGGTGTCGGTGTGAAGCTGCCCCGGTCCTCGGGGGAGATGTACAAGGTCGGTCAGAAGGTTCTGCCCGCGATGGCGCTGCCCGGTGACCTGATCTTCTACGGCCCTGAGGGAACCCAGAGCGTCGCGTTGTTCATCGGCAACGGGCAGATGGTCGAGACCACCGACTCCGGCGTCGCCGTGTCCCCGGTGCGCACCAAGGACATGACCCCGTACCTGGTCCGCATCATCGCCTGACCATCGAACGCTTCTTCTGCCGTTCCGGCATCTGCTCCAGCCCATGAGGTGGATGCGGGTCCAGCGGGCGCTGCTCCCGGGGCTGTCGCACACGACACCCCGGGCTCCGCGCTGTCTCGGATCGAGCAGGATGGCGACGGGCACGTGGTCGAGCTCAACATCCCGGTGCCCCAACGCCGTGACGACAGGGTGCGGCGGTGGCATCGATGCGGCGACTCTGCACACGGCGCACGACCGGCAGCTGCCGATATCTGTGATCAGTCAACTACCCAGCACATTTTGTAGCTCTAGCAGGCAAACCAATATGTTGTGGCACTACAAAGCATCGTCGGCGAACTCAGAAGATTGCTGAGTCACCGCCGGTGTACGTCGTAATCCAGCGGGTGTGACACGACCGTGTCGCCTCCGGTGCATGGGCGCAGAAACTGTTCTAAACAGAACATTGATTAAATGCGACGAGTTTTCGCTAACTTTTGCGGCATTCGCGGCCGTACTTTAATCTCAACCTGCCTGTTACCTGGACATCCGGGATTTTCCGGACTGCCCCACCCAAAGGACCCCCATGCGCAAGATCCTCGCTGCCCTTGCCGTCGCAGCAGTTGCTGTGACGCCGGTCGCGGCGCCGCCGGCCTACACCCTGGCAGCAAACGTTCTGACGATGACTGGCTACACTGCCGGGGGTCTCATCGATCTGGATATGCGGAAAATCCTCAAAGGCGATTACTGCTCGCCGGAGTCCGGGCACACCTGCAAGTCGGTCGACTACCTGGCGGGAATGCCCGGCGAACTCGCGGAACCGGCCGGCCTGCTGGCGCTGCGCTGGGTGATCGCGACGACGCCGTCGCCGAAGACGGTCGTGGCGTTCTCCCAAGGCGCCACGATCTCGACCCACTGGCTTCAGCAGGACGCCAAGAGCATCTTCGCGCCCAAGTCGGAGGATTTGAGGTTCGTCCTGCTGGCCAACCCGTTGCGCAAGTGGGGTGGGATCCGCTCCGACATCGGGTACCGGCCCACCCCCGACAGCACGCAGTACCAGATCCTCGACATCGCCGTGGAGTACGACGGCGTCGCCGATTTCCCCGACAATCCGTTCAATCTGCTGGCCGTGGCGAATGCACTTGCCGGAGCGCAGTACATCCACATCTACGGTTACAACGACATCGACATCGCCGCGGCGGAGAAGCTGATCTGGAAAGAGGGCAACACCACCTACGTTCTCGTCAGGAGCGCGAATCTTCCGCTGCTGGAACCGCTGCGCAGGATGGGCTTGACCGAACTCGCCGACGACCTCGACAGCCGGCTCAGACCGATCATCGATTCCGCATACAACCGCAGTTATCCGAACCTGGTGGACCCCTCGCAACACAGCGCTGTGCTGGCGCCGTTCAATCCCGTGTGGTCGGAGGTGGGGAGCCCTGAAGCGACGAATGCCGCTGCCCGGGCCACCTCGGTCACGCTGCGCACAGACGTTTCCGAGTCCGTGCCCGACAGCCTCCCCGCGCCCGACGACCTCCCCGTGCCCGACGACTCGGCGGATCCGGTGGACGTCGAAACCGGCTCCGGTTCAGGCGAACCGGACGAGGCCACCGACATCGGGGACACGCTGGACGACACGCCGGCTGACACCGACACACCCGTGGACGACGACACACACGTCGACGAGGACACGCCCGTCACCGACGACAGCGACGACACGGACACCGACGGCTCCGACGACCGCGATGCGGCAGAGAGCGACAGTGGGTCGTCGTCCGGCTCCGCCGAGTCGTCGGACAAGGACGACTCCGGCGACTGAACGCCGAAAGGCTGCCGATCGCCGTGTTTCAGCGCCCCTGCGGGACCGTCAAACAGCCGGCATCGCCCCGGCGACGGTGTACATCAACACCAGACCCGGCAGCAGATTGGTCACCTGGTGGGCCAGGATTCCGGCGCAGAGGTTGTCGGTGTAGAGGCGCGCCAGTCCGATCGGGATCGCCACCACGAGCAGCAACGGGATCCGGGTCCATTCGAGGTGGGCGACCGCGAAAACGACCGTGGTGACCCCGAATGCGGCCCAGCGGCCCCAGCGTTGGTCCACCGCACCCCACAGCAGGCCGCGGTAGACGATCTCCTCGCACACCGGCGCGACGAGCGCGATGAGCACGAATACCGCGATCGCCCAGCCCCAGCCGCCGCGTAGTCCGCCGAACACCTCGCCGGCCGCCGATGTCGCGTCGTCGCCGACGACGCGAATCCACAGCAGCGACGCGGGCACGGTGACGAACAGGCCGGCGACGCCGAACAGCACGCCGATTCCCGCCGCCCGCGAAGACCACTGCAGCCGTAGGTCGATCCGCGGGCCGTTGCCCCGCAGTCGCGTGATCACGACGGCCAGTGCCGCGGCCAGCAGGCTGGGCACGCCGACGGCGATCAGCACGACGGAGACGTGGTTGGGTTGTGGTCCCGCGACCGCGAGGGCCACGAGCACGGCGGTCAGCAGATAGACCGCTTCGACGACGACGAACGCGCCGATACCCCAGCGGTGCCGCCGCGCGGGCAGGTGTTGGTCGGTTGACACCGCCGAACGCTAACGCACCTAGGTGATCGGGGTGAACGGGCTGATCACGTCGCGGACGAACTGTGCGATGTTGGTGTTCGGATTGTTGTCGGGAAAGCTGACGGTGGCCAGCACGTTGGCGCCGGCGTTCGCGAAGACGGTGTCCGCGCGGTCCTGATGCGACGACGAGGTCACCAGGATGATCCCCGACGTTCCCGCCTTTTCGGCCAGCGGCACCGAGAACGCGGCGTTCTGCACGGTGCTGTTGGCCCTGTCCTC
Organism: Mycolicibacterium parafortuitum; assembly: GCF_002086815.1. Taxonomy (GTDB): domain Bacteria; phylum Actinomycetota; class Actinomycetes; order Mycobacteriales; family Mycobacteriaceae; genus Mycobacterium; species Mycobacterium parafortuitum. The sequence continues at coordinate 25,044 of NZ_MVID01000009.1, forward strand.
GACGATGACGCGTTCGGCCGGGATGCCGTAGAGCCGCAGCATCTTGCCCATCTGCCCGGCTTCGGTGTTGCCGTTGCGCGGGTTGCCTCCGGTCACGATGATCGGCGCCTGCGGGAACATCTGCGCCACCGCCAGACCGGCGAGCACCCGGGTGTGCAGGATCAGCCGCATGGTGCCGTTCGGTTTGAGCCCGTAGCCGAGGATCACGATCGCCGGCTTCGAGAAGTCCTTGGCGACGATCGGTGGGGCGGCCTGTGCGGTGCCGATGGCCGGACCGGCGGTCACCGGGACCACCGCCAGCATCAGCGCCACGATCAGCGCCGCGCAGCGGACCGCCGAGAGACCGGATGTCGAGGCAGATCGTTGAGTCATCACTCGGTTCATCGCCCCGCGGACGCCGGTCATTACGGTCCGGTCTCGAATCGTCAACGATGCGTGACCGCCGCGGGTCGCGATCCGCGGTGATCGCCGCGGCGTGGTCAGGTGGGTGGCGATGTTTCCGATCAGAGCGATTTCACGCGCGGCAGCGCTGGCCGGGGCCGGCGCGCTGACCGCCATGCCCCTGGTTCTGCTGGCCGCGCCGCAGGCTTCGTCCGCACCGGCCTATGACAGCCGTGGCTACGTCGATTCGACGGCACGCTGCACGGGTGACAGCACCGTCGTCGTGTTCGGCAGCACGGCGAGCTCGCGGGTCGCGATCTGCCAAGACGGTGACGGGCGCTACCAGTACCGCGGGGTGCGGGTGCGCGACGGCGCCCGCCTGATCGTGCCCGCGTCGAAGTCCTCCGACGGTGCGTTCACCGCGACCACGGACGGCGTCGAATACCGGGTCACGTCGAAGACACTCGTGATCAGCGTGGGGGAGAAGGTGATCCGCGACGAGGCGATGCTGGACTTCCACCGCGCCGGATCCGACGGCACCGGCTCCGGCAGCGCCGAGACGACCTCGACCCAGACACCGTCGACCCAGACACCGACGACACAGCCGTCCGCACCGACGACCAGCTCGGCACCGTCGACCCCGTTGCCGCCTCCGCTGCCCGCCGAGGTCGGTGGCGGCGAAGACGGAGGCTAGCGGTCAGGCCGCCGGGACCGTCACGGCGGAACCCACTTCGATCAGACCCGAGGTGAGCACCCGGCATACCGAGCCGCCGCGTTGGCTCATCGCCCTCGCCGCCCCGCTGCCGATCCAGTCGTCGAGCAGCCGGCACGGCGCCGCGATGCGGACGACTTCGAGTTCGACCGCACCGATCCGGAGGCGACTGCCGGGCCGGGTCGGGATCGTGCCGGTGTCCACGGTCAGGTTGCGGCGGGTGGCGCCGGCATCGATGGGACGGCCGAGGTCGGCCGCGGCGAGGTCGAGCATCTCCCGGGACTGGATGGTCACGTGCCGGTGTCGCGTGCCGTGATAACGATCGCCGACCAGTCCCTTGCCGGCATCGGCCTCGACGGACGTGACCGAGCGGGTCGGGATCTTGCGCCCCGGCGCGATGTGGATGGCAACGATCTTCACGCCGTCCGAGTGTATTGACCCTGGCGGCGGAACGGTCCGGCTACAGATACGGGTCGGCCCACGCGCTGATGATCCGTGCCGCCCGCGCCGCCTGGTTCTTGCCGGTGAGCAGATGGTCGGCACCCTCCAGCGACACAAAGCTGCGTGGGTGCCTGGCGGTCCGGAAGATCTCGCTGGCGTTCTCGATTCCGACAGTGTTGTCGATCGGTGAGTGCATGACGAGCAGCGCCCGCCGCAGCGTCGTGATGCAGTCGCGCAGATCGGCGGAGCGGACGTCGTCGATGAAATGCTTGCGCAGCGTCAGCGCCTTGCCCCCGACGCGGAACGGCGCCTCACCGTCGGTTTCGATCCGGCTCAGCAGCGCGTCGTAACTCCGCTCGACGTGGGCGGGCTCGAACGGCGCACCGATGCTGGCCACCGCGGCCACCGACGGGCAGCCGTGGGCCGCCGATATCACGGCCGAGCCGCCGAACGAATGGCCGACCAGAAGCCGGACGTCATGACCGCGTTCGGTCATGAACTCGACGGCCCGGACCGTGTCCTGAACCTTGTGCGAGAACGATCCGTCGCCCCAGTCGCCCTCGGAGTCGCCGAGGCCCAGGTTGTCGAACCTGAGCATGCCGATCCCTTCACCGGCGAGCTGTTTGCAGATCCTGCTCGCCGCCGGGCTGTCCTTGCCGAGGGTGAAGCCGTGCGCGAAGACACCCCAGCCGCGGATCTCCGCGTCGGGGTGGTCGATCAGGCCGGCCAGGGTCGGGCCGCTGCTGCTGGGAAAGGTGACGCGTTCAGCCACCGCCACATCCTGTCATCGCCTCCCGTCGTCGGCACGGGCGCGGTGGGAACACAAAGGCCCCCGGGCGGGGAAACCATGCGGAGTCCACAGGTTTCCGCCGCCCGGGGGCGATGCCGGCGTGTTCAGAGCCGCTCGGGACACAGCTCCTCGGCCGCGATGGGGTCGAGGGTCTGCATGATCAGATCTTGATACTGCGGGCAGGTGTGGTGGATCGCGACGATCGTGACGAGCGCGCCATCGATGTCGTCGAGCCCCTGGTCCGTGAGATGCATCAACCCGCCGACCACACCGCCTCGGGTGGGATCGGCCTGGATCTCGCCGCACAAGCGCACGGCCGACTCTTCGATGACCGGCATGGGCACCGCGGGATTGGCCTGTGCGACCGCGGTACTGGTGAGAGCGACGCAGCAGACGAGGGCTGCAGCGACTGTTCTGATCCTCATCATTGTTCCTTTCGCCTGGCGCCCGACCGCTGCGCGTGGTGGTTGCGTCAGGATGAGCCGCGCGGGCGCATACGGCCAAGGGCCGGCCCTGCTAAGTCCGGAATTCCTTGCAGAAAACGCAGATTCGCTCGGTCAGCCGTGCAGATCCCGGTACGTTCGGATCGCGTCGGGGTGTAGCGGAATCCGACCGGTCTGGATCATCGAGGGCGTGTCGAGATACTGCAGACCCCGGACATGGGGCGGAACGAGATGCGATGCCTGGGTGGCGATCACGTCGACGACCGCGGCCACCACATCCGTGGCCAGGCCGCCTCGGCACAACAGCAGATCGGGCACTCCGAGCGACCGGATCCCTTGGGGCACATACTCCCCGCCGGGAACCCTGCGCATCACGTACGGATAGCCGGCGATCCGGCTCATCGGTGCGGCCAGTCCGCCGAGATCGAGCATCCGCAGCGGTAGCGCGCTGTCCAGTTCGGCGACCGCGGGGGTGGGCACCCCTCCCGACCACACCACGGCCTGCACGCCGCCGTCCCGCAGTTGTGCCAGGCCGTCGCGCAACCGTAGGCGTTTGGTATCGACGCGCCGGTGCAGGCCCGCGGCCTCGATGAGCACCTCACTGGTCGCCGCTGCGCCTGAGCCGGGCGGGCCGATCGACACCGGCATCTCCTGCAGGTGCTCGAATCGCCGGACACCGTCGGCGTCGCGGACGATCACCTGGAGATAGTTCTCGTAGACCCTGGCCACGGCGTGCGGGGCGAAGCTGGGTGCACCCACCTTGCGGTCCCGTTCGGCGACATCGGCGAGTGCCAACCCGAACTCGGCCTGACCCGATCGCAGCCGGGCGAGGTTCTCGACGGTGCCCTCGGTCGGCAACACGTCCACGGTCAGGTCCGGATAGCCGGCGCGGAGCCGGTCGGCGAGCACCGTGGCGAAGGCCAGATACAACCCGCCGGGGTCGCCCGCGGCGATCCGTATCCGTCCGGACGGGCGGTAGGTCGCGCATCCGGCGGCCAGCACCGCCGCACAGACGAGGAACGACCGGCGCGACAGCCGTGCCGGGAACTGTTGCCTCACAGTGGATCTCCCGCCCGCGGAAGTCGATACCTGATCAACAGCCCGCCTTCGGGAGCGTGTTCGACACCGACCTCGCCACCGTGCCCGGCGGTGATCTCGGCGGCGATCGCCAGCCCGAGACCGGTTCCGGACCGGTCGTCGCCGCCGCGCCAGAACCGGGTGGTGGCCTTCGCCAGTTCTGCCGCGCCGAGGCCGACGCCGTCGTCGCTGACCACCAGGTCCACGAAATCGTCGCCAGGCTGCGCCGACACGGTGACGGTGGTGTCGGCCCCGGCGTACCGCAAAGCATTGTCGAGCGCGACATCGAGCAGCTGCTCGACCTCGTGCCGGGCGACCTGCACTGTCAGGCCGGGACGATCGGTGAGGCAGCGTAGGGTCTGGGCGCGTTCGTCGGCGACCGGTCGCCAGAACGCGACACGCTCGGCGATCACGTCGCCGAGATCGGTTGCGTCGCCGTCGGTGTCGACGAGGCCGACCTGACGGCTACCGCTGACCTGCTCAGCACGCGCCAGTCGCAGCAACTGCTGCAGCAGGTTCTCGAACCGGTCCAGCTCGGCGCTCATCGAACCGTAGGTGGAGAGACCGTCTTCGGCGACGTAGCGTTCCAGGCTGTCGGCACGCAACCGCACGGCCGCCAACGGGTTGCGCAACTGGTGGGACGCGTCGGCGATCAGGCGCCGTTGCCGGTCCAGGGAGGCGCGCACCACCTGGGCCATCGTGTTGAACGCGGCGGTGAGATGCCGTAGTTCCGGTGGTCCCGCGACATCGGCGGGTGGGCCGGCGACGCCTTCGGTCATCTCCGCGACGGCCCGCTCCAGACCGGTCAGCGGTCGTAGCACCCATCGGGTCAGACCGCGGGCGACCAGCACGGCAAGCGTCAGAAAGCCGAGACAGCAGACCCCCAGCCACATCCAGCCCTGCGCGATCTGACGTGCGGCGGTCCTCGGGTCCACGGCCAGCACGACGGCACCGACCAGCTCACCATCGCGACGCACGCCTTCAGCGGTCAGCAGGGCCTTCTCGTGCCACGGCAGTATCCGCCCCCACCCAGGGGCGGGGGCATCGACGATGGTGCGCCCGACCGCCGCGGCGACCTCGGGATCGGCGGCCTCGAGCCCCCGCGCGGCCATGATCCGGCCGTCGGCGTCCATCACCAGCAGGCCTTCGCCGTAGACGTCGAAATAACGGTCGACCGACAACTGCAGGGGGACATCGGTGGCCGCGGCGGCCGCGGCGAGCGCCTCCAGTTGACGGTCGCGCTCGTCGGCCAGCGCGGCGGTCCTGCGGTCGGCGAGGCTCAACGCGAACGGTACGGCCAACGCGACCACGACGATCAGCAGCAGCGCCACCAGGACGATCCGGACGCGCACACCCATCAGCTGTCCAACCGGAAACCGAAGCCGCGGACGGTGTGCAGGGGAAGGCCGACCAGTTTCGCGCGGAGCTGGCCGATGAAGAAGTCCAGGGACCTCGACCGCCCCACCACTGCGGTGCCCCACACCTGCAGCATCAGCTCCTCACGGCTGACCGCTTCGCCCTGCCGGCCTGCCAGGGTGCTCAGGATCTGGAACTCGGTGCGCGTCAGCGGCTGCGGGGTGCCGTCGAGCAGGACTTCGCGACGCTCGCGCTCGACGGTGACGGGGCCCGCCGTCACCGGTCCGGTGGTGGCGGTGGTGGCACCGACCTCTCCGGCGCTTCGCCGCAGGCGCCTCATCACGGCATCGATCCGCGCCAGCAGCACTGCTTTGCGGACCGGTTTGACGAGATAGTCGTCGGCGCCGGCCCGCAGGCCCAGCACGACCGAACCGTCGCTGTCCCTGGCGGTCATGATGATCACCGGTACCGCCGACGCCCGTCGCAGGGTGCGCAGGACATCGAGGCCGTCCATGTCCGGCAGCCCGAGGTCCAGAAGCACCAGATCGCAGCCCTTCATCCGGTGCAGCGCATCGGTTCCGCGCGTGGTCAGTACCACGGAGGCGCCGTGCTGGGTCAGCAGCTCGGCCAGCGCGGAGGCCACCCCGTCGTCGTCTTCGACGAGCAACACTCGCATGAGCCACCCCTTCCGCGCGTCGTGCCGGAAACGTGCAGGTCCTCGTCGATTCATCATGACGGGGACGCGTGTGAACCGACAGGGTCTTCGCCCGGTGCCGCCCGGTTTCTCGCACGATCCTCAGATTCGCGGGCACAAAGGCGGGCCGGGATACGTTGCGCAACGAGAAACACCCGGCGGAAGGGCCAACGCGTGAAGATCCGGTTCGGAGTCGGCCTCGGTGCCGACGTGTCTCCCGGGCGCCTGCCCGCCATCGTCGACCGGCTCGAAACAGACGGGGTCGACTCACTGTGGCTCTCCGAACTGGTCTATTCCCCGGCGGTGGAGCCGTTCATCGGCATGACGTACGCGCTGGCGCGCACCAGCCGCCTCAAGGTCGGAACCTCGGTGGCGGTGTTGCCGGGCCGGCACCCTGTGCTGGTCGCCAAACAGCTCGCGTCACTGGCGGCGCTGGCGCCGAAGAGGGTGCTGCCGGTGTTCGGGCTGCGCTCGGCGATGACGGCCGAACGCGATGCGTTCCCGGTTCCCGCCGGGCGTCGGGCCGCGGTGTTCGACGAGTCGCTGCGACTGCTGCGGAGCGCACTGGACGATACCGACGTGTCGTTCGCCGGCGAGTTCTTCACCGTGCGCGACGTCCGGGTGCTGCCGAAACCACAGTCCCGCGTGGACATCTGGCTCGGCGGGGCCAGCGATGCGGGGTTTCGGCGGATCGGAGCGTACGGCGACGGTTGGCTCGGCAGCTTCGTCACCCCCGATGAGGCGCGCGCGGCGGTGCACTCGATCCGCGCGGCCGCCGAGGCCGCGGGCCGGGCCGTGCCCGACGACCACTACGGGATCAACCTGGCGGTGGGCGACGGATCATTGCCCGCTCCCGTCGTGGACGCGATCCGCAAGCGCCGCCCCGATCTCGACCCGGACCAGCTGGTGGCCCGCGACTGGGATCAACTGCACCGCCAGCTGGATCGCTATCTCGACGCCGGGCTGACGAAGTTCGTGATCCGGCCTGCCGGGGATCAGGACATCGACGGTTTCCTCGACCGCTTCGTCACCGAGCTTCTACCCCGGGAGAACTGATCACCCACTCGCGCAGTGCTTTCCGGTTCAGTTTGCCACTGGGCAGGGTCGGGATCTGCGCGCTGTCGACGGTGATCCACCGGGTCGGGACCTTGTAGGGCGACAACACCTCCCGGGTGCGGCCGGCGACCGCTGCGACGTCGACGGCCGCACCGGTAGGGACGAGCACGGCACAGACCTCCTCGCCGCGTTCGGCGTGTTCGACCCCGACCACCACGCACTGGGCCACCTCGGCGAAGCCCTCGATCACGGCTTCGACCTCCAGCGGTGACACGTTGGCCCCGGCGGTCTTGATCAGATCGGTGGTGCGGCCGACGTAGAACAGCCGCGGGTCGCCGGGACGGCGATACACCCGGTCTCCGGTGTGATACCAGCCGTCGGGGTCGAAGGTGTCGGCGCGTTCGCGTTTGTTGTAGCCGGCCATCACCCCGATCCCGCGCACCAGCAGCTCGCCGACGACACCGTCCGGCACGAGGGCCCCGGCGGCATCGACGATCTGCATATCGGTGTACGCGAACCCGCCCGCGGTCTCGGTCATGGTGCGGTGCACAGGAAATCCGTCGGGCACATCGGTCATCGCGATGTCGAGCGGGCCGTCGCGCAACATCGGTGCGCTGGACAGATCGCGGTCGGCGAAGCCGGGGTGTTCGCGCAGTCGCTGGGTGAACGCCGGCCATCCCACAATGCCGGTGGCGCGCTCGTTCTCGGCGAGGTCCAGCGCGACACCGGGATCCAGGCGGGGCATCACCAGCAGCGTCACCGGCGCGTGTAACGCACCCATCACCGCCAGCACCCCGCCGATCCAGAAGAACGGCATCGCGGACAGGATCACGGGATCGGCGGGCGAACCGGTGACCGCGCGGATCGCATCGGGCCACGTCGAGGTCTGGCGGACCAGCGTCCCGTGGGTGTGCAAAACCCCCTTCGGGTCGGCGGTGGAACCGGATGTGTGCACCATCAGGGCCAGGTCGGCGGGGAACACCTCGGTCTCGGCGGCACGCCGGACGGTCTCCGGCACCGCGTCGGCCTCGTCGATCGCCGTCGCCCACGGCGCGTCACCGGTTCCGGTGAGCGCGACGGTGCGCAGGTACGGCGCGGCCGGGATCTGTAACCGGTCGCGGCGCTGCCCGCTGAGGTCCGGGAACGCCGCCTCCAACCGTTGCGCGACGTCGATGTCGAGCACCCGCACGGGCGCCACGAGCATCGCGACGTCGGCCAACCGCACCACCTTCGCGATCTCGGCGGGCCGGTACAGGGTGCTCAACGGGACCGCCACCGCCCCGATCCGCGAGACCGCCAGCCACCAGATCACCCACTCCGCACCGTTGGCGAAGAACAACCCCACCCTGGTGCCTTTGCCGGCGCCGTGCGCCAGCAGCCAGCCGGCCAGCGCCGCCGAGCGCCGGTCGGCGTCGGCGTAGGTGAGCCGCTCGGTGGGGGAGACGAGATAGGCGCGGTCGCCGGAATCGCGGACAGCCCGCTCGAGCAGGGCCGGGATGGTCAGGGGTGCGTGCTCCACCGTCCGATCTTCCCCAATTCCGGACCGGTGGTGTCGGATTCCGGTGGCAGGATCGTCAATCATGACCGGATCCGAACGCGCGACACCGTTGATGACCAGTGACGAGCGGGCCACAGTGGAGTCCTGGCTGGATTTCCACCGGCACACGCTGCTGCTCAAATGCGCCGGCCTCGACGACGCTCAGGTGCGCCTGGCATCGGTCCCGCCGTCGCCGATGACGCTGCTGGGCCTCGTCCAGCACATGGCCGAGGTCGAGCGGAACTGGTTCCGGCGGATCCTCTCCGGCGAGACCGCGCCGCCGATCTTCGATGCGTCGGCGGACACGTCGGGCCACGACGGCGGATTCGACCTCGACCCCGGGGTGTCCTTCGCCGACGCGGTGCGGATCTGGCAACGGGAGATCGACGCCGCACGCGCCGGCTGCGCGCGCCACGATCTCGACGACACCAGCCCGTTCATGGGCACCGAGGTGTCGCTGCGCTGGATCTACCTGCACATGATCGGTGAGTACGCCCGGCACAACGGCCATGCCGACCTGATCCGGGAGCGCATCGACGGCGCCACCGGCGTGTGAGCACGAATGCACCGCGAAACGGCAACTCGCGGTGCCGATGTCGGCGTAGGGTGCCTGCCATGGCAGTCGACCGCGCCGCCCTGATCGTCGGCGGCATCCGCCTGGCATCGGGTGTCCAGTTCCTCATCGACCCGCTGCGGGCCAACAAGCTGTGGGGTGACCCGGATGAGCCGCCACCGACGGCGCGGCTCCTGCTGCGGTCGATGGGCTACCGGGACGCGCTGATCGGAGGTCTGCTGGTCGCGTCCGGTCTGCGCGGCGCCGACAGCCGCGGCTGGTTCCTCGCCTCCGGTGGCGCCGACGCGTCCGATCTCCTCGGCGGGATGAGCGTGCACGACCAGATGCGGCCGTCCCAGCGGTATATCGGTCTCGGCGGCGCCGTGATCGGTATCAGCGTCGGCCTCTGGGGCGCGCTCCGTCGCCCAGGGGCAACGAATCACGCTGCAGAATAGGCGCTCTCACTGGTTCCGAGCGAGCAGCCATGCCACACCGTCGGATTCGTCCGCGGCGATGGGCTGCAGCGCGGTCCCGAACGCACGTACCAGTTCGCCGGCTTCGGCTCGGAACCGGCCCGGCTGTGCGCCGACCTCGCTGAGCACGCTGATCGCGAGCATCCCGCCTTCAGCGAGTCGCGCGATGATAGGAGCGTACAGTCGGGGGTCGCGGAACCTGTTGCACAGCAGCACATCCACCGGGTCTCCGGAGGGCAGGCCGAGGTCCAGATCGGCCACTTCGAAGACACACCGCCGGGCAACGTCACAGCGCCGTGCGAGTTCGGCGGCGTGCGCGATCGCCACCGGCGACACATCGTAGGCCCGCACCGCAAGCCCGCGTCGCGCCAGCCAGACCGCGGCGGTGCCGACGCCGCACGCGAGTTCGAGTGCTCGGCCGCCGACCGGGAACAGGTCGGCGTACGGCGCGAAGACCGCCGGCGGTCCGACGTCGGCGAGGCGGGGCGCGGCAATCTCTCGGTACCGGTGATCCCAGCGGTCGCGGTCGGCCATGTCCTGCAGCCTAGAAGTGGTGGGCGCTAGGTGCGGATCCTGATCCGGATCGGACCGCGCCACTCGGCGCCGGGGTCGACCACCTTGCCGCTCTGAGTGATCTCGACGGCCCCGGCAGTGGCCAGCTCCCGGGCGATCTCGCGCGCATCATCCATCAACGCCCGCCATCCGTCCTCGTTTCCGACGGCGCGCGCGGCATCCGACGGACAGGTGCTGCTGCCGGGTCCCCGGTGTCCGGCCAGGGCTCGTATCGCCGCCTTGAGCCGCTCCCGTACGGGACCGTCGGAGAGCGCGATGCGTGCCGCCTGCGAATCGGCACCCGAACCCTGTGCGATGCGCTGCAACTCGGCATGAAGCGGGGCGGCCATACGCCCAGTGTGCAGCAGCCCACAACACGGCCGGGGTTTACCGGTGGGGTCTTGTGGCTAAGTGTGAGCCGTACTCGACGATTGCGGGTGCCAACCCGGGAATGGAGTTTTGACGATGAAGTTGAGCCAGGTCCTTGCCAGCGCAGCGGTGTTCGGCGGGCTGACCGCAGGTGCGATGGGAGTCGCGTCGACGGCAGCAGCGCAGGAGGGCTGGAACCCGCCACCGGCACCGCCGGCTGGGGCAGAGGCCGGTCATTCTCCGGCCCAGCCGGGCGCCATGCCCGCGCCGGCGGCTCCGGCCGGGCATGACGCCGTTCATCCGGCGGCTCCGGCCGGTTGGAACCCGCCGCCCGCGGCGCCGCCGGCCGGCCCCAACGAGGGGACCCCGCCGGCCTGGGCGCCGCCGAAGCCGGTCGACCCGTCCTGGGCCAACGGCCAGCCGCAGGTCTGGGACGAGGGCTGGCAGCACTGGGGCGTGTGGCTGAACGGCGTGTTCGTTCCGACGTACTGATCGCCCGCGACACCGAAGGCCACCGCAGACATCGTCTGGGGTGGCCTTCGGGGTTTTCGGGTCCGTGGAGTTCTGGGCAGACGGGCTCAGGCGCCCAGCACCCGCTGGATGTCCGGCTTCATCGCGTTGAGCTGCGAGCCCCAGTATCCCCATCCGTGGGTACCGTTCGGCGGGAAGTTGAACACGCCGTTCCCGCCGCCCGCGCGCTGGTACTGGCGCTGGAAGTTCCGGTTGCTGTCGAGGGTGATGGCCTCGAGCACCTGACCCGGGACGTCGCCGCCGCCGCCGAGGTCGCCGGGCCGCCCGGTGCCGCAGTACACCCAGATCCGGGTCCCGTTGGCGACCAGCTTGCCGACGTTGACGGTCGGATCGTTGCGCTTCCATGCGGGGCCGCCGCCCAGCCCCCACATCGCCATCGAGCTGAACCCGCCTGCGTCGCGCATCGCGACGCTGACCAGCAGCGGCCAGACGCCGTCGGACAGGTTCAGGTAGCCCGACAGCGACGCGGCGTAGCTGAACTGGCCGGGGTGGTACGCGGCAAGGATCAGCGCCGCGCTGCCGGACATCGACAGGCCGACCACCGCGTTGCCGCTGGGGGAGATGCCCTTGGTGGCGGCCAGGTAGGCCGGCAACTCCGAGGTCAGGAAGGTTTCCCACTGGTAGTTGTAGGTGGCGCCGTTGCCGACGGCGGGGCCCTGCCAGTTGGTGTAGAAGCTGGACATGCCGCCGACCGGCATGACCACCGAGAGGCCGGATTCGAAGAACGTTTCGAACGCCGCGGTCTCGATGTCCCAGCCGCTGTTGTCGTCGCGCGCCCGCATCCCGTCGAGCAGGTAGACCGCCTTGGGTCCACCGCCCTGGAATTTCACCGGGATGTCCCGCCCCATCGCCGCGGACGGCACCATCAGGGTTTCCACCGGGAGCCCGGGCCGCGAGTACGCACCCGCGGGCGCTGCACCCGCGATCGTGATGAGGCCGGAAACGAGAAGTGCCGCGACCGCACCGGCGAAGAATCGTCGCAACACGTCGTGCATCAGATCCATGTGAACAGCCTGTCTTTCGTGCGCATCCGAGAGATGCGCGTGCCTGGTCGCGGCGCACCGACTCCCCCCAAACCGGTGCGCCGCATCAGGTACTTCGTCATGTGACGATTCGGCGTTACCTTCGGCGGGCATACGACGGCGATGACGATCTCAGCGCAGGACCTGCGCCGACTCCTCGACGCGGACGACGCTTCGGCACTTGTGCTGATCGAGGGCCGCACCGAGGTGATCGACGCCGAACAGAAGGACGAGGACGCCTATCGTGGAGCGCTCGAGGTGATCTCCCGCGGCGAACTCGTGACGCGGATCGGCAGCGCGCAGCCCAGTGACGACGAGTTGGCCGCCCAGGCGTCCACCCTCGACGTCTCGGTCAACGAGCTTGGCGGGTAGCCCGCGCTACCGTCGGCGCACACCGCTGACGACCGAGCGCGGCAGCCGTCCCGCGCGCGAGTACCCGTCGAGCCGGTCGCCGTCGACGCGGATGTCGAACCGCAGGTGCAGCCGCATCGGTCTGGACACCGTCTGGCGCCAGGTCACGGTGTCCTCGCCGGTACAGACGATGTCGGTCACCGGGACGGTCTCGTGGGCGCCGGTCGCGGTCGCGCTGAGCACCCCGTTCCGCTCGGTGAACGTGTACATCACCGACAGGGTCCCGATCGGCGTTTTGATCCGCACATCCCAGACGCCGACGAGCGCCGCGCTCACCACGCTTTCGGTTCCCTGCCGGAGTCCGACCACACCGTGCCCCGGCGCTCGTAGGCGAACATCTGCTCGACGGCGTGGGCGATGCGGGGACCGTACCCACGCTCGAGCAGATACAGCGCGAGGTCCAGTCCCGAGGTCACTCCGCCGGCGGTGACGAGGTTCCCGTCGTCGACGACTCTGGCCGAGACCGGCACGACGCCGGTCGCCTCGAGGACGTCGACGCCGAGGTGGTGGGTGTTTGCGCGCCGGCCGTCGATGAGCCCGGCCATCGCCAGGGCCAGCGAGCCGCCGCACACCGTCGCGACGGTGATGTCAGGGTTGGCCAATGCCGCACGCACCAGGTCGACGGCCGCGGTCTCGCCGAAGCGGGCCAGCAGCACCGGGATGGTCTCGACACCGTCGTCGGGATCGCCCGCCAGGGGACCTACGGCGCCGGGCACGATGACGTAACCGGGTTTGGCCGGATCCAGCCGGTCCGTCGCACCCAGGGTCAGTCCGCGAGAGCCGCTGACGACCGTGCGAGGTCCTTCCGCGGTGACCAGGTGGACCCCGAGCTCACCGCCGACGTAGTCGCTGCCGGCGACGAGGACCTCGTACGGCGCGACGACATCGAGTGGGTCGAACCCGTCGAACAACACGATCTGTGCATCCATGGCCTCAGCGTGCATGGCGGATCATGTTCGGCGAAACCGTATTTCGGCCAATCTGCGCCGCAATCCGGCCATCGGGGGATGGATCAGCCGGCGTGCCTGTCACGGAAGGTGTTGCGGTAGCTCTGCGGTGCGACACCACTGAGCCTGCGGAACTGCTCCCGGAAATTGGCCGCCGAGGCGAATCCGACGTCGCGGCCGATACGTTCGATGCCGTGGGCGGAGCGCTCGAGCAGTTCCTGAGCCCTCCGTACCCGCACCCCGGTGAGCCACTGCATCGGGGTCTGCCCGACCTCGGCCTGGAATCGGCGGTTGAGGGTGCGCACGCTCATGGCCGCCTCCGCGGCGATATCCATCAGCGTCAGGTCTCGGTGGGCGTTCTCCTCGATCCAGGCCAGCACCGAGTCGAGTTCGGTGCGCGCGCCGATGCCGTTGGCCGGCAGTTGGTTTCGTACGATGAACTGTGCCTGGCCACCGCTGCGATGCAGCGGTGTGACCGCGATGCGGGCGGCGGTGGCCGCCGCGGCGGCACCGAAGTCCTTGGCGACCATGTGCAGGCAGAGATCCAGGCCGGCCGAAGCCCCCGCGGAGGTCAGAATCTGTCCTTCGTCGACATAGAGCACGTCGGGGTCGAGATCCACGGCCGGGAACGCACCGCGGAACAGGTCGGCCGCCATCCAGTGGGTGGTGGCCCGCCTGCCGTCGAGAAGCCCTGCCGCGGCCAGGATGAATGCACCGGTGCAGATCGACGCGATGCGGGCGCCGCTGTCGAACGCCGCGCGCAGCGCCGCCGTCACCTCTGCCGGAACCTCGGCGGCGGCGTCGTTGCGGCCGGGTACCACCACGGTGTCAGCCCCGGCGAGTGCGTCCAGGCCGTGATCTGTCGCGATGCGTAGCAGCGGCCCGGCGGAGACGGCGGGTTCGGTACCGCACACCACCAGGCGATAAGCGTTGTCGCCGTTGCCGAGTACGACGCGGCCGAACACCTCGACAGGGACGCTCAGGTCGAACGCGATCACGTCCGGCAACGCCAGGATTGCCACCGTGTGCATGGGCGGACCCTAACAGGGGAGAGACCGAGCGCGGTCGCCCCACGGAGCGTTGTCGACGACGTCCCAGAACGTCATCGGTGGAGCACCGTTGACGAGTTGGTGGATGTGAGCGGGGAAGCTGAACGGCGGAGCCTTGTCCGGCTTCGCCGCGATGCCGCGCGCGACGCGGTGGGCGATGGCGTAGCCGAGATCGTCGCGGGGCCACTGCGCGTGCACCCGGTCGGCGAATCCGGCCGGCAGCGCATCCCTGTCGCGGCCGTCGATGTCGAGGGTGATTCCGAGGAACGCGACCGCCTGCACGGGTCCGAACCGGTGCGCCACCCCGAGGCTGGTGTGCAAAGCGATCGCCTGCCACACCGGCGTGACCCGATCCTCGGCCACGGCACGGTCGCGCAGAAACCGGGCGGCGGCGTCGGCGCCCTCGACCTCGAAGCGCTGGTCGCCCTCGCCGTAGTCGGTGAGACCGAGGTCGTGCAGCGCGCAGGCCAGGAAGACGAGTTCTTCGTCGTAGTCGATGCCGCCGCGCAGGCCTCTGGCGGCGGCCAGTTCGCGACCGAACACGAAGCTGCGGACACAGTGGTCGGCGAGAAAGGCAGGCGATACGTCGTAGAGCAATCGCAGTGCGGCGGAACAGATGTCGGAGTCGGGCAGATTCCATTGGGTGACGGCGGCATCGGTCATGCCTGTCACCATGCTCGATGGGGACGCGTGCCAACAGTGGCGAGATGGTCAGCCTTCGCCGGAATCTGGCCACACTCTCGTGCGGACTTGCCATCCGCCGTGACATTGCTATCGTAACGATACGTACCGTTTCGATGAAGGAGAGTCATGGCTGAACCACATTTTCGTGACGACGTCGGTAAGGGCGCCGTCGGCAAGGTCGCCGTCGTCACCGGCGCGGCGAGCGGCATCGGACGCGCGACCACCCGGTTGTTCGTCGAGCGCGGCATGTCCGTCGTCGCTGAAGACATCGACCCGCGGGTGGTCGACGAATACGCCGACATCGACGCCGTCGTCCCAGTGGTGGGCGACGTGGCGTCCGAGCAGACCGCCTCCGAGGCCGTCAACACCGCCGTCGAGAGCTTCGGCCGACTCGACACGCTGGTCAACAATGCCGGCACGATCGTGAACAAGGCCGTCATCGAGACCACGCTCGAGGACTGGAACCGAATCATGGCCACGAATGTCACAGGCGCGTTCCTGCACACCAGGGAAGCGATGAAGGCGATGGTCCGGCAAGGCCGTGGCTCCATAGTCAACGTCGGCTCCTACGCCTGTTTCCAGGCTTTCCCGACCATCGCCGCGTATGCCGCATCCAAAGGAGCGCTCGCCCAACTCACCCGCACCGCCGCGCTGGAGGGCGTCGGGAACGGCATCCGGGTCAACGCCGTCGGTGTCGGTGACACCGTGACCAATATCCTCGGTGACCCGGATGCGCTCACCGAGCACGGTAAGGGTGCGCCGATCGGCCGCGCCGCGGATCCCCGTGAGATCGCCGACGCCATCGCGTTCCTGGCCTCCGACGCGGCGAGCTATGCCGTCGGGGCAGTATGGATGGTCGACGGCGGCATGAGCGTGGCAGTTCCGAACTAGGACAGGGGGAGTCGTGGCATCGACCGGGGTGCGCCCACGGGGAACGGCGGTGACCGGCTCCATCCTGCGCGCGGCACGGGATTTGATCGAGGAGCACGGGCTGGACTCGCTCACTGCGGAGAAGGTGGCCGCGCGCGCCGCGGTCGGTAAGACCACGGTGTATCGCCGGTGGCCGAACGTATGGGCGCTGGTGGTCGACGCGTTCCTGGAGGACGTGAGTGCGCTGGCGCCCATCCGCGAGGGGGACACCGTCCGCGAGAGTTTCCGGTCGTCGATGAGGTCGCTGGCGCGCGCCTACCGGGGCCCGACCGGACAACTTCTGCGCGCGGTGATCGGCCGTGCGCAGGTCGATCCCGTTCTGCGGGAGGAGGTTCGGAACCGGTGGGTGGAGCCGCGCAGAGCCGTGGCGCGCGAACTCGTGCGGCGCGGCATGGACAGCGGGGAACTTCGCCGCGACCTGGATCCCGATGTCCTGCTCGACACTCTGTACGGACCGGTCTATCACCGGTTGCTCGTGCCCTATACCGAAGCCGGCCTCAGCGACGAGTACGTCGATCGTGTTGTCGACCAAGTGTTCTCAGGAGCCCAACAGCCCCATTGAAGCCGTGCGCGACTGAACCGGGCGGATCACCGGGGATCAGCCGTGCTGTGCGCGCCATTTGTCGAGCACCCGCCGGTCACGCTTGGTCGGCCGGCCGGCGCCACGGTCGCGCGCCGCGACAGGCACTGAAACCGTCGACGGGGGCGGGGGAGTGCGGTCCAGATAGCAGGTCACCGCGTCGGCTGCGCCGACCCGCTTCTGGATGATCCGGGACACCTGGACGATCCGGGTGATGTCGCCGACGCGGGCCCGCACCTCGTCGCCGGGAGACACCATCGTCGAGGGCTTGGCCTGGCGACCGTTGACCCGGACCTGACCGCCCCGGCATGCCGAGGCGGCATCGGGGCGCGTCTTGGTCAGGCGGACAGCCCAGAGCCACCGGTCGACGCGGGTGGATTCCATGGGGACATCATGAACCGCGCGCCCGGCTCGGGGCTACCCGTCGGTCAACCGACTTCGACGGGTACGGCCATCTCCCGGCCGCCTGCGCGGGCGGCGCCGACACCGGCGGCCACCACCGCACCGATGCCGAGCAGGCCCGCAATACCCGGATTCTGGTCGAGCAGAAGGAATCCGACCAGGGCCGCGAAGGCCGGTTCCAGACTCATCAGGACGCCGAAGGTCGCGGTGGTCAGCCGGCGCAGCGCGAGCAGCTCCAGGACATACGGGATCACCGGCAGCAACAGCGCCATCCCGAGGCCGATCAGCAACAGCTGGGGGGTCAGCAGCGAGAATCCGATGCTGTCGACGAAGAAGGTCGACACCAGCCCGGCCACGGGCATCGAGATCGCCAGCCCGTTGATTCCGGCGACCTGGTCGCCGACCCGCTGGGTCAGCAGGATGTAGACCGCCCAGCAGACGCCCGCCGCCAGAGCCAGGAAGGCGCCCTTCCCGTCGATGCCGCCGCCGAACGGATGGCTCAGCAACACGACACCGAGCAGCGCGAGGGCGGGCCAGAGCACCCGGGCCCGGCCGCGGCCGTGGAGCATCGCGATGGCAAGCGGGCCGAGGAATTCCAGCGCGGTGGCGGTTCCCAGAGTCAGCCGATCCAGCGAGGCCATGAACAGCAGCGAGATGGCGGCGGTGACGCAGCCGAGGACCACGCACATGCCGAATGTGCGCCAGGTGAAGGCCGACGGCCGGGGGCGCACGGCGATCAGCAAGATGATGCCCGCCAGCGACAGCCGCAGCCATGCGGTGCCGTCGGAGCCGATCTGGTCGATCAGCCCGACGGCGACGACCAGGCCGAGTTGGATGCACATCTGCGCGGCGATCGCCATCAGGACGCCGTTGCGGGCATGGTCGGTCGTCACTCGTGAATGCTCACGCTCGTCGTGTAGTCCCCCCGGGGTATCTGGCTCCGTCAGCCGGCGGCGCCGAGAATCTTGATGGCGAAGATCAGGGAGTCGCCCGGCAGGATGCCGGCGCCGGGCTGGCCCTGGGGGTATCCGTCGGCGGAGGTCATCGCGACCGCGACCGTGGAGCCGACGTTCTGTCCGGCGATGGCCTTCTGGAATCCGGGGATGACCCCATCGAGCGGGAAGTCGACCGGCATACCGCGCTGATAGCTGCTGTCGAAGATCGACCCGTCCCGTCCGTTGACGCCGAGGTAGCAGACCGAGACGGTCGCGGCGGGGGCGACGACGGGGCCCTCGCCTGTCTGCAGCGTGTGCACCGTGGTCTCCTCGACGCTGAACGGCGCCGCGACACGGACCAGCGGTGACGCCGTGTCCGTGGGCCCGGTCACCTCGACGCTGCCGGTCGCTCCGGGCAACGTCCAGTCCGGGGTCCCGTCTTCCTGCGGCGCTCCGGTCGGGCAGGGGCTGGCGGGTGCAGGTGTCTGGGCCTCCGACGACGGGACCGTGCCGGAACCGCACGCTGTCAGGGCAAGGGCGATTGCGGCGGCGGGGACGGTGTAGCGCAGGCGAAGGCTGATCATCGTCGCCACGCTACCGTGGCCTCCTGCCGGTCGGTGACCAGACCAGCGCAGACCGCGTCGACGTTTCCCGGTCGCCGAGTCGGGGCAGTGTGAAGACATGAGCGACGACAACAAAGTCACGGTGGAACGAACGATCACAGCTCCCGTCGATGCGGTATTCGACGTGTTGTCCAATCCGCAGCGGCATCCCGCGCTCGACGGTTCGGGATTCATCCGCAGCGTGGATCACGCCGACCGCATCCAGAAAGTCGGCGACGTGTTCACGATGAACATGCACGGCCCGCACATGGGCGGCGAGTACAAGACCGACAACCACGTATCCGGCTACGTGAAGGACAAGCTGCTGGCCTGGCAGACTGCCCCGGCCGGCACCACGCCGCCCGGCTGGGAATGGTTGTGGGAGTTGGAGTCCCAAGGCCCCAACGAGACCCTGGTACGCCACACCTACGACTGGTCGAAGGTCACCGACAAGAAACTGCTCGAGAAGGTGAAATTTCCGCTGGTCACCCAGGACCAGCTGAGCGACACCCTCGCCCGGCTCGCCGAAGCGGTGTCGTCCTGACCGGTATGGGCTGATGCGGACGCCCGTGTCCCGGGCCATCCTTGATGCGGGGACCGGTAGGTTCTCGGAACATCGTCGAGGAGTCGTCATGTCGCAACCACTGGTTCCGCCGTTCACCCTGGCAGGCGCCACCGCGAAGGTGCGCGCCGGGGAGAATCTCTGGAACACCCGGGACCCGCAACGGGTGGCGCTGGGCTACACGCCGGACAGCCGGTGGCGAAACAGGTCCACATTCCTGCGGGGTCGTGCAGAGATCATCGAGTTCTTGGCGGGCAAGTGGGCAGCCGAACTCGACTATCGACTGATCAAGGAGCTGTGGGCCTACGGCGACGACCGGATCGCGGTGCGATTCGCCTACGAATACCACGATGCCGATGGCCGGTGGTTCCGCGCGTATGGCAACGAGAACTGGGAGTTCGCGGCCGACGGCCTGATGAAGACTCGGCACGCGAGCATCAACGACGTGCCCATCACCGAGTCGGACCGACTGTTCCACTGGGACGACTCCGGGCCGCGCCCCGACGACCATCCCGGGCTGAGCGAACTCGGGCTCTGACCGAACTGCGTCCCACCGGGTGGACAGTGTCCGGTTGTGGCATCCCTTTGGTAGGCGCCGCGGACCAGGGCAGACCAGGGCAACGGTAGGCCGGGAGCTCCGGACGGTCAACGGGACTGGCTCCGGGGAGGTCTCGATCCATCGTCGTTTCGGACATAGGCTGCTGATGGCTTCGCCGTCGGCCCGGCCATCAAGAGCAGCACCACGGGATGAAAACGATGCAGTGGACGCATTTCTCCGTCATCACCGAAAGTGATCACCTGTGGCGGGTGGTCTTCGACAACCCGCCGATCAATCTGGTCACCCCCGAGATGATCGCCGAGTTGCCGCAACTGATCGACGAGATGGAGTCGGCGGACGAACTGCGCGTGGTGGTGTTCGAGTCCGCCGATCCGGACTACTTCCTGAACCATTACGACACCTCGCGAGTGGCGGAAACCCCGAAGAACCTCGGCAGCACCGGATTTCCCTTGGTGATCGACACCAGCGTCCGGCTGGCACGGCTGCCGGTGGCGTCGATCGCCAAGATCCGCGGCCGGGTGCGCGGCATCGGCAACGAGATCGCGTTGGCGCTCGACATGCGGTTCGCCAGCGAGCGGGCGATCTTCTGTCAGCCCGAGGCCGCCAGCGGCAACGTGCCGGGAGGGGGAGGGCTGGAGCATCTGCCGCTGTTGATGGGCCGGGGCCGTGCGCTGGAAGTCGCGCTGTCCAGCGACGACTACCCGGCGGATATCGCCGACCGCTACGGGTGGGTCAACCGGACCGTCGACGACACCGAACTCGACGATCTCGTCGATACGCTGGCCGCCCGAATAGCCTCATACGACAAAGAGTCCATCGCGGCGGTCAAGCAGCAGATCAACCGGCACACTGTGCCCTCGCCGGACGACCTGCTGTCGTCGCTGCAGATCTACCTGTCGTCGTTCGACTGGCCGGGATCGAAGCGCCGGCTGGCCGCTGCGCTGGCGGCCGGGCGCAACCAACCCGGGGACTACGAGATGCGCCTCGGGCACCATCTGGGCCGACCGCTGGATCCCGACGTGTGAGACCGGTGAGTTTTCGAGTCCTCGGCGGTCAGTACGGATATGACTGACGAAACCATGAGCACTGCGCTCATCATCGACGCGCCGGCCGAGGCCGTGTTCGCGGTCCTGTCGGATCCGTCGACGCACCAAGCCATCGACGGCACCGGCTGGGTGCGGGAATCTCTCAGTGGAGAGCCCTTGGCCGAAGTGGGGCAGATCTTCCGAATGGCCATGTATCACAAGAACTTCGGTGGCATGCATTATGAGGTGGCCAACCGGGTCGAGGTCTTCGATCCGCCTCGGGCTATCGCGTGGTTGCCCGGCGAAGGCGATGACGACGCCGACCTGCGGTTCGGTGGATGGTTCTGGCGCTACGACCTTGAGCAGATGAGCCCCCGGACGCGCGTGACGCTGACCTATGACTGGTCGGCGGTGCCGGGGATCCTGCGCGAGGAGATCCAGTTCCCTCCGTTCGATCCGCAGCACCTGGACAACTCGCTCAAGCACCTCGACGAAGTCGTGCGGGATCAGATGTGACGCAACCAGGGTCGGGACGGATCGCGGCGCTGCTGCTGCACCGGTGACCTGGGGCCCGAGGTGGGCCCGCGACGCAGGGCAGTGTCAGTTGATCTTCGCCGTCAGTTCGAAGCCGGCAAAGGTCTCGGATACCGCATTGCGCAGTTCGTCTTCGGTGTTCTGTCGACCCAGCGTAAAAGCGGAGACCTTGATGAAGATTCTGCCCTGACTTCGTCCGGAGCCCACGAACAAGTATCCGCCCATTCTCTCGAAGACGCTTCTCGTCAGCCCAGGGGTAACCGCTCGCATATCCAGATGGGTGGCATCCGTCCCGTCGGGCTGACTGGCCGCTGGAGGTAGGTCGCCGAGATTGGAGACGATGACCGGAAGGCTCGCACCGCCTTGCGCTGATGCTGCCAGCTTCCGGTTCAGTCGCACCGGCACCAGCACTGCCAACGGCAGCGTTGCCAAGGCCTCGTCGTCGGTGTTCTCCAACGACCTGAGGATCGTTTCGGTGATCCTGGCGTGGATCTCCTTGAGGTCTGTCAGGGCATGCGCCGCGGTGACTGAGACATCGACCTGTGTGAGCGCGTTGCCGCGGGTGTCGTTCTCCGTCCGCAGGGATACCGGAAAACGAAGCATGACCGTTCCGTCGTCATGGACCCGTCCTACCTGCACCGCGAGTCTGCACGCCACCGCCGCTACCAGCGAATTGCTGCTTATGCCATACCCTTTGGCTCGGAGATCCCATTCCATCAGATCGAGATATGCGGTAACGGAGGGCACTTCGACTGTTTCGTCGCCGCTGTCGCGGCGTTCGGGCCGCGCCGAATCCGACGTGGCCATCAGGTGTTTGCGATCGCGCCAGATGCTGCGGCCGGCCGCCAGGGCCGCGCGCCCAAGGCCTGGCAGATCTCTGGCGGTTTGGCCGAGGTCCTCGCGCAGCGCCTGTGTGAGGCGGCGCGATCGTGCCGAGGGAAAGCCCAGGTTCCGCGTCTGGCCTCGTGCGGCATCGGCGATGGCCTGTCCCAACCCGACCGCGTCGATCACGCCGTGCGAAACGACCAGACTCACCGCGGTTCCGCCGTCCTCCAGTGGCAGCACCCCCAGATGCCAACTGGGGCCCCATTCGGGATCCACCGGCAATCGAAGCCGCTCGTCTACCCACCGATTCAGATCGGCACGCCGCCTGGGTCTTTCGATGAAATCGATAGGTTCACAGGCGTCAGGGATCACCCAGCGGTCACGCGCGAACGGGAGCGGTGATCGTTCGATCCTGCGTCCCAGTAGCCCGTGGCCGAGATTGTGGTGAAAGCGCCGTAGTCCCTCGGTGTCGATCGGGCGGTCATACATCCACGTGACCTGGAATATCTGGCTGGGGACTGCACGCAGCATGCGGAAAGAGGCTTGGTCGACGTGGTCGAGCCTATTGTCGACCGGTCCGTCCGTGCTGCTGACCGGGCTCTTCGGTAGCGCGGGTGAAGACGGGTCGGTAACCACGTCCGCCAGGTGGATGGCGAGTGCTCTCGGCGTGGGGTGATCGAAGACGATGGTCGTCGGTAGGTTCAGACCGGTGCCGCGGCGAAGTGCATTGCGGAGTTCCAGGGCGGCCAGAGAATCCATTCCGAGCTCTTGGTAGGACTGGTCTGGATCGAGCCCGTACGGATCCGGATGGCCCAATGCGTCGGCGGTGGCCTCGAAGACCGCCGCGGTGAGGGTGTCGAGTCGCTCCTGATGCGGTCGGCCGGCCAGTGCGGCGGCGAGCTCGCGCTGCCGGACCAAATCGTCGTCCGTGTCGACCGACATCGGTGGTGTGTCGCCGGGCCGGACGCCGAACGCGTTGTACAGATGGCCGCGGCCTACCCCGTACTGGCGGTGCTCGAACGGGTAGGTGGGCAGCGCGACGGCGCGGACGCCCGCATAGAGAGTCGGCCATGCCGGACTGTGACCACGGTTGTGCAGATGGGCCACCGCGGTCGCGAGCATGTCAGCGCCGGAGCGGTCTCGTCGCAGTGTCGTGATCACCGTCGATCGGCCACGCCGGGCATCCTGAGCCAGGATGTCAGTGATTGCGGGCGCCATCACCGGGTGCGGCGAGACCTCCACGAACGTATGCTCACCCGATTCCGCCAGGGCTGCCACACGCTCGTGGAGATGAACCGGCTGTCGCAGGTTGCGGTACCAGTAGTCGGCAGTCATGGTCGAGGTGTCGAGAGGCTCAGGGGAAAGCTCCGGCCCTACGGTGGAGTAGAGCGGCACATCGCCCATCCTTGCCGTAACGCCGGCCCATTCCGCCATCAGACGTTCTCGCACACTGTCGATCTGCGTGGAGTGCGAGGCATACCCGATCGCCACCGGTCGGACCCAGATACCGTCGCTTTCACACGCGGTCGTGAACTCCTTGAGCACGCCGAGGTCACCGCTGACGACGGTGTGTGACGGCCCGTTGATTGCGGCGATGGTCAGTGCGGCACTCCAGGTTTCCAATCGTGGCCGCAGCTCTTCGACATTGAGCATCACCGACACCATTCCGCCGGCGCCGCTCAATGCCCCGCAGACCTGACCGCGCACCCCGACGACTTTCGCGGCGTCTGGCAGGGAGAGCGCACCGGCGATGTGTGCGGCTGCGATCTCGCCCTGGGAGTGGCCGATCACCGCGTCGGGAAAGATCCCGTGGTGACGGAGCACGGTGGCGAGCGCGACCGTCATGGCGAATATCGCCGGCTGGACGACATCCACACGGTCCACCGGTGGTGCGTCGGGCCGCTCGCACAGGACGTCGCGCACAGACCATCCGGTGTAGGGGAGTAGCGCCTCGTCACAGTCGTCGACGGCGTTGGCGAACACCGGATGAAGTTCGTAGAGTTCACGTCCCATCCCCGGGTACTGGCAACCGTGGCCGGAGAAGACGAACGTGACTCTGGTCTGACGCGGTCCCTGGTGATGGTGGCGGGTCAGCTGCCGGTGGGGTCGGCCGCCCTGCAGGGCATCGAGCGCCTCGAGCAGGTCTTGCCGGACGTCGGTGCTCTTCGCCGGGACGGTGACGGTGGCGCGGTGGGGATGGTGACAGCGCGTCGTGGCCAGGCTATGGGCGACATCGGTGAGATCGATGTCGGGATTCTGGATGAGGTGACGACGCAACCGGTCGGCCTGCGCCCGCAATGCCGCGGGGGTGCGCGCCGACAGCGGCCAGAGTGGGCCGATCGTTGCGCTGGGGCTACAGTCCGCGGAACGGACTTGCGCGGCAGGCGATCCGGGGGTGACGGCGGGGGCCTCACGCAGGATCAGGTGGGCGTTGGTGCCGCTGATCCCGAATGAGGACACGGCCGCGGTGCGCGGATGGGCGGTGCCGGGCCAGGGTCTCGTGTCGGTGAGTAGCCGGACGGTGCCGTTCGCCGCGTCGATGTACGGACCCGGGCGACGGGCGTGCAGGGTGGGCGGCAAAGTCTGGTGGCTGAGCGCCTCGACCATCTTGATGATTCCGGCGATTCCGGCGGCCGCCTGCGTGTGGCCGATGTTCGACTTGACCGAACCCAACCACAGCGGTTGCTCCGCGCTTCTGGCGGCACCGTAGGTGGCGATCACGGCACCGGCTTCGATCGGGTCACCCAGCGCGGTCCCGGTGCCGTGCGCCTCAACCGCATCCACCTGGTCGAGGGCGATACCGGCGCTGGCTGCGGCCTGGGCGATCACCCGCTGTTGGGCGAGTGCATTGGGTGCGGTCAATCCGTTCGACGCACCATCCTGATTGATCGCCGATCCCGCGATCACCGCCAGCACCGGATGGTTGTTCCGCCGGGCATCGCTGAGCCGTTCCAGCACGAGCACTCCGACGCCTTCGCTGAAGCTGGTGCCGTCCGCGTCGGCGGCGAATGCTTTGCAGCGGCCGTCAGGCGCCAGCCCGCGCCGGCGGGAGAACTCGGTGAGAATCGACGGAGTGGTCATCACGGTCACGCCGGCCGCCAGAGCCAAGGTGGACTCGCCGCTGCGCAGTGACTGGCAGGCCATGTGTGTGGCCACCATCGACGACGAACATGCGGTGTCGATCGTGATGGCCGGGCCCTGCAACCCCAGCAGGTACGCGATGCGGCCCGATGCCACGCTGGTGGACAGCCCGGTCATCGCATACCCCTCGGCGCTGTCGGATTGGGTTGCGCCACAGGGCTGCGACCATGCCCCGACATAGACCGCGGTGTCCGTGCCGGCCAACCCTGTCGGGTCGATCCTGGCAGCTTCCAACGCCTCCCAGGTGACTTCCAACAGCAGTCGCTGTTGAGGATCCATCGCGGCTGCTTCACGACTCGAGATCCCGAAGAATTCGGAGTCGAAGCCGCCGGCATCGGAAAGGAATGCCCCGGCCGTCACGTAGGTCTTGCCCACCGCATCGGGATCCGGATCGAACAGATCTCCCAAGTCCCAGCCACGGTCGGCAGGAAATCCGCCCACGGCATCCTTGCCGTGAACCACCAGATCCCAGAGGGCGGCAGGCGAATCGACACCGCCAGGGAACCGGCACGCCATTCCGACCACGGCCACCGGTTCGTCACGGCTTTCATAGGCGTTCGCAGGTGCGGCCGTGGCTGCCGGGCCCCGGGCCACGTGGCTGAGGTGGTCGGCCAGCTTTCCCGGCGTCGGGTGATCGAAGGGCACAGTGGCCGGCAGATCGAGGTCGGCGGCAGCCTTGATGCGATCGAGCATCTCCGTCGACTTCACCGAATCCAAGCCCAAATCCGTGAAGGTTCGCGCCGGGTCGATGTCCTCGGCGTGAAGCTCACCCAGTACCGCCGCGACGTGCGAGCAGACCATCTCGACGAGGAGTTCGTGTTCGTCTCGGCGTAGACGACGCAGGCGTTCGGTGAACCCCTGGTCGGTGGGACTCCGATCGTTGTCCCTGTCGCTCTGCTGTTCGGTGCCCTGGACAGGCAGGGCTATCCGTGTGAACCTATCGCCGAGATAGAGCTGCTGGCAATCCCTACGCCGCACCTTGCCGCTTGTGGTCAACGGGATGGAACCCGGCTGCACCAGAACCACATCGGTGACGCTGAGGTTGTGGGTCCTCGATATCGCCGCGATCACATCACGCCTGACGGCGGTTGCTTTTCGGGCCGCCTCGTCGCTGTCGCCGGGGACTTTCAGTTCGACGATGGCCACCAGTTGGTCGGTGCCGCCGTCGTCGTGGGCCGCGATCGCCACACAACGTCCCGGGGTGACCTCCTGGATCGTCGCCTCGATGTCGTCGGGGGAGTAGTTGCGCCCGTAGATGACCAGGAGATCCTTGATCCTCCCGACGATGAAAAGCTCGCCACCTGAGATGAATCCAAGGTCGCCGGTGCGTAACCACGGGCCCGCAGGAGTATGCTTTGATGCGTCGACAATTGTTGCACTGAAGGTTCTTTCGGATTCCTCGGGCTTCCTCCAGTAGCCGTACGCCACATTGTCACCGGTCACCCAGATCTCACCGACGGATTCGTCGGCGCATTCAGTGCACGTTTCGGGGTCGACGATGCGCACCACCGGCGACTGTGGGACCCCGTAACTGACCAACGGCGTACCGTTTTTGCCGAGAATCCGGATAGCCTGGCCGGCGGCGAGACCCTCGGGGTCGAAAACGATGCTGACCGGTGCTTCGCCCGATTCCCTAGTCGCCACATACAAGGTGGCTTCAGCGAGTCCGTACGAGGGCCGTATGACCTTCGGGTCGAGATTGAACCGGCTGAACCGCTCGACGAAACGCTCCAGTGTCGCGGTATGCACGCGCTCTGCTCCGGTGACCACACCGAGTACGTTGCCGAGGTCGAGTCCGGCGAGATCGTCGTCCATGGTCCTGCGGGTGGCCAACTCGAAGGCCACGTTCGGTGCAGCCGAGAACGCGCGACCGTTGTCTGCCAGCAGTTGCATCCACCGTGCGGGGCGTTGCAGGAACGACAGCGGGTCGGTCAGCACAGCGGGTACGCCGGCCAGTATCGGTATGCAAATGCCCAGCAGCAAGCCCATGTCGTGGAACAACGGCAGCCACGAGACCACCGTTGTCTCCGGTGGCGGCACGCCGTCGTGCGCGTCGAGATAGGCCCCCATCATCTGGGCGACGTTGGCCTGAATATTCTTGTGCGACACCATGACGCCCGCCGGAGTGCGGGTCGACCCCGACGTGTACTGCAGATGCGCGACACCGCGCGAATCGTCGAAGTCCTCGGATCCCGGCCCGGAGTCGGCGACCAAGGCGCCCAGATCGATGACGGGAGGCGCGGCCCCGCCGAAGGCGCAACGCACGTGGTCGGCCAGGCCCGTCGCGTGGGAGGACGTGGTCAGAACTGCCGACGGCGAGGCGTCGCGCAGAACCGCGCCGACCCGTTCGTCGGCCGCACCGCCGTTCGGCTCCGACAACGGAACCGCGATCAGTCCCGCCTGCAGAGCCCCGAGGAACGCGGTGACGTACTCCAGTCCTTGCGGGGCGACGATGACCGTCCGGTCGCCCGTGGAGCCACACGACTTCAGTTCACGGGCGACTCGCGACGCTCGCCGATGCAGTTGCGACCACGTCAGGCTCTCAGTGATCCCTGTGTCGTCTCGGATGTAGTCGACGAACGTGAACGCTGTCTCGTCAGGCCGTAGCCTGGCGTGCTCGCGCAGCGCTGCAGGCACCGAAATGCCGCCCGCAGCTAACCTGCCGTCCCTGGTACGCGGCGATCGAGCCACCCACAACCCCCATAGCTGTCATCCTTTTCCGTGCCCCCACGTGGATGTTTACGTAGTCGTCAATACGTGCTGGTTATCTAACCACATAGTTGCTATCGCAACGAGTCAAAACGATCTACCGCGCGGATGCCGCAGTCAGGATGCTCGCCGCACAGGCGCCGCGCCACGTTTGCTCGAGTGCGCCGTCACCTCGGCGCCGCGTTACTCGTGGATCAACACTGCCGAGGAGCGCGGGAACAGGATCGCGGGCCCCAGCCACCGGGAGACGAAGCGGCGCAACGGAACACCCGAACGCGGCGACTCGCCGGGATCGGACAGCATGGACTGCACTGTGCGCAGCGTCATTTCGGCCAACTCGTCCAATCCGTCGCCATCGAAGCCATGCAGCTCCCAGTCCACGTCGAGTCTGCGGAAGAACGACGAGCAGAATGCCTTTGCCGTATCGGAGGTCAACGAGGTCGCGGCCGCCCCGTCCTGTCGCCGCGCCAGCAGGCTGTCCAGCTGCGGATCACCGACCAGCTTCTCGACAGCGAAAGCGATACATTCGACGACGGCATGCACCGGATCGTGGACGCCCTGGACGCGCTGCACCGCCTGGTCGATGAAGCCGTCGACGGCGCGCATGGCGCTGGCGATCAGCAGCGCATCGGCGTTGGGGAAGTATCGGTAGACCGTCTGGCGTGTGACGCCGAGTTGGCGTGCGACGTCGGCCAGATGGATCGCGGATCCGTGCTCGGCGACGACGTCATCGACGGCGTCCAGGATGCGGTCGATCGCCTCCTCGTCGGAGGTGGGTGTCGCGCCCGCCCAGCCGCGGCTACGCATCCGCGGTCACGAACTGGTCGCTGGTGAACTCGATCGGAAGTGTTGTCGGGCCGGTCATCCCGAGAAGAGATTTCCACGGAGCAGGACCGGACCGATGGACGTGCGGAAGACGGCGGGTGAGCACGACGAGCGCTTCGGCCAATTCGCGGCGGGCCAGGTTGGCTCCCAGGCAGTAGTGAGCGCCGCCGCCGAAGGTCAGGATCGGGGGAAGGTCGTCGCGGGAGATGTCGAAGCGGTCGGCATCGCGATAGATCGCCGGGTCCCGGTTCGCGGCGAAGGTGTTCACCAGGACGAATGTCCCCGCCGGGAACAGGTAGCCGCCGAATTCGACGTCCGTACTCGCAGCGCGTGGAACGATGCTCGCCGCCGGCGAGTGGCGCATGCTCTCCTCGACCGCTTGCATCGCAAGTTCGGGCTCATCGCGCAGCTTCGTCCATTGGTCGGGGTGCTCGCAGAGCACCTGCACCGACGCGGCCAGTTGGTTGCGCGTCGTATCCGTTCCCGCCATCAGGAAGCCGGCCACCAGCATGCGAAGTTCGTCGATGCTGAGCCGATCGCCGTCGCTTTCGGCGCGGATGAGTTCGGACAGCAGATCCTCGGTCAGGTTGCCGCGGCGGGCCGCGACCATGTCGTCGACGTAGGCGTCGAGTTCGCCCCAGGCCTTCATGATCTCGGCCTCGTCGAAGTTGACGTCGGGCTGGAAGTTGAGTGCTTTGAAAACCTCTTCGGTCCAGTCGGCGAACAGGTGCCAGTCCGCGCGCGGCGCACCGAGAAGAGCGCACATGATCGGGGTGGGGTAGGGCCGCGCGATGTCGGTCACGACATCACACCGACCGGCGTCCATCACCCGGTCGACGAGTCCGTTGACGACCTCGCGGATGGTGTCCTGCAGATGTGCCGTCGCGCGGGGAGTGAACGCCTTGAACACGAGTTTGCGCAACCGGATGTGAGGAGGGCCGTCCAGGCCGAGGAGACTGTTGGCCAGTTTGTCGTACAGCGGCCCGGACGTGATGCCCTGCGCTGCCAGGGTGATACCGGGTGGCAGACGGAACCTGTTGTCGCGCAGCATATCGCGGGCCAAATCGTAGGACAGGATCTCCGGCCCTAATGGGCCCATCGCGATGGGGGCGCGCGCCTGGGCCTCCAGCGCGTCGTCGAGGATGTCGTGGGGACTGGCGGTCAGGCCGTAACTCAACGTGGGGAGGTCGGCTTCGAAGACGTTCGGAGCGGTGCTGGCCACGGGCATCGACGGCTCGACTTTCGCAGGTGCACCGGACGGCGCAGACGGACGCTTGAGGCATAAGCGTATGACCACACCAGATAGAGGTCAATGAAAAAGCCGAAATATGTGGACGATGACCGGCGCGACCGGTCGTGAGGTCATACGTTGTGCGATCGAACGTCTAATGGTCGAGGAAGTGCCGGATCGGTTCAGCCTGCGAACGCCCGGAACACCGACAGGCTGTCCTCGTAGATGTGGTGACGTGTGATCAGCCCGTTCTCCACGGTCACGTGCAGCGCGAATGCGGCGTCGTAGCTGCGCCCGGTCGGTTCGGCGGTGTTGTGCAGTTCGCCGAGCACGACGGCATCGTCGCCATCGACCAGCACCGAAATCACCTCCGCGGAACTCAGTCTCGCGATGTGATGGTCGGCGATGAGCCGAAAGTGCTCCTCGACGCCGGCACGGGTGGACCGCTGCCGGATCCAGGGGGTGACGTTCGCGTAGTCGCCGGCCGGCCAGTTCAGTTTCCACGAGATCTGTTCGGCGTAGAGCTCAGCGATGTGTGCTTGGTTTCCGGACGCGATACGACGAAGCAATTCGTTGACGGTCCCGCGGGTGTTCACGACACGAGTCTGGCAGTCCGATGACCGCCGGACCATTACCTCTCAGGTCATCCCCGGCCCATTCCTGCCCGTGAAGCGGTCCGCGGGCGGACACTTGGTACATGTCCACTGCAGTTTGGATCGTCATCGCGGTCTTCGCGATCGGGACCATCGCCGGAGGGTTGCTGCGGATTCGGGCCTGGCTGCAGAAGCCCGCGCCGCCGGAGATCATCGAAGCCGCGCACCGTGACGACGACGAGGACGACTGACCTCACGGGCGCGCCCAGCCGCGGGGGTCAGCTGCGGTCGCGCCAGGCGATCACCTGCTTGAGGGCGGCGAGGTCGAAACCGTTGTCAGCGGTGAGCTCGGTCTGGAACAGCGTGACACCCGCCTCGCGGAACGCATCGGCGCTGTCCTCGTTCTCCCAGAGCGTCGATCGTTCGATGTCGGCCCCGTTGCGGCCGAACGTCGCCGCCAACTCGTCGACGCGGTCGGTGGATCTGCGGAACGCGTCGAGATCCTGGAACGCGTGCCAGATGTCGGCGTGCCTGGCCACGGCCGGCAGCGAGCGCTTGGGTCCCGTGCCGCCGATGAGGATCGGCAGCTTGCGCACCGGCGGCGGAATCAGGGCGGCCAGCCGCTTTTCGATACGGAGCAGGCTCTCGTCGAACAGATCGAAGCGTGAGCCGAAGGTGCCGAAGTCGTATCCGTAGGTGGTGTAGTCCTTTTCGTACCATCCCGCGCCGAGACCCAGAATGAGCCGTCCGCCGCTGATGTGGTCCACGGTGCGCGCCATGTCGGCCAGCAGGTCGGGGTTGCGGTATCCCACGCCGGTGACGAGAAGACCGATTTCGGCGTGTGAGGTGATCTCGCCCCACGACGCGAGCGCAGTCCAGCCCTCGAAGTTCGAGACGTCGGGCTGCTCGTCATACATGACGGGTTTGCCGTCGACGATGGCCTCCATCGCCGGGCGGTGGAAGTGGTCGTAGCCGAGGATGACGTCGACGCCGAGGTCGTCGGCCGCCAGGACGGCGTCGCGCCACGTGGCGTAATCGGGTGTGCCACCGGGCTGGATCTGTACGGCGACGCGGATGGGACGGGTCATGGAATCTCCTGGGTCGGGGGAGGGCGACTCTTCAGCCAAGTCATCGGGTTGGGGGGTTTATTCCGAATCCGCCGAGCGGTTTCACGGCCCATTTCACGGCTGCGCCGAGGACCCGCAGATCCACCGTGCGGGAATGCCCCACCGGACAGGGCTGTTCTACCGACTCATGACGACCGAACATCCGTCGGGTGCAGAGTCGGCTCTCGTCATCGGTACTGGTGAGCTCGGCGGCAGCGTGGTCGGCGCGCTGACACAGCGGGACGACCCGCCGCCGGTGACGGTGTTGCTGCGACCGTCGGACACGCCGAGACACGTCCGCCTGCGTGCCGAGCTCGCTGCAAGTGATGTGGCAGTGGTGGAGGCCGATATGGCCACGGCGACGATCGGTGAACTGGCGGCGATCTTCGGCCGGTTCCACACGGTGATCAGTTGCATCGGGTTCGCTGCGGGTCCGGGAACGCAACGCAGGATCACCGAGGCCGTTCTGCAGGCCGGGGTTCGCCGATATCTGCCGTGGCAGTTCGGTGCCGACTACGACGCGATCGGGCGCGGCAGTCCGCAGGATCTGTTCGACGAGCAACTCGATGTCCGTGACCTGCTGCGGGCCCAGGACGTCACCGACTGGGTGATCGTGTCCACCGGAATGTTCACCAGCTTCCTCTTCGAGCCGGACTTCGGCGTGGTTGATTTCGCCACCAACACCGTCAATGCGCTGGGCGGTTGGGATAACGCGGTCACTGTCACCACCCCGGAGGACATCGGCGTATTGACTGCGGAGGTCGTGTCGGCCCGGCCACGCATCGCGAACCAGGTCGTCTATGTCGCCGGTGACACGATCACCTACCGCGAGCTCGCGGACATCGTGGAACGGACCCGAGGCGTACCGGTCACCCGCAGCGAGTGGACGGTGGCGCGATTGCTCGACGACCTCGCCCGAGACCCCGACGACTCCATGCGCAAGTACCGCGCGGTGTTCGCCCAGGGCAGGGGTGTCGCGTGGCCGAAAGCCGTCAGCTTCAACGCATCTCGTGGAATCCGCACCACTACCGCGGAGGAGTGGTTGCGGAAGCACCTCGGCGCGTGATGGCTCATCCCAGGATCGACCGCGCCGCTCGCTCGGCGATCAGCATGACCGGCGCGTTGGTGTTCCCCGAAGTGATGGTGGGCATCGCCGACGCGTCGATGACGCGTAGGCCCGCGACGCGGAACACGCGGCAGTCGGTGTCGAGCACCGTGGTCGCCGACCGCGGCACGCCGTGGGTGTCGAAGGCTCCCATCGCGCACGTGCCCACCGGGTGGAAGATGGTCGTCCCCAGTTCCCGGGCCGCGGCCTGCAGGTCGTCGTCGCTCTGCAGGTCCGGGCCGGGGAGCATCTCTTCGGGACGGTAGCGGGCCAGGGCCGGTGACGCCATGATCTGCCGGGTCATCCGGAGGCCGCGCACGGCGATCTCCCGGTCCGCGTCGGTGGACAGGTAGTTGCAGAGGATCCTCGGGTGGGCCAGCGGGTCCGCGTCCGCCATCCGCACATGGCCGCGCGAGGTGGGCCGCAGGTTGCAGACCGAGGGCGTTATCGCGCCGTATGGGTGCAGGGGATCGCCGAACTTAGGCAGTGACAAGGGCTGCACATGCCACTCGAGATCGGGGCTGCTCAGCGCGGGGTCACTTTTCGCGAATGCCCCCAAGGTGGACGGCGGCATCGTCAGCGGTCCCGATCGCAGCAGCAGATACTGCAGGCCCATGCCCGCCCGGGTGATCCAGTTGCGGTACAGCGTATTCACGGTGCGCGCCCCTCGAATCCGATAGACGGTTCGCAGCTGCAGGTGGTCCTGGAGGTTCTCGCCCACTCCGGGTAGGTCGACGGCCACCGGCACCTGATGCCGGGTGAGTAGGTCGGCCGGGCCCAGGCCGGAGACCTGCATCAGATGTGGTGAGCCGATCGCTCCCGCGCTCAGGAGTACCTCCCGGCGGGCTCGCACCGTGGCGATCTGACCGCCCTTCAACAGCCGCACCCCGGACGCGCGGTGCCGGGCCGTGGTCCAGGCGCCGCGACGCTGGTTGTCGCTGACCTGATCGTCCAGCAGCAGCCCCAACGCCTGGGTCTTGGTGTAGACGGTGAGATTGGGGCGGTGGGCGACGGGGTGCAGGAAGGCATCGGCCATCGACCAGCGTCGGCCGCGTTTCTGGTTGACGTGGAAGTACGCACTGCCGGAGTTGTCACCCCGGTTGAACTCCTCGATCGGCGCGATGCCCCACTGGGCGGCGGCGTCCTGCCAGGCGTCCAGGATCTTCCAGCGCACCCGCGGTCGCTCGACCCGGATCTCGCCGGCGCTGCCGTGCCAGTCGTCGGCGCCGCCGAAGTAGTTCTCCAACTCCTTGTAGATCGCCAGGGTCTGGCCCGGACGGTCCGGGCCTCCCCAGAGCCACCGGTCGTCACCGGTGGCCTGTGCCCACTGTTGGTAATCGCTGGCCTGCCCGCGCATGTGGATCATCGCGTTGATCGACGAACAACCGCCGATCACGCGGCCCCGCGCGTAGATGATGCTCCGCCCGGCCAGACCCGGGTCGGGTTCGGTGGTGAAGCACCAGTCTGTGCGGGGGTTGGCGATCGTGTACAGATAGCCCACCGGCACCTTGATCCAGAACCAGTCGTCCTTGCCGCCGGCTTCCACGAGGAGCACACGGTGAGCGGGGTTGGCGCTGAGCCGGTTGGCGAGCAGGCACCCCGCGCTGCCCGCGCCGACGATGACGTAGTCATATTCAGCGTCGTACTCGGCGCCGTATTCGGGCCTAGGGCTGGTTTCCGGCACCGTTCCTCCATTGCGCTCCGTTGCGCGTCCCAGTGTGCGCGATGACGGCCCGGTAGAGGAGTAACGCAGGTCGCGTGCCGCGGTCGTGACGCCCCGGCGCCGGCTGATCAGGCCAGTACGTCGCGGATGGCGGCATCCAGGAACTCGGCGAACCCGGCATCGTTGCCGGGGCTGGCGACGCAGTGCCCGAGCGGTGAATCGTAGGGCCGGAGCTCGGCGTTGGGCATCTGCACGACCTCGAGTTCGTTGTCCTCTGGCGGGAAGTACAGGTCCTGGGTGCACGGGATCAGGATGGCGCGCGCGGTGGTCGCTGCGAGCGCGGCGTGAAAGTCGCCGTGGTACAGCGGGTTTGCGCTGATATCGCTGTTCTTCCAACTCCAGATCTTGGCCAGCAGGTCGTGGGCGTCCCAGTTGTCGACGTGGTCGTGCTCCCAGTCGACCAGCAGGTCCTCGATCGTGTCGTAGCCGAGGGAGCGGAAGTGCCCGTCCCGGTAGAACGTCTGCGAGTACGCCCACCCGGCGTAGACCCGGGCGAACGCCTTCAAACCTCGGATCGGTGACCCGTGCTCCCAGAGTGGGTCCGCCCGCAGCGCCGCCTTGATGCCCTCCAGGAACACCACGTTGTGCGGTGAGGTCCTGGCCGAGGCGCAGAACGGGACGATCGCGCCGACCACGTCGGGATACATCGCGCCCCAGTGGTAGGCCTGACAACCCGCCATCGACCAGCCGGTCACGAGCGCGATCCGCTGCGCGCCGAGTTCCTCGAACAGCAGCCGGTGCTGGCACCGAACGTTGTCGTAGAGCGTCACGTGCGGGAATGCCGCGCCGTGTTGCGACGGAGCCGCGGTGGACGGCGAGGTGGACAGCCCGTTGCCGAACATGTTGACCGACACCACGAAATGGCGTGCGGGGTCGATGGCCCGCCCCGGACCGAAGAAGCCTTCATTGCGGATATGTGTTCCGGTGTAGAACGTGGGCAGGACGACGACGTTGTCGCCTGCCTCGTTCAGTCGACCGTAGGTTTCGTACGCCAGCACCGCATTCGACAGCGTCTCACCGCTGAGCAGGGGCACATCGCCGAGGTCGAAGTTCTTCATGGTCAGTAAAGGCGCAGATACTCTTCGACCTCCCAGTCGGTGACGGCCTGGTGATAGCGCTCCCACTCGTCGAGTTTGTACGCGACGTACGACTTGAGCATCGTCTGCCCCAGGACGCCCGCGATCAGCTCGTCCTTCTGGAGATGACTCACGGCGTCGAGCAGGTTTCGGGGGAGCCGGCGGATGCCCAATGCCTCACCCTCTTCCGCCGTCATGGAGTACAGGTCGCGGTCGGTGGGCTCGCCCGGGTCCGTTTCGGTGACGATGCCCTCGACGCTCCCCGCGAGCGTGCAGGCCAGGGCCAGATAGACGTTCATGCACATGTCGGCGGCGCGGTTCTCGATGCAGTAGCGGCTCTGCGGCAGACGGAACTGGGCGGCCCGGTTGTTGTGGCCGTAGGTGATGTTGGTGGGCGCCCAGGTGACCGTGCCGCCTTCGAGACCACCTACTCGGGGCACAAGCCCGTTGTAGGAGTTGACCGTTGGGCAGGTGATGGCGGTCAGCGCCTCGGAGTGGGCGAGCAGGCCGCCGACGGCGTAGCGGGACTCGTCGCTCCACCCGCCGCCGGGGCGTTCGAAGAGGTTCTCGTCGGGGGCATCGACGGAGCGCAGCGAGAAGTTGATGTGCGCACCCGAACGCCAGTCGCCCGTGGTGGGTTTCGGCATGAACGTGACGAACATGCCGTGCCGTTTGGCGACCTCTTTGAGCGCGAGACGCAGGAAGACCAGCCGGTCGGCCATCTCCAGCAGGTTCGTGTAGTGGAAGTCGAGTTCGAACTGGGAGTAGGCGCCCTCGGCCACCACGTCGTGCAGGTTCCAGCCCAACCCCTCGAGCATGTCCATCATGTCCTTGAGGAACGGCATCGCGTCCAGGGAGTGTTCGACGTCGTAGCCGTAGGCCTGCCGTCGCGGACGCAGACCACCGACCTGCTGGGGATCGGTGTCGAAAGCCTTGACCGGCCTGCCGTTCTCGTCGTAGCGCATGACGATGAACTCGGGCTCGATTCCGGCGTAGCCGACGTAACCTTGTTGCGCTGCTGCGTGAATGGTGCGTTTGAGTGCCTGGCGGGGACAGACGTTGTAGGGCTTGTCCTCCCAGAACAGGTCGGCGAAAATGATCGCGGTGCTGGTGTCCCACGGGCAGATATAGACCGCGTCCAGGTCGGGCACCGGGATCTGATCGGAGTCGGCCGCGGTCAGTTCCGGCACGAAGGACACCGAGTGCACGGCGAACTGCGGGCCCTTGCCCTTGCACAGCGCTTCGAAGTCGCTCATCGGCACGGGCTTGGTCTTCGGGACACCGAACAGGTCGATCCAGCACGACAGCACATACTTGACCCCGGCGGCTTCCAACTCGGCCCGAACGGCGGCGATCTTCGCGTCGTCGGGCAACGCCTCCGCCAAGGTTTCGGCGTAGTGCGGCGCGGTGCTGGTGTCGGGATCGAGCGTGCTCGTCATAGCTCACTTTCGACGCGGGGTTTCTTGTTGAGAGTCACCGTATCGCCAGATGAAACGGGTCGCATCTGGAAGCGGAGGGAAAACACCGACATACCGTTGTCGTGGCGGTGGCCGACGCTGAGGTCATGACTGAGAACCTGAACACGGTGGAGACAGACACGGCTGCTGCGGATGCGGGGCTGGCGGTGTGGTTGGAGATGTGGAACAGCGACAGTGCGATCGCACGTCGGATCTGCAGTGAGGATTTCCGGATTCACTTCTTGATCCCCGATTCCGACGGATCGAACCCTGGCGACGATGTGCTGGGCGCGCAGAGTTTCGTTCGGTTTCTGGATCGGTGGCGCGAGCGACATCCGGGTGTGGTCTTCACCGAGGTGGCGCGGGCGGTGGACGGTGCGCACGGG
Source organism: Mycolicibacterium parafortuitum (assembly GCF_002086815.1). Taxonomy (GTDB): domain Bacteria; phylum Actinomycetota; class Actinomycetes; order Mycobacteriales; family Mycobacteriaceae; genus Mycobacterium; species Mycobacterium parafortuitum. The sequence goes on from NZ_MVID01000009.1 coordinate 62,428, forward strand.
CGGATGCTGTGGAACATGCAAGCCGGGGACGTCGTTGCGGGTGGGATCGATGTCTTCGACTTCACAGAGGACGGGATGATCCGCGAGGTGTGGTCGGTGAACGGAACGCGCGCGCACCTGACTTGAGACCGGGAGACTTGAGCTCGTGAGGAGAGCCGAGCGGCTGTACGCGCTGGTGGATCTGCTGCGGGGGTCGCGCCGGCCGTTGTCGGCTGCGCGGCTCTCCGAGGAGTTCGACGTTTCCAAGCGCACGATTGAGCGCGATATCCAGTCGCTGCAGCTTGCGGGGGTTCCGATCTATGCCGACCACGGGGTGTCGGGCGGATACTCGATTCTGCGGGAGCACTCGTTGCCGCCGCTGAATCTCACGGTGCCGGAGTCACTGGCGGTGCTTGCCGGGCTTGGCTTGGTGGAGACCTCACCGTACGGTGCCGCGGCACGCCGGGCGCGGGCGAAGATCCTCGCAATCAGCCGCGAGGATCAGCTCGCGCCGATAGACGAGGCGTTGGCGTCGATGTTCGTCATCGACGCCCAGCCGCCGACCGAGGCAGCGGTCGCCCTGATTCCGGAGGCGATCGCCGCGCGCCGGGTCGTCCGGTTGAGCTATACCGCCAAAGACGGTGCGACCCACACCATCCGTGACGTAGAGGCGATGGGACTGCTGCGCGGAGGTGCCGCCTGGTTGTTCGTCGGGTGGTGCCGGCTGCGCGAAGGCATCCGCGGATTCCAGCTCGACCGCATCCGGCAGTTGGAGATCACCGATGAAGTGTTCCCCGAACGTGATTCGGCGGTCCTGGAGGCGGATCTGTCGCGGTGGAGCACGCGGCGGCTCGGGTGACCCGGGGTTATGCGACGCTGCTGATGATCGCGACGACCAGCCCGCCCAGCGTCAACACCCCGACGATCACTGCGGCGGCGATCGCCTGGCGACGCCGGCGCCGACGGGCACCGTCGACGGCCACCGCGAGGATGCCGAGGATCAACGCCGCGTAGACCGCCAGCCCCACCGTCAGCGCCGGCGCGGTGCTGGCCGCCAGTGTCACAGTGCGCATGGCGTGAGCCTACGACGGGCGCGGATTCGTCCGACGCTGAGCCGGCGGCAGACTGCGCACCTGCACTGTGCACTGACGGATGCGGGACACACCGGCACCGCGTGACCATCGGTTGAAGCTTCGATCAGCCATGCGACCGCCGAGGAGTCAACATGACGGCGCCATCCGTCGATCGTCCCGGCCGCAGCGGGCCGGGACTGTGCCCGCGATGATGCGGGCCGTCGGCGTCACCCGCTATGGCGGCCCCGAGGTGCTGGAACTCGTCGAGGTGCCCCGTCCAGACACCGGGCCGGGGAAGATCCGGGTCCGGGTGCACGCCGCGACGGTGAACCCCGGTGACACCCTGCTGCGCATCGGCGACCTCGACGAGGTGTTGCGCGCCGGCCCGCTGTACCCGCCGTACCGACCGGGTATGGAGGCGGCCGGCGTCGTCGACGAGATCGAACCCGGCGCCGCAACCGATCTCGCGGTCGGGGACCGGGTGATGACCGTCGTCATGCCGATCGACTCCACTGGGGGCGCCTACGCCGAGTATCTGGTCGTGGACACCGATCAGGTCACCCGCGCCCCGGCGGGCAGCACGCACTCCGAGGCCGCGACGCTACCGATGAACGGACTCACCGCCCGGCTTGCGCTCGACGTACTGGCGCTGGAGCCAGGGGAAACGGTGGCGGTCACCGGCGCCGCCGGCGCGGTCGGCGGATACGCCATCCAGTTGGCCAAGGCGGACGGGTTGCGGGTGATCGCCGACGCTGCAGAGTCCGACGAGGCGCTTGTCGCCGCGCTCGGCGCCGATCAAATCGTGGCGCGCGGTCCGGGAGTGGGGGAGCGCATCCGCCGATGGTGGCCGGGCGGCGTCGCCGCGGTAGTAGATGCGGCGCTACAGGGCCGCGAGGTGGTCCCGGCCCTGCGCGCCGGCGGCCAGATCGCCGCCGTCCGCGGCTGGGAACTGCCCGACCCCGCTGCGCTGGGCGCCGACCATCACATCACCGTCCGGGAGGTGTTCGTACCGGAATACACCCACGCCCACGACAAACTCGACGAACTGCGCAAGCTCGCCGAGGACGGGTCACTCACGCTGCGAGTGGCCCGCACGTATCCGGCGCACCAGGCCGCCGAGGCGCATCGAGCCCTCGAAGCCGGCGGCATCCGCGGACGCCTCGTCCTCACCTTCGACTGACAGGAGATCCCTCATGGCACTCGCCAACAAGGTTTGGTTCATCACCGGATCCTCTCGTGGCTTCGGACGCGCCCTGGTCCAGGCCGCCCTGGCCGCCGGCGACCTGGTCGCAGCGACCGCACGTCGCCCCGAGCAGGTCGCCGATCTGGGACGCGAACACCCGGACCGGTTTGTGGCGCTGCCCCTCGACGTCACCGACCGTGCTGCCGTCGACCGGGCCGTCGCGGCTGCCGCGGAGCGGTTCGGCCGGATCGACGTGGTGGTCAACAATGCCGGCTACGCCGATGTCGCACCGATCGAAACCGGCGCTGAGGAGAACTTCCGCGCCCAATTCGAAACCAACTTCTGGGGCGTCTACCACGTCTCGCGAGCAGCGATTCCGGTGCTGCGGGGCCAGGGTGGGGGGCTGGTCATCCAGTTCTCCTCGATGGGCGGACGTGTCGGCGGCTCGCCGGGTATCGCCTCGTATCAGGCCGCCAAGTTCGCCATCGACGGGTTTTCCCGGGTGCTGCAGGCCGAGACCGAGCCGTTCGGCATCAAGGTGCTCGTCGTGGAACCCAGCGGCTTCGCCACCGACTGGGCCGGCTCCTCGATGGCCGTCGAGGACATCCCCGACGTCTACACCGACACCGTCGGGGCGATGTCGGAGGTCCGGCGCAGCGCGGCCGTCACCGCCGGGGATCCGGTCCGGGCCGCCGAGATTCTGGTGCGTCTGGCCCGGCACACCGACATCCCGTATCACCTGCCCCTCGGGGTGAACGCCGTGGAGGGATCCATCCGCCAGGACGAGTTTCTGCTCGGCGAGGACCGCAGGTGGGCCGCGGTGGGCCGGTCGGCGGACTTCGGCGAACCGTACCCGGTCGACTTTCCGGCCGCCTGAGATGTCTGCCCCGGTTACGTCAGCACTTGGGGAAGTTGGCTGCGGGAGCTGATCCCGAGCTTGGTGAACACCTTGCGCAGGTGGTACTGGACCGTGCGGGCACTGATGAAAAGCCGGGCGCCGATCTCCGGGTTGGACAGCCCGTCGCGGGCCAGCCGGGCCACTTGTTCCTCCTGTGCGGTCAGCGCCGCGCCTCCGACGGCGGAGGGTTCATCGGCCGCGACACCGTAACCGGTGGCCCGCAGTTCACGTCCGGCACGCTCAGCGAAGGCCTGCATCCCCATCGCGATGAACATGTCATGCGCGGTCTGTAACTCGGTGCGGGCCTCGCCGCGCCGGCGCTGCCGCCGCAGCCATTCGCCGTACACCAAGTGCGCGCGGGCCAGTTCGGTACGGATCCGGGTGCGGCCGAGCCGATCGATGGCCTCGACGTACAAGCGTTCGGCCGCAGCATCGTCGGCAAGTAACGCCCGCACCCGCGCCTCGGAGCCCAGCGCCCAGTCCGTCCCGCTCGACCGGCTGATCTCGCTGAATCGACGCAATGCGGATTCGGCCTCGTCCTGCAGACCCAACCGAGCTGCCGCCTCGACCAGTTCGGTGAAGGCCCAGTTGGCTGAGCTCAGCCCTGCCGGATACTCGATGGCTTGACGCGCTGCGTCGAGTGCGGCCTGGAAGTCACCGAAACCGTTGTGCAGCAGCGCTGTTGCCCACATCGCCACCGAGATGCCGTTGCCCTCGCCTCGAGCGGTGACCTCCGAGATGGTGCGCGAGCTCAATGCCAGGGCGGTGTCGCGGGCTCCGCGCAGCGCCGCGAGGCCGAGCGCGGCGTAGGGCGCGATGGTGCTCTTGACGGCGTCCTGGGCCGTCGCCAGTTCCTCGACCAACGCTGCGGCAGCGGATAACTCGCCGGTGAACATGGTCATGAAAGCATGCGTGTTCAGCGCCAGCGGGATATCGCTCAGGATGCCCGCGACCCGCACATAATCGACGTAGCCGCTGGACATCTCATGCCAGCGCCGGTCATCCCAGGCCCGGAGCGCAGCGACGGTGGCCAGCCAGGCGCACCGGCGTCCTTCCCACTCTGGGACATCCCCTTCGGCAGCGTCCAATGCCCGGTTCAGGGCCGGTAGGGCCGCGGCGTGACCGTGCGTGAAGAACTCGACCAGCCAGTCCAGCAGCAGATCTCGTAACTGCGGCGCGCCCGGGGGACGTGGCGCGTCCGCCGCGGATCGCGCGATCTCCTCGGCGTCGGCGCCGACGGACAATCGGCCCGCGAACATCGCCGCGGTGAAGGCCTCGATGTAGGTGGTGCGGCACAGGTCGGTGTCGATCGCCCGCAGCCCCTCGGCGGCCTTCAGTAACAGCGGGGGAGCGTCACTGCCGCGCTGGGAGACGAAAGCGATCCGTGCCTGCAGCAGATCTGCCCGTGCCCACTGCAGGTCGCTGAGATGTTCGGAGCGGGCCAGCGCCAACAGATCGACCGCGGCGTCGAACGCCCCGGCCTCGGCCTTGGCCTCCGCCGCGGCCAGCACCCGTTCCGCGCGTTTGTCCCGGTCGGCGGTCACTGCCGCCGCCCGCTCCAGGAAGGCCGCCGCCGCGCTCACCCCGCCGCGGCGGTGCGCGCGGTCAGCCGATTGTTCGAGCGCGACGGCGACATCCTCGTCAGGCCCCGTCGCCGCATGCGCCAGATGCCAAGCGCGACGGTCGGAATCATGTTCGGGGTCGGTCGCTTCGGCCAGTGCTCGATGCACCCGCCGGCGGTCCTGTGCAGTGCCTGCCCGGTAGGCCGCCGAGCGCACCAGGGGGTGCCGGAATCGCACCCAGGTGCCGAATCCGGCCAGGTCGGCCTCGACCGCGGGCACCGCCGACTCGGCGGAGATCTCGAGGAGTTCGGCGGCCCGCCAGACCAGGGCGGCATCGCCGGTCGGCTCGGCCGCGGCGAGTAGCAACAGCAGCCGGGACGGTCGCGGCAAGCCGGCGATGCGTGCCCCGAACGCGGGCTCCACACCCGTCGAAATCCCCGCGGCCCCAAAGAATCCGAATCCGCCGGCAAGGTCCTCGGCGGTCATCTGCCGGGGCAGTTCCAGCAGCGCCAGCGGGTTACCCATGGTTTCGGCGACGATCCTGTCGCGCACCCGCACGTCGAGTGGACCGATCAGCGCCGCCTCGAGCAGTGCCCGCGCGTCAGGAGCGTGCAGGCCGCGGATGACCAGCGTCGGCAGTCCGGACACCGCGTCGGTCGGTTCCCGGGCTGCGAACACCACCGCCACCGATTCCGCACCCAACCGCCGGGCCACGAAAGCCAGCACCTGCGCCGAGGCCCGGTCGAGCCACTGCTCGTCGTCGACGAGACAGATCAGCGGTCGTTCGGCGGCGACGTTCGAGAATAGGTTCAACACCGCCAGGCCGACCAGGAAGCGGTCCGGCACCGGGCCTTCGGCGATCCCGAGTGCAGTGCCGAGGGCGTCGCGTTGCGGCGCCGGCAATCTCCCGAGGTGGTCCAGGAACGGCTGACACAGCTGGTGCACGCCGGCGAAGGCCAATTCCATCTCGGCTTGCACACCGGCCGTACGCACCACCTGGAACCCGTCGGCGGCCCGCGCGAGATGGTCCAGCAGCGCAGTCTTGCCGATGCCGGGTTCGCCGCGCAGCACCAATGCCCGGCTCTCTCCGGCGCGCAACGCGTCGACGATGCCGTCGACGACCGCGCATTCGTCGCGGCGTCCGATCAGCTCGTCGTTCGCTGCCAAGCGGGCCCCCTGTGTCAGAAGTCATCCCACGTGCACGTCCAGGCCCATATGATGCCCCACGATCCGCCCCGGAGGCCATTGCCGTGGAGCCGAATAGCTCGGGCTTCGAGGTCTACTGCAACGGCTCGGGCGTAAAGGTGGCGTCGATGCCACCCACGGTCATCGTCACCTGACCTTCCATCACCATGACCTGCGCCGAGACTCGGCGATCGACACTCTGGGCCAGTTGTTGCACCGGCGCGTGCGGAATCTGCACGACAGACAGATTGGGCACGCCCGACACTTTGGGCCCCACGGTGCGCCACCAGGTGGCCACGCCGGCGGCGAAGGGGAACAGCAGCACCTGGTCGGCCTTACTGGCCGCCTTGCCCAAGACCCGTTCGTCGGGCTGGCCGACGACGATCCACTCCAGGATCCGCTCCGTGTAGTCCGAGAGCCTCAAGTCCGGTACGCCGGGGGTGGAAAGGCCTGCCCCGAACGCCAACTCACCGTCGACTTCGCCGAGCCGGTGGGCGCGCAAACCAAAAGCCAACAACCGCACCACCATCCGCTCATCTGTCTCACTGGGGTGACGAGCCACGGTCAGTGCGTGATCGGCGTAGTAACCGTGGTCGACGTCGGAGACGCCGAGTTCGACTTTGAACACTGTCGCGGAAAGGGCCACGCCCTAGTGTCCACTCTGGTGACGCTGACCATGTGATCAGGCCGCGGCAGGGGATACTGGCCGCGGACCGGCATGCACACAGACAGGGACACAACATGACCTCAGCACGCAATGTCGATGTCCACCATGGTCGGGCCTGGGTTGACCCGCAGCAGACGGTTCGTATCGGCTATACCGTGGCCACTCCACCGCAGCCCACCAAGACGGTCGTGCTGCTCCACGGGGCCCCCCAGACCCGCTACGAGTGGCGCAAGGTCATGATGCCACTGGCCGCCGCCGGATATCGGGTGATCATGCCGGACTACCGCGGCGCCGGCGCATCTGACAAACCTCGTGACGGATACGACAAGTGGACGATGGCCGGTGACATTCACAGCCTGGTGCGCGAGACCCTGAGCGTGGCGGAGCCCATCTCGCTCGTCGGCCACGACCTGGGGTCGATGCTGGCTCTGAGTTTCGCGCTGCGGTTCCGCGAGGATGTCGTGAGCGCCACCTTCATGGAGGCTCCGCTGCCGGGCACGGCCTACTACGAGTGGCGAGTGACTCAGAAGTCGGCGTGGCAGTTCGCCTTTCACGCCAACCCGGACATCGCGGTGTACCTCACGCACGGACGTGAACGTTGGTACATCAGCCGGTTCTTCGACGAACTGGCCTACCAGCCGGATGCGATCTCCAATGATGACCTTGACGTGTACGCCCGCGCGTACGAAGCGCCAGGAGCCATGCGCGCGATGTGTGAGATCTACCGGGAACTCGACCGCGACGCCGCCGACAACCGCACCGCGCTGGGGGAACACGGCAAGCTCACCATCCCGGTGTTGGCTTCCGGAGGTGCATCCGGCCCACTCGCGCACAACTTCCGGGCGATGTGTGCAGAGGTCGCTGAGCTGGTCACAGATCACCTTGTCCCGGACTGCGGCCACTGGGTAGCCGAGGAGCAGCCGGAGTACTTCACCAGGATGTTCTGCGAGTTCGACGCGGCCGCCCGGAGCGCAGGCGGACATCATTCCAAAACAACACAAGCCGACCAATGGAGCGGCGGCAGGCAGGCGGGCGGGTCGTAATTCGTGCAATACGATCGGCGATCGCCGCATTTGACAACCTTCGATGCATCGAACACGATCGATCGAAGTTGTCGATCAAAGGAACGCGGATGTCTGGGCCGCCTGTCGTGGCGATCGGCGCGCAGCCGCCGACTTTGGCCGACGCGCATCTGTCGTTCCTGCCGGAGATGCGTGTCGCATTCGACCCGACTCCGCAGCCGTCGGGCGCCCGGGCAGACGCCCGGCAACCATTGCCGTTGTCACTCATTCCTATTGGTGGATGACTCCGGCTGAGAGGAACACGGCCGTCGGAGCAGCCCGGGGACGGTTCTGGGTGTTGTCCACGCTGTGCGTCACCGAGATCACCAGCTGGGGCGTGCTCTACTACGCCTTCACAGTGCTGGCCCCGCAGATCAGCGCCGACACCGGATGGCCGGCACCTGCGGTCACCGCGGCCTTCTCGGCAGGGTTGGTGACCTCGGCGGTGGTGGGCATCGCAGTCGGGCGCTGGCTGGACCGGATCGGTCCCCGGTGGATCATGACGGGCGGCTCGGTACTGGGCTCGATCTCGGTTGTTGCCGTGGCCGCCGCGCCCGATCTCCGATGGTTCGCGGTGGCCTGGATCCTCGCGGGCGTTTCGATGAGCGCCGTTTTCTACGCGCCCGCTTTCGCGGCACTGACTCGATTCTTCGGCCCAGACGCGGTTCGTGCGCTGACGATTCTGACCCTGGTAGCCGGGTTCGCCAGCACTGTTTTCGCGCCGCTGACTGCGGTACTGTCCGAGTATCTGAGCTGGCGGCACACCTATGTGGTCTTGGCCGGCGTTCTGGCGGTCATCACGGTTCCGGCACACTTTGTCGGATTGCGGCGTCCGTGGCCCGCGGTCAGCGTGGAGCACAACGTCGAGCCACCAACCCGCACCACGCGCAGTGGGGCTTTTCTGGCGTTGGTGGCTGCCTTTGCGCTCTCGGGTTTGGCTTCGTACGCGGTGATCGCCAACCTAGTGCCGTTGATGAACCAGCGGGGGATCAGCACCAGCGCTGCCGCCCTCGCTCTGGGCCTTGGCGGCGCCGGACAAGTGCTGGGCCGCCTCGGTTACCAGTTTCTGGTGCGCCGGATCGGCGTCGTGCCCCGGACCGTGCTCATCATGGCGGGAGTTGCGACCACTACCGCTGTGCTGGGTGTGTTCACCTCGTATGCGGCACTAGTGGCGGTCGCGATCGGGGCAGGTGTGATGCGCGGGGTGTTGACGCTGCTGCAAGCCACCGCAGTTCCGGAGCGCTGGGGCGCAATCCATTACGGCCATTTGAGCGCCTACCTCAACGCCCCGATCATGATCGCGACAGCGGTGGGTCCTTTCGTCGGCGCGGCACTGGCGAGTCTCCTCGGCGGTTACGCCGCGATGTTCCTCGCCCTGGGTGTGATCGCTTCAGCGGGAGCGCTGATGGCGGTCGCCACAAAGCCGCGGACTCTCGGTCCGGCGTGAGCCGTCCAGCCTCAGGGAGGGCTCGGTCCCAATTCAGCGGCCACCGCGTCGAACGCGCGTAGCGTGTCGGCGAACATCCGGGGGTCGCCGGCGTCGTCCTGGGTCGACACCTTGACGGCGATCATGTCGGCGGCCCGGTTGATGTAGATCATCTGCCCGCGCATGCCCTGACACAGGGCGACGGTGTTACCGGGATGGGGAAACCACACCTGATTGCGGTACATCCCGCCCGGCAGGTCGTTGCCGCCAGGCCCGGCCGCGAATGCCTGCCTGGAGTCGGGACCACCTTGCAGGGTGTCGGTGATCCACGCGGCCGGAATCACCTGCTCGCCGGTCATCGACACGCCCTCGCGGAGGAACAGCGAACCGAACCGGATGAGGTCGGTCAGGCACGCGCTGACACCCCCGTCGAAGAACCCGGTACCGGCGGCGTCGACGGCCAGGGAGGCGTCGCATTCGGCGCCGGTGCGGCTCCACAACAGCCCGGACATCAGTTGCGGCATCGGCTGCCCGGTGGCGGCCTCGCAGATCCAGCCGAGCACGTCGGTCTCACACGAGCGGTATTCGAAGGGACCGCCGTGTGGCGATTTCTGCTGAAGGGTGAGGAGAAAGTCGTAGAGCGTCGCCGGCACATCCGGACTCGTTCTGGGCGCCCATCCGACTGCCTGGTCGAGCAGGTGCACCTCCGCGGTGGGATGCATGTAGTCGTCGCTGAACGCGATCCCCGACCTCATGTCCAGCAGGTGCCGCACCGTCGCCCCGGAGTATCCGCAATCGTTCAGGGCGGAAACGTAAGCCGTGACGGGGGCGTCCACGTCGATCACGCCCGCGCCGTGCAGGGCGCCGGCGACCACACCGATCAGCGACTTGCTCACCGAGAACAGCAGGTGCCGGGTGTGCGGGGCGAAGCCGTCGAAGTACTCCTCGGTGAGCAGCGCTCCATGCTGGGCGAGGGCCCATCCGTCGGTGGTGGTGCGGGCCAGCACCTCTCCGACTGTCACCGGCGCACCGGCGCTGTCGGTGAGGCGGATGTCGGCGAGCGGCACCTCCACGAGGACCAGCCGGGCAATATCCCCGGTGCCGCGCGGGATCACGGCGGTGGGTACGAAGTCATCGACGTGCTGCAACGACCAGTGCGCATAGGGCTGCGTCAGCCAGTTGGCCAGCGAGATACTCGCCGGGGCGCCGGTCATGCTCGTGCGACGAGTCGCGACACCATCGGGTTGGTCGATACCAGCGGTATCGACCTCAACTGTGCTTTCAGGCCGAAAATCCAGCGCCTGCACCGCTCGGTGAGCTGATAATCCTCGGTCTGTAGATGCCCACGGGTCACAAGGACGCCGAGTTGCGCTCCGGCGCAACGGATCTCACCGGGCGCGGCGACGCGCATGTAGAAGGCTTCGGACTCGTTGAGCAGGGTCGCCCAGTCGTTGCCTGGCCGGGCGAACGAAACCCCGCCTTCCTCGTGGAGGCGCCACACCCCGGTGCGGGGAGTGGAGGTGAAGATCTCCACGTCCGGAGAGGTCTCCGAGATGATCAACTGGGCGTCCAACTGTCCGCCATGCCGCATAGGCGCGTCACATGTTGATCGCAAACAACTTTTCTGCGTTTCGGAAGGCGATTTTCTCCTTGGTCTCACGGGGCAGATCTACAGCCCGAAACCAGTCGGTTCCTTCCTTCATATTCGCAAACGGATAGTCGGTCGCAAACATCACCCGGTCAACATTGATGTACTTCAGCAGGAGGTCGAGCAATTCATCTTGAAAGAATGCGCTGGTTGTGAACCAGAAGTTGTCATCGAAGTACTTGCCGATCGGTTTATTCAGAGAACGTTCGGTCGAATCTCCCAAATCCTCCACGATCCGCTCGTAGTAGAACGGAAGACCCTCGCCCATGTGGCCGACGATCATCTGCAGTCCAGGGAATCTGTCGAAGACCCCGGTCAGGATCAATCGCAGGCTTTGAGTAAGCACCTCTTGGTGCCAACCATATCCTGAGCCACTGAAAATGTAATCCTGATACTGATCGTTGTATCCTGGGCGCTCGATACCGTAGTAGATATCGAAGACCTGCTTCGGCGGAAAGCCCGGGTGTAGGTATATCGGAACATCAAGTGCCTCGGCACGTGCCAGAACGGGCTCAAAATCCCGGTGGTCAAGAAATTTGTTACCAACGAACCCATTCGTCATGGCGCCTACGAAGCCGTCTTCGCGGACAGCGCGTTCCAGTTCGTCCGCAGAGGCCTCAGGGTCCTGCAGAGGCAGGGTCGCATAGGCTTGGTAGCGTCCCGGATGGGTGGCCATCGGGCCGCTGGCGATCATCTTGTTGAGACGATACGCAAAATCGTTGCCCTCTTGACCGACGAGATTCTGCACGCCCGGTGTATGTGCTGAAAGAACTTGAACATTTATTCTCGCCTCATCCATTGCGGCGATGCGGCTGGGCCCGAGTTCGGCAAGGCCAATTTCCTTGAGGTACTCGGTATGATCATCGTTAATCGCGTTCAGGGCAATCAGCTCATCGGTGGTATAGGTCTCTTCCGTGGCGATGAAAGGTAGGTCTTGGTCCCGCGCGGAAACATGTGAAGGCTCTCGCGTTGACTCATTGGCGCCGGCGGCACATGCCGATAATCCGGCACCAACGCCGAATGCGGCGGCGCCGATCATAAAATTGCGGCGTCTTGTCGAAAATTCCTGCAGGGGTTGTATGCTCGTCCTCATATCAGCCTGCTCCGACGTTGCGTTGTCCAATTCGGTACAGCCCTTTCGCTTGAAACGGGTTTCGCTGACAATGTGGCTACCAAAACACGGGGCATAGACCACAGGATGCCCCTCAAAAATTCGAGTGTCGCGGGGGATGACCTCCCGATTGAGTAGGGAAAACCGCTGATTTCTTCACGTACCGGGGTGGGTGTCGCATGCCGGGTAACGCGGGAACGCGAGATGAAGCCGAGCGGGCGACAGGGCATTGCCGGATCTTGCGCGGGAAGCGAGACCCGTTGGGCAACAGGGCTATTCGGCTTAGTTTGGTTGACGCAGCGTATTCGAGTGCAGCACCGCCCCGAATGTGTCAACAGGGAAACCGTTGTTCGCGCGCCCTCGGCCGCCACCGTGATACCGCAAGTTGGGTGAACCCCGTCGGAGGCTGCATGCAATTCATCAGCAAATGTTTGGGGGTATATCCCTGGTCCACTGCGGGGAGCCTGCTGCGGCCCAGATCTTCGGATTTGGCCAATCTCGGCTGATCGCATACAGTGCTGGCAACCTTGATAACTCGGGTTATGGCCAGTCTGATGGCCGAAATCACAGTGTGGCAATAGATGAGTCGCTTGCCACACGCACAATATGTCAGCGCCGGGTCGACGTGCGGTCGTTCCCGCCCTGACGCATACAGCAAACCTCTCGGTCTGGCTGCGCCGCGCTCGCGGCTGCCCAAATGTCGGCAGTTGCCCGCTGCCTTCGCTCGCCACCGAGGGGAGGGGCCGTGTCCGACCCGGCCCCGCATGTTCAACGCGTAGAGAAGTGAGCAGGACCATGCCAAGAACCGGCCGCCCCACGACGATGTTCCGTCGCCGCAAGCACTCGACAGCACTTGTCACGGCCCTCCTCGTGGCCGCTGGTCTCGGCGGCGTGTCTGTGCTTTTGGCGCCGACGCACCGGCATGCGGAGATCGCCGTGGAGCACGGCTCAGCCGACGCCGCGGAGGTGGCACCCCAAGCCGCTGCGCCGGAGAAGCCGACTGTCGTGGCCGCAGCACCGGTGGTCGCGCTCCGCCCGCCGGTGGTCGTGGTGACCAAGGAATCCGACGCCCACGACATCGTGAAGGCCATCGTCAGCCACGGCCGGTACGCGGGGTTGACCGACGACCAGATCACGACCGTCATCGCTACCGCCAAGATCGAGTCCAGCTTCCGTCCGGCGGTGTCGGGCGGGGTGCAGGCCTATGGCGGTCGGGGGACCGCCGCTGACGAGGTCATCGGGTTGTTCCAGGAGAAGGCCAGCTTCGGCACTGTCGCCGAACGTCAGGATCCGAACTCCGCGATCACCCGGTTCATCACCCGGTTCCTCGAGGCGTACCGCAAGCACGGCATCACAGGCGACCATGTGCAGGCGGCGACGCTGGCGCAGAACCCGCAACTACTCAAGCGCAATCGGGGGGTCGGGACGCAGTACTACCGGACGATCCAGGCCGCATTGGGCGACGCCGCCGGCCTCCACCGGCAGGCACTCGACGCACTGCGCCCGATCGCCTGACGGCAGACCGATTCATCGAGGGATCCTCGGGCGCACGCATCATTGAGGGGACCCTCGTGGTACCCCTCCTCTCAGGATCTCCTCGGTGCCTGGCGTGCTGTTTAGCGTTGAGAGGGAAGCGGTGAACCGGAGCGCGAGAAAGGCGACACGTGGTAGTAACCCAATTGGCGACGCACACAGAACTTTTCGATTTGAACGGCAAGCGCGCCCTCGTCACCGGTGGCACGAGGGGCATCGGGATGATGATCGCGCGGGGGCTTGCGCAGGCCGGGGCCCGCGTGGCGATCAGCTCGCGCAACGCAGACGCATGCGCTCAGGCGCAGGAACAGCTCTCCCGATACGGCGACGTCTGGGCGGTCCCCGCCGATTTGTCCCGGCACGCGGAATGCGAACGCCTCGCGGACCTCGTCACGGCCGACTCCGAGTGCCTCGACATCCTCGTCAACAATGCAGGTGCCATGTGGGACGAGCCCTTGGAGACGTTTCCCGACGCGGCCTGGGACACCGTCATCGACCTCAACCTGAAGTCGCCGTTCTGGCTGGTGCAAGCGCTGCTGCCGGCCCTACGCAACTCGGGGACCGTCGACGATCCAGCGCGGGTCATCAACATCGGCAGCATCGCCGCCATCCACATCCCCCAGCGTCCCAACTACTCGTACTCCAGCAGCAAGGCTGCACTACACCAACTCACCCGGGTGCTCGCCAAGGAACTCGGTCCGCAGCACATCACGGTGAACGCGGTGGCACCGGGACCGTTCCCGTCGACGATGATGGCCACCACCCTCGACGAATTCGGTGAAGCGATCGCAGCGTCGGCTCCGCTACTACGGATCGGCCGCGACGACGACATGGCGGGGGTCGCGGTCTTCCTCGCCAGCCGGGCCGGGGCTTACCTGACCGGGACCATCATCCCCGTCGACGGCGGGATCGCCACGACGGCGTGACCCCCGGGGGTACTGGCGCTACCTCCCTTCCCGTGCGGTGCAGGCCTACGGTGAGGGGATGGACTCCACGCTTGATCTGCGCACCGAGATCCGAGAGTTTCTGAGGTCACGTCGCGCCCGCATCGCGCCAGAGATGGCCGGCCTTCCCTCCTACGGCGGGAAACGTCGCGTCGAAGGTCTGCGGCGCGAGGAGGTTGCCCTCCTTGCCGGGGTGTCGGTCGAGTATTACGTACGGATTGAGCGCGGCAGCCTGGCCGGCACCTCCGAGGCCGTGCTCGACGCACTCGCGACGGCGTTGCAGCTCGACGACGCGGAGCGTGATCACTTGGTGCATCTGGCGCGGCAATCCGGAGCATCCGCCGGCCGACGGCGCTGCGCACCTCCGACGACGGTACGCCGGGCGCTGCAAGAGATGCTCGACGCCATCACCGGAGCGCCGGCGTTGATCCGCAACGGTCGCCACGACGTGCTCGCCATGAATCACCTCGGTCGCGCACTGTATGCCCCGGTGCTGGCAGACTCCCGACGGCCCGCCAACACCGCGCGGTTCGTGTACTTGGACGCCGGCGCGGCCGAAAAGTTCTTCGTTGACTACGACCAGGTAGCGCGAAACACCGCGGCGGTGCTGCGCATGGAGCTGGGCATTCATCCCCACGACGATGAGCTCATCGCCTTGGTTGGCGAATTGGCAACGCACAGCGAGCTATTCCGGAAGAATTGGGCGTCACAGGACGTGCGGGTGCATGGATATGGGAGCAAGCAGGTGAACCATCCGGTGGTGGGTCGGCTCGATCTGAACTTCGAGTCCATGGATCTGCCGACCGACCCCGGCCTGCATTTGAACATCTATACCGCACCCGCAGGATCGGCGTCCGCCGACAATCTGGCCCTGTTGGCGTCGTGGGCGAGCTAAGAGAAAAGTCACCTCTGGGCGTCGCGCCGCCACGGGATAGCCGAATTGGAACGGGCCGAGGCTTGACAAGACTGGTGACGTCACCGTCCACCTACTCGTCTGACACAGTTGAAGGGCACAGCAACACGACAGGAGACCACCAATGTCCGTCACCGTTTTGCTCGAGCTGAGGTTCAAGCCCGAATCCCTCGCCGATGCCCGCGACGTGTTCGTGCGCGAACTGCAGAAGACACGATCGTTCCAGGGAGCGTTGACGGTCGAGGTGCTTGTCGACGAGGACGACGAGGCGCACTGGGTCATCTACGAAGTCTGGGAGAGCGTCGCCGACGACGAGGCATATCGTGCCTTCCGCGCCGGCGAGGGCAAGATCGTCGACCTGCCGCCGCTACTGGCCGCACCCCCGGTCAAGACCCGGTACGTCACTACCGACGTCTGACCGCCGGCGCGGGCGCCGCCTCGACGTGAGAGGGCCGATGTGGAACTCAGGGTCGGGGAGCAGGGCGCCTGGTTCGTTTCCTCAGGGAACCAGGCAGTTACGTGTGCGGGCGGGGCCGCGGTGCACCGCTGTGGGAAAAGTCGGCTGAATGCAGGACATTCGCGAATATCAGCGGCCGAACATGTTCACCGGGTCTCGCCGCGTGAGCGCGACCGGGATGGCCCGGTCAGTTCCCGGTGGAATCCTGAGCAGCCTGCTCCGGCGCTCCGCGCTGCATGCGCTAACAGTGCGGCCTGCGAGGCGCGACTGAGCCAGACAATCCAAATCCGTTGCCGGCGTGCGCAATTTCGCCAGAATCGCATGGCCTGAATCTGTCGGTCGGGCCAGGGGAGCGGGCGGTGGTAACCGGGCGTCCTGCTCGCACCCGTTCGTTCAGCCAACGTCCGGGTGCGGGTGCCCGCACATGGGCGCTCAAACCCCTCCCTAGGGGTGTAGTGCGCTACCCCCCGACGGTGGTCCACTGAGTGCGCGCTGAGAGCACCGGGTCGACAGGGAAGGGCGCCGAGAACCCATCTCAGCGATGCCGGACCTCGCGAGGGCACCGCCATGATCACTTGCCGAGTAATGCACGACGCGCTTCGGCGCGGCCGACACTCACCTGGCCGGATTATGTTGTGCAACAACAGTTTCAGAATAGTCTGGACTCAATCCAGAAGTATTGACGTTTGTGTTGAAAAGCCGCGGGGTACGCCCTGCTCAGCATAGGAGGTACATCGAAATGCCCAATTGGATATGGATACTGGTCGCGATCGCCGTCGTGATCGTGATCGCGGCGGTGGCGTTTATCGCCACTCGGGGTCGACGCGACTCCGACCGGCTCAAGCAGCGCTTCGGTCCCGAGTACGACCGTACGGTGTCCGAGGCCGGCGACGAGAGGGCTGCCGAGAAGGAGCTCATCGCGCGGGAGCGCAAGCGGGACAAGCTCGACATCCGGCCCCTGAGCCCCGCGGCGCTGGACGGCTTCGCCAACCGGTGGAGGGCCGTACAGACCGCGTTCGTCGATCATCCGTCGAGCGCGGTGGGGGAAGCCGATCTGCTCGTCACGGAGGTGATGCGGGAGCGTGGCTATCCGGTGGACGACTTCGACCGCCGGGCCGCCGACATCTCGGTCGACCACCCCACGGTGGTCGCGGATTATCGCGCAGCACACGACATCCACCTCGCGCAGCAGAAGGGGGACGTCGGCACCGAGCAGCAGCGTCAGGCATTCGTGCACTACCGCGCACTGTTTACGAAGTTGCTCGAATCGGAGAAGGACAATTCACAGGAGGCACGCGCATGACCGCCCACGATCAGCACACCGATTACGACCCCACGCGGAGGGATCTCGACGCGGCGACGGCACAGCATCCCGCCGACCGGCAGGACTATCCCACCGATCAGGGCGCCGCACCGGGGTACGACCAGAACTCCGGCTACGCCGATCGGTCAGCGGGCCTTGGCGCTCGTTCCCCGTCGGAGCCGCCGTTGACTGAGACGGTGGCCCCACCGAGTGGGGAGCGTCTCGCCCAGCCGACGGACGAGCGTATGAGCCGTTCGGCGAACGACCCGACGACCGGGCCGACCGGCGACCACCTCTCGCAGCAGGGACGGGCTACCGATCCGTCAGCCGTCCAGGGCGTGTCATCGAGTACGGCCACCACCGACGCGGCGGGCGGAAGCTCGTCGGCGACGGGGGAGGAACTCTTCGGCGACGATGAGAGGGTGGGACTTCGCGCCCGGTGGGACAGCGTCCAGGCCAGCTTCGTCGACGACCCGAAGGAATGCGTGCAAAAGGCCGACGGCCTGGTCTCCGATGTCGTCGACCAACTGACGTCCAGTTTCGCCCATGCCCGTTCACGTCTCGAGGGGCAATGGGCCCGCGGCCAGGAGGCATCGACCGAAGATCTGCGGATCGCGCTGAAGCGGTACCGGGAATTCTTCGACCGCCTGCTGTCCGTCTGACTCCACGCCATTGCGGCGCCGGCCTCCGCCCGACGGCGGGGCCGGTGCCCGTTGTCGAGGGTGCGTCCGGGTCGGTCATCGCGTGTACACCGCGGCCTTCAGTTCGGTAGTGCAGTCTGCGCGGCACCTAGTGCGAAGGCGGCATAAGCGTTGACACGCATCCGATTTCCTAACCAGAGAGGCCGGCCAGGTGGCCGTCGGTCTCCGCCCGCCAGGGCCACGATCAGGCCTGGTTCAAGTGAGAAGGCCGGCGAACAGGCGTACCGCACTGTCGGGCGTGTCAGGTCCGAAAAACTGTTCCAGATTGCTTGCGCTGCGTCGGGCCGCCTCAGCGGCGCGCGGGAAAAGCGCGTCCTCATACGCCGACAACGCTTCCTCAATGTGGCCGCGGCACGCGATCATCTGTGCGGCCAGCGCTGCGCCGTCGAACATCGCGAGGTTGGCGCCCTCGCCGGCGAACGGTGACATCAGATGCGCGGCGTCGCCGATCAGCGTCACGCCCGGCAGCCGCTTCCAGCGATGCGTCGTGGGTAGCGCATAGATGGGACGCAGCACTGGATCCTGGATGTTGTCGGACACCAATGAGGAGAGTGCAGGCGTCCAATCCTCGAAGCGCTGCCCGATAAATGCTCGCATGGTCGCTGGGCCGCCGATGTCGACAGATTCAACGAGGTTGAGTGGTGCGATGATGGCGACGTAGCCGCTGAGCGTGTTGTTGGTGTTGTGGTGAGCGAGAATGCCCTGACCGGGCGCTAGCGCCATGAGCGTGCCGCGACCGATAAGCGCTGCGCCTTCACGAGACAGCAACTGTCCATGGGCAGAACCAATCTCGATGAAGCAGGTGCCCGTGTAGACCGGATCGACGCCGGAGACGCTCCGGCGCACTTTCGACCACGCGCCGTCAGCACCCACGACGAGGTCGGCTGCAGTCGATGAGCCGTCGGCGAAGTTCACCTGAGGGCGCTGGCCCGGAGCGGTGGTCACCCTGCTCACCTTCCGTCCCCAGCGGATGGTGCCTATAGGCAGCGAGGCAATCAACATGCGGCGAAGATCGCCGCGGTCCACCTCAGGGCGGGTGCCGAGGCTGCTTCCCGGCCAATCGAACAAGATGGTGCCGTCGCGTCCGGCGATACGTTTGGCGTCGTGACCTGGACGGATGAGGGCCTGGAAGTCTTCGAACAACACCGCGTCGCGCAGCGCCGCCTGTCCAGTGTGTGGGTGGATGTCGAGCAGGCCGCCCTGAACACGCGCGGCGTCAGATTCTTCAGCGTCGTAAACGGTAGTGGCGACGCCGTGGACGTGCAGAGTGCGGGCCAGTGTGAGGCCTCCAAGTCCAGCCCCAACGATGACTATCAACGACATCAGGCGCTCCCCGGCTACGGCACGACACATGTCGAGCTCCGATGAAAAGACGCTGGGCGGCTGAGACCTTTGGCCTAAGCACCGTGTCGGCGACCGCTTGATCGGTCGATTTTCGCGATGGCTACGACGCTACCGGAGTCTTCCTGATGTCGCGAGACAGGAACTGTGGTCTTCGTTCGCGAGTTCTGCGACTCTCGGGGCGTGGTCCACGGTTCGGTCCATCATTGCCGAGGCAGTAGTGGCCCCCGCTATAAACCTGCCTCCGCCGGAGAAAAGCGGGTTGGAGGTCAAGATGATTCACGATGGGCTGCGCGACGGTTTGGTTCGTGAGCTTCGCTGTGCCGTCGCGGACGATGAAGTCAATGAGTCGTACGGGATCCCGGTGATGTCCGATCCTTCGGGACGGTAGGTGGACGGGCGTGGGGACCTCGGGTGATCGCGTTGAGACAGATTTCCGGCATGTCCACTGCGGCAGGAACCGTGTCGAGGAACACCACGGCCTGCGCTACATCGTCAGGGGTAACGGCGTACATCGCGAAGGGGACATCGGTCAGCATGTCGGTCTCCACGGGTCCCGGTGTGACGATGTTGACGTTGATCCCGTCTCGGTCGACCTCTAGAGCCAGGGCTCTGGCGAAGGCATTCATGCCCGCTTTGGATGCCGAATAGGCCGTCCGTCCGGGCATGGGTTCGTGTGCCGCGGACGACGAGATGAAAATGAATCGTGAACCGGCCTGCATCAGGGGAAGCGCGGCCTGGGTCACGACGAAACAGGAATCGAGATTGGCCGACATCGTCGTCCGCCATTGGTCGAAGGTCTGTTTGCGGGCGTAGGTGCCGTCGAGGACGCCCGCGGCGTGCACCAGCAGGTCGATGCGGGACAAGCTGGAGACCGCGTCGCCGAACGCGGCCGGTGAAGTGACATCCGCGACGATGTGGCGTGCGCCGATCTCGTCGGCGGCTGCGCGCAGCGGAGCCTCCCGGCGGGCAATGAGGACGACGTCGTAACCGCTCGCGGCGAGGTGGCGCCCGCAGGCCTTGCCGATTCCTCCACTGCCGCCGGTGACCACCGCGGTGCGTGTCAGCATCGGTGGATCCGTTCGGCGTTGGTGGCGAATGACTTCTCTCGCGCCTCCGGTGCTAGAAGTGCTCCCTGCTGGGCGTCCGTCGGGCGGACACCGCGGAATGGGGAAGTGGCCATCCAGTCACCTGTCTCGGCGCGATAGTCGGCGACGTCGAACCGGCGCATGGCACCGACGTCGCCCAGGAAGAGTTGCGCCTGCTCGGGATACCAGTCGGATCGTGCCGGATCCCATAGGTGGACATGGGTGTCGACGATGCGTGCGGGCCGGGGTGTGTCGGTCATTGCGGCACCAATTCTGGCAGAGCTGCACCGAATCAGGGCGGAAAATCCGGGTGGCAGCTTTTCGTCAACACGCGCCCTAAGCCGTTGTGGACTGCAACATCAACCATGTCGTCACGGGGCTCACCCCCCGCGGTGCCGCATCGTCGCGTGACGGTTGTCGACGACGATCCGGCCGTCGAAGATCGTCATGGCGAGTTCTCGGACATTGCTGATGTCGCGGGTGGGGTCGGCGGTCAGGACGATCAGGTCGGCGCGTTTACCGGGGGCGGCCACACCGAGATCCGGGCGGCCGCAGTGCCGCGCTGCGGCACTGGTGGCGGCGACGAGCGATTGAACGGGCGACAGCCCGGCCGCAACCATCAGCTCGGCCTCCTCCAGTGTATTGGCGCCGAAAAGCCCTCGGCCGCTGAAGGTGTCGCTTCCCAACGCGATGGTGACGCCAGCATCGGCGACCTTCTTGACGTTGTCCCGACTATCGGGATGAAGAGCGTCGTCGATCCAGAGCGTCGGCGTGTAGGTGATCCCGCGATCGAGCATGAGGTCGATCAAGGCGTGGTCGGTGAGGGGTTCGACGGTGATACCGTGCTCGAGGCCGTCCGCACCGGCCTCCACGGCCTCGCGCGCGGCGACCTGCTGGGTGGTGTGGACGGTCACCCGCAGGCCGCGCTCGTGTCCCGTCTCGATGCCTGCGCGAAGGACGTCCGACGGCAACCGCACGAGGTCGACGGAGGCCGGGAACGCCGGGTTGTGCCAGACGTACGTCGACGAGGTGGTGCATGCGCACGCACCCTCGGACAGCAGTTTGATCGCGTCGACCTTGCGATCGGCTAAGTGGTGCACCACATCACGCATCTGCTGAGCGTTGCCGACTTCGGCGGTGAATCGGCTACGGGCCCAGGGGTTCCCGGCGAAGATGGTTGCGGCGGGATGGCCGTCGCGGCCGGTGATGCCACATCCGGTCGCCACCAGCCGCGGCCCTTGCAACGATCCCGCGGCGATCTTCGCGCGGGTGTTCAGTATCCCGTCGGTCGGGTCACCCACCGACTTGATCGTCGTCACCCCGTGCTGGAGGAAGAGCGCGAGCTTGCGGGGGAGTTCGGTCTCCTCGAATGCCCTCATGGACTCCTCGTCTGACACCGCGCCGACATCGTAGAAGTGCAGATGCGTGTCGATCAGACCCGGGAGGACCCAGCCTTCGGAGGCGTCGACCTCCGTTCTGCCCCGCAGTGGTTGACGTGACACCGCAGCGATCTGACTGCCGTTGATCGCGATGTCGTACAGGCCGGGGAGCGGTCGGTGCCCGTCGAAAACGTGCCCGCGGCGAACGACGAGATCGTGCTGCGCCGAATCGTGATCCTCGGCCGTTCGCGTGACCGCATCGCCCATCGGTTACTCCTCAAGCTCCAGAGCGCCGCGGCGACGCTCGAGAACTAGGTTACTTTTAGTAATCTAATAAGGGAAGCCGAACGACGGTCTTACCATGAGGAATGACCGAATCCCGGCCGCCGCTGCGGGCGTGCTCCTACACCGAGGAGGTCTTCGGCCTACTCGGCAAACGCTGGACGGGACTCCTTGTCGACCTGCTTCTTCAGCGTCCGGCGCGGTTCAACGAACTGCACGCGGCACTGCCGGCGTTGTCCAAGCGCGTCCTGAGTGAGCGCCTATCTGAATTGCAGGCCATTGGCGTGGTCGAGCGCGACGTCGACCCCGGCCCGCCGGTCACCGCGACGTATCGGCTCTCCGAACGTGGACGGGCGCTTGGACCGGCCATGGACGCCCTACGTGCATGGGCCGGTGCACCAGTCGACGAGCACGGTCGTCCGGCACCTCCCTGATCACTATGTCGCTGACGCATTTTGGACAGCTCAACCCAACGCGGCGGGCGAGGGCCACTCAAAACATTCCTGATCCATCCAAGGAAACTGCCGTAATCTTACTGGTAACACTGCATATTCGATTTCTGCATATTCCCCGATGTGTAGAACCGGCATAACAGTCTCCGTACGCCTCGTGGTTCTTTCACCCGGCTCCACTGACGGCTGATTAAGGGTGAGCTGTGCGATGGCGACAGCACCGCGCGGGCTCACGTCCAGAAGACGCATTCCACGCGCGGTATTAACCGGCACAACCGCTCCTCGTTGCGCTGACCACCGTCCGAAAGCGCCGAAACGTAGTCATCTGACGGATGCCTGGTCGGCTGACGATGGCCCAGAGTCATCGTGTGGAGCTGAACTGAATCAGCTCCTTTCCATCGTGAATCCCACCGGGGATGTGCCTTTCGAGGAGACAAGATGTCTGACTTGGTTGATGTGATGCTTGATGCGCACGGCGGTCTCGACCGGTTCCGCCGGTTCGCGTTCCTGAACGCCCGACTGCACCAGGGCGGTGTGCTGTGGGGAGTCAAGGGTCAGCCGACGGTATTGCAGGAGGCCAACGTCCGCGTCGACCTCAACCGAGAGTGGGTGTCGCACTGGCCTTTCGCCCCCACCGATCACCGGTCCCAGTTCACCCCGAAGCGAGTCACCATTGAAACACCCGCGGGCGAGGTCGTCGAGCAACTCGACGAACCCCGTGATTCATTTGCCGGGTACGTCATGGAGACCCCGTGGAGTAACGCGCAGGTCGCCTACTTCGCCGGATACACGATGTGGACCTACCTGACATCTCCGTTCATCCTGGCCCGACCGGGGGTGTTGACCGACGAGATTGAGCCGTGGGCGGAGAACGGAGAGACTTGGCGACGGCTGCGCGTGACCTTCCCCCGGGACATCGCCACCCACAGCACGGTCCAGACCTTCTATGTCGACGACACGGGGCTGTTGCGTCGCCACGACTACGACGTGGATATCCAAGGCAGCAATCCCGCCGCTCGCTATCTGCTCGATCCTGTCACCGTGCAGGGAATCGTGTTGCCCTCCAGATTGCGCATCTTCCCGCGCAACGATGACAACACGGCGGCCGCTGATCCGCTGATCGTCTCGGTGGACCTATCCGACTTCGCGTTCGAGTAACCGTAGGCGACACATCCTGCTTACGGGTGGTCAGATCCGACGGCGGCGTCGCCGGATGGAAGACAGTCAATGTGCCTATGGCTCTCGCGGTCTGCAGGCAAGAGAATCCGGAGATGACGCGGATCCGAGGCGATCTCGCGAGCGATCGATGAAGGGTGCACAGCATATGGAGAATTCGTTGTCGTTGATGGCCGAGACCCGCTATCTGGATGGGCCGAGCGCACGGTTCGCCTACCGTCGCTTCGGTGCGGGTACCGGTGTCCCGTTGGTGCTGGCGTTGCGCTTTCGCGGCACCATGGATCACTGGGATCCGGCGTTCCTGGACGCACTGGGAGCCGAACGTGAGGTGATCCTTTTCGACAACATCGGGCACGGTAGGACCAGTGGCGTCGCGCCGGCCAGCATGGCCGCCCTGGCCGGCGGACTCACCGAGTTCGTCGACACCTTGGGGCTGTCCGAGGTCGATCTGCTCGGTTGGTCGTTGGGCGGGATCGTGGTGCAGGCGGCCACGTTGCAACGTCCTGATCTGGTGCGCCGGCTGATCGTCGCGGGCAGCTCTCCCGGTGGTGGTGTCCCCGGCATGCCGCAACCCGATCCGAAGATCTGGCAGGTTGCCACCAAGCCTGTAAACGACGACGATGACTTTCTCTATCTGTTCTTTCCCGATGAGGATCCGGGTCGCAAGCGGGGACTGGAGTCGTTGCGGAGGTTGGACGACCGTGTCCTGTCGCCGGAGCATGTTCCGGTGTCGATCGAGACGATGCAGGCGCAGTTGGCCGTCATTGCCTCGACCGGTTCGAGTATCTGGGATCGCCTGAGGGAGATCACCATTCCGACCTTGGTTGCCAACGGTGCGCACGACCGGATGATCGATGCCTACGCCACCTTCGCGATGGTGGGCCGGATGCCCAATGCCAAGGCCATTCTGTACAGCGATGCCGGGCACGGGTTCCTCTTCCAGCACGTCACGGACTTCGCCCGCGAGATCGTCGAGTTCCTCGCGTGACCCCGCAGGTGATTGAGGTCGATCTGCTCGTCATCGGATTCGGCAAGGGCGGCAAGACGTTGGCGACTGAGGTGGGCCGACAAGGTCAGCGTGTCGTGCTGGTGGAGGAGTCGGCGCAGATGTACGGCGGCACCTGCATCAACACGGGCTGTGTGCCGACGAAGTCGATGGTGTACCGCAGTGAGCACTCGCCCCGCGGCTCGTCCGGAACGTCGGTTTACGCGGATGCGGTCGCTGCCACAGAGCGGCTGACCACCGGGTTGCGGGCTACGAATCTCGCGGCACTGCAGTCGGTCCCGTCATTGCGGGTGCTCACCGGTCGGGCGAGCTTCATCGATGCGAACTCGGTCGCGGTAGAGACCGAGGACGGTCTCGCCACGGTGGTGGCGCGCGACATCGTCATCGGTACCGGCTCAACACCGGTGATTCCCGACCTACCCGGCGTGCGGCATAGTCCGGTCGTGGTCACCAGTGCGGAGTTGCTGCGGCGTGCCTCGCGCCCGGACCGGCTTGTGATTCTCGGCGGCGGCTACATCGGTTTGGAGTTCGCGTCGATGTACGCCGGATACGGCACCTCCGTGACCGTTCTGGAGCAACGTCCGGCCGTTCTGGCACATGAGGACCCAGACATCGCCGACGCTGCAGTTTCTGTCCTGTCCGGGAGGGGAGCCACGATCCTCACCGGCGCCGAAGTCACTGAAGTGCAGACTGTTCCGCGGCCGGGCGCCCCCCCATTGGCACGCGTGGCGTATCGCATCGGCGGACGCGCCGCCACCGTCGAGGCCGACGTCGTGCTGATCGCGCTCGGACGCACGCCCAACTCCGCCTATCTCCGACTTGATCGGGCCGGGGTGGAGATGACCGACACCGGTGCCGTCGTGGTCGATGACTACCGCCGTAGCAGCCAACCCCACATCTATGCGGTCGGGGATGTCAACGGCGGACCGCAGTTCACCTACATCTCTCTCGACGACTACCGCATCGTGCTCGATCAGCTCGGCGGTGCTGCCGAACCCAGGTCTGCCGCCCAGCGCCGAGCAGTTCCGAACTGCCTGTTCCTGAGCCCCCCACTGGCACGTGTCGGCCTTACCGAAAACCAAGCGCGCACCGCGGGTTACGACCTCAAAGTGGCGGCCAGCCCGGTGGTGAACCTGGCCACCGTGGCAAGAGCCCGCATCGTCGATGACACGGCCGGGATGATGAAAGTGGTGGTGGACGCGGAAACCGACAGGATTCTCGGCGCTGCCCTGCTGTGTCACGACGCACAGGAGGTGATCAACATCGTCGCCCTGGCGATGCGCCACGGCATCACCGCATCGGTATTGCGGGACGAGATCTACACCCATCCGTCCATGTCGGAGTGTTTCAACCAGCTGTTAGGACTGCTGCAATGAAGTTCGACCCTACGAACACCGCGGTCGTGGTCATCGATCCGCAGATCGACGTCCTGAGTCCCACCGCACGCAACTGGGCGTCCGTCGGCGCGAGTGTCACCGAGAACGACACAGTGGCCCACCTCGCCCAACTCATGGAAACCGCCGTCGCCCAGGGGTATCCGCTGATCATCTCGCCGCATTACTTCTATCCGTCTGATTCGCAGTGGTTGTTCAACGGGCCGCTGGAGTCCGACGAGTTCGCCACCGGAACGTTCGCCCGCGTTGGGGCCCTGGATTTGACCGACTTCGCGGGTTCGGGCGCAGACTGGCTACCTGCGCTGGCGCCCTATATCAACCGCCCGACCACCACCGTCGCGAGCCCCCACAAGGTCTTCGGGCCGCAGACCAACGACGTTGTCTTACAGCTACGGAAGCGAGGATGCGACCGCGTCATCCTCGCCGGGATGTTGGCGAACATGTGCGTCGAGTCTCACCTGCGTCACCTTCTCGAGGACGGATTCGAAGTTGCGGTGGCCGTGGATGCGGTGGCGGGCCCCCGTCACCCCGCCTGGGGCGACGGGTATCAGGCAGCGCTGGTGAACTATCGGTTTCTCGCGCACGCGGTGTTGCCGACCGGAGAAATCGTCTCGGCGATGACCGGCGCGGCATGAATCACTGAGCGAGGGTGAAGTCGAGGACGACGCGGAATCGTGCGCGGCCGGACATCATTCGGTCGTAGGCGCGCGGTGCTTCGTGAAAGGGGAGTGGTTCGATCATCGGGGCGATCTGGTGCGTGAGGCTGAATGCGAGGTTGTCTTCGTTATCGATGGCGGATCCGGTGAGGCTTCCGATGATGCTGCGCCCGCCGAAGATCAGATCGGGGGTGTGGACCGGTACCGGTTCTGGTGAGGCTCCGACGACGATCATTTTGCCCCGTGGTTGGAGTCCGGCTACCAGTCCGGCCATCGATGCTCCGTTGGCGGCCGTGGCGATGATCGCTGTCGCACCGCCGAGTGCGGTTAGCGCGGCGGCGGGGTCTTCGGCGGCGCTGTCGATGTAGTGGTCGGCGCCCAAAGTCGAGGCCAGTCGCGCCTTTTCGGTGCCGCGGGCTAGTGCGGCGACGCGGTAACCCATTTTCTTGGCGTACTGCACGCCCAGATGTCCTAATCCTCCGATACCCTGTACCGCCACCAGGGAGTTCACCGGCGCCTGGGCGACGCGCAGGGCGTTGAACACGGTCACCCCGGCACACAACAGGGGTGCGGCCGTCAGCGCGTCGAAGGCCTCCGGAACCCGCACCAGCCCAGAGGCCCTGGCGTAGACGATCTCGGCATACCCGCCGTCGACGGTTGTCCCGGGCTGGGGTTGGTCGGTGCAGTTAACGAAGTCACCGCGGCGGCAGAAGTCGCACTGACCGCACTGGCCGCCCAGGAATCCCACCCCGACGCGGTCACCGACCTGCCACCGAGGTTCCACCCCGGCGCCGATGGCATCAATGGTCCCGACTACCTCGTGACCGGGAACCATTGGGGTCGTCGGGTCTGGGCGCTGTCCCTCCACGGCCAGAACATCGCTGTGGCATACCCCGCACGCGGCCGTCCGGATCCGCACGTGCCCGGGGGCGGGGTCGTGCAGTTCGCGGTCGACGAGGGAGAATTCGCGATGTTTAGTGACCTGATATGCCCGATAAGAGTTCATGTATCCATGCCATCAGCTCCAGCGGCGTCGCGGCATAAGTACGTTGACCACAAGTACGGCTACTCGCCGGCGGGCGTGGCGTTGTCGAGTTCGATGGCGTCTCGTAGTTGAGCGCGGCGAGTGATGCCGAGCTTGGGGAAGATCTTGTACAGGTGCGCCGCAACCGTCCGATGTGAGATGTAGATTTGGTCGGCGATCTGGCGGTTGGTCAGTCCGGCCGCTGCGAGCCGTGCGATCTGTAATTCCTGCGGCGAGAGTTTGGTCGTGAGCACGTCGATTGCCGATGCCACGCCTGGCACCTGCACGCCGGCGGCGCGCAGTTCGCCTCGTGTGCGTTGAGCCCAGGGCGCTGCTCCGCGGTGTTCGAAAAATCTTAGTGCTGCGGCTAACTGGGTGCGTGCGTCGATGATGCGTCGTTGTCGTCGGAGCCATTCGCCGTAGCTCAACTGGGTGCGGGCGTACTCCAACGGCGCTTGGGCCTCGGCGTCCTCGATGTCCAGCGCGGCGTGGAAGTGGTGCTCTGCGTGCTGGTCCGTACCGGCGATCAAGGCCCGGCTGCGGTGTACCAGCATGACGATGTGTGGGGAACCCAGCGCGCTCGCCTCGGTGTCGATCTCGTCGACAAGCTGGCAGATCACTCGGGTGTGGCCACTGGCGACGGCGGCTTCGGTGAGGTCGGCGATAGCCCAGCGACGGGAACTGCGGTCACGGTTCATCTGCGAAAGTTCGGTGAAGGCGCGCTCGCTGTCGTGTGTGCTCAGAGCAAGCAGGCCACTGGCCCAGGCCAGGTCGTCGAGCCACAGTAGGGGAGTGTCGCTGGGCAGGTTCTGTTGCGCTGTCGCCAGTGACTGCTGAGCGGATTTGGTATCGCCCTGCCATGCTTGGATCCGCGCCAGCAGGGCGGCTGCAGCGCCCATGCTGAGCCCGAGATCCGCATCGGTGGCGATCCGGAATGCGTTGTGCGCGCTGACGGCGGCCTCGGTCAATTGCCCGGCGATGATCTGCGATCGCGCTGAGCCGCGCAGCGCCTCACACTCGATCGCGGGCGCACCTGTCCTTCGGGCCACCTTGATGGAACCGTCCCAGCATGACTGAGCGGTCGCCAGATCAGAAGCCGACTCGGCGGCCAACCCCATCGACATCAGCGCCGTCAGATCATCACTCAGGGCATCCTGCAATGTTGCGGCGCGGCAACGGAACTGGCGGGCATACTTGGTGTCCTCAAGGGTCGCCAAGGCCACTTCGACTGCCGGGTGGTCCAGGTGCTCGATTTGGTGCAGGCGCTCGGCGATCAGATCACGGTCACGTTCGTCGAGTCCGTGCATCCGACACTGCGCTGCCGCGGCGGCGAGCAGGCGGATATGGGTGTCCAACTCACCGTGGCTTCCCAACCGGTCCGCCAGCGCCACCAGATCCTCTACCGGCGGCGCCGTTACGCCGGTTGTGACGGCGAGGGTGAAGCGCGCGAACGCAAGATCGAACTGGTGCCCGAGATCAATGGCCAACGGCTCGGCCTCATCGAGGATGTCCATCGCTTCGGCGGTCAGCCCTGCCCGGTACGCGGGTTCGATTGCGCGGACGAGGCGGCGGATGCGATCGTTCGCCGACGGCGACAGCGCGGCCGCACGCCGCCATGCGCGTGCCGCTTCTGCATTGGCGCCACGAAGTTGTGCGGTCTGGGCCGCGGTTTCGAGGTCGGCGGCGACCCCCTCATCGGATCTATAGGCCGCCGCCGACCGGTGCCAGGCGGCTCTCATCGCATCGGTGGTCGCGTCGGCCAGCGCCTGGTGGAAGGCCGAGCGTTGCGTCAGAGGTATCGCCCGGTAGGCCACAGACCGGATCAGGGGATGGCGCACCTGGAGCGATCCGGCGACGACTGTGATCAGCCCGCACCGCTCGAGTGGATCCAGATCGGCATCTGACAGACCGACGTGCCGCGCCGCGTCGGCAAGTTCAGCCATTGCAGTATCTCCGCCGGCGGCGATCAGTCCCAGCATCCGGCGACTGGGTTCAGGAACGCCATCCAGTTGCTCCCGGAAAGCGCGTTCGATGCGACGCGTCGTCGGCAGAGGCGTCGGCGACGGGTTTCTCTGTTCCTCGCCGCCGGCCAACAGTGCCTTCGTGAGTTCGGCGATGGCCAACGGATTTCCCGCAGCTTCGGTCAAGACGCGCCGTTGGGTAAGCGCGCTGACCCCGTGCCCGTCGACACCGGCCAGCGCCTCCTCCATCAGGACGCGCGACGTCGCGATATCCAGTGCCTCCAACTGGAGGTGCGGCAACGACGAGAGTTGTGACGATTCCCCGTCGATGCGGGGCCTTGCGGCGCACAGCATCATCACCGGCGAGTTCGTGATGCGGCGCCCGATGAAGGTCACAACGTGCAGCGTGGAATCGTCGAGCCACTGCGCATCGTCGATCACGAGCAGCATGGGTCGGGTGGCCGCGGCCTCCTCGATCAGCCCGAGCGTCGCGACGCCGATCAGCAGCGGGTTGGGCACGCCGGCCTCAGCGAGGCCGAGGGCGGCCAGCAGGGTCGTCCGCTGGTGCTCTGGCAACGCGTCGGCGCTACTGAGAATCGGGTGCACCAATTCGTGCAGACCCGCGTAGCCCACCGTGGCCTGCGACTGCACCCCGGCACACGACAAGACGATGAACCCCTGGCGCTTCGCCCACCCTGTGGCAGCCGCCAGCAGGGTGGTCTTCCCGATCCCAGGCTCGCCTTCTACGACCAATGCACATCCGCGCTCTGCCAACGCGGTGGCGGCGGCGGTGATCGCCTCCAGCTCGTTGTCGCGGCCGATCACGTGCCGACGGTACCACCCTGGATTGGAGATGCCAACTCAGATAGGGTGTGGCGATGCGTACCGATCCGTGGTCCGACGATCCCTGTCCTATCGCGCGCGCTATGGCGGTCATCGGGCAGCGGTGGTCGATGCTGATCATTCGCGAAGCATTCCTCGGCAGAACCCGATTCTCGGAGTTCAAGGAGCAGTTAGGAATTGCCTCGGATATCCTCAGCGCCCGGCTGGCCGAACTTGTGTCGGCCGGCGTACTGGAGACCGTGGAATACCGCGAGCCGGGCGACCGCACCCGCAGCCGTTACGAGTTGACGCAATCCGGTCGCGACTTGGTCGTGGTCCTTGGAGCAATCGGCCAGTGGGGCTACAAACACGCAGACCGAAGCAAAGGCACGCCGTATCGATTCGTCGACAGCAATGGCGAGCCAGTCATCGCAGGCTTCCGGCACCGTGACGGTACCGCGGCGGCCAGCACGGATGTCCGCCTGGTCAGCGCCGCCGCGCCGATCTCGCAATGACAACACCCGGATCTACCTGCCGGCCGCACCCGCGACGTGACGCGACCTGCCACTGAAGCGAGCAAGTTCGCGCATTACCCGGCGCTGCAGCCGACACGAGTCCCGCTGAGCACGGCCTTTGCCGGGAAGTATCGCAACACGGGAAGAACGAACGACGGGACGGCTATGGCCGCACGAGGCCGGTGTCCGTTAACGGCTGATTTGACGGCGTAATACAGCGAACTGCCGACCCGAGTGAGAAAAAAATCCTTATGCTCTCCTCCTCAATTGAGTTGGCGGACCGGGGCAGCTGCCCTGCGGTCAGCACGAACTGGCCGCATCAAGAGACCGGACAACAAGAAGAGCAGCCGAATGATCTGTTCCTACAATGGAATTGAGCAGTTACTGGTAACCCGCCATATTCGATTCCTGCATATTCTTCCAGTTGGTCTGGCCGGGCAGACTGCGGCGGTCGGTACTGGATCGAACTAGCTCCGCCCGAGGCGGACATGATCATGGATACCGTCCTGCGGTTATCCACGCCGATGTCCATCCTGTGGGGCCGTGAGGTTCACGCCCCTGTGCTGGGCTAAGTAGTGTTATCCGTCGCAATGATCGGAGGTTGCGGCACGCTCCTGACGTTTAACGATCCCTCGGCGATTCCGTGATGAAAGCTCGCTGCGCGTGGGTTAGGTGGCACCGTGAAATCCTCGCTCGGCGGCGCAGTGCTCACCATCAAAGTGTCGAGGTGATCTAGGTCCGGCCACGCAAAGACAATTGACTTCCAACTCGTGACGGGAAATCCCTTACGCATGAAATAGAGGCCGTGGGGGCGGTAGAGCCGCCTGACGGGCGGTGTCTCGAAACCTATCAGGAACTCGATGCCAGCGATTTGAACGTACCCGCCCAGTATTTCGCTGCTCATATTCGCGAGGCGCAGGCGCGCGGATTTGGTGATGATCGGTTGGTCGTTGTCGCGATCAAGCAGCATGTACATGCCCCAAGTGGGAGGCCAGTCGGCTCCACGCCACAGGATCTCAGCCAATTGTTCGGTCGTAACCCCTAGTCGAAAGCGGTATGCAGGCGAGCCGTCGATCTCCATCGTTCCTGACTCGATGGCACCCCATATGACTTTGAGGAGCCAGAGCTCGAAGAAGGGTCCGCTGGCCAAAACGAACCCGCGCGAGAATTCGCTCCTGCGGTCATTGCCGAGGTATTTGAAAATGTCGAGCTGGTCCTCCACGAGGTACCGGAAAAATTCAGCGGCCATCTTGTCCAACGGCCAGAGTGCGCTGTTGTGTCGGTGGCACAGCATCCGCGTCGAGAGACCCTGCCGACCAACAGTCTTTGACCGTTGAGCCTTGTCCTGCCAGGACGCGCCTTCGACGATGACGACCTTGCCGTCGTGAGAAATGGCTTCGAGCACATCATCGGTGATGAAGTGCTCACGGGTGAGCTTGTCGTCGCAGTCGTTGCTTCTGCGTGCGTAACAGCCAGGGTTGGCGTACCCGGTCCGCGGTCCGGTCAGTAGCGGCGGAGGTCGCGTGGCGATCCAGCGTTGCCCCTCCCCGAGATGGCATTCCCGTGACTGACGGCCGGATCCGCAAGGGCAGCGGTGTTCTGGTGCCGGGTGAAAGTACTGATTGAACTCGACGTCGGCGGTACGCACCACCCCGACCAATGGCTCGATGGGCTCCTGTAAGCCTTCGCTCATGGAAAAACGATAGCGTCCGCCTCCGACACTGAATCCCAATGCGAGGCGGTTCCGGCGGCCTGTGCTTCTGGCTACGTCGCGAAGGCAGCGCAAAGTAGCCACCAGCGTGGCCATTTCTAGCACTGCAGCCGAGCAGTGCCTTCCGTGTCCGAGGGTCTGCCATGCGATTATCTGTGGGTGGATTGGCTAGTCAATTGGTGGCACGGTCTATTTTGGACACAAGCGTGGGGGAACGCTGCCGAGTGGTTCGGGGCAATCGGAACCGGGGGAGCCTTCATAGCGGCCGTGGTGTTCTTTATCCACGAGCGGCGAACTGCAAACCGAGGCCAAGCATCGTTAGTCTTCGTCAGAAAAGTAAAGGGCGCTTACGTCGAGATCACGAACAGGTCCGATAAATCGATCTTCGATGTCCGCACGGTAGTAGATCCGATGTCGATGATGACTGCTCTGACAATTGGTGAGGTCAATCAAACGCCGGCAATGGGTGTAGGCGGATCCAACACCTACAAATATCCGTCGCACGAATACTATCTCCTGATGCGGCGTTTGCTAAAGGAAAAAGCGCGAAGGTTTAGTGCGAACTCACCCAATCAAGGGGATGTTGAGATACCGGCGGGTGAGAAACACGAAATTTTTGTGCCCGAGCTGATGTTCAATTTGGACGAAGCGTACGTCTTATTTCTCGACGCCTACGGCAGGAGTTGGGCGGTCAATTCTCGCACCCGGAAAATTATCGGCGCGGGTCAGTACAGGCCTAAATCAGAGAGATTCAAGGAACGATTTTCCTCTCGGTGGTGGATTGCTAAAAATGAAGTCCACTATATATGGGACAATTACATGGATCACCGCAGCGGGAAGCCGGGCCCTCCGGAGTAAACGTGCTAGCCTCGTTCCCCAACTAGCTCGTTACCATGCATGTGAATGCTGGCTAGCCATTCGGTAGTTTGGATTCGTGCATAATCGGTCTGCATAGCCCGCGATAAGAAAGGGCGGGCCCAATGCTCTAAAAATAGGAAATCGCGGTTTGGCACCGCTAAACGAAACTACCCCGCACTCCGCGAATTAGCCGCTTAGAAATCCCTTGCAAAAGAACTTCGGGGGCGCCACCGTCCTCTTCGTTCACGAACACCATGACATCCCGTTCGGCACGACTGATCGCCAGGTAGAGCAGCGACAGCAACCGGCTTTTCTCGTTAGGGGCAACGTAGGGGGCCTGAAGGTCGGGAATGCCAGCAACAATGACCGTCTCGAACTGCAAACCAGCAAGATACTCTGCAGGCCCAACCAGTAACCCACGGCGCCGATAGCCTAAGCCATCAACGTCGCCCCGGCCGGTGATAGACGCGACGTGATAACGCCCTGACTGAGAAATTTGATGCGCTAAATTGGTAAATCGAGGCCATTGGCGCGTATCAACAACTGCTAACGCCACCCGCCCGTGCGGGTAGACATCCCGAATTACGCGGTATATGTCAGTTTCTTCTGAATTATGAGATTCCGAAGTTGTTAATGTTGGAATAGGGCCATCGTCCTTAGTCGATTCCACTTTTGAAAAATCGATATCCCACTCATGCCCTAAGTTGTGAGTCGGAAAGAACAAGTGAATATGTTTGATCAACTCCAAGATCTGCGGCGTGAAGCGGTGAATTCTAGTTAGCTCAAGGTTGGTAACCTCCCCGAAAGAAATTTCGGGAGCAAAATTAGTGGATGACTGCACGTGGTCCGCAGCGATTCCAATAAATGATTCCGACGGCGACTGTCGTGGATCAAGAGCCATGAATATCTTCGGATAACTTCTCACGTCGCGGGTCAAGTAGTGCAGAACCTGCCGTTCAAGCGGACTAAACAAATGAAACTCATCGACAAAAACAAGATCATACCCCTCATCTTTGCGTGACCTGTTCCATGCATGGGTTTCGAGGTGGCTCAGAAAGTCTGCCAGTACCTGGTCTGAAGTCATTAACGAGCGCGCTTCGAGACCCTCCATGAAGCGCGTGTACAGCAGAAATACAACCTCTAGGTCAGCCCTCGATGAAAGGGGCAACATCCATGGTGCTCGCGGAATCTGAAAATACCTTGTATCGGAACCCGCTCCGGGGAATATCGCGGCTGCGCCTATGACCGAACCGAATTCAACCAAGAGGTCCCATGCCAAAGCGCTCCGGTCCTGTTCATTAGCGGAGTCGAGTCTCGATCGAAGTTCACTAGAAGCTTTTGCACGGTATGTAACCCAGTCGCCCTCGACAAAATTATCGATCACGTCCATAATTTCGTCTAACTGTGCCTGCTTTCCGCTGAAGCTGTCCTCTCCAAGTACGGTGAAAGTCGAAACACTTGATGCATATGCGGGTGAAATATTCTCGGCAATTTCAAGCAGCGGGAAGACATCTATTTCTGGCAGCGGCCCGAGGCTCATCGAATCAATGGACTCGGAAATCTCTGTGGCTAGCGACCAACTATGCGTTGTGACAAGGACGCGGATGTCCTGATCTACCTGCCTCGCTCGAAGGACCTCCGCAATCGCCTTCATGGTGAGAGCGAGGGTTTTCCCAGAACCTGCGGGGCCGCGTAACCGAATTGAACTTGTCGCCGGCGCGTCGATGAAGGATCGCTGATCGTCACTAATCGCCTCAAGCCATCGATCATATGACCAACCCTTGGTTGGCGACTGAGATAGCGCAGGCAGGTACATATCCACATCAGCTGCGCTGGACTGGCCTTCGAAGAAATCCGTTGCTGACTGGATGACTCTGTTCCACTGGGCTTCCAAATCAGGAAGCGTGGGCCTGCCCGCGAGATCGAAATCTTCGAGGGTGGTTTTGCTGTCCGATGTAGTAGTGCGCCAATACACGACATCTGACCGGGTCCCGGGCAATACCTCCGCAATCCAGCGTGTTTCACTCGCCCCTCTGGGAACCGCGAAAAATGCGACAAGATTGCCGTGCTTGTACTGGTGCCAACCTCTGGGTAAGGATAGCTTCCCAGAAATCTTGACGCGGTCAACAAAAGAGGCCATCCGCCCTAGAACGCTGCGACGAGATCTAGCTAGATCCGCCGGAGTGTGCTTGTCCGTCCATCCTTCGTCGCGAATAAGTACTACACGCTGTGTCTCGAGATCATCGTTAGCCGTAACCAAGTACTCAGCTTCGTCTGTCTCGCTCAGGTGGAGGTCGACGGATGCATCTACCGCCTCTGGCGCCAAACCTGTCGCTAGAACGCGGAGTGCGTTCGCGGACGTAACAAGAGGCTTCATTTCAACGCATCTCCCATGAGCTCAAAATAGACATCGCGGGCCTCTTCGTACTCATGAGGTAGCCCAATAGCCATGAACACGGTGGCAAAGCGCTGAACCAGCGCGTGTGTGTAGCGATCGCGTAGTCGGGAGATGCGCTTGTATTTGGCATCCCTATGTTTCGGGCCGATGGCAACTTCAGGCTCCCAGACCTGCTCTAGGTGGCGGAGGTATGCGAAGTATCCTCTGTCGTGAGATGCGGCAAATGTGCTGATGAACATCGCATCACCAGGAGGGCGCTGATAGGCCTCCCTTACCGGATCCAGCACTCTTGCGACAGCATTCTTACGCGTAGGCGGTTTATCGCCGCCCAATTGGCCGTCGACGAGGTTTCTCAAGGCCTGATTCAGTTCGTCCGCGGACGCGTCTAATTGCTGAATCGATTCGATTGCAGCCCTGGCGATTACGGCATCTTTCTCAAGCAGCTTCAAGGCTTGGATTATGGAGTCCGCGGACTCTTCCGTGGTCCAGTGCCGCAATCGCTCCGCAGACACTCGCGGCCCGCCGATGCGGTCTAGTATTTTGAGCAACTCGCCAACAGGCTTCTCCACGAGTCGGTTTCGCACACGAGGGACTACCATCTCGAGAAGATACTCTTCGGCTGTCAGTAGTGGTATGCAAGTGACTCGACCATGATGCTTGTTGAAAGCGAGGTCGCAATCGGCCGTAATCACCATTAGGTGGCGCTCCCACATTGCAGCATTGATATCAATGGCCTCCAGAATGTCACCTTGGCGAAGAGGCTCCGATGTGCTGAAATCACAAAATTCGGCAAACACATCGGCCATCGGTGCGTCCCCTTGATGTCTGTTGGTACCGATCATGCGCCGCTGCCACCACGACTCTCGACTCGAATCGCCGAATACCGAACCCAAGGCTGCGCTGCGAGTGCAGCGTGCCAATGCACCACTTGGTCGCTGTAGCCCAACATCTCGGCAACGACCGGAGGCGGTACCTGGATCACGAGTTCGCGCAGTGCAGTGTTACGAGCCCCCAGCAGGTCGATCCCGAGCCACCGAAGACGATCCATCAGTGTGTTGGGGTGTAGGTGCTCGCCGGGCCGATACCCCGGAAACAGCCAGGGATTGTCTGCTCCTGCTGTGCGAAGGTTTGGCCTGTTGGTGACGTGGCTCTTGAGCAGTGCAGCGAATGGCTCAGGAACGGGCGAGGGAGTAACGCCGAGTTCGAGCGATAGTCCGTCGGGAGAGACAAGCACCTTGCTCATCGGTATGGCTGCGACCTTCACGAGTGGCTGGGCGTAGAGCAGTAGCAGCGTTCCGGCGACCCGGTAGGGGAGCGATTCGCTGTCGCCGGACAGAAGCTCTCGAATCCACTCGAGCCGCTGATCTTGCGTGAGAACCCGGACCGTCTTGGCCTGTCGATGTCCGAGCGTGATTGATCGGTTGACCCGCATCTTTTGGCACCAAATGATGAACGTCCGGATGAGGTGCCGTGTGGTCGGACCCCCTGCGACCCAAAGGTCCACGTCTTGCTGTGTGCAGTCGGCGATAGTTCGGCCACGTTCAGTTCGAAGCCACTCGAGGAACTTCAGTGCCTCAGTGATGTCCTGCTTCGAGGCGTGAACGGGTCCGCGCGTCGGCTTCCCGGCGAGTGCCAACTCGTTGATACGTTTGAGGTGGTGCCAAAAAGCGAATTGCCTTATCGGCTGCGCTATCTCGGCGTCAGACACCGGGCGCAGCTTGTCTTCGATCCACCGCTCGAAGTAGGCAAGATACTTATCACGTGCGGTAATTACGTCATGGTGCTGCAGGATGGCCCGTAGGTGGTCGACGTGCCGGCCCGCGGGCTCGTACTGGTCCAGGCCGTCGTGGGTGAGGGGAGTGGTGCCATCTCCGAGGGAGCGTAGGAGTGCTTGAACCTTGTCCGATCGTTTCCACGTGATGATGCTCTCGGCGCGATCGGCTGCGCACAGGGCGTCGATAAGTTGTGTGAAGCTCGCGGGGGAGTCCGGGTGGAGGAACGCCCGCTCAAGGTCTTCGCGGAGGCTGCAACGTGCGCATACATTGCCGCGGTAGGGTCGCCGCTCCTCGTTGCACGACGTGCAGTAGAAGTTCTGCCGGATACGTGCGCAGTCTCGGCAGACCGCTTGATCGCTGATTTCCAGCCGGCCCGGCAAAAGGCGGTGGAATCCGCAGCTGGGACAGTCGCCGTACAGGCTGGTTGCTTCGTAGTAGCAGGAATTGCAGATGCAGCCTTCTGGCCATGTTGCTGCCGTGCGCCGCATCTCGCGGTGGCAACGAGCGCACTCCATTGATCCGTCGGTGACTTTGGGACGTCCGCGAACGGTATTCCGGCGCAGCGGTTCAATCGTCATCGCTGAGGATCCGAGCACGTTTGGGGCGGATGGCCTTGTTGAGTTCTACGACGTTCTCTCGGCCGGCGCTGGCGGCCTTCTTGCGGGCGTCGGCAGCGGTGACAGTGACGAGATCGTCTGGGCCGCAGTCGAAGATGTCGCAGAGGGCGGCGATGAGCTTCAGAGAGACCCGTTCGGGTCGTTGGTGGACGAGTCGGTAGACCTGTGGCCGTGACAGCGTGATGCCGCGTTCATTCAGCCGTGGGATGAGGTCGGTACTGTTGTGCATCTGATTACCCGCCATGAGCTCGGCGAGCCGCCATTGGTAGTCGACATCGCGTTTCATCCGGCGCCGCCGTTCAGCTTCGACTCAAGCGCTGCGGCGATAGTGGCGTCGAGCGCATTTCGCAGCGTTCGGGTGCGGTAGTCGCTGCTGACACAGCTGTAGATCGCTGTGGTCGACGCGTGCTCATGACCCATTTGGTGCTGAACGAACATCGCATCCCAGCCGGCTTCGAGCAAGTGCGTTGCATAGGATCGCCGGAACGAGTGGAGATCGAGGCCGGGCGAGAGGTCGAGATCGTCACAGTACCGGCGGAACCGCCTGATGAGTGTGGTTTCCGAGACGAGATTTCCGCGTTCGCTGGGGAACAGGTCGATCCCGTCGTCCATATGGGGCTGACCATTCTCCAGCCAGTCGACCAGCACTTCGGGCGTCCAATCGAAGACTGTCAGGACGCTGCGCCGCTTCGGCGGGGAGCCCTTCTTCGCTTTGCCGTATCGCACATGAACCAGGCCGAACTTTCCGAACTCCTTAGCGTGGGGGTTCCTTGCTAAGTCGACCGTCTGCAAGTGGGCCAGTTCGTTGAACCGCAACCCATACGAGTAGGCGATCTTGAACATCACGGTGTCGCGGTATGCGGGCAGCCAACCCTTTCTGCTCGAAGCTACGACGGCAGATACCTGCTCGTCGGCATGATCGAAGAAGTCTTGAAGTTCGCGCTTGGTGAATGCGCGTTTCTCGGGCCGGGCCTCGTTCTCCTGGACGTGTCGAGCGGTATTCCAGTCGAAGAAGACTTGGGAGGGGTGAGTCCCGAACAGTGCTTCGCAGACGCGGTCCCAGCCGTAGTCCGGATTGCTGACATAGGAGCAGAATTGTCGCAGGCCGACCTGATACGAACGGATCGACGACTGGGCGAGTCCGTGGATACTCCGAAGATCGCCGAAGAACTCGTCGACCATGGCGACGGTCCAGGTCCATGGGAACTCGTTCGAGTGCTCGATGAAGCGCTGCACCTGCGTGATGCGTGAGTCGATAGTCTCGAACTGCAGATTGCGGCTGAGCTGCTGGTTGCGCCAGCCCTGGAGCATTTCGGCGACTGTCTGTTCTTCGGGGTGCAGGGGCCGGACCGCGTCAACGAGATATGCACGTCCGACGTCGTCGACTGCCACCCGAAACTCCCGTCTTCTGGTATCAACAGATGAATCAATGATTCATCTGTTGCATCATCAAGTCAAGACCCCAGGTCAGCGTGTTGCCGGAACGGCCCACGGGCGTAGCGAGCATGGCTGCCGATACGAGTCCGCAGAGCGGGACGGTGGGCGGAAACTGTTGCAACGCAGCCGAAACCGACAGGAAGAGTGGTGGCCGACAAGCGGCCGGGCGTTGATTCATCTGATGCAATATGCAGTGGTTAATTTGACATAATGTGGCTTATCGGCGATTCGCCGAGCTGCGGAGGCTCGTCGCGCCACGCGCCTGATGATCAATGTCCTTGATCTCGGCCCGAAAGGATCGCCCCGCCAGGCCCACCCGCGTTTCCAACTTCGAGCGCGCGCACCAAGGCTCCCATTTCGAATGACTGGGGATCCGACATGTCGACGCTTCCGCACCGGCGGCGAGATGAACGACTTTCGCCATCAGCCGGCCACACGCCGCGCACCCTCGCCGGCGCCGCGCCCGCCCCGGCCTCTCCCTTCGCAGCGCGCCATTTCGTCACCGTGACGTATTTGTGCACGAAGGGCAACCCCTTTCGCAGGCCAGAAAGTCCCGAAACATCGACCCGAAGACGTGAGTCGCCGTCCAGCGGCTGGCGTCACGACACGACCCGGGCGGCGTGATATCGAGCGCATTGGTAGCCCACTCATCGCGCTTTCGATATAGCACCGGCGGGCCCACGTTCGAGCACAATCGCCTTTCGCGGATCCTCCCCCGAAACACAATGCCGTCCGATACAAGCTGAGATGCGGTTCGACGTCGTCGGCCATGGTCATGTCAAACACGTTGCGGCATAGAGGTTCTGCATTATCGTCACAGTGACGTAACTCCTCGGGTGGCCGCTTGCACCCGTCCCGCCTCGCGGTCAACTGATCGACGAGGTCTAATCCTTCAGCGCCGCGCCAATGGTGCCACCCGCTGAGCGTCCGGCACCCGCCCAGGGCGGGTGCCGGGTGCAGTGGGTGGCGCGCCACCTTCCCCGGGCCGAGGCGCGCTTCGCCGAGCTTCTCGACGATCCTGTTCACGCCGAAGTGCGCGAGCAGGCTACCCAGCTTGCCGACCGATTGGGCCTCTACCTTCCCGCCGCCACCGTGCTCTCCGAGCTGCAGCGCCTGGGCATGGATCCACACGGCGACGAGGCCCAGGTGCTGCTGCACGCCGCCGGCCCCTACCTACGACGCGGAGACTGGTTTGAGAACGCGGCCGTTGATGGCCTTCAGCAAGCAGCGACCGCTGTCGACGAAGCCTTCGCCCGCGACCCGGCGCCGACCTCGGATGCGCTGCTGCATGCGCTTACCGCCATCGGGATGCCGCTGGTCACCGCGGCGGTCTACCTGCGCTCCGCGAGGACTGGCGCAGCTTAGGCGACGTCTGGGTTCGATGGGGCGACTCGGCATTCACCCAGATCGAGGCGGTGCTGCACGCGCGCCACTTCCCTGCGACACCCGAAGAGATCTCTCCGGCGCTCGGTTCGGGCGTGTCGCTGGAGCGGATCCGCGAAGCGATGTCGGCCGACCCGCGATTCCTTCGCGTCACCCGTCGCACCTGGGGGCTGCGCATCTGGGATCTACCCGCCCACGCCGGCATATCCGGCGAGATCGGAGCCCGCATCGACGCTGCCGGCGGCCGGATCAACACCCGCGAACTGATCACCATGCTGCGTGCCGAGATTCCCGACGTGGCCGAATCCTCGATCAGAACCCACCTCACCGACAGCTTGGCGTTCATCAGCGACGGCGCGACAGTCCGGCGACGCACCGCCGACGACCCGTGGCCGCCAGTACCGCCGCTGCGGGCCGCGCGCGGCGCATACCGCAACGGCGCCAACGAAATCCGGCTGGCCCTGCCGGTGAAACCGGACCTACTGCGCGGATCGGGGCAATCGCTGCACCCCGCCGTGGCCGCAGCGCTCGGGTTGAGTCCCGATGAGCGCCGCGAGTTCGACAGCGCACAAGGCCCTGTGGCAGTGCTCTGGCGGCTGGTGTCGACCAACGGACCCATGATCGCATCCCTTCGCGCACAGGCCCGCGCCGTCAACGCCCAAGGCTTGGACACGTTGCTGCTGATCTTCACCCTCGACAACGCATCGCTAACCGTAGAACGCCTCGGCGCCGACGTCACCGGGCTTGCTCGACTGCGACGCCTGCTGGGACGGCCCGTGCGAACTCCCGAGGCTGCGCTGGCAACCAGCCTGGACTGTCCGCGAAAGGATGTGGCCGCTGTCCTGCGCCGCCGCGGGGATGAGGACATCGCGGCGCTACTTAAATCGTGACTTCTCGACTATCGGCCTGGCTACCGACGTTCGGTAGCGGCGCCATCGAGCGTGCCCCGCGCATTCGGAAGGCGGGCCGGCCACGACGCTCCGCCGTGAATGGCGCGGCCCACCGACAGAGTCACCAGCCACATTCCGTGAAGGTCTCGAGGTCCATGCCTTTTATGCTCGTACCTACTGCGGGCGCGGCGCTGACGTACCAAGTATGATATACCACGTTTCAGCGATATCGGATCCTCGCGAGGAGTATCACCGCCGTGCAGTTGGAGAACAGATTTACCGTCGACGCTCCGCTCGCCGCGGTGTGGTCAGCGCTGCAGGATCCGCAGGTGGTGGCGCCCTGCTTCCCCGGAGCTAGTCTCGGCGAGTGCAGCGGCGACTCGTTTACCGGTGACGTCAAACTCAAAGTCGGGCCCATCACGATGAACTATCAGGGCACAGGCACCTATATCGAACGCTCCGAAGAGAACCACACCGTCGTCATCGACGCTCGCGGGCGCGATTCCCGGGGACAGGGTACCGCCGCAGCCAAGGTGACAGGCACGCTGAAAGCGTTGCCCGACAATATGACCGAGGTGACCATGATCGCCGATGTCGCGATAACCGGCCGGGCCGCCCAGTTCGGTCGCGCGGTCATCGTCGAGGTCGCCGACCGGATCGTCGCACAGTTCGCGCAGCGGCTGGCCCGCACCCTGTCCGGGGGTGGCGCCACGGATCTGCCCTCTGACACGTTAAACGGCGTGCCCGCGCCGGTAATCGACGACGCCGACTCACTCAACCTGATGTCGATCGTGGTGCTTCCCGGTCTCAAGCGGGCACTGCCCGTCGCTGCCAGCGCGGCTCAACTCGGCTTGTTGGCGGCCATTCTGGTGGAGCTCCGCCGCGTCAGGCGGCGCGGATGAAGCCTGCACGATTCGCCTACTACCGGGCGTCAACCGTGGCCAGTGCGGTCGAACTGCTCGCGGAGTTCGGCGACGACGCCAAAGTCATCGCTGGCGGCCAGAGTCTGACCGCGATGATGGCGTTCCGATTAGCCCGCCCCGAACACCTCATCGACATCGCCCGCATCACAGGACTCTCCGACATCCGCCGCGAGGGCGACTGCCTGCGCATCGGAGCACTCGCCACCCACCGCGCCATCGAACGCGCTGATCTCGGTGAGGATTTCAAAGTGCTGTCCCGTGCCATGCGGTGGGTGGGGCACCTGCCCATCCGGACCCGGGGCACCGTCGGCGGCAGCCTGGCACACGCGGACGCTACTGCCGAATGGTGCAGCCTGGCAAGGCTTCTCGATGCCGATATCGTCGCTCAAGGACCAGCGGGACAACGCCGCATACCGGCGTCGGATTTCTTCATCGCGCCCTACACGACGGCGCTCGACCCGGCCGAAATCATCGTCGAGGTGGTGTTCCCCCGGCCTGCGCCCCGCGCCGCGCTGACCGAGTACGCGGACCGGCAGGGCGATTTCGCGATCGTCTCCGCGGCGGTCGACCTCGATGGTTCGCCGCAGCATCCCGGTGTCCCGCGCGTGGTGCTCGGTGGCGTGGCGGGCACTCCGCTGTCGGTCGAGGTCTACGGGTCCTGCTGGAAGCCTAACTCCGCCAGTCGCTTCGCCGATCTCGCCGAGGCGGTCGCGGCCGGTATCGACCTGCGCGACGACGGAGGGTTTAGCGTCCACTACCGACGCGGGCTGGTCCGGACCCTGGTCGAGCGAGCGTGTGAGGAGGCGGCGGCGTGAGCAGCCACAGGGACGCCGGCGGCGGAACGTGGGTGGGCGCATCGGTGCAGCGCCGCGAGGATCCGCGTCTGACGACCGGGCGTGGCCGCTACGTCGACGACCTCTCTGTGCCCGGCATGTTGCACGCACAGTTCGTCCGCAGCACCGAGGCGCACGCCCGTATCGTCTCGGTCGACCTGAGCGAGGTGCGCGCCACTCCCGGGGTGGTTGCCGCATTCACTGCGTCAGATCTCGCAATGGCTGACCTGGTGGCGCGTTTGGAGCGGCCTGAGAGTGAATATCGCACCACCGCCATGCCGATTCTGGCGCGCGACGTCGTCCGATTCGTCGGCGAGCCGATTGCCATCGTCATCGCTGCAGACCCTTACACCGCCGAGGACGGACTCGAAGCAGCAGTAGTCGAGTACGACCCTCTGCCGCCGGTCATGACCGAGGACGCGGCACTCTCCCCCAGCTCCCTACAGCTGCACGCCGAAGCCGCCGACAACACTTTCGTCGACGTCACGATGTTCGCCACCGAGGGTATCGACGAGATTTTCGCCAACGCCTACGCGGTCATCGAGGTCGAGCACCGCAGCGGCCGGCAGAACGCGGTGCCGATGGAAACCCGCGGCGTGCTCGCTGAATGGATCGACCGCG
This sequence comes from Mycolicibacterium parafortuitum, assembly GCF_002086815.1. Lineage (GTDB taxonomy): Bacteria > Actinomycetota > Actinomycetes > Mycobacteriales > Mycobacteriaceae > Mycobacterium > Mycobacterium parafortuitum. The sequence continues at coordinate 106,614 of NZ_MVID01000009.1, forward strand.
ACGAGCAGCTACTCATCCAGGTCTCCACGCAGATTCCCCACATCTTGCGGGACGCATTCGCCAACAGCGCCGGTATCGACCAACGCCAAATTCGAGTGGTCACACCGGACATTGGCGGCGGATTCGGGCAGAAGGCCGCCGTGGGGCGGGAAGAGCTGGCAACTTCGGCGTCTGCATTGCGGCTGCGTCGCCCGGTGAAGTGGATCGAGGACCGTCGCGACAATCTCACGGCATCCTTCCTCGCCCGCGAGCAGCACTTCAAGACACGCGGCGCCTTCGACCAGGACGGCAGGCTCCTCGCGCTCGACAACGACGTGATCTGCGATATGGGCGCTTACTCGGTGTTCCCGTTCACCGCCGCGATCGAGCCGATGATGGCCGCCACCGAATTGCCCGGCGTGTACAAGGTTCCGGCCTACCGGATCCGGTCTCGTGCCATCGCGACGAACAAGGCACCGACCGCCGCCTACCGCGGGGTCAGTCGCCCGCAGTGCGTCACGGTGATGGAACTCCTGATGGAACGGGCCGCCCGGAAGCTGGGCATCGATGCGCTGGATCTCCGGCGGCGGAACCTGATTACGGTGTTCCCCTACCGCGGTGTCAACGACATCACCTACGATCCGGGCTCATACCTCGAATCGCTCAACCTGTGCGAGCAGACGCTTCGAGACGAAGGTTGGTACGAGCGCAAACGTGAGGCCGCCGAGCAGGGCAGAATTCTCGGCATCGGTTACGCGTGTTACTCCGAGCGGACAGGTTTAGCCTCCGGTGCCTTCATCGAGCGAAAACCCCGGGTACTCGTCTCGTTCGACCTCTCGGACATCACGATGGACACCTCAGGGTCGGTGCGTGTGACAACCGGGACCCTGTCCCACGGTCAGAGCCACGAAACCACCATGGCCCAGATCGTCGCGGATCGACTCGGCATCCCGATGGACAAGATCAAGGTGATGCAGGGCGATACCGACAAGATCACCTACGGGTTCGGGTCGTTCGCCAGCCGCTCGATCACCATCGGGGGAAGCGCGGTCGCGCTCGCCGCCGACAAGCTGGGTGATCAATTGTGCGCGCTGGCAGCGCATCTGATGGAGGTCGACATCGACTCGGTCGAACTGGACGGAGACAGCGGTGTCCGGCTGCGCAAGGAACCCTCCAAGCGGATGTCGTTCTCGGAACTCGCTTTCGTGGCCTACCTGCAATCGTCAAGGCTTCCGAAGGACATTGGCCCGGGACTTCGCGCGTCCGCAAGTTTCGACCTGGCGGCAGAAGGGGTGTTCTCCAACGCGACCCACGGTGTCGTGGTCGAACTCGACCGGGGCACGGGAGGAATCCAGATCCTGCGGTACGTCTGCGTCGAGGATGTCGGCGTGGCGATCAACCCTCAGGTCGTCGAAGGGCAGGCCCGCGGAGGTATTGCCCAGGGCATCGCCAGCACGCTGTACGAACAAGTCGTCTACGACTCCAACGGACAGCCGTTGTGCCCGACATTCATGGAATACAAAGTTCCGACGGCCATGGAGATCCCCGACATCCGGATCGAGCATCTCGAGACTCCGAGTGCGCTGACCGAAACCGGCGCCAAGGGCGCTGGGGAGGGCGGCACGATCGGCGTGGCCGGCGCGATCCTCAACGCCGTCAACGACGGCCTTCGCCACACCGGAGTGGAACTCGACAGCACTCCGATTTCTCGCGAGCTGGTGTACCGAGCGCTGGAGTATTCTGGGAGCAGCAATGTCTGACGTTCAGTTGATCGAATTGTCCGTCAACGGGCAGCGTTACGAGGCGATCGTCGAGCCGCGTCGCACACTGGTGGATGTGTTGCGTCACGATCTCGGACTTACCGGTACCCACGTCGGTTGTGAGCACGGAATCTGCGGTGCCTGCACGATTCTGATCGACGGCGCGCCAGCGCGGGCATGCCTGATGTTCGCCGCGCAGGCCGAAGGGTGCGAGATCCGCACCGTCGAGTCGCTCGCCCACGAAGACGGTTCGATGAACGATCTGCAGCAGTGCTTCTCGGCACATCACGGACTCCAGTGTGGATTCTGCACTCCGGGCTTCCTGATGCTGGCCGAGGGGTTTCTCGCCGAAGCACCGGACGCCACCCGCGAGGAGATCCGGGAAGTGGTGGCGTCGAACCTGTGTCGCTGCACCGGATATCAGACCATAGTCGATGCCATTGAGGACTGCGCGGCTCGGCGTCGGCGCGCCTGCGACTGAGTCAGTCGTGGCTGTGGCCGAGGATGTGCTCGCGCATCATTTGGCCGGCCAGTTCGCCGTCACGCTTTTCCAGAGCGTCAATGAGCCGCTCATGTTGCAAGAATGAGTCGCCGTGCTTGCGGGCGGTCATCGGCCCGTGCAGGATCGATTGCCACAGCAACCGCATGATGGACAGAAGGATCGGTGACTCCGCGCATTCGTAGACCTTGAAATGGAAGGCCCGGTTGGCCTCTGCATAGCGCGGGTCGTCGTCGCTCATGTCCTTCATCACGGCGTTCAGCGCGCGGAGTTCGGCGATCTGCTCGTCGGTGATGACCGCCGCGGCGAACTTTGCCCCCAATGCTTCCAGGGCCGCCCGGATGTCGGCGTTCTCGCGTTGCATACCCACGCTCGACTTAGCGACGACGGCGCCGCGGTGCGGGTCGATGGTGACGAGGCCCTCTGATTCCAGCCGTTTGAGTGCTTCTCGCACCGGCGTCTGGCTGACACCGAACTTGGCACCGATGTCACGCTGGCGTAGTGCGTCACCGGGTTGAACCTCGCCACCGATGATCATTTGCCGCATCAGCGCGCACACGACGTCAGCTTTGGACGAGAAGACCGGAGCCGAAAAACCGGCCATCGGCTCAGATGTCATGCGAGACCTCCCACGTCCCCCCATACCACGCACTGCCCCGACGATCGATCGTATAACAAATCGATCTCATGGTTCACCGGGAGCCGACCCATCCGGCCAGCCGGCGATCGAGCGGTCTGAACACGACGTACTCCAGGGTTCGCATAATCACGACGAAGATCAACGCATACGCCATCATCTCGGCGGGGCGTAATAGCCGGAACGAGTAGTAGATCTGCGCTCCAACACCATTGGGCTGCGTGAGTGCCTCCATCAGGACGACGATCTTCCACGAGAACGCGAGCGAGGTGCGCATGGATGCCAACGCGATCGGGGCGATTTGGCGACCCAGCACGTCGACGAAGTACGAGCGGCGCGACAGCTTGTAGACGCGGCTCATCTCGTCGAGGTTGCGATCCCGGTTGCGCACACCGCTGTCGGCGCCATGCACGACGAACGGGATCACTGCCAGCACCAGCGCCAGCATCCCGACTTCCTGATCGGTGCCGAGCAATAGCACCGCGAAGATGAAGTACATCGGGTCCGGGATGGCCAGGCCGACCACGACGAGTGGTCTCGCGAACGCTTCGAAGGGCCGCCACAGCCCCATCGCTGATCCGATGAGAATTCCGAGAATCGTCGCGAGGACGAACGCCACCATCAACCGGAGCAGGGTGACGCCGAGATCGCTGTATGTGCTCGACCGTCCGAGGAGCGAGAGGATGGCCTTCGCAATCGCGGGGATGCCGGGAACCCATCCTGACGACATCCACGCCACCACCTGCCATCCGGCGACGATCAGCGCGAGCGCGACGATGACGGACAATGGTCTGGCTTTTCCGTGGCTGTCTCCGGCGTTCACCGCCTGTGCGCCCAGCGGATCGGTGGTGTCCAGGGTGCTCACTCGGAGCCCCAGACCTGCAGCACTCGGCGCACCACTTCGCCCTCCAATTGCGATAGTTCGGGCCCGTCGTAGTTACGCGGTCTGGGCAGATCGACATCGATGGTTTCGATCAGGGAGGCGGGGCCCTTGGTGAAGAGTGCCACCCGGTCGGCCAGGAAGAGGGACTCACGGATCGAGTGGGTGACGAACACGAACGTCCGGTTGGTGCGCTTCCACACCTCGAGCAACTCGGCACGCATGGTGCGTGCAGTGACTTCGTCGAGGGTTCCGAACGGCTCGTCCATGAGCACTACGTCTGAATCGATCGACAGCGCGCGTGAGATCGACGCCCGCTGCCGCTGGCCACCCGAGAGTTGGTTGGGCCAGCGATCTCGCAGATGGTTGATCTGGAGCATGGACAGGTACTCGGTAATCCGGTGTTCCCACTCGGATTTCGGGATCGTGGTGGCAGCCAGCACGGTTTCGATGTTCTGTGCCACCGTCAGCCACGGCAGCAGCCGGTGTTCCTGGAAGACATATCCGATCGACGGAGTGCCTGCCCGGGTTCGCCGACCAACAGGTTGCCCGCCGACGGTGATGCTGCCCTGCGAAACACCGAGCAGTCCTGCTGCCGCTTGCAGCAGTGTCGACTTGCCGCAACCGCTGGGCCCCAGGATGGCGAGGAACTCGCCCGCCCGGACATCGAGGCTGATGTCCTCGACGGCAACCGCACCGTTGGGGTAGGTGATCTCGACATTACGGAAGGCGATCTGCGGCAGGCCTTCTCGACTCCGCGCCTCAACGGACATCTTGGAACCTCCAGCGCATGAAGTGGTTCTCCAACGGGCGGAGCACCAGATACTCGACAAACAGCAAGATGACGATGAAGGTCAGGATCCACAGGACCACCTCGTCGATGAGGAACCGGTCGTAGGCCTTCGTGAACTGCGCGCCCATGCCACTGTTGACGGCGAAGACCTCGGCGAGAACCACGACGCGCCAAGCATGCGCATTCTCGCTGCGCATCGCCGCGAAGGCATAGGGAGTCAGCTGTGGTACCACGACTTTGCGAAGCCGTCGGGCATAGGAGAAGTTGTAAACGTCGGCCATGCCGTCGAGCTTCGGGTCCATCAGTTGGAGCCCACCTCGCAGTGTGAGCACCATGAACGGCCAGATGACCAGAACCACCACCGCGTACACGCCGACCTCGGAGCGGTGGAAGATGAACAGCGCCAGCAGCGCGGCCACGGTACTGGGGATCGCGATCGCCAGCGACACATACACGTCGACGATCTGACCGACCAGCCCCCCGCGCCTACTGAGGATCGCTCCGATCAGGCCGAGGACAAGTCCGATGGCCACCGATATGACCACCCGCAAGAATGTCGCGCCGATGTTCTGGTAGATCGCCGGATTGGTGTAGAAATCCTCTGCCGCGTCAGCAACCTCCGAGATGGTGGGCAGCAGTCCAGAACTGCTGCTCCACACATGCCACGCGAGAACGACCAGGGCCAGTGACAGTAGGGACAACAGGGTGTCGCGAAGACGAGCCGCGGCGGAACGATTCCGCCGCGGCCGCTTCGCATTCCTGGCGCCAGCGGTCCCCGCAGCATCCACGGAAGCCTTTGACAGCACGCCAGGTCGCGGGGTCACGACTGTTCGAGGTCAACCGCGACCGGCTGTGCGGGCATCGCCTCGATGAGCAGTTTGCGATCGGCGAACAGCTGCAGCCACTGCATCGTCCCGTCGACGTCTTGCTGCGACCAGTCCGTGGGGTAGCAAGGCAGATCTGCACAGTACTTCACGAAGGCATCAAGCTCGGCCTCGTCACGTAGAGCCAGAATGTCCGCGTACTTCTGCTCTTTGAGGATCTCGTAATTGCTGTCGCCGATCACCTTCACCGCTTCAAACCATGCGTCCCTGGCCTTGATCGCGAGATCCCGGTTCTGATCCAGCCATTCCGTTCGCGCGGCCAGCAGTGCCAGATTCGGTGAGTATCCGCCGGTGTGCTCCGCCCAGGCCTTGGCCGGCTGGAAGATGTACTTGCCGGGGCCGATCATGGTGGCGCGCAGAGCGAACGGCTCGTAGTCGAAGATCGCGTCCACCTGACCGGCCGCCATCAACTCGGGCAGTGCTGCCGCGCCGGCCTCGCGCAGGTCGAGATCGTTGCTGATGTTGATGCCGTAGAGCTCTTCGAACATGACGTTGATGGCCGTGGTCGTACCGGTGTCCATTCCGAAGTGTCCGACGCGCCTGCCGCGCAGGCCTTCCGGATCGTTGATCCCAGAAGAGTCGGAAGCGACCACACCGGTCATCATGTTGAGCGCCCCGGCGAACCCCACAGCGTTCTTGCCTTCCTGCTGGGCGATCGCGAGGCTGATGCCGTCCTGATCGGTGGCGATGTCGCTCTCGCCCAGGAGGAATGTACTCAGGCTGGCGTCCGGATCGACGACGACCTGTTCGGCCTTGAAGCCGAATTTCTCATCGATTCCCTGATCAATCATGATCTGCAGGGGAATCGAGGCGGGGTCGGACTCCAGGACCTGGAACCGCACTACAGGCAGGCTGTTGTCGCCGCTGGCATTTCCACCGCCGTCGCCCCCGCAGGCGGTGGTCATCAGCAGCATTGCGCCGAGGGCTGCGGTGGCGAACTTCTTTCCGAATTGAGGCATCGCTTGAACTCCCTGTTGCAGACCCAGATCCCGTTCAGCACGGGCGATGGGTGGACCTTATCTGGTGCATGGTATGTAATGTTTCATTTCGCGCGGATTACCTAGGGTTACTTCTGAGGTCGAGTCTGTGAGAGCCGATCAGCCCGGCTCGGCGACGGCACCCGTCATCGAGGGCGACATCGCGCGGGGGTCACGCGGCGACCACGCGTCATTGCTCACCCCGAGCAGGAATCGCTCGACGAAGAGATTGAACAGTGCGGGCTCCTCAATGTTCGACACATGCCCGGTGCGCGGCAGGATGGCCAGTCCCGCACGGGGAATCGTGCGCTTGAGCATCAGGTCGGCCTCGAGGACACCGTTGTCCTCGTCACCGGCGATGATCAGTATCGGCGGTTCGCACCTGCTCAGCTGTTCAGTCATCTCGAACAACAGCGGCCGTGGGATTTGGACGTTGCGCATCGTGAGTGCGGCACCTAGCGGATGATGCTCGGCGAGAATGCCGACGTGCTCGGCGTGACCGCGCGGATCCTTGGCCTGGAATTGCACGCGGGCCGGACCTACGCCGTACCACTTGGACAACGCCTCCGAACCCTCCGTCTCGAAGGCGTGGGCGACGACGGCCGATTCTGCGCGGAAGGTCGGATTTCGCGCAGGATCAGCGCCGTACCCACATCCGGCAACCACGGCCCCGATGCAGCGGTGCGGCTCACGCAAGGCGAAGTGCAGGGCCGCGAATCCACCCATCGAGTTGCCCACCACATAAGCCTTGTCCACACCTAGCGCGTCGAGAACCGCAACGATGTCGTCCGCCGCTCGCGCCTGCCCGTAATGAGCGGATTCGATGGGTACATCAGACGGCGGAAATCCTCTGGCCGCATAGGTGATACACCGGTACCACCGCGAGAAGTGCCGCATCTGCGGTTCCCAAGAGCGATGGTCCCCGCCGAACTCGTGCACGAAGACGATGGGGACGCCGGTTCCCGCCTCTTCGTAGTAGAGGCGGTAACCATCGTCGGTCGGTGCATACGGCATCGCAGGTTCAGCGCTCCATGAGCGGCTTGCGCTGACCACCGTCGATCGGGATGTGCGCGCCGTGCAACGTCGGTGCGAGGTCGGAGGCAAGGAACGCCACCAGCGACGCGACCTCTTCGGGCTGCGTGATCTGGCCGACCGGGATGGACAGTTCCGCGCGGCGCCGGGCCTCGGCCTGATCCACCCCCATATCCCGTGCGAAGGCCTTCTCCAAGGTGTCCCAGCGGTCGGTGTCGACCGGGCCCGGATTGACGGTGTTGACACGGATACCTTTGGGACCGTACTGGTCTGCAATGGACGACGCGAAGTTCAGGTCTGCGGCGTTGGCAGCGCCTGCCGTCATTTCCCAGAAACTGGGCTTGAGGCCGTCGTTGCCCACGACCAGGATGATCGCACCCGATCCGGCTTTCACCATGTGCGGCACCACGGCGCGCACCGACCGGACATAGCCCATGAACTTCAGGCCCAGGCTCTCCATCCACTGCTCGTCGGTGAGTTCCTCCAGGAGGCCACCAGGAGAGCTTCCCGCGCAGGTCACCAGGATATCGATCGACCCTAGAGCATCGAGTGTCTCTGCCACGCAACGGTTCACGTCGGAGGTGACGCTCATGTCCCCCGTCAGCGGCACGATCTTGCGGCCGGTCGAGTCGGCAATCTCCTTGGCGGTTGCCTGCACGTCGGCCGCCGTGCGTGCGGTGATCGCGACGTCGACCCCCTCGTTGGCCAGCTGCAAGGCGACCGCACGACCGATGCCTTTACTCGCACCTGTGACGAGCGCGGTTTTGCCTGTGAGATTGAGTTCCATCGAGATCCCTTCTGATTGGTGATATTTGATATACCATACAGCGCGATTGTCAGTTTCGCGCTGGAACTGCGCCGGAAAAGTTCTGCCGGTTGAGGTCGCGCTCCGCTCGCAGTCGAACGATGAGCTCCGGCATGGACGAGATCTGCTTGATTCGGGCGACCGCGCTGCGATCAAGAGCTGCAAGGCCTTTCAGGACGTTGCCCGCTGCCTCATCGGGAGACTCCGAGACTTCGTCGGCCAATCCGTACTCGACTGCTTGCGCCGCGGGGAGCCATCGCTGCGTCAGCATCAGCGATAGCGCTCGGCCACGGCCGACCAGGTCGGGCAGTACCCACGCCCCGACGGCCAATCCGTGTGCCGGGCCGGCCCACTTCCAGGCCGCATTCGGACCGGCGATGCGCAGGTCGGCGGCCGTCGCCAACTGCGCGCCCCCGCCCACTGCTGGTCCGTCAACCACCGCGACGACGACACCGGGACGGGTGACGATGTTCTCGTAGAGCCCATAGAGGCGATCGCTGACTTCTCTTCGCTCGGCATCATCGATCCGAAGATCAGCTCCGCTGCAAAACATTCCGTTCGTCTGACTGCGAAGGACGACCGAGGCTGACGGGTCAGCATCGAGCGCGGTGGTGATCGACTCGATGGTCGCCAACCGTATCGAGTTGCGCCGGTGCGGCGTGTTGAGGCTGACCACGGTGGCACCATGCGGTCCCGCGGCCACGACGACGCCGGAGTCGTTCATGCGAAGGCTGCCAAGCCGGTCAGACCTTTCCCGATGATCAGGGCGTGGACTTCCTCGGTCCCCTCGTAGGTCAGCACCGACTCCAGGTTCGTCATATGTCGGATGACCGGATACTCGAGACTGATCCCATTGGCTCCCAATATCGTTCGCGCTGTGCGGCAGATCTCGATGGCTGTGCGCACGTTCGCGAGTTTCCCGATGCTTATCTGGTCAGGCTTCAGCCCACCGGAATCCTTCAGCCTCCCGAGATGCAGCGCCAGGGTGAGCCCCTGGCTCATGCGCACCGCCATGTCGGCGAACTTGTGCTGGGTGAGCTGGAACCCGGCGATCGGTTTACCGAACTGGGTGCGGTCGCCCGCGTAGGCCAGCGCGGCCTCGAAGGATGCCCGACCCGCGCCGAGGGCACCAAAAAGGATTCCGAATCTCGCCTCGTTGAGACACGAGAGTGGCCCCCGAATGCCGACCACCCCCGGCAGCACCGCCTCGGCGGGGAGACGGACGTCGTCGAAGACCAGTTCCCCGGTCGACGATGCCCGCAGCGACATCTTGTGATGGATCTCGCGTTGTTCGAAGCCCGCCGTGCCGCTCGGCACGACGAACCCTCGGATCCCTTCGTCGGTGCGTGCCCATACCACGGCCACGTCGGCGATTGAGCCGTTGGTGATCCAGGTTTTCGTTCCGTTGAGGATCCAGTCCGCACCGTCCCTGCGCGCGGCCGTGCGCATCGATGCCGGATCGGAACCGCTGTCAGGTTCCGTCAGCCCGAAACATCCGATGAGCTCCCCCGCAGCCATGCCCGGAAGCCATTGTTCACGTTGCTCTTCGGACCCATAGGCTCTGATCGGGAACATCGCTAGCGATCCCTGCACGGAGACAAATGAGCGCAGACCCGAATCACCTGCCTCCAGTTCCAGACAGGCCAGCCCGTACGCCGTCGCCGAGGTGGCCGCGCAACCATACCCTTCCAGGTGCATCCCGAGCAGACCGATCTCACCGAGTGGTTTGGCAAGTTCTCGTGCCGGGAACCTGGCTTCCTCGAACCATTCGGCGATCTCGTCCAGGACCGCTGATTTGACGAAACTGCGCACTGATTCGGTGATCGCCTTTTCGTCGTCGCTCAACATTGCTCCGAGATCGATGGGGTCCGCGGCGGAGAGTGCGGTCATTGGTCACCTTTCGGTTGTGCAGTGAACTCTTCGATAGTCAGCGCCGTTCGTACGCAGGCGTCTTCGCGATCGGGCGGCGCCATGATTTGGACGCCCGCAGGTAGCCGGCGCGGCGTGGACGCGGGTACAGACAGCGCCGGGATTCCGGCCACCGCAGCCCAAGCCGTGAAGCGGGTGAGGGCAGCATCGACATGTTCGTTGCGTCCACCGATGCCGATGGTGGTCGCCGGCCGTTTGGGAGCGACGCAGGGGCAGGTCGGGGTCAGCATCACGTCGAGGCGGTGTCGGGCGAAAAGCTCGGAAGTCTGCACTTTCACGGCGGCGGCGGCGCGATCCACTACGTCGGTGGCCGTGGCGAATTCGGCACCCAGGGTCAGAAGCGCGCGAGCCTCGGGCCCGTGTCCCCGCGGATCACGGCGCACCTCGTCTCCGTACAGGGTGTCTGCGGAGATCAGCATGCGCAGCAGCGAGACACTCGCCGTCACACGCGGTAGGGCTGTGTCGATCTCGATCAGTTCCGCACCGGCCTCGGCGAGGAGCACCAGGGTTGCCTCGTACGCCGCCGCCACGTCGGTGGTCAGCCGACCGGTTCGTGCGAGGACGCCGATCCGCTGGTCGCGGATGCCGCCGGCAGCAGGCACGACCGCCCGAGCAGCGAGGATTTCAAACAGCATCGCGGCAGTCTCGACATCGGCGGCGATCGGTCCGACCACATCCTGTTGGGCTGCCAGCGCGGTGATCCCCGCGGTTTCGATCGCACCGTGGGTCGGGCGTAGACCGACGACACCGCACAGTGCAGACGGAATCCGGATCGAACCTCCGGTATCGGTTCCCAACGCAGCCCGGACGGCTCCTGCCGCGACGACCGCGGCGGATCCACCCGAGGACCCGCCGGTCATCCTCTCGGCGTCGATCGGTCCTGGAAGTGCCGCAGTCGTGACTCCCCAAGCCATTTCGTGCATCGCAGTCTTACCAACACACCATCCGCCCGCGCGGGCGAGCACGTCCCAGGCCGGTGCCGACACAACGGGGGTCCGCCACCTCGCTCCTGGCGTGCCGTTGCGAGTCAGGAAACCGGCGACATCGATGTTGTCCTTCACCGCGATCGCCAGTCCGGCCGGCACACCGTTCTGTTGGCTGTATTGGGCATCGTCCAGAAGCCAACCGAGTCGACGTGCTTGCGCGAGCTTCTCCGCTTCGGTATGTGCCAGCCTAGGTGCGGCGCTCCTGGTCTCCATTGCGGGCCTCTGCGGCCAGACTGGCTGCCGTTCACGCTGTATCGCCAGCTCCCGGACGACGTTCAGGCCTCCGCGGCCCCACTCTCGGTACCGCTGCCGGACCACCGATTCGGCGTCCGTCATACCAGCGACTTCAGTTGATTTCGCTGCACCTTGCCCATCGAGGTTCGGGGCAGGGAGTCGACGAGCGTGATCTTCTTCGGGCACTTGAACGACATGAGCCGTTCCCGGCAGTACGCGGTGAGTTCCGCGCTGTCGATATCGCTGCGGAGCACCACCCACGCGGCCACCGCTTCTCCCCAGTAGGGGTCGGGCAGTCCGGCCACCGCGGCCTCCTTCACGGCGGGATGGCCAGCCAGGACCTCTTCGACCTCTCGCGGTGACACGTTCATCCCGCCGCTGACGATGATCTCCTTACGTCTGCCGGTGATGATCAGTGCCCCGTCGCCGGTGATTTGCCCCAGATCCCCTGTCCTGAACCAGTTGTCGTTGAAGAATGCTTGCTTTGTCGCATCGGGATCATTGAGGTAACCCGAGAACACCTGCGGACCCCTCAAGACGATCTCCCCGTCGTCACCCGGGGCGACGTCGCGCCCTTCCGCGTCGGCGAGCCGCATCTCGACTCCGGGCAGCGGGTACCCGACAACGCCCGGCCGCCGCGGTCCGTCATAGAGGTTCGAGACATCCAGTCCTGACTCCGTGAGGCCGTACCGTTCCACCGGTGTGAGGCCGAGGCGCTCTTGTATCCGCTCAAACAACGCCTCGGACAAGGGCGCCGAACCCGAGGTCGCCAGTCGCAACGAGGCCAGCTCGGCGGCAACGTTGCCCGGCAGATCGACGAGCCGTTGGTAGATGGTGGGCACCGCGAACAGAACCGTCGCGCGTTCGGTGCGGATCGTGTCTACCAGTGTGCGCGGATCAAAGGTCGCTAGCACGCGCGCACTGGATCCGGCGATCAACGTGGCGTGGATCGCGCCGAGGCCGTGCTGGTGATACAGCGGTAACGCGTGGACCAACCGGTCGTCGGCGCTCCACCGCCACGCTCGCATAACGCCCCGTATCGAGGACAACAGCATTGAATGCGTGAGCGGCACACCTTTCGGCGCGCCGGTCGTGCCCGAAGTGAAGGCGATGAGCGCGACATCCCCGGCGTCAGGACCCGAACCCGTCGTCGGACTGCTTGATCGCGCGGCATTCGCCAACGATGCGAGCGCCACCTGCGGGATCCCGCCCGGCGCTGCACCGTCGGTGATGGCGAGCTCGGCCCCGGAGCTGTCGACGATGACGCGGAACTCCGGCGCTGTCAGCGCGCTGCTGGCCAACACGATCGGAGCGCCGACGGTGAGCAACCCCAGGTAGGCGCACAACCATGCTCCCGAGGGGGCCGCCCGCAGAATGACGGGGCGGCCCGCGACGACCCCGTCGGCGACCAATGCGCTCGCCCAGCGACCGGCGGTTTCCAGAAGTTCGGCCAAGGTGTACTCGTCGTCGCCGACAGCAAGTGTGGACTGCGGGTGCGACTGCGCTCCCGCTGCGAACGCTTGGGGCAGTGAGCCTTCCGTCAGCTCCTCAAGGAGGTGCGCGGCGGACTCGATGGCAGGGTCATGCGCGCGCCAGCAGGCCAGGGTTGAATCGTCTGCGTGTAGGCCACCCATGAGATTTGGTATATCATACTTGGTACTTCATCGTTGGCTGGCGGACGGAATCGCCGGACTACAGGCGTGGGCCACATCGTCGGCGCGGCGGGACTGTGTGCACAGCTTCGTGACCCCGGCCCTAAGGGGCGGCGACAGCACCAACGATATGACCACAGTCCGAGTTCGCTGCGGGAAGACAAGCGGTGGCGTCCTTCGAGACGTTCGAGCGCCGCGTAGCCCGAGCAAATCGGTGATCGTGCCGGATGGCTGCTGCGCCGCCTCACCAGCAGTTGACCTAATTGATTACTTCCGTCGCGTGGATCTTGCCGGTGGCCACGCTTTTATGCATCCTGGCCGCACGAGCGAAGCATCCAAAGACGTCCTTGTTCAACTGATCCTGCTGGTCTGTCGGCGGCATCTTCACCCAATTCGAGGTGATGCAGCAGATGGGGCACCGTCGAACTTCTAGGACCTCCGCCGGCGCCCTCACCTCGGTCCCGGGAGCATATCTTCTCCACGCCGTCGGACTGGCCGCTGACGACCACTCACGCGCGGCAACCGACGATCTGCTCGCCCGAATACAAAGCACCGCGGCACCTGTCGACATCGGCATGGCAGCGGCCCCGTTTGCCGAAGGCCGCGTTGAGATCCCCGACGGGTTACCGATGGAAGCCCTGCAGCGCCTGGCGGCGATCCGTGCCGCGGTCGACCCTCAAGCTCGCATCCTGCCGACGCGGCTCATGGGTGGCGCCACCTGTGCATGAGATCCTTGGTCATGCCCATCGATTCCGCACCCACAGCGCGACGTCGCCCCCGCGCTCTTCGCAGCGACGCTGTGGCCAACCGCGAGAAGATCCTCACGGTGGCGGCCGAATTGATTTCGCAGCGTGGGCCCCACGTGCCCCTGGCTGAGATCGCGGAGGCCGCCGGCGTCGGCGTCGGCACGCTGTACCGCGGTTGGTCCGACCGTGTCGCGCTTCTGCATACGCTCGAGCACCGAGCCTACGATCAGCTGATAGCGATACTTGATCGCATCGAGGACGCGGGACAGACCGGCGCCGATGCGGTAGAGACCTACCTTCACGAATCCTTGAACCTCGGCGATCAGCTCGTACTGCCGTTGCGCGGAGCTCCTCCCTTGTTCGACAAGGACGCAATTGCCGCCCGCGCACGCATTTTCGCCGCGGTGGAACGGTTTCTCGACGACGGCAAACGCAACGGCAACGTGCGCGTCGACGTCCACGCGTCCGATGTCGTCTATTGCGCGTCCCAGATCACGAATCCGGCGCCCGACACGCCTGCGTTGCAGAAGCTCGCACGCCGCCACATAGCGCTGTTCGTCCACTCGATCCGCTCGCCGGCAGACCAGCCGCTCGCCGAGTCTGCGGTAAGCCCGCGAGATATCGAGAAATCGCTCGCCAAACGCGCATCGCGCTTCGGCAAACCCGACCACTGAAGAGCCGCGGCGCTGATCAGAGCATGAACACTCCCCCGTCGACGTTGAGGGTTTGTCCGGTGATGAAACCTGCGTCGTCCGAGGCGAGAAAGAACACCGGCCCGACGAGATCGCCGGCCAGCTGGTCGCGCTGGAGGGCACGGCGCTCACGTTGCGCCGCCAAGATCTCCTCGGGAAAGCTGTCCCGCACCGCTTGGGTGACCGTAAGTCCCGGCGTGATGACGTTGACCGTGATGCCGTAGCCCCCGAGTTCGCGAGCCAGCGACCGGCTCAAGCCGATGACACCGGCTTTGGCGGCCACATAATGCGACTGACTGGCGGTGCCGTCGAAAGTCGACCCGGATCCGAAGTTGACGATCCGGCCCCAGCCGAGGTTCTTCATCAGCGGCAGGACCGCCCGCGTCACGAGGAACGTGCCGGTGAGGTTGATGTCGAGGACCTGGCGCCACTGATCACTGGACATCTCCTCGAACGGCACAATAGGAAACCAGCCCGCACAATTGATCAGCACATCGACCCGACCGGCATGCTGTCGCGCCTGTTCGGCCAGATCGGCGGTCCCGTCGGCCGTGGCGATGTCCGCCGCGGCGGTGACGAGCCGAGGATTGAGCCGCCCATGGGTGTCCCAGCGTGCCCGCCATCCGCCAAGTGTCTCCTCGGACACGTCGCACGCGATGACAGTGTCGCCGTTGTCGAGGAAGCGGTCGACAAGTTCGGAACCGATGCCGCCTACCGCTCCGGTGAGCAGGACGACGCGATCAGTACTCATTGGCCTTCCTCTCGTCATCTAGACGTCGTTGCCGGCGACCTGCTGCGCCAGGGTCGGATAGTCGGTGTAGCCACGCTCGTCACCGCCGTAGAAGGTGTCCTTGTCGGGGGCGTTCAGTGTTGCGCCGGTCTTGATTCGCTCGACGATGTCCGGGTTGGCGAGGGTGCGCGTCCCGACAGTGATCACATCGCCGAGCCCGCTGGAGAGGTCCGCGGTGCGCTCCACCACACTGGCCCCGGCGCGGTTGAGGACCACCGGGCCGCCGAATGCCTGTCCCAAGGTGCGCCGTAACTCGTCGTCGCCGAACGAGATGTTCAGGTAGGCCAACCCGAGCGGGGCCAAGGCCGAGATCAGGGTTTCGTAGAGTTGCGGGACGTCGTCTTCGGCGACGTCGTTGAACGGATTGCCCGGCGAGATCTGGATTCCGGTTCGGTCGGCACCGACCACGTCGGCTACCGCCTCGGCGACCTCGACGGCGAAGCGGATTCTGTTCGGAATGGAACCACCGTAAGCGTCGGATCGTTGGTTGGCATTACTCGACAGGAACTGGTGCACCAGATATCCGTTGGCGCCGTGAATCTCGACACCATCGGCGCCGGCGCGCATCGCACATGCGGCGGCGTGGCGGAAGTCGTCAATTGTCTTCTGCACCTCGGCGAAAGCCAGGGCGCGCGGCTCAGGTATCGGCACCAGCCCTTGCGCTGTGAACATCTGGGTGTGCGGCGCGACCGCCGAGGGAGCCACGGGTTGACGATGATGAGGGGTGTTGTCCGGATGGGAGATTCGGCCGACGTGCATCAGTTGCAGGATGATCCGTCCCCCGGCTTGGTGCACGGCATCGATGACCCGGGTCCAGCCGGCCACGTGCTCGTCGGTGTAGATGCCCGGAGTGACCAGATAGCCCTGGCCGTCGGCTGAGGGCTGAGTGCCTTCGGTAATGATCACAGCCGTCGACGCGCGTTGCCGGTAGTACTCGACGTTCATGGCGGTCGGCGAACCGTCGGGCGCTGAGCGGTCCCTTGTCATGGGAGCCATGGCAAGCCGGTGCGGCAGCGCGATCGCCCCGAGATCAGTCGGTGTCCAGAGCACGCTGTCAGGCGCGACATGCTCGGCGGGCAGTTGCGACAGAGCGGTGTTCATGGTTGCTCTCCTCTTCAAGGTTTCGGTTGTCGTGAGATCAGCCGCCATGGATCGGAAGCGGATCGGCGGATGTTGATGTCGTTGGCACTCTGATGAAGCATAACCATTATTCGGACGAATTATTCCGCTTAATGCCCCTGCAGCACTGCGACCGGGCTCGACTGCGACACGGCAAAACCGCCACGGTGACGAAGCCGCCGGTACTGCGTGGAGGTCAGATGACCGCCAAAGTAGCTGCTACACAGTCCTTTTCAAGATCATGGGGCCGCCACGCCAATCGCGATCGCGGCGTCTTCCCGCGCGCACGGCGCGTCGTGCCGATAAGTACCATCGGCGGTTGCCGACTCTGTCATAGTTCACGAGGGATTATCGGGGGGAAGAAACCAGTGACCTTTGGGATACGCTTCGTCGGGCGAATGGTCGTCGCTTCCGCGCTGGCCATTGCCGCGCTGCCGGTGATCGTCCCGACGGCCGGATCGCAAGCATGTCCCGACATCGACGTCGTCTTCGCTCGCGGTACCGCCGAGCCGCCCGGAGTCGGCGGCGTCGGCCGGCGGTTCGTCGATTCGCTTCGTGCGCAGGTATCTCCGCGAACGGTGGATGTGCACGGCGTCAACTACCCGGCGAGCAGCAACTTCACCGGCGGGACGGTATTCAAGATGAACGTCGTCGAAGGCGTGCGCGACGAGTCCAACCATGTGCGGAGCGTGGCGTCGGTGTGCCCGAACACCAAACTGGTGTTGGGCGGTTACTCGCAAGGCGCGGTGGTGACGGCTCTGGCCACGTCCGGCGTGGTGCCGACCGGGATCGCCCGCGGAGCTGCGCCACTGCCGCTTCCTGCGCGCGTCGCCGACAACGTGGCGGCCGTGGTGCTGTTCGGGACTCCGGCGGGCTGGTCGGCGGAGAAGTACGGCGCCGCCGATATCCACGTCGGCCCGGCATATGCGAGCAAGGCACTCGAGTTCTGCGCGCCCGGCGATGCCGTCTGCACCGGTACGGTCCCGAGTCAGGATCACGGTCCGCACCACCAGTATGGTGTCAACGGCATGGCCGACCGGGCTGCCGCGTTCGCCGTGAGCCGGCTGAGCGCCCTGTCGCAGGGATCACCGGCGAGCTGAGAAAAGCCGGTTCGATTGACGCCGCTTGATTCCGCCCCGCTACGTGCGGTCGGGAAAGTGCGGCCCCGCACACGGCGGCGGCCAAGTGATCGTCGCGCCGCTTTCGCGGACACCCCACTTACGTCTGCCGGGCTGCCGCAGGTCCGGGTGTGAATCCTTCACCGGGGTGATCGCCACCGCGACCCACACTGCGGTGAGTGTCGCCGCAGCCACCGCGGCAACCGCGGTGGATGTCGCCAGGATCGGGCCCGCCGAGCCGGTTCGTGACCACCAGAACGCGCCGACACCGGCGACCGTCGACACCCCGGACAGGTAAGCGGCCGCGACACACCACCGGAACCGGCGGCGCCGCAGCGTGACGACCGAACAGGCCGCGGCGCCGGCGCCCAGCACCGATGCGGCCACCGGTACAGAGCCGCCCACAACCCACGCCACGATGACCGTCACGACCAGCGCCGTGGTCGCCGCCCACGCCGCGCGACGGGCCCACGCGGGCAGATGGACGTCGTCGAGGACCCGGTGTTCGATCTGTTTGAGCGTGGCCTCGATCGACTGACCGCGCGACCGCAGATGGAACACCGTGCTCACCTCTTCGAGAAAATGCCTGGTCTCGAGGATAGGCGCGTACGCAAATCCGCTGCTCAGATCCTGCCGTCGAGGTACTCCGCATACGCGGGCAGATCCAGCTGTCCATGCCCGGACAGCCCGATGATCACCACCTGCTCGCGCGGGTCGTCGGCGACATGCCTGGCGGCGGCTGCGATGGCATGCGTCGACTCCGGTGCCGGCACGATGCCCTGCGTCCGCGCGAACTGCACACCGGCGTCGAACGCGTCGTGTTGCGAGATGGCCACGCCTTCGACCAGGCCGAGCTCGACGGTGTGGCTGAGCGCCGGCGCCATACCGTGGTAGCGCAAGCCGCCGGCGTGAATCGGGTCAGGCACGAAATCCATACCGAGTGTGTGCATCTTGAGCAGCGGGGTCAGTCCGGCGACGTCGCCGTGGTCGTAGCGGTACTCGCCCTGGGTGATCGACGGACACGCGGCCGGCTCGGCGGCCACGACCCGCGGGTTCGAACGGCCGTGGATCTTCTCCCGCAGGAACGGAAACGACAGTCCGGCCAGGTTGGAACCACCACCGGCGCAACCGAACACGATGTCGGCGCCGTCCGGTTCGGCCAGCGCCAGCTGCGCGACGGCCTCTTGCCCGATGACGGTCTGATGCAGCACCACATGGTTGAGCACGCTGCCCAGCGCATAACGGGCGTCCGGGTCCGCCGCCGCGACCTCGACCGCCTCGCTGACCGCCATACCGAGGCTGCCGGTGGTGCTCGGGTCCTTGGCCAAGATGGCGCGGCCCGAGGCCGTGAGCGTCGACGGGCTCGAGTGCACCGTGCCGCCGTAGGTCCGCATGAGGTGTCCGCGATAGGGCTTGGACTCGTACGACGCGCGGACCTGCCACACCTCGATCTCCAGGCCGAACTGCGCCCCGGCGAACGACAGCGCGCTCCCCCACTGCCCGGCGCCGGTCTCGGTGGTCAGCTTCCGGACACCGTCGACGGAGTTGTAGTAGGCCTGCGCCACCGCCGAGTTGGTCTTATGGCTGCCCACCGGGCTGACACCTTCGTACTTGACGTAGATGTGGGCGCCGGTGTTCAGCGCCTTCTCGAAGCGCCGGGCCCGAATCAGCGGTGACGGCCGCCACATCGCGTAGATCTCCCGTACCTCGCGCGGGATCTCGACATAGGTCTCGGTGGACGCCTCCTGCGCGATCAACCCGCTGGCGAACAACGGCGCGAGGTCATCCGGGCCGACCGGTTCCCTGGTCCCCGGATGCAGATGCGGCGGGATGGGCTCGGAGAGCTCGGCCGCCAGGTTGTACCAGTGCGTCGGCACCTCGACGGCGACGAGGTCCGGATGGGTGGCATCGAGCTGTTCGGTCATGGCGGCCACTCTAACGACCACCTCGCCCCGTCCGAGGACGCCGCCTATTGCCTGCCGAAGTTGGTCGCCAACGGCAGAAAGATGTCGTCGACGATCTCGCGGATGGTGGCTTCGGGCACTGCGGTCATCGTCATCAGCATCTCGTGCCGCACCAGATCGACCGGAAGCGCGACGACGCGATCCGAAGGCGCCGCGGTCAGCTCACCGCGGCTGACCGCGCGCTCGACGATGGTTTCCATCGCGCTCGGCCCGTCGGTGAGGAACATCGTGCGCAGCTGCTGCGGCGACCCTCCCCCTTCGTCGAAGTACGCGCCGAGCCGTGCGGTGATCAACCCGATGATGCGTGAGCGCCGGTCGGCGAACTCGGTCAGGACCGCCACCACGTCGTCGCGCAGATTTCCGGTGTCGGGAGCCTCGATCCTGTCGTGTGCACCCCGGTGCCGGAGCACCGCCTCCAGCAGCTCTGTCCGGGACGGCCACCGCCGATACAGCACCGATCGCGCCGACCCCGACCTCGCGGCGACGGACTCGATGGTGAACCGCTCATAGCCCGCTTCGAGGAGTTGATCCCAGCCGGCCTCCAGGATCGCGGACTCCAATGCCGAGCCGCGACGACGCTGCCCGGACACACCTTTAGAGGACACTTGCGTAGCTTATCGCACGCAGGTACGTTCGCGGATAAGCGACAAAAACGTAGCTTATTTGCAGCGCTCAGCGCATCACCCGATCCGGAGGATTCATGACGACTCGCAGTGCGCTGATCAGCGGCGCCGGCATCGCTGGACCGGTTCTGGCCTTCTGGCTCACCGAAGCCGGGTGGGACGTCACCGTCGTCGAGCGTGCCGAGCGGTTACGCACCAGCGGCTACCCAATCGACATCCGGGGCACTGCAATCGAAGTCGTGGAACGCATGGGCCTTTCCACCCAGATCGCGGCACATCGCTATCAGCACGTCCCGCTGCAGGTCCTCACACCGGGCGGCCGTCGTTTGTGCCGACTGGATCTCGGCCAACTGGCCAACGACGCCGAGGCCGGTGACGTCGAGATCACCCGAGGTGAGCTCACTCGGATCCTGTTCGACGCGAGCGCCGACCGGGCCGAGTGCCTGTTCGGGGACAGCATCACCGCACTGACCGATACCGGAGACGGCGTCGACGTCACCTTCAGCCGTCATGGACACCGGCGGTTCGACGTGGTGATCGGCGCCGACGGGATCCACTCGAAGGTCCGCGCCCTGGCCTTCGGTCCCGACGCAAGATATCTCCACCATCTCGACGCGTACGTGACGATCTGGGACATCGACAACGAGATGTTCTCCCCCGCAACGGGTTACCTGTACTCCCACCCGGGCCGCACGCTGATGGTCGAACGCCTGCCCGACGGCGGCGCCGCTCGGGCATATCTGACGTTCGTCCATCCCGCCCCGGGCACGCTGAACCGGCACAACACGGACCAGATCGTCGCCGAGATCCGGCGGGCGTTCGCCGGCGACCGCTGGCGCACAACCGAAGTCATCGACACCCTGCCGGACACCGAGGACGTCTACTTCGACACCGTCAGCCAGGTGCGGATGGACCGATGGAGTCATGGACGGGTCGCACTCATCGGCGACGCCGCATACGCGCCGGCGTTCCTGTCCGGACAGGGCACCAGCATCGCGATCACCGGCGCGTACGTGCTGGCCTGTGAACTTGCCCGTCACACCGATCCGGAAGCGGCGTTCGGGATCTACGAACAGCGGATGCGCGAACATGTGATGAGAAACCAGGAGCTGGCGCTGCGCAACGACTCCACGGTGCTGCCACGCAACCGACGACAATTGTTGCGCCGCAACAGCATGGTGGTCGCCCTGCCCTGGCTGCGGCGGCTCGGCATCGACCGATGGCTTCGCGCTGATCTCCGCTCAGCTGCCACTGAGCTGTCCCTGTCCCCACATGATCTTCGGCGCTCCCCCAGCCGGCAGACATGAGCGTCGCGCTGCGGCGACCCCCTGGCGAAGTTCGAAACCAATGGAGCAAGCGGCTGGTCCTCTGGGTGGTCGTCCTGCTCCTTGCCAATGTCCTCGCCGATGTGGTCATCGGCGCGCCGCTGATGGTCCTGCCCGAGCTCTTGGACCGTTTCGACACCGATCAAGCCGCGTGGCTCAATGTCGGGGCGATGCTGGCCGGAGCCATCTGGTCGCCGCTGCTGGCCAAGAGTTCGGACATCGCCGGTAAGCGGCGCGTGCTGGTCATCACGCTGCTGGTAGCAGGCGCCGGAGCGCTGATCTGCCTCGTCGCGCCGAATCTCTGGACCTTTCTGGTCGGCCGGTTCCTGCAGGGCGCCGGCTTCGGCTCTGTATTTCTCACCGTCGCGCTGGTGCGGGAGATCAGCGCACCGCCGGTCGCGATGACCCTCGTAGGACTGTTGACGTCCGGTGCGTCGGTCGTCGGCGTGCTGGAGCCGTTCCTGATGAAGCCCGTCGTCGACGCGTACGGGTATCGGGGCGTGTTCACGGTGGCGGCGCTGCTGGCCGCCGGTGCCGCGCTCGGGGTGCGCTGCCTCGTCCCGGAGTCGCCGGTGCGCGCCGGTTCCCGGGTCGACGTGGCCGGGGCCGTCCTGCTCGGCGGCGGCGTGGGCGCACTCCTGGCCTACCTCACCCTCGCGCCGTCGGTCGGCTGGTCGGACGGGCGCATGATCGCGCTGGGTCTCGCAGGCGTCGCCGCGCTGGCGCTGTGGGCGGTCTCCTCGCTGCGGCTGGCCGAACCGATCGTCGACCTGCGGGCGCTGCATCGCCCGGTGGTGCTGACGTTGGTGGCGTTGCTACTGGCGGCGGGCGCATTCCGGAGCGTGCTCCACCTGATCGGCATCGTGGCTCACGTGCCCGCGGATCTCGGGCTCGGCTACGGACTCGGCGACGGGGAGGCGATCGCACTGCTACTCGCCGTGCCGAATCTCGGCATCGTGGTCGGCGGTGTGTGCGCCGGTTGGCTGTCGGGGCGCCATTCCGGTCCTGCCCTTCCCCTGCTCGGTGGCATCGCGTTGGGGACGATCGCGGCGGTGACGATGCTCGCCGGTGTCTCAGTTCTTCCGCTGGCGGTCGGCTGCGCCGGAATGCTCGGCGTCGCCGCGGGGGCGATCGGCGCATCCGGTTACAACCTGGCGATGGACCACGCCGCACCCGGAGAGCACGGCACGATCGCCGGACTGGTCTCGGTGACGCTCGCACTGGGCTCCGTCGTCGTCACCTTCGCCGGTGGTGAGGTGCTCAAAGTAACCGAGAGCGCCGCGGTCATCTCCGGGGGCGCTCCGGTCAGCACCGCGTTCGGGGTGTACCTCTACGTCGTCATGGCCGGTGCGTGTTTCGCGCTTGCCGCGATCCCCGCCGCGATGGTGTGGCGGACGAGGTCGACGGCCCGCGGTGCAGCCCCCGGCTCAGGCGGTGATCGGTGAGGCGATCTTCTCCATCCCGCGAGATCGCAATCGCTCCATCTCCACAACGTCACAGACGTTCTCGTCGCCGATCAGATCGTCGTTTCTCAGCCGCAGCACCGGCGCGCCCGGC
Source organism: Mycolicibacterium parafortuitum (assembly GCF_002086815.1). Lineage (GTDB taxonomy): Bacteria > Actinomycetota > Actinomycetes > Mycobacteriales > Mycobacteriaceae > Mycobacterium > Mycobacterium parafortuitum. Next base: position 129,595 of record NZ_MVID01000009.1, read on the forward strand.
GTGACAGTCGCGGCTTCCCACGGCGAGACATCGCGCCAATCGGCAATATTCAGCTCTGCGGCCGCTTTCCGAAGTATGTCGCCCAGCTCGCCGCCGAGCAGCTGGCGCACCGCACCGGCGCCGCGTTGCGGTTGCCCGATCAACCACGAATGGCAGGCGTTCTGGACCTTGTAGAGCGCGGCGCCGGCGTCTTCGGCTACCGCGCGGGCGTTCTCGAACGGGATGATGGCGTCGTCGGCACCATGAAGCACGATGGTCGGGACCGCCCGCTGCTGGAGCAATTTCAGCAATGCAGTGGAATCGCCGGCCCGCATCAGCGCCTGCGTGGCTCCGCAGAATCCGGTCGGCGCCATGACCTTGCCCATCAACATGACGCGCAGCATCTGCAGGTAGCGTCCGACCGCCTCGACTTTCATCCTCAGCGGGTCGCGCGACAGATCGTAGAGTGCGCCTGCCACCGTGTGCAGCATCTGGCTGGGTGAGCGCATCACGGTCCGCAGCGCCGCGTCGAGCGGCGCCCCGGCGGCGGCATCGAAAAGCAGTGTCGCGAGGATGCGTTCGGGTGCGAGGGCGGCGATCTGAATGGCCATCCGCCCACCCATGGAATGTCCGGCCAGCACCGCTCTGTTCACACCGAGAGCGTCCAGGGTGCGCAGAAGGACACCCGCCCTGTCGGTGAAATCGGCTGCGGTATCGGGAAGATCGTGGGTATCGCCGTGACCGGGCGCATCGATCGCCACAACGAGAAACCCGAGCCCAGCGATCCGGCTCAGCGTCCTGAGGTAAGCGCGACGGCCCAGTCCGAGCCCGTGCAGGAACACCAACGGTATGCCACGACCGCCCACCGAGACGCCGACCCGGTGGCCATCTTCGAGTTCAATCTCGTGATGGCTCAGCCGGACTCTGCGACCCGCGAGCTGGGGCGTTGCACGTTCCATCGGCGCCACTCCTCCGTCAGTGACGGGTGGCTACCCACTGCCCGCGCGGATAAACCCCGCCGGTGGCGCGATCAGAACCCGGCGCGATAGCGCAGGCGGGGAAGCTTGTCGACCGTGACGATGCCTGGCGGCGCGGCGATCACATCCGGAATACGGTTCACGATCTGGGTACATGTCGTCGCCTGGGTCGGCACGGTTCCGTTGGACAAGAACAGGTTCGGCTCGCCCTCGACCGCCCACTCGTTGATGTCACCCTCGCCCGGCCCGTAGACCCGGCCCGACATCTCGAAGACGAATACCGGCCCTTCCTGTGTCTCGATCCGGTCGATGTCGGTGAATCCCACTACGTCTCCGGGCGCGAGATCGATACCGAGTGCCTCCGAACGCATTGCCGTAGCGGCGATGTCGGGTCGCGTCAAGGTGCTGATGGACCTCACGGTCAATCCTGTGTCGGCGACCAACGCATCCAGCACGTTACGGCCGAACGTCGGCGGACGTTGCGCGCCCTTGACCCACTCGTCGAATTCCGCGGCGGTGCGCCCGACCTGTTGCGCGGTCGCCAGCTCGGGACCGAAGTCGTCGACGTTCCAGCTGGCCTTGCCGCGGACGGTGTCGATTCGGTGCGCGGTCCCCATCAACAGGGCGACCATGTTCACCCAGAAGGTGTCCTGGAAACCGGTGCCGGTCAACGTCGCCCCGGTGGACTTGGCCAGCGTGTCCAGTTCGGCGGCCAATTCAGGTGAGGTGTCCCAGGGGTAGAGCATCTCTTCGGACAACGTGACCGCGTTGACGCCGTGCTCGGCACAGATCCGAAGCTGTTCGACGGCATCCGTGAGGTAACTGTTCACCGCGATGACGGCGATGTCGGGCCGCGTCTGCTGGAACACCGCGGCCGCATCGTCGCTGACGGTGACGCCGAGTTCACGGCCGAGGCCGGTCAGATCGCCGAGGTCTTTCCCCACCTTCTCCGGGCTGCGGGCGATCGCACCGACGATCTCCACCCCCTTGTCGAGAAGCATTCCGGCGATGATCGAGTTCATCGCTCCAACGCCGTACACGACAGCTCGAATACCGGACATCGCGCTCCACCTTCATTCAGGGTGCGGGCCGCACGGTGCGACCGTCCGCAAATGGTATCGACGGGAAGCCGAAGCCGCTCGGCGAACGCGGGTTTCCCGGCCCGGGAAGCATTGTGGGCGTTGATGACTCGCACGAGGGCGCGTGCGCGCTCTACCACAATCCGGATCGGCAGGCGATGTCCACGACGGTGGTCATCCATTGCTTCGATATCCGCGATGGACAGACGACGCCGGCCGCGTGGGATGTCTAGTTCGGTGCGGTCTCCCGGTGGCCCAACACCGGGTCCTCGCCGATGGGGATCTGCGCCGGGCCGGCACTGAACAGGAAGTGTCGGCCCGTGACCTTGCGCGGACGGATCCTGAGGTAGTGGTTCTTGTCCGAGCCGGTCCACGGCGTCAGTTCGGCTTTCTCGGCCTCGGCGATCTCGTCGTTGGTGTACAGCGAGCGGGTGACACCGGCCACGATCACACTCCACCCCTCGACCGAGTCGTAGTGGTCCGCCTCGAACAGCACGTTGTTGTTGATCGCGGCGCCGACCAGTTTCGTGCCCTCGGCGGTGCGGATCAGGATCGTCCGGTCCTGCACGGCGAAGTTGACCGGGTAGATCGCGGGGTTGCCGTCATCCACGGTGACCAGGCGCCCCAGCGCGGCCGTCGCCAGGTGTTCCCAGCACTGGCTTTCGGACAGGATGGTCCTGGTGTCGGCGGCGATGCTCATGAACTCAGCGTAGGCGGGTGCACCGGGTGCTGTCTGAGGCCGAAAGTCACTTCTGTGGGGAATCATCCCTGCCACCGGCACCGCTGGTAGCGGCTCCGTACCTGTCGACCAGTCGCCGCTTGTACAGCTTGCCCGCATCGGTGCGCGGCAACCGCCCCTCGAACGCGATATGACGCGGACACTTGTGCGGCGCGAGGTGTGCCCGTGCCCAGGCCTGCAGCTCGTCGGCCGCCGCATCGTGGTCCGACGCGGGGTCCACCAGTTCGACCGCGGCCATCACCGTCTGGCCGAGGTCGTCGTCGGGAACGCCGAACACCGCGACGTCGGCGACCGCCGGGTGGCTGATGAGCACGTTCTCGATTTCCTGCGGATAGATGTTGACTCCGCCGGAGATGATCATGTTGTGCCTGCGGTCGGTCAGGTACAGATAACCGTCCTCGTCCACGTAGCCGACGTCACCGACGGTGACCCAGCCCTCGGCGGATCGCGACGCTGCGGTCTTGTCCGCGTCGTTGAGGTACTCGAACGGGTAACCGCCCTCGAAGTAGACGTCGCCGACCTGGCGGGCCGGCAGTTCGTCGCCGGCGTCGTCGAGGATGTGCGGCCGCCCGAGGATGGGCCTGCCCACCGATCCGGGCCGCTTCAGCCACTCCTCGGCCGTGATCAACGAGATGCCCGCACCTTCGGAGGATCCGTAGTACTCGTCGATGATCGGCCCCCACCAGTCGATCATCTGGTGCTTGATGGCCGGTGGGCACGGTGCGGCCGCGTGAATCACCCGCTCGAGGCTGGATAGGTCGTAGCGACCGCGGACGTCGTCGGGCAGTCGCAGCATCCGCACGAACATCGTCGGCACGAACTGCGCATGAGTGACCCGGTAGCGCTCGATGCATTCCAGCGCGCCCTCGGCGTCGAAGCTCTCCATCATCACCGTGGTCGCGCCGACCGCCTGCGCCGACATCGTCCACATGGCCGGTGCGGTGTGGTAGGTGGGCGCGGGACTCAGGTAGACCGATGTGTCCGACACCCCGAGCGCCTGGAACACCGGCGTCGGCAGGGACGGCCTTGTGCCCGTCTCCGACTGCAGCGGCCTGCGGATTCCCTTGGGCTGCCCGGTGCTTCCCGCCGAGTACTGCAGCAATTGCCCCTCGGGCTGCCCGACGATGTCGGTATCGGGCTCACCGAAGACGCAGTCGGGGTAGCGCTGCCAGCCCGCAAGGTCGCCGTCGGCGATCAGCGCCGGATCCGGAAGGCGCAGATGACCTTCCAGCTCGGCACACAGGTCGCGCAACGCGTGCGACGACAGGATCGCGCGCGCACCGCTGTCTTCGGCGACGTACGCCGCTTCCCTGGCGGTGAGATGGGTGTTGACCAGGGTGAAGTAGAACCCGCAGCGACGCGCTGCCCACATCGCCGCGTGGATGTGTTCGTTGTTCTCCATCAACACCGCGACGGTGTCCCCTGCCACCAGACCATGACGTCGCAGAAAGTGCCCGAGTCTGTTGGCCGCCGCGTCGAGTTCGCCGAACGTGACCCGCCGGCCCGAAGGATGCAGGATCACCGCCGGCTGCCCACGGCGGTGCGGGTCGGACGTTACAGCGCTTTCCACTGCGGTGGACGTTTCTCCAGGAACGCGCGCGGGCCCTCGACGGCGTCTTTGGTCAGCGCGACCTTCATCCGATAGTTCTCGGCCAGCAGCTCGGCCTCATAGATGGGCAGGGTCAGTCCTTTGCGCACCGCCATCCGCGAACCGCGCACAGCCAGAGGCGCATTCGAGTTCACAACGTCCGCGATCTCCCAGGCCCGGGCCATCAACATGTCATGGGGCACGACTTCGGTGAAAACACCCAGATCGTAGGCGCGTTGGGCATCCAACCGTTCGTGCCTGCCCATCAGGACGAGGCGCATCGCGACGGGCAGCGGCAGGATGCGCGCCAGTCGGACCGCCTCCCTGCCGGAGGTCACACCGATGCTGACATGCGGATCCATCAGACTCGCCTGGTCGGACGCGACGGTGATATCGGCCGTCGTGACCAGATCCATCCCTGCCCCACAGGCGATTCCGTTGACCGCGCAGATGATCGGCTTGGTCATCTGCAGCCACGGCGGCGTGGCTTCCTGAGGGGCGTCCCACTGCCGCATCGAACTGAGCACGGGCTCGCCCTGGTTGTCGATGCCAGGAGCGTTCTCCATGTCGTGGTCGGCCGCCTTGTTGACGTCAGCGCCCACGCAGAGCGCCCGTCCCGCGCCGGTGATGATCACCGTCCAGATGTGTTGCGAGCGTTCGATCTCGGCGTACACGTCGGCCAGTTCCGCGATCATCTCGTCGTTGATCGCGTTGAGGACCTCGGGCCGGTTGAGCGTCACACACGCGGTGTGTCCCCGGACGTCGAAATCGATGGTGTCGTAGCTCGTCACCTGACGGTGCTCCCGTTCTCCAGGTCCACCCGTGCGGTGGGACGCATTCCGAGGAGGTCGGAGAACCGCTCGCAATACCGCGGCCAGACCTCCGGGTTCAGCAACCGCGGCGGCATCCCCCCGGCGAATATCGTCTGCCATTGCTGCGCGGTCGCGACAGCGATGTCGCGGGCGGCTTCGACGGTGATGCCGGCGGTATGGGGTGTGGCGACCACATTGTCCAGATGCAACAGCGGGTTGTCGTGGCGCGGCGGCTCCTCGTGAAAGACGTCGAGACCCGCGCCGGCGATGTCCCCGCCGACGAGTGCGTCGAGCAACGCCGCCTCGTCGTGGACCGGTCCTCGTGCTGTGGTGATGAAATACGCGGAAGGCTTCATCGCCGCGAATTGGGCCCTGCCGAACAGGCCCTTCGTCTCGCTGGTGAGCGGGCACGTCACCTGCACGAAGTCCGACCGTTCGACCAACTCGTCCAGCGTCACCCGCACCACCCCGCGCCGCCGTGCGGTCGAATCGTCCACATACGGGTCGAAGACCAGCACCTCCATGCCGAACGGTGCGCACATCTCGACCAGACGGCCACCGATCGCACCGAGGCCGACCACGCCGAGTGTCTTACCCAGCAATTGAGTGCCCCGCAGGGCCAGCCGGTCGCCGATGTCCCCACCGCGCAGCGCGCGGTCGGCGACGGTGATCTTCTTCGCCAGATCGAGCATGAAACCGAGCGCGTGCTCGGCGACCGCCTCGGCGCCGGGCCCGGAGTTGTTGCACACCGCGATACCGGCGCGGGTACACGCCTCGACATCGATCACGTCGTAGCCGGCACCGGCCGAACAGACCGCCAGCAGGTTGTCGCACCGCGACACGAGGGCCGGACCGGCCAGCCACTGTTCACCGTCGCGGCGGCGCGCCACATCGGTGCGGGTCGCCACCTGGTACCCGTGGGCTGTTCGCAGTTTCGCCCAACCGTCGTCGTCGGATGCCTCCAGGTCTAGTCTCACCAGTTCCACATCGGAGCGCTCGAGCACCTCTCCGGCGACGGGGTCGGTCCACCGTTCGTAAACCAGCCGGGGCCGCGGGCTGCCGGTCACTTCTTCAGCTTGGGTTTCGCCTGAGCGGCCTTGAACATGTCGGCCAATGCGGCGTCGACGTTCTTGTAATCGTTGCGCGCGACGGAACCATCCCGGCCTTCGACGGGGTCGTAACCGAGCCGCAGGTCCTTGTTCTCCATGTGGAAGTACTCGCGCCCGAGCGGCAGCCGCCGGTCCTCGAGCGGCACTTCCATCCACGCCCGCAGGAAGCACCGCGCCTTCTTCGGGTCGGTGCTGCTGACGAAGTCCGAGCGGGAGTGACACATCGCGAAGTTGTTCGCGACCGCGGCCTCCCCCGACTCCAGACGGAACTCCACCTGCTGCTCGACGAGCACGGTGCGAAGCAGTTCGATGGCCTCCTCCTGCTTGGGCGTGAACTCTCGCCCCAGTGTCTTCATCGCGGGAAGAATGCTGCTGTAGGTGAAGTTCAGACAGATGCGTCCGTCGACCTGGGAGAACACCGGGACGTCGTACGGGGTGACGTCAGGCTGGTCGTCGGGCTGTTCGCTGCGGCGGTGGTGCGGGAAACCCTGATACAGCACGTCGAGCAGGTCCGGACGTTCCCGCAGGATCCGGTTGTGCGCCGCCGGCCCGCTGGAGAACTGACTCTCCCCGCCCTGGGCCGCCGGATACACGCACAGAAGCGAGAGGATGTCGGCGGCGTCGTTGTGCATCGCCAGCTCGGCCCGCGACTTGGTGCCGCGTGCCGGCTGAACCCCGTTGGGCAGCACCTCCTCCTGCACCCGCACCATGCGGTGCCCGAAGGAGTTGTTGGACACCAGATAACCGAGGTGGGTGCAGAACGCCCAGTAGATGCGCTCCAGTTCCTCGATCGAATGCTGCTCGACCGGGAAGCCGCGCACGCACGCCAACCCCTTGCCGTACATCAGATCCTGATACAACCGGGCGAGGTCGTCGTCGAGGTCGGGATGACGCGCATCCTCGGGCGTGATGTCGTCGCGGTCCTTGTTGCCGGTCTTGACCAGAATCGATTGCAGCGCGCCGACGTTACGCGAGGACAGATCGAAGCAGAAGTCCTCCTTGCTTGTGAAATCGGCACCAGTCCAGGCCATCGAATCGGTGACCTGCTCGGTGTAGATCGCGGTGGGCATCCGTCCTCCTGTTGTCCTGGCGTGGCTTTCGCTCAACCGGCGCTGGGTCCGTGGCGGCCGTCAAGTCCCCGGAGCGCTTGGGCGCGCAACGTGGCCGCCTCGGTCATCATCCCGACGTCCGTCCCCGCCGAGATGAAGCGCAGACCCATCCCGACGAAGCGTTCCAGCAGGTCAACAGACTTTATGCCGGCCACTCCAAGCGCGACACCGTGGTTTCGGCATGCCGCTGCAACAGACCTTACCGCATTATGGAAATGGGCATTCTCATAGTCTCCGTGAATGCCCATCTCGGCGGTCAGATCGCTCGGCCCGAGTAGGACCATGTCGACCCCGTCGACCGATGCGATCGCATCGACTTCCGCGACGGCAGCGGGAGTCTCGACCATCACGGCGACCACCGTCTGCGACTCCAGGAACGACGCCAGTTCGGGCGCAGGACGCGGCCGGAATCCGCTCAGCACGTTCGGGCCCGAGATCGAGCGATGCCCCAGCGGGGGGAAACGTGCCGCAGCGACGACATCACGCGCTTCCTGGGGCGAGTTGATGTGCGGCACAATGATTCCAGCCGCTCCGACGTCGAGCACTCGGGCGATGAGGCTGGGATCCTGGGAGGGCACGCGCACCAGCGCCGCGATGCCCGCACCGACGGCACCCGAGCACATCACCGCCACCGTGTCCAGAGATGTCGCGGTGTGCTCGAGGTCGATGTAGATCGCATCGTAACCGCAGGCCGCGGCGATGGCCGGGACCTCGGGCGTACGGGAGTTGAGCAAGGCCAAGCAGAGCAGCAGGCCCTCATTTCGCAGCGACTGGCGCAATGACGTCATCAGAGCCTGACGCTAGCCGACTGAGAACCACGATTCGGCATTTCCGTGAATCGCGTTATCCATATGGTAACCATGACATATGCCAGCGAACCCCGTTGCGATCGTCGGTGTGGGCCATTCCGATTGCGGGCGGGTTCCGGACAAGACCGCGATGGCGTTGATGGCGCAGGCAGCGCGTCGCGCCCTCGCCGACTGCGGTCTCGGCAAGGAGGACGTCGATGGTTTCGGGGGGCACGGAACCCTGCTACCGCCCGTCGATGTCATCGAGTATCTGGGTCTGCGCCCGATGTGGATCGACTCCACGAATGTCGGCGGGTCCTCGTGGGAGGTCCTCGCCGGACACGCCGCCGCGGCGATCAGCGCCGGCGAGATCGACGTCGCACTGCTGACCTACGGTTCGACCGCCCGTTCGGACGTCAAACGCCGTGTACGCGCATCGGCCGCCGCACTGGGAACCGGCGGCGCGATGGGTTATGAAGCGCCCTACGGCGCGACGCTGATCGCGAAGTACGCGATGGCCGCGCGCAGACACATGATCGAATACGGCACCACGGTCGATCAGTTGGCCGAGGTCGCCGTCGCCGCCCACGAGTGGGCGGCGATGAACGAGGACGCGTTCGAGTCGGAACGCATCACGATCGCCGACGTGGCCGCCGCGCCGATGCTCGCCGATCCGTTCACGTCCAAGCACGTATGCCTGCGCACCGACGGCGGCGGCGCGGTGGTGCTCGCCGGCGAACGGGTGGCGCGGGACTGCGCGAAAGATCCGGTGTGGATCCTCGGTGACGCTGACGCGGCATCGCACGTGAGCATGAGCGAATGGCGGGATTTCACCACCTCGGCGGCAGCGATCTCGGGGCCGCGTGCCTTCGCGCAGGCGGGAGTCACGCCTGCCGAGATCGACGTGTGCCAGCTCTACGACTCGTTCACCTCGACTGTGCTTCTCACCGTGGAGGATCTGGGGTTCTGCGCCAAAGGTGAGGGTGGGGCATTCATCGGGTCCGGGGCGCTGCGTCCCGGCGGGGCGCTGCCCACCAACACCGACGGCGGGGGCCTGGCGTCCTGCCATCCGGGTATGCGGGGAATGTTCCTGATGGTCGAGGCGGTCCGGCAACTGCGCGGTGAATGCGGGACCCGACAGGTCGCCGACGCCCGCCTGGCGTGCGTGCACGCGATGGGCGGCTTCTTTTCCCACAGCGCGACGATGATCCTCGGGAGGCAGTGATGGAGGTGCCCGCGGGCCCACACCGGCCGGTGGCCGATTCCGACAGCCAAGCGTGGTGGAGTGCGATCCAGGACCGCACCCTGATGGTCAACGGATGCGCATCGTGCGGCCGGAAGTCGTTGTATGCCCGTCCATTCTGTCCACACTGCTGGAGTGAGGATGTCGCGCTGGTCGCTGCGAGCGGACACGGAACCCTGTACACGTGGAGCGTGGTCCACCAGAACGCGGCACCGTTCGACGCTCACGCACCGTACGTGGTCGCGATGGTCGACCTGGCGGAGGGGCCGCGGGTGATGAGTACGGTCGAAGGCTGCGATGCAGCCGAACTTCGCGCCGGCATGGCGTTGACGGTGTCGTTCCGCGAGGACGAGGACGGCTTCGTCGTTCCCGTGTTCCACCCAGCCCACCCGGTCAGTTCGCGCTGACGAGGCGCGGGGCCACCGCGCGGCGTCGACCGTCGGCACGCTGGGCCAGCGTGTTGCGTTCGACCTTCCCGTTCGCGTTGAGCGGCAGGGACTGCTCCCAGAACACCAGTTCCTCGGGCAGCTTGTACTTCGGCAGACCCGCGACGGTGAGCGCCGAGGCGACGTCGGCCAGCGAGAGCTCGGCGCCGTCGTCGAGCACGAGCGCGACTGCCAACCGCTCCCCCGTCGTCGCATCGGGCACCGAATAGGCGGCGCATTCCCGCACCCCGTCGATCCGCAGCACTGCCTCGTCCACCTCGGCCGCCGCGATCTTGAGCCCGTTGCGGATCACGATGTCCTTGATCCGCCCGACGATCCGGACGCGGCCGTCCTCGACCTCGGCGACATCGCCGGTGCGGAACCATTCGCCATCGAAGGCATGCACGTCGTCGTCGGTGTCGGTGTAGCCGAGAAAGGTGTGCGGGCCGCTGATGCAGCACTCGGTCGGCTCACCCGACGACCCCACCCGCACCTGCACATCGGCCAGCAGAGTCCCGTCGTCGTTGTGCCGCAGCGACTTCGGCTCCTCACGTAGGCCGGACGTGCTCACCGGCACCTCCGACGACCCGTACGCGCGCATCACGATGATGCCGAACTCGTCCTCGGCCCGTTCGACGATGCGCCGGTCGAGTTGCGTACCGCCGAGATACACCGCCCGCAGCGGAACCTCCACACCGCGGCGCGCCACCTCGTCGAGCAGCCTGTCGAGGAGTCGATCCGGGCCGCCATACCAGGTCGCACCGGCGTCCAGCAGCAGATCGCAGGTGCCGCTGGGGTCCCAGCGGTCCTCCAACACCACCGGAGCGGCGAGCATCGGACCGATGAAGAGTCCCTGCAGTACGCCGGTGATCGACGCGAGCGGGCTGATCAGGAAGATGCTGTCGGCGGCTCCGAGGCCGGATGCGGCGATGTAGTTCGCCGACGCCTTGGTCAACGTGCTCAACGAGTGCACCACCCCCTTGGGCCGGGAGGTGGTGCCCGAGGTGTACAGCACGAAGCACGGTTCGTCGGCCGCGCGGGCCGGGCGCAACAGGGTGTCCGGGCGGCGTCCCTGGCCGGCCCGGGCGACCGCGACCGTGCGGCAGTCCGCAGACGCCAAGCCCGGCCAGTCGCAGTTCGGCGCCATCATGTGACGGGCACCGCTGCGGATCAACGCATCTCGGACGCCCACTTCCCCAGCGCTGCGTGCCACCAGCAGCACCACCGCATCCACCCGCAGCGCCGCCTGCACGGCCACCACGGAGTCCACGTCGTTGCCTGCCACGATCACCACGGGGCAGGACCGCGTCACGCCGGAGTCCTTCAGCGCCTGGCCGGTGAGGTCGACCAGTGCGTCGAGTTCGGCGAAGGTGAGGGTCCGGGCACGGTCGCGCACCGCGGGCCGGTGCGGATGCTTCGAGGCCGCCGACCGCAGCGGGTCAGTAGGGCGATCCGACCAGAAGCCGGCGTCGCGGTAGCGCTCGCGCAGCGTCGCTGCCCGTTTCCGGGCCGTACGCAGCAACTCTGGCGAGCCCGTCATGACTTCCTCCGATGCCATCGCAGATGCAAACGCATATTCTCTCTATCGTAAATGTAACCTCTCAGCCATGAATCCAGACCACACCACCTCGCGTGCGCGTTCATCGATGACCTTCGACGGCGAGGTCGCCATCGTCACCGGCGCAGGAAGAGGGCTCGGCCGTTGTCACGCCCTGGAGCTGGCCCGCCGGGGGGCACGGGTGGTCGTCAACGACCTCGGCGGCACCGTCGACGGCAGCGGCGCGTCGACGTCGGCCGCACAGGCCGTGGTCGACGAGATCACGGCCGCCGGTGGCACGGCGATCGCCGAGACATCCTCGGTGGCGACCGAGGACGGGGGCGCGGCGATCGTCGCGGCCGCGATGGATGCCTTCGGCCGGGTCGACATTCTGGTGAACAACGCCGGGATCCTGCGTGACGCGGCGTTCAAGAACATGACCGCCGACCAGGTCGACGCGGTGATCGCCGTCCATCTCCTCGGGGCGTTCAACGTGACCCGTGCGGTCTGGCCGGTGATGCGGGAGCGGAACTACGGCAGAATCGTCCACACCACCTCTGGTACAGGGCTTTTCGGCAACTTCGGACAGGCGAACTACGGCGCGGCGAAAATGGGGCTGGTCGGCATGATGCACGTGCTGTCCATCGAAGGCGCGCGCAACAACATCGCGGTCAACGCAATCGCGCCGATCGCCCGGACCCGGATGACCAAGGACATCATGGGTGAGGCGGGAAAGGCGATGGACCCCGAGCTGGTCACACCCGTCGTCGTCTACCTCGCACACCGCTACTGCGACCGCACGGCCCATGTCTACTCGGTGGGCGGAGGGAAGGTGTCGCGGGTGTTCATCGGAGTGACGAGCGGGATCGAGGATCCGGCGCTGACCGCGGAATCGGTCGCCGACTCGATCGACACGATCGACGATCCGTCGGCGTTCGTCATCCGCGGAGGGCCCGCACCGCGCTGACAGCGATCAGCACCCACGGAACTTGGGGGGACGACGCTGCGCGAACGCGGCCAGCCCCTCCTGGAGGTCGCTGGTCCGAGACACCACCTCTTGCGCCCACGCCTCCTGCTCGAACGCGCGGTCGCGCCCGGACTCCGAGGACACCTTCAGCAGGCGCTTGGTCAGACCCAGCATCACCGTCGGACCCTGCGCGAGCCGGCCGGCGAGCTCGGCGGCGACACCGTCCACGTCCGACGGGGCGACAACCCGGTTCACCAGACCGAGGTCGGCGCAGGTCGCGGCATCGACGGGTTCGCCGAGCATCAGCAACTCGGTTGCCTTGCGCAATCCGACGATCCGCGTCAGAAGATGGACCGCGCCGGAATCAGGCAGGATCCCCCGATTCACGAACGCCTCGACAAGGCGCGCCTCGCTCGACATCACGACCAGATCGCAGGCAAGCACCAGGCTCGCCCCGGCTCCCACCGCCGTGCCGTTGACCGCGGCGACCACCGGCTTGTCACAGTCGAGCACCGCGCTGATCAGTCGCTGCCAGCCCTGCTGCAACATCTTGGCGATATCGCCGGCCCGGCGTTCGCTTCTCGGCGCGGCGGCACTCGCCTCGGCCGCGTGCGCCGACAACCCGGCACCGCCACAGAAGTGCTTCTGCCCGGCAGCGCAGAGCAGGACCGCGCGGACGGCCGGGTCGTCGTGGGCCGCGGCGAAAGCCTCCGTGAGGGCATCACGGGCCAACGGCGACAACGCGTTTGCGGTCTGAGCGCGGTCAATCGTGATGCGTTGGACACCGTCGCGCACACTGACGGTTATCCCCGGTTCTTGTGTTTCCATCGTGTCGCCCCTACTGCGTTAACGGCATTTCCGCTTTTCGGGTATGTTAATTCTCGCTGCCGCCGCGATACCCATATCACCACGACGAGGAGGCATTTCATGGCAGAAACGGCCTCCCAGACGGGGCAGATCACCGACGAGGGTCTGGCCAGGTTGCGCGCGACCATCGGCATCCCGGTCCCCAACCCCCAGCCGCCGCACTACACCCGCCCCAACGAGGACGCATTCCGGCACGTGGCGGAGAGCTACGGCGACGCGAACCCGCTGTGGACGGACCCCGAGTACGCCGCCAAATCCGTCTGGGGCGGATCCATCGCGCCGCCGGCTCTCATCGGAGGGGACACGCTGATCGGCGAGGACGAGGTGCCGGTGCTCTCCGATGAGGAACGCGAACTCACCCGCGGTGACCCGCTGCGGGGGGTGCATGCGTTCTACGCGTCCTCGGCGCGGGAATGGTGGGCTCCGTTGCGTGCGGACCATCGGGTGTTCCGGCGCAGCGCGCTGGTCGCGGCGCTGGACAAGGGCAGCGAGTTCGCCGAGCGCGCCGTGCACGAATGGTCCGCGCAGGTCTACCGCGACGACGACGGAACCATCCTGGGCGGCCAGTACCGCAACATGATCCGGACCGAACGCAGCAAGGCTCGAGGACGCAAGAAGTACGCCGCCGTGGAGCCGAAGACCTGGAGTCCTGAGGAGATCGCCGAGATCGACAGCCGCTACGCCCGTGAAGTCCCCCGGGGCGCGGAACCCCGCTGGTGGGAGGACGTCACCGAGGGGGATGCCCTGGGCCCGCTGACGAAGGGCCCCCTCACCGTGACCGACATGGTGTGCTGGCATGTCGGCATGGGCACGGGCATGTACGGGGTTCTACCGCTGCGCCTGGCCTGGCACAACCGCCGGCGCATCCCCCGCTTCTACACTCCGGACGCCAACGGCGTGCCCGACGTCCGGCAGCGGGTGCACTGGGAGCCCGACGCCGCCCGAAACGCCGGGAATCCCACGACTTACGACTACGGCCGGATGCGCGAGACCTGGTTGATCCACCTCTGCACGGACTGGATGGGTGACGACGCGTGGCTGTGGAAGCTGGACTGCGAATTCCGGTTGTTCAACTACGTCGGTGATCTACACACGATCTCGGGCACGGTGACCCGCAAGTACCTCGCCGACGGAGGACGCCCGGCCGTTGACGTCGAACTGGCCGCAACCAGCCATCGGGGCGAGGTCACCGCCCCCGGACATGCCACGATGCTCCTGCCCAGCCGTGACCGGGGCCCGGTCCGGCTCCCTTGTCCACCGGGCGGCGCAACCGATCTGACCGAACTCCTGGCCGCGGTGTCGGCCCGATTCGCCGAACACTGAGCACCACATGGACTATCCGAGTGCGCCCGGCCTGCTGGCCGAACAGCAGGGGCCAGTGCTGCGGCTGACGCTGGATCGCCCGGATCGCCGCAATGCGGTCGACGATACGATGCTCGACGCGTTGATCGCCCACCTCGCGGCCGTGGGCACCGATGAGTCAGTGCGGGTCATCCGTATCGATGCCACAGGCCCGGACTTCTGCGCGGGGTCGGACCTGATCGCCAACAACGTCAGATCCGAACGCAAGCCGCGCGTCGGGAGCACCCAGCGGCGACTTCCCAACAAGGCAAACAGGCTCATCCCGCTGATGACCGAGACCCAGGTGCCCATCGTCGCGGTGGTGCGTGGCTGGGCGGCAGGGCTCGGCTTTCATCTGGCGCTGGCCTCTGACTTCTGCGTCGCGGCCGACACCGCCAGATTCTGGGAACCGTTCATGGCACGCGGGTTCACCCCCGACAGCGGCGCGGCGTGGCTGCTCCCCCGGGTCATCGGGATGGTGCGCGCGCGCAGACTGCTGATGCTCGGCGAGGAACTGTCCGGGTCTGCGGCCGCGGAGTGGGAGGTGATCCACCACGCATGCGCGGAGGAAGACCTGGACCGCAGCGCCGCCGCACTCGTCGCCACCCTCGCCAAGGCGCCGACGGTGGCGCTCGGCCTGACGAAATGGCTGCTGCACAGCGGAATCGGCCTCGATCTGGACCGCCACCTGCACAATGAGGCGATGGCGCTCGAGCTCTCCAGCCGCAGTGAGGATTTCAAAGAGGGGCTGGCCGCGTTCCGCGACAAGCGCGACGCGGAGTTCCGCGGGCGATGAACCAGAGGACGGTCGGGCGCGGCACCGAATACCAGCGACTGACGGTGTCGACCGCCGACGGAGTCGGATGGCTGATCCTGGACCGGCCCGAGGCGGCGAACGCGTTCGACGCCCTGATGCTCGACGAGCTCGAACAGGCCTGGGCGCAACTCGACGCCGATCCGGAGGTGCGCGTGATCGTCAACGCCGCCAACGGAAAAGCGTTCTGCACCGGCATGGACGTGGTGCAGGTGGCCCGCGACAAGGCCGCGATGCGCCTGCACTCGCGCCGGACCCGGGATGCCGAACTCAAGATCTCGTCGTGGCATTGCGGCGTCTGGAAGCCGGTGATCGCCGCGGTCAACGGTGTCGTCGCCGGCGGCGGGCTGCATCTGGTCGCTGACGCCGACATCGTCATCGCCTCCGAGGAGGCCTCGTTCGTCGACCCCCACGTGTCGGTCGGACAGGCTGTCGCGTACGAGGCGATCACGCTCATCCGGAAGTCCCCGATGGAGGCGATCACCCGGATGGCGTTGAGCGGAAAGGGCGAACGGATATCTGCCGAGCGTGCGCGCGAGTTGGGGATCGTCTCCGAGGTCCTTCCGGCCGACCGGCTGCGCTCCGCTGCGGCGTCGCTGGCGACCGCCGTCGCCGCCAACTCGCCGACCGCACTGCGTGCCACCAAGAAGGCGCTGTGGCGGTCGCTGGAGGTCGGGCTGAGCCAGGCCCGACACGAAGCCGCCGAGCAGATCTGGCGCCTGCGTGACCATCCCGACCACGCCGAGGGCGCTCGCGCCTGGCGGGACAAGCGTCGTCCGCTGTGGCAACCCGTCAACTCGGTGGAGGTGCCGTGACCTATCGAAGGCTCATCGTGGAACGCCGCGGCCCGGTCGGCTGGATCATCAACGACCGCCCGGACCGGCTCAACGCCTACGACACCGTGATGCGGGCCGAGTTCCCCAGAGCGTGGGCCGAATTGGACGCCGATCCGCAGGTCCGGGTCATCGTGCACACCGGCAACGGCAAGGCGTTCCAGGTCGGTGCCGACATGGAAGAACTCGACGGCGAGTCGGTGCTTCAGTTCCAGGAGACGATGCGCACGCTCGACCTGAAGCTGACGGCCTGGCACTGCAACGTCGGCAAGCCGGTCATCACCGCGATCAACGGCGTGTGCGCCGGGGGTGGCCTGCACTGGGTGGCCGACGCCGACATCGTCATCGCGTCGTCGAACGCCACCTTCCTCGATCCGCATGTGTCGATCGGTCAGGTCAGTGCGTTGGAGACGATCGCGTTGATGCGCAAGATGCCCGCCGAGGCGGTCATGCGCATGGCACTCGTCGGCAGCCATGAGCGGCTCACCGCTCAGCGTGCCTACGAACTCGGCATGATCAGCCAGGTCGTCGATCCCCCCGAGACACTCCGTGACGTCGCCCAGCAACTCGCCGAGAAGATCGCGAAGAACTCCCCGTCGGCGATGCGCGCGACCAAGCGCGCGCTGTGGGGTGCGCTGGAACTGGGTCTCACCGATGCCTGCCGCGAAGGCGCCAAGCACCTGACGTCGATGTGGGGTCACCCCGACCAGAACGAAGGCCCGCTCGCATTCGCCGAGAAGCGAACCCCGGAGTGGCAACCACTGGAGAAGGATGCATGAGCCTGGCGAAGCTGCTCGGCGACGCGCCCGAGATCGCCGTGCACACAGTGGATGCCGACGTCACGCGAGAAGAGGTGTCGGCCGGCGCGGACGTTCTGGCCACGCTGCTCAGCGCTTCCGGGGTGGAGGTCGGTCAGGTGGTGGCGGCGATGCTGCCCAACGAGCCGACCACGGTGGCCGCGCTGTTCGGGACCTGGCGTGCCGGAGGCGTCTACACCCCGTTGAATCCTCGGGCGGCGGACGCCGAGCTGAGCTCCCAGCTCGAAACACTCTGTCCCGTCGCCGTCGTCACCACCGCCGATCACGCACCCCGGTTCGCGGACTTCGGCCTGCCCGTCCACGTCTGCAACGGGTCGGGGTGGACGGTCCTCCCCGCGGCCCGTCCCGCCGTCGGGACCCCGCGTCGTTACGACCCCGATGTCGCGCTGCTGCAGTTCACCTCGGGCACCACGGGGGCACCCAAGCCTGTTCCGCTGCGGCATGCGACCGTGGTCGACCTGATCGACCGACTGCTCGCAAAGCTGCGAGGCTCCAAAACCGGTGCTGAAGAATCGAAACGGGCGCCGAAGAAGGCGCCGATGCCGAACCTGGTGCCGTTGTCCCTGTCGCTGTGGGCCGGGATCTATCAGGTGCTGTTCGCGTTCCGGGCGGGCGCCGGCGTCATCCTGATGGATCGCTTCACCCCGGGCGAGTTCGCGACCCTGATCGGCCGCCATCAGCTGCGCTCGACAGTGTTGCCCCCAGCCGCGCTGACGATGGTGCTGCACGACGAGACCGTCACCGACCTTGCCCCGCTGAAGATCGTCCGGTCGATCACCGCACCGCTGTCACCAGTGCATGCCGCCCGCTTCCGCGACAAGTTCGGTGTGCTGGTGCTCAATTCCTACGGCCAAACCGAACTCGGCGGCGAAGTGGTCGGTTGGTCGGCCGCCGATGCGCGGGAGTTCGGCGAGGCCAAACTCGGCTCCGTCGGCAGGCCCCTCCCCGGCATCGACGTGATGATCTCCGAGGACGAGGTTCTGGTGCGCACCCCCACCACCGCGGCCCGCAAGATCGATCCGGCGTTTCACGACAGGCTCACCGACGAGGGCTGGTTCCACACCGGCGACCTGGGCTGGTTCGACGACGACGGATTCCTGTGGCTCGACGGGCGGGTCTCCGACATGATCAATCGCGGCGGCCTCAAGGTGTTCCCCGGAACCGTCGAAGATGTGCTGATGGAAGCCGACGGCGTCCGGGAAGCAGCGGTCGTCGGCGTGCCCGATGACCGCCTCGGCGAGGTGCCGTGGGCCTTCGTGGTCCGCAAGGACGAGGCCGTCACGGAACAGGGGCTGATCCAGTGGTGCCGCGACCGGCTGACGCCCTATCGGGTGCCGGTGCGTGCGGTCTTCGTCGAACGGTTGCCCCGCAACGACGTCGGAAAGGTGCTCAAGAAGGAGTTGACCAGCCTCGCCGGAACAGGTGCGACGCGACGGTGATCAGCCGTCCGCCCGCGCCGTCGTCGTAGCCCAGCGTGCGCGTCGCGAGGGTGCCCGTGGCGGAATTCTGATCCCCGACCACCTCGGACACGTACCGGAACGGCCCGGCCTTGCCGCGTGCGAGAAACATGACGTGCGACGAGACGCCGGTGATCGCGTCGCTGCCCGCCGCTTCGGTCGCGATTTCCCTGGCGGCCGCCTCGAGCACGACGAACTGCGGTCCGATGTGCAGCGCCGCATCAGGCGATGCGACATCGACGGTCAGCTCGGGCAGCGACCACGTCTGCTCGTCGACCCGGGCTCCCCCGAACACCTGCCACAACGGCGGCAGGTCCTCCGAATCCACCACCACGATGGGCTCGACCACCATCTTTCCCAGACCCTCGGGGGGAACACCGATCGAGACGCCCTGGCCTTCGGTCAGTGCCAGCACCCGGTCGGGGTGATCGGCGTCCACGATCAGCGAACGGCTGTAGGACATTCGCTGCCCACGCTTGAGATCCTCCGTGCGGACCTCGAACCGGCGCACATCGACGCCTGGATCGAGAATCTGGCACGAGTGCACGACCGGATTGGGAACCGCCTCCATGTCGGTGACCAGGCCGCCCTCAGGGGATGCGATGCCGTAGACGGCCAACAGGATCCCTCCTGCGCCGTCGCGCATGTCGTGGCGGACAGTAACGGTGTCGTCGGCGGGGCCGACGTTCATGGAGCCGTGGTTGCGCCCGAGGTAGCGGTAGCTCAGCAACCCGCCCCAGCGCCGCTGCAGTTCGGCCGCGTAGGCGGCAGGATCATCGGTGAGCTCCCTGATATCCCGGATCACGCTGTCGGCCAACCTTTCCCCGTCGCCTTCTGAGAGAGCGACTGTTCTCAACTCAGGAGAACGATGCTATCGCCATGGGAAAGCACGCGCGAGCATTACGCACTGCGACACAGCACGAGCGGCCTCGGGGCTGCTTAGGTGTGGCCTTGCGGGCCGCAATGCTTGACATGCAAGCGAGTACTTGCCTATCGTCGGCGGCGTGGATGACGCCGAGCAGGCCGATGTCTCCAAGGTGGATGTCTTCAAGGTGGATGTCTTCAAAGCGCTTGCCGACCCGACCCGCCGCACCATCCTCGATGAACTGACCGATCACGACGGACAGACGCTCTTTGAGATCTGCGCGCGCCTGACCACCAAGCACGGCATCAGCTCATCGCGCCAGGCGACCTCGCAGCATCTCGGTGTGCTCGAAAACGCCGGGCTGATCCGGAGCCGGCGCGAAGGCCGGTACAAGTTCCACTATCTCGACACCGCACCGCTGCTCGAGATCGCCGACCGCTGGTTGCAGCCCGGTGAGCAGAAGGAAGGATCGGCATGAGAATCAGGTACACCAGCGTGATGGTCGACGACCAGGAGAAGGCGCTTCGGTTCTACACCGACGTCCTCGGATTCCTCGTCAAACACGACGTGCCGATGGGAGACGCTCGATGGATCACCGTCGTGTCGCCCGAGAACCCGGCCGGCACCGAGCTGGTGCTCGAACCCGACGCGCATCCGGCCGTGCGGCCGTTCAAGGACGCCCTGGTCGCCGACGGCATTCCGTTCACGGCGTTCGTCGTCGTCGACGTGCGCGCGGAGTACGAGCGGCTGCGCGGCCTCGGCGTCACTTTCACCCAGGAACCCACCGATATGGGCCCGGTGACCACCGCCGTCCTCGATGACACCTGCGGCAATCTGATCCAGATCCAAAGCGCCACGCGCTAGCCGCGCCGGCGACGGCGTTCTGGTGGATTACTGACCGGCATGTGTGCGTTCCCTTCGATGAGAACCCGACTGTCCAGGAGCGAACATGCCTGAAACCAAAATCACCGCCATTTACGACAACCCGCTCGATCCCGCCGCGTTCGAATCAGCCTATGAGTCAGAGCAACTGGAAGCGGCCCGTCGCATTCCGGGACACATCCGCCTGGAAGCTTCGAAGGTCTGGCCAAAGGAGGATGGGAGCCCGACGCCTGCGTACCGCATGATCGACCTGTACTTTACGGATTACGACGCGGCAAGCGCCGCCGTGCAGACCCCGGAGGCCGGCGCCTTCTTCGAGGCGCTCGGCCGACTGTCCACCGGCGGTGTGCGAGTGCTGTTCTCGGAGATCGAGACCACCGCAGGCTGAAGACACCACGCGCCCGTCAGAGGACCTTGGACAGAAATTCCTGCAGTCTGGGGTGTTTCGGGTTGTCGAAGATCTCCGCCGGTGTCCCCTCCTCGACGATGTGACCGTCGGCCATGAAGATCACCCGTGACGCGACCTCACGGGCGAACCCCATCTCGTGGGTCACCACCACCATCGTCATCCCGGCAAGGGCCAGCGCCCGCAATACCTCCAGCACATCGCCGACCATCTCCGGGTCGAGCGCGCTGGTGGCTTCGTCGAACAGCATGATCGACGGATTCATCGCCAGCGCCCTGGCGATCGCGACGCGCTGCTTCTGACCGCCCGAGAGTGTCGACGGTTTCACGTCCGCCTTTTCGGCCAGCCCGACCTGTGCGAGTAGGTCGCGTGCTTTCTTCTCGGCCTCCGCCTTGTCCATCTTCTTGGTGAGCAGCGGTGCGAGGGTGATGTTCTCCAGCACCGTCATGTGCGGGAACAGGTTGAAGTGCTGGAACACCATGCCGATGTGCTGACGCACCTTGTCGAGGTCGACTTTGGGATCGGTGAGGTCGAAATCGTCGATCACGACCCTGCCGCCGGTGATGTCCTCCAGCTTGTTCAGGCACCGCAGCAACGTCGACTTCCCCGAACCCGACGGACCGATGACGCAGACGACCTCGCCGTGGGTGACGGTGGTGTCGATACCGTCGAGCACCACCAGTTCACCGAATGCCTTCTTCAGACCCTCGATCCGGATCTTCACCGTGCCGGGGGGCTCGGCGGCCACGGCTTCGGGTATCAGTTCACTCATTTGACGAGCCGCCTCTCCAGCCGGTCGGACAGTTTGGTCAGCGCCATGATGACGACGAAGTAGATGACGCCGACGATCAACCACATCTCGAACGCCTTGTAGTTGCCGGCGATGATGATGCGACCGCTCTGGGTCAACTCGGCGATGCCGAGCACCGACAGGATCGAGGTGTCCTTGAGGGTGATGACGAACTGGTTGATGTACGACGGGATCATGGTCCGTATCGCCTGCGGCAGAATGACTTTTCGCATGGTGGGCAGGTAACCGATACCCAGGCTGCGGGCGGCTTCCATCTGTCCCTTGTCGACCGAAAGGATGCCGCCGCGGACGATCTCGGTCATGTAGGCGCCCGCGTTCAGCGACAGTGTGATGATGCCGGCGGTCACCGCCGACATCTGGAAGCCCATCGTCGCCGGGATGCCGAAGTAGATGAAGAACGCCTGCACCAGTAGCGGTGTGCCGCGGAAGATGTCGACGAACGTGGTGCCGATCGCCCGCAGCCAGATCGACCGGGACACCCTGGCCAGCCCGAAGAGAACACCCAGGATCAGGGCGAAGAAGATCGAGACGACGGTCAGGATGATCGTCATCTTCAGGCCTGCCAGCAGCATCGGGCTCGTGCTCTTGATCAGGCCGAACAGGGAGTTGTCGCCGGCTGCCGCTTCCTCACCGAGATAGGTCTGCAGGATCTCGTCGTAGCGGCCCTGCGCCTTCAGGTTCTCCAGGCCGGCGTTGAACTTCTGCAGCAGTTCGGCGTTCCGGCCTTTGTTGACCGCGAACCCGTATCCGGTCGGATCTTCCTTGGGCGTCACGGTTTTGAATCCGTTGCCCTGCGCTATGCCGTACAGCAGCACCGGGTAGTCCTCGAAGACCGCCACCGAGTTCCCGGTCTTCACCTCGTCGAACATCGTCGAGGAGTCGGCGAACGACACGACGTCGAAGCCGTACTGGTCCTTGATCGAGTTCGCGAAATCCGAACCCTGGGTGCCGTTCTTGACCGATACCCGTTTGCCCCGCAGGTCCTCGTAGGACTTGATGTCTTCGTTGTCTTCGAGGACCGCCATCTGGATACCGGATTCGAAGTACGGTTCGGAGAAGTCGAAGACCTTCCTGCGCTCGTCGGTGATCGACATACCGGCGATGACGCCATCGACCTGGTTGGCCTGCACGGCCTGCAGTGCGGCGTCGAAACCGAGCGGCTTGATGTCGACGGTGAAGCCCTGATCCTCGGCGATCGCCCGGATGAGGTCCATGTCGATACCGACGAAGTCGCCGCTGGCATTCTGGAATTCGAACGGCGCGAACGTGGTGTCGGTGGCGACGGTATAGGTTTCGCCTTCTGCGGCGGCCGTAGCCGGCAGTGCCAGAGCGGCCCCGAACAGACCGACGAGGATACCGGCGATCAGTATTCGCAGCCTGCGCGTCCGGCCCCTCGGCGATTGGGGGCTACCGCCCGACATCCTCTTGGCTCCCATGTTGGCCTCCCGATCCCGCCGGCGTCTGCCACGCTAGACGCTATCGCCGCCGAGTTGCCTTCGCGCGATCTCACCCGAATCTGCGTGTCGCACCGAGAGCGCCGGTGCCGATGTTCCGGCGACCTTCGATACAGAGTCAATTTGCCTGCGGCGCGCGGTGGGGACCACTGAGAAGCGTTTGCACAGTTCACAATGCCGAGCCGAGATGCCCCGGACCAGTAGTTAGTTAGCCACCGCAGCCTGCCACGCCTCCGGCCGGCTCGGCCGGCGGCTGTTCTACACTCACGCTGTGGACGTCAATGGAACAAGCGCAATTGTCACCGGCGGTGCCTCGGGCATCGGCGCCGCGACCGCCCGACTGCTGGCATCCCAGGGTGCCCGCGTCGTCATCGCCGATCTGCAGGCGGAGCGCGGTCAGGAACTCGCACACGAGATCGGCGGCGTGTACGTCAGTGTCGACGTGACCGACACCTCGCAGATCGAAGACGCGGTGAACACCGCTGCCGACCTCGGGCCGCTCCGTTCGCTCGTCAACTCGGCCGGAATCGGTTGGGCGCAGCGCACGATCGGTAAGGACGGCGAGTTCGCCTCGGCGCACAACCTGGACGCGTACAAGAAGGTGCTCGCGATCAACCTGGTCGGAACCTTCGACTGCATCCGGCTGGCGGCGACGGCGATGAGCCGGCTCGACCTCACCGAGTCCGGCGAACGCGGCGCGATCGTCAACATGACCAGTGTGGCGGCCTTCGACGGCCAGATCGGCCAGGCCGCGTACTCGTCGTCCAAGGGTGGCGTCGTCGGTCTGACCCTGCCGGTGGCCCGCGATCTCGCTGCTGTCGGGATCCGGGTGAACACGGTCGCCCCGGGCCTCATCGACACGCCGATCTACGGCGAGGGACCCGACTCGGAGGCGTTCAAGGCCAAGCTCGGCGAGTCGGTGCTCTACCCGCGCCGTCTCGGCAAGCCCGAGGAACTGGCCTCGATGGTGGTCGAGCTGATCAACAACTCCTACATGAACGCCGAAGTCGTGCGCGTCGACGGCGGAATCCGGATGCCACCCAAGTAGTTCGTCCCGCAGACCCGGCCGCCTCTCAGACGGCCGGGTCTTTGCTTTTTCGGGAACGGCGCCAACGCGCAAGGCATCGAACGCCCGCGGCTCTACTGCCCGGCGGTATCCCGCGCGACAGTCAGGAGTCGGACGGGCAATCGATCGACACCGTTGCGACGGGCTTGGTCGCTGTGTTGACCCCCGACACGGAGCACATCCCGAGAGGCATGTTCGCCGCTTCGCCGTCGACCCAGTTGAACTGGACGTCGTAGCCCTCGTGGGCAAGGTTCTCAATGGTCTGGGCGGGCGACACGACGGCCTGCGGCGGCGGATCGGCGTGGGCGAACGGAGCGAAGGCCAGCACGGCGGCCGGTCCCGCGACGGACAAAGCGGTGATGATCCCTCGGGTGCACGCCATGGCGGTCCTTTCGCTCGGACAGGTGACCGTTCGACGGTATCGCCGGCACCCAGCGGATTCGCTTCGCAATCTCTGCAGATTCGCTGTGACCTTCCTGGTCGCGCGGTGACGACACGTGCGGCTTTCTGGTCACCCTGAGCGCAAAGGTGGTCCTCATCGGGGCAGCGCCGTCTACTTGTGCCGATCCGTGCTCATCGGCATAACTTCCCCGGAGGCCCCTTCATGTTCCGCCACCTTGCGCGCACCGCCCTGACACTCGTTGTCCTCGGTTCGGCCGTCGCCTGCGGTAGCGGCGGTGACGGTTCCGACGGCTACACCCTGCGCATCGGTGCCACCTCCCCGACGGGCACCCCGGCCGGCTCGCTGGGATGGGGCGACAAAGAGGGGATCCTCGCCAGGGAGCTCAAAGAGGCCGGTGTCGACAAGATCGAGTACTCGTTCTTCCAGTCCGGCAGTGACGTCGCATCGGCGCTGATCGCGGGCGCCGTCGACGTGGCGGCAATCGGCGACAATCCCGGCCTGCGGACGCGCAGCAAGAATCCCGAGGTGGTCCTGCTCAGCCTCGACTCGATCAACGGGGACGCCTGGCTGGTCGGCGCCAAGGGCGGACCGACCGACATCGAGGGGCTCGTCGGCAAATCGGTGACCGCGCCCCAGGGCACCATCCGTGACAGGGCGGCCAAGCAACTGATCGACGCCGCAGGACTGACCGGCAAGATCCAGGTGCGTGATGTCCCGACCCCCGAATCGATCGCCGGCCTCAGCTCCGGCCAGATCGACGCCACGGTCGTCACCGGCGCCAGCGCGATCGAGTTGGAGCACAAGGGCTTCCCGATCATCGACAGCCTGGGCCGACACGGAATGGGTAGTACGGGCACCAACATCGCGCTGACCCCCTTCCTCGACCAGCACCCCGGATTCGCCGACGCGTGGCGCACCGCGGTCACCGCCGTCAACCGGGACATCCGGGACAACTTCGACGAGTACGCCCAGTGGGTCGCCCAAACAGACGGCACCGAGCTCGAATTCGTGAAGGAATCCACCCGGCCCGACGAGTTCAACACCGAACCGTTCCCGGCCGAAGGCGTCGACCAGCTTCAAGCGGCCTACGATTTCCTGGACGCCGACGGGTCCCTGGAGAACTCGTTCGACGTGCGTGAGTGGGCCGGAGCCAAGTCGTGACCGCGGTCGCCGCGCAGCAACGTTCCGCGGCCCCCGCCGCCACCCCGGAACTTGTCGACGTCGTCGCCAAAAACGGCCGTAGGCGTGGACTTTGGGCCCGGATCCCGCGCCCGGTGCGCCGCATGGTCAGCCCGGTGCTGATCCTGGCCGCATGGGGCATCGGCTCGGCCACCGGCTTGCTCAACGAGGACCTGTTCCCGCCTCCCTCGGACGTCGCTGTCACCGCGTGGCGACTGCTGACCGACGGTCAGCTCGCGCTGCACGTGGGCACCTCGACCACCCGGGTGCTGATCGGCACCGTCCTGGGCATCACGTTGGGCGTGGTGCTGGCGGTACTGGCCGGGTTGACCCGCACCGGTGAGGACCTCCTGGACTGGAGCATGCAGATCCTCAAGGCCGTCCCGAACTTCGCGCTGACCCCGCTGCTCATCATCTGGATGGGTATCGGCGAGGGACCCAAGATCGTGCTGATCACCCTTGGCGTCGCGATCGCGATCTACATCAACACCTATTCCGGCATCCGCGGTGTGGATCAGCAGCTGGTGGAGATGGCGCAGACACTGGAGGCGCGGCGCTCCACGCTGATCACCCAGGTGATCCTGCCCGGCGCGATGCCGAACTTCCTGATCGGACTGCGCCTCGGACTGTCCAGCGCATGGCTGAGCCTGATCTTCGCCGAGATGATCAACACCACCGAGGGCATCGGATTCCTGATGTCACGGGCCCAGACCAACCTGCAGTTCGACGTCTCGCTGCTGGTGATCGTCATCTACGCGGTGCTCGGGCTCGCGTCCTACGCGCTGGTCCGGCTGCTGGAACGGGTTCTGCTGTCGTGGCGCAACGGCTTCGCCGGTTTCGAGGCAGCGGTATGAGCGCCGCGGTGGTCTCGGTGCGTGGCCTGCGTCGCGCATTCGGCGCCCAACAGGTCCTCGACGATCTCGACCTGGACATCGCCGACGGCGAGTTCGTCGCGATGCTGGGCCGCTCCGGCTCCGGCAAGAGCACGCTGCTGCGCATCCTCGCCGGTCTCGACGGCCAGGCCGAGGGGTCGGTGATCGTGCCGCGCTCGCGTGCGGTCGTCTTCCAGAATCCACGCCTGCTGCCCTGGCGCCGCGCGCTGGCCAACGTCACATTCGCGCTGCCCGACGGCGGACCGGACGCCCCGAGCCGGGCCGCCCGCGGGCAGGCCGCGCTCGAGGAGGTCGGGCTCGCCGACAAGACCCGCGCATGGCCGCTGTCGCTGTCCGGTGGTGAGGCCCAGCGTGTTTCGCTGGCCCGGGCGCTGGTGCGTGAACCCGACCTGCTGTTGCTGGACGAGCCGTTCGGTGCGCTCGACGCGTTGACCCGGCTCAAGATGTATCGGCTGCTGCACGAGTTGTGGTCGCGTAGGCACATGGCCGTCCTGCATGTCACCCACGACGTGGACGAGGCGATCCTGCTCGCCGACCGGGTGGTCGTGCTGTCCGACGGCAAGGTCTCGCTGGACCGCGATGTCGATCTGCCGTTCCCGCGCAGCCGCGGCGACGACGGATTCGACGAACTGCGCCGTGTTCTGCTGGCCGAACTGGGTGTGCAGGAGGAGGTCGGGCATGACCGAAGCCGGTGACGTCGACACACACCACACAGACGTCCTGGTGCTCGGCGGCGGCCCGGCAGCCACCTGGGCCGCGATCGCGGCCGCCGAGGCGGGCAGCCGGGTCACGTTGGTGGACAAAGGTTACTGCGGTACCAGTGGGGCCACCGCCGCCGGCGGCAACAACCTGTGGTTGATCCCGCCCGGTCCGCGCCGCGACGAGTCGATCCGCGAGCGAGAGGCCGCCGCCGGCGGCCTGACCGACGCCGACTGGATGGCGCGGGTGCTGTCCGCGTCCTGGGATCGCGTCGAACAGCTGGCGTCGTGGGGATATCCGTTCCCGGTCGGCGACGACGGGCGCCAGCTGCGCAGCAGCCTGCAGGGACCCGAGTACATGCGCCGGATGCGACGCAAAGCCCACCGCAGCGGGGTGCGGATCCTCGACCACCACCCGGCCACCGCGCTGACCACCGACGGCGACGGAGTCGTCAACGGCGCCAACGGGATCGCCCGTCAGGACGGCGGTCGGCCGTGGCGTATCGCGGCGGGCGCGGTGGTTCTCGCCACCGGCGGCACCGCGTTCCTGTCCGGGTCGTTCGGCACCAACGTCGACACCGGTGACGGGTTCCTGATGGCCGCCGAGGTCGGGGCTCACCTGTCCGGCATGGAGTTCAGCACCGCCTACGCGTTGGCACCGGAATGGGGCACCCACACCAAAGGCCGAATGCTGCAGTGGGCCAGTTTCTACGATGAGCAGGGCCGGCCGTTCCCGACCGAGCGCGGGCTGGCCGGACGCCAGGACGCGCAACGGGCACTGGCGCAGGGCAAGCGGGTGTTCGCGCGTCTGGACCGCGCGCCCGAGCACATCCGGCAGACGATGCGTGACGCGCAGCCGAACTACTTCCTGCCACTGGACAAGGCGGGCATCGACCCGTTCGTGACGGCCTATCCGCTGCGCATGGTCTATGAGGGTTCGGTGCGTGGCACCGGCGGGCTGCGGCTCACCGGCGCCGACTGCGCCACCACTGTTCCGGGGTTGTTCGCCGCCGGCGACGCGGCCACCCGGGAGCTCATCACCGGGGCGATCAGCGGCGGCGGCAGCCACAACGGCTCGTGGGCGATCGCGTCCGGATCGTTGGCCGGGCGTGGCGCGGCCGAGTACAGCCGCCGCCGGGCGAGCGGCGGTGAGCCCGTCGAGCACGACCGCCTCGGTCTGCGGCCCGGACCCCGCAACGCGCCGAGCGTCGACGAGGTGGTCCGAGTCGCGCAGGACCACATCCTGCCGCCGAACCGCAGCCACCGGAAATCCGGCGCCCGGCTCACCGAGTCCGCGGCGGCACTGGAGGCGCTGTGGCGCGACATCTCGGCCGGGCTCGCCCCGGTGCCCGCGCGGGATGCGTACAAACCGCGGCAGGCCGTCGCGCTGGTCGCCGCGGCCCGGTGGATCACCGCGGCATCGTTGGCGCGCACCGAGACCCGGGGCATACACCGCCGCGAGGATCTGCCCGACCTCGACGACCGGTTCGCCCACCGCATCCTGGTCGGCGGCCTCGACGAGGTCTGGACTGCCCCGGACCCTGTCCTGCCCCAGCTGATCTCCGCGGAGGCCGTGGCGTGATCGAGATAGTCAGCACCGAAGCGTGCATCGCGTGCGACGTGTGCATCAAGGTGTGCCCGACCGACGTGTTCGAGCGCGGCGACGACGGGATCCCCGTCATCGCGCGTCAGTCGGACTGCCAGACCTGCTTCATGTGCGAGGCGTACTGCCCCGTCGACGCGCTGTACGTCTCCCCCATTTCGGCGCCCGCCGGGGCGGACAGCCCGCACACCGACGAGGACGCGGTGGTGCGTGCCGGGTTGTTCGGCGGTTACCGCGAGCTGGTCGGGTGGGGTCGCGGACGCACTTCCGGTGCGCTGCGTGACCGCAATCCGTTGCTGAAAGCGGTTCCGCCGCTGAGTGAATCGCGGTTGCCGTCACCGGCGACGGTGGCGGGCACGCCGTGGAACCACCCGGAGCAGGCGGTCGACTAGCCCTGGTTGCGGTTCCATTCGATCCAGCCGGTCCCGGCGCGGCCGTCGGCGGTCGTGACGCTCCCCCACGCCCGTGGGAACTGGCTCACCCGCCCCTCCGGCGAGGTGAGCAGAACCGGCGCCTGGCCACGCAGGTCGATGGTCGCCGAGATACCGCCCGGCGCGAAGTCGAGTGTCGCCGACTGCGGTAAGTCGTTGTCCGCGAACGTGGTTTGCGTCTTCACCGTGGTGAGCTCGACCAGCGGCTCGCCGGCGCGCTGCACGTAGCCGACCGACAGCGGCGGCGCTCCGGGGATCAGGATCTCGACGCCGTGGATGTGGGTGCCGTCCTCGAGGTGGAACGCGCTCCACACCCAGTCCATCCCCCACCAGTCCCGCGCCGCCCAGGAGTGGTCTCGCTGGCCGGCCGAGTCGGTGAACTCGTAGGTGTGCCCGTCCGCGGTCACTGTGCCGGTGACCGTGCACGGGATCTCATAGCGCGGCGACACCCGGTATAGATAGGGCGCTCCGACGCTGGTCCAGGTCAGGTCCATCGCCAGGTCGACGGGCCGCCCGGTCTCACCGCGCAGCAGACCCGCCGGGTCGTCGTAGGCCTGACCGCGCCCGCGCAGCGTGACGCGATAGGTCTGCAGCGGCTCCGCGGCGTCCTGGGTCAGTTCGATGCCGTCAGCGACCACCCGGGTGTGATCGTCAGCCGACGGGGCCTGGAAGTCCAGCACCGCGATCGTCGGTAGCCCGGGTCCGCACAACAGCCCGTTGATCCATGTGTGCCCCTGGTTCGGGATCAGGCCCAAGCGGATCCACCCACCGACGCCCTGTGCCGGATCGGCGAAGTCGAAGTACCAGCTCTCACTCCACAGCGTCTCGTCCGTGGGCTCGTGCCGCCCCTCGTCATCGGCGTTGGGCCGCAACGGCTCCGGCATCGTCGGGTCGGGCAGGATGGCCAGCGCATCGGTGTCGAGTACGTGCTGGCAGTGCCGGGTGATCATCGCCATGAACATCTCGTCGCCGCGCTCGGTGCGCCCGACGAGCATCGGGGACACGATCGACATCAGGACTCCGAAGAAGCTCTGCCGGCGCACCCCGTCGCGCACGTCGTCGATCGACACTTCCGAGTCCGGGCCCAGCGCCTGGTGGTAGGCCGCCAGCAGCGCGTCGTAGTGGGCGCGGCGCACCTCGATCGGCAACGATCCGCCGAGGAAGTACGCGACGTCGGTGAATGCCGGTCCCCACGTGACGGTCTGCCAGTCCACGGCCGTCAGCGGCCGGTCGGCCCCGTCTTGGCCGAACAGCATGTTGTCCAGCCGGAAATCACCGTGGACCAGGCCGCGCGGGGAACCGGCGGCATCCTCGGCGGCCATGTACGCGTCGAACGACGCCACCAGTCGCTCGCACACCTCGACGTGTTCCGGGGCGATCTGGTCGCGGTAGCGCTCGATGTAGCCGGCGTACAGCGCAGCCACCAACCCCTGGTTCACCGGCGATTCCCGATTGATCCAGTCCGCGCCTTCGAGGGCCTCGTTACCCAGCAGCGGACCGTGCACGAGGCCCAGTTGGGTCATCGCCAGCTTGGCCTGTTCCGCTGTGGCGCCGCGGATCTCGTCACCTACGGTGGCCGGGGTGGCATCGGCAAGCAGAAGGTCGAACGCGCCGGTGTCAGGGTCATAGGCGGCGTGATGGCACGGCGCGACCGGACCGTCGAGGCCGGGGGCGATATCGGTGTAGAACCGCACCTCGCGCTCGTAGAGCCCCATCGCCAGACCGGTCTGGCGGCTGCTCGGTTCGGCCGCGGCGACCTTGAGCACGACCGACGCGGGACCGGTCGCACCGTCTGCGTAGCGCAGCTCGACGCGGTAGCACTCGCTCATCTGCCCGGTGCCGATGCGATCGGTGGTGAAGCCGACGACCGGCCCCTCTCCGATCACGGAGGTCAGCCATTCGGGGGTCAGATCGGCGGGACGTTCGATCAGTCGCGGGCGTGTCGAGGAGCTCACCCGGTCAAGGTATAGCAGCGCCCGCGTGGCCACGATCACAACCACCGAAAAAGTTGACTGTTGTCAAAAAATGCAGGTGAGGCTGTGGTTAACGGCCGTCAACTGCGGGTAGCCTGCGACTCGGCATCCACGGAGGGCAGATGAAGGTACTGATCACCGGAGGTACGGGGTTCGTCGGCGCGTGGACGGCGAAGGCCGCCCAGGACGCCGGTCACGAGGTCCGGTTCCTGGTTCGCAACCCCGACCGGCTGAAGACCAGCGCCGCCCAGATCGGCGCGGACATCAGCGACCACGTGACGGGCGACATCGCCGACAGCGAGACCACCGCGGCGGCGCTGGACGGCTGCGACGCAGTGATCCACTGCGCGGCAATGGTTTCCACCGACCCGAGTCGGGCGGACGAGATGCTGCACACCAATCTCGAGGGTGCGCGCAACATCCTCGGCGGCGCGGTGCGGGCGGGGATCGATCCTGTCGTGCACGTGTCGAGTTTCACCGCGCTGTTCCGTCCCGGCCTCGACGTGCTGCACGCCGACCTACCGGTGGTGGGCGGCAGCGATGGCTACGGCAGGTCGAAGGCCGCCGTCGAGGCCTACGCGCGCGGACTGCAGGACGGCGGCGCACCGGTGAACATCACCTACCCCGGCATGGTGCTCGGCCCGCCGGCCGGTGACCAGTTCGGCGAGGCGGCCGACGGTGTCGAGGCGTCGGTGAAGATGCGCGGCGTCCCCGGGCGGGGTGCGGGCTGGGTGGTGATCGATGTTCGAGACCTCGCCGCGCTGCACGTGGCCCTGCTCGAACCCGGCCGCGGTCCTCGCCGGTACATGGCGGGCGGACAGCGGGTTTCGGTCTCTGAGCTGGCGACGATGATCGGCACCGCTGCAGACCAGTCCATCCTGGTCTACCCCGTCCCCGATGTCGCGCTGCGCAGTGCGGGGCGGCTGCTGGACGTGGTGGGGCCGTACCTGCCGTTCGAGACGCCGATCAACTCCGCGGCGATGCAGTACTACACGCAGATGCCCGAATCCGATGACACCCCGAGTCAGCGCGACTTCGGGCTCACCTGGCGCGATCCCGCCGACACGATCGCCGACACCCTCGAGGGTCTGCGGAAGGTGGGCCGGCTCTAACCGTCGGTCTGCCGGGCGAGGACACCACGCAGCACGAGGTCGGCCAGCTGCGCCGCCGCGGCCTCGAGGTCTGCCACCTTGCGCACCACGACGGCGTACCACGCCGCGCCCGCGATCACGTCCATCACGGTGTCGGCGTCGGTGCCGACGCGCACTGTCCCGTCGGCCTCACCGTGCTGCAGCTGCCCGGCCAACTGCCGCCGCGCCGCCGCCTCGAGCCTGTCGTCGATCAACCTGCGCATCGCCGGTTCCAGTCGGAGATCATGCAACAGGCCGGGAATCGCTTCCCGGGTAACGGGATCGGCATACAGCGTCAGCGCCCCGCGGCAGAGGCGGGTGATCTCCGCGGCCACGTCGTCCTCGCACGCGGAGGTACCGGGATCCGGAAACGCGGCCTCGTGGATGAGGTGGGCCTTCGAACGCCAGCGCCGGTAGATGGCGGGTCTGCTGACCCTGGCCGTGGCGGCGATCAGGTCGATCGAGGTCGCCGAATACCCGCGGGTGACGAGGAGTTTGCGGGTCGCTTCCAGGACGGCCTCGTCGATGGCCGGGTCGCGGCGGGAACCGTGCGGCCGGCGAGCCGGGTCGCGCACCGCGGAGAGGCCGGTGGTGTGGTTGATCAATACCGTCCCCCGTCTGTCCCAGGATCGATACAGTGTCGCACAGCTAATTGTCGTTACAGTCAGTAATTGCGAATCGACCGTGGGATCGACCAGTGCAGGTCAATCGGGCCGGTTGACCACACGCAGCCGGAGTGCGGCCGCGGTGGCCGGTCCCACGATGCCGTCCACCGTCAGTCCTGGTGTGCGGCGCTGGAACTCACGGACCGCGGCCTCGGTCTTCGCCCCGAACACACCGTCGATTCGAAGGTGGCCCGCATACGCGGCGTAGGCCTGTTTCAGGCGCCGCTGCAGCTCGGCGACCTGCGGACCCGTCGCTCCCCGGAGTAGCAGCATGGCGCCGTGCCCGCCGTCCGGGACAACGCCGATCCGCACCGCGATGTCGCGTCGCAGCACATCCATGTCGATGGCACCGGGGTCCCATTTGCCTTGGGCACGGCCTGCGTACTCCTTGTGGCCGATGGTGCGCTCCGCCGGGTACCCGAGACGCCGGCAGATCGCGGCGCAGGCGGCGACGAGCGCGTCGTACTGGGCGTCGGGCCAGTTACGGCGGTGCGGCGCCGTCGGGCTCGTGCCGGTGTTGGCACATTCGATCCCGATGGTGTGCCAATTCCCCATGTTCGTGGGCAACCACGGATACCTCCCGACGCCGGCGTGCCACGCGACACCGGCGGCCACGACGGTCACCGTCCCGTTGCGGGCGATGTGCAACTGCGACAGCGGGCCGGGTAGGTCGGGCCGTCCGTGGGCGATGGACTCCGCGGCGGCGGCGTTGGAGCCGGTGTGGTGGACCATGATGCCGCGGACGTCCTCGAACACGCCATGCCCGCGGCGACGCCAGCCCGGGAATTCGACGACGGCGATTCCCTCGGCGCGCAAAACCTCGGCCAGCCAGACCGGGTCGCCGCGCCAACCGCCCGGCTGGGGCATGCGATCACACCTCCTGAGAACGTCGTGCTCGGTCAAACACCGCACTTGGTCAGACACCGACGGCGCCGGTCGCCACCAGCGCCGCGCCCAGCACCGCGAGCACCGCGGCGGCGACCGCGGCCTGATGCCGGGACACCTTGTCCCGCAGCACGGTCAGCGCGGCGTCGACCCGCTCGGCAGCCATCACATACCCGACAACCGGCACAATCACCGTGGAACCGGCGAGGACGGTGAAGCCGGTGACGGCCACCGCGGTGGCACCCGTGCCCATCGCCGCGGAGCCGATGACGAGACCGGCCGCCGCGGTCGCCAGCATCACCTTCGGGTTCAACACCGTCAACGAGACCGCGAGCAGCGCCGCGATCGTCGGCGTGATCCTAGTCAGACCGGTCAGCCATGCCCCCGCGGGAACAACCTGTCCGCGCCGCGTCCAGGCGAACGCCGCGAGCAGGATCAGCACGATCCCGATGCCGATCCGCACCCATGCTCCGTTGCCGCTCGCCGACCACTGGAAGCCCCCGAGCAGATCCGGCGCGCCGGTGAACAGCGCGGTGGCTGCCACCAGAGCCGCGAGTGAGCCCGCCAGGTAGGCCAGGCTCGTCGCGCGGGGGCGGGCCGCGGCGAACACCAGCGCCAGCGGCGGCAGGATCTTGACCGGCGACCACGCCACCACAGCCGCCAGCGGGACGAGTTGGGCCAGCAGTGTGGGCAGTTGGGCAGTCATGGCGTCGACACCATGTCAGATCCGCAACCCGGTGTCACGAATTAGCCGCGCCGCGCGCCGATGTGCCTCCGGTTTGTCCGGCGCCGGGGCGGGTAGCCGCTTCCCGTGACGACAGAACCTCACGAGATCACCAGCTCACCGATCGTGCGCCGGGAGACGAAGGCGTCCCGGCAGCGGGTCTGGGCGGTCTTGGCAGACGGCTGGACGTACTCCCAGTGGGTGGTGGGTAACAGTCGTATGCGCGCCGTGGACCCCGACTGGCCCGCACCCGGAAGCACCATCCACCATTCCATCGGCGTGTGGCCGGCCCTCATCAACGACAGCACCGTCGTCGAGTCCTGCATCCCCGAGCGTGAGCTTGTCCTGGTCGCGAACGGTCGGCCGTTCGGCAAGGCCCGGATCACGTTGCGGCTGCACGACCTCGACGATGGCGGCTGCCTGATCGAGATGGCCGAGGTGCCGGCGTCCGCTCCGATGACATGGCTTCCCGATCGCATCGCGCTTGCCGGGGTGTTCCCGCGTAACCGCGAGACCACCTGGCGGCTGGCGGCGATCGCAGAACGCCGCACCGACGACGAGGCCACTGTTTGACGCCGGCCCTGTCTGACGCTGGCCCTGTCGGAAAGCGGTGACCTAGGAACGGTCCTCGGGGCCGTCGACAGCAGGGGCGCGGCTTGGGTCCCCCGGCGACGGTTCGGCGCCTGACTGCAATTCGCGGAGCCGGGCTTCGAGGATCTGCAGCACCGGCACCCGTGCCGCGTGGCCGGCCTCGTAGGTCAACACCGTGTTGAGCTGGTCCTCGTCGAGGGCCCGCAGACGATGTTGCAAGTCGCCAAGCGTCAGTTGGTCGTAGTCGGCCACCGGAAGCTCATGGTCGGTCATCGGGCTCCTTCGGCGAGCCGTTCGTCGGCCGCGATCGGTGGTGGGGCAAACAGCATGAGACACCAGTAGCCACCACGCCGGGTACTAAACCCGCGCGAGCTTGAGAGCGAGCGACGTCACCGCCGCGACGAACCGCGCCGGGCCAGCAGGACGCCGGTAACTGCCGCGGCCAGCGCGACCCACGGGGCGTTGACGGTGAGCGTGTCGATCCACTGGTGCTTGAAGTCGGTGCGCCCGCGTCCGGCGCGAGCGTGCAGCCCGCCCCGGGTGACCTCCGCCGTCAACCCCATCTCGGTCACCGGGTTGTCGGGCCGCCCGTGCAGCAACGCGGTGATCCGGTGTTCGACGACGTCGACACGGTCGCCGAACAGCAGGATCAGCCAATGCGCCGCGCGTCCCTCGCTGTAGCGGTAGGCGTACCTGCGGATCGCGCCCGACAGCCCGCTCAGCGGCTGCGCGGTGCCGAACACCGGCGTCAGCACCCGGTGCTCGATCGAGCGTTCGCGCGGCGTGGTCTCCTGTTGGCGGTCCGGGAACTCCCAGTGCGCGCCGGCATTCAGATCCTGGCGCAGTTTCGGGACCGACGGCCGGTCCGCGGGATCGAGGTCGGCGCCCCAGCCCGGGATCGTGGCGCGCAGGTGCGCCGGGTCGGGGCGCGGCGGATGTGCCGCGGTGTAGACGGGTAGGTTCTGTTCGGGGGTTGCCATGGTCTCTTCCGGATCAGTTGTTGTCCATGACGACGACCGGCTTGATGCAGTCGTCGAGTTTCGACGAGAACATGTGGTAGCCCTCGGCGATGTCGTCCAGCGGAATATGGTGAGTGACAATGTCGCTCGGCTTCAGGTAGCCCTGTTCGATGTGTGACAGCAGGCGGGGCCACTGCCGTTTGACGGGGCACTGGTTGGTGTTGATGGTCAGCCCCTTGTTCATCGCGTCGCCGAACTTCACCGCGCTGAACATCGGCCCGTAGGCCCCCATCACCGAGATCGTGCCGCCTTTGCGCACGGAGTCGATCGCCCAGTTCAGCGCGACGGGCGAACCGCCCTGCAGCTTCATCTTCGCGGAGGTGACGTGCATCAGCAGGTTGCCGTCTGCTTCGGCGCCGACCGCATCGATCACGACGTCAGCGCCCAGATGACCGGTGGCCCTCTTCATCTCGACGACGATGTCGTCGTACTCGACGAAGTTATAGGTCTCGGCGTGAGCGAATGATTCCGCCTTCCGCAGCCGATAGTCGAGATGGTCGACGACCAGTACGCGACCGGCGCCCATCAGCCAGGCCGACTTCGCGGCGTACAGCCCGACGGGTCCGGCGCCGAATACCACCACGGTGTCCCCTTCGACGATGTCGCCGAGCTGCGCACCGAAGTAGCCGGTGGGCAGCGCGTCGGTGAGCATCAGCGCGTCGTCGTCGTCGAGCCAGTCCGGTATGGGTATGGGCCCGACGTCGGCGAACGGAACCCGGACGAACTCGGCCTGGCCGCCGTCGTAGCCGCCGCAGGTGTGTGAGTACCCATAGATGCCGCCGACGGCAGTGGCGTTCGGGTTGACGTTGTGGCAGTTGGAATACAGCCCACGGGCGCAGAAGTAGCATGAGCCGCAGAAGATGTTGAACGGCACCATGACTCGGTCGCCCGGCTGGAGGTTCTGCACCGAGGAGCCGACTTCGTGGACGGTGCCGATGAACTCGTGGCCGAATGTGTGCCCGACCCGGGTGTCCGGCATCATGCCGTGGTAGAGGTGCAGGTCCGAACCGCAGATCGCGGCCCGCTGCACCCGCACGATCGCATCGTTGGGGTGTTCGATCGACGGGATGTCTTTCTCTTCGACGCGCACCTTGTACGGGCCGCGGTAGGTCATGGCCTTCATGCCGGTCTCCTGCTGATCGAAGTGGATGGGCCTGGGGCGGGGCGCCGACCACCCACCGGCGACGCCCCGCCCTCGACAGGTGGCTTGCTAGGTCTTGTCCGGATCGATGGCGTCCTTGAGCTTGCCCATGACGCCCTTCTCGGTACCGAAGGCCGGCGGCCGCGGTTCGCCCATCGCACCGTCGTAGGTGACGTAGAGCTTCGGGTCCGGCGGCGGACCGGACTGCAAGTCGCCCAGCGGTTGCGGATCGGCGAGGAACTTGAACGTGTGCTTACCGTCCGGCGACGTGCCATGCGCCCAGCGACCCTTGTCCGCGTCGGCGCCGTCGGACAGATGCCACAACGTGCTGGCGTGCTCGTCGAACTCCTCGTCGAACAGATCGTTCGGTGCCACAACGCCTTCGAGACCGTCGGCCTGCAATTCCTCGATCGCTGCCAGCCACATGTTCTGGTGGTAGGTGTCGCGGGCGAGGTTGAACTTCAGCATCGCCTTGACGCCGGTGTCGTCAGTCATGTGCCACAGGCGCGCGGTCTGCACGCGGCCCTGCGCCTCGGCCGCGACATTGGCATAGAAGTCGGCGAGCAGGTTGCCCGACGCGACGATGTACTTGCCGTTCCACGGAGAGCCCTGACTGTCCGAAAGCGTCGGTGCGCCACCGGAAATGATGGCCTGCTGCGGATCCATGCCGCCCATCACCGCCGCGACGACAGGGTCGCCGAGCGCGTTCTCGGTGGCGTTGGTGGCAGGTGCGCCTTCAAGGAGACGGGCACACATCGTGGCGATCATCTCGACATGGCCGATCTCCTCGGTGGCGATGTCCATGATGAGGTCTTTGTATTTGCCCTGCATGCGACAGTTCCAGCCCTGCATCAGGTACTGCATCGTCACGGTCATCTCGCCGAACGCTCCGCCGAGCAGCTCCTGGAGCTTGCGCGCGTAGACGGGGTCGGGCTTCTCGGGCTTCACGTCGAACTGCATGTAATCGGTATGGCGAAACATCACTACTCCAGATCGCATTTGCGTAGGACTGCCGTTCTGGCATCGACTCAACCGAAGGCTCAAGCGAGATACCCCGCACGGATGGATCAAACCTGGAAAGGCAAGAATTCTTGGAGGGTCCGGCGCGGTTTACCGCACCTGACGCCGGGTATCGAGCGCGGAATGCTTTCCGCCGTCCCACCGATGAGGTCGGCGTTGCACGATCCGGAAAATCCTTATGCCACCGCACGGTTGACCGGCGAGCCGGCATGGATGGACATTTCCGACGGTAGGCTTTGGACAGACGAGGTCACCAGGCTGCGAGCGCGGTCCGTGGTCGCTGTGCCGTTCGGGCTGAGCACGCATCGCCTCGGGGTGCTGATGATCTACTGGACCGAGGCGGTCATCCCGTCGGCGAAACGCGAAGCGCTTGAGTTCTTCGCTTCGCGGATCGCCGAGGATGTCGAGGGGCACCGAGACCCGTCAGCCGCGTAGGCCTCGCGTACGTCGCACCTGCCCCTCGTCGGCGTCTCGAAGAGCGCTACCGTTCTCTACTGGCGGCGCGGCAGGACGCCGCGAGGCAGAAACGAGGTCCACCGATGCAGTCATTCCGGAAAGCCGTAGAGGCTCGCGACGAGGCCGCGATCGAGGCGCTGCTGTCCGAGGATGTGGTCTTCACCAGCCCTGTCGCGTTCACGCCGTACGAGGGCAAGCCGATCACCGCGGCCATCCTGCGCGGCGTGATGCGGGTATTCGAGGACTTCCGCTATTTGCGTGAGATCAACGATGCGAACGGCCGCGATTCGGCGCTGATCTTCGAGGCGACCGTATCGGGCAAGAAGATCACCGGCTGCGACTTCATCCACGTCGATGATGACGGCCTGATCGACGATCTGATGGTGATGGTGCGGCCACTGTCGGGAGCGAACGCGGTCGCCGACGCAATGGGCGCTCAGTTCGATCGCATCAAGCAGGAGGCGATCGAACGCAGCCGCTGACCGCCGCTACGGATCGTCGCCACCGTCGGTGTCTTCGTCGCCCTGGTCGTCGAGGAGGTGGCGTTCGGGGTGGTGGTAGCCGTTGATGCGGTGTCGGCCGGTGTCGAGGTCGGGTGGTGGGAGCCATTCGGTGTGGTTTGTGGTGTTCTTGCCGGTGGTCCAGGCGGTGGTGTCGATCATCAGGTTGTCGGGCTGGCAGGCCAGGGTGAGGTCGTCGATGTTGGTTTCGCCGTTGTTCTTCCAGTCGGCGACGGCGTGGTGGGCTTGGCACCAGTAGCCGGGGACGGTGCAGCCGGGGCGGGTGCAGCCCCGATCGCGGGCGTACAGCACGATCCGCTGCGCGGTGTTGGCGAGGCGTTTGGCTCTGCCCAGGTAGAGGGATTGGCCGGTGTGTTGGTCGAACACGTACAGGTAGTGCTGGGCTGCGGCGGCCAGCCGGATCAGTTCGGGGATCGGCATCAGCGATCCGCCGCCGGTGACCGCGACCCCGGCACGCTTTTCCAACTCCTGCAGCGTGGTGGACACGATCACGGTGACCGGTAGCCCGTTGTGTGACCCCAGTTCCCCGGATTCCAGGCTGCGCCGCAGCACGGCTTTGAGACCGTCGTGGGTGCGCTGCCCCGCAGTACGGGTATCGCAGCCCTCCTCGGGTGGCATGTTCGCACCAGGGGCGGCTTCCTTGGCCAGCACGGCTTCCAGGTACGCCCCGAACTCCGAATCGAGGTAGCCGGAGATTGCCCGGCCGCCGTCGCGCTGTTGCCTGCCCATCCGGACAAAGCGCTTGCGGGCAAGTTCGTGGTCGCTGGGTTCGGGGCCGTCTGGGTCGATCATCACCAACAAGCGGCCGGCCGCGGCGTCGAGTTCCTCAGGGCCCAA